>JANQAD010000001.1:1269121-2538242 GCA_024707205.1 Demequina sp.
TGGTCAGTGTCGTCCCTCACCCACGTGCCTTCAAGGCCCGAGAACGACGAACGCACGTGAATGGGAACGCTGTAGCGGCGCGCGTACTCGACGCAGCGCGGCATGAGGACCTTGGCGCCGGACGCCGCGAGGTCGAGCATCTCGTCGTAGGTGATGCGGTTGAGCTTGCGGGCCGTCGGCACGATGCGCGGGTCCGCCGTGAAGACGCCGTCGACGTCCGTGTAGATCTCGCACACGTCCGCCTTGAGCGCGGCCGCGAGCGCCACCGCGGTGGTGTCGGAGCCGCCGCGGCCAAGAGTGGTCACGTCGTCCGCGAGCGGGTTGATGCCCTGGAACCCGGCGACGATCGCCACCTTGCCGTCCTCGAGCGCCCTCTGCAGGCGGGCGGGAGCAACGTCGATGATGCGCGCGCGACCGTGGTGCTCGGAGGTGATGACCCCCGCCTGGGCCCCCGTGAACGCCTGCGCGGGGATGCCCTCGGCGTGAATCGCCATCGCGAGCAGCGACATCGAGATCCGCTCGCCGGCGGTGAGAAGCAGGTCCATCTCGCGCGGATCCGGAGTCCCGTTCACCGCGTGCGCGAGGTCGATCAGCTCGTCCGTGGTGTCGCCCATAGCGGACACCGTGACAACCACCTGGTTGCCTGCGCGTGCCGTCGCGGCCACCCGGCGAGCCACGCGCTTGAGCGCGTCGGCATCGACGACGGACGAGCCGCCGTACTTCTGGACCACGAGTGACATGGGAGTGGTAGCTGCCTCACGGTGAGAATTGGGGATCGCGCGCGCGTGCGCACGGAGAGTCATTCTAGGGGCACGGGCTCGAGCACTTTGCCCAGTATCGTCGAACCATGGCGAGGCAAGCGCCCGTGGTTCGCACGGCGTCGGGCGATGTTGAGGGCGTGTGGCGCGCCCACACGTGGCCCGACGGCACGGTCACCGAGTTCTCGACCTTCCGCGGGATTCCCTACGCCGCCGCTCCCGTTGGCGACGCGCGCTTCGACGCTCCCCGCCCGGCGGAGCCTTGGGATGGGGTGCGGGCGGCACACGCCTTCGGTCCCACGCCGCAGCTGTACTCGCCGTATGAGCCGGCGCGGATCCCAGAGCCGTCGATCCCCGGCGTGGACACGCTCAGCGTCAACGTCACGACCCCAGATCCCTCCGCGGACGCCAAGCTGCCGGTGCTGATGTGGATCCACGGCGGCGGGTTCATCGCCGGTTCCGCCGCGAGCCCTTGGTACGTGGGCGAGGCCTTCGCGCGCGACGGCGTGGTGACCGTGACCGCGTCCTACCGCCTGGGCTTCGAGGGCTTTGGGTGGGTGGACGGCGCCGTCAACAACCGCGCGGTGCTCGACTGGATCGCGGCGCTCACCTGGGTGCGGGACAACATCTCGGCGTTCGGCGGGGACCCGGACCGCGTGACGATCGCGGGCCAGAGCGCCGGGGGTGCCGCCGTGATGCGGCTCCTCACGCTGCCGGACGCGCAGCCCCTGTTCCGGGCGGCGATGGCGATCTCGCCTGGTGAGCCATCCCTCTCGCTCGCGAGGGCGTGGCGAGCCGCGGGAAGGGTCGCGGCCGCGGTCGGCGCCGCGCCGTACCTCGAGGCCATGCGCGACGTGGACCCGCTCGCTCTCTTCAACGCTCGCGACCACTTCCGGCCCGCGCCCGCGGACCTCCTGACGCGGCTGGCGATTCGCGCGTATCGCCCGATGCTCCCCGGGCCCGTCGTCGACGGCGACGTGGTGCCGCAGAGCGTAGACGCCGCGCTCATCGCGGGCGTGGGGGGTGACAAGACCCTCTATATGGGCTCCACGGCCCACGAGTTCAACGAGCAGGCACTCCCCTTCGCACCACTGTTCATCGGCCAGGCCCAGGCTCCACTGCTGGAGCGCGCCGGCCTGTCCAAGGACCTCGCTACCCGTCTCGTCGGCAGTGCTGGAGGGCCCCAAGGCTGGGCCGTCGGGCAGCTCATCACCGACGCGACCTTTCGCTGCCACGTCGCGAACTGGGGGTTCTGCGAGCGGGTGCCGCCGCCCCCACGTGGGTCTACGACTTCCGCTGGGAGTCGCGTGCACCAGGAGTGCACGGGGCTGCGCATTGCGTCGACGTGCCGTTCGGCTTTGACGCCCTTGGGGCCGACGGGGTGGCCGAGGCCGCGGGCGAGTCGCCACCGCAGGAGCTCGCCGACGCGGTTCACGGCGATTGGCTGGGAGTGGTGCGCGGCGAGGCGATCGCTGCGGATCACCGCAACCGCTTCTCGGCGATCGTCTACGGCGACGACGCGTCCCGGCGCGAGGAGATCGGCGCCTACGCGCTGGAGCGCGAGTTGGCGACCCACCTCGACAAGTGAGCGGCCTCGCGCTCTAGCGGGGTGGGGTCGGCCAGCGCATGTGCGAGCTGTCCTGCGCCCTCGATTCCGGTGACCAGGTGAAGTGCCCGTGCCTGCGCGGCCTGGGGTGCGTGACCGAGCTCCTCGAACTGGCTCGCGACCCAGTCGATCGTTCCGCGGACCAGCGCGGCAGCGGCATCCGCGGCCTCGGGCGAGCTTGACCGCAAGAGTGACGCGAGGCTCGCGGCATTGCCGTTGGCGATGACCGCCGTTGCGCTCTCCGACGCCGCATCGAGGTATGCGCCGAGCCTCGCCTGGGGTTCCTCGGCCGCGGACCAGTCGGCGATCGCGGCTTCCTGTGCGGCGGCGAAGGAGTCAACCGCCGCTTGCGCGATCGCGTCCTTCGAGGGCAGGTAGTAGAACACTGAGCCCGCAGGGACCTTGGCGCGCTGGGCGATCGCCGCGATGGTCGCGCCCTCGAGTCCACGGGTCGCCACGAGTTCAGCGGCGGCGGCGGAGAGGCGCTCGCGCTTGTCGGATGCGGGTCTGGGCATGGGAGTCTCCCTGATAGTCAGTAATCTGACTATACGGCCCTACTAGGGGTCTTCCCTGAACTTTCGCCGCGAGTCCCTGAACTTGGCAGGATTCCCTTCCCGGGCGTCGGGCCGCCGCATATGTTCGGCGCATGACAACAGCAACGCTCGCTCCGCCGGCCATCGTGGCCCAAGGCGTCACGCGCAGCTTTGGCGACGTCAAGGCCGTGGTGGACGCCACGCTCACGGTGCCGCAAGGCTCCGTCACCGCCTTGATCGGACCCAACGGCTGCGGCAAGACCACCCTCATGCTCATGCTCGCCGGGCTACTGCGGCCAGACGGGGGAGCCATCTCCGTCGACGGTTGCGATCCGCGAACGGACGCCGCCGCGGTGCGCAACGCGATCGGCTGGATGCCGGACCAGTTGGGCTCGTGGGACAACCTCACCTGCCTGCAGACGCTCACGCTCATGGGGAGGTCCTACCGAGAGAAGAAGGAGTATGCCCGCCAGCGTGGGCTTGGGCTGCTGCACCTGGTTCACCTGAGCGAATTCGCGGACAGGCCAACTCGCGTGCTGTCGAGGGGCCAGAAGCAGCGACTCTCGCTCGCGAGGGCGCTGATCCATGACCCACAAGTGCTGCTGCTCGACGAGCCGGCGAATGGACTGGACCCGCGCTCGAGAGTGGAGCTGCGGCAGCTGGTGCGGGATCTCGCGGCCGGAGGGAAGACCATCCTGGTCTCGAGCCACGTCCTCAGCGAGCTTGACGAGATGGTGGACGGCGCGGTGTTCATGTCAAAGGGCTCCACGCTAGGCGCGGAGGCGGAGACGATGGTCGCGGAGGCGCGCACGCGCTACCGCGTGGAGTCGCTGGATTCCGTGGCTCTCGCGGCCGCACTCAACGGGCTCGGCGTAGCGCAGGAGATGCGAGACGGCGCTGCCATCGTCAGGGTGCAGGACGAGCTGCAGGCGGCGCAGCTGCTGGGCGCGCTCGTACGCGAGGGCGTACCCGTGCACCGCTTTGGGCCGGCGGGCTCGGCCCTTGAACAGACCTACATGCAGATGAACGAGGAGCGGCGATGACCACCACGGAAACCGTCGCGCCTGCGGCGACCACAGCGTCGGGCAGCAGTGGCGTCAAAGGCAACCCCTGGCACCCAACCCTTCATGGCGTTGCCCTCTCCACCTGGATAGAGCTGCTCCGCAGGCGACCAAGCACAAAGGGCTACATCGTCTACGGGCTCACGATCCTGGCGATCCTTGGCCTAGGGATCCTCGTAGCAGTCAGCTCCACGACCAAGCTTGACGCGGCCCCGCTGGAACTGGTGCTGGTGCTGGTCCTTGGCGCGGGAATGCTGATCGGCCCATCGCTCTCGGCAACGTCCATCAACGGGGACTCCTCCGAGGGCGTGCTGGCGCCGCTGCAGATGACGCGGCTCAGCGCCGCCGACCTCGCTCTCGGCAAGCTCCTCGCGTCGTGGGCGGTATGTGTCGCGGCGCTCGTCACGATCACGCCCTTCCTCATGTACGCCTACGCGAAGTCCGGCTGGCACCTGGGGGAGCTTGCGTCGATGCTTGGAGTGATCCTCTTGGTGGTGCTCGCCTTCACGGCGATGGGCCTTGCGTGGTCGTCGATCGCGGCCCGCGCCGTGGCCTCGGTCTCGCTCACGCACCTCACCACGGGCATGTTCGCGCTGGGAACGGTGCTGATCTTCGCGTTCACCGCGCCGCTAGTCAGCGAGACCGTCACGATCACGGACCACGACCTTGACTACAGCCAGGTGACGGACCAGCAGGCTGACGATCCCGACTTCGACTACAGCACGTTGCCGTGCATAGCGATTGAGGAGGAGGTCCCCTATACCCACCTGGACAAGACGGCGTGGCTGCTGTTGCTCAACCCCGGCGTGCTGATCGTCGAGTCCGCACCCGTCATCAACCCAGAGACCTTCGACGTCGACGGGCGAGCGGCGCCCGGATTCTTCTCGTGGGTGCACCAGGGAGTGAGCGAGGCACGACTTCCCGCAGAGCCGCCGCAGGGCTACGACGCTTGCACCGAGAACGGGCAGGCCACGATGGACGCGCAAGTGGCAGCGCAGCAGAAGCGGTCCATGGAGACCGCGCTCATGACGCCCATTCCGTGGCCGGGGCTGGCCGTGAGCGTGGCGCTGCTGGTGGGTTCGATGTGGATCGTGATCCGGCGACTGCGAGTGCCGTACCGGAAGCTGCGGGCGGGGACGCGCGTCGCATAAGCGGCGCGCAACCCAGCGCATCCCCTAGTGTCAGCGTTATGACTGACATGGGGGAATCAGCTCCGGCGCTCGAGGCAAGCGGGGTTCGCCGCGCCTTCGGATCGGTGCAGGCCGTCATCAACGCATCGCTCACCGTTGAGCCGGGCGTCGTCACGGCGCTCATCGGGCCCAACGGGTGCGGCAAGACCACTCTCATGCTCATGCTCGCCGGCCTCCTCAGGCCCGACGCGGGCAGCATCCGTGTTGCGGGCAAGGACCCGCTGACCGACGGCCCGGCCGCCCGCTCGCACGTGGGGTGGATGCCCGACGTGCTGGGCACCTGGGACTCGCTGACCTGCGTCGAGACCCTCACGACCTTTGGGCGCGCCTACGGCGTGCCGCAGGCGGAGGCTCGCGATCGCGCGTTCGGGCTCCTCGAGCGGGTGCACCTGGCCGACCTCGCGGCTCAGCCCGCGCGGGTCCTGAGCCGCGGCCAGAAGCAGCGGCTGTCTCTCGCCAGGGCCCTTGTGCACCAGCCGAGCGTCCTCATCCTCGACGAGCCAGCGTCGGGCCTTGACCCGCGGTCGCGGGTGGAGCTGCGAGAACTGGTGCGGGAACTTGCCGCCGAGGGAACGGCGGTGCTGATCTCCTCACACGTGCTGAGCGAGCTCGACGAGATGGTCGACGACGCCGTCTTCATGTCCAAGGGGGTGACGCTCGGCGACAGCGCCGACGCCCTGGTGGCCGCCGCGCGGCAGCGGTGGCGGGTGGTCGGCAGGCCGGGCACGGACCTGCATGCCGCGCTCTCCGAGTCGGCGCGGGACTGGTCGCCTGCGGTTCAGGGCGATGTGACGCAGGCGCTCGTGCAGGTCACGGACGAGGACGACGCCGCGGACCTGCTCGCCGCGCTGGTTGGATCCGGCGCTCGCGTGAGCGCATTCGGCCCTGTGGGCAGTGCGCTCGAACAGGTGTATCTCACGATGGAGGAGGAGCGACGATGACGGACACCCTCGCCCCTCTGGCCGAGCCCAAGGCCGGGCGCGGCACGTGGCGGCTTTCGTGGCACGGAGTGCGCCTCATCACGGGCCTCGAACTCAAGCAGCGCGTCCGCTCCACCAAGTGGAAGTGGGCGCTCGCCGCGTTCGTGGCCCTCGTCGGTGTGGTGACGCTGCTGCTGAGCGGCGCCATGAACATGCTCTTTGGGGTGGGCAGCGACGGCGGCGGCGCGGATGACTACGACGTGCTGTTTGGCGTGGTCGTGTTCTTTGTGCTCGGCCTAGGACTGCTGGTGTCGCCAACCCTGAGCGCCACCGCCATCAACGGGGACAGCAAGGAGGGCACGCTTGCCCCGCTGCAGGCGACCGCGTTGAGCTCGATCGACATCGTCATCGGCAAGCTCATCGGCGCGTGGGTCGCTTCGCTCGCGTTCCTGGTGGTTTCGCTGCCGTTCATCATCTTCTCGTTCGTGCTCTCGGCTGCGCCGCCGCTCGCCGTGCTGACCACCGTGATCGTGCTCGCGATCGAGTTGCTCGTCGTGTGCGCGATAGGGCTTGGCTGGTCCGCAGTCACAGCGCGGACGCCCGCCTCGGCGGTGCTCACGTACGTGACCGTTGCCTTCCTCACGGTCATCTCGCTGATCCTCTTTGGGCTCACCTATCCCCTCGTGAGCCAGCCGACAACGATCCGCGTATACGACGCAGTCACCTACGACGACGTCACCGGCTATGCGACCGAGTGCGAGTTCCGGGAGGAGACGTGGGACCAGGCGCACACCGAGCGCACCTGGTGGCTCCTCGCGATGAACCCCTTCGTCATCGTCGCCGACGCCGCGCCGAGCAACGACGACCTCGCGGAGCCCGACTACGGCTATAGCGGCGTGAACAGCCAGACCATGCTCGGGAGCATCAAGTACGCGGTGCGGGAGGCTCGGCTCGGACCCCGGACGGTTGAGAACTGGTGCTACGTGGGCGACAACAGCGCGCTTCTGCCGGACGAAGTCAAGCGACTCAACGAACTCGAGGCGCTCGGCCCCCTGTGGCCATTCGGTCTTGCGTTCCACGGGCTGCTCGCGGCTGGCGCCGTGTGGCTCGCCGTGAGGCGGGTCGACGTGCCCCACGGCAAACTCGCCACGGGAACTCGGGTCGCGTAGCGTCGGCTAGCTGACCGTCCTGCGCCCCTCGAAGGCGCGGCCGAGCGTCACTTCGTCTGCGTACTCGAGGTCGCCGCCAACGGGCAGGCCGGACGCGAGCCGCGACACGGTGACCCCAATCGGAATGAGCATGCGGGTGAGGTAGGTGGCCGTGGCCTCGCCCTCGATGTTGGGGTCGGTGGCGATGATGACCTCTTGGACCTCGCCGTCGCCGAGCCGAGTCAGCAGCTGGCGGATCCGCAGCTCCTCCGGTCCCACCCCGTTCATGGGATCGATCGCGCCGCCGAGCACGTGATAGCGCCCGCGGAACTCGCGCGTGCGCTCGATCGCGACCACGTCCTTGGGCTCCTCGACCACGCACAGCACGGTCTGGTCGCGGCGAGGATCGGCGCAGATGCGGCACTGCTCGGACTCCGCGACGTTGCCGCACGTGTCGCAGAAGCGCACCTTCTCCTTGACGGTGGTGATGGCGTCGGCGAGGCGCTGCACGTCTGCGCCGTCCGTCCCGAGCAGATGGAACGCGATGCGCTGCGCGCTCTTGGGCCCCACCCCTGGCAGTCGCCCCAACTCGTCGATGAGGTCCTGCACCGCGCCGTCATACATGGGTCACAGCCTAAGTGCCGCCGCGTCTGTTCTCGGCGAGTCAGGACTCGACAACCGTGCCGCCCAGCAGTTTGGCCACGGCCTCTGCACCCGTGAGCTGTCCCTGGGCATCGGTCGCGTCGTCATCGCTGATCTCGTCGTAGGGCTCCGGCTCCTCTGGCGGCGGCGGTTCTGCGGCCGGCCGCGTACGGCCCGACGCTGCGGCGGGCTTAGCGGCTGCCGTCACCACGGGTGTCATGCCGGTGGCCGTGGCGACGCCAGCTGAGACCGTGTGTGCGGGCTCCGCTGCGGCCGGGCCAGTGGCGGCTTCGACGCGGACGTGGAGTCCCAGCGTCTCCCGCACCGCGAGCGCGACGTTCTCCGAGTGGTCGCCCGCGGCGAAGCGACCGGCGAGTGGCGCATTGTCGAAGGTGAGCCGCAGCACACCGCCGTCGACGCTCGTCACGATCGCGCTCTGGCTCACCATGGCCCACGTGACCCGGTGACGCTCGAGGGTGCCGAGCACCTCTTGCCAGCGGCGACGGATCAGCTCCGCATCCTCGGACCCGCTCGCGACGGCGCCGGTTGGGGCGGGTGCCGGCGGCACCGGTGCCTCTGCCACGGGGACCGCCTCCGTGACGGGTGCCCGCTCCGGCGCGGGAGGTACTGCGACCTTCGGCGCAGGATGACCCGACGCGGGCGCTGGATGACCGACGTCGGCGGCTATGAGGCGCGCACACAGCAGCTCGAGGTGGAGCCGGGGCGCCGCAGCCCCAACCATCGACGTGAGGGCGTCGTTGACGAGGTCCGCCGCTCGGGACGCACGCGCGAGCCCCAGCACCCGTGCCTGCTCCCTCATGCGGGCCAGCTGGTCCTCGGGGAGCGCGCCGAGCGCCTTGGCGCCGGATTCGCCCGACGCGGCAAGCACGAGGAGGTCGCGCAGCCGCTCGAGGAGGTCCTCGACGAATCGCCGCGGCTCGTGGCCCGTGGCGATGACGCGCGACACCACGCCGAACAGTGAGGCCCCATCGGCGGCCGCGATCGCGTCGATAGCGTCGTCCAGCATGGTGGCGTCCGTGAAGCCGAGAAGCGCGATCGCGCCCTCGTACGTGACACCGTCCTTGCCCGATCCGGCCATGAGCTGGTCGAGAACGGAGAGGGAGTCGCGGACCGAGCCGCCTCCCGCCCGCACGACGAGTGGCAGCACTCCGCTCGCGACCTTGACGCCTTCGGCGTCGCACAGCTTCTGCAGGTACTCGGTGAGAACCGGCGGAGGCACCAGGCGGAATGGGTAGTGGTGCGTGCGGGACCTGATGGTGCCGATGACCTTCTCAGGCTCCGTGGTGGCGAAGATGAAGCGCACGTGCGGCGGTGGTTCCTCGACGAGCTTGAGCAGCGCGTTGAAGCCCTGGGTGGTGACCATGTGGGCCTCGTCGAGGATGAAGATCTTGAAGCGATCGCGAGCGGGGGCGAAGGCCGCCCGCTCCCGAAGTTCGCGGGCGTCGTCTACGCCGTTGTGCGAGGCCGCGTCGATCTCGACCACGTCAACAGAGCCGGTCCCGCCGCGCGACAGCTCGAGGCACGAGTCGCACTCGCCGCAAGGGGTGTCGGTGGGCCCCTGCGCGCAGTTGAGGCAGCGCGCGAGGATGCGCGCCGAGGTCGTCTTGCCGCACCCGCGCGGGCCGGAGAAGAGGTAGGCGTGATTGACCTTGTCCGCGCGAAGCGCCTGCATGAGGGGCACCGTCACGTGCTCCTGGCCCACGACGTCGGCGAACGTGTCCGGCCGGTAGCGGCGGTAGAGGGCAGTGGTCACGAGGTGAGCCTAGTCGGGAGGTGAGACAGGCCGCCCGCCCGTCCACAGCGTCGGGCATGAAAGGACCCTCCACGCACCCGTCAGAGCCCGCTTACCCTTGCTTCATTCCTGACCTGGGGGAGTTGGGCGAGATAACGCCACGTGGAGGGTCGGCATCAAGTCTAGCTGGCGGTGACGGTGGGATTCGAACCCACGGTTGCTTGCACAACACACGCTTTCCAAGCGTGCCTCTTCGGCCACTTGAGTACGTCACCTTGTTCGCGAGCGAACCCATCTATGTTACCGGAGGCGGCACGGCGCGCGAGACCCGCAGGAGGCCCACGGGCGGCCGGGTTAGACTACACAACGATTTCCGGCAAGGACGACGCTCCGAGAGGGGGTGCACGTGACCGCAGCAGGCACGCCGCAGGGCACCCGACGCAAGGCCGTGCGCCGCCACCGCCGCGAGCGCCAGGTGCTCGTGTTCGGCATCATTCTGATCGCGATGGCCGCCGTCGTCTTCATCTCCATGGGCGTCTACAAGGGCACCATCAAGGGCCCCTTCAACGAGAGCTTCGTGACCCCTGAGGCGGGGTACTCCTCGACCGTGAACCTCGTCTGCCCGCCACCCGGGTCCATGCCCCTTGAGCCGAATCAGGTCGCCGTTCGCGTGTTCAACGGGACCGACACGCCTGGGCTCGCGGGCAACACCCTTGAGGACCTCGAGGGCCGCGGCTTCGTCGGCCTCGGCGCCACCAACTGGTCGCGCACCTATGACAAGGTGGCGCGCATCATGTTCGGCGAGACGGGCGTGCAGAAGGCGTACACGCTCGCACTGCAGTTCACCGAGGCCGAGCTGGTGCTCGACACGCGCACCAACGCCACCGTTGATGTGGTCTTGGGTGACCAGTTCAAGGGAACGGTCAGCCCGCTGGACCCGCAACTGAACCCGGACACCCCGCTCACGGCGAACGCCCCTTGCGTGCCCGTGAGCCAGGTGGAGCCCGAGCCGCCCCGCACAACTACCCCAAGGACCCGCTCGCTCCCAAGACGACGCCGACGCCCACGCCGTCGCCCTCGCCTAGCGACTGACTCAGGGCAGCCGTCAGGCCGACGCTGAGGCCGACGGCTCTGCGCTCGGCTCGTCCGTCGGCTCTGGCTCTGGCTGCAGCGACGCCTTCGCGTCCTCGACGGCCTTCCGGAACGCGGAGATGGTCGCCGAGTCCACCTCGCCGGTGGGGTCTACGCCGAGGTCCTTCTGGAACTCCTTCAGGGCCGCAGTGAGCTCCTCTGTCCAGATGCCGTCAACGGGCTCGTCCCAGTAGCCGAGGATCGCCAACAGCTGCTGGAGCACGGCGGTCGACGCGATCTCGTCGGTCGCGCTGCTCAGGTCGTGCTTGATCATCTCGTCGCGCAGTGCCTGAGCAGTCGCCATGTTCATGGCACCCGTCTGCTCGAGCCCGGCGTCCTTCTGCAGGTCGCTCACGGCCTGGGTGGTCTGGGGGCCGTAGATGCCGTCGATGTCGCCCTTGTAGTACTCGAGCGCCTTGAGGTCCTTCTGCAGGGCCTTCGTGTACTCGGTGACCGCGGCGTTCGCGTTCTTGACCTGCTCGTCTGTGGCGCAGCCCGTGTCGATGAACAGCCTCATCCACGACAGCTCGAGCGCCACCGCCGCGCTGTGGAACGGCTCCCGTGCCTCGCGCAACGGGGTGTCGTCGGTGATGCCCTCCTGGGCGTCGGCGAACTCCTGTTCGGCCTGCTTGACGCGGTCAACGCTCGCCTCGGGCGCTAGTGGGCCCGGGTTTGCGACCGTGCTCGCCGTGATGCTCGGGGTGCCAGAGGGGCCCGCCTCTGCCGCGGCCAAGGCGACCTCGGCGTCGGCCAGTTCCTGCCGCGCGGTCACCAGGTCACCCTGGGCCTTCGCGGCCTTCTGCGCGGCCTCGATGGTCTCGTCCTTGGGCGCCGCAAGGTCGCTGCCGGCATTGCGCACGTCGCCGACGGTTGGGGCCGTGTCGGTGAGGACGTCGCCGTAGGCGTCGAGGGCGGTGATGTAGTCGGCGCTCGCGGCGCAGAAGGCCTTGGAGGCGTCATCGAAGGCCGTCTGGGCCTCGTCGACCGCGCTCTGCTTCGCCGTGACCTGCGCCTGCGCGCGCTCAACGTCCGTGAGGTTGTCGCTGCATGCGGTGAGGGCGAGGGCGGCGATGGCGGTGGCGGCCAATGCGGTCATGCGGCGGCGTGTGCTCATGCGGTCATCATGGCCCGCGCGCCCTCGTTTGTCGCGCGATTGGGAGCGGGTCAGTCCCGCACCCGCTCCATCTCCTCTGCCAAGGCGGGATTCGTGGTGGCGAGGTGGGAGGTGATGGTGTCCACAACGTCGGGCTGCTTGTTCTGACTCAACTTGGCGCGCGCGTCAAACCGCTCCACGCGCATGCGCAGGCCCACGGTCCCCTTCGCCACGCGGCGCGTGCCCTCCTCGTCTTCGGAGAGCGAGCGGCCGCCGGGGTAGTGCTGCTCAAAGTGGTCCGTGAGCAGGCTCAGCATCGCGTAGTTCTCCTCGTCGCTGAGGAGCTCCGGCGTGCCGTAGAGGTGCGCGGTGACGTGGTTCCACGTGGGGATGATGTCGCCCGGCCGGTACCAGCTGGGGGAGATGTAGTCGTGCGGGCCCTGCATGATGACGAGGATCTCGTGCTGACCGAGCTCATGCGCCACCTCGTCCGGGCGGCCGAAGTGGCTGATGATCGTGATCTCGCCCTGCGGTGCGGTCTCGTCGAGGATCACGGGGTAGTGGGAGGCGACGAGGCCGGTCGTTGCCGGCGACACGAACGTGGCCCAGGCGTTGCGGCGGATGAGTCGCTTGACCTCTTCCGGGTCTTCCATGAGGTAGCGGGGCGTGTGGCGCATACAGACATTGTGACGGCCCGACGCCTTGGTTGGGTCCTGCTGCCGGCGCGCCGTTCGCTCCCTAGGCGTCGACGACGACGACCTCGACGCCCGCCGCGCGCAGCCGGTCCAGCTCTGCTTGGTCGGCGGTGCTGTCTGTGATCAGCATCGCCACCTGGTTGATCTCTGCCATCTGGGCAAGGGCGACCGCGCCGATCTTGGAGCCGTCCGCGACCACGACCGTGCGCTGGGCTTTCGCGACCATCGCGCGGTTGGTGCGCGCCTCGGTCTCGTCGTGGGTGGTGACGCCGGTAGCCGCGCTGATGCCGTCGGCCCCGAGGATCGCGGTGCCCACGTTGACGCTGTTGAACGTGTTCTCGGCGAGCGCGCCAACGAGTTCTAGTGACTTGGGACGGAGGAAGCCTCCCGTCATCACCACCCGCACTCCGGCGTAGCTGGAGACCAGATTGGCGATGGTCAGCGAGTTTGTGACGACCGCGATGTCGCGGTGATTCGCGAGCTCGCGTGCGACGCTCGCGGTGGTGGTGCCGCCGCTCAGGGCGA
The DNA here is from genome assembly GCA_024707205.1 of Demequina sp. Classification (NCBI taxonomy): domain Bacteria; kingdom Bacillati; phylum Actinomycetota; class Actinomycetes; order Micrococcales; family Demequinaceae; genus Demequina; species Demequina sp. The sequence continues at coordinate 1,282,177 of JANQAD010000001.1, forward strand.
TCACGTGCTTCTCCGACGGGAGCCGCTGCACCATCGCCTTGGCGATCGCTCGCTTCGCCTCCTTGAATCGGGTGTCGCGCAGCGCAACCGGGATCTCGTGACCTCGCTCGAGCGCGGAGACGCCGCCATGAGTCCTGAGAATCAGGTTCTGGGCGGCGAGGTCGGAGAGGTCGCGCCTGGCCGTGGCGGCGGAGATGCCGAGCGTGTTCGACAGCTCTGCGAGGCCGATGGACCCGCGATCGGCGACGAGGTCGAGGATCGCGACCATGCGCTGGGCGCGCTTCCCGGACGTCACCCTGGCAATCGCGGAGTGGGCTGCGGGGGTGTCCATGAAGGCTCCTCTCGGCGGGTTCGGCACGAAACACTCACTTGGAGTGAGCAGTTTATCTGCGAATCAATCATTTCGTTGCGCGGAGTAGACAGGCTATCGCACTATGTCTCCATGCCCCAGATCGTCTTCCTCGGCGCGGGGAGCGTCGTGTTCACGCGCCAGCTGCTCGCCGACCTCTTCCGCTTCGACGACCTGCCCCCGCTGCGGATCGTGCTGCATGACATCGACGCGGAGCGGCTCGAGGTTGCCCGCGGCACCGCGGAGCAGGTGGCGGCGCGGTTCGACCGCCCCGCGGAGATCGTCGCGACCCTGGACCGGCGCGAGGCGCTCGCGGGCGCGGACTTCGTTATCAACATGATCCAGGTTGGGGGCATCGATGCCACCCGCGTCGACCTCGAGGTCCCGGCGGCCGCCGGTCTCCTCCAGACGATCGGCGACACCACCGGCGTCGGCGGGGTGTTCCGCGGCCTGCGCACGTTCCCCGTGCTGTCCGGCATCGCCGCGGACATGCTCGACCTGTGCCCTGACGCGTGGTTCCTGAACTACACCAACCCCATGGCCATGAACGTGTGGTGGATGTCGGTCGTGGCGCCCGGGATCAAGACGGTTGGGCTGTGCCACAGCGTGTACTGGACCGTGCACGATCTCTGCGAGCTGATCGGCGTGCCGATGGAGGGCACGCATTACCGAGCGGCCGGCGTCAATCACCAGGCGTGGCTCGTCGAGTGGTCCCGTGACGGCGAGGACCTGTACCCCCGCCTACGTGAAGCCATCGAGAAGGACCCTGAGCTGCGTCGGCGCGTGCGAGTGGAGATCTTCACGCGCATCGGCTTCTATCCCACGGAGACCAGCGAGCACTCCTCCGAGTACCTCTCGTGGTTCCTCCGCTCCCCCCGAGCAGATCGAGAAGTTCCGCTTGCGGCCGCTCGAGTACCTCGGCATCTCCGAGGAGAACGTCGCCGAGTTCGAGCATGCCAAAGCGGCGCTTGCCGCGGGAGAGCAGCTCGAACTCGAGGACGGGGCGGCGGAGTACGCTCCGCAGGTGATCCACTCGATCCTCACCGGCACGGAGCGCGTCATTCACGCCAACGTCGTCAATCGCGGGCTCATCGTTAACCTCCCCGAGGGCGCGGTGGTCGAGGTGCCGAGCCGCGTGGACGCCACCGGGGTGCACCCGCTGCCCTTCGGCGCTATCCCCACGCAGGGCGCCGCGCTGAATCGCGCCTACCTCTCGGTGGCCGAGCTCACGATCGAGGCGGCGCGCACCGGCGACCCCGAGCTGGTGCGCCGCGCCGTGCTCGCCGATCCCAACGCGGCCTCATCGCTCACCCCGGAGCAGATCTGGGCGCTGTGCGACGAACTCACCGCACGCCACGCGCCCCTGCTTCCCGCCGCGCTCGGCGGCACCCTCGGGGCGTCGGCGTCATGACGCTCTCGACGGCGCGAGAGCTGATCAACCTGGCCACAGCGTCGGGCGGAGCCGTTGCCGCCTTCAACGTGATCTCCCTGGATCACGCGGAGGCTGTGGCCGAGGGAGCGGCTGCGGTCGGCTCCGCGGCCCTGCTGCAGGTCAGCGAGAACGCGATCACGTTCCGGGGCTCTCCCGAGCCGCTGCTAGCGGCCTGCCGCGAGATCGCGGCGGCATCCGCATCGCCACTCGGGATCCACCTCGATCACATCGAGGACCCGGAGCTCGTGAAGCTCGTGCTCGCGCGTTCGCAGGACTTCGGCATCGGATCCATCATGTTCGACGCGTCGCGCCTCGACTATGAGCAGAATGTGGCCGCTACCAGGGACGTTGTTTCGCGAGCGCACGACGTTGGCGTGTGGGTGGAGGCGGAGCTCGGCGAGATCGGCGGCAAGGACGGGGCGCATGCGCCCGGAGTTCGCACGGATCCGGTGCAGGCCGCCGCGTTCGTGGAGGCGACCGGGGTGGACGGCCTAGCGGTGGCCGTGGGCAGCTCGCACGCGATGGTTGACCGGTCCGCGCGCCTCGATCTCGAGCTCGTAGCCCGGCTCGCCGCCGCGGTGCCCGTTCCGCTCGTGCTGCATGGGTCCTCTGGGGTGCCTGACGAGGCGATTGCCGCGGCCGTGGCCGCGGGCATCCGCAAGGTCAACATCGGCACGGCCCTCAACGTCGCCTACACAGCGGCCCTGCGCGAATCTCTCACCGCACAGCCCGACGCTGTGGATCCGCGCCGCTACACGCGCGACTCCCGCGCGGCGATGGCCGCGATTGTCGGCCGCTTCTGCGGCGTCGTCAGCCCTGGCCGCGCGGGCTAGAGGCCCAGTATTCGGCGCGCGTTGTCGCGGTAGACGGGCTCGAGCTGGCTCGCGTCGAGGGCGAGCGCCGAGACGTCCCAGCGCCCCTGCCCTGGGATCTCGTTGCCCGGGTCGTAGCCGAATCCCTCGTCGTCGGTCTCGAAGAAGCGGAAGTGCAGGCGGTACTGCTCGGCCGTGGCCGGGTAGATGTCCGTGCCGAAGAGCACCCGGTCCGGGTGCCGCGCAACCAGCCGCGCGAAGCGGCGCGGCTGGCGGCCGAGCTCGGCCATGCGGCCGGCCGTGTCAACGGCGTAGTTCGGCGCGGCCACGAGCAGTCGCTCCACACGGTCCAGATCCTCGGCTGCACACCCAGCGTGCGCGCCGATGAAGGTCGTGGCGGGGCACGCGAGCACGAGCGCGGCGTGCGCGTCGAGGAGCCGGTCGAACGACGGGTAGATCTCGCGGTCGCCGAACCACCACTCTGGCATGGCGGCGAGCTCGTCCAAGCGCTCGTTGTGCCGGTCGAGCGGCTCGAAGAACGCCACCGGGTCGGCGGTGTGAATGAGAACGGGCAGCCCCAGTTCGCCCGCGTGACTCAAGACGTCGATGACCCGTGGGTCGTCGGGGAGGATCAGCGCGCCGTCCGCGTCGCGCACCCACAGGCCCAGGTCCTTCCAGACCTTGACGCCGCGGGCGCCGCGCACAACGGCATCCTCGAGCGAGGCCTTCAGCGCGACGACACCATCGGGTGCCGCGAGGCCGGCCCAGTCCACGTGGCAGAACGTCACGAAGCGGCCGGGGTAGGCGCGGTCGTAGCGCTCGACGTTCGCGGTGACCTCGTCTCCCCAGCGGCCGTCGAGGTTGACCACGGTCTCGACCCCGCACGCGTCCATCATCGTGACCAAGCGCGGCACGTCGTCGATCATCCACTCGCCGTCGGACAGCCAACGCCCCAGGTGATTGTGCACGTCCACCACGGGAACCGCCGGGCGATCGATCCCCGTCACCGGCGCGCGCAATTGGCTCCGCGGCGCCCAGTCGGCAAGGCGCAACTCGGAGGCAGAGGCCCGGTCGTCGCGGCTCATCTGAGACTCCTCTGTAACAAGCAATCAGCGAAAGTGAGCGATATGGACAGTTTCGTTGTCAAACGATCATCCTGCACCAATGATAGGTCCCAACGCGCAACGGAGTGCGGCGCGCACTCCCCGATCCCCAGGAGCAACGTGTGACAGTGACATCCCGCGAGATCGCGAGCCAGCCTGAGGTCTGGCGCCGCGCGCTCGAGACTCACGCGGACCGCGCCGCCGAGCTCCTGCGCCTCCCTGGTGAGCGCGTGCTGGTGCTCGGCTGCGGCACCTCCGCGTTCGCCGCCGAGTCGTTCGCGGCGCTGCGCGAACAGTCGGGGCTCGGCGTGACCGACGCCGCGTACGCCTCCGAGCCCTGGCCCTGGCGCGACTACGACTCGGTCATCGTGTTCAGCCGCTCCGGCACCACGACCGAAGTCATCGACGCGCTCGGCAGATTGCCCCAAGGCGTGCGCACGGTCGCCGTGACGGGCGTCGCGGACTCCGCGATCGCCGACGCCGTTAACGAGGTGCTGCTCCTCGACTTCGCGGACGAGGAGTCCGTGGTGCAGACGCGCTTTCCCACGACGCTCCTGGTGTTGGCGCGCGCGGCCCTTGGGGAGGACCTGAGCGCGCTGCCCAACCAGGCGCAGGAGGCGCTTTCGAGACCGCTCGATATCGACATCGAGGGACTCTCGCACTTCGTCTACCTCGGCAGCGGATGGACCTACGGGCTCGCGCAAGAGGCGGCGCTCAAGATTCGTGAGGCCGCGCAGGCATGGGCCGAGTCCTACCCGATGCTCGACTACCGTCACGGGCCGCTCGCCGTCGCCGACGCCCGGTCGTTGGTGTGGATCTTCGCAAACGCGGAGCCCTCGCTCGTCGCCGACATCGAGCGCACCGGCGCGACGGTCCGGGTCGGCACCGCGGACCCGCTCGTCGAACTCGTGCAAGCACAGCGCCTCGCCGTCGCGATCGCGGAGCGCAGCGGGCTCAACCCCGACGCCCCGCGCCACCTGACCCGTTCCATCGTCCTCGGCTGACCGCCGATCGCAATAGTCCAGAATCAGAATTCGAGAAAAGGAACCACGATGTCGAGTCCCCGCCGCATGAGCGCACTTCGCGCAGCTGGAGCCCTGGCGACATCCGCCACGCTCGTCGCCCTCGCTGGCTGCAGCGGGTCCCCTGAGGGCCCAACCACCGTCGACCCCGACGCCAAGGTCACGATCGAGGTGTGGTCGGGGCAGTCCGACGAGGCCGAGACCGTGATCGAGGGCCTCGCGGACGAGTTCGAGAAGGACCACCCCAACGTCACGATCAACATGTCGCCCGGCGCGTCGTCCACCGACGACCTGCTGCAGAAGCTTTCGGCCGGGTTCGCGGGCAACCAGTACCCCGACATGTCCTACGCGTACGGCTCGTGGGCCGGTCAACTCGAGGCATCGGGCCGGACGCTCGACATCAGCGACGAGGTCAAGAAGCCAGAGGTCAAGTGGGACGAGTTCACCGCTGCCGCGCGTGCGACTGCTCAGCCAACCGGCAACAAAGTGATCGGCTTCCCCGCCGTCGTCGACAACGTCGGCCTGCTGTACAACAAGACGCTCTTCGACGCCGCAGGCGTCGCATACCCCACCGACGACTGGACCTGGGATGACTTCCGGGCTGCAGCGAAGCAGTTGACCGATCCCGCGAACCACATCTACGGATACGGGTACTCCGTCACGGGCAGCGAGGAGACCACGTGGCAGTTCTGGCCGCACCTGTGGCAGAACGGTGGCTCGATCCTGAATGAGGACGGCACCAAGGCGGAGTTCAACTCCCAGGCCGGCGTCGACGCCCTCGAATTCCTGCGCGGTATGGCCGTAGACGACAAGAGCGTCTACCTGGATCAGACCGACGAGAAGTTCGCCCAGCTCTTCGTGAGCGACCGGATCGCCATGATCACCTCGGGCCCGTGGCAGCTCATCGACCTCAAGACCGGCGGCACCAGCTACGGCGTGGTTCAGCTGCCGGGCACCGACGGCGACCACCAGACGGTGTCCGGACCCGACATCTGGGCCCTGTTCGACCACAAGGACGCGAACCGGGCCTACTGGGCAACGCAGTTCGCCGAGTGGCTGACGTCGGCGGCTCAGGACGAGCGCTACAACGTCGCGATCGGGAACCTCCCGCTGCGCTCCTCGTCGGCGGCGTCTGTGTCCGTGGAGGAGCAGACGGCGCAGTTCCCGGGTTACGACGTGTTCGTCGCGAACGCGGCTAACGTCAAGCAGGCCCGGCCGACCACCGAGGGCTACGCGGCTCTGTCCGTGGCCATCGGCGACGCCATCGCCGCGGTGCTGCAGGGCCAAGGGGATCCGAAGACCGCCCTCGACGACGCCGCGAAGACCGCGGACGCGGCCCTCGCGAAGTAACCCCAAGAAGGCACAGGCTGATGGTCGACACGATTCTGAGTGAGGCAGAACATACGCCAGGGCCGATGACGCCCGACTCGGTCAGCCTGGGCAAGCGAGGGACGATCAAGGCGAGCCTCGCGGGTTGGGCGTTCATCGCGCCCGCCACCGCGATCATCCTTGGCCTGTCGATCTTTCCCGCGATGTGGGCGTTCGTGCTGTCGTTCCAGGACTGGGACGGGTTCAGCCAGGCCACCTGGGTTGGCGCGGAGAACTATGCGAATCTGATCAAGGACGCCGATTTCTGGGACGCGGTCAAGAACACGCTTGGCTACACGGTGATGTTCGTTCCCGCATCGGTGGCGATGGGCCTGCTCCTCGCGGTCGCGCTAAACCGCCGCATCCGCTGGATGGGCTTCTATCGCACGGCGATCTTCGTGCCGTTCGTCGTGTCCGCGGCGTCTACCGGAATCATCTCCACGTATCTGTTCAGCCCGCAGTTCGGTCTGGTCAACAACGTGCTCAGGATTCTGCACCTCCCCCAACAGGGCTGGCTCGACGACCCCAACCAGGCGATGGTCGTCATCGTCATCATGTCGCTGTGGGGTTCGGTGGCGTTCACCACCGTGATCTACCTCGCGGCCCTGCAGGATGTTCCTCCTGAGCTCCTCGAGGCCGCGCGCATGGACGGAGCGAGCGCCTGGCAGTCGTTCAGGGCCATCGTGTGGCCGCAGCTGGCGCCGGTGACGGTGTTCGTGGTGATCTGGCAGACGATCGAGGCGATCCAGCTCTTCGACCTCGTGTACACGACGACGCGCGGAGGCCCCTTGAACGCCACGACGACGATCGTCTACTTCCTCTACGACAAGGCGTTCCACTCGCTGCAGTTCGGGTACGGCTCGGCCGCGGCCTATGTGCTGTTCGCCGTGACGATGATCATCACGATCGGCGTGGTCATGTACTCGCGTCGCCGCGGCACGGAGGCGTTCTGACGATGACGGCACTTGATGGTCGCGTGGAGCCGACGGTGGCGCAAGACGAGCCCGGCGTGGAAGAACCGCACGTGGAGGCGAGGCACAAGCGGCGGCGCATGAGCCCGTGGCACTTTGTGCTGTTCCCGATCGCCGTGCTGTTCCTGGTTCCGTTCGCGCAGATGCTGCTCGCGTCCTTCTCCCCGGCGAAGGACCTCGTGACCTTCCCGCCTCCCTTCTTCCCGTCGCACTTCACGCTCGACGGCTACGCCAAGCTCTTCACCTCGACGGACATCTTCCTGTGGTTGCGCAACACGGTGATCGTGTCGGCGGCAGCGGTGATCTCGAACATCGTGCTGTGCTCGCTCGCCGGCTACGGCTTCGCGAGGCTCAGGTTCGCGGGCCGCAACTTCGGCTTCTTCCTTGTGCTCGCGACCATCATGATTCCCACGCAGCTGCTGATGATCCCCACGTACATCCTGTTCGCGAAGCTGGGTCTGCTCAACGGGCTTGGGGCGGCGATCGTGCCCTGGCTCGCAACCGCGTTCGGTGTCTTCCTCATGCGGCAGTTCTTCCTCTCGCTCCCGGTGGAGCTAGAGGAGGCGGCGCGATCGACGGCGCAAATCGCTGGCAGATCTTCTTCCGGATCGTGCTGCCCCTGGCGAAGCCGGCCATCGCCACCCTCGCGATCTTCACCCTCCTTGGCGCATGGAACGACCTGGTGTGGCCGCTCATCGCGATCAATAATGATCAGGCCTTCACGCTGCAGCTCGGCATCGCCAACTTCCAGGGGGCGCACCTGACGGACTGGAGTCTCGTCATGGCGGGCAACGTGGTCGCTACGCTTCCACTCATCGTGTTCTTCCTCTTCGCGCAGCGGCAGTTCATCGCCACCATGACCTTCTCGGGCCTCAAGGGATGAGCGATATCGACGTGCTCGTTGTCGGCGACGCGAATCCCGACCTCGTGCTCGCTGGTGACACCGTTCCGCGCTTTGGCCAGGCGGAGCAGCTGTTGGACAGCGCGGACCTGCTGCTCGGGGGAAGCGCCTCGATCGTGGCCTGCGGACTCGCGCGGCTCGGCGTGCGCACGGCCCTCGCCGCGGTGGTCGGCGACGATCGGTTCGGGGCCTTCGTGGTCGACCGCCTCCGCGAGGCCGAGGTGGATGTCTCCGCCGTCACCGTGGATCCCGAGCGGCCAACCGGCCTCTCCGTGATCCTCTCCCAGCCGGGCGATCGGGCCATCCTGACGCTGCCGGGGACCATCCCGGTTCTCACGGCGTCGGCCGTGCTCGAGGCGGCCGCGCGGTTCCGGCCGCGCCACATCCACATCGCTTCCTTCTTCTTGCAGCCGGAACTCGCGTCCGCCTTGCCGGAGCTCGCGGACCAGCTCGCGGCGAACGGCGCCACGCTCAGCCTGGACACCAACTGGGACCCAGCCGAACGCTGGGAGGGCCTCCGCGAGGTGCTGCCGCTCGTCGACGTCTTCCTCCCCAACGCCGAAGAGGCCCTGGCGATAGCGTCGGCCGTGCTTGGCCAGCCAGCCGCCAACCTGGACCACGCAGCGTCGGGCCTCTCTACGCTCGGCTGCCGTGTTGTGGTCAAGGCTGGGCCCGACGGTGGGGTCACCTTTGAGCGCGGCGCTCGCACAGCGTCGGGCCCGGGTTTGGTAGTTGACGTAGTGGACACCACCGGAGCCGGGGACAGCTTTGACGCGGGCTACCTCGCGGCGTTCCTTGGCGGCGTTGCCGAAGAGAGCGATCGTTTGCGGTGGGCCGCTGTCGCCGGTTCGCTCTCGGTCTGCGGGCGTGGCGGCACCGCCGCGCAGGCCACGCGCGACGAGCTGCTGCGGTCACTCGGATGACGCTCCACACACTCGGGCTCACGCCCGCCCTCGATGTGGTCTACGTGCTCGACGAGGTGCGGCTGGGCGCGATCCACCGCCCGCCGGTGATCATCAAGTCCGCGGGCGGCAAGTCTCTCAACGTGGCTCGCGCCCTTGCCCGGCTTGGGGCGCCCGCGCGCGCGATCGTCCCGCTTGGGGGGCACGTTGGCGATCTCGTCGCGGCGCTGCTCGCGGACAGCGGGGTCGAGCTCGATCGCATCCCGACCTCGATCGAGACGCGGATGTGCGTGACCGCATGCGACACGTCCGCCGGGGAGCTCACGGAGTTCTACGAGCCGGTGGTCGATCTTGACGTTCCGCTTGCCGAGATCGCGCGCCGGACGTCATCGGTGAAGCCGGGAGAGTGGCTGATCGTCTCGGGATCGGTGCCGGCGGGCATCGACTCGGCGGCGCTCGCGCGGCTCCTCGCCGCCGACGCCGCGCGCGGTGTGCTGCTCGCCGTCGATGTGCACGGCCCCGCGCTCGGCGCCATCGTCGAGACTGCGCACCCGCGGCTGGCCAAGGTGAACCGAGCGGAGGCGGCAGACCTCACCGGCGAGGCGGACCCGAAGGCAGCTGCGAGCCAGCTCGTGGCGCGGGGTGCCCACACGGCCGTGGTGACGGACGGCCGGGCGGCTCCTTCGCCGTGACCGCCGCCGGCGAGCACGCGTCATCCCCGCCCGTGGACTCGCCGGGACTGTTTCCCGTGGGCAGCGGAGACTGCTTTCTCGCGGGCCTGGTGAGTGCGCTGGAGCGGGGCCTCGAGTTGGGCGGGGCGCTCGCAGTCGCTGCTCGGGTGGGTGCGGCGAACGCGCAGGTGCCAGGCGCGGCGGTGTTCGACGTGCCCGAGCTTTCGCCGTCCTAGAGACCCCGTGGCCTGTCAGGGTCTCGTGACAGGGTTGGGGCCATGGCCCACCGCGCGCCGCTGCCGGCGACTTGGAAGTTCGACTACCCCGTGTTTCACGCCCAGACGCGTGGCGAGTGGCGGGAGTGGCTGCTTGAGAACCACGCGACGACGCGTGGCGTGTGGCTGTGCTCGTGGCGGACGGAGGCGCTCGGTCCGCGTTGCCCGTACCCGGACGCGGTCGAGGAGGCGATCTGCTTTGGGTGGATTGACTCCACCACCGTGGCGCTTGACGAGGAGCGCGGTCTGCAGATGTTCACTCCGCGCAAGGGCAAGAGCGCGTGGACGCGGCTCAACCGCCAACGCGCCGGGGACCTGGAGCAGCGCGGGCTCATGGCGGATGCGGGGCGAGCGGCGATCACGGCCGCACGCGCCACAGGGTGGTGGACCATCATGGACAGCGTCGAAGATCTCGTTGAGCCGCCCGAGCTCACTGCAGCTTTGGATGCCGAGCCCGCGGCCCGGCTCGCGTGGGATTCCTTCCCGCCGAGCGCTCGCAAGCAGATGTTGTTCTGGATCGTCACCGCGGTTCAGGACCAGACCCGCGCGCAACGGGTGGCCGAGGTCGTAACCGCGGCCGCCGAGGGACGCCGCGCTCGCGGGTGACGCTCAAGCGCCTCTGGCGCCCTGCGAGTACATAAGGTCCGGAATCAAGAAAGTGCGGCTTCCTGCGGACACATGAGGTCCGGTCTCAATCCTGGAGCCCCCACGCGTGCTCGCGAACGGCCCGGATCGCGTACGGCCCGGATCGCGCCCGCCCGGACCTGGAGGTACCCACAGGAGACCGGAATCGCCGAAAGCCGGACCTGATGCACTCACAGGACGCCCAACACGAAAGCCCCCGGCGAACCGGGGGCTTCCTGTGGCGGTGACGGTGGGATTTGAACCCACGGTGGACTTGCACCCACACACGCTTTCGAGGCGTGCTCCTTAGGCCGCTCGGACACGTCACCGCCTGCAAGGGTACCTGGTGCGAGTACGCGGCTCCAAACGGCGTCGGGCGTAGTTACCACTCGGTAGAAATCATTGGCGAACTATGCCACCATGGACGCATAAGGGGACGGGGACGCAAAGGAGCACCATGACCACCGAGCCGTACCGCGACGCTTCGCTCCCAACTGAAGAGCGCGTCGCCGATCTGTTGAGCCGCATGACCGTCGAGGAGAAGGCGGGACAGCTGACCCAGTACTTCCACTTCGGCTCGATGTTCGGCGAGATGCCAGACACAGGTGACAGCGAACCCAACCCCTTCTTCGCGCACATCCGCACGCCCGACGTGGTCGAGAACGAGGTCGCCGCCGGCCGCGCGGGCTCCGTTCTCTTTGTGCGCGACGCCGCCAACGCCAACCGCATTCAGCGCCGCGCCGTCGAGGAGAGCCGCCTCGGCATCCCACTCATCTTCGGCTTCGACGTCATCCACGGAATGCGCACCATCTTCCCCGCGCCCATCGGCCTCGCCGCCACGTGGGACCCCGAGACGATCGAGGCCGCGCAGGCGGTCGCCGCGCGCGAGGCCCGCGCCAACGGCATCCACTGGACGTTCGCCCCCATGGTCGACATTGCGCGCGACCCCGCTGGGGCCGCATGTTCGAGGGCGCGGGCGAGGACCCGTACCTCGGCGGCAAGGTGGCCGCGGCACAGGTGCGCGGCTTCCAAGGTGACCTAGGCGCGGAGAACGTCATCGCCGGCCCCAAGCACTTCGCGGGCTACGGCGCCGCCGTTGGCGGTCGCGACTACGAGGAGGCGGAGATCTCCGACTCCGAGCTGTGGAACGTCTACCTCCCACCGTTCAAGGCCGCGATCGACGCGGGCGCCGGCAACATCATGAGCGCCTACATGGAGCTCAACGGCGTGCCGGCCACGGGCAACAAGTGGCTCCTCACCGACGTGCTTCGCACGGCATGGGGCTTCGAGGGCTGGGTGGTGAGCGACGCCAACGCCGCGCACTCGCTCGAGGCGCAGCACTTCGCCAAGGACCAGTCCGACGCCGGCGTGCGCGCCCTCAACGCTGGCCTCGACATGGAGATGACCATGCTCGAGCCCGCGTACGGCTTCCTGCCCGACGCTGTGGCCGACGGGCGCGTCGACGTCGCCGTGCTCGACGCCTCGGTTTCCCGGGTGCTCGCGGCCAAGTTCCGGCTAGGCCTGTTCGAGAACCCCTACACCGACGAGGCGCTTGGCGCCGAGGTACTCGGCGCTCCAGAGCACGGCGAGACCGCTCGCCGCGCCGCCGAGCACTCGCTGGTGCTGCTCAAGAACGACGGCGTGCTGCCCCTGGACCGCACCGCCGTCACCAAGGTCGCCGTGATCGGCCAGCTCGCGGCGAGCAAGCGCGACACGCTCGGCTCGTGGTCGTTCGACCACGTGACCGAAGACACGGTGACGATCCTCGAGGCCCTTAACCAGGCCGTCGGGCCGGATGTTGAGGTGACGTTTGCGCCGGGCGCGAGCATCCCGGAGAAGCTCTTCAAGTCATTCTTCGACGACGCGACCCACCCCTCGGACGCGACACCGGACGACTACGACGACGAGGCAGAGACCGCGAAGGCCGTGGCGCTCGCGGCCCAATCCGAGGTGACCGTGGTGGTGGTTGGCGAGCGCCAGACCCAATCGGGCGAGCTCGCGTCACGCTCCACCCTGGAGCTGCCGCCCGCCCAGGTGGCGCAGCTGCAAAGGATTGCCGAGACGGGCACCAAGATCGTGCTCCTCGTCATGTCCGCGCGTCCGCTGGACCTGCGCTGGGCCAGCGAGAACGTGAGCGCGATCCTCGACATCTGGCACCCGGGCACGCGCGGAGGCGAGGCGGTGGCGTCGGCCCTGCTTGGCGAGTTCAGCCCCGCCGGGCGCCTGCCGTTCACGTGGCCCCAGCACGTGGGCCAGGTGCCGCTGTACTACGCGCACTCGACCACGTTCCAGCCGCAGGGCGCGAGTGCGCGGTACTGGGACGACGCCTCGGTGCCGCTGTTCCCGTTCGGCTTTGGGCTCAGCTATGCGACGTTCGACTACGCGAATCTGCGGGTCTCGCGCGACGCGATCGCCGTTGGCGAGTCCGTTGAGGTGAGCGTGGACGTCACCAACCGGTCCGGCATCGAGGCCGACGAGGTGGTGCAGCTCTACATCCACCAGCGGTATGGGTCCGCGGCCCGGCCTGTCCGCGAGCTCAAGGGCTTCCGCCGGGTGGAGTTCGCGCCCGGCGAGACGCAGACGGTGACGTTTGAGTTGGGGCCGGACGAGCTCACCTACTGGAGCGCGGCGACTCGCGGGTTTGTGCAGGAGGCCAGCGAGTTTGACGTGTGGGTCGGCGGGGACTCGACGGCGTCGCTGGCGGCCACGTTTAGCGTTACGAACTAGGCCAGGGGTTCACCTATCCACAGGCCCGACGCTGTTCAGAGGGTTTGTGGGTGCGCGGCGGTAGTCTGGGCCCACCACCCACAGGAGAATCTCCATGACCGCTTCAGTACCGGCGCAGGCTCCCCAGCCGACTCCCGGTGACGAGGCGCTCGGCGAGGTCTCCGCAGTGCTCCTCAACCTCGAGCACACCATCGCACGCGCCAAGAAGGGCCTGGTAAACGTGCGGAAGCAGGGTGGAAATGCGAATGTGGAGCTGGCTCTCGAGGCCGCGATCGCAGAGCTGACCAAGCAGCACAAGCGGCTGATGCAAGACACCTACTACGCGGGGAATGCCATCCGCCTTCTCTAGGCGGCGGCTTGACCTGGCAGCGGTCTCGACCCTTGTGTGGGCAGAACTCGGTTGTCGGTGCCTTGCCGGAGAATGGCTAGGTCGAGTGCCAGGATGTTGATATGGAAGGAGGCCCAACCATGATCCCCGATGTGATGTTGACGCCTCGTTACACATTGGCTGAAGCGGCGAAGATCATCGGCATCCCCACCGGGACAATCCGGTCCTGGGCGCGTGGCCGTGATTTCCCGACGAAGGCTGGAACGCTCGGTCACTCGCCGGCACTTGTCACCGACACTGGCGTGGCGCAGCCCGGCCACGCGACCTTGCCATTTATGGGCTTGGCCGAGGCGGCGTTTCTCGCGGCGGTGCGGAGTACCGGTGTGCCCATGCAGCGCATTCGGCCTGCGTTGGAACGTCTGCGAGACGAGCTGGGCCTAGAGCACGCGCTCGCTAGCAAGGAGCTGTTCAGCGACGGAGCCGAACTGCTCTATCGGGTCGGAGTGGAGTCCGGTGCCACCGATCGCGACATCGAGTACGTCGTTGTTCGCAACAACCAGGGTGTATTCGCACCCGTTGTGCACGACTACCTCCGGCACGTGAGGTTTGGACCGTCTGGCTACGTCGAGGCCATCCGCTTGCCAAAGTACGGCGAGGCGGATGTGATCGTCGATCCTCGGTTCGGTTTTGGACGACCTGTGCTTGAAAGCAACGGCGTACGTGTGGCGACAATCCTTGACCGGTTCGATGCCGGTGAGTCCGTGCCCGATCTGGCCACCGACTTCGGCGTCACGCCCGCGGTCGTGGAGCAACTGCTCAGAGCCAATCTCCATCTTGCCGCCTGACTTTTTCCTCGACCGCAATCTTGGAACCCGCACGGTCCCAGAGGCACTTCGCGCGGCGGGTTGGAATGTCACCACGCTTGCCGATGTGTTCGGCGAGCATCCGGGACAACGCGTTGCCGATGAACACTGGTTGCGCTACGTAGGTGAGCATGGTCTCGCCGTGCTCACCAAAGACGAGCGCATCCGGTATCGCGATGTTGAGCGCGCTGCGCTGGTGCGGCATGGCGTTGTCGTCTTCTGCCTCACGAACGCCCGCCTCACAGGAGCCCAGCAAGCCGAGCGCTTCATCAAGTTTCAGCAACGCATATTCAGCCTTGCGAGTGTCCCCGGCCCGGCGATCCACATGGTCAGCGCGACCTCCTTGCGGCGAGTCCCGGAAATCTGAACTTCCAGCCTGCGCTCTTGGCCACTGTCATCGGGCGACCGCTGCCCGCCGCACCACGTCCGGCCGGTGGATGAAGGCCGTGAGCACGCCGATCGTCGCGCCCACGAGCGTGTCGACGATGCGCTCGCGGGCAATCTCCACCGAGCCGAACTGACCGGACGCGACCGTGGCGAGCATGAGCGCGAGCGGAGTGAGCATGACCACGGCGAGGGCGTAGTTCCTGGTAATGACGATCTCGGCGCCGTACTGCAGGGCGAACATGAGGGCGACGATCGCCCAGTCGCCCGGGTGGATCGCCGCGAGGGCGAGGTAGGCCGCGGCGCCCGCGAACGTGCCAAGGGTGCGGTGCAGGCCGCGCTGCAGCGCCGGCCCGCGGCTGGGAACGAAGCCCACGACCACCACGCCGCTTGCGACCACCCAATACGCGCGCTCGGGGTCAACGGTGACCACCGCGGCGACCGTGCCCGCGATCGCGACCACGACGTTGCGCGCCACGAGCTCCACGCGCCCGCGATCCCACGGGTCGGGTGTGAGGAGTTCGCGAGTGCTGCGCGGCGTGACCTTCCAGTGCACCTTGCGAACGAGCGGTGCCACGCTGATCACGATCGCAAGAGCGCAACCGGCGGTGACGCACGCGACGAGCGTGGTGCCCACCACCCCGTGCGCCACGGCGTTCGCCGACAGCCCGTAGACGAGCACGGGGAACAGCGGCCCCGGTGGCCCTAGGCGAAACGCCTCCACGCCAATGCTCGCGACCACCGTCACGACCACCAGACCCAACGTGGCCCAGAAGCGGTGGGAGCCCAGCACCGCGCCGAGCGCCGCGGAACCGATGATGGCGAGCGCCGCAACTGGGCGCAGCCGGAGTCGCTCCAGCCGGGGCAGCGCGGCGAAGTACGGCACCGTGAACGCGCCGACGCTCGCGAGCATGCCAAGGTCGATCCGCCCCGCGGCGGTGCCGATCGCCAGCGGGATCGCGAGCGTGAGCGCCATCTGCAACGCGATGGGCCATCGCGGCTGCGTGGGTGGCACGAGCGTGCCCAGGCTCGAGACGGCGTTGGCCATCGCGGCCCGCCACTCGTCTCGCCTGCGCTCGTACGCCACTCAGGGCCTGCGTTCGGCAAAGAAGCTCTGCAGCAGCGCGGCGGACTCCTCCGCCCTGACCCCAGAGATCACCTCCACGCGGGACCCGATCCGCGCGTCGCGCACCACGTCCCATTGCGAGCCGGTGGCGCCCGCCTTCTCGTCCCACGCGCCAATCACGATTCGGGGGATGCGTGCGGCGAGGATCGCGCCCGCGCACATGAGGCACGGCTCAAGCGTCACCACCAGGGTGCAGTCGTCAAGCCTCCAGCTGCCCGACGCTGTGGCCGCCTCCCGTAGCGCCAGCACCTCGGCGTGGGCCGTGGGGTCGCTCGCGAGTTCGCGCTGGTTGTGGCCCTCGCCGATGATCTCGCCTTCGGCGTTCAGGACGACGGCGCCGACGGGCACGTCGCCTGCCCGCGCGGCCGCCAGGGCGAGGTCGAGCGCCTTACCCATGGCAGCGTCGTACCGGCTCACGCAACCAGGCTAGTGGGGTGGCCGAGCGCGGTACGTTTGTGCCATGGAGCTGCACGTCGCCGACCACCCGCTCGTCCGCCACAAGATCACCGTGCTGCGGGACAAGAACACGACTTCTCCGATCTTCCGCCAGCTCGTGGAGGAGCTCGTGGCGCTGCTCGCGTATGAGGCGACGCGGAACATTCGCGTCGAGGACCATCCGGTTGAGACGCCCCTCACCACGACTGTTGGCACGCGGCTCGCCGACCCGCGGCCGCTCATCGTGCCGATCCTGCGCGCGGGGCTCGGCATGCTCGAGGGACTGATGCGGGTGGTGCCTTCAGCGGAGGTGGGGTTCCTTGGCCTCAAGCGAGACGAGGAGACGCTCGAGGCGATCACCTACGCCAACCGGCTGCCCGAGCACCTCGACGGCCGCCAGGTGTTCATCCTCGATCCGATGCTCGCCACCGGCGGGTCGCTTGTGGCCGCGATCAACTACGTGCTGCAGCGCGGCGCCACCGACGTCACGTGCGTGTGCCTGCTCGCGGCGCCGGAGGGGATCGAGCACGTGCGGTCCCAGGTGGGAGATCGCGCGGAGGTGTCGGTTGTTGTCGCGTGCGTTGACGAGCGGCTCAACGAGCAGGGGTACATCGTGCCGGGGCTTGGCGACGCGGGGGACAGGCTCTACGGCCTCGTCTAGTCATCCTGCTACGCAATGACTTGCGCAATTGCGCAAGAGTTTGCGTAGAATTGCCGTCATGTCGAAGCGTCTTGCAGAGGTTGCGCAGAAGGTTGGCGTCTCCGAGGCCACTGTCAGCCGCGTCCTGAACGGCAAGCCCGGCGTGTCCGAGGCCACGCGGCAGGCGGTCCTCACCGCGCTCGACGTGATGGGCTACGAGCGGCCGTCCAAGTTGCGCGGGGGTCGCGCCCGGCTGGTCGCGCTCGTGCTTCCGGAGCTCCAGAACCCCATCTTCCCCGCGCTCGCCGAGATCGTGAGCGGCGGCCTCACGCAGAACGGGTACACGCCCCTCCTGTGCACCCAGAACTCCGGCGGCATCACCGAGTCCGACTACGTGGACCTCATGCTCGCGCAGCAGGTGAGCGGCGTGATCTTCGTTGGCGGCAACTACACGGAAACCGACGCGCCACACGAGCACTACGACAGGCTGCGCAAGGTCAACTTGCCAACAGTCCTGGTAAGCGCGCCGATTCCGGAGATGGACTTCGCGACCGTGTCGACCGACGACGCGTCCGCGGCCGAACAGGCCGTGAGCCACCTGCACCAGCTGGGGCATCGGCGGATAGGGCTGCTGCTCGGGCCGGTTGGCCACCAGCCCTCGCGCCGCAAGCGCGAGGGGGCAGAGCGGACGCTCGCCCGGCTCGGCTCGCCGCTTGACCCGGAACTCGTGGTGAACGGGCTGTACTCGATCGAATCCGGGCAGGCCGGAGCGTCGCGACTGTTCGCGGCCGGGTGCACCGGCGTCGTATGCGCCTCCGACCCGTTGGCGCTCGGCGCCGTGCGCGCGGCCAAGCGCGCGGGGCTCGATGTGCCGGGCGACGTGTCGATCGTCGGCTACGACGACTCGGTGCTGATGAGCTTCACCGAGCCGCCGCTCACGACCGTGCGCCAGCCCATCGACGCCATGGGACGGACCGTCATCGATATCCTCCTAGGCCTGATAGCAGGCACGATGACTGCCGGCGACGAGCTCCTCTTCGAGCCCGAGCTGGTGCTGCGCGGCTCCACGGGCCCCGCACGCGCGTAACTCGCGCCGCGCGCGGGCGGTCAACGAAAGACAAGGGTCGCTGGGACACGTGTGACCTAAGTGACTGTTCGTGGGGCTGCCGGAGTCACTTCCGCCACTCAAGTCCCAGCGACCCTTGTTTGTCTCACGGCCTTCGAAACGTTACTAACCGGGCCGTTACCAAATCGCAATCTTTCTCACGCGTAGCAAAAACTTGCGCGCAAACTGTCAGCAAGTTACGGTGTCTCCAGATCGAGTCACCGAAGGAGCGATGTGGACAGCGAAGTCCTCACCCAGCACGACGCCGGGGCGAGCCAAGCGACGGGCCGCGCCATAGCGTCGGGCAAGGAGGCGGCAGCCACGGACGCCGCGCCCACAGAGGCGCCGGGCCACGAGTGGTGGCGCTCCGCCGTCATCTACCAGGTCTACGTCCGCTCGTTCGCGGACGCCGACGGCGACGGCACCGGCGACCTCGCGGGAGTCCGCAGCCGCCTCCCGTACCTGCGGGACCTCGGCGTCGACGCCATCTGGTTCAACCCTTGGTACGCGAGCCCCCTCGCCGACGGAGGCTACGACGTCAGCGACTACCGCGCCATCCACCCGATGTTCGGCACGCTCGGCGAGGCGGAAGCGCTCATCAGCGAAGCCGCGCAGCTCGGCATCCGCACCATCGTGGACATCGTCCCCAACCACGTTTCAGACCAGCACCCCTGGTTCCAGGCGGCCCTCGCGGCCGGGCCCGGCAGCCCGGAGCGCGAGCGCTTCTGGTTCCGCGAGGGCGCCGGCGAGAACGGCGACCAGATGCCAACGGCATGGGTGAGCAGCTTCCAGGGCGAGACGTGGAGCCGGACCACCAACCCGGACGGCACACCCGGCGAGTGGTACCTGCACCTGTTCACGGCGGAGCAGCCGGACCTCAACTGGAACCACCCCGACGTGCGCAAGGAGCACGAGGACATCCTGCGGTTCTGGTTCGACCGCGGTGTGGCCGGGGTGCGCATCGACAGCGCCGCGATGATCATCAAGGACCCCGAGCTCGGCCCGCTGCCCGATCACACGGAGCACGCCACACCTGGCGTCCACCCGCACATCGACCGCGACGAGATCCACGACGTCTATCGCGGCTGGCGCGCGGTCGCGGACGGCTACGAGCCCAAGCGCATCCTCGTTGGCGAGGTGTGGCTCGAGGATGCGGCCCGATTCGCGCGCTACCTCCGCAGCGACGAGATGCACACCGCGTTCAACTTCGACTTCATGACCCAGCCCTGGGACGCCGCGACCATGCGCGCGAGCATCGACCGCACGCTCGCCGAGCACGCCCCGGTCGGCGCACCCGCGACGTGGGTGCTGAGCAACCACGACATCACGCGCCCGGCCACCCGCTACGGGCGCGAGGACACGTCGTTCGCGTTCGACCGCAAGCGGTTCGGCACCCCCACAGACCTCGAGCTCGGCACCCGCAGGGCTCGCGCCGCCGCGCTGCTCACTGCCGCGCTCCCCGGCTGCCTCTACATCTACCAGGGAGACGAGCTCGGGCTCCCGGAGGCGGACATCCCCGCGGAGCTCATCGAGGATCCCATGCACTTCCGCTCCGGCGGCGTTGACCCTGGCCGCGACGGCTGCCGCGTCCCGCTGCCCTGGACGCGCGAGGGAGTCTCGCTTGGCTTCGGCCCCGACGCCGGCTCCGCGCCCTGGCTCCCGCAGCCAGCCGCGTGGGGGCGCCTCAGCGTGGAGGCGCAAGCCACCTCCCCGCACTCCACGCTCACCCTCTACCGCACCGCCCTCGCCACTCGCCGCGCCAGCGAGGATCTCCTCTCCGGCGGCTTCGCGTGGCTTGATATGCCCGACGCTGTGCTCGCCTTCCGGCGCGGCGCGGGCACCGTTTCCCTCACCAACTTCGGCAGCTCTCCAGTTCCGCTGCCGGACCACATCGGCGTCCTTGCCGCGAGTGCCGAGCTCGTGGCCGGGGCGCTCCCACCAGACTGCACCGTATGGCTCGAGGTTGCGCCGAGCGGTGTCGAAAGCGCCTGACGGCGCCCCCAACAAAAGGAGAATGACAATGATGTCGATCGGTCGCAAGACCGCGATCGCGGGCGTATCACTCGCCGCTGGGGCGCTGCTCCTGACGGCCTGCTCGCCCGACGATAGCGACAGTGCAAGCCCCGGCGCGGGCAATGACGGCAAGAAGATCGAGCTTCGCGTCGCCACCTTCCCGCCCGGCGCGGACAAGGCGGCGTATGACGCATTCGCCGTCCAGGAGAAGCAGTTCGAGGACCTCAACCCCGACATCGACGTGATCGGCGTCGAGTACGAATGGACCGGACCCACGTTCGCTGTTCAGCTCGCGGGCGGAAGCCTCCCCGACGTCTTCACGGTGCCGTTCACGGACACGAAGACGCTGCTCGAGAACGGCCAGCTCAACGACGTCACCGACGAGATGACCGCCCTTGGCTACGTGGACAAGTTCAACCCGATCATCCTTGACGGCGTCACCGGAACGGACGGCCACTACTACGGCTTCCCGCGCCAGGCCTACGCCATGGGCCTGCACTACAACCGGGACCTGTTCACGCAGGCCGGCCTCGACCCCAACTCACCCCCCACCACGTGGGACGAGGTCAGGGCCGACGCAAAGATCATCGCGGAGAAGACCGGCAAGGCCGGCTACGCCCAGATGGCGATCAACAACACCGGAGGCTGGCAGCTCACGGCGGCGACGATCGCCCGCGGCGGACGCACCCAGGTGGACAACGGCGACGGCACGTACACGTCGACGATCAACAACCCTGGCACCAAGGCCGCGCTGCAGTTCCTGCACGACCTGAAGTGGGAGGACAACTCCTTCGGGTCCAAGGTGGACCTCGACTGGGGAACGATCAACCAGGAGTTCGCTGCAGGCAACATCGGCATGTACACCTCTGGCTCCGACGTGTACACGGCCCTCGTCCGTGACTTCGGTATGAAGCCAGAGCAGTACGGCCTCACGGTGGTTCCGCTTGATGGCGCCGACGCCGGAACCCTCGGCGGTGGCGACGTGGCCGTCGTAAGCCCCACGATCGACTCCGCGACCAAGGCGGCGGCGGTCAAGTGGATCGACTGGTACTACATGCAGAAGCTCATGAACGAGGACGCCGCCGTGGCTGACGCCAAGGCGCTGTCCGACGCCGGCCAGGCCGTTGGCACCCCGGTGCTGCCGGTTCTGAGCAAGGAGCTCTACGAGCAGTCGCTCACCTGGATCGAGCCGTACATCAACGTGCCTCGCGACCAGATGAAGCCCTTCACGGAGAACATCTGGAACCAGACGCCCGTTGGCGAGCCGAAGGGCCAGACGCAGGCGATCTACGCGCTGCTCGACCCCGTGGTGCAGGCTGTCCTCACGGACAAGAACGCTGACATCGATGCCCTCCTCACCAAGGCGGACACCGACGCTCAGGCCCTGCTGGACCAGTAGTACTCAAAAGTGGCCGGCGCGGGGGAACCCGCGCCGCCACACCCCCAATGGCGGTAAGGAAAACCAATGGCAACCACACCCGAGGTGAGGCGCAGTCCCAAGGTGGGTGAGCGTCGGGCAGGAAACCCCGTGACGTGGGTGCGTGGGGGAGGCCTCACGACCCTCCTGTTCGCGCTGCCGTTGATCTTCGTGTTCTCGATCTTCAGCTGGCTGCCGATCATCCGCTCGGTGATCATGAGTTTTCAGAAGACGAATCTGGTCACCCCGGCCACGTGGGTTGGCCTCGACAACTTCGCCGCCGTGCTGCGGGACCCGCTGCTGGGCACGGCGATCCTCAACACCGGGTATTTCGCGCTGCTGGCGCTCATCCTCGGCTTCCCCGTGCCGATCATCATGGCCGTGCTGATGAGCGAGGTGCGCAGAGGCAAGGGGATCTACTCCGCGCTCGCGTACCTGCCGGTCATCATCCCGCCCGTGGTCGCGGTGCTGCTGTGGCGCGTGTTCTACGACGCGTCGCCGCAGGGAGTGTTCAACACGATGCTCGGCTGGGTCGGGATACCGCCGCAGCCGTTCCTGCAGAGCCAGACGCAGGCCATGCCCGCCCTCGTGATCGAGGCGACGTGGGCGGCCGCTGGCGGGTCGATCATCATCTACCTGGCCGCGCTGCTCATCGTGCCGCCGGAGCTATACGACGCCGCGGAGGTCGACGGCGCGAACATCTGGCGCAAGATCTGGCACGTCACGCTGCCGCAGATGCGAGGCGTGATCTTCGTGATGCTCATCCTGCAGATCCTCGCGACCGCGCAGGTCTTTCTGGAGCCGTACCTGTTCACCGGCGGCGGCCCCGTTCACGCGACCACCACGATCCTGCTGCTCATCTATGACTATGCATTCACCAACTCGCTCGGCGGCAAGTACGGCATGGCCACGGCGCTGTCGGTGATGCTCGCGATCTTCCTTGGCCTGCTCAGCTGGGTCTACTTCCGCCTCACGAACCGCTGGAGCACCTCATGACGCAGACCGGTTTCTCTCGCGCCGCGGAGGCCGTGCTCGCGCCCGAGGTCGAGCACGACGGCGAGCCGCTGCTTGACGGGCGCAGCCGCCTGATCTCGTGGCGCGGCCGCAGGCGCGCGGACTCGCTGCTCGCGAGCGACCGCAGCATCATCTCGTCCGCGGAGCGGCGGCAGCCTGGGGTGCGGCGCACGCTCAGGGGCGTGCATGTGTTCCTCACCGTGTCTCTCGTGGTGGTGGGCCTCGGGCCGATCCTGTGGCTCGCGAAGTCCGCGGTGACGCCGACGCAGGACACGCTGCAGCAGCCTTTCCGGCTGTGGCCCAACGGCATCGACTGGGCAAACCTGTCGACCGCCTGGAACGACATCCACATCGACCAGTACTTCTTCAACACGGTGGTCATCGCGGCGGGGGCGTGGGTGTTCCAGCTGCTGATCGCGACCACGGGCGCCTACACCCTGTCGATCCTGCGGCCGCGCTATGCGGGGCTGCTGAACTCGCTCGTGCTCGCCACTCTGTTCATCCCGGGCGTGGTGCTGCTGGTTCCCCTCTACCTGACGATCGTGGACCCGCCGCTGCTCGGCCGCGACTACTCGCTGCTCAACAACTACCTTGCCGTGTGGCTGCCGATGGCGGCGAACGCCTTCAACATCCTGCTGGTCAAGCGCTTCTTCGACAACCTGCCCCGGGACGTCATCGAGGCCGCGCGCACCGACGGGGCCGGCCCGTTCCGCCTGTTCTGGTCCATCGTGATCCCGATGTCCAAGCCCATCCTCGGCGTCGTGTCCGTGTTCGCCATCATCGCCGCGTGGAAGGACTTCCTGTGGCCCATGTTGGTGCTGCCGGATCCGGCCCGCCAGCCGCTGTCCGTCCGCCTGCCCGCAGTGCAGTCGCAGACAGAGCTCGACGTGTTCCTCGCGGCCCTCGCGATAGCGACGATCATCCCGGTGGTCATGTTCCTCATGTTCCAGCGCGTGTTCCTGCGGTCCGCGGGGCTTGGGGGAGCGGTCAAGGGCTAGGCGACCTCGGCGCTTGCCGGGCTCCAGCGTCGGCCGCCGCCGTTCTTGAATGCTCCGCACGGCACGCGTGGCCCATGTGACTCAGGCCTTGCCGCTCTTAGGGATCACGCGTCACTCACGTCACTTTGGTCACAGTTGCCGTGCGGAGCAACGAGGCCCGACGCTGGCTCCCCTTGGCATGTCACACCCCAGTGAGACCCTTGTTGGGTGGGGATGAAGAGCCGGTCGCAGAGTGTTCAACAGGTAGCGGCTCGACGTGTGGAAGACACGCCGAGCAGTCCACAACTCTATACACAGGTTTTCAACAGAACCACAACATCTAGGGGCGAATCCCGAAACTCACCCCTATATCTAGTTGCACACCGTTGTAATTCGTACTAAGTTCGGGGCTACGCCTCGAGTTGACGACGTAGTGGCCCGGAGGAGGGCTCAGCCGCCGCATCGGAGCCGCATACGCCGTCCATATTCGCGGCCCGCAAGGGCCACAAGATCACACATCTTTGATCACAGACCAAGGGGAGCGCCGTGACGATCACAGAGAACACCACCGCCGAGGGCAGCACGGCGCAGGTCAATGTTGCAGAGGCGGCCGTCGACAGCGGAGCCATCCGCACCGGCATCCACGTCACCAAGCGTGACGGCACCCGCGAGCCGTACAACGCCGACCGCATCAACAAGGCGATCGAGCGCGCGGCGACCGGTCTTCCGGACCAGATCTCGATGACCACCCAGGTGGCCACCGAGCTGGGCATCACGCTGTTCGACGGCATCACCACCGAGCAGCTCGACGAGGCCGCGATCGGCGTCGCGGTGCAGAACGTCAAGGACGACCCCAACTTCGACATCATCGCCGCCCGACTGCTCCGCAAGGTCATCTACAAGCGCGTGCTCGGCGGCTACGAGTCCGAGCTCGAGCTCGCGCTGCTGCACCAGGCCCGCTTCCCCGGCTACATCCGCGACGCCGTTGAGGAGGGCCTCCTCGACACGCGCCTTGAGAGCCTGTTCGACCTCGACGCGCTCGCGGCCGCGATCGACCACACGCGCGACGACCTCCTGAAGTACATCGGCACGGTCACGATGCGCAACCGCTACATGATCACGGACCGCCACGGCAAGGCGCTCGAGGTTCCCCAGTACTTCTGGATGCGCGTGTGCATGGGCCTGTCGCTCAACGAGGCCAACCCCACCGAGATGGCCCTGCAGTTCTACGAGAAGATCTCGCGCCTCGACTACCTGCCCGCAGGCTCCACGCTCGTCAACGCGGGCACGTCCTACCCCCAGCTGTCCAACTGCTTCGTGATGCAGATGGAAGACGACATGGACCACATCGCCAAGACCGTGGGCGACGTCATGTGGCTCACCAAGGGCACCGGCGGCATCGGCCTTTCGGTGACCAAGCTGCGCTCCGAGGGCTCTCCCATCAAGTCCAACAACACCACGTCGACGGGCCCCATCCCGTTCATGCACACCATCGACTCCACGCTGCGTGCGGTCAGCCGCGGCGGCAAGAAGTTCGGCGCGCTGTGCTTCTACATGGAGAACTGGCACCTCGACTTCTCGCAGTTCCTCGACCTGCGACAGAACTCCGGCGACCCCTACCGCCGCACGCGCACGGCCAACACCGCCGTATGGATCTCGGACGAGTTCATGAAGCGCGTCCAGAACGACCAGGACTGGTACCTCTTCGACCCCGCTGAGACGCCCGACCTCGTTGAGCTCGTCGGCTCGGAGTTCTCCGCGCGCTACGCGCAGTACGTGGCGCTCGCGGAGGCGGGCAAGATGCGCACCTTCAAGAAGATGCGCGCCCGCGAGCAGTACAAGTCCATCCTCGTCATGCTGCAGGGCTCCTCGCACCCGTGGCTGACCTGGAAGGACACCATCAACCTGCGCGCGCTCAACACCAACACGGGCACGATCCACCTGTCCAACCTGTGCACCGAGATCTGCCTGCCGCAGGACCGCGACAACATCGCGGTCTGCAACCTGGCATCGGTCAACCTCTCGACGCACCTGGTAGACGGCAAGATCGACTGGGAGCGCATGAAGGAGTCCACGCGCCTCGCCGTGCGCCAGCTCGACAACCTCGTCGACATCACGCTCAGCTCCGTCCCCGAGTCGGAGCACGCCAACCGTGAGAACCGCGCCATCGGCCTGGGCGTCATGGGCTACACGGACCTCACCGAGCGGCTCGGCCTCGCCTACGAGTCCGAGGAGGCCTACGAGCTCATCGACGAGATCGTCGAGTTCGTGTCGTACCACGCGATCGACGAGTCCGCCGACCTCGCCCGCGAGCGCGGCTCCTACGCGAACTTCGAGGGCTCCGGCTGGTCCAAGGGCAAGGTGCCGTTCGACACCATCGCGGAGGCGGAGGCCGACCGCGGCGTCGCCATCACCGTTGACCGCACCGTCCGTCAGGACTGGGACGCGCTGCGCGCCAAGGTCAAGGGCGGCATCCGCAACGCCACCCTCATGGCAGTTGCGCCCACCGCGTCCATCGGCCTCGTCGCCGGCACCACGCCCGGCTTCGACCCCCAGTTCTCGCAGATCTTCAGCCGGGCGACCTCGTCCGGGAAGTTCCTCGAGGTGAACCGCAACCTCGTCAAGGACCTCCAGGACATCGGCCTGTGGGAGCAGGTGAAGGACGACCTCCTGGCCGTGCAGGGCGACCTCTCGCAGCTCGACGAGGTCCCCCAGCACCTCAAGGACGTCTACAAGACCTCGTTCCAGCTCTCGCCCTACGCCTTCATCGAGGTGGCGGCGCGCGCGCAGAAGTGGATTGACCAGGCGATCAGCCGCAACATCTACCTCGAGGACCGCGACGTCGACAACATGATGGCGCTGTACTCGGCTGCGTGGGAGCGCGGCGTGAAGACCACGTACTACCTCCACATGAAGCCCCGCCACACCGCGGAGCAGTCCACCGTGCGCGTCAATAAGGCAGAGCGTCTCGCCTCCACCGGCTCCGCAGCCGGCGCAGGCCAGGTCGCGAAGCCCTCCGGTGGGGCCGCCCCCGCCAAGCGAGGCTTCGGCGGATTCGGCGCCAAGAAGGGCGCCGACGCCGTGGTTGAGTCTGGTGCAGTGGTTGAGTCTGTCGTCGCCGACGAGGTCGTGGAAGGCGCGGCAGTGTCCCTCGCCGATGCCCCCACCACCACCGCGTCCGTGCCAGCCGTGGCCCCGGCGTCGGTCTTCAGCGCGGTAGCGGCCAAGGCGTTCGCCACCGCTCCCGAGGCTCAGCCGCCATTCCCCCCGCCGCCCTGCCGGAGGTGGCGCAGGAGCCCGAGCCGCAACGGCGTCGTCCGAGGCGCCAGATGGTGCCACGGTCTTTGAGATCGTCGCGGACGACAGCGAGATGGTGGGCGGCGTCGCCTCGCCCAGTGGACCCGATGGAGCGGCTCCAGTGCGAGTCGTGCCAGTAGATCGTCAAGAGGAGTAGGAGAGCATTATGGCAATTCTCGGAACAGGCATCCAGGATGGACTGCTGCTCAAGCCCATCACCTACCCGTGGGCGTACGACCTCTACAACCAGGCCGTCGCGAACACGTGGTTCCCCAACGAGATCCAGTTGGGTGAGGACCTCGCGGACTTCAAGAAGATGACACCGGAAGAGAAGCACGCCGTCACCTATCTGATGTCGTACTTCAACCCCAACGAGCTGCTCGTCAACAAGGCGCTCGCGTTCGGTGTGTACCCGTACATCAACGCCCCCGAGTGCCACCTGTACCTCGCGAAGCAGATGTGGGAAGAGGCCAACCACTGCATGTCGTTCGAGTACGTCCTCGAGACCTTCCCGATCGACCGCGAGGCTGCCTACGAGTCGCACGTCGAAGTTCCCTCGATGGCGATCAAGGAGGAGTTCGAGGTCAAGTACATCAAGCGCATGACCGAAGACACCCTGGACATCACCACCACCGAGGGCAAGAAGGACTTCGTCCGCAACCTCATCGCCTACAACATCATCCTTGAGGGCATCTGGTTCTACTCGGGCTTCATGGTGGCGCTGAGCTTCCGCCAGCGGAACCTGCTGCGCAACTTCGGCTCCCTCATGGACTGGATCATTCGCGACGAGTCGCTGCACCTGCAGTTCGGGATCAACCTCATCCTCACGGTGCTCGAGGAGAACGAGGACCTCCAGGACGCGGAGTTCGCCGAGGAGATCCGCCAGATGATCCTCGACGCCGTGGAGATGGAGGAGGCGTACAACCGCGACCTCCTGCCCACGGGCATCCTTGGCCTCAACGCCGACTATGTGAACCAGTACGTGAAGTACCTGGCAGACCGTCGTCTTGAGGAGCTCGGCTTCGACTCGCACTACAACGTGTCCAACCCGGCGAAGTGGATGGCGACGGCGAATGACACGCTGCAGCTCGTCAACTTCTTCGAGGCGACCAACACGTCGTACGAGGTGAACGCGCAGGCTACTAAGGCGTAAGTGCGCACGCCGTAGTTTGTCGGGGCGAGGCCCCTACCCCTCCTCCGGGCGGTCAGGCTTGATCCCTGCGGACGGGCAGGGGCCTCGCCCCTTTCCTTGTTGCCTTGTTCTCGCGGCTCACCCCCTTCCTGCCCGACGCTGTGGCGACTCGCGCTCCTTGGTCGGCGGTCCGAAAATCTGGCCGTCGCGGGAATGACCTACCGCTTGGTAAAGTTGTACCCGTCGCAGGGAAGTCGTGAACCCTGCCGGCAATGCCGCCGCCCCCCACGATCCAGCACCAGCAAGAGGACCAGAGCGCGCGCATGACAGTCACGAGACAGGTCGCCGAATCGGACGACCCCGTCGCGCCCGTCCCCATCGCGCCCGTCCCCGTCGAAGCCTCCCGCGGCGACTCGTTCTCCAGCGCGCAGCGCCTCAAGTACATCCTGATCCTCGGCGCGCTGAGCGCGCTGGGTCCATTCACCATCGACCTCTATCTGCCGGCGTTCCCCGCCGTTGCCGCCGATCTGCACGCCTCGGACGCCGCGATCCAGATCACGCTCACCGCCACGCTGGTGGGCTTCGCGCTCGGCCAACTCATCGTGGGGCCGCTCTCCGACGCCTTCGGCCGCCGCAAGCCGCTCCTCATCACCACGGCGGTGCACGTCCTCGCGTCGCTCGCGGTGGCGGCCGCGCCCACCGTTGAGCTCGTCACGGTCGGCCGCGTCTTCCAGGGCATCGGCGCCGCCGGCTCCGGCGTTGTCGCGATGGCCGTGGTTCGCGACCTGTTCTCCGGTCAGCGACTCATCCGCATGCTCTCGCGCTTGGCTCTCGTGTGGGGGCTCGCGCCCGTGCTCGCCCCCGTGATCGGCTCGCAGCTGCTGCGGGTCGTCGAGTGGCGTGGCGTCTTCGTGGTCCTCGCGGGCTACGGACTCGTCATGGTGATCGTCTCCGCCTTCTTGATGATCGAGACGCTGCCGCCAGAGCGGCGAGGCATCTTCTCAGGCCGTGCGGTTGCCCGACGCTACAGCCACCTCGCGCGCGACGGCGCCTTCGTGGGGGCCGCCATCCTCGGCTCGATGGTCTTCACCGCGCTCTTCAGCTACCTCTCGTCGAGCTCGTTCCTGCTCCAGGACGTATTCGGCATGACCGCGCAGCAGTACGGGATCGCGTTCGGCGTGAACTCGCTCGGCCTCGTCGCGGCGACGCAGATCTCCGCGCGCCTCATGCGAAAGTTCGCGCCCAAGTCGGTCGCCACAGTCGGCCTGCTCATAATGACCGCCGGCGCGGTATCGCTCCTGGTATGCGGCCTGTCCGACGGCTCGCTCGCCTGGGTCCTCGCGTCCCTGTTCTTCGTGGTGTCGCCGCTTGGCATCATCATGCCGACCGTTCAGGTGACCGCCCTCGCCAATCACGCGGAGGAGGCGGGCACGGCGGCGTCGCTCATTGGCGCACTCAACTCGCTGCTGCCGGGGCTCGTGACTCCGCTCGTCGGCATCCTTGGGGTGTCGGTGGTCTCGATGGCCGGGGTCATGATCGGCGCGCTCGCCGTCGCGCACCTAGCCCTGTGGCTCATCGTCAGGCCGCGCGCGCCCTCCGGGGTTGTCGCCTAGCACGTCACGCCCCCGCGACGTAGCGTTGCGGCATGGGCCAGACGGTCGTGTTCAAGGTCTCGCTTGACGCCGACGACGTTGCGATCGACGAGTTTGAGCCGCGCCCTCCCCGCCCCCCGCACCACGACCTCCGAGACGCAGGGCTCGCCGCCCTCCGCGACCGACACTGGCAGCTCGCCGCCCTGCTGTGCCTCGTGGTGCCGGCGGCCGTCGCAGCCGTCACCTACGCGGTGACGCGCGGCGCGTGGGTCGGCACCGCCCTGCTGGTCGCCGCCGCGGTGATGACGCCAACCTGTGCGGCGTGGGCTGGGGCAGCGCGTGCCCAAGGCGAGACGCCTGCGGGCCGCTCGGTGGGCGGTGACCGGAGCGTCGGGCGCCCTGCTGGCCTTCGCGAGCGTGCCTGGTGTGGCACTGGCGGCCGCGCGCGAAGGTTGGGCGGAATCCCAAGCCGTCCCGACGCTCGCCGTCCTTGCGCTCTCGGGCGCGGCGGGCGCGTGGCTCGGGCTGGCGCTTGCCAACCGACAGAGGGCCTGGCCGCGCATCGCGGCCGCCGCGCTGACGCTGGCCATGGTCTTCGTCCCTTTTGCGGTGGCCACCGCGCTCCTGCCCGAGACCGTCGTCACGGAGCAGATCACCTACCACTCCTTCGTCGCCACGTCCGTGGGCGGGCGCCCCGCCTTCATCTGCAGGGACGAGACGATCGACGCCACCCGCCGCCACACCGAGGATGTGGCCTGGATCGCGATGACTTCGCCCGTCGCGTGGGTCGTCGACGCGGCGAGCTTCTCACCGTCGGCGCTTGCCGGGGCGCCCGACGGTTCACTCGCCCAGGCGCAGGCGTGGACTAGGTCCACGAGGGTTGGGCCGGACGGCTTTGTGGGGTACTGCTACCAAGCCACGAGCCTCGGAACGCCCACCGCGGTAACGGCGGAACGGTACGAGAAGGCGGGGCCGATCGGAGCGCGGCTGGCTACGGCGGCGGCCGCGCTGTGCGGCGCTATCGCGCTGCTCGCGGTCAGCCGGCGGAAGTCAGCGTGACGGTGAGCGAGCCGATGAGGTAGGTGTCGTTGTTCGTCCAGGCCTTGAGCGTGTGCTTGCCTGGCGCGATGCCGTCCACCCGCACGAAGTCCTTCGCGTCCACACCCAGAGTGTTGGCGAACGGCGAGCCGAAGGCGGTGGCGTCGGCGGCATTCTGCGAGCTGTGGGGGACGACCGCGCTGCCATCCCAGCCGTTCGGCGTCAGGTCCTTCGAGTCGAGCGACATGTGGTCGCCCGTGAAGCCCCTGTCCGCGTCCCATGCGGTCCACCCCACCCGAGCGGAGGAGGCGGACGCGGCGTTGAAGGCGAAGTCGGCGAACTGGTTGCCGGTGACCCACTGGCTGCCGGTGAACACCGCGACACTCGACACCGGGAGGCTCTGGAGCTCGTACACCACGGTGAGGCTGAAGCCGCCGTAGAGGTTCGTCTTGTCGCCTCCGGCCGCGAGAGCGATGTCAGCGACCGAGTACTCGCCGCTTCCGGCGGCCGCGACCGCGGCGGTGACGTTGGCGCGAGCCTGGTAGTAGTAGGTGCCGTTGACGGTGTGGGTCGCCGTCTTGTCCGCGGTGACCGTCACGAACGAGCCATCCAGGGCCTTGAGCCGTGCGGTTCCGATGCCGCGCGTCCAGGAGTCCCTCTGGTGGCTGTTCGCCGACCACTCGAGGAGCGCGTACTTGACCTTCGCACCAGCGGGGATGACCAGCTTTGTCGTCCCGGAGTTCGCGTCGCCGCCGGCGGGGTTGAGCGCCACCATCGTGTTGTCGTTGTTGTTCAGGCTCGAGGGGACGTCCTTGCCGACGCCGGTTCCGGCGTACTTCATGATGCCGGCGCACGCCGACTTCTTCGGGTCACAGCCCATGACGGTGCCGCCGACCTGCGTGACGTCGAGGTGGCCCGTCTTCGCGTAGTCGCCCTTGAGGTCCTCGTCGTTGGCGGCGACGGCCGTCAGCACCTTGTAGGACTGCGGGGCAACTCCCTCGGCGGACGCGGAGAACGTGGTCCAGGCGTCGTCGCCAAGCTCGATGTCATCCACGGACGTCAGGTTGAGCGCCAGAGTCGTGGACGTGCCGGCGGCCAACTCAGCGAGCTCGCAGGTGGCGGTGGAGTGCGTGCCGTCGAGGGTGCACTCCCAGCTGCCGGCCGTGAAGGATGAGGTCTGCGCGAACCTGAGGAAGGCGCCGAGGTGTTCCGCCGCGAGGGGCGCTCCGCCAGCGGTGCCGCCGCTCGGGGTTGCGAAGGTAAGGCCATCCGGCAGCTCGATGGACGCGGTGACGTCGGTGGCGTCGCCGTCGCCGGCGTTGGTCAGGAGCATGGACACTGCCGGGTTCGCCACCGGGATCTCCAGGTAGTTGAGCGGAGCCTGGCCGATCTCGAACGCTGCCGCCTTCGGCGGGGTGGGCGTGTCGGTGTCGCCGCCACCCGTGTCGCCGCCAGTGTCTCCGCCACCGGTGTCTCCGCCGCCAGTGTCGCCACCGCCGGTGTCCCCACCGCCAGTGTCCCCGCCGCCAGTGTCCCCGCCGCCAGTGTCCCCGCCGCCGGTGTCGCCGCCACCCGTGCTGCCCCCGGTGTCCCCACCCGTGCTGCCTCCGGTGTCCCCACCGGTGCTGCCTCCGGTGTCCCCACCAGTGCTGCCCCCGCTGTTTCCACCAGTCTGGCCCCCAGTATCTCCACCGGTGCCGCCCCCAGTCTCATTGCCCACGACCCCGGCGGGCGCACCACCGGTGTCACCTTCGCCGGCGTCGGCGCTCGGCTCAACGGACGGCTCGGGGGATGGCGTCGCCGAAGGCTCCGCGCTCGGAGCGGTTGACGGTGCGGCACTCGGGTCCGTCGCGCCGGTCTCGGAGGGGTCAGGCGTGGTCTGCGTGGAGGGCGTCTGACCCTCGGAGCGGCCCAGCGGGTTGAATACGCCGAGGAAGCTGGCGCCCGAGACCACGAGGGCGACGACGCCTAGCGCCGCCGCGGCGGGAAGGACGATGGCTGCAGTCGACGCGATCCACGCGGACAGGCCGGATCCTGTCGCGAGGCTCGCAGAGCCCGATCCGCCCGCGACGGCCGACCCCGCAGTGCCGGCGCCTGCGGCGGCCTTTGCGCCGAGCGCCCCACCGACGGGGAGCCCGCCCTCGAGCGCACCCACGCCGAGAACGCCGAGCACGAGCGGCGCGATGATCCCGCGCATGCCGCGGTTCACGTCCTCAAGCTCGGCGACGAGTGCGGCGCACTTCTCGCAGGAGTCAACGTGTTCCTCGACCTTGGCGTGGTCACGCTTCGCGAGACCGCCGCGAACGTAGGCGCCCAACTGGGTGCTTGCGGCGAGGCAGTCCATCGAGTCCGCGGTGTTGAGGTGCTGCTGCAGGTATGCCTGACGGAGCGCTTCACGGGCGCGGTACGCGAGCGCCGCGACTCCGTTGGCGGTCAGGCCCAGGAGAGGAGCGATCTCCTTGGGGGACTTCTTCTCGACCTCGGTGTACCAGAGCACCGCCTGCCACCGCTCTGGGAGGGAGCGGAAGGCGTCGGCGACGATTCCCTGCTCGAACCCCTCGAGCGCACCCTCGTCCGACGGGGCCTCGTAGCCCATCGCCGACTCGTACTGCGCCATGTCGTCACCCGGCCGGGTGCGGTTGCCGCGATTGATGATGTCCATGCCGGTGCGGCGGACAATCGTGAAGAGGTAGGCGCGGAACGCGAGGTCAGGGCCATCGCCCTGCTGCAGCGCGCGCAGCACGCGGGAGAAGGACTCTGCGACAACGTCGTCCACATCCGCGGCGGTGTTCGTGTATTGCGAGGCGACTTTTTCGGGCTGCATCGACGTGGCGTTCGTAGAGCACGCCAAAGGCAGTCGCATCGCCGGCGCGCACGCCAGCGATGAGTTCTGGATCGCTGGACGTCTCCGTCCATAGCGCGATCGCCTCTTGGCTCATGCCAAACTCCCGCGAACCTTGTGAATGTGCCCTCCTAGTGTCCCTTTTTGACCCGTTTAGATACAACACGCACGGTGGGGAGTTAGTCACACGGGGTTCGGGGGTTGCGCAAGAAAAACTTCTCGTGTGACTCGCGTCATAGCCGTCTAGACGATCCCTCTCATAATGCATGACATCGGAAGTGACGAACGCAGGACCCGCGCAGGCAACCACACTGCTGCGCACGTGGGAGTCCGCAAGTGTCTCGACGGTGTGGCTGCGTCCTGGCGACTGGTACACACCCGCCGCCGACGCGCTCGTTGAGGCGCTCCAGGCAGGCAAGGACACCGCTCCTGCCGCGTACCGGCTCGGACAGGCTCGGGCCGCCGCCGGCGTGGGCATCACCGAGGCCATCGACGACATGACCGTGCTGTTCCGGGCGGCCGGCTTCCAGGCGCCGCCGATCCGTTCTATCCGTTCACTGTGCGAAGGCTGGACCGAGCGCGACACGGCCCCCATCACTGCTCCCACCATGACGGACGCGGAATCCGGACTCGGAACCGCCGAGTACCTGGTGCAGCGGCTCGGCGAGGTCTACGGGGCCGCGAACCGCAACGGTGAGCCGGTGGGCGAGTCTCACGCCCTGGTGATCGTGGACGTCTCGGTCGCGGACAACGACCCCTGGCAGCGCATCGCGCGCAACGCGGCGGTTGGCCACGCGCTCAAGGACGCCTATGGCGAGGGGCACCCCATGGCTCGCATCTCCGACGGCATCTACGCGGTGCTTGTTGCCCGCGATGCCGAGCTCGGTGCCGGGCTCGCGGCGCTTCGCGACCACATCGCCGAGCGGTCCATTCAGATGAGGGTTGGCAACCTGATGCGCCAGCCTCCTCGCGTCTGGGTTGAGTCCCTTCCCGACGCCCATGTACACGTCCAGGATCTCCTGGAGTCCGTCCACCGCTGACACGTAGACGGGCGCAGAGGCCGACACCGAGCTGAGGGCGGTGTCGGCCTTTGTGCTTCCCTGGGGGTAGCGTCGGCCCGTGGCACGCGTTGAGGTGAGGGCCAAGCCCGGCTCGCGGCGCGGACCTCTCGTGGAGGAGGGGCACGACGCGGTGCTCACCGTGCACGTCAGGGAACGGGCCGCTGACGGCGCGGCGAACACGGCGATAGAGGCGGCGTTGGCCGCCCATTTCGGCGTGCGCAAGGCGGATGTGCGGATTGTGCGCGGGCACACGTCGCGCGTGAAGCTCGTGGAGGTCGACGGGATCTAGCCGTCACTCTTCGCTTGGGTCTCCCCACACGGCGAGCTCGTTCCCGCTGGGGTCCGCGAAGTGGAAGCGCCTCCCGCCTGGGAAGCGGAACGTGTCGCGCACGATCGAGCCGCCGGCGGCTATGACCGCGTCATGAGTCGCATCGATGTCGTCGGAGAAGAGCACCACGACCACGTCCGTGCCATGACTGATCTCGCCGACGCTTGAGATGCCGCCGGCCTCGCGGCCGTCGGGCGTCACGATGCCCAAGTACTCGGGTCCGTAGGACGTGAAGTCCCAGCCGAACGCGCGTCGGTAGAACGCCTCGGAGGCGTCGATGTCAACGCTGGGGATCTCGATGTAGTCGAACCCGTGATGCACGTGGTCAGCGCTCATGGCGCAATGGTCCCGCTCGTGAACGGCACCGTCAATCGCTCAGTGAGTTTCTCGCCACAGCACCACGGAGCGCCCCTCGGCACGCGACGCCCTCTGCCCGCGCTCCACGATGACCACGGTCCCGCTGGGTCCCGTGGTGAAAACGCGCGCCCCGATGTCGGCGCGGGGACGCAGCCGCTCCACCTCGCGCTCGAGCTCCGTGACTCGCGCAGCAAGGGTCAGAATGTGGGCGATACCAGCGAGGTTGATCCCCTCGTCTTGGCTCATGCGCTGCACCTCGCGCAGGGTTGCGACGTCGCGAAGCGAGTATCGCCTGCCCCCGCCCGGGCGCCGCTTCGGCACCACGAGGCCAAGCCGGTCGTACTGCCTGAGGGTCTGCGCGTGCATGCCAGCGAGCTCGGCCGCAGCCGAGATCAGGAAGACCGGCTCGTCTACGTCGGGCTGCTCCATTACCGCGCCGCATCCTTGTAGAGCGAGTCACGCGGATTGTCGCCGAGTTGCTGTGCGAGCGCCTCGACCGCCTGCTTCGCGTGCCGCGACAGCTTCTTCGGCACGTCGACGACGATCGCCACGTGGAGGTCGCCCGTCTTGTCGCGGCTTGAGAGTCCGCGGCCCTTGACTCGCAGGATCTGGCCCGACGCTGTGCCCGCGGGCACCTTCACACTCACCTTGTCCCCGGTGAGGGTTGGCACCTGGATGGTGGCGCCGAGGGCCGCCTCGGCATAGGTGACGGGCACCTGCACACGCAGGTTCAGGCCGTCATAGGAGAACACGGGGTGCTTGCCCACGCGAACCGTGAGCAGCAGGTCGCCGTTGGGTCCCCCGCCCGCTCCTGGACGTCCCTTACCGGGCACGCGGATCTTTTGTCCGTCCTGGACGCCAACGGGGATGCGCGTCGAGACGCGCTGCCCGTCGAGACCCAACGTGACCGTGGCACCTTGGGCCGCCTCGCGGAACGTGACCTCGGTCACGGCCGCAATGTCGGAGCCCTTCTGCGGGCCGCGCTGGTAGCTCGCACCGCCGCCGAACATCTGGTTGAGGATGTCCTCGAAGCCGGCACCGCCCGGCTGCTGTGCTGTGCCGTTGAAACCACCCGCGCCGCCGAACATGCCGCCGAACACGTCCTCGAAGCCCTGGGCGCCGCCGGACCCGCCCGCCTGAAAGCGAGGACCGCCGCCGCCCATGGCGCGCACGGCGTCGTACTGCTTGCGCTGTTCGGCGTCGGAGAGGACCGCGTACGCCTCGCCCACGTCCTTGAACTTCTTCTCCGCCTGCGCGTTCCCGGGATTGCGGTCCGGGTGCAGCTCCTTCGCCAGTTGGCGGTAGGCCTTCTTGATCGCCGTCGCGTCCGCGTCCTTGGGGACGCCAAGGGTGGCGTAGAAGTCTTTGCTGAACCAGTCTTGGCTCGCCACGGCGCCTCCCTTCGTGAAGCGGTCGGTTACTCCGGCTGCGCCACGATGACGCGCGCGGGGCGCACGATGCGCTCGCCGATCCGGTGGCCCGGCTGCGCAACGGTGATGATGGTGGGCTCGCTGACGTCGGCGCTCGGCTGCGACAGCAGCGCCTCGTGCAGTGCGGGGTCGAACGGCTCGCCAACGGCCCCATAGCTCTCCCAGCCGAACTGGGCGAGTGCGGCCTCGAGCTTCGCCGCGATCGCGGCGAACGGCCCGTCCTCGAGCTCGCCGTGCTCGCGCGCGGCAGCGATGTCGTCGAGGGTGGGGATGAGCGCCTCGATGGTTCGAGCCGTTGCGACCTCGCCCGCGATGGCGCGGTCGCGATCCACTCGCTTGCGGTAGTTCACGTACTCGGCCTGGAGTCGCTGCAGGTCCGCGAGGTGCTCGCCCGCCTTCGCCTGCGCGTCCTCGAGGGCGGACATGGCGGCCGCCTCGTCGGCGGTGGCGAGCTCGTCGGCGCTGATGTGGCCGTCGCGGTCTCGGTCAAGCACGTTCGCGGCTCCGTCGATGATCGACGCCGCGTCGGTGAGCGCGCTCTCGGCGCCCTCGTCGTCTGGGGTGTTGAACCCGGTGTGGTCATTCATGGGAAGTCTCCTCGAAATCAAGGTGACGGCCCGACGCCGTGGTCACCACAGCGTCGGGCCTCGCCTTGCTACTTCTCGTCGTCGACGATCTCGGCGTCAACGACGTCGTCGTCGGCTTGGGCGTCGCTCGGCTCGGATGGCCCAGCGGCCGATTCGGCCTGCTGGTGAGCGTAGACCGCCTCGCCGATCTTCTGCGCCTTGGACACGAGCGTCTCGTGTGCGGACTTCACGGCGTCGACGTCGGTGCCCTCGAGGGCGGTCTTGACGTCGGCGATCGCGGACTTCACGTCGTCGGCAACCTCCGCGGGGACCTTGTCCTCGTTCTCGGAAAGGATCTTCTCGGTGGAGTACGCGAAGGTCTCGGCGTTGTTGCGGGTCTCCGCCTCGTCGCGACGCGCCTTGTCCTCGTCGGCGTGGGCCTCGGCGTCCTTGACCATGCGGTCGATGTCCTCCTTGGAGAGGGCCGAGCCGCCGGTCACGGTGATGGACTGCTCCTTGCCGGTGCCGCGGTCCTTGGCGTGGACGTGGACGATGCCGTTGGCGTCGATGTCGAACGTGACCTCGATCTGCGGCACGCCGCGGGGGGCGGGCGCGATGCCGCCGAGCTCGAAGGTGCCGAGCAGCTTGTTGTCGCGCGCGAACCCACGCTCGCCCTGGTAGACCTGGATGAGCACGGACGGCTGGTTGTCATCGGCCGTGGAGAAGACCTCGGACGACTTGGTGGGAATCGCGGTGTTGCGCTCGATGAGCGAGGTCATGACGCCGCCCTTGGTCTCGATGCCGAGGCTCAGGGGGGTGACGTCAATGAGCAGCACGTCCTTGCGCTCCCCCTTGATGACGCCGGCCTGGAGGGCGGCGCCAACGGCGACCACCTCGTCGGGGTTGACGCCCTTATTGGGCTCCTGGCCGCCGGTGAGCTCCTTGACCAGTTCCGTGACGGCTGGCATGCGGGTGGAGCCGCCAACGAGAACCACGTGATCGATGTCGCTCAGCTTGATGCCCGCGTCCTTGATCACCTGCTGGAACGGCGCCTTGGTGCGCTCAAGCAGGTCCTGGGTCATCTGCTGGAACTGCGCGCGCGTGAGCTTGGAGTCGAGGTGAACGGGGCCGTTCTCGCCGATGCTCAGGTACTGGAGGGAGATCGTGGTCTGCTGCGCGGACGAGAGCTCCTTCTTGGCCTGCTCGGCGGCCTCACGGAGACGCTGCACGGCGGCCTTGTCCTTGGACAGGTCCACACCCTCGGCGTTCTTGACCTCCTTGATGAGGTGGTCGACGACGCGCTGGTCCCAGTCGTCGCCGCCAAGGCGGTTGTCGCCTGCGGTGGCCTTCACCTGGATGGTCGCGAAGGCGTCCTCGTCCTTGCCCACCTCGAGCAGGGACACGTCGAACGTGCCGCCGCCGAGGTCGAAGACCAGGATGAGCTCGTCCTCCTTGCCCTTGTCGAGGCCATACGCAAGCGCGGCCGCGGTGGGCTCGTTGACGATGCGGAGCACGTTGAGGCCCGCGATCTCACCGGCGTCCTTGGTGGCCTGACGCTCGGCGTCGTTGAAGTATGCGGGGACGGTGATGACCGCGTCGGTCACCTTCTCGCCGAGGTACTCCTCGGCGTCCCTCTTGAGCTTGCCCAGGATGCGGGCGCTGATCTCCTGCGGGGTGTACGTCTTGCCGTCGATGTCCTTGGTCCACGACGTGCCCATGTGGCGCTTGACGGACTGGATGGTGCGGTCGACGTTGGTGACCGCCTGGCGCTTGGCGATCTCGCCGACGAGCACCTCTCCGGTCTTCGAGAACGCGACCACCGACGGGGTGGTGCGCGCGCCCTCTGCGTTGGCGATGACGGTGGGCTCGCCGCCTTCTAGAACGGCGACCACCGAGTTGGTGGTGCCGAGGTCAATTCCTACTGCTCGTGACATAAGTTGTCCTCCTTGAAAAAGTGCTCGCTCGAATAGTTGAGCGGCCTAGGCTCAACTTACGGCGGCGGCTCGACGCTGTCAAGCCCCGGGAGGAAAAACTTGAGTGGACCTGGCTCAAGTTCTGAATCCGAGCCTAATTGTCGACGCGAACCGTGTCCAGGAGGGCGGTGTACGCCGCTTCGTCGATGGGCCCCTCATACGAGATCCACTGGACAAACACGAGGCGGTTTCCGTTGCCGAGGATCGTGGCGCGGACAAGCGCGTCCCCGGCGTCGTAAGACGCGCTGAAGTCGCCCTGGAGCCCCTCAAGGCCGTTCGCCGTCGTGACGGGCACCCTCGTGGCCTCGCTGATCGACCCCGCCGAGGCTGCGAAGCCCTTGAGGTATTCGTCCATCTGGTTGTCGAACGTGCCCCAGTTGGACGGGCCGGGTGAGCTTTCAAGCACCACGACCAGCTGAGGCGTGACGGTGGAGGGATCGCCCGTGAAATAGGTTCCGACGATGTCTTGCCCGTCCTGGAGCGGCGCCTCCATCGCGGAAAGGTCCATGTAGTCGCCCGCATTCACCCACTCGTCCGGCACAACGTACGCGACGGCACCCGAGTCGGAGACCACCGTGATCCCGTTGAGCTGCGTGGTCTGGCCCTGCTCGGTAGGCGTGACGGGCGCTCCCGTGTAGTCCGGGCTGTGGCCCTTGTTGAGTTGCGAGAAGACGGTGAGCACGCCCACCGCGACCACGACGACGAACAGAGTCGCGCCGCCGATGATGAGCCAGCCCCACCAGGGGAGTCCCTTGCGCTTCTGCGCGACCGGAGGCGCGTAGGCGAGCGGCGGCTGATAGGCGGGCGGCGGGTACTGCGCGTAGGCGGGCGGCGGAGCAGCCGGCGCAACGGGCGGAGCCACGCTTGGCACGGGGGCAGCTGGGGCCGCGGCAACGGGGGCCGCGGGCGGCTGCACCTCACCGGTCTCAGGGTCGAACCGCGGAACCTGAATCATGTCCGGTCCGCCGGGTTGAGGGATGGCCTTGGGGGCCACCGGCTCCGGGGAGTCTCCTCGAGGTCAGGGAATTGGGGAGCCGCGCCGGGGGCCCACTCGTTCGCACCGCCCTGGGGTGCGCCGGGCGGCACGTCGCCGCCCGTTGGGGTGTCTGCCATGGCTCTCCTCCCGATCGTCTCTGACACTAGCGCCTTGCAGAAGGCGGCCAGTGGAGGCTGGACTGGCCTGCGAGACTCCGCGTAGCGTCGGGCATATGACAAGCCCAGCCGACGCTGCAGCCCACTTTCGCGCCCGTCTCGCCTTCGAAACGGACGTGAGCGATGCGCACGCCGCACTTGAGGCGCGAGAGGCGGGGTTCGTGCTCGTCGACACGCGCAACCTCGAGGCGTGGGAGCAGGGCCACGCGCGCGGAGCGGTGCACATTCCCAAGCCGGATATGCCCTCCAGGATCCCCGCGGAGTACGCCGCAGACACGCAGTTCGTCGTGTACTGCTGGGGACCCGGCTGCAACGGCGCCACGTGGGCGGGGCTCATCATCAGCGAGCTCGGCTACGCCGTGAAGGAGATGATCGGTGGCTTCGAGTACTGGGCGCGCGAGGGCCTGCCGGTGGACAAGGTCGTCACCGACGCGAGCGGCGCCCGCGTCACGGTGGACGCGACGCGAGCCGTCGACGCACTTACTTCGCCACTCCCAGCGGCGGGCCAGCGCATCGCCTGCGACTGCTGACGCTACTTCTTGGTGAAGGTGACCGTGGTGCCGTCGAACGTCGCGGTGCCCTTGTCGAACACCTGGGTGACCACGCCGTCGGCCGTCTTGGGCGCCGCCTTGGGCCAGCCCCACGTTCCCGAGGGGCCGCCGGCGGTCGAATACTCGCTCACGAGGCCCGTGGCGACGTAGCCGTGCTTGGTGCCGAGCACGTAGAGGCGGCCGCCTTGGAAGTCCTGATAGCGCGCGCCGGACTTGGCGTCGACGAGCTGACCGCTCGTGGGCCAGCCGAGCGGGCCGCTGTAAGCCTTGTAGGCGTACCACGGAGTGACGAGCGGCCCATAGACGGACTTTGTGCCACCCGTGGCGCGCCAGGTGAGAACGATGGTGCCGAACTTCTGCACCTCGCCGCCGCCGTTGGCCGTGCTCGTCATCACGCCGCTCGTGGGCCAGCCGTACCTGCCTGTGACCCCGCCTGCGGCCTGCAGCGCCGCAACAAAGTGGGTGCCCACGTACGTCTTCTTGGAGCCCTTGACGTAGATCGTGCCGTTCTCGAACGGCTGCGAGGTCACCCCCAGCGACAACAGTGGCGGAGCCGATGGGCCAGCCGAGCACGCCCTTCTCGCCCTTGTAGCCCAACCAGGCGGTGCGGACAGAGCCATGCAGTGACCTCACGCCCGAGCTCGTCGAGGCGAGGGTCCAGCCCTTGAAGTCCTGGCCGGAGCCCGTGGCCGTGGTGCGGACGCCAGTGGAGGGGAAGCCGTACTTTCCCGTCACGCCGCCGGCCTTGGCGACAGTTGCCGCGAACGCTGCGCCGACGTAGCCCTTGGCTTTGGAGGCGTTGTAGATGGTGCCGCCGTCGAACTTCTGGGCGGGGTAGCCGGAGGCGGGGTCGGTGAAAGAGTTAGCGATGGGCCAGCCGAGCACGCCGTCCGGGCCGCCGTTGGCCTTCCACGTCGTGAGGTAGCCGCCGTAGATGGCGCGTGCCCCGTGGTTGGCGCTCACGACGATCCGGCCGCCGGAGAAGTCCTGGTAGATGCCGCCGCCGGCCGCGGTCGAACTCGCGCCGCGCGCCGTGGCGCTGCCCCAACGGGCGGGGCCGCCGAGAGCCACGTACGACGCTGCGATGTCGTTCTCGACTACCCCGGAGGTGGCGTCGGCGGCGTTGTAGAACACCCATCCGCCCTGGAACTGCTGATTGTTTCCGGAGACGTCGCCGAGCGGCCAGCCGACGTAGCCGTCGTAACCTCCGGCCTTCTGCACGGCCTTCAGGTAGGCGCCATAGACACGGAACGTGCCCTTGCTCTGCACCCACACGATCTGGGCGTTGCTGTAGGTCTGGTACTTGCCTGTGCCGTTCGAGTTCGTGACGACTGTGATGTCATCGCGCGGCCAGCCGATCTTCGCGGCCCCGCCAAGCGCGGCCCACTTGGTGGCGAAGGCCCCCGACATCGCGTGCGCGCCGTACTTCTGGTTCCACACGATTTGGCCGCCGGCGTAGGTCTGGATGATGCCGCCGCCGGCGTCCTCCACGCGCACGGGAGCGCCGTCAACCGCACCGAGGTACGAGCCGGTCCCGCCCAAGTCGGCGTAGACCTGCGCGATCGCAATGGTGCCCTCGGAGCCGGTGGGCCCGAACCAGTCGGTCCACAGGCGCCAGAAGTTGCGGTTGCCGTACGCGGAGCAGGAGTCCCCGGTTCCGTAAAGGTTCTTGAGCGCAGCCGCGTTGGGGGTGTACGGCGTGTAGACGTACAGCGCGTGCGTGGCCTGGTTGAGCACGGTGACGGACTTGAAGCCGCACGTCGGCGAGCTGCCGTACGACTTGGGGCTGTAGGCGATGGATGCCTTGGTGCCCGCCGCGTACCGGCTGTAGTTGGAGCTTCCGGGGATCGTGTAGCCCTTGAGCAGGTACGCGCCGTAGTACACGTTCTCGTAGAAGCCTGCGTACTTGCCGTCGCACGGAGCGGTGTCAGGGCACCCGGCGCCCATCGACGCCTGGAAGGCGGTGGAGCTGGGCGCGGTCGCGGTGACGAGCGACTGCTCCTTCTGCAGGATCACCAGGATAGCTTTGGGGCTGATGCCGCACGCAACGGCCACCTTGGCGATGATCTGGCCGGCCGTCTGATTGCTGGCGGCGGTGACCGCCGCGCAGCGCGAGTTCGACGCCTTCGCCTTGATGGTCTCCTTGTAGTTCTCGAGGCACACCCGGCCAGCGAGGCAACCGGCGTTGATGCCGCGGATGAACGAGTCGGTCTGCGCCGCCGTCAGGGCCTTCGAGTTGAAGAAGTCCTCATCGGAGATCAGGAAGCCCGGATTGAAGTCACTGGAGTCCGCCGCCTGGCTAGCTGCCGGCACCAACACCACTGCCGTGAGGGCCGCGATGAGCAGCGCCGCGGCGCGCGAGGTGAGACGAAAGACGCGTGAGCGGCTCTCCGGACGCATGACACCACCAGGTCTGTTGAGGGCTTGGTCTCGTACGTTATCGGCACTTGGTCCGGATACATGAGCGCGTGTGGCCCATTCCACAGCCCTTACGCGGCGGGAAGGGTGCGCATCAGCTCCCACATTTCGCCGGCGGAATCCGCGAGCGCGCCAGGGGAGTCGCTGACCGTCGCCCACGTCACCTCGTCGTTCCGCAGCACGATGATGAACTGCTGCGCATCCCCACCGTTGTCCTCCGTGGGGGTCGCGGTGACGACGAGCGCCGGCTCGCCCGCGTCGGTCTTTCGCGCCTTCTGGGTCACTTTGAGATCGTCAGCGTTCGCGAAGTCGGCGAGCGTCGCCTTGAAGTACTTCGCGGGATCGGTGGTTCCCGCATCATTGGGGATCACGATCACGGAGGCGACCGCGCCGTCGTCCAACTGCCACGCGCCGAGCACCGCCGTGACGGACGTGGGGTCAACGCCGGCCTCCGAGGGGTCGATCGGCGTCCAGTCCGCAGGAACCGTCCACTGGGGCGTGGGCGTGACAGAGGGCGACGGCGATGCGGCGGGAGTCTCAACGGCCGTAGGCGTGGGCGTCGCCGAAGCTGAGGGAGACTGTTGGGTCGCGGTCTCGCTGGCCGACGGCGTCGGCTCGGGCGAGCTGTGGCAGCCCGTGAGCAGAGCGGCGGAGACGATGGTTACGGCGATGGTCTTGCGGAGCACTGTGGCACCTCCTGGAGTGCAGGGTAGGTGCTGCGCGGCCTCGCTCCTGCGCGGCATGCCGTGCGGCTACTCGATGCGCCCGTTGGCCATCCTCACCACCCGCCCCGCGACGCGCTCCGCCTCCGCGGGATCGTGCGTCACCATGAGCGCCGTGATGCCCGACGCTGCAAGGACCTCGCGCAGATCGTCGGCTAGGCGCGCGCGAAGTTCGGCGTCGAGTGAGCTGAGCGGCTCGTCGAGGCACAGCAGTCGCGGCCTGGGAGCGAGGGAGCGGGCGAGTGCCACGCGCTGTCGTTGACCGCCGCTCAGTTCCGTTACCTTCCGCCCGCCGAGCCCGTCGAGGCCCACGAGCGTCAGCAGCTCGGCCACCCGGGCCTCTCGTTCCGCGCGCGGCTGCTTGTGGAGCCCATAGGCGATGTTGCCCGCGACGCTCAGGTGGGGGAAGAGCTGGCCATCCTGGAACACGAGCCCAAATCCTCGCTCGTGGATGGGCGCGTGGGTGACGTCCTCGGCGTCGAAGGCGATCGAGCCGCGAGCCGGTTCCACCACCCCCACGATCGCGCCAAGCAGTGAGGACTTGCCGCACCCGGACGGGCCGAGCAAGGCGACGACCTCCCCCTTGCCCACCTCAAGGCTGACCGAGTCGACCGCCGTGACCGGGGGTCTGCCGGGATAGACGACGGTGAGCTCGCGCACCTGCAGCCCCGTCACACGTCTGCCCTCACGCGAGTCCGGAGTCGCTCGGTCGCGAGCATTGCCGCGGCTGTGACCACGGCAAGCAGAACCGCGGCGGCGAAACCCATGCCGACATTCTGGGCCCCCGGCCTGCTCAACAGGCGCGCAATAGCCAGCGGCAGCGTCGGGCGGTCAGGGCGAGCGACGAACGCGGTGGCACCGAACTCGCCCATCGCGATCGCGAACGCGAACCCGGCCGCGAGGGCGATGGGCCCGCGCAGCAGCCGCCAGTCGATGGTGCGCCACACTCGCCACGGAGGGGCGCCAAGGCTCGCAGCGGCCGCGCGCAGGCGCGGATCGACGGCGCGCGTGGCCGGCACGAGGATGCGCGCCGCGAGCG
Source organism: Demequina sp. (assembly GCA_024707205.1). Lineage (NCBI taxonomy): Bacteria > Bacillati > Actinomycetota > Actinomycetes > Micrococcales > Demequinaceae > Demequina > Demequina sp. The sequence goes on from JANQAD010000001.1 coordinate 1,327,134, forward strand.
GCAGCGCCACGAGCGCCTGCGCGAGCGGCACGAGCCACCACGAGGTGCGCAGGTCCACCCCTGCAACCTCGCGATTGAGCGTGAGCAGCATCCCCAGTCCGATGACGACGGCGCTCACGCCGAGCGGCCCCATCGCCACCGGATCAAGCCAGCGGGCCCATCGCGGACCGCGCACGGTTGCGGCGGCGACGGCCACGGTGAAGCCCGACGCTATGGCGCCCGCGATCGCGGCCGTCACGAGGGAGTTCAGTGCGGCCTGGGCAACGCTCACGGGCAGGACCGACTGGGCCGGCGGGTTCACGAGCGCCGCATAGTTCGCTAAGGAGTGGCCTCCGCCCGCGACGCGTAGGGACCGCTCAACCAGGGAAATGCCTGGGAGGATGATGAGCGCTGCGAGCACCGTCAGGGCGGTGAGGATCCACGGCGCATCGGTGCGGGCGGCCGCTCGCGAGCCGTCGAGCTCGCGCCCACTAGCGACGCGATCGCGGCCCCGGCGGGCCCACGATGCGAGCGCGAGCGCAGCGCCAACGAAGATCAGCTGCAGGACCGCAAGCACCGCCGCAGCGTGCAGGTCCAGGTACGAGTTCACCTGGAAGTAGATCTCGGTCTCGATGGTTCGCACGCGAGTGCCGCCAAGCACCAGCACGATCCCGAACGAGGTGGAGCAGAACAGCAGCACCACCGCCGAGGCCGCGCCCAGAGCCGGCGCCAGGGCGGGAAGCGTCACCGTGCGAAGGGCGCGCGCGCGGCTTGCGCCGAGAGTGCGCGCGGCGAGCTGGGTGCCAGGGTCGAGCGACGCCCACGCGCTCCCCACAACACGCACAACCACCGAGACGTTGAAGAACACCAGCGCGCACACGATTGCGGCCGCTGACTGGTTGAGATTCGTGAAGCCGAGCAGGCCGTTGCGCGCGAAGAGCGCGCCGAACGCCGCGGCCACCACGACCGTGGGCAGCACGAAAGGCACGGCGACGATCGCCCTCGCGACCACTTGCCCGCGCCACCTCAGCCGATACAGAGCCCACGCGGCCGGAACGCCGAGCACCACCGACCCAACCGTCCCCAAAGCCGCGAGGACCGCGGTGGTGACGATGGCGTCGGGCACCCCGGGCGAGGTGAGCACCTCCCAAGCGGCGCCCGTGCCGGTGCCCGCGAGCCCGCGGTGCAGCACCGTGAGCAGCGGCCACACGAAGAACAGCGCGAGGAATGCGACGGGCAGGGCGACGACCGCCGCCCACGCGAGGTGGCGGCGCGAGCTGTGGCGGAGGCGGCTCGGGGCTGGCTGGGTCACTTCACGACGACCGCCGTCCAGTCCTTGATCCACTGCTCGCGGTTGGCGTCGATCTCGCTGGCCGGGAGCGACCACGGGTTGGGGGAGAGCGGCGCGTACTGCTTCCAGTCCACGGGCACGCTCACCGAGCTGGAGACGGGGTAGACGTACATGTTCTCCGGCAGCGACGCCTGGAAGTCGTCGCTGAGCATCCAGTCGACGACCTTCTGCGCCGCCTTGGGGTGCTTGGCGCCGCTCAGCACGCCAACGTACTCGACCTGGCGGAAGCAGGTGTCGAGCAGGGCCGCGGTGGTGGGCGTGCCGTCGATCACCTCGAAGGGCGGGGACGAGGCGTAGCTGAGCACGATCGGGTAATCGCCGCCGTAGTTGGGCGCGCTGAAGTCCGTGTAGTAGGTGTCGCTCCAACTGGCCGTGACGCGCAGGTCGTTCTTGGCGAGCGCCGCCCAATAGTCCTGCCAGGCATCGCCCTTCGCGGCGATCGTCGCCATGAGGAAGGCAAGGCCGGGGCTCGAGGTCGCGGGATTGGTGACGGAGACGAGGCCCTTGTACTCGGGCTTGAGGAGGTCGTCGAAGGTCTGCGGCACGGCGAGGTTGTGGTCCTCGAAGTAGCCGATGTCAAAGTTCAGGCACACGTCCGAGTAGTCCACCGCCGTGAGCGCGTCGCTGCCCTCGATCGCGTACTTCTTGGCATCGGCGGCTGCCGGCACGCCCGAGGCGTAGTCCGCAAACACTCCCTCCCCAAGTGCGCGACCCGCGAACGTGTTGTCCACTCCGTACGCGACGTCGCCGAGTGGGGCGTCCTTGGTGAGGATCAGTTTGTTGGTGAGCGTTCCCGCATCGCCGGGGGCAACGAAGGTGACGTGAATCCCCGTCTCCTTCTCGAATGAGGCCACCACATCGTCGGGCACTGCAAAGCTGTCGTGGGTCACCACGGTGACTTCGGTATCGGCCGGTGCGGCGGTGCCCGACGCCGTGGTTGCCGGTGCGGTCGAGCTGCAGCCCGCGAGGGTTGCGATGGCGAGTGCTGCTGGTACTGCGATGCGCGAGGCGCGCATGGTTCCTCCTTGAAAAGGAGGGGACGAGTCTCGACTCCCTACGCCGGTGCGAGCCGGATCAGGTTCGAGGGTCTGCGGCTGGTCCGCACTCTCAGCGCTCTTGGTTCCTTGCGGACCGGAGGCGCTCCCCTGTCGTGTGGGACCAGCCTAGCGCGCGACTACTCGCAGGCCCAGCCGTCTTTGTCGCGATCGAGCTTCGAGTTCTGCGCGTAGATGCTCGCGGACACCTTGGTGTTCTTCTTGAGGCCGTTGCGCTTCTTGCCGCTCACCTTGTTCACGGTGGACTTGCTCTTCGCGACGCCGCCCGGGTAGACCTTCTTCAGCGCGGTGCAGTTCGCGTAGGACTTCGTTGGCAGAAGTTCGTGGGCGGGCGTCGCCGAGGCGAGGCTGGCGCCGAACCCGGCGATCACAAACCCGGCGAGCGTGGCGACGGCAGTGGCGCGGATGGAACGACGTGCGGACATGGTGACCCCCTCAAAGGAACTCTGTGAGTCAAGGATGACCGGTCTCGCTGGTCGTACTCAACGGATTGCGACCAACCTCACATGCGTTGGGTGTGCCGTGTGAGTGGACTTTCGCGGTGATCGGCGCTCAAACCTCGGGAATCCGCTCAGGGGAGAGTTATGCACAGACCCCGGCGGAGATTGGGTTCGATGCGATTGCCTTGTGCGGTGTCGACTCGTGAACTGGAGCAGTGGCTCAAGGCCAGTGGAGAGCCGCACCGTCTTGGTCATCTCAACTCGCGGTGGGGTAGCTGGGCGCCGCGCGCCTTGGTCAGCTCCGGCGCTGCGGTTTCCCTCGTGCCCGGCGTGATCGCCCACTCCGCCCATGCAGGTGACCCGCGCGTTCGGGGTCTGGCGTTGGCGCTGTGGCACCCCTTGCTTCACGTGACAGGGTCGCTTGCCCTGCATCTGATCGCCCCACAACTTCAGGTCCCTACCGTCGCCCATGTCGTCGTGCCTTATGGTGTGCGGCTCGCCGCGGTCGACGGCGTGGTGGTGTGGCAGCGGGCAAGGATCCTGACTAGCCAGTTGCCGCAAGGCGTGCGGACCGTATCGGGTGAACGCGCGCTGATCGACGCTTGGCAGAGCGCTACCGACGACACACGGCACACCGTCGTTTACGAAGCCCTTTGGGCGCGTGTGTCATCCGCCCGCGCGGCGTTGCGCGAGCTTGACCGCATGCCGAGGGTCCGGGGTAGAGACGCGCTGCGCCGACTACTCGAATCCGTACGTGGCGGGTCCACGTCGCCGCTGGAGGCGATAGCGCGCACACAGGTGTTCACCGGGTCCGAATGGAAAGAACTCGAGTGGCAGGCGCCGATCGAGGACGCTGACACGTTCCGACGCGCCGACGCGCTCCACCGGCGCGCACGCGTGGTGATCGAGTTTGACGGGCAGAAGTATCACGGCAGCCCGCAGGCACGCGAGCGGGACCGAAAGCGGGATATCGAACTCGCCGCGGCCGGCTACCTCACCCTTCGGTTCACGCACGCCGACCTCACGCAGCGTCCGGAGTGGTGCCGCGCAGTTGTGCGTCGCGTGGTGAGCAGTCGCATCGCCGTTCTGTAAGCGGATTCGCGAGGAAATGGGCCAACAGTCCTCGAGCATCCACTCACAGGGCCGTTGGCCTACACGTCCGTGCGGTGGAAGTTCTGAAAGCTCTTGGACGCAGTTGGCCCGCGCTGGCCGCGGTAGCGAGATCCGTACTTCGCGGAGCCGTACGGGTTCTCGGCCGGAGAGGACAGCCGGAAGAAGCACAGCTGCCCGATCTTCATGCCGGGCCACAGGTTGATGGGCAGCGTGGCGGTGTTCGAGAGTTCGAGCGTCACATTGCCCTCGAATCCAGGGTCGATGAACCCCGCGGTGGAGTGCGTCAGGAGCCCAAGGCGACCAAGCGAGGACTTGCCTTCGAGACGAGCCGCAATATCGTCGGGCAGAGTCACCGACTCAAAGGTGGAGCCGAGCACGAACTCGCCAGGGTGCAGCACGAACGGCCCCTCGCTGCCCACATCCACGAGCCGCGTGAGCTCGGCCTGCTCGGCGGCCGGATCGATCGCGGCATAGCGGTGGTTCTCGAAGACGCGGAAGAACTTGTCCAGTCGCACGTCGATGGACGAGGGCTGGATCATGTCCGGGTCGTACGGGTCAAGGGCGACGCGGCCCGCGTCGATCTCGGCGCGGATATCGCGGTCGGAGAGCAGCATGCGGCAAACTTACCGCGTGTGCGCGGCACGAGCACTGCTACGTTGCTCGCATGACGGGGTCGCTGAGGACATTCGGGCGTATGGCGGCGCTTGCCGTTGCTGCGTCGATCGTGCTCGTTGGATGCATTCCCATTGGCGGAGATCCGTTCGCACCCTCCGACGAGCCCACGTTCAGTCCGCCCGCCGACCAACGGCGAGCCGCGGAGCAGTCTCGCGCGTTGCTCGACTACACGATTGAGCTGCCGCGTGGCTGGAACGACCTGACCGATGAGTACCTTGAGTCGCTCCCCACGTCGGTGTTGTCTGGGTACTGGACCATGGCGGATGACCTGTCCACAGAAGGTCCCTACGTCACGGTGTCGATGAACGCACTGGATCCCAAGGCTGACCTCACGGAACTGACGGAGCGGTCCGCACAAGACTGGGTGGACGAACTGGGGAACCCCGTGCGCGGAGACTCGGGTTACGCAGAGACAAACGACGGCGGCATCATCACGTGGGCGAGCGTGACCGGAGACTTCAACGACGAGCGGCGCACGGAGCACGTCGCGCACATCCTTTACGGGCCCTACTACATGTACGTGGAGATCGACACCCCGGAGGGAGATGAGGCGAACGCTCACTCGATTCTCGATGCGCTCAAGACGGTGACCATCTCCGGGCCGCTGCAGCTGGGCGACCGCGCGGGAGCGCCCGTCGCCGCAGACGGTCGCTGGGTCTCCTATTGCGGAACCATCACCGCCGACGCTCAAGACGGCTGGGAGTACCAATACTCCTATGGGACCGACGCGCATCATTGGGCTTGTCCCGAGGATGGGGACGTGCTCGGAGAGTGGCTCGTACACCGCGATGGAGACTCCATGAGCGTGTACGTGGACCGCCTGGCGGACATGACGCTCAAGGATCTGCGCGAGCTTCGCACCATTCCAAGCGCCGAAGGCGAAGAGCTCGTGAGCCCCAACGACTTCACGATGAGACTCGTGCGGGAGCGCACGTTCGACTCGCCGGAGGGAGGCCCGGGCTTGGTCGTTGATGAGATGACGACCCCACCCGACTCCGACGACGGGAGTGCCTCTCGGCTCTACGCGTTTGAAGATGCGCACGGCGGGGTGGTTGAGGTGTACGTGTTCGACGAGTCGAGGTCGCAGTTTCCGGAGACGGACTGGCTGGAGCCTTTCATCGCAAGTCTCGCTACCGCATAGGCGACGCTGCCGCCCGCTCGCCACAGCGTCGGGCCTCCCCGCTTCCATAACGTTTCGGTTACGCGGTCGCAACGTTTCGAGCCGCGCATTACGCTTGGGCCAGTTGCACCCCCGTTCATCCTTAGGAAGGGATGTCATGCAGTTCGGTCACTTCGACGACGAAGCGCGCGAATACGTCATCACGACGCCGCACACCCCCTACCCATGGATCAACTACTTGGGTGCCCAGGACTTCTTTGGACTCGTCTCCCACATGGGGGGTGGTTACTGCTTCTACCGCGACGCGAAGATGCGCCGCCTCACCCGCTACCGCTACAACAACATCCCCGTCGACGACGGCGGTCGCTACTTCTCGATCAACGACGGGGGCGACGTCTGGAGCCCCTCGTACCGCCCGTACAAGACGGAGCTGGACTCCTTCGAGACCCGCCACGGCATGGGCTACACGCGCATCACCGGATCGCGGAACGGTGTTGAGGCGTCCGTGCTGCTGTTCGTGCCCGTGGACGTGAATGCGGAGATCCACCAGGTCACGCTGACCAACACTTCGGGTGCGGCCAAGAGCCTGCAGCTGTTCAGCTTCATCGAGTTCTGCCTGTGGAACGCGGAAGACGACCAGACCAACTACCAGCGCAATCTCAACATCGGCGAGGTTGAGGTCGAGGACGGCGCGATCTACCACAAGACCGAGTACCGCGAGCGTCGCGACCACTACGCGGTCTACGGCGTGAACGCGCCCGTGGCGGGCTTCGACACCGACCGCGACTCGTTCCTCGGCTACGGCAACGGCTTCGACGACGCCGTGGTGCCCCACACCGGCAAGGCCACGAACTCGGTCGCCTCTGGCTGGTACCCCATCGCGTCCCACCAGCTTTCCGTCGACCTAGCTCCCGGCGAGTCCAGGCAGTTCACGTTCGTGCTCGGCTACCTCGAGAACCCAGCGGACGAGAAGTGGGAGGCCCCTGGCGTCGTCAACAAGAGTGGGGCCCGCGAGCTGCTCGCCCGCTTCGCGACGAACGAGGCAACCGACGCCGAGTTCGCGAAGCTCAACGCCTACTGGGACAACCTGCTGGGCTCGTACACCGTGGAATCCGGCGACGACAAGCTCAACCGCATGGTCAACATCTGGAACCAGTACCAGTGCATGGTGACCTACAACATGTCGCGCTCCGCCTCGTACTTCGAGACGGGCATCGGCCGCGGCATGGGCTTCCGGGACTCCAACCAGGACCTGCTCGGCTTTGTGCACCTGGTCCCCGAGCGTGCCCGCGAGCGCATCATCGACATCGCGTCCACGCAGTTCGAGGACGGCTCCGCATACCACCAGTACCAGCCGCTCACCAAGCGCGGGAACAACGCGATCGGCTCTGGCTTCAACGACGACCCGCTGTGGCTCATCGCGGGCGTGGCCGCGTACGTCAAGGAGACCGGCGACTGGGACATCCTCAAGGAGCTCGTCCCCTTCGACAACGACGAATCCCGCTCCACGAGCCTCATGGATCACCTCAAGCGCTCGTTCGACCACCCATTGAAGTTCATGGGCCCTCACGGGCTGCCGCTCATCGGGCGCGCGGACTGGAACGACTGCCTCAACCTCAACTGCTTCTCCACCACCCCAGGGGAGTCGTTCCAGACCACCGAGAACCAGCAGGGCGGGGTCGCGGAGTCTGTGTTCATCGCCGGGATGTTCTGCGCCATCGGGCCCGATTACGCCGCCATGGCTCGGCACTTTGGCGACGACGGTGAGGCGGAACGCGCCGAGTACGCCGTGCAGCAGATGCGCGAAGTGGTGCTCGAGCACGGCTGGGATGGCGCCTGGTTCCGCCGCGCGTACGACTACTACGGCAACGTGGTGGGCGGCGAGGAGAACGCCGAGGCGAAGATCTGGATCGAGCCGCAGGGCTACTGCATCATGGGTGGCATCGGCGTGGAGGACGGCAAGGCCGTCCAGGCGCTGGATTCCGTGCGCGAGCGGCTCAACACCCCGCACGGAATCGTGCTGCTCAACCCCGCCTTCACCGAGTACCACGTGGAGCTGGGCGAGGTCTCGAGCTACCCGCCCGGGTACAAGGAGAATGCCGGCATCTTCTGCCACAACAACCCGTGGATCATCATCGCGGAGACCATCGTTGGCCGGAACGAGTACGCGTGGGAGTACTACAAGCAGATCACGCCCGCGTACCGCGAGGAGATCTCCGAGGTTCACCGCCTCGAGCCCTACGTCTACGCGCAGATGATCGCGGGCAAGGACGCGCAGCGTCACGGCGAGGCGAAGAACTCGTGGCTCACCGGCACCGCGTCGTGGAACTTCGTGACCGTCTCGCAGTACCTGCTCGGCGTGCGTCCCGACTACGACGGTCTTGTCGTTGACCCGTGCATCGGCGCCGAGGTCGGCGAGTTCACCGTGCGCCGCCAGGTGCGGGGGCCACGTACGAGATCCACGTGACCAACTCGGGAAGCGGTCGGGCGTCGCTCACGGTCGACGGCGTGGCCGTCGAGGGCAACCACGTGCCGTACGCGCCGGCGGGCTCTGTTGTGAAGGTGGAGGCGACGGTCTAGCGGTAACCAGCCACAGCGTCGGGCCGGGTTCCAGCCCGACGCTGTGGCTGGGCTAGCATCATCTGACACCCCCGCGACTGCGGGGGTTTTGTGCAAGGAGCGCATCATGACTGATTCCCTGTGGCTCACGCCCGCCGCGCTGCAGCGCCTGCGGGACGAACTCGCCGACCTCACGAGCGGTCGCGACCTCGACGACACCCAGAGGGCGCGCGTCGCCGAGCTGTCCACCCTGATCAAGGGTGCCGAGGCTTCGAGCAAGCCGGACGACGGGCTCGTGGAGCCGGGCATGCTCGTCACCGTGCGCTTCGAGGATGATGGCTCAACCACCCAGTTCCTGTTCGGCACGCGCGCGCTGCGCGAGCTCGACGAGTCGCTCGACGTTGCCGTGTACTCGCCGGAGTCGCCGCTTGGCGCCGCGATCGACGGGCTCTACGTGGGCGACACGGCCGTCATCACGGCGCCGAAGGGCGCACGCCAGCTCACCATCATCGCGGCGGTGCCGGCTTCATGACGTCACTCCACGAGCGCCTGTCCCCCGTCTTCGACGAACTGGTGCAGCGCAACCCTGGCGAGGTCGAGTTCCACCAGGCGGTGCGCGAGGTGCTCGAGAGCCTGGGACCCGTCGTCGCCAAGCACCCGCACTACGCGGACGCCGAGATCATCCGCCGCATCTGCGAGCCGGAGCGGCAGATCATCTTCCGCGTGCCGTGGGTGGACGACGCCGGCCAGGTGCAGCTCAATCGCGGGTTCCGCGTGGAGTTCAACTCGGCGCTCGGCCCGTACAAGGGCGGCCTGCGCTTTCACCCCAGCGTCTACCTGGGCATCGTCAAGTTCCTCGGGTTCGAGCAGATCTTCAAGAACTCGCTGACCGGCATGCCGATCGGCGGCGGCAAGGGCGGCGCGGACTTCGACCCCAAGGGTCGCTCGGACGCCGAGGTGATGCGGTTCTGCCAGTCCTTCATGACCGAGCTTTACCGCCACATCGGCGAATACACGGACGTGCCGGCTGGTGACATCGGCGTTGGCGGGCGTGAGCTCGGCTACCTCTTTGGCCAGTACAAGCGCATCACCAATCGCTACGAATCGGGCGTGCTCACCGGCAAGGGCCTCACGTGGGGCGGCTCGCAGGTGCGCACCGAGGCCACCGGATACGGCACCGTCTTCTTCGTCGAGGAGATGCTCAAGCGGCGGGGGAGGTCGTTCGACGGGGTGAACGCGGTGGTCTCCGGCTCCGGCAACGTGGCGATCTACGCCGCCGAGAAGGTGTACCAGCTAGGCGGGCGCGTCATCGCGATGTCCGACTCGAGCGGCTACGTGGTGGACGAGGACGGCATCGACCTGTACCTCATCAAGGACATCAAGGAGCAGCGCCGCGGCCGCATCGCCGAGTACGCGAGCGAGCGCGGCGGAGCCTCACGATTCGTGTCCGGCGGGAGCATCTGGGATGTGCCGTGCGACGTGGCGCTGCCGTGCGCCACGCAGAACGAGCTCTCGGCCGCCGACGCCGCAACGCTCATTCGCAACGGCGTCGTCGCCGTCGCCGAGGGCGCAAACATGCCCTGCACGCCCGACGCTGTGCGCGGCTTTCAGGACGCGGGCGTGGCTTTCGCTCCTGGAAAGGCGGCAAACGCAGGCGGCGTCGCGACCTCCGCGCTGGAGATGCAGCAGAACGCCTCGCGCGACTCGTGGAACTTCGCATACACGGAGGAGCGCCTGCACGTGATCATGCGTGACATCCACGAGCGCTGCGCGGAGACGGCGGACGAGTACGGCGCCCCCGGCAACTACGTGGTGGGCGCCAACATCACGGGCTTCACCAAGGTGGCCGACGCGATGCTCGCCTTTGGGGTGATCTAGCCACAGCGTCGGGCAGAGGGGCGGCCTACGCTGGAAGGGTGGCCCGGTTGCGCGACCGTGCGCACGCGGGCGAGCGCCTCGCTCCCCTCGTGGCGCCGCTGCTTGCCGGGGGCGAGGCGATCGTTCTCGGCATTCCGCGCGGCGGCGCGATCGTGGCGCGCGCACTCGCTGATGCGCTCGTGCTTCCGCTGGATCTGCTGGTGGTGCGAAAGCTCGGCGTGCCCGGGCACGAGGAGTACGGTTTCGGGGCCATCGGCGAGGACGGCGTGACCGTGCTCGACCGCGAGACCGTCGCGAGCGTCGGCCTGTCTCAGGAGGCGATCGAGGCCGTGGCGGCGCGCGAGCGGGCGGAGCTCGAGCGGCGCGTGGCCGCGTATGCCGGCGGGCGCCTGCCTCAGCCGATGGCCGGCAGGATCGCGGTGATCGTCGACGACGGCATCGCGATGGGCGGCACCATGCGGGCCGCGGTCGCCGTGTGCAGGGCGCGCGGTGCCAGCTCCGTGATCGCGGCGGTGGGGGTGGCGCCGCTTGGAGGACTTGACGTAGTGGGCGCAGACGCCGCTGTCGCTGCGCTCGAGCCTGAGCGGATGGGAGCCGTGGGCGCGTTCTACGACGACTTCGCTCAGACCTCGGATGCGGAGGTCATGAGGGCGCTTGCGCGCTAGGGGCCCGCTGTTCTAGGGACGCCGCGCGAAGCGCTCCAGGAGCTCGCCCTCTCCGGCGACGACGAGGAGGTCGTCCGGGCGCACGATCGTCTCGGCGCTCGCGTACTCGAAGGCATGGCCCGGGCTCTTCACCCCGATGACCTGCACCCCATAAGTGCCAGGCAGGTTGAGCTTGCCGAGCGTGAAGTTGTGGGTCTCGAGGGGCGCTCGCATCTTCACGATGGTGAAGCCGTCCTCGACCTCGATGTAGTCGAGCATGCGGCCGCCCACTGAGTGGGCCACGCGCACACCGAGGGCGGATTCGGGCAGGACCACGTGGTGGGCGCCGATGCGCTCAAGGATGCGCCCGTGCTCATTTGAGATGGCCTTGGCCCATATCTCGGGGACGCCGATGTCCACGAGGTTGCCGGTGATGAGCACGGAGGCCTCGAGCTCATTGCCGATGCCCACCACCGCCGTGGCGAACTCGCGGGCGCCGATCTGCTCCAGCGCGAGGGGGTCGGTGAGGTCCGCCTGGACAACGGGGATGCGCGTGGACCAGCGCTCCACGAGCCGTGCGTCCTTGTCGACCCCGAGCACCTCGACGTCCATCGTGTCGAGCGTGTCCGCGACGGCGGAGCCGAAGCGGCCGAGCCCGATCACGAGCACGCCGCGCGAGGAGGATTCGTTCTTAGCCAACGAGGGGCCTTTCTGCTGGGTAGCGGATGACGGTCCGCTGCCGGTTCAACGCTAGCGCGGCGACCACCGTGAGGGAGCCCACGCGCCCCACGTACATGAGCACGATGAGCGTGACGTCCCCAGCGGTGTTGAGGTCCGGGGTGATGCCGGTGCTCAGCCCGCAGGTCGCGAAGGCGGACACCACCTCATAGAGCGCGCGATCGAGGGCGATGCCCGTGACCGCCATGAACACGATGGTGCCGACGATGACGATGAACAGAGATACGAGCGCAACGGAGACCGCGAGCCGCAGCACTTCGGTGCCGATGCGCTTGTGGAACGCCTCGATGTCTCTTCGGCCGCGCGCCTCCGCCCAGATGGCGAGGAGCAGCACGGCAAGGGTGGTCACCCTGATGCCGCCGGCCGTACCGCCGGAGCCACCGCCGATGAACATCAGCACGTCCTCGAGCAGCCACGTCTGCTGGTGCGCGTTGCCGATGTCGATGATGGAGAAGCCGCCGGAGCGCTGGTTGATGGACTGGAAGAGGACGCTACCGATGGTCGCTCCCGTTGTCTCGTCTCCCAGGGTTCCCGGGTTGTCCCACTCGAACAGCAGCAGGAGCGACGCGGACACGACGCTCAGCACAGCGAGCATGCTGAGCGTCAGCTTGGTGTGGAGCGTCCACTTGCGGGGGGTGCGCCATGCGCGCAGCAGGTTGAAGTACACGGGGAAGCCGAGCGCGCCGAGCAGCACTCCCATCGCGATCGGCAGCAGCATCCACATGTCGGTCGCGTACGGCCCAAGCCCGGCGGGGTCCGGCGACATGCCGCAGTTGTTGAATGAGGAGATGGCGTAGAACGCCGCGTATCCGGCGGAGGTCCAGCCGCCGTACCCCAGCGTCAGGAAGCGCGGAAACAGGATCGCGCCGATGAGCAGCTCCGTCGCGGTCGAGACCACCACCACGATGCCGAGCAGCCGCTTGACGTCGCCGAGCCCGCTCGCGCGCGCCTCGCCAGCCGCGAGGATCCGCTGGGTCAGCCCGAGCCGTCGGGACACCGCGAGTCCCACGAGCGATGCGAGCGTCATGATGCCCAACCCGCCAACCTTGATCGCGGTGGCGATGATCGCGAGCCCAAGCGGCGACCAGAAGGTCGCGATGTCGACATTGGCCAGGCCGGTCACACACACCGCGCTCGTGGCGGTGAACAGCGCGTCGATGAAACTCGCCGAGTCGCCGGAGGTTGTCGCCGCGGGAAGCTTCAGCAGCGTGGTGAAGATGAGGATGACGAGCGCGAATGCGCCGAGCGCGAGCCGCGCCGGCGTCTCGATTGCGACGCGATTGACCCATTCGCCGACGGTCGTTCGCAGGGTCCGCGTGGCGGTCATCACCCTCCTCGACTCACGGTAATCGCGGCGCTCTCAAGCCCGCTGTGCGGCAGTGCCGCCGTTATCACTATCGGCAGGTGTCACAGGGTTCACAACCGTCACTTCTGCCCCTACAGTGGAGGCTCAAGACGGCCGATATCAGCGGTGAAGTCTAGCGAGGGAGCAGCAACACACATGGCGAACAGCGGCGCAAATCGCACCACGTTCCTCACGGTAGCGGAGGTGGCGGATATGGTGCGCGCTCTCGCATGACCGTGTACCGGTGGATCCACACCGGCGAGCTGCCTGCGGTGCGCTTCGGCCGCTCGTTCCGTGTTCCGCAGCAGGCCGTCGAAACTTTCATGGAGCAGGCCGAGCTTGCCGGGGGCTTCATCACCGAGGATGACGAGCACCGCTCGGGCACGGTAGGATAGTTGCTTGTCTGTCACGTCCGACGGACTGTGACTCATAAGTTTCTAGCTCCAAGGTTGGTTCCATGGGATCCGTCATCAAGAAGCGCCGCAAGCGCATGTCGAAGAAGAAGCACCGCAAGCTTCTTCGCAAGACGCGCCACCAGCGTCGCAACAAGAAGTGATCAAAGCCCGCTCCGGCGGGCTTTTTCATGCCCGACGCCACGGCGGGGTGGAGCGTGAGTTCCGGCTGTTTCGCGGTGCCGGGTGCCAGTGGAGCATGCGTTCCGGGCACGACCGGGCGCTTGGAACTCAGACTCCACTGCAATGCACTGCGGAGCCCGGGCCGGAACTGAGGCTCCACTTCGGCGCGCGGGCAGCGGCGCGGGGGCAGCGGTGAGCTAGCGGCGGAAGACCGCCTTGCGGCAGCCCCGGCCGATCGCGAGCACCACCCACACCGACCCCGTGATTGACGCCTTCACCACGCCCCGGCGCCCGCTCTTGCGGCGCTTGCGGAACTCGCGGATGGGCCAGTTGCGCTCGGCGGCGATGCGCCGCATGCGCGCGTCCGGGTTGATCGCGCCGGGCACACCAACCGCCTCGAGCATGGGCACGTCGTTGGACGAGTCCCCATACGCGTACGACTTCGCGAGGTCCAGCCCGCGTTCGGCAGCAAGCTCGCGCACCGCCTCCGCCTTGCGCGGCCCGTGCATTAGCCCGTGCTCGAGCACCCCCGTGTAGTACCCGTTGCGGGTCTCGGCAACGGTCCCCAAGCCACCAGTCGCGCCCATTCGGCGCGCGATGAGGTGCGCGATCTCCTGAGGCGTGGCGGTGACGAGCCACACCTCGTGCCCGCGCTCCAGGTGCGACTCGATGAGCGCCTTGGTGCCAGGGAAGATGCGGTGGGTCAGCACCGTGTCCCACACCTCCTCGCCGATCGCGATGATCTCGGCGGCGCTCCACCCGGCGAAGAACTTGGGCGCCTGCTGCGTCACGGTCTCCATCTGCTGCTTGGTCTCGCCGAACAGGTGGTACTTGAACTGCTCGAACGCGAAGCGGAAGATCTCGCGATTGCGCAGGTAGCCGTGCTCGCGGAGGCCGCGGGAGAGGTGGTACGCGCTCGCGCCGCGAATGATCGTGTTGTCCACGTCAAAGAACGCGGCAACGCGAGTGCCACCTTCCGCCACGGAGTTCACGCGGCCCATGGTACCCAGGGGGTTCCGCCGTATCCTGACGCCATGAGCGCCCGTGTGACGATGTACACCCGCGCCGGCTGCCATCTGTGCGACGACGCCCTCGAGGTGGTAGCCGCCGCCTGCCAAGCGTCGGGCAGTGATTATCAGCTGGTGGACGTGGACGCGACGCCGGAGCTCCGGGAGCGCTTTGGCGAGCAGGTGCCCGTGGTGACCGTGGACGGGCAGACGGTCGGCTTCTGGCGCATAGACCCGCAGGTACTGGCCCAGGCACTCGCGTAGCCGGGGGACAATAGGCGCCATGCCCTTGATTCACCTGGTGCGTCACGGTCACGTCCATAATCCGGACAAGATCCTGTACGGCCGCCTCCCGGAGTTTCGCCTGTCCGACGCTGGCGAGGCCATGGCGCGCGCCGTCGCCGAGCACTTTGTGCGGCAGGGCACCGATGTTGGCCGGGTGGTCGCGTCGCCTCTGCTCAGGGCTCAGCAGACGGCGGCGCCGATCGCCGAGGCGTACGGCCTGCCCGTGGACACCGACGAGCGGCTCATCGAGGCCGCGAATGCGTACGAGGGCGGCAAGGTCCAGTCGGGCCCCAAGGACTTCATCCACCCGCGCAACTGGTGGCTGTTGCGAAACCCTGCGCGGCCATCCTGGGGAGAGCCCTACCGCGAGCAGGAGGCGCGCATGTGGGCCGCTATCCGTGACGCCGCGGCCGCGACGCCTGACCACGACACCGTTATGGTCTCCCACCAGCTGCCCATCTGGGTGGCGCGCATGAGCTTCGAGAAGCGCCGGTTCCTGCACGACCCGCGCTCGCGTGAGTGCGGACTGGCATCGGTCACGAGTTTCGATGTCTCTCCCGATGGCGAGGTGGGCGCGATGTTCTACGCGACTCCCGCCGCGCACGTCGAGGTGCCGAAGCACGGGGGAGCCGAGTGAGACCGATAGCCCGCTGGATCATCGGCGGCGCCCTTGTCCTCGCGATTGTGCTGTGGCTCGTCGGCTGCACGCCCGGCGACGCCGTGGATTCGCCCGGCTACGTCAGCGGCGACGGCACCGTGACGATCTTCGACGACGGGACCGCGCTCACGCTCACCGGCACGTCCTTCGCCGGCGATCCCGTAGACACGAGCGACTTCAAGGGCCAGGTCGTCCTCATCAACACGTGGTACGCGACGTGCCCGCCGTGCCGCTCTGAGGCGCCGCTGCTCGTGGAGATGGACGCGCGCGACGACACCCAGGTGGTCGGCGTCAACCGCGAGGATGACGCGGCAACGGTCGCCGCCTTTGAGCGCACGTTCGGCGTGGAGTATCCGAGCATCGACGGCGGCGACGGCAAGGCGATAGCCCAGCTGCAGGGCAAGGTCTCGATCGCGGCCGTCCCCACCACGCTCGTGCTTCGCCCCGACGGCACGCTCTACGCACGGATCATCGGCGAGGCCGACCCGTCCACCCTCAAGTCCCTCATCGAGGACGCGCAGCAGTGAGCGGCACCGTCCTCACCGGCTCGCTGCTGCTCGCCATCCCCATCGCCATCCTCGCGGGCCTCGTGAGCTTCGCGTCGCCGTGCGTGGTGCCGCTCGTCCCCGGCTACCTGGGATACGTGAGCGGCATGGCCGGTGCGGACGCCAAGCGCTCGCGGCCGCGCCTCGTGCTCGGGGTGCTGCTGTTCATCGCGGGCTTCAGCGCGGTGTTCATCGCGCTCAGCGTTGTCGTCACGGCGCTCGGAGCCCAGGTGCAGGCCCAGTTGGACGTCATCACGCGCATCCTCGGCGTGGTCGTGATCCTCATGGGCCTCGCGTTCATGGGCGCCGTTCCGTTCCTCCAGGCGGAACGCCGCCTGCACGTCTCGCCTCGCGCGGGGCTGTGGGGCGCTCCCGTGCTCGGCATCGCGTTTGGGCTCGGTTGGGCGCCCTGCATCGGCCCGACGCTGTCAGCAGTTTTGGCGCTCGCCCTCACCGAAAGCTCGCAGGCCAGGGGCATTCTGTTGGCAGTTGCGTATTGCCTTGGGCTTGGGCTGCCGTTTCTCGCGCTCGCGTTCTGGATTGAGCACTCGTCGAAGGTTCTTGGCTGGCTTCGTCGCCACCGCCTTGGGCTGATGCGCTTTGGCGGGGCGATGCTCATCGTGCTCGGAGTGCTGCTGGTCACGGGGCTGTGGGGCTCGCTCACGAACCTCCTCCAGGGCTGGATCGACGGCTTCTGGACGGCCGTCTAGTGGCCCGCGTCAAGCTCGACAACTACGCGCTGCCGGAGGCGCCCCGCCTCGGCTTCCGAGGCTGGCTGCGGTGGATGTGGCGCCAGGTCACGTCGATGCGCGTTGCGCTCATCCTGCTGCTGTTCCTCGCGCTCGGCGCGATTCCCGGCTCGATCCTCCCGCAGGCCCCGCGCGAGCCCGTCAAGGCCGCCCAGTTTGTCCGCGACAACGGCTGGTGGGGGCAGTTCCTCGAAAAGGCGGGCTTCCTCGACGTCTATGGCTCTGCGTGGTTCACGGCCATCTACGTGCTCCTCTTCGCTAGCCTCATCGGTTGCATCATCCCGCGGTGCATCGCGCACTACCGCGACATGCGCGCCCCGGTGACGCCGGCGCCGAGCCGGCTGGACCGCTACGAGCCCCGCGCCTCGGGCGAGGCGACGGGCGAACCTGGCGACGCCGTCGGGCGCATCGCCAAGGAGCTGCGGCCGAACCCTTCTTTCTGGGGGACCTTCACCGGCTACCGGGTGCGCGTGGACGTGCGCGAGAAGCGGGGCCAAACCCAGACCGCGCTCGCGGCGGAGAAGGGCCACATCCGCGAGCTGGGCAACCTGGTGTTCCACGTGGCGCTCATCGGGATCCTGTGCTCGGTGGCGTATGGCGCGGCGTTCATCTATCGCGGCCAGGCGATCATCGTGGAGGGCGACACCTTCACCAACTCGGTGGTCGCGTATGACACGTTCAGCTCGGGGAGGCTGTTCAACGAGGATTCGCTCGAGCCGTTCACCCTGCGACTCGACGAGTTCCACGCGGACTTCTCGCTCTCCGGGCGGCCCGAGAGCTTCGCCGCCGACGTCACCCTCACGGAGCCCGGCCAGCAGCCGCGCCAGGAGGTGATCAAGGTCAACCACCCGCTCGGCGTGAACGGCGCGAACATCTACCTGCAGGGCAACGGATACGCGCCGGACCTGACCTTCACCGATGCGGACGGCAACGTCGCATACAGCGGGCCCGTGATCTTCATCCCCAAGGACTCCTTCTACACGTCGACGGGCGTGGTGAAGGTGCCGGACGTCACGAGCGGCGAGCAGGTGGGCATCAAGGCGACGCTCTACCCAACCGCCGTTGGCGAGGGCACGGACTGGGCGTCCATTCACCCCGACCCCACCAATCCCGTCATCGTGTTCACCGCGTATACCGGGGACCTGGGGCTTGACGACGGCGTGCCGCAGAACGTCTACAAGCTCGACGAGACGCACCTCAGCCCCGTTCGCGGGGACGACGGCCAGCAGGCGGTCATGGCGATCAAGCCCGGCGAGACGGTGGAGCTGCCCGACGGCCTGGGATCGCTGACCTGGAACGACACCCCTCGCTACGCGGCCTTCGATATCCGCGCGGACCCGTCGCTGCCGTTCCTGCTGTTCTTCGCCGTGTGCGCGCTCCTAGGGCTCTCGCTGAGCCTGTTCGGCGCGCGGCGGCGCATCTGGGTCATCGCGACCGTTGGGGAGGGCGAGGCGCCCGTTAGTCTTGTCACCGGCGCCGTACTCGCGCCCGCGCACGATGCCGCAAAGTCCGCGGCCGAACTGCGCAGGGCCATGGCGGCGGCAACGGAGGAGGAAGCATGATCGACATGCAGGCGCTCAGCGTCGCCGCCCTGTGGGGCGCCACGATCCTGTACGCCGTGGCCATGGTCGCGTATTCGATCCGCCTTGCCGCGGAGGCAGACGCGCGGGTCCAGGTGAAGCGGCTGGCGACGGTTGGAGCGGGGGCAGGGACAGCGTCGGGCGGGGAGGACCTGACCGCGGCGCAGTTGCCCCAGCGCGCCAGGAAGGCGCTCGGCATCGCGCGGTCGGCAACCCTGGTGGGCTTCGTCCTCAACGTCATCGGCGTGATCGCGAGGGGCATCGAGGCGGGCCACGTGCCGTGGTCCAACATGTACGAGTACACGATCAGCGGCTCCATGGTGGCGGTGGGGATCTTCCTTGGAGTGCAGCGCAAGCGGGACGTGACGTTCCTTGGCGCCGGCATCACGGGACTCGCGACCATCGTGATGGGCCTCGGCCTGACCGTCCTCTACGCAGAGCCGGAGTCGCTGCCGCCCGCGCTGCAGTCGATGTGGCTCATCATCCACGTGTCGATCGCGACGATCTGCTCTGGCATCTTCGGGGTCGCGTTCATCGTGACGTCGCTGCAGCTGCTCAAGGACTACCGCGACAGCGGCACCCCGCGCACGCAGTGGTCGCGCGGCCGTGCCCTCCGCTTCCTAGAGGCCGTGCCCAAGGCGGACGTGCTCGAGGCGCTCGCGTTCCGCCTCATCGCCGTCGGCTTTGTGCTGTGGACCTTCACGGTCATGGCCGGCGCCATCTGGGCCGAGCACGCCTGGGGCCGCTACTGGGGCTGGGACCCCAAGGAGGTCTGGAGCTTCGTGATCTGGGTGGTCTACGCCGCGTACCTGCACGCGCGCACCACTCAAGGCTGGGCCGGCCGCAAGAGCGCGTACCTGGCTCTCGTCGGCTTCGGCTGCCTCATCATCAACTTCACCCTGGTCAACTACGTCTTCCAGGGTCTCCACACGTATGCGCCGGGGCAGTAGGGCTTTGAAAGTAGCGCTCGTCCTCGATGACAGCATCGATAGGCCCGACGGCGTCCAACAGTGGGTGCGCGCGCTCGGGGCCTACTTGGAGCGGGTTGGGCACGAGGTGCACATCATCTGCTCGGTGTCTGAGTCTTCCGACCCCCGGGTGCATGCGATTGCGAAGAACGTCTCTGTGCGCTTCAACGGCAACGGACTCCAGACCCCGCTACCGGCTTCCAGGAAGCGGGTCCGCGAGCTGCTGATCGCCGAGGACTTCGACGTGATCCACGTGCAGACGCCGCACTCGCCCGTGCTTGCCGGCCGCGTGGTGGACGAGGCGCGGAAGCTGCGCGCGCGCTCCGTGCGGATCGCCGGAACGTTCCTGATCATGCCCACGGGCCGGGTGGCTGCGCTGGGGACCCGCGCGCTGGGGATCGCGCTTCGGAAGAACCTCCGCAAGTTCGACGCGATTCACGCCGTGTCGCCGGGTTCGCTTGAGTTCGCGCGCGAGGCCTTCCACATCGAGCCGCTGCTCATCCCGCTGGCCATCGACACGGCCGCCCTCAAGGGTGCGGTGAAGACCACCCGGCCGCCGCGCAGGGCAGGCGACAGGCTTGTCTTGGCGTTCCTTGGGCGGCTCGTGGAGCGCAAGGGCGTGCTCGAGCTGATCGACGCGCTCGCGCTGCTCGACCGCGACACGCTGGACCGGTTGGACGTGCGGATCGGCGGGCGCGGACCGCTCCTCGAGGAGGCGCAGGACGCGGTGGCGCGGCATGGGCTCGGCGAGGTGGTGAGCTTCGCCGGGTTTGTCTCCGAGGAGGACAAGCCGCAGTTCTTCGCGGACGCCGACATCGCGGTGTTCCCGTCAACCGGCGGGGAGAGTTTTGGGATCGTGCTCGTGGAGGCGATGGCGTCGGGTGCGGGAGTGGTGGTCGCCGGGGCGAACCCGGGGTACCTGTCGGTGATCGGTTCGCGGCCGGAGGTGTCCGTCGATGCGACGGACACCGCGGCCTTCGCGGCGCTGCTGACGCGGCTCGTGGGCGATGGGGCGCTGCGCGAGGAACTGCATCGTGAGCAGCAGGAGGACGTGAAGCAGTTCGATCTTGAGGTCGTTGGCGAGCGGATCGTGCGGGAGCTCTACGGGGTGGAGTGAAGCACGGCGTTCATGACGCCGAGGAACTCCCCGTCCACTGGGGCGCCGCGTTGGTCCAAAGCCGGAACCCACACTCCATCGAGACGCCGGCGCTACTCGCCCTTCCGCCGCTGCTGATCCCTCAGCCACCGCAGGTACTCGGGGTCATCATCGGGCGCGGTCGGCGCGGAGCCGCCATAGCGTCGGCCCTCCCGACGCCGGGCGACCAACCAGAAGATCCCGCCCACGAACGGCACCACCACGATGAAGACCACCCACAGCGCCTTGTGGAGACCGAACGGCTCGCGCTCGGTGCGGTTCGCGACATCCGTCACGCAGTACGAGACGAGCGCGACGTAGAGCACGAGGAGGACGAGGTACTTCATGGCCCAACTGTAGTTCTGTTGGTGCCGCGGCCACGCCTACGCTTGACCCATGAGAGTTCTCGCCTACTGGGCCGCGCGGCTCGGCATCTTCCTCGCCATCGCGGCCTTCCTGTGGTGGGTGGTCAAGTGGCAGGACCTGATCTCGCTGATCGCGGCGTTCATCCTCGGCTGGCTCGTGAGCTACCTGGTGCTTCCGGGGCTGCGACGCGACGCCGCCGCGCAGATGGACGGGTGGATGACGCGGTCGGAGAAGGGCATTCGCGAGGCGGACGCCGAGGAGGACGCCGAGATCGGCGCACTGCCCGACGCTGGCTCAGGTAAGCCCGAAGACCGGCGGCAGGACTAGCACGACAACGAGCGCCCACGCCCCATAGACGGGCAGGAGCGCCGTCTGCCAGGTCTCGAGCGAGCGCACGGCTCCCGCACGGCCGCGCTGGAGGCGCACGAGCAGCCACGCGCTCACCACCAGGTTTACCAGCAGGATCACATTCGCGCCGAGGACGACCGCCCTGTTGAAGGTCCAGCCATCCGTGATGCGGATCGCGATGTTCACGAACGCGATTGCATCGAGCGCGAAAGCCGAGCCGACGAGCGTGAGCTGGATCCAGTCGAACCAGCCGAATCGCGTGTCTGCCCCGCGTGCGGTGAGGTTGTAGAGGATGAGCCCGACCGCGACGACGAGGATGCCGTCGGTCGCGATGAGGAGCTCCCTATTGAGTTCGCCGATCTCGCCGGAGAACAGCACGACCGCGAGCAGCCCGAGGAAGGCCAGCGTGAACAGCGGCGTGAAGATTCGAGCGAGCACGGGCGCCATGTTCTCGACGATCGCCTGCTTGGCCTCGACGAGCCAGGCGGCGACGATGACGGCCGCCGCGGCGCCGCATGGAACCACCCACTGGATGAGGAACTGCTCCGTGTCGATGCCGACGAGGGTGGGGACCACCCCGATGAGGAGAAGCAGCACGTAGCTTGCGGCCTGGATGAGCACCAGGTAGATGAGGAACTCTCCCGTGAACCGCACGTAGTCCATGCGACCCTCTGTGCTTCGCCAGCGCGCGGTCGCGTACGCGAGGCCGATGATCACCCACACCGCGATGGGCACGTGCAGCGCGGTCATGGGGAGGGCGTCGCCGTTGATGTCGAGCGGGTACACGTTGGCCGCCACCGCAATGACGGCGAAGCCGGCGGCGGTGGCGAGGACGTAGTTCAGCGTCGCGCGGCGGCGCCACAGCAGGTAGGCGGCGACGGTCACGAGGCCCAGCAGCGACACATTGCGGAGGTAGAACTCAGGGTTGTCGTCGAAGGTCAGCCCGAATAGCGCGGGAACCTTGACCACCAGTGCGGCGATCAGCGCGAAGATCACCACCGGCACCCAGCCGCCGCGGTCGCCCGCCTCCCGCGGCCGCTTCGCGTCATCGTCGAGAACGAGTTGCTTCCACAGGCGCTGCGAGTTCTCGCGCGCGAACTCGCGGGCTATCTCGTGCTGGCTGCCGAGCCTCTTGACCGCGACAAGGAAGGCCTCATCGTCACTGAGCCCAGCACCCGCGAGCTCATCAACCTCGGCGCGCAGGTGATCCTCTAGCTCGTCCACCTCGACGGCGGTGACGCCGGCTCGCCTCGCCATGTGCTCGCGCCACAGTTGGATCTGCGCCTCAAGCGCGACCTGTGGCTCTGTTGCGTCGCTCATGCCGTCACGGCCCGTCTGTTCGAGCCGATCGGCACGGTCTTTCGCGACTGCACCCATGTGGTCTCGAGGGTTGCGACCACGGCACGCCACTGGGCCTGATGCTGCGCGAGGGCGGCCCTGCCTTCGTCGGTGACCTCGTAGTACTTGCGCTTGCGGCCGGAGTCCGAGTGCGCCCAGAAGGCGTGGACATGGCCCTGCCGCTCGAGGCGGTGGAGGAGCGGATAGAGCAGCCCCTCGCTCCACTCGAGCTGCCCGTCAGAGAGTTCCGTGACCCGCTTGAGGATGGCGTACCCGTAGCTCGCGCCCTCGCTCAGGATGCTGAGCACTAGAGGAGCGGCGCTTGCCGCCACGAGGTCCTTGGGGATGTCCATGCACGCCTCCTATCCCTAGAGGCAGTATGCATAGCAGTGCTAGGTAAGTCAACGAACTAGAGTGCGATTCCCGTCGCCAGCAGCATTCCGTAGAGGAAACCGACCACGGTGGTGCCCAGGAACAGCGGGCCCAGCGCGGCGCCAACGCGCAGCCGCATCCCGAGCACCAGCAGCAGCGCGGGAAGGGCCAGCAGGAGCGTGAGCAGCACCCAGGGCTGCTCGAACGCGATCAGCACGGAGATCAGCAGCGGCAGCGTCACCGCGGCTGAGTAGAACTGCCGCGCCCGGTAGTCGCCAACGCGCACGGCGAGCGTGCGCTTGCCCGCTGCGGCGTCAGTCTCAATATCCCTGATGTTGTTCACCAGCAGCATCGCCACCGCGTAGAGGCCAAGGGCAACCGACCCGAGCACCGCCCACCACGTCACGGTCCCCGCCTGGGTGTACATGGTGCCGAGCGTCGCGACCGGGCCAAAGAAGATGAAGACGCTCACCTCGCCCCAGCCCGCGTAGCCGTACGGCCGGCCGCTTCCCGTGTAGAACCACGCGGCCACGATCGCCACCAGCCCCACGGCCAGCAGCCACCAGTACCCGCTGAGCGCGACGAGCGCGAGCCCAAGCAGCGCCGCCACGCCAAAGCACCCGAACGCCGCGGCCTTCACGGCGGACGGCGTCGCCTTGCCCGTCGCCACCAGCCGGTCGGGGCCGATGCGGTCAACGTCCGTGCCGCGCACGCCGTCCGAGTAGTCGTTCGCGAAGTTCACGCCCACCTGCAGCGCCAGCCCCACCCCGAGAGCGAGCATCGCCAGCAGCCAGTCGGAGTCGCCGACCGCGTTCGCCGCCGCCGAGCCAACGAACACGGGGGTGATCGCCGTCCACAGGGTCCGCGGGCGCGCGCCGGCCACCCAGTCGTCAAGGGAAGTCGCCACCAGCTACTCCTCACCGCGCGCAAGCGCTCGCATCGCGCGTCGGTCAATCTTGCCACCCTCGGTGCGCGGCAGTTCGCCTACCCGCCTCACCTCGCGGGGGAGCTCGTGCGGCTCCAGTTGGGTTGCCAGCTCCCCTCGTACTGCCTCCAGTTCCGGCAGGCCCGACGGCGTGGTCACCCAGGCGACGACCCTCGTCCCCCACTCGGGGTCGGGGACGCCGGCGACCGCGGCCGCGTCGATGTAGGGGAGGGATTCGAGCGCGCGCTCGACGCGCGCGGGGTGCGCCTTGAGGCCGCCGGTGATGATGACGTCGTCCGCGCGACCTGCGATGGTCAGGCGTTCGCCGTCCCACTCGCCGACGTCCGGGGTGGTGAACCAGCGGCGGCCGTTCCGCTTCACGAAGGCGACGTTGTCACCGTCGGCGTAGCCCTCCGCGAGAGTCGCGCCGCCGATCCGCACAATGCCATCGCCGCTGGTATCGACCATGACGCCGTCGAGGGGGAACGCCGTCGTAGACGCACCCGCCGCACGTCTCCGTGGCGCCGTAGGTGGAGATCAGGTTCGCGTCCAGGCCCAGCGGCGGCAAGGGCGCGCCGCCCACGAGCACGGCGTCGAAGGATGCAAGCGCGGCGCGCCCCTCCGCCGATCTCGACAACCGCACCACCTGGGTGGGGACTAGCGACGTGAAGCGCCGCCCGGGTGGCATCGACGCGGCCGCGGCCGAGAACGCCTCCGCCGTGAACGGCCCGGTCGGCAGTTCGTGGAGCGTGGTGCCATCCAGGTGGGCCCGCGCAACGACTAGAGCCCCGCCGATCCGCTCCGCCGGAATCGCGAGAAGCCACGCGCCCGGCCCGCCCAAGCGCGAGGTGGTGGCGCGAGCGGAGGCGAGAACAGCGTCGGACCCTATGAGGACCTCGCGGGGGGCGCCGGTGGAGCCGGACGTGGCGACCGCAATCCCGGCCGCGTCACCGGAAAGAGCCGCCAGGAGCGCCCGCCGCGGATCGTCGACGAGGCGGGCGTGCTGCATGGGGCAAGCGTAGGCCGCGACGTAGACTGCGCGACATGATCAGGGTGAGGTCCTCAGGGCTGGTGGCACTTTCGGTGGCGTCCGCGCTTGCTCTCGCGGCGTGCGCGCCGGCCGACATCGTGCAGCCGAACACGACCGTCCAGGCGTCCGCGCCGCCGGTGGAGCGCCAGGCCGCGCCCACGCCGCCGCCGGACCCGAGGCCGGCCGTGACCTTCCCGCTTACGGGGCTCGACGCGACTCAGGCGTCGGAGACCGTGCTCAAGCAGCCGGCGATCTCCGTGAAGATCGAGAACACGGAGCAGGCCCGGCCGCAGACCAACCTCGAGTTCGCGGACGTCGTGTTCGAGGAGAACGTCGAGTACGGAATCAGCCGCCTGATCGCCGTCTACCAGAGCGATTACCCCAAGGAGGTGGGCCCCATCCGTTCCATGCGGCCCATGGACAAGAACATCATGGGGCAGTTCGGCGGGCCGCTCGTGTTCTCCGGCGCCCAGATGCGCTTCATCACGCAAGCGCGCAACTCTGGGACCACCCTGATCGCGCAAGACGTTGGCTCCTACGGGTTCTTCCGCACCACCGACAAGGCGCCGCCGCACAATCTGCACGGGTACCTCGCGGACTTCAAGAAGCAGTCGAAGGGCGCCGTGGCCCCCGCGACCCAGTGGGCGTTCGCGTACCCGGAGACGGGAGCGTCGGCCTCTCTCAACGGCAAGGAGATGTCGAAGGTCGACATCCTCTTCTCGCCGTTCTCGCACCCGCACTGGGACTGGGACGCGAAGACCTCGCTGTACAAGCGCTACGAAGGCAGCGTGGCGCACAAGACGGCGGCGGGCAAGCAGCTCACGGCGACGAACATCGTGCTGCTCTACGTCACCACCCGCATGACCGGTCACGTCCCGAACGGCAAGTCCGTGCCGGAGACGCTCGTCAACGGCAAGAAGGGCAAGGGCTTCGTCTTCACCGGAGGCAAGTACATCCCCATCACGTGGTCAAAAGCGAGCCAGTTCAAGCCGTTCGTGGTGCTGGATGGCAGTGGTGATGCCGTGGCGCTCGCTCCAGGGCAGTCGTGGTGGGAGCTGGTGCCGACCAACGGCGAGTTCACCACCAAGGTGACGATCAGCTAGGTCTGGTCGCGGGGTCGGGTCCCGACCGCACCTACCGCACCTGGAATGGGTCCTGAAGGTCGCGAAATCGCGATTTCGTGACCCTAGGAGCCCATTTGGGGCGGGATGGGGACGCGCTAGGGCCCGCCAAGCACCAGGCGGCACCCACCGGCCCGACGCCATGGCCCCGTCACGCGCAACGGTTCAGAACGCGTAGGGGAACTTGGTCCAGTCCGGGTCCCTGCGCTCGAGGAACGCGTCGCGTCCCTCTTGCGCCTCTTCGGTCATGTAGGCGAGCCGCGTCGCCTCGCCCGCGAACACCTGCTGGCCGGCCAACCCGTCGTCTGCCAGGTTGAACGCGAACTTCAGCATGCGGATCGCCTGCGGCGACTTGGTGGCGATGAGCCTCGCGTACTCGAGCGCCCGCGCCTCCAGTTCCGCGTGGGGAACGGCCTCGTTGACGGCGCCCCAGCGCTCGGCGTCCTCGGCGGAGTACTCGCGCGCCAGGAAGAAGATCTCGCGGGCGCGCTTGTCGCCCACCTGGCGCGCCAGCAGCGCGGACCCATAGCCCGCATCGAAGGACCCGACGTTGGCGTCGGTCTGCTTGAACCGCGCGTGCTCCCGGCTCGCCAGGGAAAGGTCCGCGACCACGTGCAGCGAGTGCCCGCCGCCGGCGGCCCAGCCGTTGACCGCCGCGATGGTCACCTTGGGCGAGGTGCGCATCAGGCGCTGCACCTCGAGGATGTGGAGGCGCCCGCCGTGCGCGGGGGCGTCGGCTGCGGTCCCGTCATACAGATACCCGTCCCGGCCCCGTATCCGCTGGTCGCCTCCAGAGCAGAAGGCGTGGACGCCGTCGGCCGCCGGGCCGTTGCCGGTGATGATGACCGCGGCAACATCAACCGTCTGGCGCGCGTGGTCGAGCGCGCGGTACAGCTCGTCCACGGTCTGCGGCCGGAAGGCGTTGCGCACCTCGGGCCGGTTGAACGCGATGCGCACGGCGGGCAGGTCGCTCTCGCCATCCCCGGATCGGGCGACCCAGCGGTGATATGTGATGTCGCCGTCGGGAAATCCCTCGATCGAGCGCCACTGCGAGGCGTCCATGAGGTCGCTGACTTGGGCCGGAACGGAACTCATGTGGCGAGCCTAGTGCGCGTACCAACCCCAAACCCGGCCAGTGCCGTTCAATAGGCGAAGGAGGGGCGATGGCTGCCTGGCAGGCGATTGCGGACGAGCTGATGGAGCGGCGCTACGGCGCGCTCGTCGGCTACGCTTCGCTGCTCACGCGCAACCGGCACGACGCCGAGGAGCTGGTGCAGGACGCGCTCATTGCGACGTTCACCCGGCGCGCCCGCTTCGAGAGCGTGACCGCCGCCGAAAGCTATGTGCGGCGGGCGATCGCGTCTCGCTTCGTTGACGCCTCGCGTTCCCGGGCCCGACGCTTGCGCAGGGAACGCGCCGCCGCTCCCCTTGAGGCCGTGCTTGGGCCTGACGCCACGGTTCAGCCGGATCCCGCCCTCGCCGCCGCGCTGGCTCAGTTGGCGCCCCGGGTGAGGGCGTGCGTGGTGTTGCGGTACCTCGCGGACCAGTCGGTTGTCGAGATCGCGACGGCGCTCGGGATAGCGGAGGGCACCGTGAAGCGGAACGTGTACGACGGCGTTCGAGCGCTCGCGGCCGCACTGGGCACGGAGGATTCCGCTGACGACTTCGCGGATGTAGTGGTGAAGGAGGTAGCGCCATGACCGAGCTTCGCGAACGGATGCTGAGCGCCGAGCGATCGGTAACAGCGGCGCAGGACCTGGCGGGCGCGAAGGAACGGGTGTTCCGGGCGGTGCGCAGGCGCCGGGCCACGCGGTCCGCAGGCGTGACCGTGGCGGCCCTGGTGGTCGTAGGTGGCGCGGCGGTGGTCGCAGCGTCGTTCCTCGACACGGTTCGTCCCACCCCGCCCGCGGAGCACCCGACGGTGCAAGCGACCGTGGTCGATGCGTCGGACATGTCCACGTACGACGTGGGTGAGATGCCCGCTGCTCCAGTGCCGAGGCGCGCGTGGGACGAGGTCGACAACCGATGGGCGATGGCCGTGTGGGCGCCGGTCAACGCGGCGTGGAAGAACTCCTTCGCGCTCGACTACCCGCTGCTGCTGACCGCGCCAGACGGCCGCTCGTGGACCGCGGCGACCGTCAAGGGCACCGTCGCGCCGCAGATCTTGGCGTGGGACCCAGTCACCCGGAAGGCGCTGGTCATCTCGGGAGCGACATCCACTCCAACAGATGCGAACCTCGGGGCGGTGTCGCTCGACGATGGTCAGGACGTCTTCACGTCCGAGTGTCTCGACGGCGCGCCGCCTCCAAACGCGGAGCGCTGGGCGACACCTGTAGATCGCGGGTTCGCGGTGCACAACGGGTGCGGCGAGGAGTTCTTCACGGAGGACGGCAGCGTCCGACGGAACCTCACCGAAGCTGAACAGGTTGCTCTGTGGGATGCGAAGTATCCGTTCTCCGGCATCGCCGAGGTGCAGTGGAGTGACCACGACGCCCAGGTTGGAAACACCGCCCTTGGGATTGACCCGTCCAGCTGCGTCATCTTGGTGCGTCCCCGCCAGCACCAGGTCGGTTCCGGTTGCAACGTGGGCGACGGCTTCAACCTCGACGATGGAACCAACCCGGTGTGGCTCACTTCTTTGCCCGGCGTTGCGGGCCAGCCGAGCATCACCAAGCTCTGCGGAGCGGGAACGGCATTTGGCACGCTATCCGACGGCTCGGTTGGCGTTGGCGTGGTCCAGGACCCCTACGTGTTGCCGCTGGTGCTCAACGGGGCGCCGGCCACGGCCTGCCGCGACAGGCTCTATACCTGGTATCTCGCGGGCGGCAACCTGTACTTCTCCGTCAATATGGATCAGGCGACCCGGGTTATCGCCATCAACTCCATTCCAGAGGACGTCCCTGAAGGCGCCGGCGTCGTCGACGTCGCCCCTGCTCCCTCCCCGAACTCGTTGGGCTGAGCCTCGCGCGCCGCGTAGTTTAGGGGCATGGACTTCCGCCCCTTCCGCGTCGACCTCACCACGCGGTTCCGGGGGTCACCGAACGCTCCGGCGTGCTCCTCCACACCAAGGGGCCCGACGGCGTTGACCACTGGGGGGAATACTCGCCTTTCGCGGACTACACCCCGCGAAGGGCCTCCCGCTGGTGGGCGGCCGCTATGGAGGCGGCACGGGGCGAGTGGCCCGATCCCGTCCGTGACGAGGTTCCGGTCAACGTGATCATTCCCGAGGTGCCGGCGGCCCAGGCCGCGGAGATGACGATCGCCTCCGGGTGCCGCACCGCGAAGGTCAAGGTGGGCGGCTACGGGTCGACGCTCCAGGACGCCGCGCGGGTGGAGGCCGTCGCGGGGGCGCTCGGTCCCGGCGGGAAGGTGCGGGTCGACGCCAACGGCGCGTGGGACGTCGACGACGCCGTGCGCGCCCTCACCGAGCTTGAGCTCGCCGTGCGCCGGGGCGGAATCGAGGGCCTCGAATACGCGGAGCAGCCCTGCGCCACGGTGGCCGATCTTGCGGCGCTGAGGCGCCGCGTGGACACGCCCATCGCCGCCGACGAGTCCGTGCGGCTTCCCGGCGACGCCGACGCGGTCGTGGCCGCCGATGCGGCGGACATCATCGTGCTCAAGGTCGCGCCGCTCGGCGGGGTGCGCGCGTGCCTCGAGATCGCGGAGAGGGCCGGGCTGCCGGTTGTCGTCTCGAGTGCGCTCGAGTCCTCCGTGGGATTGGCCGCAGGAATAGCCCTTGCGCGAGCGCTCCCGGAGCTTCCCTACGCGTGCGGGCTCGGAACCGGGCTTCTGCTTGCGACGGACACGGTCACCAAGACGTTGGTTCCTAGAGATGGCGTGCTCCGCGCCAGGGAACTCGAGGTGATCGTGTGACCACTCCCGCCGCGTCCTTCGCGCGCGAGTTGATCGCCGCGCTCGCGGTCCACGGCGTCGAGGACTTCGTCTTGTGCCCAGGCTCCCGGAGTGGACCGGTGGCGCACGCGCTCGTCCAGGCGGCGTCGGGCAGCGAGGGCGCACCCAAGGTGAGTCTGCACGTGCGGATCGACGAGCGATCGGCATCGTTCCTGGCACTTGGCATCGCGAGGGGTCTCGCGGCCGTAGGAACCCCGCGGCCGGTGGCCGTGGTGACCACGTCCGGCACGGCCGTGGGCAACCTCATGCCCGCGGTGATGGAGGCGCATCACGGCGGCGTGCCGCTCATCCTCATCACGGCGGACCGGCCGCGCGAGCTGCGCGGCGTCGGCGCGAATCAGACCACGGACCAGGTGGGGATCTTCGGCACGTTCGTGCGCTGGTCCGCGGACATCGCCGCCCCCGCCGACTCCGAGCCCGAGGGGCGGGCCACCCGCCTCGCCGCGCGGGCCGCGGCAACCGCGACCGGCGACGCGTCGAGCGACGAGGCGCGCGCCGCCCCAGGGCCGGTGCATCTCAACGTCGAGTTCCGCGAGCCCCTGGGACCCGACGGCGGAGCCTGGCCCGAGACCGCGCGCGTGGAGCCCGTGTTCTCCGGGCCCATCTACGTTGGCCACCCGGCGGACGTGCTCGGCGAGCCGCTGCCCGCAGTGGCGCGCGGAGTGGTGGTCGCGGGCGACGGGGCTGGTGACGCCGCGCGGATCGTGGCCGAGGCGCACGGCTGGCCGCTGCTCGCGGAGCCAACCTCGGGAGCGCGCGCGGGCGCGTCGTGCGTTGCGGGCTACGTGCACGCATTGGGCACGCCGGAGGGGCGCGAACTCGCCGCCGAGACGGAACTCGTGGTGGTGATCGGTCGCCCCACCCTGACGCGTGGGGTGCAGGCGCTGATCGCGGAAGCGCCCAAGCTCTACGTGGCCGCGCACGGCGCGCGCTGGCGCGAGGCGCCGCTCCACGCGACTCAGGTGCTGCCGCGCGTGCCGCGCGCCTGGCTCGACCGCCCGGACGCAACCCCAGACTCGGCGTGGCTCGACGCGTGGCTGGAGGTGGCGTCGGACATACCGGTGACCGAAGGCTGGAACGCGAAGGCGGTCGCGGAGACGTGGCTCGCGGCGCTCGACGCGGAGAGCCTCGCCGTGGTGGGCTCGTCGGGGCCCATTCGCGCGATCGACCGCGTCGCTCCCGCGTGGCCGGTTGGCCGCGCGCCGCAGCTGCTCGCAAACAGGGGGCTGTCGGGGATCGACGGCACGGTCTCGACCGCGGTGGGCGTGGCACTGGGCTCGCGACGGCCCGTGGAGGCCCTCATGGGGGATGTGACGTTCCTGCACGACGTTGGTGGGCTGCTCGTTGGCCCGCTCGAGGCGCGGCCAGACGTGCGCATCGTGGTCGTCAATGACGGCGGAGGGACCATCTTCGGGGGCCTCGAGCACTCCGCGGCGCCGGCCGAGCACATGGAGCGGGTGTTTCTCACGCCGCACGGCGTGGCCCTGGGCCCGCTGTGCGCGGCGTATGGCGCGGGGTACTCGCTCGTGACGTCCGTTGCCGAGTTGGGGCTTGCCTTGAGACGGGCGCCGCGCGGGGTCGAGGTGGTGGAGGCGGTGCTGGCCTAGCGCTGGCACAACGTTTTCGCGTGTCGCGGTCGTTGGTCGTCAAAGGTGAGGGGAGTGGGTGTGGCGACGTGGCCAGCGGTGCTCGACGAGCTGATCCGGACGCGCCGCGGCGCGCTCGTGGGTTTCGCGGCGCTGCTCACCGGCGACCTCACTAGCGCCGAAGACGTGGTGCACGACGCGATCGTCAAGTCGTTCTCGCGCGGCCGCGGCTTCGCGCACGTCAACCAGGCGGACGCCTATGTGCGCCGCGCAATAGTCTCCGTCTTCATTGACCGGACGCGACGCGAACAGCGGTTTCGCGACGCGGCGCCGGCTCTCGTTGGCAGGCCCGACGCTGTGGTTACGTCCGAGGGGAACGTCGACTTGGATCGCGCGCTCGCTTCCTTGAGCCCGCAGCTGAGGGTGGTCATTGTGCTGCGCTTCTATGACGACCTCACCGTGCCGCAGATCTCCTCGGCAATGGGCGTGGCGGAGGGGACAGTCAAGAGGTATCTGCACGATGCGCAGGCGATCCTCGCGACGTCATACGGCGAGGACTTCGAGGGAGTGGCGGACGAGGTCTCCGTGGTGACGCCGACGGGAAGGAGGGCGCGGTGAGCCTTCAGACTGAACTGCGCGGGCGGGCAATGGGCTACGCGGCCGAGTGGGAGGGGGCGCGCCCTCCGTCGGATGGGGTGCGCGAGTTGCAGAGCCAGGTCACGCGGAGGCGACGTGTGCGCTCAGCCGTGGGGGCCGTCGGCGCTATTGCGTGCGTGGCGATTGTCCTCGCTGTGGTGTACGCGGCGATCGGGCGCGAGGCAGAGCCCGCTACGAGCACGAGCGGCCCCGCGCTCTTGGCACCGCTGGCGAACCTCGGCCCAGACGATGTGGTGCTCACGGTCCAGGATCAGGAGCCGGCCAACATCGCCGGCCTGGGGCCACGGGGCGTGTACGTCGTGAGTGCGCAAGGGGACGTGGTGGTGAAGCTCTCCGAGGCCCTGGTGCGGTCGGCGCTCGGCGCCACGGTCGAGGCTTGGCCCGATGTGGAGCTCCTGGCCGTCGACACAGAGCAGGATCTCGCGGTGTTCCGCCTCTCGCACCCAACTGCGTACGTGGTCCCGCACGTCGCCGTTGTGGACTTAAGGACCGGGGCGACGGTGGAGCTGGACCCGTGCGAATCCACCGTTGAGCGACTCAATGTAACGCCGTGGTGCCTCGAGCCGGCCACCGGGCCCGCACTGCTCGTTGATCCGGTCACCGGGGAAACGGTCACGCTCGACAAATACACGGAGTGCGTGGCGGCGGGTGAGCGATTTGGCGCCGCCGTGGTGGCGGTGTGCAGTGCGAACGTCGCTGACCGCTACCTCGTCACGTGGAACCCGGCAACGGGCGCCAGGGCTGCGCAAGCCTTGGGACTGGGTCAGCTTGTCGCCCCGTGGATCGTGGACGGCAAGCTGTACCTGAACTCGTCCACCACGGAGGGCGGTCAGATCCTTGTCGATGCAGGCGGGGCCACGGTCGAGATAGGCGGCGGCCCGGCCGGTGGTGTTGCGCAGGTTGGCGACCAACTGTTGGTGTACACGGGCTCCGATCCGTGGGGCGCCGCCTCGTCCTATGGGCACGCGCTGGGGCTCTGGTCGCCGGCGACGGGCGAGTTCACGGCCATCAAGGGCGTCCAGCTCGGCGCCGGGACGACTGTCTCCGCGGTCACGATCCTTGGCCAGGACTCTCCGTAGCGTGTAGCGAGGTTAGCTGAGGCCGAGCGCCCGGCGCATGGGTTCGAGCTTGGCCTCGGACTCGGCCCACTCGTCTGCGGGGTCGGAGGCCGCCACGATGCCGCACCCGGCAAACAGGCGAAGCGAGCGGGGGTCGGAAGGCGAGATCTCCGCCGACCTGAGCCCGATGCACCACTCGCCGTCCCCGGCCGCGTCGATCCAACCGACCGGGCCCGCGTAGCGGCCGCGATCAAGTCCCTCGAGCTCGTCGATCACCCGGGCGGCTGCCAGCGTGGGCGTGCCGCACACCGCGGCGGACGGGTGCAGCTCGCGCACCAGTTCCAGCGCGGACACGTTGTGCGAGAGCACGCCCGTCACGTCCGTAGCGAGGTGCATGACGTTGGGGAGGTGCAGCACGGACGGCTCGTCCGGAACGTTGACGGACCCGCAGTGCTCTGCCAGCACCTGGGTCACGGAGCGCACCGCGTACTCGTGCTCCTCGCGATCCTTCGACGACCGGGCAAGCGCTCCCGCGCGTGCAAGATCGCCCATGTCGTCGCCGGTCATGCGAATGGTCCCGGCGAGCACGCGTGAGGCGACCAGCCCGTGGTCCACGCGGACCAGCAGTTCGGGAGTGGCGCCAACGAGGCCGTCCACGTGGAACGCCCAGCACGTCGGGTACTCGGCGGCCAGGGGAGCGAGCAGCGTGCGCACGTCAACGGGGCGAGACGATCGCGCCCCCACCGCCCGCGCGAGCACCACCTTCTCGAGCTCCCCCTGCTGAATCCGTGCCACGGCCGCGCTCACCGAAGCGCGCCAGGCCCCCTCGTCCCCGGCGTCAACCGTTACCTCGCCAAGGGGCGCGGGCTGCGCATACATGACCCGAGCGTCGGCCAGGCTTGGGAGTTCCTCCGCCGAATCCTCGCTGATGACCGTGAACCAATGCGCCCCCTCGTGGGTGCCGACGACGAACCGTGGCACCACGAGCGCCCCGCCGGCCGGCGAGTCGTCTGCGAACGAGAACGAGCCGAACGCGAGCAGCCCAGTGCCGCGGGCGCGCACCTCGTCGCGGATCGCGGCGTGCCGCACGAGGCGACGCCACCATGCGGCCGCGTCATCTAGGCGCGCGGGCCCGGAAACGTCGATGCGCGCGATCTCCCCCCACGCGACCATCCCCTCGTCGCGGCGCACCCAGGAGATTCCGGCCTCGGGAAGCACCTCGAGCAGCGGCCCGGGGTCATCGATCGCGATGGTGCGCACCGTGAGTGGGCCGGGGGTGGGCGCGTGGACGGTCACCGGGCTAGCGTACGGCGAGCCGGTGCAGGTGATCGTTCGCGAACCTTCCCTTGGGGTCGCGCTCGGCGAAGACTGCGCGCGCGTCCGCGAGCCGCGGGTATGCCGCCGCGATGCGCCCGGCATCGAAGGCGTGCCACTTGCCCCAGTGCGGCCGCGGCGCGAACGGCTCGAGCGCGCGCTCGATGTCAGGCAGCACCTCCGCCACCGGGCCCGGCAGATTGCGCCACGTGAAGTGGATCGCGAGCGTGTCCCGTCCGTAGGCGCCGCTGAGCCACAGCCCGTCGGCCGCGACGGTGCGCAGCTCGGTGATCATGAGCAGCGGGTCAATGCGCGAGGCGAGGGCGCGCACCGCCGTCAGGGCCTCGGCCGCGTCCTCGCGCGCCACGAAGTACTCGGTCTGGATCTCGTCGCCGTTGCTTGGCGTCCCGTCGAGGCGGAAGTGGGGCAGGCGGTGCAGCCACGGGCCCGGCGTCCCCTGCTCGGTGAGATCGTTGGGGTCGCCACCCACGAGCTGGGTTGGCACGTCCAGTCGTGCGCCGCCCATCCAGCCCGACGCCGGGGCCGGGTCCCGCTCGACCCGCCGCTTCACCCATACCTGCTCGAGCGTCGGCTCTCCCCACCGGGTGAAGACGGAGACTGAGTACGCGGCGGCGAGGATGGTGTCCGGCTCGTCGAGCAGCGCGGACCACGAAATGCCGGTGTGAACGTCCTGTTGCACCTCGTAGGTGGGCTGGATGGCGAGGGTGATCCGCGTGATGATCCCGAACGCGCCGAGCCCCACGGCGAGGGCGTGGAGGTCGAGTTCGCCGCGGTGAACGGACACGATGGATCCGCTCGCGTCGAGGTACTCGAGCCCCACCACAGCCGTGGACAGGTTGCCGTTGCCCACCCCCGACCCGTGCGTTCCCGTCTGAGTTGCACCCGCAACGGAGATGTGGGGGAGCGAACCCAAGTTGTGCAGGG
This sequence comes from Demequina sp., assembly GCA_024707205.1. Classification (NCBI taxonomy): domain Bacteria; kingdom Bacillati; phylum Actinomycetota; class Actinomycetes; order Micrococcales; family Demequinaceae; genus Demequina; species Demequina sp. Next base: position 1,362,505 of record JANQAD010000001.1, read on the forward strand.
CCCAGCCGCGCTCCTCAAGCCACTCCGCGAGCACCCCGTAGCGCGTGCCGGCGCTCACGGTGACGGTGTGCGCGGCCTCGTCGAGCTCGGGGTCCGGCGGCACCTCGACGAGCGTCACGAGCGTCCCGGCCGTGTCCGCTAGGTCGTGGAAGGAGTGCCTGGTCCCGAGAGCGCGGATGGGGCCTGTGGTGCCCGCGACCACGTCGGCCACCTCATCGAGCGAGCGAGCGACCACGAGGCGCGCCGCGCCGAAGGTGTGGGTTCCCGCCCAGGTGGCGCCAGCGTCGGGCATGGCACGAGCCTAGGCGGGAGCGTGGGTGAAGGGTGCGATGATCGGCGCGCGCGCCGTGCGGTGCTCGGGCTCGAGCATGTGCGCCGCGAAGAACTCGGTGAGCTCCGAACGCGCATTGAGAGGAAGCACCCCGGCCACGTACATGTCGGGGCGCACCACGACGATCGCGCCCTCTCGGCTGATGCTCCGATCCCGGTGGATGTCGCGCCCATGGCCGCTCGCGAAGATCTGGTTGTTGTCCCTGAGACCGAACGGCACCTTGACCGGCCTGAAGGCCGCAGGGACGTCGGAGGGGTCCAAATCGGTGTATTCCTGCTGGTAGATGACCTTGGTGTCGAACACGGCATCATCGTCGCCATCGCCAGGGGTGAAGCGGACGCGCGGCGAGGCGGGATCGTTGGCCCACCACTCGGCGAAGTCCGCGACGGGCGTCCCGGACACCGCAGGCGCCGAGGAGTCGGCGGACACGTAGACGCGCCAGCGGCCGTCGGCCTCGTGAAAGTGACCGAGGTGCTGCCAGCGGTTGTCCGCTCGCTGGATGACCTCGGCCGACTTGAACCGCTTGCCAACGGGGTAGTCGGTCGCGAGGTCCTGGTGCTCGGCGCCGAGGGTGATCTGCGAGGTCGAGTATTGCGTCATGAAGCCCGCGGGGAACTCCATCGTGGCCACGTAGTAGCGCTCGAGCTCCCCCGGGTCCTCCCAGGAGTCAACCGGGCGGGCGAGCATCTCCGCCCACTCCTTGTCGAAGTCGATGAGGTTCTGGGCGATCACCTTGCGCTCGGCCGCATAGGTCGCGAGGAGCGATTCCGGGGCTCGCCTCTCGAGGACCGCAGCGAGCTTCCAACCGAGGTTGAACCCGTCCTGAATTGACACGTTCATTCCCTGGCCGGCCTTCGCGGAGTGCGTATGGCATGCGTCGCCCATGATGAAGGCGTGAGGCGCGCGCACGCCCGCGAGTTCCGGGGGAACGTCGTCGAAGCCGTCGGCGATCCGGTGTGCAACCTCGTAGACCGACCACCAGGTGACCGCCCGCACATCGAGCGTGTAGGGCGAGAGGATGCGATTGGCCCGGTCGATCATCGCCTCGATGGGAGTCGCCCGCACGGCCCCGCCGTCCTGCTCGTCCACCTCGCCCAGGTCCACGTACATGCGAGACAGATTGCCGCCCTCGCGCGGGATCAGCAGGATGTTGCCCGCGTCGCGGGACTGGATGGAGCACTTGACCTGGAAGTCGGGGAAGTCCGTGTTCGCCATGACGTCCATGACGCCCCACGCGTGCAGGGAGGCCTCTCCGTGCAGGCTGTGACCGAGCGCGGTGCGCACGGCGCTGCGGGCGCCATCTCCGCCAACGAGGTACTTGGCGCGAACCGTGCGCTCCTCGCCTTCGCGGGGGCCCGCGGTGTACCGGACTCGCGCGGTGACCGCGAACTCGGCGTCAGGGTCGATGGTGCAATCGACGAACTCGATGCCGTAGTCCGGCACGATTCGCCCGGGCGCTCGCTCGGCATCCCTCAGGAAGTAGTCGAGGATCCGCGACTGATTGACGTAGATGTGGGGAAACTCGCTCAGGCCCGTGGCGTCGTCCGGCGCGCGGGACACCCTGACGATCTTCGAAGGGTCCTCCGGTGAGGGCTTCCACCAGCACATCTCGACGTTGCGGTACGCCTCTTCGATCACCTCGTTCGCGAAGCCGAACGCCTGAAAGGTCTCGACCGAGCGCGCCTGAATGCCGTCGGCCTGGCCCACCTCGAGCCTGCCCGCGCGTCGCTCGATCGCCCGAGCGTTGATAGACGGGAAGCGCGAGAGTTGGGCGGTCACCACGGTCGCGGCCGCCCCGTGCCCACGATGAGCACGTCCATCTCGTCGGGCAGCTCTCGCGGACGGTCAATGCCGTACCCCTTGGCGGGCCGGATCCGAGGGTCACCTGACTCGTAGCCGCGGAAGTGAATCTGCATCGTTGAATCTCCCCGCTCGGCGCCGATGCCGAGGTAGTATTGTCTCTATAGTTGAGACAAAAGTGCAACTATCGAACAAGAATAGGCGAAAGCACCAACTACCGCAAGGAGACCTCGATGGCGACCGAACGCGTGGAAACCGGCTCCCAGACCCTGGCGCGCGGCCTGAGCGCGCTCGCCATGATCGGCGAGTCCGAGCGTCCCCTGACGGTGGGAGAACTCGCCGAGCGCCTCGGCGTGCACCGGTCCATGGCGTACCGCCTCGTCAAGACGCTCGAGTCCCACGGCTTCGTGGAGCGTCTCGCGTCCGGAGACCTGACCATCGGGGCACGACTCGTCGCGGTGGCGCGCGGCGCCTCTCGCGACCTGCAGTCGGCAGCCTCGCCGGAACTCGGCGCCGTCGCCGACGACCTGGACATGACCGCGTTCCTCGTCACCTTCGACGGAGAGGCCGCGGTCACGCTGACGAGCGCCGAGCCGCGCCGTGCGGATTCGACCGTGGCGCAGCGCCCTGGCAGCCGCCACAGCATCGACGCCGGTGCACCGGGCCGGGTCATCCGCTCGCAGCTGGACCCCGCGCAGTTTCCGCCCGCCCGCTTCGAGCACAGCCACGACGAGGTGTTCGCCGGGCTGTCGTCGGTCGCCGTGCCCCTGCGGTTGCCCGGCGGGCGCCCGGCAGCGGTCGCGGTCGTCTACCTCAGAAGACCGATCGACAAGGAGGCCGTGGCCGATCGGCTCGCCGCCGCGGCCGCCCGCATAGCCGCGGCGGTGCACTGAGCGGGGAGATCCCTCCTCCGGGGCGAACCTAGGCGCGCGCCCCGCGTACAAGGTCCCGGTCGAGCGCGATTACCCTGGATGGCGTGAAGACCGAGGCCGATGTCATCGTCGTCGGCGCGGGTCCAGGAGGCGCCTCCGCCGCGCGCTACCTCGCGACCGAGGGCTTCGACGTCATCGCCCTCGAGAAGTCCCGCTTCCCCCGCGAGAAGGTCTGCGGCGACGGCCTCACCCCCGCGCGGTGCGCGAGCTCCAGCTGATCGGCCTGCCGACCCCGCGCGAGGAGGGCTGGATCCCCAACCGCGGCCTGCGCATGATCGGCGGCGGCCACCGCCTCGAGTTCCCATGGCACGAGCTCGAGTCCTTCCCGGACTACGGCCTGAGCCTCCCGCGAGCGGCCTTCGATCACCGCCTCGCCGAGCACGCCCGCGCCGCAGGGGCCGACGTTCGGGAGGCCTGGCACGTCGACGCACCCCTGCGCGAGGTCGGCAGGGTGGTGGGGGTCACCGCTCGCGAGGTGGACGACGCCGGGCGCAAGTCGGGCGAGTCCGTTGAGTTTCGCGCCCCCTGGTGATCGCGGCCGACGGGGTCAGCGCGCGGATGGCGCTCGGCTTGGGGATCGAGCGCAAGAAGAATCGCCCCATGGGCGTCGCCGTGCGGACCTACTTTCAGACCGCTCGTCACGACGAGGAGTGGATGGAGGGGCACCTCACCATCCGCGACCGTTCCCAGGGCAAGGACAAGCTGCTGCCCGGATATGGGTGGATTTTCCCCCTTGGCGACGGCACCGCGAATGTGGGCTTGGGCACACTCAGCGCCAAAGGCACGCCCTCGAAGCTGGACCACAGGGCGATGCTCAGGGAGTGGCTTGCCACGTCCGCAGAGGACTGGGAGTTCGGCGAGCAGGTGGGCGAGGTCAAGGGCGCCGCGATCCCCATGGCCTTCAACCGCCAGCCCCACTACATGCCAGGCATGATGCTCATCGGCGACTCCGGCGGCATGGTCAACCCGTTCAACGGCGAGGGAATCGCGTACGCGATGCAGGCCGCCCGCCGGGCCACGGAGGCGGCGGTCGGAGCGCGCGAGGCGACCACAGCGTCGGGCCGCGAGGCGGCACTTCAGGGCTACGCCCGAATGATGAAGGACGACCTCGGCGGCTACTACTCGCTTGGCCGCGTGTTCGCCTCTCTCGTTGAACACCCGAGCGTCATGGAGGCATGCACCCGGTACGGGCTTCCGCGTCCGCTCATCATGGATTTTGTCTCTAGACTGCTGGCAGACGTTTATGAGCCCCGCGGTGGGTCATGGTCAGACCGGATGCTGGCCCTGATGACGAAGATCGCCCCGGCGGCTTAAAGGCGCGCCACTTGTGAAGAAGGAAGGCCTGGCATGAATCCCTACGTGCCGATCATCGTGATGATGGTGGTCGCCGGACTCCTTGCCGTAGGCGCGCTCGCGGCATCCCGGTTCCTCGGCCCGCACCGCGACAACGCCGCGAAGCTCGACCGCTACGAGTCAGGACTGCAGCCGACTCCTGGCGCCACCGGGGGCGGCCGCATGCCGATCAAGTACTACCTCGTCGCGATGACGTTCATCGTGTTCGACGTCGAGGTGGTGTTCCTGTATCCGTGGGCCGTCTCGCACGCGGCACTTGGCTGGTTCGGCCTCTTCGCGATCATGACATTCGTGGTGCTCATCACGATCCCCTTCGTGTACGAGTGGCGCCGCGGCGGATTTGAGTGGGAGTGAACCATGGGCATTGAGGAATCCGCACCGCCGTTCATGCTCGGCACGGTCGAGGGGCTGCTCGGCTGGGCGCGCTCAGGCTCGCTGTGGCCCGCGACCTTCGGCCTCGCGTGCTGCGCGATCGAGATGATGAGCACCGGCACACCGCGCTTCGACATCGCGCGCATCGGCATGGAGGTCTTCCGCGGCTCCCCGCGCCAGGCGGACCTGATGATCGTCGCCGGCCGCGTCTCCAACAAGATGGCGCCCATCGTGCGCCAGGTCTACGACCAGATGCCGGAGCCCAAGTGGGTGCTCGCCATGGGCGTGTGCGCCTCGTCCGGCGGAATGTTCAACAACTACGCCATCGTGCCTGGTGTTGACCACATTGTGCCGGTCGACATCTACCTTCCCGGCTGCCCGCCGCGCCCCGAGATGCTGCTCAACGCGCTGCTCGAGCTGCACACGCAGATCCAGAACACTCCCCTGGGCGCCAACCGCCGCGAGATCGCTGCCGCCGCCGAGGCCGCCGCGCTCAAGGCGACGCCCACCTCCGACATGATGGGGCTGCTCAGGTGAGTGACGCGACCGAGGTGACCCCAGCGTCGGACCAGCAGGCGCCCGACGGTATGGCCGACGGCCGCGAGCCGCTGACCCTCATCAATGTGCGCACCGGCATGTTCGGCGCTCGCGGCGACACCTCCGGATACGACGGCCTCGTTCGCCGCATCGAGATGCCCGGCGCGACCGACCGTCCCTACGGCGAGTGGTTCGACGGCGTCGTCGACATCCTCGAGGAGCTGCTTGGCGATCGCGCGAGCGAGGCCATCGAGTACGTGGTCGTCGACCGCGGGGAGCTCACGCTCTACATCGCGCGCGAGCACCTTCCAGAGGTGGCGCGCCACCTGCGCGACGACCAGGACCTCCGCTTCGAGATGTGCCTTGGCGTCTCCGGCGTTCACTACCCGGCGGAGACGGGCCGCGAGCTCCACGCCGTATATCCGATGCAGTCGATCACCCACAACCGCCGCCTGCGGCTCGAGGTGGCGGTGGCGGACGAGGACCCGCACATCCCGTCCATCGTCGACATCTACCCGATGAACAACTGGCACGAGCGCGAGACGTGGGACTTCTTCGGAATCATCTTCGACGGCCACCCTTCGCTCGCGCGCATCGAGATGCCGGACGACTGGATCGGCCACCCGCAGCGCAAGGACTACCCGCTTGGCGGCATCCCCGTGGAGTACAAGGGCGCCTCCATCCCCTCTCCTGACGAGCGGAGGCAGTACCGATGACCGCGCAGTCAAAGAATGCGGAGCAGGCCTATCACGCGATGGGCGCGTTCACCGACGACCCCGAGGCCGCCGAGTACTCCGCGTACGGCTCCGACTGGAGCGACATCGCCGACGAGGCCGCTCGCCTCGCGCAGCAGCGCATCGTCGTCAACATGGGACCGCAGCACCCCTCAACGCACGGCGTGCTCCGGGTCATGCTCGAGATCGAGGGCGAGACCGTCACCGAGACTCGCGCCGGCATCGGCTACCTGCACACCGGCATCGAGAAGAACATGGAGTTCCGCACCTGGACCCAGGGCGTGACTTTCTGCACGCGCATGGACTACGTCGCGTCCATGTTCCAGGAGGTCGTGTATTGCCTCGGCGTCGAGAAGCTGCTTGGCATCACGGACGACGTCCCCGAGCGCGCCAACGTGCTGCGCGTGCTCATGATGGAGCTCACCCGCATCGGCTCCCACCTGGTCGCCGTTGGCACGGGCGGCAACGAGATGGGCGCCACCACGGTCATGACCGAGGCCTTCGTTGCCCGCGAGGACACCTTCCGCATCATCGAGATGGTCACGGGGCTGCGCACCAACAACGGCTACATCCGACCAGGGGGCGTTGCCCAAGACTCGCCCGTCGGCACGGTGGAGTACATCCGCGAGCTCATCCCGCGGATGCGCAAGCAGCTCGACAGCCTCGTTGACCTGCAGCTGCAGAACCCGATCTTCAAACTGCGCCTCAAGGACGTCGCCAACCTCAACCTCGCGGGCGCGATGGCGCTCGGCGTGACCGGGCCCATCCTGCGCTCGGCCGGCCTCCCGTACGACGTGCGCAAGGCCGACCCGTACTGCGGCTACGAGACCTACGACTTCCAGGTGCCCACCAGCACCGATGGCGACGCCTACAGCCGCGTGGTGCTTCGCCTCGAGGAGTGCTACGAGTCGCTAAAGATCGTGGCGCAGTGCGCCGACCGGCTCGAGCAGCTCGAGGGCCAGCCCGTGATGGTCGCGGACAAGAAGATCGCGTGGCCCGCTCAGCTCGCCATCGGCCCGGATGGTCAGGGCAACTCGCTCGAGCACATCCGCCACATCATGGGTGAGTCCATGGAGGCGCTGATCCACCACTTCAAGCTGGTGACCGAAGGCTTCCAGGTTCCCGCGGGCCAGGTGTACACGGCGATCGAGGGCCCCAAGGGCCTGCTCGGGTGCCACCTGGTCTCCGATGGCGGCACCAAGCCGTGGCGCGCGCACTTCCGCGACCCCGGCTTCAACAACCTGCAGTCGCTCGGCATCCTCACAGAGGGTGGTCAGATCGCGGACGTGGTGGTTGCCATCGCAACTATCGACATGGTGCTTGGAGGTGTGGACCGATGACGTACGACGGGCCGACGCTCGAACAGCTCACGGCGGACGCGCAGGAGATCATCGCGCGCTACCCGGTGCCGCGCTCCGCGCTGCTGCCGCTGCTGCACCTGGTGCAGTCCGTGGACGGCTTCGTGAGCCCGGACGGCATCGCATTCTGCGCGGAGCTGCTCGACCTGAGCGCGGCCGAGGTCAGCGCCGTCGCCACGTTCTACACGCAGTACAAGCGCCGCCCGAACGGCGAGTACCAGGTGGGAGTCTGCACGAACACGCTATGCGCGATCATGGGCGGCGACCGCATCTGGGACGAGCTCAGCGGTCACTGCGGGGGTCGGCAACGGCGAGACCACCGCCGACGGTTCCATCACGCTCGAGCGCATCGAGTGCAACGCGGCCTGCGACTACGCGCCCGTGATGATGGTCAACTGGGAGTTCTTCGACAACCAGACCCCCGAGTCCGCGAAGCAGGTCGTCGACGACCTGCGTGCGGGCAAGGACGTCACCCCCACGCGCGGCCCCAACAAGGTGCAGACCTTCAAGCAGGTGGAGCGCGTGCTCGCCGGCTTCGAGGATGGCCTCGCCAACGAGGACCAGGGCGCCGGCGGCCCGACGCTGGCCGGGCTTGAGGCCGCGAAGGCGGCCGGGTGGAAGGCACCGAAGGGGGCAAAGGCATGACCGACCTCGCCCCGGTGCTCAGCGCCATCTGGGACCAGGACAAGTCCTGGTCCATCGACACGTACTCGAAGGCCGGCGGCTACAAGGCGCTCAAGAAGGCACTCAAGCAGCCCCCTGCCGACCTCATTCAGGCGATCAAGGACTCTGGCCTTCGCGGGCGCGGCGGCGCTGGCTTCCCCACGGGAATGAAGTGGGGCTTCCTGCCCCCGGACGACGGCAAGCCGCGCTACCTCGTGGTCAACGCCGACGAGTCGGAGCCGGGTACGTGCAAGGACATCCCCACGATGCTCGCCAACCCGCACTCGCTCGTGGAGGGCGTGATCATCACGTCCTTCGCCATCGGCTGCAACCACGCCTTCATCTACGTTCGCGGCGAGGTGGTGCACGTCTACCGTCGCCTGCTGCAGGCGGTGCGCGAGGCGTATGAGGCGGGCCACCTTGGCAAGAACATCCACGGCACAGAATTTGATCTGGACGTGACGGTGCATGCGGGCGCCGGCGCCTACATCTGCGGCGAAGAGACCGCGCTGCTCGACTCGCTCGAGGGCCGCCGCGGCCAGCCGCGGCTCAAGCCCCCGTTCCCCGCCGTCGCGGGCCTGTACGCGCGCCCCACCGTCGTCAACAACGTCGAGAGCATCGCGTCGGTGCCGGCCATCATCGACAACGGCGTCGACTGGTTCACCGGCATGGGCACCGAGCGCTCCAAGGGCATGGGCTTCTTCTCGCTCTCGGGTCACGTGCAGAAGCCCGGCCAGTACGAGGCGCCGCTCGGCATCACCCTGCGGGAGCTCCTCGAACAGGCGGGGAGGCATCCGGGAGGGCCACGAGCTCAAGTTCTGGACGCCTGGTGGCTCCTCCACGCCGATCTTCACCCAAGAGCACCTCGACACGCCGCTCGACTACGAGAGCGTCGGCGCCGCGGGCTCGATGCTAGGGACCCGCGCCCTCCAGCTGTTCGACGACACCACGTGCGTCGTGCGCGCGGTGATGCGCTGGACGGAGTTCTACAAGCACGAGTCGTGCGGCAAGTGCACCCCGTGCCGCGAAGGCACGTACTGGCTTGCGCTCATCCTCAAGCGAATCGAGCGCGGCGAGGGGACCATGGCGGACATCCAGCAGCTGCTCGACACGTGCGACTCGATCCTCGGCCGCGCGTTCTGCGCGCTCGGCGACGGGGCGACGAGCTCCATCACGAGTTCCGTCAAGCTGTTCCGCGAGGAGTACGAGGCTCACGTCACCGGCGGCGGCTGCCCGTTCGACCACGCCGCTTCGGCCCTGTTCGAGTACACCGAGCCCGCCAAGGACGCCGAGGAGGTGCCGGCATGACGACCACTGCGGACAAGGCCGCCGCGAGCTCGCAGGCCGTCGAGACCGTCACCCTGACGATTGACGGCACCGAGGTCACCGTCCCCAAGGGCACCCTGATCATCAGGGCCGCGGAGCAGATGGGCATCGACATCCCGCGCTTCTGCGACCACCCGTCGCTCGAGCCGGTGGGCGCGTGCCGCCAGTGCCTCGTCGACGTCGCGAGCCCCGGCCCGGACGGCAGCCTGCGCGCGTTCCCCAAGCCCCAGCCGTCGTGCACGATGACGGTCACCGAGGGCATGGTGGTCAACACGCAGCACACCTCCGCGGAGGCCGACCGCGCCCAGAAGGGCGTGATGGAGCTGCTGCTCATCAACCACCCGCTCGACTGCCCCGTATGTGACAAGGGAGGCGAGTGCCCGCTGCAGAACCAGGCGATGAGCAACGGCCGCCCGGAGTCCCGCTTCGTCGACGTCAAGCGCGTCTTCGAGAAGCCTCTCGCCCTCAGCAGCGAGATCCTGCTCGACCGCGAGCGCTGCATCCTGTGCCAGCGCTGCACCCGTTTCTCCAAGGAGATCGCCGGAGACGCCTTCATCGACCTGCAGAACCGTGGAGCGATGCAGCAGATCGGCACCTTCGACGAGGACGTGCTCGACTTCGACGGCTACCGCCCCATCGGCGTCGCGGCCGAGGACGAGTCTGGCAAGGCCTTCTCCTCGTACTACTCGGGCAACACGGTGCAGATCTGCCCCGTCGGCGCCCTCACGAGCGCGGCGTACCGCTTCCGCTCGCGCCCCTTCGACCTGATCTCGAGCCCGGGAATCTCCGAGCACGATTCCTCCGGCAGCGCGATCCGCACCGACCACCGCCGCGGCCACATCCTGCGTCGCCTCGCCCACGAGGACCCCGTGGTCAACGAGGACTGGATCACGGACAAGGATCGCTTCGCGTTCACGTGGCAGAACCTCGACGACCGGATCACCCGCCCCTTGGTGAGGGTTGACGGCGAGCTCGTCGAGGCCTCGTGGCCCGACGCTGTTGCGGCGGCGGCTGCCGGCATCAGAGCGTCGCTTGCTGTCGATGGGAAGAGCGGCAAGAAGCCAAAGGGCGCGGCAGTCCTGCCCGGTGGTCGCGTCACCTTCGAGGACGCCTACGCGTACCAGAAGTTCGCCCGCGTCGTGCTGGGCACCAACGACGTCGACGCGCGCACGCGCGTCGCGAGCGACGAGGAGCTCGCGTTCCTCGGCCACCACGTTGCCGGCCGCGGGCTTGGAGTCACGTTCGGCGAGCTCGAGAAGGCTCCCGCCGTTCTGCTCGTCGGCTTCGAGCCCGAGGACGAGGGCGGCGTCGTGTTCTTGCGCCTCAAGAAGGCCGCCCACAAGGTGTTCGCGGTCGCGCCGTGGCTCAGCCGCGGCAACGAGAAGCTCGGCGCCACGCTCATCCCCACGCGCCCCGGAGACGAGGGCGCCGCTCTGGGCGACCTCCCCGCCGACGCCGTGGCCGCGCTTGGCGAGGCCGGCTCCGTGATCATTGTTGGAGAGCGCGCGGCCGGAGCGCCCGGAGCCCTCACCGCGGCACTCGCGCTCGCCAAGAAGTCGGGCGCCAAGCTTGCGTGGATCCCGCGTCGCGCGGGCGAGCGCGGCGCCGTCGAGGCCGGCGCGCTGCCCACGCTCCTTCCCGGCGGGCGTGACGTCACGAAGGCCGCGGCCCGCTCGGCGGTGGCGAAGGCATGGGGCGTCGACGACCTTCCCGCGCACGCCGGCCGCAGCGCGGCCGACATCATCGCCGCGGCGGCGAAGGGACAGCTCGGCGCGCTCGTCATCGGCGGCGTGACCCCCTCGGACCTCACCTCGGACCTCACAAAGGCCCTGGAAAAGACCGAGTTCGTAATCAGCCTCGAGGTTCGCCGCGGCGAAGTCTCTGAGTACGCGGACGTCGTGCTGCCGGTCGCGCCGCCCTCGGAGAAGCCCGGCACCTTCCTCAACTGGGAGGGCCGCTTGCGCTCCTTCGCCACGGCCATCCCCACGGATGCGCTCAGCGACCACCGCGTTCTCGACGTGCTGGCCCGCGAGCTCGGCGTCAACCTGGGCACCGGCACCGTCAGCGAGATCTCGGCGGAGATCAGCGGGCTCGGGATCGACGACTCCGCCCGCGTGGCGGCACCAAAGGTCAAGGCGAGCCCGGCACCGAAGGCGGCAGCAGCGTCGGGCGGGCTTGTGCTCGCGACGTGGCACCAGCTGGTGGACGAGGGTTCGCTGCAGGACGGCGAGCCCTTCCTCGCGGGCACGGGCCGCACCTCCGTGGCGCGGATGTCCGCCGCGACGGCTGCCGAGTTTGGCGCCGAGACCGCGGTATCGCTCAAGGGCGCCGCGCGCGCGAGCATCAACCTCCCGGTCGTGATCACCGAAATGCCCGACGGCGTTGTCTGGGTGCCCGCGAAGTCGCCTTCGTCGTGGGTTGCCAGGGATCTTGGGGTCGAGGCCGGTTCCGAGATCACCGCGAAGGGGGTGTCCGCGTGAAGCTGCTGACGTCCCTCATGATGGCGGCGACGCCGTCCCCCGCGCCCTCGGTGGTCGCCACGGCTGTGGAGCCGCTGAACGCGGTGCAGAAGATGTGCGGCATGACGGACCCGACGGCGACGCCGACGGACGAGCAGGCCAAGTGCGTCGCGGACGCGGCGCTTAGCGGCGACTCGATCTGGATCGTGATCATCAAGGCAGTGATCGTCCTGGTGTTCCTGCTGCTGTCCGTGCTGTTCGCGGTGTGGTTCGAGCGTCGCGTTATCGGCAGGCTGCAGCAGCGGCCCGGCCCCAATGTGCACGGCCCGTTCGGCCTGTTCCAACCTCTTCAGGACGCGCTCAAGCTGGTGTTCAAGGAGGACATCACCGTGCGCGCAGCTGAGAAGCTCGTATACATCGCGGCGCCGATCATCTCGGTGTTCTGCGCGCTGCTGATCTTTGCGGTGATCCCGTTCGGGCCTGCGACGAGGATCCCGTTCACGCAGGAGATCACCCCGCTCCAGCTGACCGACTTCCCGGTGGCCGTGCTGTACATCCTGGCGTGCGCGTCCATCGGCGTGTACGGCATCGTGCTCGGCGGCTGGGCCTCCGGCTCCACCTATCCGCTCATGGGCGCGGTGCGCTCCACCGCCCAGGTGATCTCCTACGAGCTCGCGATGGGGCTGTCGCTCGTGACGGTGTTCATGATGGCGGGATCGATGAGCACGTCCACCATCGTGGACTCGCAGGCCGAGCGCTGGTGGGTGTGGCCGCTTCTGCCGGCCTTCGTCCTGTACGTGATCTCGATGGTCGGCGAGACCAACCGCCTCCCGTTCGACCTCCCCGAGGCCGAGGGTGAGCTCGTCGCCGGCTTCATGACCGAGTACTCGTCCACGAAGTTCGCGTGGTTCTTCCTCGCCGAGTACATGAACATGATCAACGTGTCCGCCATTGCCGCGACGCTGTTCCTCGGTGGCTGGCGGGCTCCATGGGGCGAGACGTGGCCCGGCGCCGACTTCCTGAACTCCGGGATCTTTCCGCCCATCTGGCTCATCATCAAGATCTGGCTGCTCATGTTCGTCTTCGTGTGGATCCGCGGCTCTTTGCTGCGCTTCCGGTACGACCAGTTCATGAAGTTCGGCTGGAAGGTGCTGATCCCCGTCGGCCTTGGCTGGCTTGGATTCTTCGCGATCAGCCGCCAGGCGTTCGAGTCGTGGGGCCGCAACATGGACCTCTTCGACGCCGTGGCGGGGCTCGTCGCCATCCTCCTCGTCGTCGCGTTCTGGAGCTTCGTCTCCGACTCCAAGAAGCAGGCGGACAAGGAAGAGGAGCGGGACCGCGAGCCTGAGCTGCTCGACGCCTTCGCTGGCGGCTACCCGGTGCCGCCGCTGCCGCACCAGGTGCTTCCCCCATCGCCGCGATCCGGCCGCACCGTGGAGGCGCGCGTCGCCGCTGGTGTTGACGCCAATGATGCCGATGCCACTGGTTCTGAAGACTCCGAGGAGGCCGGCGATGAGTGACCACGACGAGCGCTGGCAAGTGAACCGCGAGCGCGACGGCGCCACCACGCCCTTCGAGTCCAACTTCCCCAAGAAGGGGCAGATCGGCGAGGCGCTCGCCCCCGTGGCCGGGTTCGGCGTGACGCTGCGCAACTTCTTCCGGCCGGTGGTGACCGAGCAGTACCCGTACAAGAAGACGCCGCCCATGCCGCGGTACCACGGCCGTCATCAGCTCAACCGCCACCCGGATGGCCTCGAGAAGTGCATCGGCTGCGAGCTGTGCGCGTGGGCCTGCCCCGCGGACGCGATCTACGTCGAGGCGGACTCCAACACGCCAGACGCGCAGTTCAGCCCCGGTGAGCGCTACGGCCGCGTGTACCAGATCAACTATCTGCGGTGCATCTTCTGCGGGCTGTGCATCGAGGCGTGCCCCACTCGCGCGCTCACGATGACCACCGAATACGAGCTCGCCGGTCCCACTCGTGAGGGGCTCATCTTCGAGAAGCAGGACCTGTTGGCCCCGATGGGAGCGAACATGCTTGCGGCGCCGCACCCGATGGTGCCCGGCACCACCGACGGCGACTACTACCGCGGCGACGTCACCGGAGCGGTCGACGCACAGGTGGAGTGGGTGCGCGAGCACCGCCCCGAGGACCCGACGCTGCCGGAGAACGCAACCACAGCGTCGGCCAGTGCCAAGGCCGGGGGTGCCGCGTGATCAACCCGTTCCTGTTCTGGGTGGTAGCGGCGATCACGGTGCTGCCGTCGCTCGCGCTGCTGTTCGCCAAGAAGGCGGTGCACGTGGCGATGGCCGTCGTGCTCGTGATGATCGGCCTCGCGGTGGCGTACGTCATGCTCGCCGCGCCGTTCCTTGGCATGGTGCAGATCGTGGTCTACACGGGCGCGGTCATGATGCTGTTCATCTTCGTGCTCATGCTGATCGGCGTGAAGGGCAAGGAGAGCCTGCGCGAGTCGATCATCGGCCAGCGCTGGATCGGCCTGCTCGTCGCCATCGGCACGGGGGTGTTCCTCACGGGCGTCATCTCGCGCGTGACGCTCAATGTGCAGACCCCAACCGAGGGCAACCCCGAGCAGATCGCGGGCGCGCTCTTCGGTCGCTTCGTGGTGATCGTGGAGACCCTCGGCTTCGTGCTGATCGTCGCCGCAGTGGGCGCGCTCGTGCTCACGCACGTGCCGCGGCTGGCTCCCAAGCACACGCAGAAGGAGATCGCGGAGGACCGCGTGCGCGTTGGTGCGAACCCCGTCAACAAGCCGATGCCCGGCGTGTACGCGCGGCACAACGCGCTCGACGTCCCGGCGCTCGACCCGCACGGCCAGCCCATCGAGGAGTCGATCTCCCGCGTGCTCCAGGAGCGGCACCAGATCGACGAGGTTGACCCCTACATCCCCGACATCGCGATCGAGGAGAGTGGCGACAAGTGAACCCCATCGCCTTCGTCTACCTCGCGGCCGTGCTGTTCTCCATCGGCTCCGCCGCCGTGCTGCTGCGCCGCAACGCCATCATCGCCTTCATGGGCGTGGAGCTGATGCTGAACGCCGCGAACCTCGCGTTCGTGGGCTTCAGCAACATCCACGGCACCGTTGACGGTCAGGTCATGGCATTCTTCGTGATGGTCGTCGCCGCCGCCGAGGTGGTGGTTGGGCTCGCGATCGTCGTCGCGATCTTCCGCGCCCGCCAGTCCATTTCCCTCGATGATCCGTCGGAGCTGAAGGGCTGACCATGCTTGATCTGACCTGGCTCCTCATCGCCGTGCCGCTCGCGAGCGCGCTCGTGCTGCTGCTCGCGGGCAAGCGCGCGAACCCGTGGGGGCACTGGCTCGGCGTCGCCGCGTCCGGCAGCGCGTTCGTGATCGCGCTCATCGCGTTCCTGCAGATGCTCGGCCTCGACTCGGCCGACCGCGCCACGCAAGTGCACCTGTTCTCGTGGATCACCACCGGCGAGCTCAACGTCGACGCCGGCCTCCTCGTGGACCCGCTGTCGATGACGTTCGTGCTGCTCGTGACGTTCGTCGGCACGCTCATCCACATCTACGCGGTGGGCTACATGGAGCACGACCCCGATCGTCGCCGCTTCTTCGCGTACCTCAACCTCTTCATCGCGGCCATGCTGATCCTGGTGCTCGCGGACTCCTACCTGCTGATGTTCGTCGGCTGGGAGGGCGTGGGTCTCGCGTCGTACCTGCTCATCGGCTTCTGGAACTACCGCAACGACTACGCCACCGCCGCCAACAAGGCGTTCGTGGTCAACCGCATCGGCGACATCGGCCTCATCATCGCGATGGGTCTCATGTTCACGGCCTTTGGCGGGGTGGACTTCCACACCGTCTTCTCTGGTGTGGGGCAGGCATCGACCGCGCAGCTCACCGCGATCGGCCTGACGCTGCTGCTCGCGGCCTGCGGAAAGTCCGCGCAGTTCCCGCTGCAGTCCTGGCTCGGCGACGCGATGGCTGGCCCCACGCCCGTGTCCGCGCTCATCCACGCGGCCACCATGGTCACGGCGGGCGTGTACCTCATCGTGCGCTCCGCGCCCGTGTTCGAGGGCGCGCCCAACGCTCAGCTCGTGGTCGCGATCGTCGGCGCCGTGACGCTCATCTTCGGGGCCATCGTCGGTATGGCGAAGGACGACATCAAGAAGGCGCTCGCGGCCTCCACCATGTCGCAGATCGGCTACATGATGCTCGCCGCGGGCCTCGGCCCCGTCGGCTACGCGTTCGCGATCTTCCACCTCGTTACGCACGGCTTTTTCAAGGCGGGCATGTTCCTTGGAGCCGGCTCGGTGATGCACGGCATGCACGACCAGGTGGACATGCGCCGCTTCGGCGCCCTGCGCACCGCCATGGTGGTGACGTGGGTGACGTTCGGCCTCGGCTGGCTCGCGATCCTCGGCGTCCCGCCGTTCTCCGGCTTCTTCTCGAAGGACAAGATCATCGAGGCGGCGTTCATCGGCGAGGGCTGGCAGCCGTGGGTCTTCGGCCTCACCGCGCTGATCGGCGCCGGGCTCACGGCCTTCTACATGTCGCGCCTGTTCTTCATGACGTTCCACGGCAAGGCCCGCTGGACGGACGAGCAGCACCCGCACGAGAGCCCGGCCATCATGACCGCGCCCATGATCGTGCTGGCCGTCGGCTCCGCGTTCCTGGGACTGATCCTCGCGTCCGGTGACCGCTTCGTTGACTGGCTCGAGCCGGTTGTGGGAGGAGGAGAGCACGGCGAGCCCGTGCTTTCGGTGCCGGTGATCACGGTCACGACGCTCGTTCTGGTTCTCCTCGGCGCCGGCTATGCCTGGCTCAAGTACGGAAGGGCCGACGTGCCGCTCACCGCTCCCGCCGCGTCGCTTGCCACGATCGCGGCCCGCAACGACCTGTTCCAGGATTCCGTGAACCGCGCGGTGTTCGAGCGCCCCGGCACCCACCTCACGCGCACGCTCGTGTACGCGGACGCCGCGATAGTGGACGGCGCCGTGAACGGCACCGGCGCAGGCACCGCCAAGACCGGCGAGGCGCTCACGAAGCTGCAGAGCGGCAAGGTGCGCGCCTACGCGCTGATCATGGCCGCCGGCATGGTGCTCATCGCCTTCTTCGCCGTGCTTGGGGGTAAGTGATGTTCCCCATCCTCACCGTCCTCGTGGTGCTCCCCGTGGTGGGGGCCGGGGTGCTGTTCCTGCCTCAGGCCCGGGCCAAGTCGCGCGAGATCGCGCTGTTCTTCGCGCTTGCGGAGCTCATCATCGCCGCCAACCTGTTCCTGCGCTTCGACCGCAGCCAGGCCGGCACCATCCAGTTCGCCGAGACGCATTCGTGGATCCCCCAGATCGGCACCAGCTGGGCGCTCGGCGTCAACGGCATCGGCCTGTCGCTCGTGGTGCTCAGCGCGATCCTGGTCCCCGTCGCCATCCTCTCGGCGTGGCGCGACGATAAGGACGAGAAGCGTCGGGCCACGTACTTGGCCCTCTTGCTCTCAAGCCAGGCGTTCATGATCGGCATCTTCGCGGCACGAGACGTCTTCCTGTTCTACGTGCTGTTCGAGGCGATGCTGATCCCGATCTACTTCCTCATCGGCTACTTCGGCGGACTGCAGCGCCGCTATGCAGCGGTGAAGTTCCTGATCTTCTCGCTCGTGGGAGGGCTGGTGATGCTCGTGGGCGTGATCGCGCTGTACGTCGCCGGTCCCGGCGGCGAGCAGGGCTTCCTCACGGACAAGCTCACGGGACTCTCGCTCTCGACGAGCACGGAGCGCCTGCTGTTCCTCGCGTTCTTCATCGCGTTCGCCATCAAGGCGCCGATGTTCCCTGTGCACACGTGGCTGCCCACCGTCGCGGAGAGCGCGCGACCGTCGACGACCGCGCTGCTCGTGGCCGTGCTGGACAAGGTGGGCACCTTCGGCATGCTGACGCTGTGCCTGGTGCTGTTCCCAGGTGCGGCGCACTGGGCGGCTCCCGTCATCATCGTCTTCGCGGTGATCTCGGTGCTCTACGGCGCGATCCTCGCGATCGGCCAGGACAACATGCTCAAGCTCGTGTCGTTCACCTCGGTGAGCCACTTCGGCATCATGATCATCGGCATCTTCGCGTTCGCGCAGACGTCGGTCACCGGCGCCGCGCTCTACATGTTCAACCACGGCCTGTCCACGGGCGCGCTGTTCTTCGCGGTCGCGTACCTCGCGAAGCGTCACGGCACCGTCTCCATCAAGGCGTTCGGCGGTCTGCAGAAGATCGCCCCTGTCCTCGCAGGCACCTTCCTCATCATCGGCCTCAGCTCGCTGTCGCTGCCGGGCCTGTCGCCGTTCATCTCGGAGATCCTGGTGTTCATCGGCGCCTACCCGGTGGTGCCCGTCGCGATCTGGTTCGCCGTGGTGGGAGTGGTGCTCGCCGCGCTGTACATCCTGCTGATGTACAAGCGGGTGTTCACCGGCCCGGCACCCGAGGCCATGGAGGGCACGCGCGACCTCTCGGTGCGCGAGCGCCTCGTGACGTGGCCGCTCATTGCCGCGATGCTCGTGCTTGGCTTCGTGCCAGGGATCCTGCTAGGCGTGCTGCACGAGCCCGTCCATGACATCGTCACCATCGTTCAGGAGGCTGGCAAGTGAACTGGACTCAGCCGGACATCACGTGGGCGCCGCTGGTGCCCATCCTGGTCGTCCTCCTGGCCGGCGCCGTCGGCATTCTGGTGGAGGCGTTCATTCGCACCCCGGCCACCCGACGCCTCGTCCAGCTCTCGCTCACCCTCGCGGCCCTTGTGGTCGGGCTCGGCGCGGCTATCGTGCTGTGGGCCACGCAAGAGGGAAGCGGCACAGTGGTGCTGCGCCTCATGCTCGTCGTCGACCGGCAGTCGCTCGCGTGGCAGGTGCTGCTCGCGGTGTTCGGCATCCTCGCCGCGCTGCTGTTCGCCGCACGCACGCGCACGGGCGAGGAGGAGTTCACTCCGCTCGGCTCGAGCACGCCCGGTGCCCTTGACGAGACCCGGGCCTTGCGCGCGGGCCTCCAGGTGACTGAGGTCTTCCCGCTGCTGCTCTTCGCGGTCGGCGGCATGATGCTGTTCACCGCGGTGACGGACTTCGTGTTCCTGTTCGTGGTGCTCGAGCTGTTCTCGCTCCCGCTGTACATCCTCGTGGCGCTCGCGCGTCGGCGTCGCGCCCTCAGCCACGAGGCGGCGCTGAAGTACTTCCTGCTCGGCGCCTTCTCCTCGGCGATCTACATCTTCGGCGTCGCCCTGCTCTTCGGCGCCACGACCCAGACGTCGTTCACGGCCGTGCAGCGCGCCATCGAGATCATCGCGGGTCACGATCCGCTGATCATCGCCGCCGCGGTGCTGATCCTCGTCGGCCTGTTCTTCAAGCTGGGCGCCGTGCCGTTCCACTCGTGGGTCCCCGACGTCTACCAGGGCGCCCCCACGGCGGTCACGGGCTTCATGGCGGCCGCCACCAAGGCCGCCGCTGTCGCAGCGCTGCTCCGCGTCGTGTTCGCCTCGTTCTATCCGCTCGAGTGGGAGCTCAACTGGCTGTTCTGGACCATCGCGATCGTGACGATGATCCTCGCGACGCTCGTCGCCCTGGTCCAGACGGACATCAAGCGCATGCTCGCCTACTCCTCGATCGCGCACGCGGGCTTCATCCTCGTCGCGTTCGCCGGCTTCAGCCCCGACGCGCTCAGCTCGCTGCCGTTCTACATGCTCGCCTACGGCCTCGCGACGTTTGGCGCATTCGCCGTTGTCACCCAGGTGCGGGAGCGCACGGCCGACGGCGCGGTGGGTGCAGAGGCCGTTCGCCTTGGGCAGTGGGCCGGGTTGGGTAAGCGCGCCCCATGGCTCGCCACCGCGATGGCGCTGTTCCTGCTGTCGTTCGCGGGCATCCCGCTCACGGCGGGCTTCGTCGGAAAGTTCGTGGTGTTCCGTTCTGCGATCGAGCAAGGGGCGTGGCCGCTCGTGCTCGTTGCCGTGCTCGCCTCGGCCGCGGCCGCGTTCTTCTACGTCCGGCTCATCGTGCTGATGTTCTTCACGGATGTCCCGGAGGGCCAGGCGGACGCGATCGAGATCGAGTACTCGCCGCTCACGCGGGCCGTGGTGGTCGTGACCGCTGTGCTGACGCTCGTGCTCGGCATCGTGCCTGGTCCCGCGCTCGCGGCCGCGGAAGACGCGGGCGTGATGCTGTCAACGCTGTCCAGCGGAAGCTGACGGCCAATGGCGTCGCTTGTGGGCCAGGGGGGCCTTGACGAGGCTCTCCAGTCGCGGCTCGCCCTCGTTGAGGAACGGCTCCGCGACGCGGTCTCCCAATCGGATCGCCTAGCCGACGCGACCTCGCGCCACCTCGTCAACGCGGGCGGCAAACGCCTTCGCCCCGCGCTCGCGCTGCTCACGGCACACCTTGGCGACGCCGCCCGGCCCGAGGTCGTGGACGCGGCCGTCGTCGTCGAGCTGACCCACCTCGCCACGCTGTACCACGACGACGTCATGGACTCCGCTCCCACCCGTCGCGGCGCCCCCGCCGCCCACGAGGTGTGGGGCAATTCGGTGGCCATCCTCACCGGCGATCTGCTCTTCGCCCGCGCCTCTTCCGTCGTTGCGGGCCTGGGGCCGCAGGCCGTGCGCATCCAGGCCGAGACCTTCGAGCGTCTGTGCCTCGGTCAGCTCCACGAGACCGTCGGACCTTCCGAGGGCGACGATGCGATCGAGTTCTACCTCCAGGTGCTCGCGGACAAGACGGGCTCGCTCATCGCGACCTCCGCGCGCTTTGGCGCGATGTTCGCCGGCTGCGCCCCGGCGGTGGTGCAGCAGGTGACGCGCTACGGAGAGCTCGCGGGCGTCGCCTTCCAACTCGCCGACGACGTCATCGACGTCCGCTCCGACGCCGCCACTACGGGCAAGACCCCTGGCACCGACCTGCGCGAGGGAGTGGCGACCATGCCAGTTCTCCTGCTCCGGCGTCGGGTAGCCGCCGGCGGCACGCCAGAGGACGCCGAGCTGCTGGCCGCGATCGACGGCGACCTCAGCTCCGACGAGGCGCTCGCGGCCGTCGTGTCGCGTCTTGGCGCGCACCCCGTGGTCGACGAGACCGCCGCGCTCGCGGCCCAGTGGGCCGCTCGCGCCAAGGAGGCGATCGCAATGCTGCCCGAGGGGGACGTCAAGGCGTCGCTCATCGACTTCGCCGACTCCCTGGTGGCCCGCACCGCCTAGGCCCGTCGCTAGGGTTGGGGCATGTCGAGCTCAACGGACCTGAACGGCGCGGACCGCTGGCGCGCGGTGGACGCCTACATCGAGGAGCACTACACGCAGTCCGACGCTGTGGCGGCCCGGGTGCTCCAGAACCAGCGGGATGCCGGGTTGCCGGACATCGCCGTGAGCCCCACCCAGGGCAAGCTGCTCTCCGTCCTCGCACGAGCCTGCGGGGCGCGCCGCGTGCTCGAGTTCGGCACGCTCGGGGGCTATTCGACGCTGTGGTTCGCCCGCGCCGTCGGACCGGAGGGCGCGGTGGTGAGTTTTGAGCTCGAGCTGCGCCACGCGGAGGTCGCGAGGGCGAGCCTCGCCCAAGCCGGCGTTGGCGACAGGGTCGAGGTGCGCGTCGGCCCGGCGGTCGCCAATCTGGGCACGCTCGAGTACGACGAGCCGTTCGACCTGGTCTTCATCGACGCGGACAAGCCGAGCAACGTCGCGTATTACGAGGCCGCGATGAACCGCGTGCACGCGGGGACCGTGGTGATCGTCGACAACGTGGTGCGCGACGGCGGCCTCATCGAGGCGGACTCGCCGGACGACCGCATCCAGGGCTCGCGCGCGATCGTGGAGCGGATGGGCGCCGACCCGCGGGTCGAGGCCTCCGTGATGCAGACGGTCGGCTCCAAGTATTACGACGGGATTATCGTCGCGGTGGTGTTGTAAGCGTGGTGTTGTAGCGCGACCCAACGATCGCGGCGTCGGCTGCGTGTGGAGGGGTGAAGGCAACCTAGGGGAGGCGGCGTGCGGGAGTGGCAGGGGCTCGTCGAGCGGCTCGTTGAGGAGCGCGGCTCGCGGCTCACCGCGTACGGCCGGATGCTCGTCGGTCCCGGTGAGGACGCGGAGGACCTCGTCCACGACGCGATCGTCAAGACCTTCTCTCGCGGCCGCCACATCCATGACGTGGACCACGCCGAGGCGTACGTTCGGCGCGTGATGCCCACCCTGGTCATCGACAGAGCTCGCTCGCGCGCCGCGCAGTCCCGCACCAGCAGGCGGGCGTTCGAGCGCGAGCGCGCCTCGGCGGACCTGGACGCGAGCCTTGACGTGAGGCGCGCGCTGCAGGGCCTGCCGCCGCGCGAGCGCGCGTGCGTCGTGCTGCGGTTCTTCGACGACCTGACCGTTCCGCAGATCGCCGCCCAGCTGGGCCTCGCGGAGGGAACGGTCAAGCGCTACCTTGCCGACGCGTCGGGCAGGCTCGCGAACCAACTGAACGTAGATCCAGAAGCAGGGGAGACGGTGCGGGTGTCCGCGCCGGGGAAGGAGGGGCGATGAACACCATCGGTGACGCCCTCAACCAGTCATTTGCGGCCGACGCTGCGCGTGAGAACACGCTCGACGCTCGCCGCGCGATCGGCGCGATCGGGCGCAGGCGTGCCGTCCGGGCGGCCGGCATGGGCACGGCGGCCGCGGTGGGGATCGGCGCCATGGGTGCCGTGTGGTGGTTCGCTCCGGGCGGGCGCTGGGCCAGCCCGGCGCAGCCTGCGCCCAGCACCCAATGCACGGACGCGCAGCTGTACCTGCCGCCCAACCCCGAGGCAATGGGCGACGTAGACCTGAAGTTCCGTGCCTATGTGGACCTGCGGCCCGGTTCGCCAACGGACGGCGTGGTGGTGGTGCGCCAGGACGGGACGCTGGTGAGAGTGGAACCAGGTGACGACGGCACGTACACCTACTTGGGCAACCCCATCACGTTCCCGGACATGCCGGATGAGATCAAGTTCCGACCCATGGTGATGGACTTCGAGGCCACCGGCGGAGGCGGCGACTATTGGGACGGCGTTAACCCGGTGACCAAGGACTACGCGTGGACCATGGTGCTTCCGGAGCAGGTGCCCGATGGCACCGACACCGCGCTCCTGTCGTCGACGCTGCGAATCGCGATGGAGCTAGGGGGTACGGGATACATTCCGGATTCCGTGCCGCACGGCGCGGTCGCCGACGAAGTCCTCACGACGACATCCGGCGAAACGGAAGAGGCGCGGTTGTCCGAGGGCGACCCTGGGTTCAGCACCGAGGGTCGTACGGACGTCGCCTCCGTGGCCCTCCGAGTCACTATGGCCGACGGCTCGTCCTTCGCGCTGGTGGCTAACCACCACGAGGTGGACCCGGCGCTGACGGCCTGCGCCTCGGCGTCCACGAGCGTCACAGCTACTCCCACGGGCAGCCCGGAACCAGCCGCCACGGGCCCGATCCCCGGTTCCTCGCCGGACCCCGGCGTCTCCCAAGGTGGTGTGCCTGAGGTGTTGGCCGGCCCCGAGTCCGCTGTGTTCGCGTGTGGGGCGGCGTTGCCGAATGACCTCGAGGGCACTCTGGGGCTGGACGTCGTGTGGGCGAGCGGCTCCGAGCCGCTCGGTGGCAGCGGGGTGCCGGGCACGTTCGACTTTGGCGCTGGCGGCATCATGGCCACCGGCGAGCTCAAGAGAGGCGAGGCGCAGCACGGAAACCTGGAGTCCTTTAACTGGGCGTCCAGTGGCACCGAAGGCCAGGAGTCCCTCGCCATCTACATGACGGCGGTGGCCGTCAAGGACGACACCGTGGTCGGGGTGGTGAACGTCTCAAGCGATCCGCCGCCGACAGAGGTCTTCAACTTCGGCGGGCCGGGTTCAGACCCGACGCTGGAGAACGTGACCATGGCGATCAAGGACGTGGGCGAGCGGATGGAGCCGTGCCCCGGCTACGTGGAGCGTGAGCTCGAGGGCGCGACAACCGTTGCACTGCTCGGGACCGGCAGCGTTGGCGGCCCGTATACCTTCGCGTGGACTCCGGTGACCGTGGACTAGTACCCGGCCACGGACTCATCGGAAGATGTAACGCAAAGGGCCTCGTGCGATGCCAACCGCGCGTGCTAGCGTCGGCGACATCCAGGGCCATTCGGGGGAATGGTGCGGAGGATCGACGTGGCCGACGAGTCAGTAGCAGGAACCTTGAGCGGAGCGGCCGCGCGGCAGCTCTCCACGGTGACGAAGAGCGCTCCGCAGTGGAGCGGGATCACGCCAAGATGGCTGGTGCCGCTGCTCGAGTGGGTGCCTGTAGAGGCCGGCGTCTACCGCGTGAACCGCGTCGCGGAGCCGAAGGCGGCGGAGGCGGACGTCGTCTGCAGCCCCGAGGGCGACGCCGACCTCCCGGAGTCGTTCGTCGACTACGAGACCAACCCTCGCGAGTTCACGCTCAACGCCGTGACCACGGTGCTCGAGGTGCAGACCCGCGTCAGCGACCTCTACCAGTCGCCCCACGACCAGGTGCGCGAGCAGCTGCGCCTCACCGTGGAGAAGGTCAAGGAGCGCCAGGAGCGCCAACTGTTCAACAACGAGGACTACGGCCTGCTGCACCAGGTCACCCCCGAGCAGCGCATCAAGACGCGCACCGGCGCCCCCACCCCGGACGACCTTGACGCCCTCATCGCCAAGGTCTGGAAGCAGCCCTCGTACTTCCTCGCCCACCCCGACGCGGTGGCCGCGATCGGCCGTGAGTGCACTCGCCGCGGGGTTCCGCCGGCGACGACCAATATCTTCGGCGGCACGTTCCTCACGTGGCGCGGCATCCCCATCATCCCCACGGACAAGATTGACGTGGAGAAGGGCAAGACCACCGTCCTGCTGGTCCGCATCGGCTACGAGAAGCAGGGAGTGATCGGCCTCTTCCAGCCGGGAGTGCCCGGGGAGGTGGGGCCCAGCCTGTCCGTGCGCTTCATGGGCATCGACAAGCGCGCCGTGGCATCGTACCTGGTATCGCTGTACTGCTCGGCCGCCGTGCTGTCGCCGGACGCGATCGGCGCCCTCGACAACGTGGATGTCACCAAGTTCCATGAGTACGCCTAGCCACGTCCCTGGCATCGACGAACTCACCGCGCTCGCGAACGAGTTCTTCCACGCGAGTGGGGATGTCCCCGTGCCGGCTGGCGCTCCCGCGACCCCTGCGCCGTCCCCAGCGACCGTGCCCACGTCGCCCGTGAATCCCCCAGCCCCCGCCGCGGCGAGCCGAGCGCACACCGCTCCCGTGCCGTCGGCCCTTGGGGTGGGCGTTCCCGGGCCTGGCGGCACGCTCCCGCCGCTCGAGTTGCTGGCCATTCCCGTGGTCCACGAGCAGGTGCCGCCGCTCAGTTGGAAGCAGCCGCTGCCCGACGCTTGGGCGGGTTCGCCGCTCCCTGCGCCTGACGCTCCGGTCGACTTCTCCTTCCCGCTCCTTCCGGAGACGCTCGACCTGCGAGAGGTGCCGACGCATTCGGTGCGCGCCCGCGAGCCGCTTCCCGACGCCGCGAGCCTGCAGGCGTTCTCGCCGAGCCTCGTGCCCGCCGTGCAGGCCACTTCGCCCGGGCACGATGCCAACGTGGCGCGCCGCGACTTCCCCATCCTCAAGACCACGGTCAACGGGAAGCCCCTGGTCTGGCTCGACAACGCGGCCACGACGCAGAAGCCGCAAGCCGTCATCGACCGTCTTGTGCACTTCTACGAGCACGAGAACTCCAACATTCACCGCGCCGCCCACGAGCTCGCGGCCCGCGCAACGGACGCCTACGAGGGCGCCCGCGAGTCCGTGCGCCGCTTCCTCAACGCGCCCACCCGCGAAGAGATCGTCTTCACTCGCGGCACCACGGAGGCGATCAACCTCGTGGCGAAGTCGTGGGGAGCGGCGAACATCGGCGAGGGCGACGAGATCCTCATCACTCACCTGGAGCACCACGCGAACATCGTCCCGTGGCAACAGCTGTGCGCCGCGACGGGCGCGGTGCTGCGGGTGGCACCGGTCGACGACAACGGCGACGTAATCGTCGAGGAGTTCGCGAGGCTGATTGGGCCGCGCACCAAGCTCGCGAGCTTCACGCAGGTCTCCAACGCCCTCGGCACGGTCACGCCAGCGGCCGAGATGATCGGCATCGCGCACGCAAAGGGCGTGCCCGTGCTGTTCGACGCCGCGCAGTCTGTGGCGCACGTCCACACGGACGTGAGCGCGCTCGACGTCGACTTCCTCGTCTTCAGCGGTCACAAGATCTACGGCCCAACCGGCATCGGCGCGCTGTACGCAAAGCGCGCGATCCTCGAGTCGATGCCCCCGTGGGAGGGCGGCGGAAACATGATCGAGGACGTCACCTTCGAGAAGACCGCCTTCCACGGCCCGCCCGCGCGATTCGAGGCGGGCACCGGCAACATCGCCGACGCCGTCGGCCTCGGCGCTGCGCTCGACTACGTGAGCGCCCGCGGGATCGACGCGATCGGCGCCTACGAGCACGGCCTCATCGAGTACCTCGTGGCCCAGCTCGCGGGAGTGCGCTCCCTGCGCTTCATCGGCAGCCCCACCCTGCGCGCGGGAGCGTTGTCCTTCGTTCTCGAGGGCCGCACCACCCAGGAGGTGGGGGAGGCGCTCCACCGTGACGGAATCGCGGTGCGGTCCGGGCACCACTGCGCGCAGCCGATCCTGCGGCGCTTCGGAGTGGAGACGTCGGTGCGGCCCTCGCTCGCTCTCTACAACACCGCCGGCGACGTGGACGCGCTCGTGACGTCACTGAACCGGATCGTCGCACGGGGTTGACTCGATAACTGGGCCGTGCTCGGCTAACCCAAGCGTCGCCCCTGTATGCTCCGCACGGAACGTGTGACGCGTGTGACCCATGAGGAGCCCGATCACCTCCGCCGCGTCACTCCAGCCACACCAATCACAACCTCCGTGCGGAGCCTACGGGGGCTAGACGTTCTCCGCGAACTCCGGCTCAGCGTCGGGGTCGCCGCGGCGTGACCAGGCCCGCCACGAGTCGGCGGTGATGAGGATGAGCGCCACCCACACCAGGGCGAACCCGATCCATCGTCCGGTGGGCATGGGCTCGTGGAAGTACCAGACCGCGAGCATGAACATCATCGTCGGCGCGATGTACTGGAGCAGCCCGGTGATGTTGAGCGGCAGCCTTGCAGCACCCGCCGCGAACAGCAGCAGCGCGCCCACCGTCGCGACGCCGGCGAACATGAGCAGCACGTCGTGGTGGAGGCCGAGACCCTCGGAGCCGCGCGCGCCAAAGGTCAGCGTCCCCCGTGCGCGCATCCAGAGGAGCGCGATGAGCGCGAACGGCGCCAGCACCATCGTCTCGACCGTGAGCCCGGTGACCGCGTCAACGGACGCGCCCACCCGCTTCTTGATGAGCCCGTAGAACCCAAAGGACAGCGCAAGCGCGAGCGAGATCCACGGCAGCTGGCCCATCTCGAAGCCGATCACCGCTACGGCGACCGCCGCGACGACAACGGCAACGAGCTGCATCCGGCGCAGCCGCTCCCCAAGGAGCGTCACGCCGAGCGCCACGGTCACGAGCGGGTTGATGTAGTAGCCGAGCGAGGCCGACGCCACCTGGTCGCTCACCACCGCGTACACGTAGACGAGCCAGTTGAACGCGATCAGCACGGCGGCCAAGGCGAGCGTCCAGAACGTCTTGCGGTTCGCCAGCACCACTCGCAGGCGCCCCCAACTCCGCGCCGCGCCCACGATGACGAGGCACACCACGAGCGACCACACCGCCCGCTGTGCCGTGATCTCGATCGCGCTCGCGGGGATGAGCGCGTGCATGAGCAGCGGGAACAGGCCCCAGACGAGGTAGGCCGACGCCCCAAAGATCAGGCCGCTGCGGTCCAGTGAACTGCTGCGGTCTATGGAACTGCTGCGGTCCTGCGGCGCGCTCGTCACTCAAGCATTCTCGCAGGCCCGACGCCCGGGCCGGGTTCGCGCGCGGGTGCCAGTGGCGCGCGGGCTGGCCCCGCAATATGGCCCGACGCCTTGACCGGCTCAGATGGTCAGGTACCCGTCCTCGCCGGTGCCGGGCACGGCCGCGCGGGCCGTGGCGGCCGCGAGGGTGTTGCCGTCCTGTGGGTCGACGAGGCAGAAGGCTCCCGTGCGGCGGTGGCTGCCGTAGTCCTCGATCGCGAGCGGCTGCGCGAGTTGAAGCGCGACCACCCCGATGTCGTTGAGGCCCAGCTGGAGATCCTCGCCGGGGATGATCGAGGCGTCGAGGGTGCCCCCTGGAAGCGAGATGTCGAGCTTGCCCTCGATCCCGATGACCATGGCCTGCACCAGTGACGAGCCGTGCTGCACGAGCACCCGATCGCGGATCCGCAGGGGCCGCTCCGAGAGCCACGCCACGTGGGCGTGGAAGTTCTTCACCGCGAGCGCCGCGTCTCCCGCGGCGCTCAGCAGGTCGCCGCGCGCCACGTCGATGTCGTCGGCGAGCCGCACCGCGATCGAGGCGCCCGCTGGCGCGGAGGTGAGCGGGCCGTCGGCCGTATCGATGCCGGCCACCGTGGTGCGGCGGCCCGAGGGCTGGACCACGACGGCGTCGCCGACCCGGATGGTGCCTTCGGCGACCTGGCCGGCGTAGCCCCTGTACTCGCGGTGCTCGGGGCTGACGGCCGCGTCTTGGGGCCGGAGCACGTACTGGACGGGGAAGCGCCAGCCGCCTTGGGCGATGGCGGCGAGCTCATCGGCGCCGGGAACGGTCTCGAGCAGCTCGAGCACCGTCGGGCCCTCGTACCAGGGGGTGCGGGCGGAGCGCTCCACCACGTTGTCGCCCTCGAGCGCGGAAACGGGGATGGCGACGACGTCCGGCATGCCGAGCTTTGCCGCGTGCGCGGCGACGTCGCCGGCGATCTGCTCGAACGGGTCGCGAGCGAAGCCGATGAGGTCGATCTTGTTGACGGCGACCACCACGTGCGGCACGCGCAGGAGCGCGGCTACCGCCAGGTGACGGCGGGTCTGCTCCACGACCCCGTGGCGCGCGTCCACCAGCACGATGAGCGCGTCCGCGGTGGAGGCTCCGGTCACGGTGTTCCGCGTGTACTGAACGTGGCCGGGGCAGTCCGCGAGGATGAAGGTGCGGTTGGGAGTCGAGAAGTAGCGGTAGGCGACGTCGATCGTGATGCCCTGTTCGCGCTCGGCGCGCAGGCCATCCGTGAGGAGCGCGAGGTCGACGGTCTCGGCACCTCGCGCGCGCGAGACGCGCTCGACGGCCTCGTAGGCGTCGGCGAGGATCGACTTGGTGTCAAAGAGCAGGCGCCCAACGAGGGTGGACTTGCCGTCGTCGACGGAGCCCGCGGTGGCGAACCGGAGCAGCGACGTTGTGCGCGTTTCAGTGAGTACGCTCACTAGAAATACCCCCTCCTTCTTGCGGTCCTCCATGGCTGCCTCGCTGAGGCGATCGTCGGCGCGGGTCGCGCCGCGCTCGGTGACGCGCGTGGCGGCCACCTCGGCGATGACCTCGGCGACCGAGACTGCGGACGACTCAACCGCTCCCGTGCACGAGGCGTCCCCAACGGTGCGGTACCGAACCGTCTTGGTGACCACAGCGTCGGACTCCGTGACTGTCACCGCGGGGTGCGGGGTCAGCCACATGCCATCGCGCTGGAACACGGGGCGCTCGTGCGCAAAGTACAGTGAGGGCAGCTCGATCCCCTCGCGCTCGATGTAGCGCCACACGTCCAACTCGGTCCAGTTGCTGAGCGGGAAGACGCGCACGTGCTGGCCCGGGAGGTGGCGGGTGTTAAAGATGTTCCACAGTTCGGGGCGCTGATTGCGCGGGTCCCACTGGCCGAACTCGTCGCGCAGGGACACGACGCGCTCCTTGGCGCGGGCCTTCTCCTCGTCGCGGCGGGCGCCACCGAACACCACGTCATAGCCGTGGCCCGTGATCGCGTCCAGCAGGGGAACGGTCTGCAGCGGGTTGCGGGTGCCGTCCGGGCGCTCGCGGAGGCGGCCGTCGTCGATATAGTCCTGGACCTTCGCCACCTGCAGGCGCAGCCCAAGGCGCGCGACCGTGGCGTCGCGGAACGCGAGCACCTCGTCGAAGTTGTGCCCCGTGTCCACGTGCAGCAGCTCCACGGGGACGCGCGCGGGCCAGAACGCCTTGGCCGCGAGGTGCAGCACGACCACGGAGTCCTTGCCCCCGCTGAAGAGGATGACCGGCTTGCGCGCCGTGGCTACGGCCTCGCGGATGATGTGGATCGCCTCGGACTCGAGGGCGCTGAGTGTGTCAATAGCGCCAGTGTCGCTGCGGGCGGGGTTCAGGTTGGCGATGTCGATGCTCACGTGTGGATCCCGCATTCCGTCTTGTCGGTTCCCGCCCAGCGGCCGGACCGCGGGTCTTCTCCCGCCGCGACCTTTCGAGTGCAGGGCTCGCAGCCGATGCTGGGGTAGCCCTGCGCCACCAGTGGGTTTCGGGGGAGCCCGTGTGCCGTCTGGTAGACCTCCACCTGGAAGTCGCTCCACGCCGCGATCGGGTTGATCTTCACGAGGCCGTGATTCTCGTCCCAGGTGACAACTGGCATGTTCGCTCGCGTCGCCGCGTCCACGCGACGCGCGCCCGTGACCCACGCGCCGTAGCCCTGCAGCGAGCGGGCGAGCGGGTCCACCTTGCGCATGAAGCAGCACGTGTTGGGGTCGCGGGCGAAGAGGTCCTTGCCGAACTCCGCGTCCTGCTCCTCGACCGTCTGCCGCGGCAGCACGTTGACGATCGTGATGGGGAACGACTTGGCCGCGAGGTCCCGCGTCTCGATGGTCTCCTTGAAGTGGTAGCCCGTCTCGAGGAACAGGATGTCCACTCCGGGAAGCCGCGTGCCGAACAGGTGCGGCAGGATCGTGTCCTGCATGGACGACGCTACGGCCAGCTTGGCGCCGAAGGTCGCCACGGCCCAATCGGCGATCTCCTCAGCGCTCTTGCCCTCCAGCTCGGCGTTGACCTCCGCGCACGTGATGGCGTTCCAGACGGCGATGGTCACGTGATCAGCTCCTCGTCCACGCGGAACGCCCAGTCCGCAAACGCCTCGCCGTCCTCGCGAGTGGCGAGGTAATTCTTGGTGACGCGCTCCACGTACTCGGGCATGCCGTCGGCCTTGACCTTGTGTGCGCGGATCTTGCGGCCGAAGTCGTTGTCGTCGCCGCGCCCAAGCCGGCCGCCGAGGTGCACCTGGAAGCCGGGCACCTGCTCGCCGGTCTCGTCGTCAAGCACCAGCTGCCCCTTGAAGCCGATGTCCGCGATCTGCACGCGCGCGCACGAGTTGGGGCAGCCGTTGACGTGCACGGTGATGGGGGAGTCGAGCGT
The DNA here is from genome assembly GCA_024707205.1 of Demequina sp. Lineage (NCBI taxonomy): Bacteria > Bacillati > Actinomycetota > Actinomycetes > Micrococcales > Demequinaceae > Demequina > Demequina sp. The sequence continues at coordinate 1,393,659 of JANQAD010000001.1, forward strand.
GGGGAAGATCTCGTCGAGCTTCTTGACCACTTCGCGAGCGGTGGCCTTGGTCTCCACGATCGCGAGCTTGCAGTACTCGATGCCCGTGCACGCGATGACGTTGCGGTGGAACTCGCCGGGGCTGGACTCGAGCTCGAGCGCGCGCAGGCCGTTGACGACGTCGTTGACCTTGTTATCGGGGACGTCCAAGATCAGGATCTTCTGCAGCGGCGTGAGGCGGATGCGATCGCTACCCGCCGCCTCGGCGATGTCGGCGATCTTCAGCAGCGTGGTGCCGGAGACGCGGCCCGCGATCGGGGCCACGCCAACGTAGTAGTTGCCGTCCGCCTGCTCGTGGATGCCCACGTGGTCGCCGCGGTTGGCTGGGCTGGACAGCTGCGGGCCCGGGCCGGCGGGCAGCTCGTAGCCCAGGTACTCGTCCTGAAGCACCTGCAGGAACTTCTCCGGCCCCCAGTCCTTGACGAGGAACTTGAGACGGGCGCGGTTGCGCAGGCGGCGGTAGCCGTAGTCACGGAAGATGCCTGCGACGCCCTTCCAGACCTCTGCGGTGCGCTCCGGCGCCACGAACACGCCCAAGCGGTGGCCGAGGAACGGGTTGACGGACAGGCCTCCGCCCACCCACAGGTCGTACCCGACCCCGAGCTCCGGGTGCTCCACCGCGCAGAACGCGATGTCCTGAACCTCGTGAAGGATGTCCGGAACCGGCATGCCAGGAACGCGGTCTTGAACTTGCGCGGCAGGTTGGAGAACTCGGGGTCGCCGATGTAGCGGTCCACGATCTCGCGCATCTGGGGGGTGGGGTCGATGAGCTCGCCCTTCGCCACGCCCGCAACAGGGGAGCCGAGGATCACGCGCGGAACGTCGCCGCAGGCCTCCTCGCTCATCAGCCCAACAGCCTCGATGCGGCGGAAGATATCCGGCACGTCCTCGATGCGCACCCAGTGCAGTTGGATGTTCTGCCGGTCGCTCACGTCCGCGGTGTCGCGGCACAGGTCGCGCGAGATCTCGCCGATCGCGCGGGTCTGCGCGAGCGTCAGCTGCCCGCCGTCGCTGCGGATGCGCATCATGAAGTACTCGTCGTCGAGCTCGTGCGGCTCGAGGATGGCGGTCTTGCCGCCATCGATGCCGGGCCGACGCTGTGTGTACAGCCCCCACCAGCGGAACCTTCCGCGCAGGTCACCTGGGGGAATGGACCAGAAGCCCCACTTGGAGTACATGGTCTCGATCCGGGCGCGCACCGCGAGCGGGTCGCCAACCGACTTCATCTCCTCGTTGGGGTTCAGCGGGGTGCGGTCGCCAAGAGCCCACTGGCCGTCCTTGGATGCAGTGTCGCGGCGGGCGGTGGCCTCGCGCGTGCGGATCAGCCGCGCCTCCTCGCGATGGCGGCGACGCTCCTCGGCCGCGGCGGCCTCAGCGACTGTGGTGGCCGCGACCGGCGCAGCGGTGGTGTCGGTGGAAGTCACCGGCGCTCCTCTAGCGGTGTCAGGCACCGGCCAGCCGGGCATAGCGCCCGGAAAGCCGAGCGCCCAGGATTGGTTGGGACAGTCCGTGGGCGATCAGGCCATAGGACACATGACGTGCATCGAGCGTGCGGGGGTCGACCCGCTCGTGCCCTGGATGTCCGTCATGGCCGCAAGTGTTACACAGGGGCCCAGAAAGCACACCCCCAATTCCTCTATGTTTGGTGGGATATAGGGAGACTATGCTCAGCGTCGGGTTGCCAGCCGTCGATTACGCTGGAGCCGTTGCCGCCCTACTCAAGGAAGTACTCCCGTGACCACGAACCGTCCGCTGCGCGTCGCCATCATTGGCGCGGGCCCCGCTGGCACGTACGCCGCAGATATCCTCTCGAAGCAGGGCATTGACGTGTCCATCGACATCATCGAGCGCCTGCCGGCACCGTTCGGCCTCGTGCGCTACGGCGTCGCCCCCGACCACCCGCGCATCAAGCAGATCATCGTCGCGCTCGCGAACGTTCTTGGCCGCGGCGACATCCGCCTGCTCGCCAACGTCAACGTGGGCACGGATCTCAGCCTCGATGACCTCCGCGAGCACTACGACGCCGTGGTGTTCGCGACCGGCTCCTTCTATGACGCAGACCTCAACATCCCTGGTATTGAGCTTGAGGGCTCGTACGGCGCCGCGGACTTCGTGAGCTGGTACGACGGCCACCCGGACGTCCCTCGCACGTGGCCGCTCAAGGCCCGCGAGGTCGCGGTGTTCGGCGTCGGCAACGTGGCGCTAGACGTGGCGCGCATCCTCGCGAAGCACGTCCCCGACCTCCTGCCCACGGAGATCCCGCAGAACGTCCAGGAGGGCCTCGAGGCCTCGCCCGTCACGGACGTGCACGTGTTCGGCCGCCGCGGCCCGGCGCAGGTCAAGTTCTCGCCGCTCGAGCTGCGCGAGCTCGGCCACGTGCCGGACGTCGACATGGTCGTCTATCCCGAGGACTACGACTTCGATGAGGGCTCGATGGCAGCCATCGAGGCGAGCCACCAGACCAAGCAGGTGGTCAAGACCCTCACGGACTGGACCCTCCGCGAGCCCACCGGCGCCTCGCGCCGCATTCACCTGCACTTCCTGCAGAGCCCCGTCGAGGTGCTCGGCGAGGACGGACACGTGACCGGCGTGCGCATGGAGCGTCAGCGCCTCACCGGAGACGGCAATGTGGAAGCCACGGGCGAGTTCGTGGAGTACCCGGTCCAGGCCGTCTACCGCGCCGTGGGCTATTGGGGCTCCGCGATCGACGGCGTCCCGTTCAACAACGACAAGGGCGTGATCCGCAACGTCGAGGGCCGCGTGGTCTCCGACGCCGGCGAGCCCGTTCCCGGCTTCTACGCCACCGGCTGGATCAAGCGCGGTCCCGTTGGGCTCATCGGCCACACCAAGTCGGACGCCGCGGAGACCATCGCCCACCTCGTCGAGGACGCGCCCGCGCTGTACGCGGAGACGCGCGCCACGCCCGAGCAGCTCAGCCCCGACAACATCCTTCGCCTGCTCAAGGACCGCGGCGTCCCCGTTGTCCAGTGGCGCGACTGGGAGGTCCTCGACGCGCACGAGCGCGGACTCGGCGAGCCGCACGGCCGCGAGCGCATCAAGGTCGTGTCCCGCGAGGACATGACTGATGTGGCGCTCAAGCGCACCCACGCCTCCTGAGTGATTCCCAAGGGTCGCTGTTGCCCATGTGACAGTTGTGACCCGCTCAGGGCACTTCTGCGTCACTCGCGTCACGTTCGTCACACGGACCCTTGATTGTCTTTGCCGGCCCGACGCTGTGGTGAGGTTTCGCCCATAGGTGACCATGCCGTCGGGCCGGGAACCCCAGCAACCCCCCCTGCCCGTTCCTACAATGGCCGGACGCGAACAGGAGGAACGGTGGGCAAGAAGTACTTCAACGGGCTCAAGACCTTGGGCCTGTTTGTGGTGATGTGGGTGGTGCTGCTCGCGATCGGCTCGCTCGTCGCCGGGGGCGCGTACCTGTGGCTCTTCGCGCTCATGGGCCTGTTCGGGACGTTCTACGGGTACTGGAACTCGGCGAATCTGGCGATCCGCGCCATGCACGCCCGGCCCGTGACCGAGGTGGAGCAGCCAGCGATGTACCGGATCGTCCGCGAACTGTCTCGCGAGGCGAACCAGCCCATGCCCGCGCTGTACGTGTCGCCTACCGACGCCCCCAACGCCTTCGCCACCGGCCGCAACCCCCAGAACGCGGCGGTGTGCTGCACCACCGGCATCCTCCAGATCCTCGACGAGCGCGAGCTGCGCGGCGTGCTCGGCCACGAGCTTCAGCACGTGTACAACCGCGACATCCTCATCAGCGCGGTGGCCGGCGCGTTCGCCGGCATGATCACCGCGCTCGCGCAGTGGCTGCTCATCTTCGGCGGGGGCGGCAACAGTCGCGACAATCCGCTCGGCCCGTTCGGCGCTATCGCGATGCTCATCCTCGCGCCCATCGCCGCCACGCTCATTCGGCTCGCGATCTCGCGCACTCGCGAGTACGACGCCGACGAGGACGGCGCCACGCTCACCGGCGACCCGCTGGCCCTAGCCTCGGCGCTGCGCAAGCTCGAACTCGGAACGGCCGCCAAGCCCCTTCCGCAGGACCCCAAACTCGAGAACGTGAGCCACATGTTCATCGCCAACCCGTTCCGCGGCGAGGGCCTCGCGAAGCTCTTCAGCACGCACCCGCCCATGGCGGAGCGGATCGCGAGGCTCGAGGCGATGGCGCGCGGAAACCACTAGGCAGGGACCAAGGTCCCCCGGCCGCTGAGGCGGCACAGCGTCGGGCAGCATTTTCCCTGGTATTTACCGGGTTGTGCTGGGCGATAACGGGAGGCGAAGACCCCCCGCGCGCCCGGCACAGGGGCGCCCGCGCGCGTACCCTGAAAGGTACGGACGGCGAACGTCCGTCCGCACAAGGAAGTGATAGCCATGACCGGCCTGACGGGCGCGCAGGAGCGCGTCGAAGAAGGCGTTATGTTCGGGGGCGTCATGCGAGCGGCCGTGGTTGTCGCTCCTGACAAGCCCCTCCTCGTGACCGAGGTGCCCATTCCGGTCCCCGGTCACGGACAGGCTCTCGTTCGTGTCATCACGAGCGGCGTCTGCCACACCGACCTCCACGCGGCGCGCGGCGACTGGCCCGTTCCGCCGAAGGCCAATCTCATCCCCGGCCACGAGGGTTACGGCGAGGTCGTAGCCCTGGGCGAGGGCGTCACCACACTCAAGGTCGGCGACAAGGTGGGGAACGCCTGGCTGTGGAGCGCCTGCGGCACGTGCGAGTTCTGCCGCACCGGCTGGGAGACGCTGTGCCTCAACCAGAAGAACGGCGGCTACGGAGTGGACGGCTCGTTCGGGGAGTACATGCTCGTGGACGAGCGCTTCGCCGCCCGCATCCCCGACGGCTGCGACCCCGAGGAGGTCGCCCCCATCCTGTGCGCCGGAGTCACGGTGTACAAGGGCCTCAAGGAGACCGAGGTCAAGCCGGGGCAATGGGTCGTGATCTCCGGCATCGGCGGGCTCGGCCACATCGCCGTGCAGTACGCGCGCGCAATGGGCATGCGCGTCGCGGCCGTCGACGTCGACGACGACAAGCTCGCCCTCGCCACCCGCCACGGCGCCGAGGTGGTGGTCAACGCAACGACCACCGACCCCGTCGCCGAAGTGCAGGCGAGGACGGGCGGCGCCCACGGCGTGCTCGTCACCGCCGTCCACCCACAGGCGTTCGCACAGGCCACCGGCATGTGCAGGCGCCGCGGCACGGTGGTGTTCGTTGGGCTTCCCCCAGGGGACTTCCCGGCGGACATCTTCTCCACCGTGCTCAACCGCCTCACGATCCGTGGATCGATCGTGGGCACCCGCCAGGACATGGTGGAGGCCCTCGACTTCTACGCCCGCGGCGAGATCCACCCCACCATCACGGTGGAGCAGCTCGACGACATCAACAACATCTTCCACCGCATGGAGGAGGGAAAGATTGATGGTCGCGTCGTGATGAGGTACGTGGACGCGTAGGCGGGCACGGCTCGGGGCACTGCCCGACGCCGGGGCGGGGTTGCATTTGCGGCCCCGCCCCGTGCGTCAGCCGACGTGGAAGACACCCACCCGGGTCACGCCGTCCGCTGCGTACGCGGGCAGGTTGCTATGTGTCCGCGGACGCGCGAATCCTCACAACCACCTGGACGAGGGCCTCGGTGAAGTCGCGCGCGGTGTCGATGCGGAACGCGGCCGGGCCCAGCTCGAGCGGCTCGTACTCCCGGCTCAAGACCTCTGCCCACGTGGGCTCTACGTGGCCAGGGATGTCCGCGATCCGCGCCTCGACGCGGCGGCGGTGTTCCTCCGGGTCCGAGCACACGACCTCGACCTCGACGATGCGTGCCGCGCCCTCGCTCGCCACCCAGCGCCACGCCTCGCGGGTGACGGCTATGGGATTGACGCTGTCCGCGATGACGCCGCGGCCGGAGCGCAGGTGCTCGATCGCCTCGAAGTACGCCACGCGGTAGCCGAGCGCCGGATGCTCCACGAGCGAGACCGCCCCAGACGTCTCGAGCGCGGTCTCGATGACGTCGATCCTGACGTGCACTGCGCCCAACTCTCGCGCCAGAAGCCGCGCAACGGTCGTCTTGCCGCTGCCGGGAAGTCCGGCTAGCGCAACGAGCAGTGCGGTCATGTGCCAGAGCGTATCGGGCGGGCTTGCGGCCGCACCTGCCGGGAGACCACAGTGGGCGGCATGACCTCTCGACGCGGGCAGATACGGCGGCTTCGCGCGGTCGCCACCTGCGCGCTTCGCCAGTTCGCGCTGCCCGACGGCCGGCTCACCTTTGTGACGCACGGCGAGAACACGACGTTTCGGCTATCGACACCGGGTGGTGACTTCCTCGTCCGCGTCCACCGCCCTCAGCGGCACGGGGCCGACGCCGACTCGGAGGCGAACATCGCGTCGGAGCTCGACTGGCTCCGCGCCATCCGAAGGGACACGAGCCTTGAAGTTCCCACGCCCGTAGCGGCACGTGACGGCCGAGCGCTAGTCCTGGCAGCGTCGGGCGGGCAGGAGAGGCTTGTCACGGTGCTGGAATGGATGAGCGGAGCGATCCGTGAGCCGACCCCGCGGCCGGTGCACCTCTCGCGGCTCGGGACCGCGATGGCCACGCTGCACGAGCACGCCGACTCGTGGCGCCGGCCGCCGGGCTTCACGCGCATCGCCTGGGACCGCGAGGCGTTCTTCGGGGATGCGATGGTCTACGGAGACCTCACGGCCGCCGAGTGCTGGGAGCGCCTGCCGTCCGCGCTGCGCTCCCGATTCGAGGAGGTTGAAGAACGGGTCGCGCCGCTCATCGCGAACGCACCCGACGCCGGGCTGATCCACGCGGACCTGCACCTGGGGAACGTGCTGTTCGAGCGTGGCCGCGTCAAGCTCATCGACTTTGACGACTCCGGTACCGGCCCGCGCGCGTACGAGCTGGCCGTGGCGCTGTGGGAGTTGCGCGAAAGGCCTGATTACCAGGACTTCCATGACGCGCTCGTTGGCGCGTATTCCTCCCGGCGGGCGCTGGACGTCACCCACCTCGACGACTTCATCGCGCTGCGTCAGGTTGCCTTTGACGTCTGGTTCACGGGGATGGCGAGCGTCAACCCCAAGATGGCGGCCAATCTCCGCAACGTCCACGAGTGGTCCGCGCAGGTGCTGGACCTCGTGTTCGCGCGCTAGTCGCGCGCGTCGCGCTGGTCTTTCTCGGCGGCGAGGCCCAGGAAGCGGATGAACACAGCGATCCACCCGAAGATGAGCACGAACACGACGATCTCGAAGGCCGTCACCGAGAACACGCGAGTGAGGAACAGCACGATCGACACCGCTACTCCCGCGAGGATGGACCACGAGGCAACGAAGTACCCAGACGCCATGCCCGCGAGGCGCTTGCGGCCGCCGATGAGCAGGATCAGGAACACCACGGCCATCCCGGACGCGCAGATGGTGTGAACCAGAAAGCTCACGTCTACGGGCACCAGCCCCACGCCGGCCAGCATCACACCCAGGATCACGAAGAGGCGCGCGGCCCAATGGGGCGAGGCAGCGTCGGACAGCTTCCCTAGCGTGACGAGCGCACGCATGTCGTTGGAGAGGTACACCGCAAACGAGGTCACGAGCAGCCCGGCGGCCACGAGCGTCGCGTTGAACATCCAGCTGGAGATATCGCCGTAGGTTCCCAACTGGCTGAAGTGGACGCGCCACCACAATGGGTCCGATGTCGTGACCGCGGATGTCAGGCACCCCACCACCACGTAGGACATGAGCAGGGTCGACATCCGTTGCGTGGTCATCTGCGCGACCGAGGGGAACACCAGGAACGCGGTGAGGCCAAGCGTCGCCCCCATCATCACCACCGCGAACAGGCCGTTGACGTTGATGCCGATGAACGCGAGCGACAGCACCACGTACAGCGCGTAGGTGCCGAGGAAGGCGAGCGCCGAGTGGACGAGCACCACCGAGACCACGGTCACACCGGTGGTCCAGCGCCCCAAGCCCAGCCGCCACTCCTGGCCCGGCCGGTTGCGCGAACGCCAGTACCCCACCGCGGACACCACGGCGGCTACGACGGTCGCGAGCACCGCGGCGACGAGGCCGAACGAACCGCTCCCCGCGAGCCGAACGTATCCCTGCGCGGCGGAGACGATGAGCCCGGCGAGCGCTCCGACGCCGCCAAAGATGAGGGCGAGCCAGATGGCCTGGGACTCGACGCGCTGCATCGAGTCCGACGTCCGTGGCGCGGGTTCGGCGGCCACTAGCGGTAGTTCACGAATTGGAGGTCGGTGTCGACATCCGCGCCGCGCAGCAGCGCCTGCGTCGCCTGCAGGTCGTCGCGGCTCTTGGACGAGACGCGCAGTTCGTCGCCCTGAATCAGCGCGCGCACGGACTTGGGACCCTCATCGCGCACGAGCTTGGTGAGCTTCTTCGCCGTCTCCGACGAGATGCCCTCCTTGATCTCCGCCACAAGCCGGAACTCCTTGCCCGACGCCTGCGGCTCGCCGTACTCGAGCGACTTGAGCGAGATCCCGCGCTTGGCGAGTTTGGCGATGAAGACGTCGAGCACCGCTTTGACCCGCTCCGGGGAGTTCGCCTTCATCAGCACCGCCTCGCCCGAGAACTCGATCGACGCGCCAACTCCCTTGAAGTCGTAGCGCTGCGCGATCTCCTTGTAAGCCTGGTTGAGCGCGTTGTCCACCTCCTGGCGGTCCACCTTGCTCACCACGTCAAAGCTGCTGTCGCCCGCCATCGCCGGCTCCCTTCGTGAACGGGGCGCGAGTTCGCGCCCAGGGTCAACATCTTGCTATCCTTCCATGCGCGCCGCTTGCTTCATTGGGCGCGCACGGCGGGTTACCCGAGCGGCCAAAGGGGGCTGACTGTAAATCAGCTGCGAGAGCTACGGGGGTTCGAATCCCTCACCCGCCACGCTTAGGGCTCCACATCGTGGGGCCCTTTGCTTTTCTCCGAAGCCGGCCCGACGCTCGCTCGCCAATCACCGCCCCTCACCTCTGCCCCCGGTTGAGGTAGGTAGGGGGCGAAAAAGCGGCCAAAATCGCCTCTTACCTACCTCAAACGGGAGGTGGGTGTGCGGACACGCCTCAGTGCCCGCCCATGAACGGCGCCATCACGCGGCCCAGCACGCTCTCGCGCTTGGTGAGCCGCTCCTCGGAGTCGGCGAGCGTCATCGCGGTCAGCCCCGCATTCACGCCCAGCCAGCGCAGCGGCTCCACCTCCCAGTTGCGCGATGCATGCCCCACCCAAGGCAGGCGCGTGAGTCCCGAATCCGGGCCCAAGAGAAGGTCGCGAAGAGTCCGCCCCGCAAGGTTCGTGGTGGAGACGCCGTCGCCGACGTAGCCGCCCGCCCACGCCACGCCGGTGTCCCGATCCAGCCCAACGGACGCATGCCAGTCCCTGGTAATCCCCAAGTTTCCACCCCACCGGTGGGTGAACTCGGTACCGGCGAGCACCGGGAACATGGACACGAGCTCCTCGCGCAGCGAGCGATGCACGCGGTCGTGCCGGTCGTACTCGGGACGGATCCGCGACCCAAAGTGGTACGGCGCCCCGCGGCCGCCGAACACCAGGCGATCGTCTGCCGTGCGCTGCCCGTAGATGATCAGGTGCCTGAAGTCGGCGAACGTCTCGCGCTCGCGCAACCCGATCTCGTCCCAGGTTGCGGCGGGCAGCGGCTCCGTGGCCACGATGAGCGAGTACACCGGCGCCACAGCGCGCCGGGCACCGTCAAGGCTTGCCGTGTATCCCTCGGTCGCGCGCACCACGTAGTCCGCGGTGACATCACCCCGCGGCGTGACCACCCTGTGGGGCTCTATCGACAGGGCAGGGGTCTGATCAAAGATGCGCACCCCTCGCTCACGCACCACCCGGGCGAGCCCACGCACGAGCTTTGCAGGCTGAAGAGCCGCGCAATCCGGCGTGTACATCCCGCCGAGAACGGACGTGGCGTTGACCCTGGCCGTCGCGGCAGCGGCGTCGAGCAGCTCATACTCCGTCTGTCCCCACGCGTGCGCATCCTCGACCGAGCCTTTCGCCCGCTCCCACTGCGTAGGCGTCCGCGCGAGCGTCACCGTTCCGCCCTTGGCGATGTCCGCGTCGATCCCCTCGGCTGCGGCCGCGCGGATCACCTCGTCGACCGAGGCCCGCATTGCCGCGTGCTGCGCGAGCGCGGCCTCACGGCCCGCCGCCGTGGCGAGAGTTGCCATGGAACTGGGGAAGAGCGCGGAGCACCACCCGCCGTTTCGGCCCGACGCTCCAAAGCCGGCGATCTCGGCCTCAAGTATCGCGATGGTCAGGTCTGGGCGGGATTCGCTCAGGTAGTAGGCGGTCCACAGCCCCGTGAATCCGGCGCCGACGATCGCGACGTCTACGCGCCGATCCCCATCAAGGGAAGGCCCCGGCTCGAGCGCATCGCCGCATGTTTCAAGCCACAGTGAGACGGCGCCATAGCCGCCCGGAGCGGAACTCATGGCCCCCAGTGTTGCCGCACCAGCGTCGGGCGTCAAAGAGCCGGCCGCAGGGTTGCCGCCGCGTTTCCGCGAAGTGAAATCTTGCGCAAATTGCAGGTAAAACGCAAGGAAATTCGCCGTTTCGAATGGTGGCGTCGCCCGGGGCGTGCCAGTATCGGTGAGGTCGGCGCTTGGCGGCGCCGTGGTGAGGGAGACAACTGTGACGGAGATGTCCGGCCCCAACGGCCGTGTGTCCAGACGCAATGTGTTGATCGGCGGTGCGGCCGGGATCGCGAGTCTTGCGGCACTGCCGCTGTTCTCCACTCCGGGCAAACAGCAGGACCCGATGAAGTGCATCGCGCCGGATCTGTCGGAGACCGACAAGGCGCTCATCGTGTCGAACTGGCCCGAGTACATCGACATCGATGACCCGGACAACGACTACGTGTCGACCGCGACCCTGTTCGCGGAGAACTACGGCATCGACCTCACGTACGTCCAAGACGTCAACGACAACGTGGAGTTCTTCTCCAAGGTCGTCAACCAGCTCGGATCGTGCCAGCCGACCAAGCGGGACCTGTTCATGCTCACGGACTGGATGGCCGCTCGCATGATCAACATGGGGTGGATCCAGAAGTTCAACAAGGCAAACGTGCCGAACCTGGACGCCAACCTCATCTCCTCGCTCCAAGGGGTGGGCTGGGACCCCAATCGCGACTACTCCGCGCCGTGGCAGTCGGGGTTCACCGGGCTCGCCTACAACAAGTCGCTCGTGGGGGAGGTCCGCACCATGGACGAACTCCTCACGCGCCCGGACCTCAAGGGCAAGGTCACGCTCCTCACAGAGATGCGGGACACGATGGGCCTGCTGCTCCTCAGCGACGGGTCGGATCCCGAGAACTTCACCGACGCCCAATGGGACAGCGCCATGGACAAGCTGCGGAAGGCGCGCAACGCCGGCCAGATCCGCGCGTTCACCGGCAACGAGTACGTCAACGACCTCGCGAACGGCAATATCGCGGCGTGCGTCGCGTGGTCCGGTGACGTGGCCGCGGCCGACGACGAGAACCTCGTGTTCCTGCCGCCGGAAGAGGGAATGATGGTGTGGTCGGACAACATGATCATTCCGAACATGGCCAGCCACCAGCTCAACGCCGAGCGGTGGATCAACTGGTACTACGACCCCAAGATCGCCGCCATGCTCGCGGCCTACGTCTGGTACGTGTGCCCGGTCGTCGGTGCCCGTGAGGAGATGGAGAACATCGACCCCACGCTCGTCGACAACCCCCTGATCTTCCCCACTGAGGAGTACCTGGCCGCGACGCACGCGTTCATGGCACTGACCGAAGCGCAGATGCGCGACTACGAAGGAGAGTACGCCGATGTCTCAGGTGGCTAGCGAAGCAGGCCGCGATCTGCATCTGACGGGGCTCACGAAGACATACCCCAACGGATTCCAGGCGGTGAAGTCGCTGGATCTCGTCATCCCTGCGGGATCGTTCTTCGCGCTGCTCGGCCCGTCCGGGTGCGGCAAGACCACCACGCTGCGGATGGTCGCGGGCCTCGAGGAGCCGACCGATGGCAGCATCACCATCGGCAACCAGATCATCACGTACGACAAGCCGTACCGCCGCCCCGTGAACACGGTGTTCCAGAACTACGCGCTGTTCCCGCACCTGTCCATCGCCGAGAACGTGGCCTTTGGCCTCAAGCGCCGCGGCATCAAGGACACCTCGCAGCAGGTCAAGGACATCCTCGAGTTGACGGAGCTCACCGTGCAGGCGCAGAAGCGGCCGGCGCAGCTGTCCGGCGGCCAGCAGCAGCGTGTCGCTCTTGCTCGTGCGCTCATCAACCGCCCGGAGGTGCTCCTGCTCGACGAGCCGCTCGGCGCCCTGGACCTGAAGCTGCGTCGCGCGATGCAGATCGAGCTCAAGCAGATTCAGAGCGAGGTCGGCATCACGTTCGTGCACGTCACTCACGACCAGGAGGAGGCCATGACGATGGCCGACACGGTCGCCGTCATGAACAACGGCATCATCGAGCAGATGGGCGCGCCGACAGACCTGTACGAGAACCCCGGCACGACCTTCGTCGCGAACTTCCTCGGCCAGTCGAACCTCATCGCCGGCACCATCATCGGCAAGGACGGCGCCGTGGTGAAGGTCGACATGCACGGGACGGCAGTCTCGATTCCGGTGGAGCGCGCGCACGCGACATCCGGGAAGGGCTGGGTGGGCATTCGCCCGGAGAAGGTGCTGATCGCACCCGCTGGCGAGCCCATCGACGCACCCGGCAACCACATGACGGGCGCCGTAGTGGTGGACTCCAGCTTCATGGGCGTCTCCACTCAGTACCTCGTCAAGATGGCTTGGGGTCAGGAGATCCTGTGCCACGAGCAGAACACGGGCAAGCGAGGCGTGATGCCGCCAGGAACCCCGGTTGACGTCTCGTGGCGGCCGGAGTTCGCGTTCCTCCTCGACGCCTCCCAGGACGCCGACGCCGGCATCGAGGAGGACTGAGGTGGCACCACTGTCGCGGCGCAGGACGGGATACATCCTCATCCTGCCCACCGCTCTGTGGCTTGGGCTGTTCTTCGTCATCCCGTTCTATTCGCTGCTCGCGACGTCGCTCTTCGACCCCGAGGGCTCCGTGCTCACCGGGTACCAAATGACGTGGCACTTCGAGAACTACTGGACCGCGCTCTCGAACTACTGGACGGTGATGCTGCGCTCCCTCTGGTACGCGGGCATCGCCACGGTCTTGTGTCTGATCCTGGGCTACGTGCTCGCGTACGCGATCGCGTTCAAGGCCGGCCGTTGGAAGAACGTCATGCTGGTGCTCGTCATCGCACCGTTCTTCACGAGCTTCCTGCTGCGCACCCTCGCGTGGAAGCTCATCCTCGGCGACGACTCTCCCGTGGTCAGCGTCATGAAGTTCCTGCACATGGTGCCCGATGACGGCCGCGTCCTCGCCACCCCATTGGCCGTGGTCGCTGGTCTCACCTACAACTTCCTGCCGTTCATGATCCTGCCGCTGTACGCGAGCCTCGAGAAGATCGACACCCGCCTCCATGAGGCGTCGAGCGACCTCTACGCCAATCCGGTGAAGACCTTCTTCCGCGTCACGTGGCCTCTCTCGCTGCCCGGCGTCGTTGCCGGGACGTTGCTGACGTTCATCCCGGCGAGCGGCGACTACATCAACGCGGACCTGCTGGGCAGTCCGAACGAACGCATGGTCGGCAATGTCATACAGAGCCTGTTCACGACCACCGGTGACTACGCCCAGGCGGGCGCCCTCTCGGTGATCCTGATGGCGATCATCGTGGTGATGGTGATGTTCTATATCCGCAAGGCCGGAACGGAGGACCTGCTCTGATGAACTCCTTCGGTCGCTGGATATCGAAGTCCTGGGTGCTGCTGCTCGGCATCGCGGTCATCGTCTACATGTACATCCCCAACATGGTCGTGGCGCTCATGTCGTTCAACGACTCCTCCTCGCACCGCAACCTGTATGCATTCCAGGAGTTCACATGGGACAACTGGCTGCACCCGTGCGCGCCGGCCGGCATGTGCCACTCCGTGGTGGTCTCGATCGAGATCGCATTCCTCGCGACCCTCGTCGCCACCGCGCTGGGCTCGCTTGCGGCGTTCGGCCTGGTGAGGCACCGCTTCGTCGGCCGCAGCGGCATGAACCTGCTACTGTTCCTGCCGATGGCGACGCCTGAGATCGTGATGGGCTCCTCGCTCCTCGCGCTGTTCATCGCGGCGGGGCTCGGCGGTCAGCTTGGCTTCTGGACCATCCTCATCGCGCACATCATGTTCTGCCTGTCGTTCGTGGTGGTGACCGTGAAGTCCCGGTTGGCTGGCCTCGACTCCAACCTCGAGCAGGCGGCGATGGACCTCTACGCGTCCGAGTCGCAGACGTTCTGGAAGGTCACCTTCCCGCTCGTCTTTCCCGGCATCCTCGGTGCCGCGCTACTGAGTTTCTCGCTGTCGTTCGACGACTTCATCATCACCAACCTGAACTCCGGCCAGACGGTCACGTTCCCCATGTACGTCTGGGGCGCCGCGCAGCGTGCGCTCCCGATGCAGGTCAACGTGATCGGCACCCTGATGTTCATCATCGCCCTGGTGATCGTGATTGTCGGAGAGGTGGGCGCTCGTCGCCGTCGCGCGATGCTCGCGGCTCGCTAGCGGCTGGTCGCGCGCTAGAGCATCGCTCCCGCGGTGGTGAGGACGTCGCGCAGGATGCCGGCGATCTCGTCGAACTCCGGCTGCCCGATGATCAGCGGCGGCGAGAGCTGCACCACGGGATCCCCGCGGTCGTCGGCTCGGCAGTACAGCCCGGCGTCCCACAGGGCGCCGGAGAGGTACCCGTAGAGCACGCGCTCGCACTCCTCGGCGCTCAGGGTCTCCCGCGTGGCCTTGTCCCGCACCAGCTCGATTCCATAGAAGTAGCCGGCACCGCGAACGTCGCCGACTACGGCCAAGTCCTTGAGTGACGAGAGCGCCGCGAAGAACGCGCCCTCGTTGTGGCGCACGTTCTGCAGCAGGTGCTCGTTCTCGATGACGTCGAGGTTCGCGAGCGCCACCGCCGCGGACACGGGATGCCCACCCCACGTGTACCCATGCGCGAACATCCGGCCGGGCTCCGCGAACGGCTCAAAGAGCCTGTCGGAGACCAGCATCGCGCCCATCGGTGCATAGCCGCTGGTAAGTCCCTTGGCCGAGGTGATGATGTCGGGCGTGTAGCCGTACCGCGTGCAGCCGAACATCTCGCCCAGCCGCCCGTACGCGCAGATCACCTCGTCGCTCACGAGCAGCACGTCGTTCTCGTCGCAGATCTGCCGCACCCGCTCCCAGTACCCCGGGGGCGGTGGGAAGCAGCCGCCGGCGTTCTGCACGGGCTCCAGGAACACGGCGGCCACGGTGTCCGGCCCCTCGGCCTCGATCGCGAGCCGGATCTGCTCGGCGGACCAGCGCCCAAAGGCCTCGGGATCGCTTCCGTCCAGCAGTCCCGCGGTAAGGTCCGACGCTCGGTACAGATTCGTATTCGGCACCCGGTGGGTGCTGGGAACCAGGGGCTCGAACTGCTGCTTGAGCTCCGGGATGCCGGTGATCGACAGCGCGCCCTGGGTGGTGCCGTGGTACGCCACCTGTCGCGCGATCACCTTGTGCTTGGTGGGCTTTCCCGTGAGCTTGAAGTAGTTCTTCGCGAGCTTCCACGCGGATTCGACCGCCTCGGAGCCGCCCGTGGTGAAGAACACGCGGTTGATATCGCCGGGCGCATAGCCCGCGAGACGCTCGGCGAGTTCGATCGCGCGGGGGTGCGCGTAGGACCAGATGGGGTGGAAGGCGAGCTCTCGCGCCTGAGCCGCCGCAGCGTCGGCCAGTTCCGCGCGCCCGTGCCCCACCTGGGTGACGTAGAGGCCGCTCAGGCCGTCGAGGTACTTCTTGCCGTTGGCGTCGAAGATATACGCGCCCTCGCCGCGGACGATGACAGGGATGTCCGCGTTGTCCCAGCGCGCGTGCTGAGTGAAGTGCATCCAGAGGTGACGGTGCGCCGCCTCCTGCCGCTCGGTGCTGTCCATGGCGCTACGCCGCCACCTTGCGCACCGCGCCCGTATCCGTCATGGCCTCGAGCTCCACGCCCTTGGTCTCGCGAAGGCGCCGCAACACGAAGAAGAACGACAGGAGTGACATGAGCGCGTAGAGCCCGTAGGCGGCCGAGAGCGAGAACTCGGAGAGCGACGGGAAGGTGATCGTGACGATGAAGTTCGCGATCCAGTTGGCGGCCCCCGCCACGGCGAGCGCGACGGCGCGGATCGAGTTGGGGAACATCTCGCCGAGCAGCACCCACATCACGGGACCCCACGTGGCGCCAAAGAACACCACGAACCCGTTGGCGCCGATGAAGGCGACGAGCGACCAGGTGTGGCTCATGGCGGCCGTCTCCGTGCCGTCGGCCTTCTCCACGAGCGTGGCCGTGGAGAACGCAACCGCCATGAGCGCGAGGGTCACGAACATGCCGAGCGAGCCGATGAGGAGCAGGCGCCGGCGCCCGATCTTGTCGACAAGCAGGATCGCCACGATCGTCACCACGATGTTGGTCACCGAGGTGATGGTCGAGGTGAGGAACGCGTCGTCAGACGAGAAGCCGACGGACTCCCACAGCGTGGTCGAGTAGTAGAAGATGACGTTGATGCCAACGAACTGCTGGAACGCGGCGAGGATGATGCCCGTCCACACGATGGGCTTGAGGCCGAACGACGAGCCGCGCAGGTCGCTGAGTCTGCCGCGCTCGCTGTCGTTGGTGGCGAGGATCTCGTCGACCTTGGCGCGGGGGTTGGGCTCGCCGGTGTACTCGGCGAGCACCCGCTCGGCCTCCTCGCGGCGACCTTTCGACGCGAGGTAGCGCGGGGACTCGGGCAGGCGAAGCGCCGCGAACCCGTAGATCACCGCGGGGATCACGCCGACGATGAACATCCACCGCCACGCCTCCACGCCCCACCACAGGTCGTTCGCCGGGCCCCCCGCGGCGGACTGCAGCATCTGGTCGCTCAGCAGCGCGGCGAAGATGCCGAGCACGATCGCGAGCTGCTGCAGCGAGCCCAAGCGGCCGCGATAGGCGGCCGGGGCCACCTCCGCGATGTACGCGGGCGCGATGACCGATGCTGCTCCGATCGCCAGGCCGCCGAAGATGCGCCACAGTATGAAGTCGGTGACGCCAACTGCGATACCGGCGCCGATGGCCGAGACGAAGAAGATGACGGCCGAGATGACCATCATCCGGATGCGGCCCCATCGGTCCGCGAGCGCCCCCGCGAACCACGCGCCAATGGCGCAGCCGAGCAGGCCGGACGCCACCGCGAATCCCTTCAGCGCCTCGCTGAGCCCCCACTCGTCCTGTAGCGAGCTCACGGCGCCGTTGATCACCGACGAGTCGAAGCCGAACAGGAATCCGCCGAGTGCCGCCCCAATAGTGATGGTGAGCACGCGCCGGTTGAGCCTCGCAGGAGCCGCGGTAGCGGACATGGCATCTCCCCTGATGTTGCGGCTCGTCGTCGAGCCGCGGTCACTTCACCTTAGCGCCGCGTCCAGGTGGGGCGCGAGGTCTCCGCGAGGACTCACGACAACGTCGTCGAGCCCTTGCCAGGCGGCCGCGAGCCTAAGCTCGGCCGCGAGCGCGGAGGCGACAACGGCGTCGGGCCTGCGACGCGCCCCAGGTGCGGTGCTCGGCTCTCTCCACGCGGCCGCGACGAGCAGGGTTCCCGCCTTGCGATCGGACTTGAGGTCCACGCGCGCCACGATGTCGTCGCCGAGCAGGAACAGCAGGCAGTAGTACCCGTAGATGCGCTTGGGCGCGGGCGTGTAGATCTCGATGCGGTAGTCCACGTTGAACATGCGCTCGAGTCGTGGACGGAACCAACACACGGGATCGAAGGGGCTCAGCAGGGCCGACGCCGTTGCCCGGCTTTGCGGTTGGGCGCCGGTTGCGAGCAGCGCTGGCTCGCCCCACCCATCCACCTCCACCCACCGCGCGAGCCCGCGCTCCACGGCTGACTGCGCGAACGGGCCCAGCTGGGCGGCGGTGAGCGACTTGGGGGCGAGCAGGCGGAAGTGGTCGGCGATGTCGCGTGGCGTGCCAACCCCAACCGCGCCGATGGCGTGGTCGAAGAACAGCTGGCGGCCCTCGTTGAGGGTGAGGGCAGGGGCGGCGAGCGCTGCCGCGCCCCACGCGCGCTCCAACGAGTCGTAGGTGCGCACAAAGTTGCCGCGCCGGGAGCCGGCGATCTCGCCGCGGAAGAACAGGTACTCGAGCGCCGACTTCACGTGGCTGTAGTCCCACCATGTTCCCTTGGGGCCTTCGCGTGGCGCGAGATGCTCAAGATCGCCGCCAACGACGGGGCCGCGCTCGTCTACGGCCTCGCGAACGGCCGCCAGCAGCCCCGGCCGCTCGGTCTCGAGCTTATTGCGGGTCCACACCACCCAGTCGGTGTCGCGGTTCATGCGGGGGAGCATCGCCGGCAGCAGGTTCAGGGGCATTACGGCGGCCTCGTGGCCCCAGTGCTCGAACCCGTGGGCGCCGTGACCGTGCGGCGGGCCCCACAGGAAGGTGTCCAGCTTGGCGGTGTCGTACGCGCCGTAGCGGCTGAAGACGGGCAGGTAGTGCGCGCGGGCGAACACGTTCACCGAGTCCAATTGCAGCACGCCTTGGCGGTCGAGGTACTCCGCGAACTGCTTGTCCCGCACGCCGCGGGCGGGGCGCTTCGCGGCCAGGCCCTGCGCGGCGAGAAACACGCGTCGTGCCTCGGGCGCGGACAGTGTGAGAGTCACTCGGTCACCATAGCCAACCCCACCGACAGGCGAGCCAATCCGATTTCGTGAGGCAGCGTCGGGCCGTGTATCCTTGACCGGCTTGCCCCAATAGCTCAGTCGGCAGAGCGTTTCCATGGTAAGGAAAAGGTCCAGGGTTCGATTCCCTGTTGGGGCTCGGTTTGCGGCCATTCGACGGTCGCACCCAAGGCGGGGTAGCTCAGTTGGTTAGAGCACACGACTCATAATCGTGGGGTCGCGGGTTCAAGTCCCGCCCTCGCTACGGGATGCGAATGCATCCAACGCGCGCTTAAGCGGGCGCGTGCACAACAAGGCTAGGAGACATCCACATGGCGAAGAACGACGTTCGTCCCAAGATCACGCTCGCATGCGTGGACTGCAAGAACCGCAACTACATCACGCGCAAGAACCGTCGGAACAACCCCGACCGTGTGGAACTCAACAAGTTCTGCCCCAAGTGCGGCAAGCACACGGCGCACCGCGAGACCCGCTGATCTAGTTCTGCTGCGGACGCCCGGTTCCCCGATGGGGGCCGGGCGTTTGTGTGTCTGCGGGCGGCGTGCGGGGCACCGGGTTCCGTTGGCATCCACTAGACGCCCCTTTTGTCCCGTTTGATGGGAGCGTGCGCTAGCGTGTTCGTGACGCGCTGGTTGCCAAGGGGGTGACGCGCGGGGGAGAGATCAATGAAGATCAAGAGGGATGCAGCTGTATTGGCGCTCACGGGAGCGTTTGTGCTCGGGATCGCGGCGACCGCCTCGGCCGGTACCAGCGGTTGGACCGGTATCGACGGTTGGCGTCAGACCAGTGCTGGCATCATCAGTTGGCAGAAGAGTTCACTCGGTGGCGGCGCGTTCAGGGCAAGCGTGAGCGGCCCCAACTGGCCGCTATCCATAAAGGCACATTTCGTGCTTCTGGGCGTCACACACACCACGGGAACCAACACCAACGCCTACTTTTCGACCGTCACGGCGGACCACATGTCTGATTACAATGCGTCGTGGTAGGCGCGCACTGACTATCACTATGGCCACCATCCTGCTGTTCGGTGTGGGCGCGTGTTCTGCAACTCACGATCATGCCAACCAACCCTGGTCCGTTGGACCCTACGACCAGTTCATCGGCAAGTACATCGATGAAGCGCAAGCTGGAGGAGCGTCGCAAGAGCAGATTGACGCGCTCGTTTCCGCGAGGGACGCGGGCCGGATCGATGTTGAGCAGATGCGTGAGGCCGTAGCTGCGGACGCTGAGTGCCTCGAGAAGGTCGGGTTCACGGTGACTGTGAGTGATGCGGTGAGGGCATCGGGGTACGTGGTGCCCACATTCGACGCCGCGTATCCCTCTGACCTCAGCACGGAGCAGGGCGATGCGGTGGTTGACGCGTGTGACCGCACTAACTTGTACTGGATTTCCGCCGCCTACCAGCTGCAACCGGAAGCTCGGGACAAGCTCGGCGCTTACGTCATGTCGCGAGAGTCCGAGCTGCGCAAGTGTCTTGAGGGGCACTCGTACGCGACGGATCCCGATGCCACTGGCTGGGAGCTTGCTATGCAGGCGCTGCAGGTGTCCAAGGACACGCGCGGCCAGGCCGGCTTCGATTGCTTGGATGAAGCTGGGATAGACGGCCTCTAGTCGCCCGACGCCATGTGACGTGTCCCCCGTTGGGTGGAGTCCTAGCATCGGGTTGAGGCCCGAGGATTGGAGTCCTGATGGCGAAGGTGCCGGCATATCCGACGGAGTTCAGGGTCCGGGCAGTGGAGTTGTATCGCTCGAGTGGGCTGTCGATTGAGAATGCTGCCCGCCAGGTCGGGGTGTCACCGACCACGTTGGGCAACTGGGCGCGGCAGGCCGCGATTGATGCGGGCGAGGCGCCGGGGGTGACCAGCCAAGAGCATGCCGAGGTTGTCGCGTTGCGCAAAGAGATCCGCCGCCTGGAGATGGAGAACGAGATTTTGAAGAAAGCGGCAGCGTTCTTCGCGAAGGAGAACGTCCTCCCAAAATGATGTTCCGGCTGGTGGAGACACTGGCCGGGCAGGGAATCCCCATTACGGTCAGTTGCCGCACGTTGGGTGTGTCGGTGTCGGGATTCCATGCTTGGCGCTCGCGTGGACCGTCGAGGCGTGACCGTGCTGACCGTGAGCTCACGGCGGTGGTTCGGGCGATCCATGCGGCGTCGCGGGGCACCTATGGGGTGCGCCGAGTCCATGCGGAGCTGCGCCTGGGTCATGACCTCATCGTGAACCACAAACGGATCGAACGGGTCATGCGAAACGCGTGTATCCAGGGTGTTCACCACCGCAAGTACCGGCGAGGCAAGCCCTATCGGCTGCCCGCCGTGTTCGAGGATCACGTGCAGCGCCGCTTCAGCGCGGAGCGTCCTGACCAGTTGTGGGTCACCGACATCACGCAGCATCCCACCGGTCAGGGCTGGGTGTATTGCGCGGCCGTCGTTGACGTGTTCTCGCGGCGCTGCGTGGGCTGGTCCATCGCCAACCACCTGCGCACCGAACTGGTGCTGGACGCGCTCGAGATGGCCCGCCTGCGCCGCAACCCGAACGGCACGATCGTGCACTCGGACCGCGGCACCCAATTCACGTCGTGGCTGTTCGGAGCCAGGCTGCGCCAACTGGGTCTCATGGGCTCGATGGGCAAAGTCGCCTCCGCGTATGACAACGCGCTGATGGAATCGTTCTGGGGCTCCATGCAACTCGAACTCCTGGACCGCCGCTCCTGGACCACCAAGACAGAACTGGGACAAGCGATCTTCGAATGGATCGAAGCGTTCTACAACCCCCGCAGACGCCACTCGTCCCTGGGCTACCTCAGCCCAAACCAATACGAAGCCCTTCACAACCAAGCCGCGGTAGCGGCATGATCACAACAGAAGAAACCACTCCACCAAAGTGGGGACACGTCACATGGCCGGCTTCCGTACGCCACCCGGCCACGGCGTCGGGCAGGCCCCAGTAGGGTAGAACCGTGCCAGTGAATCCCGACGCCGTTGGCCGCGCCTACGGCCCTCACGAGCCTTACGAGGTGACCCGCGTCAAGATCCGCGAGTTCGCGGACGCCGTTGACGCGAACTCCTTCGCGCACTTCAACCCCGATGCCGCACGAGCGGAGGGCTACGACGACCTGGTGGCCCCCACCACCTTCGCGGTGATCATCGCCCAGCGCGCGGAGTTTCACGTGGTGGTGGACCCGGAGGTGGGAGTCGACTTCTCCAAGGTGGTGCACGCGGACGAGCGGTTCACCCACCACCGGCCCATCGTCGCCGGCGACGTCATCTCCACCACCGTGCACATCGACAACATCACGCAGCGCGCAGGCATCTCGATGGTGACAACTCGCGCCGAGCTTGAGGACGCGGACGGCAACCCGGTCGCGACGGTGCTGTCCACGCTTGCCGTGAGGGAGGACGCATGAGCGACGAGAACCTGCCGACCTTTGCCGGGCTCGAGGTGGGCCAGGTCGTGGCCACTCGCGAGGTCGAGTTCACGCGCGACACCCTGGTGCGCTACGCCGGGGCCTCTGGTGACTTCAACCCCATCCACTACAACGACGTGTTCGCTCAGGGAGTTGGGCTGCCCGGCGTGATCGCGCACGGCATGCTGACCATGGGCACCGCGGCCTCCGTGGTCGAGGAGTGGGCGGCCCCGGCAACGTCCAGGACTTCCAGACGCGCTTCACTAGGCCCATCGCGGTGCCGAATCCCGGGACGGCCACCGTGAAGTTCACGGCGACGGTCGGGGCGCTCGATCCGGAGCTCAACACCGCCCGAATTGACGTCAATGTGGAGTTTGAGGGGGTCCGGGTGCTGGGCAAGGCGCAGGCACTCGTCGCCTGCGCGTAAGTTTCGCGGCGAGTTGCGCCTCTCAGCGCGCGTTCACCATCTGTTTACTGCCAGTATTCCGGCATGGCAGAAACACAAACAGAGGAGAAGGCCGAGCCCGTCACCGGGCTCGATCGCTACTTCCGGATCTCCAAGCGGGGATCCTCGATCGGTCGTGAGTTCCGTGGTGGACTCACGACCTTCTTCACGATGGCGTACATCGTGGTCCTCAACCCGATCATCCTTGGCACTGTCCCGGACAAGGATGGCAACTTCATCGGCGGAAGCCCTGACGGCCCCAATGTCGTAGCTGTCGCGGCGGCGACGGCGCTCGTCGCGGGCATCATGACGATCCTGATGGGTTCGCTCGCGCGATTCCCCATCGCGATCGCGGCGGGCCTCGGCCTCAATGCGTACGTGACGTTCGGCCTCGTTGGCGGCGGCCTGTTCACGTGGCCCGAGGCGATGGGCCTCATCATCGTGGAGGGCGCGGTGGTGCTCATCCTGGTGCTGACCAAGCTGCGCCTCAAGTTCCTCTACGCGGTGCCCATGGCGCTCAAGAAGGCCATCGCGGCCGGCATCGGCCTGTTCCTCGCGTACATCGCGTTCTGGGACTCGCGCCTAGTTCTCGACGACTCGAGCGGCGCCACCCCCGGCTCGTTCGGCGTCGGCGGCGGCTTCAACAGCTGGCCGTCGGTGATCTTCGTGTTCGGCATCCTGCTCGGCGCGATCCTGCTGGTGAAGAAGGTTCACGGCGCGCTGCTGATCACGATCGCGGTCGGCACGGTGCTCGCGTTCATCGTGGAGGCCGTGGCGAACCTCGGTTCTGTGCTCGAAAACCCGCGCGGCTGGTCGCTCGTGGTGCCGTCGTTCGATGGACTGAAGTGGGACATCGTTCCCGACTTCAGCCTCCTCGGCCAGTTCTCCATCACGGGTCCCTTCACGCACGGGCCCGCTCTCGTCACGGTCTTGCTGATCGTCTTCTCGCTGCTCGTCGTCGACTTCTTCGACACCATGGGCACGATGACGGCCGTTGGCGAGGAGGCCGAGCTCAACGACGAGGACGGCATCCCCGAGGACTCGCAGGCGATCCTCGTTGTCGACTCGGTGGCGGCCATGGCCGGTGGTGCGGCGTCGGTGTCGTCGAACACGGCATACATCGAGTCGGCGTCCGGTGTGGGCGACGGTGCCCGCACGGGCATCGCGTCCATCGTGACCGGACTCGCGTTCCTCGTGGCCGTGTTCCTGGCCCCGCTCGCGCAGATCGTGCCGTTCGAGGCCGCGACCCCCGTGCTCGTGCTCGTGGGTCTGATGATGCTGCGCACCGCGGTTGACCTTGACTGGCGCGACTACCGCATCGCGGTTCCCGCGTTCCTCACGATCATCGCGATGCCGTTCGGCTACTCGATCTCCGCGGGCATCGGCCTCGGCTTCGTGTCCTACGTGGTCATCAACGCCTTCACCGGCAAGATCAAGGAGATCAAGCCGCTCATGTGGGTTGGCGCGGCGGCGTTCGTCGTCTACTTCTCCATGGTCGGGCTCGACACGCTCATCAACTAGGGAGTGCGGAAGGGGCGTCGCCTTCGCGGGCGGCGCCCCTTCTGCCTGCCCGACGCCGTGGTGACGGCCGTACGCGGCTCGCCTTAGCGTCGGGCCGGGCAGGGCGCGAAGCGAGGGACGCCTGCGCGAAACGTCCGTCAGGAGGCTACGCGCCGCCCAAGAAGCTACGCCGGGACGGGCCCGGTGGTGTTGCCGCGGCGGAACTCGAGCGGCATGAGCACCCGCTCCGGCGTACGTCCCTCGAGCAGCGCCTTGACCTCGGCGGCGAGCACGCGGCCCTTGGCGGCGCCGTCCTGCTTCATGGTTGTGACCTCATGCGGCGTCACCCACGGCAGGTCGAGGCCGTCGAAGCCGGTGACGGAGAGATCGTCGGGGACGGACATGCCCTGCTCCCTGGCGGCGAGGATCACGCCTCCTGCGAGGAGGTCGGACTGGCACACGATGGCCGTGGGCTTCGAGGGGTGCGAGAGCGCGAGGTGGCCCGCGGCGATGCCGTCCTCGACCATCGACGCGTGAGACTCGATGATCACGCACGGCTCGATTCCGGCGAGCTCAAACGCGTCGAGGCGGTGGTGGATGGGCGTCCATGCGGCCCGCGAGGTTTCGGCGCGCGTGATGACGCGAGTGTCTCCCTCCACGCCGAACGGCAGCGTGATGGTGCCGATGCGCTCGTGCCCCAGTTCGCGAAGGTGGCTGATGAGGCGAACGGTGGCCTCGGTGTCGTCGATGTCGAGCGATCCCGCACCCTCGGGCGCAGGGCCCTCCATCACGACCAGCGGGATGCCTCGCCTGCGCGCGATCGCGAGGGCGGGCTCGTCGTGGTCGCGGACGCGGAGCACCACCACGGCGTCCATGGCCGCGTTGTCGAGCAGCGTGCGCTCGCCTTCCTCGCCAGTGGGCTGCGGGATGAGGAGCACGCCAACGCCCATGGCGCCGAAGTCGGCGATGAGGGCGTCGAGGATGCGCAGGTTCAGGGGGTCGCGGAATGACCGGGCGAACTTCTCGTGGATGACCACGCCGACGATGCCGGAACGGCCAGAGCGCAGCGCGCGCCCCTGCGGGGACGGACCGCCGTACCCGAGTTCCTCCGCCGCCCGCTCAACACGGGCCTTGGTGTCGGGTGAGATGGGACCGGCGCCCGAGTAGGTCAGCGACACCGTGGACAGCGACACGCCCGCGCGAGCGGCAACGTCTGCCATGGTCGGCTTCTTGAGCTTCGACACGCCGTACCCCTTTGAACGTAGCGTTTGGCCCAAGCGTAGCGGCACCAGCCAGCGAATTCGTAACGATTGAAGGCAACCCTACCAAGCGGTCAGTGGGGGCCCTTTCATGCGAGAGAATGAACCGTGAGTATCGCGACCGTCGATCCGAGCCCTCAGCGAGTCGCCCGCGCCCGACTCGGGGTCCTCGGCCTGTTCTGGCTCATGGGCGTGCTTCTCAGCACGTACGTGTCTCGCGTTCCCAGTGTGGCGAAGCTCCTCGATGTGACGACGGGGCGGCTCGCCCTGCTCATGCTCGCGGGAGCGGTCGGCGCGCTGGCCGCCCTCACCGTCACGGGTTGGGTGGTCGCGAAGTTCGGCACCAAGCGCGTGCTGTGGTGGTCGTCGTTCGTCTACCTGGCGGCGTTCCTCACGGTCGCGTGGTCCACGGCGGCGGGTTCGCAGTTCTGGTTCGCGTTTGGCCAGTTCTTCGTGTCGTTCGCCTTCGCCTTCACCAACGTCTCCATGAACGCCGAGGCCGCGAACGTGGAGCACTGGATGAAGCGCGCGGTGATGCCGCACTTCCACGCCTCGTTCTCCGTGGGCATGGCCATCGGCATCGCCTTTGGTGCGCTCGTGTCGCACTTTGGGGTGTCTCCCGCGGTGCACTTCGCGTGCGTCGCGCTCGCACTCACGGCGTTCCGGCTCGCGATCATCCCCGCCGCGGTCGTGCGCGGCGCCCCCGACCCCGCGGGCGCGCCCACGGGCATCGGCGGCCCCTTCAAGACGGCCCGCGACGAGTATCGCGAGCGCCGAGTGATCCTCATCGGCCTCATCGTGTTCGCGGCGTCCACCATCGAGGGCGCCGCAGCCCAGTGGTCGTCGCTCGCCGTGGTGCAGGCGTTCGACACCACCGAGGCCATCGGCGACATCGCCTACTGGGTGTTCGTGGTGGCGATGGTGACCACCCGCGGCTTCGGCGCGCACATCATCGGCCGCGTCGGGCGCGTGGTTTCGCTGCGGGTATCGGCGGTGCTCGTGTTCCTAGGCGTGCTCGTCTTCGCGTTCACGCCAGTGTTCTGGGCCGTCCCCGTCGCGATGATTCTGTGGGGCCTCGGCGCGGGCCTTGGCGTGCCCATCGGCTTCTCCGCCGCCTCCGACGACCCCACCAAGGCCGCGGCCCGCGTCGCCGCCGTCTCGTCCTTCTCCACCGTCGCGGGCCTGATCATGCCGCAGGTCATCGGGCACCTCGGCGACGTCATCGAGCTGCGCAAGGCGCTTACGATCGCGTGCGCCGCGGCCGTGCTCTCGTTCGCGATCGCGCGGGCCGTTCGCACGCAAGGCCCGCTATTCCGCTCCCACCGGGCCTTGGCGCGAACGGTGAGCGGAACGTCGGCGATAGAGACGGACGCCGTGCGCTACGAGGAGGACAGGGACGCCGACGGCATCCCCGACGAGTTTCAGGACCCCCGCTAGCCTGTCCCCATGACCACCCTCGCCGAGCTCACGACCCTCCGGGTGGGGGGACCGGCCGCGCGCTTTCAAGAGGCGGCGACGGAGGCCGAGCTCATCGAGGCCGTGCGCGGGGCCGACGCTGACGGCGTGCCGCTGCTGGTGATCGGCGGGGGCTCAAACCTGCTGGTGGGCGACGCGGGCTTCGACGGACTCGTGCTTCGCGACGCGCGGCGGGACGTGCGCATCCAGGACGACGGCTTCTGCGGGGGCGTGTCCGTCACTGCCACCGCGGGCACGGTGTGGGACGCCGTGGTTGAGCGGGCCGTCGCCGAGGAGTGGGTGGGGCTCGAGGCCCTGAGCGGCATCCCCGGCTCCGTTGGCGCGGCCCCCGTGCAGAACATCGGCGCGTACGGCGCGGAGCTTTCCGACACCCTCGCTGCCGTTCGCGTGTGGGACCGCGAGAAGGGCGCCGTCCGCACGCTCACGCTCATCGAGCTGGGTTTCGGCTATCGCGACTCAGTGCTCAAGCGCTCGCTTGCCGCCCCATTCGGCCCGACGCCGCGGTACGTGGTCCTGGACGTCACCGTGCACACGCGGTTCGGTTCGCTCTCGGCGCCCGTGCGGTACGCGCAGCTGGCGTCGGCGCTTGAGATCGAGGTGGGGGACAAGGCGCCGATCTCCGCGGTCCGCGAGGCGGTGCTGGCGCTGCGAGGGTCCAAGGGCATGGTGCTGGATTCGGAGGACAACGACACCTGGTCGGCGGGATCGTTCTTCACGAACCCTGTGGTGACCACAGACCAGGTGCCGGAGGGCGCCCCCCGCTACCCAGCGTCGGGCGGAATGGTGAAGACGAGCGCGGCGTGGCTCATCGAGCACGCCGGGATCGAGAAGGGCTTTGCGCTGCCCGGATCGCGAGCCGCGATCTCGACGAAGCACACGCTCGCGCTGACCAATCGCGGTGGTGCGAGCGCTCGCGAGCTGCTTGACCTCGCGGCGCACGTGCAGGACGCCGTGGCCCGGGCGTGGGGGATAGCCCTCACGCCCGAGCCGGTGGTCGTTCCCTAGCCGTCGGCGGCGATTGCCTGGAGGATGTCCAGGCGGGACGCTCGCCACGCGGGCCAGATGGCCGCGAGGACGCCCGCGATGGCTGCGAGCACGGTGTAGACCGCCAGCCAGACCCACGGGATCGCAACGCGATCGAAGCCCTGATCCTTGAGCGACAGCACCAAGGCGGAGCCAAGGCCGACGCCAAGGATCATGCCCAGGATGGTGCCGAAGATCGCCATCACCATGGATTCGATGGTCACCATCCGCCACACGGAGCTGCGCTTCACACCCACAGCGCGCAGCAGGCCGATCTCGCGGGTGCGCTCAGTGACGGACAGCAGGAGCGTGTTCGCCACGCCGAGCAGCGCGATGAGCAGCGCCACCATCAGAAGCGCGGAGATGGTCGCGAGGATGAAGTCGATCGCCGTGGACGCGAGCTGAGCCAGCTGGTCGGGCCGTTGCAGGATCACCGTGGGGAAGTTCTCTGAGAGCGCGTCCGTGAGGGTGGTCTGCATCTCGTCCACATCGGTGCCGTCATCGAGCTTGACCTGCGCCTGGGCGATGTCGACGTCGCCGACGAGCGACTCACCCGTGTCCCAATCGACGAAGAAGTTCGCGTCGCCGTCGGCGTTGTACAGGCCCTTGACCTCGAGGTCTTGGGTGCCCGCCTCACCGGTGAGCTCCACGTGATCGCCGACCTTGACGCCGAGCGCCTGGATGGTGGAGTCGATGAACACGCCGCCCTTGACAGCAGTGAACTCGGGTGTGGTGTCGTAGTCGAACACCTGCACGGCGAGGTCGGGGTCGGTGATGCCGACGGAGTACGTCTCGCCCTCGTACTTGACGTAGCCGAGCCCAAGCGGCGCGACGAAGTCGACGCCGGGCGTGTCCTCGACGAGCTTGACCGCGTCCGGCGACACGAAGCCCTGCGCGTCAACCATGAAGAATTCGGCCTTGATCTGGCTGAACTCGCTCGTGACGAGCGACTTGAGGGACTCGGTGAAGGTAGCCGTCAGCGCGAGCAGCATGACGCCGATCATGAGCGCCGCCGCCGTGTTGGAGGAGCGTCGCGGCTCGCGGTGGATGTTGTTCGCCGCGAGCTTGCCGTCGACGCCCATCCACGCGGTGAGGACGCCCCGCAGGCCAAAGGCGAGCGGCACCAGTACCTGCGCCGCGAGCAGCGTGGCACCGAGGATCAGCAGCACCGCGCCAACGCCCACATAGATGTAGGGCCGGTCGAGCGAGGCGTACAGGCCCGTCGCCACCGCGACCGCGCCGAGCAGGAGCATCGCCCCGCCAACGATGTTGCGCCGTCCAAGCGGCTTGCGGGAGTCCGTGGCGGCCTCTCGCAGCGCCTCCATGGGGGAGATCCGCGAGGCATGGATGGCCGGCGCGATCGCCGCGCCGATCGTCACCAGCATGCCGAGCACGTAGCTCCACAGCACGCCGGCCACAGGCAGCCCAACCGCGCCGAAGATGTCGGCGCCCAGCAGCTTCACAAGCGCCGTGGCGCCCAGGGCGAACAGGTAGCCGATGCCGATGCCAACGGTGGTCGCCACGATGCCCACGATGACGGCCTCGAGCAGGATCGTGGTGCGCACCTGGCTGCCCGTGGCGCCGATCGCGCGCAGCAGCCCGAACTCCCGGGTCCGCTGCGTCACGATGATGCGGAACGTGTTGACGATGATGTACGCGCCAACGAAGAGCGCTACGAGGGCGAACACGATCGCGAAGATGTTGATGTAGTTGAAGATCGTGTCGAACTGACTCATGAGGTCGTCGGCCTTCTGTCGGCCCGTGACAGCGTGTGTGCCCTCCGGCAGCACCTTGGTGATCGCGGCGGCGACCTCCTCATTGTCGGCGCCGTCCTTGGTGACGATGCTTATCCCCTGGAAGCCGGGCTCGCCCGTGAGCGTGTGCGCCGCGGCGTCCGTGATGTACGCGAGGGTCGCGCCCTGAAGGTTGTTGTCGTCCCCAAATCGGACGGTGCCCACCAACGTGAACTCGTGGACGCCGTCGGACGCAGCGACCCTAACCGCGTCGCCTATCGCGTACCCGAGCCGCGTGAGCGAGTCGATGTCCATGACGATCTGGTCGTCCGCCTCGGGCCCGTGACCGTCGACGATCGTGGAGCGATCCAGCTGTGGGTCGCCAGACCAGTTGAAGAGCTGGGTGGGTCCGCCGCCAAAGGTGGGCGCAGCGTCGGGGTCCTTAGGCATGATGGTCGCCTGCACCTGCACGGAACCGACGGCCCTCTCGACGCCGTCGACCGCCTGCACGGCGGCCACGTCGTCGGCTGTGAAGATCGCGTCACCCTCCTGGAAGGGCTGATCACCGCCAACGCTCGCGTTGGGGTCCTGCTCCACGATGATGTCCTGACCGGCGTAGATGTCCGTGAAGAGCTTCGTGAAGCCATTGCGGAGCGAGCCGGTGAACGTGAAGGTCGCGGCCACGAGTGACACGCCGAGCGCCACGGCTATCGCGGTGAGGATGAGCCGTCCCGGCTTCTGCCGGACGGACTTGACGGCAAGTCTGAACACGGGTCAGCGCCCCATCTGCTTCATGCGGTCGAGGACCTTCTCGGCGGTCGGCTCGCGCATCTCGTCGACGATCACGCCGTCGACGAGGAACAGGATGCGGTCGGCATACGACGCCGCGGTCGGGTCGTGCGTGACCATCACGATGGTCTGGCCGAACTCCTTGACGGCACGGCGCATGAACCCGAGCAGCTCCGCGCCGGAGCGCGCGTCGAGGTTTCCGGACGGCTCGTCCGCGAAGATGATCTGCGGGCGCGAGACGAGCGCGCGCGCCACCGCGACGCGCTGCTGCTGCCCACCGGAAAGCTGCGCGGGCAGGTGGGTGAGACGGTCCCCGAGCCCCAGGATGCCGATGATCTCGTCGAACCACTCGGGGTCCACCTTGTTGCCTGCGATGTCGATGGGCAGAGTGATGTTCTCCTTCGCGGTGAGCGAGGGGATGAGGTTGAAGGACTGGAACACGAAGCCGATCAGGTCGCGGCGCACCTGGGTGATCTGCGCCTCGCTCAGCGAGGTGATGACCGTGCCCGAGATCGTGGACTCGCCGGCGGTGAGCCGGTCGAGGCCCGCGAGCGTGTGCAGCAGCGTGGACTTGCCGGAGCCAGAGGGGCCCATGATCGCCGTGAACTCGCCTTTGGCCATGTCCACGTTGATGCCGTTGAGGG
This sequence comes from Demequina sp., assembly GCA_024707205.1. Lineage (NCBI taxonomy): Bacteria > Bacillati > Actinomycetota > Actinomycetes > Micrococcales > Demequinaceae > Demequina > Demequina sp. The sequence goes on from JANQAD010000001.1 coordinate 1,424,769, forward strand.
CGCGAACCGCCGCTTCGCCGGAGCCGTAGTCCTTGTACCCGCCGCGCATGCTCGCGGCGATCTCGATCTGTGCTGGTGCGCTCATCAGAAACTCCTCTTGTGGTGTGCTGCGTCAAGTCTGTCCGACGCCGTGCCCGCGGGCTATCGTCCGCGGGGATGGTTCACCGATCGTTCGCATGGGGGACGCCCCCCAAGGGATTCGCGCCTTGCGCTACGCGCCCGGAACCACAATCCCCGACTCGTACGCCTCCACCACCGCCTGCACGCGGTCGCGCACGCCCAGCTTGGTGAGGATGTGGCTCACGTGCGTCTTGATGGTGGTCCCGGACACGAACAGCTCGCTCGCGATCTCGGTATTGGACAGCCCGCGCGCCATGAGCCGCAGCACCTCCAGCTCGCGATCGGAGAGGTCGCCTATTTCTTGCGCTTGGATGGGCACACGGCCCGACGCTGTGGTTGAGAACCGCTCGATCACTCGCCTCGTGACCTCGGGAGCGAGCATCGCCTCACCGCTCGCGACCACGCGGACCGCGTTGACCAAAGTGTCGCCGTCCGCGCTCTTCAGCAGGAAGCCCGAGGCGCCAAGCTGCAGCGCCTCGTAGACGTGCTCATCGTCGTCGAAGGTGGTGAGGATGACGACGCGCACGTTTGGGCACTCGGCGAGCACGGCTCGCGCGGCGGAGATGCCGTCGAGTTCCGGCATGCGGATGTCCATGAGGATCACGTCGGGGTGGGTGGAGGTCGCGAGCGCCACGGCCTCTGTGCCGTCCCCTGCCTCGCCGCAGACGGTGATGTCCGGCTCGGACTCGAGGATCATGCGCAGGCCCGCGCGCACCATCGCCTGGTCGTCCACGAGCCCAACGCGGATCACGACTCACCCCCAGTGAGAGTGCCGACCTCGCGGGTCTTGCCTGGCAGCGGCCGCATCGTCGGCAGCAGGGCCCTCAGCCGGTAGCCGCCGCCCGCCGCCGGCCCAATGTCGAAGGCGCCGCCGAGCGCCTCCACGCGCTCGCGCATCCCCACCACGCCGTGCCCTCCCGAAGGCGAGGGATCCGCGGAGGCGCCCCGGCCGTCGTCCCGTACCTCGATGGTGACGGAATCGGGGGCCTTGCGCACCTCAACGGTGGCGGAGGCGCCAGGGCCGGCGTATTTCAGCGCGTTCGTGAGCCCCTCCTGGATGATGCGGAACGCGTTGAGCTCCACGCCCGCGGGCACCGCGGCGTCGCCCGTGATGACGAGCCGCACGGGCATGCCGGCCTCGCGCACCTGGCGGGCGAGCGCCGGGACGTCCGCGAGCGAGGGGGCGGGCGTCAGGCCTTGGGTGCCGGCGGCGTCGGCCCTGAGCACCCCGATCATGCGCTGCATCTCATTGAGACCGCTGCGGCCGGCCGCGGAGATGGTGGTGAGCGCCTCGGCGATGCGGGGGTCGGCGTCGGCGGCGAGGCGGCGAGCGCCCTCCGCCTGGAGCGTCATGACGGTCATCTCGTGCGCTACGACGTCGTGGAGCTCCCGCGCGATGCGGGCGCGCTCGGTCGCGACGGCAGTGCGGGCGGCGTCCGCCGCGGCCTGCTCCTGGCGGGCGTGCACGCGCTCCAGCTCCGCGGTTCGCTCCGCGCGGTCGCGCTCCACGAACCCGAGCAGCAGCGGCAGCACGGTGCCGAACGCGACCGACATGAGCGCAGGCCACGCGACGGTGTCCGTGAACACCAGGCCGACCCCGGTCCACCCGAGCAGCAGCGCGCCAATGACGCTCGCCTGCACGATAGCCGCGCGCCTGGGCAGGTAGGCGGCGAGCCCGTAGATGCCGATGAATGGCGCTATCACCGCGAGTGAATCGGGGTAGCCGAGGCCCTGGACCACGATCCAAACGGCGGTGGTGCTCCACGCCACGGCCTTGGGGTAGCGCTGGCGCCACACCAAGGGCAGCACCTGGACAACGATGAGCACGACCCCCAACGCGTCCCACTCACGCTGCCCACCCTGCGGCTCGGAGGTGCGCGCCACGATGCTGACCGCCGTCAGCAGCAGCACGCTCGCCGCGATGAGCGCGTCCGCGAGCCGCGGGATCTTCACTCTCACCGCCTCAGCCTAGGCGCGGCCGCGTCAGCGGTCCTCTGGGCGCTGCCAGCGGAACGTGCGCACCGCCCAGATGGTGCCGACCACGAACCACAGCAGAAGGACCACCGCCGTCATCCCGTGCTGCCAGCTGCCGCTCGCCTCGGCCGTCTCGAACTCCGGTGGCAGAAAGACCGAACGCATGCCCTGTGCGAGCCACTTGAGCGGGAACACTGAGGCCACGTGCTGCAGGAACGTCGGCACCTCGGTGAACACGATGAATACGCCCGAGATGAATTGCAGGAACAGGGTGACCGGCGTGAGGATCGCGGAGCCGGCCCGAGCGTTGCGCAACAGCGAGCTCATCGCTATGCCGAGCGCAACCGACGCCGCCGTGCCCAGCAGGAACACCCAGGTGAAGGTGACCCAAGCGTCGGCCGTCGTTGGCAGATCCACGTCGTAGAACGCGACCCCAACCCAAATCAGCGCGGCGAGCTGCACCACGGAGATGAACAGCACCTGCGTCAGCTTGCCCGCGAAGAACGCGGTGGTGGGAAGCGGGGTGCCGTGCAGTCGCTTGAGGATGTCGGCGTCGCGGTCGGTGGAGAGTCCCAGCGCGAGCGACTGGAAGCCGGTGTTCATGATGCCGCTCGCGATCATGCCCGCGAGGAAGTACTGGCTGAAGCTCACGCCCTCGCCCACGTCCTGGCTGCCGAAGATCGACCCGAACACCACGAGCAGGAACACGGGGAACGCGAAGATGAAGATCATCTGCTCGCGCGAGCGCAGGAACTCCTTGAGTTCCACGCGCGTGCGGTCCACCGCGATGGACGTCCAGGTTGGGCGGCTCATTCGGCACCCCCGATGATCTCGAAGTAGACGTCCTCGAGGCTCGGCTTGGTGACGCTGAGTTCCGCGACCTCGCCAGTGGTGCGCGCGAGGAGCTCGCGGAGGGTTGCCGTTGGGGTCGGTGTCACGGCCCGACGCTGCTCGCCGTTCTCCCTCCACGTCACCACCGCGTCGGTTGCGCGGGCGCGAAGGCCCGCCGGGGTGTCGAGCGCGGCAACTTTGCCGTCGTTGATGATCGCGATGCGATCCGCGAGGTGCTCGGCCTCGTCGAGGTAGTGGGTGGTCAGCACGATCGTGGTGCCGCCCTCCCTGAGCGACTCGATGAGGGTCCAGAACTGGCGGCGGGCCTCCGGGTCAAAGCCGGTGGTCGGCTCGTCGAGGAACACGAGCTCGGGGCTGCCGACCACCGCGAGAGCCACGTCGAGGCGGCGCCGCTGTCCGCCGCTGAGGGTGCGGGGCTTCGCGTCCGCCTTCTCCTCGAGGCCAACGGCGTGCAGCAGCTCGCTTGCGTCCTTGGGGTTCGGGTAGAGGCGGCCCATGTGCGTGATGGCCTCGCGGGGCGTGAGCGCCAACTGGTCCGAGGTGGTCTGCAGCATGATCCCCAGCCGCTCGCGCCACTCGCGGACGGGCTTGGCAGGGTCGTGGCCCAGCACGGCGACGTCGCCGCCCGAGCGCTGCCGGAAGCCCTCAAGGATCTCGACCGTGGTGGACTTGCCCGCCCCGTTGGGCCCAAGGAGCGCGAAGACCTCCCCTTGGCCGATGCTCAGATCAAGCTCATCGACGGCTGCCTTGTCGCCGTACTGCTTGCGCAGCCCAGTGACCTCAATTGCGGTTGTCATAGGTCCGACGCTATCGGGGCTTTGGCGCAACCGTCGTCGTCCGCACGGGTGATTCGCAGCTCGTTCTACTGGCCGATCGCTGACCTACCGCGCGCGACCGCGCTGGTAGTTTCTTCGCATGCCCCAAGACTCTCAGCAGGAGCCTCGGGGCGGACTCGGCTGCCTGTGGGTGGTGCTCCTCGTGAGCGCGCCGTTCGTGCTGCTGGTGGCAATCGCGGTGTTCATACAGAGCGACGACGCTGCCTGGCGCCTTTGGGCGCTTGCGCTGCTCGCGCTCGCGCTCGCGGCTGCGCTGGGCTCCGTGTGGGTGCGGCGCATTGCGATGCGGCGGGCGAGCGATAGGCCTGCCGACCCGGCGGCGCGGCTGCGCAAGACGTTTGGCTCCAAGCGGCTGCAGGCCACCGTTGCCGCGCCCAACCCTGTTGGCGGTTCGCTCGCGCCCGCCTACGTGAGCGCGCCCTCTTCGTCCGATCTCACCACCGTTGGGGGCATCGCGGCCGGCGATGGGCGCATTCCGCGGGGACTGACAGTGGGATGGGTTCAGAATGGCGCGGAACTGCCGCGGCTCGACCTCTATTCGGCGAGCTTCGACGTCGAGCTGGCCCGCGCCGTGTCCGGCGAACTGGTGCCGGTGCAGCACGGCGACCTCATCGACGCCTGGCTCGTAGGGGCGGATCAGGCGGGCGCGCTCGCGCGCCTGATGGGGACCCTCTGCTCGCGGCCCTCAACACTCACGGCGAGCGGGCCATCGCGATCATCTTTGACGGGTGGGGCGTCACCTCGTTCTCCGACGACCCCGACGAGTTGGACCCGCTAGAGGCCATCGGCACGGCGGTGGGGATGCGGGGCGCGCTGCCGGATTCGCTGTACCGGCGCCGCGACGGTGCGGCGGAGCGCGACCCCGTGCTCGCGGGGCTCAGCGCCAAGACGGCCAGGCGCACCGCTGCGCTCGGCGCGCTCTCCAGCGAGGGCAGTGTCAAGGCGCAGTGGCAGGGGCTGACGATGGCGGGAGTGTTCCTCACCATCTTCTGCGTGGGCGCCCTGGGCGCGCTGTTGCGCGAGTCCGGAAATGCGGCCACGGGGACAATCGCAGCGCTGCTCTGCGGTGTCTTGGCCGGCGGCGCGCTCGCCGCAGTGTCGATCGCGGCGACGGTGAGGCTGGATCGGCGTCAGCGGCGGGTGGCCTATGAGGTGCGTCGTGCCGCGCGGGAACTCTCTGCTCGCTACCGCGCGCGCATGGTCTCCGGCGAGGAGGGATGGTCCCGCCCCCGTTCGGATCCATCGCTCGGCTGATCGCCTCTCCGGGCGCGGCGGGAACCCTCGACGGCATGGCGTTCGGCATGGCCTTCATGTCCGGCGATGTGGGCGTCGGTCGGCTCAGGGCTCGCACCTTCACGTCGCGCGTGGTGTGGGTGGAGGTCGAGCGACCCCTGCCCCCCGTGACATTCGTGCGGGAGGGGCTCTCGGAGCGCATGCTCGCGATCCTCGGCGGAGCGGATGTTGACGTCGAGTCGGCCGCGTTCAACGCGGCGTGGAGGGTGCGCGCTCACGACCCCCGGTTCGCGCACGCGATGCTGCAGCCAACGTTGATCGAGATGCTCGTTGGCGTGACCGAGCCGGGCATCGCGTTCCACATCGACGGCAACCGTGTGGCGGTGTGGGATGACGCGACCGTTGGCGAAGCCGACCTCGTCGGGCGCGCGCGGCTCGTCAGCGAGTTCGCTTCCCGCGTCCCTGCGTTCGTGGCGCAGGACTGGAACGCGGACCGCGCCTGACCGCGTGCTGTCGCGTCGTCTTCCTGCGTCCGCGCGAGCGGATCGCAAGACCGCCCTCAACCCTCCGCGAGAAGCCGCTGAATGCGCGCGACACCCTCAACCAGGTCGTCGTCGCCGAGCGCGTAGCTGAGGCGCACAAACCCGCTGGGGCCGAACGCCTCGCCGGGGACCACGGCGACCTCAGCCTCCTCGAGGATGATGGTCGCGAGGTCCGCGCTCGAGGTGACGTCGCGGCCGCAGATGGTGCGGCCGATGAGGCCTTCGACGGAGGGGTAGGCGTAGAAGGCGCCCTTGGGGGTGGGGCAGACCACGCCGTCGATCTCGCGGAGCATGTCGACCATGGTGGTGCGGCGTCGGTCGAAGGCCTTGCGCATGAGGTGGACGTCCTCAAGGCCGCCCTCGAGCGCCGCGATAGCCGCGCGCTGTGAGACGTTCGCGACGTTGGACGTGAGGTGGGACTGGAAGTTGGCGGCGGCCTTGGTGACGTCGCTGGGCGCGATCATCCAGCCGACGCGCCATCCGGTCATCGCGTAGGTCTTGGCCACGCCGTTGAGCACGACGGTCTGGTCCGCGAGTTCCGGGACCAGCTTGACGATGGGGGAGAAGACGGCGTCGTCGTAGGTGAGGTGCTCGTAGATCTCGTCGGTGAGCACCCAGATGCCGTGCTCGAGCGCCCACTCGCCGATCGCCTTGGTCTGCTCCGGGGAGTAGACCGCGCCCGTGGGGTTGCTTGGAGAGCAGAAGAGGAGGGCCTTGGTGCGCTCGGTGCGCGCGGCCTCGAGCTGCTCCACAGTGACGAGGTAGTCCTGGTCTGCGCCCGCGAAGACCTCTACGGGGGTGCCGCCCGCGAGCGCGATCGCCTCCGGGTAGGTGGTCCAGTACGGGGCAGGGAGGATGACCTCGTCGCCGGGGTCAACCACAGCGGCGAAGGCCTGGAACACGGCCTGCTTGCCGCCGTTGGTGACGATGACGTTGGCGGGGTCGATCTCGTAGCCGGAGTCGCGGAGGGTCTTGCGCGCGATGGCCTCGCGGAGTTCCGGGAGGCCGGTGGCGGGCGTGTAGCGGTGGTTCTTGGGGTCCCTAGCAGCCTGCACCGCGGCCTCGACGATGAAGTCCGGGGTGGGGAAGTCCGGCTCGCCCGCGCCGAAGCCGATGACGTTCTTGCCTGCGGCCTTGAGGGCCTTCGCCTTGGCGTCCACGGCGAGCGTGGCGGAGGGCGCTATGGCGGCGAGGCGTGCGGATACTCGGCGAGCAGGAGCGGTCATGCGGCCATTGTTCCACGGGTGCCTTCGTTGATTTCCAAGGGTCTCGGTGACCGAAGTGACAGGTGGGGCATCTTGGGCCCCAAGTTTCGTTCACACTAGTTGCATCCGTCACCGAGACCCTTGATTGTCTTGCGTCCACAGGGGGCTGGGGTCGGGAGGTTCTCCCCAGTTCGCGCTGAGGTTGGTTGTGCCCGCCCCACCGTCCCGGCAGATTCGCTCCCATGGATCCCGTCGCAGTCCTCGCCAGCCTTGGATTGGTCGCAAGGCGCAAGGAGCTGCTCGCGTGCGGCCTGACTGACAAGGATCTGATGGCGGCCGTGGCCGCCGGCAGGGTGCTGCGACCACACCGTGGCTGTTTCGCACTTCCGGACGCATCCTGGAGCCGCATCAAGGCGAAGGTCATGTCGGCTCAGCTGACATGCCTGAGTGCGCTGCGCGCGCTCGATCTCCCGCTCCTTGAGCCCTACACGGGACTGCATCTCGCCATTCCCCCACACCGGGGATTCGTCCAGGGCGACAAGCGCCTTCGCGAGGGGCTGCGGTTTCATCGGACCGATAACGCGGTGAGTCCGGGAGTTGTCGCGCCAGTCGCGACCGTGTTGGACCACCTCGGCCTCTGCGCTGCCCCGCTCACTCAGTTGGCCGCTATCGATGCTGCGATGCACGACGGTCTCCTGACCGAGCCGCAGCTCGCGGCCTTCTCGGCTACGCCGCTGCACAGACTGCGTTGGCTGGAACGTCACGCCGAGCCAAGAACGCAGTCACCCCGCGAAACGAAAGTGCGACTTGAGCTCTTGGCGGCGGGACTCGCAGTGGAGCCCCAAGCCGAGATTCCGGGCCTCGGCCACGCGGACCTTCTCGTGGAGCACGTCGTGGTTGTCGAGTGCGACGGGTTTAGCTTCCATGGCAATGAGGCCGCATTCAACGAGGACCGCAGGCGAGACCGGGTATGCGAGATGCTCGGCCTCAGTAGATTGCGGTACACCGGTGCGGAGGCATTGGCCTCCAAAGGCGAGATCGCCGCTGACGTGAAGCGCATGCTCTCCCTGCGCCAGCGACAATCAAGGGTCTCAGGGACTGGAGTGGCGGGTGTTGACTGACCTGGCCCCAATCAGGTCCCAACCTCACCTTCAGTCCCAGCGCCCCTTGATTGTCAGACCCCCGTTCGCATCCAGCCCCAAAACCACGTACACTGGCAAGTCGGCGATTGACATTCGTCATGATGGTTCGCGCCCTTGCGAGCCCCGTGACACGTGAAGAGAGCCTCGGGGCCCAACCCCCGAAGGGCAGTGGCGCAATTGGTAGCGCATCGGTCTCCAAAACCGACGGTTGGGGGTTCGAGTCCCTCCTGCCCTGCGTTTGCGGGCGATTCCCGCAGAGCAACTCAGCACAAGCAAAGGACGTTCGGTGAGCGAGAGCGCTGTTACGGAACACGAAGAGAAGGGCCCGCACCGCAAGCACAGCGAGCGCCGCAACATCTTCGGACGCATCGCGCTGTTCGTGCGCCAGGTGATCGCCGAGCTCAAGAAGGTCGTCACCCCGTCGCGCGAGGAGACGCTCCGCTACATCTGGATCGTTCTCGGCTTCGTGCTGGTGATGATGCTGATCGTCGGTGTTTTCGACTTCGTTCTCGGCTTCCTTGCCGACAAGGTCTTCGGCGGCTAAGGCCGCCGACTGTTAGGAGAGATTCGCGTGTCTGACCAGACTGCAGACGGCGTCGTGGACGTCGAGGATGTCGTCACCGACGATGTCGTCACCGACGATGTCGTCACCGACGATGTCGAGACGCCCGACGCTGCCCCCGAAGAGGTCGTCGAGACGCCCGACGCTGTGGCTGAGGAAGCCGCCGACGTCGCCGAGGCTCCGGCCGAGGAGGCCGCCGACCCCGCCGCTGAGTTCCTCGCCGAGCTCCGCGCTCGCGAAGGCGACTGGTACGTGGTGCACAGCTACTCGGGCCACGAGAAGCGCGTGAAGCAGGCGATCGAGCACCGCATCGAGTCGCTCCACATGGAGGACTACATCTTCCAGGTCGAGGTCACGATGGAGCAGGTCACCGAGATCAAGGGCGGCCAGCGCAAGCAGATCACGCGCGTGCGTATGCCCGGATACGTCCTGGTCCGCATGGACCTCACGGACGAGTCGTGGGGCGCCGTGCGCAACACGCCTGGCGTGACGGGCTTCGTGGGTCACGCCCACCAGCCGGTGCCGCTCACCCTCGACGAGGTCGTCTCGATGCTGGCCCCGCCGGAGGTGCAGGCCTCCGCCCAAGGTGAGGAAGCGTCGGCCGCCGCGAAGACGATCGAGGTTGACTTCCAGGTCGGCGAATCGATCACCGTCATCGACGGCCCGTTCGCGACGCTGCCCGGCACCATCTCCGAGATCTCGGTGGAGTCCCAGAAGCTCCACGTTCTCGTCTCAATCTTCGGCCGGGAGACTCCGGTCGAGCTGTCCTTCAACCAGGTCCAGAAGATCTAGTCGAGACAGCGCCACCGCGGCCGCCAGCCGCGACAGCTAAGAAAGTAAGGACCCAAGAATGGCACCCCCCAAGAAGAAGGTTGCCGGCCTGATCAAGCTCCAGATCCAGGCTGGTATGGCGAATCCCGCCCCGCCCGTCGGCCCCGCACTGGGCCAGCACGGCGTGAACATCATGGAGTTCTGCAAGGCCTACAACGCGGCCACCGAGTCGCAGCGCGGAAACGTGATCCCCGTGGAGATCACGGTCTATGAAGACCGTTCCTTCACGTTCATCACCAAGACCCCGCCGGCCGCAGAGCTCATCAAGAAGGCCGCTGGCGTCGCCAAGGGCTCCGGTGTCCCGCACACGCAGAAGGTCGGCTCGCTGACCGAGGCGCAGGTGCGCGAGATCGCCGCCCAGAAGATGGAAGACCTCAACGCCAACGACATCGACGCCGCCGCCAAGATCATTGCCGGCACCGCGCGCTCGATGGGCATCACGGTCTCCTAAGGCCGCACCCAAGAGAAAGAAAGTGGACGGGTCGCGCTGACCCACTGCCCACGACTGCACAGGAAAGAGAAGCAGATGACCAAGCGCTCCAAGGCTTACAACGACGCCGCACAGCTCGTTGACCGCAGCCAGCTCTACACCCCGCTCGAGGCCGTTCGCCTCGCGCAGAAGACGTCCTCCAAGAAGACCGACTCGACCATCGATGTCGTCTTCAAGCTGGGCGTTGACCCTCGTCACGCGGACCAGATGGTCCGTTCCACCGTCATCCTTCCGCACGGCACCGGCAAGACCGCTAGGGTCCTGGTCTTCGCCAACGGCGAGAAGGCAGACGCCGCCCGCGAGGCCGGCGCCGACATCGTCGGTGGCGACGAGCTCATCGATGAGGTGGCCGGCGGCCGTCAGGACTTTGACGCCGTTGTCGCCACCCCGGACCTCATGGGCAAGGTCGGCCGCCTCGGCCGCGTGCTCGGTCCGCGTGGCCTCATGCCGAACCCCAAGACGGGCACCGTGACGATGGACGTGGCCAAGGCCGTGTCCGACATCAAGGGCGGCAAGATCGAGTTCCGCGTCGACAAGCACGCCAACCTGCACACGGTGCTGGGCAAGGCGTCCTTCGGCGACGAGAAGCTGCTCGAGAACTACAAGGCCGTCCTCGACGAGGTCCTGCGCGCCAAGCCGTCCTCCTCGAAGGGTCGCTACATCATCAAGGCGGCGATCTCCGCGACGACCGGCCCCGGCATCCCCGTGGACGCGCTCGCCAAGGCGGAGTAACCAGAGCTGCAACGCTTGAGGCCCGGCCCCTGCTCTTGGGGGGCCGGGCCCTTGCGTTTCCCGTGCGAGGCCCGACGCCGTGGCCGGCCCGCGGTGGCGACGCGCTGGTTGCCGACGCACCCCAGCGTCGGGTAAAGTAGACGAGCCCAAGACCGCCGGTCGTCGGGCCCAGGCAACTGGGAACGGCCGAAGTTCTGAGAAATCAGAAGTCCTGCGTAGGTGAACCGAAGTGCCCAGCTGGCAACAGCGTCGGGCATACACGGCCTCGCCTGCGCGAGGCCTTTTGCATTTCCTGGAGCGGGCAGGCGGTCAACGTCCAGGAAGGATAACTATGGCGACGCCAGAAAAGGTGGCCGCGGTAAGCGAGCTCGCGGACAACTTCCGCAACTCGACCGCCGTGCTGGTCACCGAGTACCGCGGCCTGACCGTCAAGCAGCTTGCATCGCTGCGCGGCCAGCTTCGTGGTACCGCGACCTACGCGGTTGCGAAGAACTCTCTGACGGCGCTCGCGGCCAAGGACGCCGGTGTTGAGGGAATTGATCACCTCTTCGTCGGCCCCACGGCCATTGCATTCGTCACCGGTGACCCGGTGGAGGCTGCAAAGGGTCTTAAGGCTTTTGCCAAGGGGAACGACAAACTCGTCATCAAGGGCGGCGTTCTCGAAGGCAAGGCGATCTCTGCTGAAGAGGTCCTCAAGCTGGCCGACCTCGAGTCCCGCGAGGTTCTGCTCGCCAAGGCTGCAGGCGCTATGAAGGCGTCGCTCTTTGGTGCTGCATACCTGTTCCAGGCGCCACTGTCGAAGGCAGTGCGCACCGTTGACGCCCTGCGCGAAAAGCAGGATTCCGCGGCCTAACGCCGCGCGGCGCAAGCCGCACCCCAGAACCCACTGCTTTCACGCAGGCAACAAGTAAAGGAAACACCATGGCTAAGCTCAGCACCGCCGAGCTCATCGACCAGTTCAAGGAGCTTTCGCTCATCGAGCTCTCCGAGTTCGTGAAGGCGTTCGAGGAGACCTTCGAGGTCACCGCCGCCGCTCCGGCCGCCGTTGCGGTTGCCGCCCCCGCCGGTGGCGGCGCGGACGCCGAAGAGGTTGAGGAGAAGGACTCCTTCGACGTCGTTCTGGCCGCCGTTGGCGACAAGAAGATCCAGGTCATCAAGGAGGTCCGTGCCCTCACGAACCTCGGTCTTGGCGAGGCCAAGGCGCTCGTCGACGAGGCCCCCAAGACGGTTCTCGAAGGCGCCAAGAAGGAAGACGCCGAGAAGGCCAAGGAGGTCCTCGAGGCCGCCGGCGCCACGGTCGAGCTCAAGTAACTTCAGCTCTGCTTCAGAGGCCGGGTCGCTCCGATAGGGCGGCCCGGCCTTTGCGTTCCCCACGGGTTGACTCTCAAGGGTCGCGGTGACGCATGTGACGCATGTGAAGGAGTTGGGTTGGGGCGCCGCCCCATCCGCACCACCCGTCCCAGCGACCCTTGTTTGTCTCTCAAGACGGCCCGACGCTGGGGTGGGCTTATCCACAATCGTTGCCACAGCGTCGGGCTGGGGGAGTAGGCTTGTGCGCTAGGCGAGAGCCTCTCGGCGTGGCGACTGGACGATGGAGTCCAGGGCTGGACAATGCCGCGCGCGTCGGGTAGGCTAGCGATTTGCGCTGTCTAATGCCCTGCCCTCATATGCCTACCTTGCGTGCGCCTGCTATCTGGCAGTAACGCCCTGGGATCCGGTGGAGCCGTGGATTCGACTCGTGTCTCGCACGAACAAAAGGGAAGGACCCCCCCCTTGGCTGCCTCGCGCACCGCTACCGCCACTGACAACCGCACCGCTTCAAACCGCGTTTCCTTCGCGCAGATCTCCGAACCCATCGAGGTTCCAAATCTGATCGGTCTGCAGACCGAGAGCTTTGACTGGCTCCTGGGAAACACCGCCTGGAAGGCTCGCGTCGCCGCCGCCAAGAAGGCGGGCCGCAACGACGTTCCAGAGGTCGCCGGCCTCACCGAGATCTTCGAGGAGATCTCCCCGATCGAGGACTTTGGGCAGACGATGTCCCTGTCCTTCCAGGATCCGTACTTCGAGGAGCCCCGCCACACTCCCGACGAGTGCAAGGAGAAGGACTTCACCTTCGCCGCGCAGCTCTTCGTGACGGCGGAGTTCATGAACAACACCACGGGCGAGATCAAGTCGCAGACCGTGTTCATGGGTGACTTCCCGCTCATGACGGACCGCGGCACGTTCATCATCAACGGAACCGAGCGCGTCGTCGTGTCGCAGCTCGTCCGCTCGCCGGGCGTGTACTTCGAGCGCACCGCGGACAAGACGAGCGACAAGGACATCTTCACCGCGAAGATCATCCCCTCGCGCGGCGCATGGCTCGAGTTCGAGATCGACAAGCGCGACGCCGTCGGCGTCCGCGTGGACCGCAAGCGCAAGCAGTCGGTGACCCTGTTCCTCAAGGCGCTCGGCATGAGCGACGAGGAGATCGCCGAGGAGTTCAAGGACTTCCCTTCGGTGCTCGAGACGCTGTCCAAGGACACCGTTCACGGGCACGAGGAGGCGCTCGTAGACCTCTACCGCAAGCTGCGCCCGGGCGAGCCGCCAACGGTCGAGGCCGGCCAGAACCTGCTCGACAACTTCTACTTCAACCCCAAGCGCTACGACCTCGCGAAGGTGGGCCGCTTCAAGCTGAACAAGAAGCTCGGCGTCGGCAAGGAGCTCGGCGACTCTGTGCTTGGGCTCGACGACATCGTCGCGACCATCAAGTACATCTCCGCCGCGCACGCTGGCCACACGACGCTCGCCGCCAAGTCCGGTGACGTGCGCGTGGAGACCGACGACATCGACCACTTCGGCAACCGTCGCATCCGCGCCGTGGGCGAGCTCATCCAGAACCAGATCCGCACGGGCCTCTCCCGCATGGAGCGCGTTGTGCGTGAGCGCATGACTACGCAGGACGTCGAGGCGATCACGCCCCAGACGCTCATCAACACCCGTCCGGTCGTGGCCGCGATCCGTGAGTTCTTCGGTACGTCGCAGCTCTCGCAGTTCATGGACCAGAACAACCCGCTCGCGGGTCTGACCCACAAGCGTCGCCTCAGCGCGCTCGGCCCCGGCGGTCTCTCTCGCGACCGTGCGGGCATGGAGGTCCGTGACGTTCACCCGTCCCACTACGGCCGCATGTGCCCCATCGAGACCCCTGAAGGCCCCAACATCGGCCTCATCGGCTCGCTGGCGTCGTTCGGTCGCATCAACCCGCTCGGTTTCGTGGAGACCCCGTACCGCAAGGTCGTCAAGGGCAAGGTCACGGACCAGGTCGACTACCTCACGGCCGATGACGAGGACCACTTCGTCATCGCTCAGGCCAACGCGGCGCTCGACGCGAAGGGCTCCTTCTCGGAGGCCCGCGTGCTCGTCCGCTCCCGTGGCGGCGAGGTCGAGTTCGTGCCCGCAGAGGCCGTGGACTACATGGACGTCTCCCCGCGCCAGATGGTGTCGGTCGCGACGGCCCTGATCCCGTTCCTCGAGCACGACGACGCCAACCGCGCCCTCATGGGCGCGAACATGCAGCGCCAGGCCGTGCCGCTCGTCCGCTCCGAGGCGCCGCTCGTCGGCACCGGCATGGAGCGTCGGGCCGCCGTGGACGCCGGTGACGTTGTCATCGCCACCAAGGCTGGCGTCGTCACCGAGGTCTCCTCTGACCTCGTGACGGTCGCGAACGACGACGGCACCACCGGCTCGTACCGCATCGCCAAGTTCGAGCGCTCCAACCAGGGCACGAGCTACAACCAGCGGGTTGTCGTCGACGAGGGTGACCGCGTCGAGGTCGGCTCCGTGATCGCCGACGGCCCGGCCACCGACAACGGTGACCTCGCCTTGGGCAAGAACCTGCTCGTGGCCTTCATGTGCTGGGAGGGTCACAACTACGAGGACGCGATCATCCTGTCGCAGCGACTCGTGCAGGACGACACCCTCTCCTCGATCCACATCGAGGAGCACGAGGTCGACGCCCGCGACACGAAGCTCGGCCCGGAAGAGATCACCCGCGACATCCCGAACGCCTCCGAAGAGGTCCTTGCGGACCTCGACGAGCGCGGCATCGTCCGCATCGGCGCGGAGGTTCGCGCCGGTGACGTCCTCGTCGGCAAGGTGACGCCGAAGGGCGAGACTGAGCTGACCCCTGAGGAGCGCCTGCTTCGCGCGATCTTCGGCGAGAAGGCGCGTGAGGTGCGCGACACCTCGCTCAAGGTGCCCCACGGCGAGTCCGGCACGGTCATCGGCGTGCGCGTCTTCACGGAGGAGGACGGCGACGACCTCCCCGCGGGCGTGAACCAGCTGGTGCGCGTGTACATCGCTCAGCGACGCAAGATCCAGGAGGGCGACAAGCTCGCCGGCCGCCACGGCAACAAGGGCGTCATCTCGACGATCCTGCCCGTGGAGGACATGCCGTTCCTCGCGGACGGCACGCCGGTCGACGTCATCCTCAACCCGCTCGGTGTGCCCGGACGCATGAACGTCGGCCAGGTGCTCGAGACCCACACGGGTTGGGTTGCCAAGAACGGCTGGGACGCGACGGGCGCCAAGGGCGAGTGGACCAAGAAGCTCCCCGCCGGCGCGGTCAAGTCGGAGCCCGGCACGCCGGTCGCGACCCCCGTGTTCGACGGCCTCGGCGAGGACGTTCTCGAGGGCCTGCGCGCCCACGTGAACCCCAACCGCGACGGCGACCGCCTCGTCGGCGACGACGGCAAGGCGCTCCTGTACGACGGCCGCTCCGGCGAGCCGTTCCCGGAGCCCGTATCCGTTGGCTACAAGTACATCCTGAAGCTCCACCACCTGGTGGACGACAAGATCCACGCCCGCTCCACTGGCCCGTACTCGATGATCACCCAGCAGCCGCTCGGTGGTAAGGCGCAGTTCGGCGGTCAGCGATTCGGCGAGATGGAGGTGTGGGCACTCGAGGCGTATGGCGCCGCCTACGCGCTCCAGGAGCTGCTCACCATCAAGTCCGACGACGTTCCCGGCCGCGTGAAGGTCTACGAGGCGATCGTCAAGGGCCAGAACATCCCCGACCCCGGCCTGCCAGAGTCGTTCAGGGTGCTCATGAAGGAGATGCAGTCGCTCTGCCTGAACGTCGAGGTGCTCGGCGTTGATGGCCACGTCATCGACATGCGCGAGACCGAGGAGGACGCCTACCAGGCGGCCGAATCGCTCGGCATTTCCCTGTCCAGCCGCCCCGATGCTTCCAGCGTCGACGAAATCTGACAAAGACTTAAGAAGAGGAATTCCTAAGAATGCTTGACGTCAACGAGTTCGGCGAACTGCGCATCGGCCTGGCGACCGCGGAGGAGATCCGCGAATGGTCGCACGGCGAGGTGAAGAAGCCTGAGACGATCAACTACCGCACCCTCAAGCCGGAGAAGGACGGTCTTTTCTGCGAGAAGATCTTCGGTCCCACCCGTGACTGGGAGTGCGGCTGCGGCAAGTACAAGCGTGTCCGCTACCGCGGCATCATCTGCGAGCGCTGCGGCGTCGAGGTGACCCGGTCCAAGGTGCGCCGCGAGCGCATGGGACACATCGAGCTTGCCGCTCCCGTCACCCACATCTGGTACTTCAAGGGCGTCCCGTCGCGCCTTGGCTACCTCCTTGACCTGGCGCCGAAGGACCTCGAGAAGGTCATCTACTTCGCCGCGTACATGGTCACCGAGGTGGACGAGGACGGCCGCCACGAGGACCTTCCGCAGCTCCGCAACGAGCTCGAGGTCGAGAAGAAGCGCATCGCGAATGCGCGCGACAACGACATCAACACCCGCGCCGAGAAGCTCGAGAAGGACATCGCCGAGCTTGAGGCCGAGGGTGCGAAGGCCGACGTCAAGCGCAAGGTCAAGGACGGCGCGGAGCGCGAGATGGCCAACATCCGCAAGCGCGCCGACGGCGAGATCGAGCGTCTCGATGCGGTCTTCGACCGCTTCGCGAACCTCAAGGTCCAGGACCTCGAGGGCGACGAGCTGCTCTACCGCGAGCTCTCGCGCCGCTACGGCTCCTACTTCAAGG
Organism: Demequina sp.; assembly: GCA_024707205.1. Taxonomy (NCBI): domain Bacteria; kingdom Bacillati; phylum Actinomycetota; class Actinomycetes; order Micrococcales; family Demequinaceae; genus Demequina; species Demequina sp. The sequence continues at coordinate 1,441,324 of JANQAD010000001.1, forward strand.
GGTCGATGGGCGCGGAGGCCATCCAGAAGCGCCTTCAGGACTTTGACCTCGAGGCCGAGGCCGAGAGCCTGCGCGACATCATCGCCAACGGCCGTGGCCAGCGCAAGGTGCGTGCCCTCAAGCGCCTCAAGGTGGTCAACGCGTTCCTGACGACCACCAACAGCCCCGTTGGCATGGTCCTCGACGCCGTCCCGGTGATTCCGCCGGACCTGCGCCCCATGGTGCAGCTCGACGGTGGTCGCTTCGCCACGAGCGACCTGAACGACCTCTACCGCCGCGTCATCAACCGCAACAACCGCCTCAAGCGCCTGCTGGACCTCGGTGCCCCCGAGATCATCGTGAACAACGAGAAGCGCATGCTGCAGGAGGCCGTTGACGCGCTGTTCGACAACGGCCGTCGTGGCCGCCCTGTCACGGGACCCGGCAACCGTCCGCTGAAGTCGATCTCCGACATGCTCAAGGGCAAGCAGGGTCGCTTCCGTCAGAACCTGCTCGGCAAGCGCGTCGACTACTCCGGCCGTTCGGTCATCGTGGTCGGCCCGCAGCTGAAGCTGCACCAGTGCGGTCTGCCAAAGCAGATGGCGCTCGAGCTCTTCAAGCCCTTCGTCATGAAGCGCCTCGTCGAGCTCAACCACGCGCAGAACATCAAGTCCGCCAAGCGCATGGTGGAGCGCAGCCGCCCCGAGGTGTGGGACGTCCTCGAAGAGGTCATCACCGAGCACCCCGTGCTGCTGAACCGCGCCCCCACCCTGCACCGTCTCGGCATCCAGGCGTTCGAGCCTCAGCTGGTTGAGGGCAAGGCCATCCACCTGCACCCGCTCGTGTGTGGCGCCTTCAACGCCGACTTCGACGGCGACCAGATGGCCGTGCACCTTCCGCTGTCTGCGGAGGCGCAGGCGGAGGCCCGCATCCTGATGCTCTCGAGCAACAACATCCTCAAGCCGTCGGACGGCCGCCCGGTGACCATGCCCTCGCAGGACATGATCATCGGCCTGTACCACCTGACGCTTGCCAAGGATGGGGACAAGGGCGAGGGTCTCGCGTTCACGTCCGAGGCCGAGGCCATCATGGCCTTCGACGCCGGCCAGATCACGCTGGGCTCCAAGATCACCCTTCGTGTCGACGGCGAGACCGTTCCGCCCGTAGAGGTGGAGCTTCCCGCCGATCACGTCGAGGGCGAGCCGTTCCTCCTCGAGACGACGCTCGGTCGCTCGCTGTTCAACGGCCTGCTCCCGGTGACGTACCCGTACGTCAACCGCAACGTGGACAAGAAGGTGCTTGGCGACATCGTCAACACCCTCGCCGAGCGCTACCCCAAGGTCGAGGTTGCCGCCTCGCTTGACGCGCTCAAGTCCGCCGGCTTCCACTGGGCCACGCGCTCGGGTGTGACCATCGCCATCGGCGACGTCGCTACGCCCCCGAACAAGCAGCAGATCCTCGACCGCTACGAGGGTCTGGCCGCAAAGGTCCAGGACCAGTACGACACCGGTCTGATCACCGACGACGAGCGCCGCCAGGAGCTCATCGAGATCTGGACTCAGGCGACCAACGAGGTCGACCGCGCCATGCGGGAGAACTTCCCCGAGCACAACACGGTGTACACCATGGTGGGCTCCGGTGCTCGTGGAAACTGGATGCAGGTGCGTCAGATCGCCGGTATGCGCGGCCTCGTGGCGAACCCGAAGGGCGAGATCATCCCGCGCCCCATCAAGTCCAACTACCGCGAGGGCCTGTCGGTGCTCGAGTACTTCATCGCCACCCACGGTGCCCGCAAGGGTCTCGCGGACACGGCGCTGCGTACCGCTGACTCCGGCTACCTCACGCGTCGTCTCGTGGACGTGTCCCAGGACGTCATCGTGCGCGAGGAGGACTGCGGCACCGAACGCGGCCTCGCCATGCCGATCGTCGAGCCGGGTACCACCACCGAGCACGAGCGTGTGGCGACCTCCGTGTTTGCCCGCACCCTGGCGTCGGACGTTGCCGACGCCAAGGGGAACGTCATCGCGAAGGCCGGCTCGGACATCGGAGACGTGATCCTCGACGCGCTCATCTCCGCGGGCGTCACCGAGGTCAAGGTGCGTTCGGTGCTCACGTGTGAGTCCGCCGTCGGGACCTGTGCCAAGTGCTACGGCCGTTCGCTCGCCACCCGCGAGCTCGTCGACATCGGCGAGGCCGTCGGCATCATCGCCGCGCAGTCCATCGGCGAGCCCGGCACCCAGCTGACGATGCGTACGTTCCACACCGGTGGTGTGGCTTCGGCCGACGACATCACGCAGGGTCTGCCGCGTGTCCAGGAGCTCTTCGAGGCCCGCACCCCAAGGGTGAGGCCCCGATCTCCGAGGTCACCGGCGTGCTCAAGGTCGACGACTCTGAGGCGACCCGTCGCCTCGTGGTCACGCCCGACAACGGCGACGACCCCATCGAGTACCCCGTGACCAAGCGCGCGCGCCTCATCGTTCAGGACGGCGAGCACGTGGAGGTGGGCCAGCAGCTCATCGCCGGTGCCGTCGACCCGAAGAACGTGCTGCGCATCCTCGGCCCGCGTGCCACGCAGAAGCACCTTGTTGACGAGGTGCAGAACGTGTACCGCTCGCAGGGTGTCGAGATCCACGACAAGCACATCGAGGTCATCGTGCGGCAGATGCTGCGTCGCGTGACCGTGCTCGACTCCGGCGACACCTCGCTGCTGCCGGGAGAGCTCGTGGAGCGCTCGCGCTTCGAGGACGCCAACCGCGCAACGGTCACGGCAGGCGGCAAGCCCGCGTCGGCCCGTCCGGAGCTCATGGGCATCACGAAGGCGTCGCTCGCGACCGAGTCGTGGCTGTCCGCGGCCTCCTTCCAGGAGACCACGCGCGTGCTCACCGAGGCGGCCATGTCCGGCCGTTCGGACTCGCTGCTGGGCCTCAAGGAGAACGTCATCATCGGAAAGCTCATCCCCGCCGGTACGGGCCTTGCCCACTACCGCGGTGCGACCATCGAGCCCACCGAGGAGGCGAAGGCCAACCTCTTCCCGACCTTCGGGTACGAGGAGTGGGACGGCCAGTTCTTCTCCGAGGGCACCGGCGAGGCGGTTCGCCTCGAGGAGTTCGACTTCCCGCGCGACTAGTTCCCGCTGGATGCGCAAAGGCCCGGCCCTGGTTCTCCAGGTGCCGGGCCTTTCGCGTTGCACGGCCCGACGCTGCGGCTAGCTCCCCGCGGCCCTCACCATGGGTGGGGAGGTGAGGTCCTGGGTGATCCACAGCCGCTCAGTGGTCGAGTCGCTCGCGTCGAGATCCACGTCCCCGGACTCGGCGCCCACCGGGCAATAGACGAAAGCCGCGTCGGCCTCATCCACCGAGGCCCCCACTGTCGCCCGCCAGCAGCCGCCGAGGTTCGCGGGGAAGCTGAAGTCAAGGGGCAGGGGATCTGCCCCTGCTTCGGTGTCCGGCGGGAACACGTAGATCGGGCCGCCGGAGGCGTCGGAATCTGAGACGGTCACCGTCGGCAGGTCCACCGTGACGCATCCCAACTCGTCCGCCTCGTCCACCGGGCACCAGTCGCCATTGGCCGCCGCAAGCCCCACAGGTGCCGGAGTCCCCAAACTCGACGACGGCGTCGGGCTCGCATCAGGCACGGGCTCGAGGCCGAACTTCACCACCCACCACGCCACGCCCGCCACGCCGGCAAGAACGGCCAGCACGCCGACCCAGCCCACCCAAGGCCGCAAACCCCCGTTGGTTGCCATGCGCCCATTCAACCGTATGCCCGACGCTAGGGTTGGGTCATGCCCGCGCGTTCCGTCAAAGTTCCGGTTCGGTGGGGAGACCTCGACGCGTACGGCCACGTGAACAACGTCGCGATCTTGGGGCTGCTCGAGCAGGCGCGCGTGCAGGCGTTCTGGGACCCGGGCGCTCCCGTGCTGCCGCCCCTCGCCGCGGGCACGCCCGTGCAGGTGGTGGTGGCGGACGCCCACGTCACCTATCGGCGCGCCATTCCGTACGTGCAGGCTGTCGACGTCGCCGTGACGGTGCCGCGGATCGGCGGGGCGAGCTTCGTGATCGAGTACGAGATCACGCTCAACGGCGAGGTCGCGGTGACTGCGACGACCACCTTGGCGCTCATCGACGTCGCCACGTGGAGGCCCTTGCGCCTCGACGCGGAGCAGCGCGAGCGGCTCTCCGCGTTCGCTCCAGGGCCGATGCCGTAGAATAGGTGAGCCGGAAACTTCGGTGAGCTAAGCGTCGGGCGTGCTAGCACGCGCCCATTACTTTGACGTTCAGGCGCGTCGCGGGTATCGTAGATACTCGTGCCCGCGCCGTCGGGCTCTCGCGCGCGCCCTCGCCGGTGCGCCACCACCAAGGTGCGACACGCCCGGGCGCGGGGGTCGTACACACGACAGATTTGCAACACATACGAACACGGAGAAGTAGTGCCTACGATTCAGCAGCTGGTCAGGAAGGGTCGCCACCCCAAGGCGTCCAAGACCAAGACCCCGGCCCTTCAGGGCAGCCCGCAGCGCCGTGGCGTGTGCACGCGTGTGTACACGACCACGCCGAAGAAGCCGAACTCGGCGCTTCGCAAGGTCGCGCGCGTGCGCCTCTCGCACGGCGTTGAGGTCACGGCCTACATCCCCGGTGAGGGCCACAACCTGCAGGAGCACTCGATCGTGCTCGTCCGCGGCGGTCGTGTGAAGGACCTCCCCGGTGTGCGCTACAAGATCGTGCGCGGCTCGCTCGACACGCAGGGCGTGAAGAACCGCAAGCAGGCTCGCAGCCGCTACGGCGCGAAGAGGGAGAAGAAGTAATGCCTCGCAAGGGACCGGCGCCTCGTCGTCCGATCATCAACGACCCGGTGTACGGCGCCCCCGTCGTCACCCAGCTCATCAACAAGGTGCTGCTCGATGGCAAGCGCTCCGTGGCTGAGGCCATCGTGTACGGCGCCCTTGAGGGTGTTCGCGAGAAGTCGGGGCAGGACCCCGTCGTCGTGCTCAAGCGCGCGCTCGACAACATCCGCCCCGCGCTCGAGGTGAAGAGCCGCCGCGTCGGTGGCGCCACCTACCAGGTGCCGGTCGACGTTCGCCCCATTCGCGCGACGACCCTCGCGCTGCGCTGGCTCGTCGACTTCGCGCGCAAGCGTCGCGAGAAGACGATGACCGAGCGCCTCATGAACGAGATCCTCGACGCCTCCAACGGCCTTGGCGCCGCTGTGAAGCGTCGCGAGGACATGCACAAGATGGCCGAGTCGAACAAGGCGTTCGCGCACTACCGCTGGTAGTCGCCGCCTCGTTCGACTTACCGAACAACTTTAGGAGAACCCCCAGTGGCACAGGACGTGCTGACGGACCTCAAGAAGGTCCGCAACATCGGCATCATGGCGCACATCGACGCCGGCAAGACCACCACGACCGAGCGCATCCTGTTCTACACGGGTGTCAACTACAAGATCGGTGAAACCCACGACGGTGCGTCGACGACGGACTGGATGGAGCAGGAGCAGGAGCGTGGCATCACGATCACGTCCGCTGCTGTGACGTGCTTCTGGGCCAACAACCAGATCAACATCATCGACACCCCCGGTCACGTGGACTTCACGGTCGAGGTGGAGCGTTCGCTCCGCGTGCTCGATGGCGCCGTTGCCGTGTTCGACGGCAAGGAGGGCGTTGAGCCCCAGTCGGAGACCGTGTGGCGTCAGGCCGACAAGTACGACGTGCCGCGCATCTGCTTCGTCAACAAGATGGACAAGCTGGGCGCGGACTTCTACTTCACCGTCGACACCATCAAGTCTCGCCTTGGCGCACGTCCGCTCGTCATCCAGCTGCCCATCGGCGCTGAGAACGACTTCGTGGGCGTCGTCGACCTCGTCGAGATGCGCGCCCTCGTGTGGCCCGGCGACGCCAAGGGCGACGTGACCATGGGCGCCAAGTACGAGATCGAGGCCATTCCTGCGGACATGCAGGCGAAGGCCGAGGAGTACCGCGCCGAGCTCATCGAGGCCATTGCCGAGTCGAGCGACGAGCTGCTGGAGAAGTACCTCGGCGGCGAGGAGCTCACGGTTGAGGAGATCAAGGCGGGCATCCGCAAGATGGTCATCGCCTCCGAGATCTACCCCGTGCTGTGTGGCTCCGCGTTCAAGAACCGTGGCGTCCAGCCCATGCTCGACGCGGTCGTGGACTACCTGCCGTCGCCGCTCGACGTTCCGGCGATCGAGGCGCACGACCCCCACGACGCCGAGAAGGTCATCGAGCGCCACGCCGACGCCGCGGAGCCTTTCTCCGCTCTCGCCTTCAAGATCGTCGCGCACCCGTTCTTCGGCCGTCTGACGTACATCCGCGTCTACTCGGGTCACCTCGAGTCCGGCGCGCAGGTCGTCAATGCGACCAAGGGCAAGAAGGAGCGCATCGGCAAGATCTTCCAGATGCACGCCAACAAGGAGAACCCGGTCGACTCCGTGACCGCCGGCCACATCTACGCGGTCATCGGTCTCAAGGACACCACCACTGGTGACACCCTGTCGGACTCCGCGCACCAGGTCGTGCTCGAGTCGATGACCTTCCCTGAGCCCGTCATCTCGGTCGCGGTTGAGCCCAAGACCAAGGGCGACCAGGAGAAGATGTCGACGGCCATCCAGAAGCTCGCCGAAGAGGACCCCACGTTCCGCGTGCGCCTCGACGAGGAGACTGGCCAGACCATCATCTCCGGCATGGGCGAGCTGCACCTCGACATCATCGTCGACCGCATGAAGCGCGAGTTCAAGGTCGACGCCAACGTCGGCAAGCCGCAGGTCGCGTACCGCGAGACCATTCGCAACAAGGTCGACAAGCACGACTACACGCACAAGAAGCAGACGGGTGGCTCCGGCCAGTTCGCCAAGGTGCAGATCTCGCTCGAGCCGCTTGCTGCCGATTCCGAGGTTCAGTACGAGTTCGTGAACGCCGTCACCGGTGGTCGCGTGCCGCGCGAGTACATCCCGTCTGTCGACGCCGGTATGCAGGACGCGATGCAGGTTGGCGTTCTCGCCGGCTACCCCATGGTGGGCATCAAGGCCACGCTGCTCGACGGTGCGTACCACGAGGTCGACTCGTCCGAAATGGCGTTCAAGATCGCCGGCTCGATGGCCTTCAAGGAGGCCGCGCGCAAGGCGAACCCCGCGCTGCTCGAGCCGATCATGGCCGTCGAGGTCCGTACGCCCGAGGAGTACATGGGCGACGTCATCGGCGACCTCAACTCGCGCCGTGGCCAGATCCGTTCCATGACGGATGCTGCGGGCGTGAAGGTTATCGATTCTTTGGTGCCGCTGTCCGAGATGTTCGGCTACGTCGGCGACCTGCGTTCCAAGACGCAGGGTCGCGCGGTGTACTCGATGCAGTTCGACAGCTACGCCGAGGTTCCTCGCAACGTTGCCGAGGAGATCATCGCAAAGACCCGGGGCGAGTAGTCCCACCGGTTGAAAACAAGAAACAATAACGACCAGTAGGATTGACGCCCCGTAGGCGCCACAAACTACCCGAGTCTCAGAACAGAGAAATTCCAGGAGGAACCCATCATGGGCAAGGCCAAGTTCGAGCGGACCAAGCCGCACGTGAACATCGGCACCATCGGCCACGTTGACCACGGCAAGACCACGCTGACTGCCGCGATCTCCAAGGTGCTGCACGACAAGTACCCGGACCTCAACCCCTTCACGCCTTTCGAGGACATCGACAAGGCTCCCGAGGAGCGCGAGCGCGGTATCACCATCAACATCGCCCACATCGAGTACGAGACCGAGAAGCGTCACTACGCTCACGTGGACGCCCCCGGCCACGCCGACTACATCAAGAACATGATCACCGGTGCCGCTCAGATGGACGGCGCGATCCTCGTGGTCGCGGCGACCGACGGCCCGATGGCCCAGACGCGTGAGCACGTGCTGCTCGCCCGCCAGGTTGGTGTTCCCTACCTCCTCGTGGCCCTCAACAAGTCCGACATGGTCGATGACGAGGAGATCCTCGAGCTCGTCGAGATCGAGGTGCGCGAGCTCCTCTCCTCGCAGGGCTTCGACGGCGACAACGCCCCCGTTGTGCGCGTGTCCGCCCTCAAGGCGCTCGAGGGTGACCCCGAGTGGACCAAGACGGTCCAGGACCTCATGGACGCCGTGGACGAGAACGTCCCCGAGCCCGTCCGTGACATGGACAAGCCCTTCCTCATGCCGATCGAGGACGTCTTCACGATCACCGGTCGTGGCACCGTCGTCACCGGCAAGGTGGAGCGCGGCAAGCTGAAGATCAACTCGGAGGTCGAGATCCTCGGCATCCGCGAGCCGCAGAAGACGATCGTCACCGGCATCGAGATGTTCCACAAGAGCATGGACGAGGCGTGGGCCGGCGAGAACTGCGGTCTGCTTCTCCGTGGCACCAAGCGCGAGGACGTGGAGCGCGGCCAGGTTGTGGTTCAGCCCGGCACCACCACGCCCCACACGCAGTTCGAGGGCAAGGTCTACATCCTGGACAAGTCCGAGGGTGGCCGCCACAACCCCTTCTACACGAACTACCGCCCGCAGTTCTACATCCGCACCACGGACGTGACCGGCGTGATCTCGCTGCCCGAGGGCACCGACATGGTCATGCCCGGTGACACCACCGAGATGACGGTTGAGCTCATCCAGCCCATCGCGCTGGAAGAGGGCCAGGGCTTCGCGATCCGTGAGGGTGGCCGCACCGTCGGCTCCGGCACGGTGACCAAGATCCTCAAGTAACTTCCCGTTACTGACGCGCGAGGGCTCCCGGCTTAGGCCGGGGGCCCTCGTTGCGTTTGTCATCCTGCGCGCAGTCGCAGGACCCCCGTGTAGCTTGTCATCCCGCGGCCGCGGAGCGGATCGCAGGACCGGCCATCGTACCCGACGCTGTGGTAGCGTCCGATTTGTCGGTTACGACCGGCACGGGGGACCCAAGGGGGGTCTCGCGGACATTCATGTAAAGGGGGCGTAATGTCATTGCGACACACACGCACATATCGCACAGGGGGGGGCGTGCTCACTGGCGCCGCGGTCCTGTGTTAGTTGGGCTTGACGCCGGCGTCGGCCGACGAGCCGGATCCGCTTGACGCGGTTGCCGCCATAGCGCCAACGGTGTTCACGGACGCAATCGTTGTGGAGACCGACGAGGTGACCGCAGTCGACCAGGTAGATGTGGTGGTTCCTTCGGACCCAACGGACGGTATCTCGCTCGACGCGCAAGGATCCGGTGTTTTCAGCATCGGCTTGCCATTCGCCGACGATGCCCGACTGGTCCCTGACGGCGAGCACCCGTACTTCGACAACGGCAACGGCAGTTCCACGGTGCCGCTGGTCAAGGACGACGGCACCGTCCAAATTCTGACCACGATCGACAACTCGGACGCGCCGTCAAGCTTCTCCTCCCAGCTTGACCTCCCCGCAGGGGCAACTCTCACGCTCACCCGCAATGGTGGGGCCAAAGTGGTCACCGACAACGGCGTTGTCACCGCGACAATCGCTGCCCCGTGGGCACTCGACGCGCGCGGTCGTGCCGTCGAGACCCACTACGCAGTCGTGGGCCAGACCCTCGTCCAGGTACTTGACTTTGACTCGGACACCGTGTTTCCCGTCGTTGCTGATCCCAAGGTCACGAGTGGAATCATCTCGGGCACTTCGTACTACAACAAAGCCGAAACTAAGTCGATCGCGCAGGCACAGACGACGGGCGTAATCGCAGCTTGCATCGCGGCGGGTGCCGCCGGCGGCCCAATTGTGGCTGCTGTCGTCGGAGTGAAGTGCGCCACCGTGGTGGTTCCCATGCAGTACACCGCGAATCTCGCGGTGAACAGCAACAAATGTCTCGCGATGAAGATCTACTACGGTACGACTATCCTGACGTTCAGCACGTACTCGGGAGGTAACTGCAAATGACAAGCGAGAGACCGTCACCCCCGCCGTATCGTGGGCTTCATGTTCGGCCACTCTTCCAAGGTCCTCTGAAGGCTTGTGTCACGAGCGTGTTGGTTCTTGCCACGATCGTGGGACTGGCAACGGCATTACAGGGCTCGTCGGTGGGGAACGCTATCGCCACCGCGGCTGGCCTCCTCCTCTTCGGTTGGGTCATCATGCTCCAGCGCCGAGAATACGTTCGACGCGGATTGAGGTGGCCCGCGTAGTGCACGAAGGGATGCGACACCACCGAGATGACGGTTGACCTCGTCCAGCCCATCGCGCTGGAAGAGGGCCAGGGCTTCGCGATCCGTGAGGGTGGCCGCACCGTCGGCTCCGGCACGGTGACCAAGATCCTCAAGTAACTCCCCGTTACTGACGCGCGAGGGCTCCCGGCTTAGGCCGGGGGCCCTCGTTGCGTTTGGGGCCATCCTGCGACCGCGAAGCGGATCGCAGGACCCCCGCGCGGGTTCCTGACGGACGATCGCCCCGGTGGTCCATCACGAAGCAACAAGGGTAGGTCCCTGACGGACGGATGGAGCATTCTCCCGCAACTGCGGGCAGCCGGCCGCGGCCTCGGGCGGAACGCAAGCCCCCGCGGCCTCCGCCCGACGCTGTGCTAGCGTCACGTTTGTCGGCTTTGGTCGACCTTTGGGGACTCTACGAGCCAGCGGCTCAGGAGCGGGGGTATTCAGGTGACCATTTTCGGCATCGCGTTGAGCCTTGCCCTTTGTCTGATCTCGGCAACGCTTCAGAACATCTTGCCGTTGCGGGGATTCGTCTGGCGGCAGGAACATGGGCGGCCGATCATGGCGGCGCAAGGGGTGATGACGCTGGTGCTCGTTGCCGGGCTCTTGTGGAGTGCGGAAACTGAGTTCGCGGCGCTGCTCATGGCCGGGTGGCTCGGCGGTCTCGTCATCGGGTTCCTCATAGCGGCGTTGCGTTCGCTGCGCTCTGGAGAGCCCGGCGGACAGGTGGCCGCATCTTCGGCTCCGGCGCGGTGACCAAGATCCTGAACTAACGTCGCTTGCTGACGCGAGGTCCCCAAGCTGCGGCCGACGACCTCGTTGCGGTTGGGGTCGTCCCGCGGACGCGAAGCGGATAGCAGGACCCGCCGAGTGGCCCGGTGTACGTTGGCGCCAAGCAACAAAGGGGGTCGTGATGGACGCCGAGACGTGGCGCAGGTTCGCGAATCAGGCGGGGCTGTGGTTGCTAACGGTATTCGCGGCGTACGGGGCGTTGTTCTACGCGGGTCTCGCCATGCCGTCGCTGCCGATGGCGCTGCTCACGGTGGCGATCGGATGGGTCGGCACCTGGGTTGCGCTCAGGATCAACCCCACCTACTACGATCGCAATCGCGCCACACGCGAGCAGCGCACCAACTGATACCGGCGTCGGGCATGCCCGACGCCTCGGTGCCTCAAGAGGGGGAGCCATGATTCGCGGCCTGTTGGGCGGTTCGTTCTGGGTCCGCGCCGCCATCGACGCGTGCATCACCGTGCTTTGTGCCTTCGCCGTCCAGGGCTTCATGTACACGATCGGCCATCCATGGCCGTCGGACAAGCTGCTGTGGGTGGCGGTCCTGACATGGCTGGTGACGGAGTTCAAGCGCCTTGCCGACGTCGTCTCCAAGCGAAGGGGCGCGGCGGGCGCTGACTGACACCAGCGTCGGGCATGCCGACGCTGTGGTCACCCTGAGCGCCCGACCCGCGGTTTGCGCACGCACGCCCGTTCTGGCACAATATTCAGGTTGCCCTTTTGGGCGGCCACCACTCACCCACGAATCGCCGTGAAAAACCGGCTGGGGTGTGCGCGCGTCGATGATGCGCGACACGCCCGAGCGCGGGGGTCGGGGGTGAGGACCACAGCTTTACGAGAGAAAAGGCAGGCACGCCATGGCGGGACAGAAGATCCGCATTCGGCTGAAGAGCTATGACCACGAGGTCATCGACTCTTCCGCCCGCAAGATCGTCGAGACGGTCACGCGCGCTGGTGCGTCGGTGGTGGGCCCCGTCCCGCTGCCCACGGAGAAGAACGTGTTCGTTGTCATCCGTTCTCCCCACAAGTACAAGGACTCCCGCGAGCAGTTCGAGATGCGCACCCACAAGCGCCTCATCGACATCGTGGACCCCACGCCCAAGGCTGTCGACTCGCTCATGCGTCTCGACCTGCCCGCGGACGTGAACATCGAGATCAAGCTCTAAGCCCGTAAGGACTACATCACCATGACTACCACTTCCAATGCCCAGCGCGCCGTGACGGCGCTGCTCGGTACGAAGCTGGGCATGACTCAGGTGTGGGACGAGGCTGGCCGGATTGTTCCGGTCACCGCCGTCCAGGTTGACACCAACGTCGTGACCCAGGTGCGGAACGCAGACCGCGACGGCTACGAGGCCGTGCAGCTCGCGTTCGGCGCTGTCGACCCGCGCCGCGTGACCAAGCCGCTCGTGGGCCACTTCGAGGCCGCCGGCGTCACGCCGCGTCGCCACGTTGCGGAGGTTCGCACCTCCAACGCGGCCGACTACTCGCTCGGCCAGGAGATCGCTGCGGACGTGTTCGAGGCCGGCCAGAAGGTCGACGTCACGGGCACCACCAAGGGAAAGGGCACCGCGGGTGTCATGAAGCGCCACGGCTTCAAGGGCGTCAGCGCCTCCCACGGTTCGCACCGCAACCACCGCAAGCCGGGCTCCATCGGTGGCGCGTCCACGCCTTCCCGCGTGTTCCGCGGCCTCAAGATGGCCGGCCGCATGGGCAACGAGCGCCGCACAATCCAGAACCTCACGATCCACTCGGTTGACGCCGAGAAGGGCCTCGTGCTGATCAAGGGCGCCGTCCCCGGCGCCAAGGGCGGGATCGTGCTGATCCGCTCCGCCGTGAAGGGTGCGTGATCTCCATGGCTGAACTCACGATCGACGTGGTCGACGCGAAGGGCAAGAAGACCGGCACCGCCGACCTTCCCGCCGACATCTTCGACGTTGACGCCAACGTCCCCCTGATCCACCAGGTTGTCGTGGCGCAGCGTGCGGCCGCCCGCCAGGGCACGCACTCGACCAAGACGCGTGGCGAGGTCTCCGGCGGTGGCCGCAAGCCGTACAAGCAGAAGGGCACCGGCCGCGCCCGTCAGGGCTCGATCCGTGCGCCCCAGTTCGCCGGCGGTGGCACCGTTCACGGTCCCCAGCCGCGCGACTACTCGCAGCGCACCCCCAAGAAGATGAAGGTCGCCGCCCTCCGCGGTGCCCTCTCCGACCGGGCCCGCGCCGGCCGCGTGCACGTCCTCAAGGACGTCGTCGCCGGTGACGTGCCCTCCACCAAGTCCGCCCTCGCCGCGATCAGTGCCCTCACGGCCGGTCGCAGCGCCCTCGTGGTGCTCGAGCGCTCCGACGCGGTCGCCTGGAAGTCGCTGCGCAACGCGGCCGACGTCCACGTGCTCGCTGTGGACCAGCTCAACACCTACGACGTGCTCGTGAACGACGACACCGTGTTCACGGCCGGCGCGCTCGAGGCTTTCGTTGCCGGTCCCGCGAAGGGCAAGTCCGCGAAGGCCGTCGCGACCGAGTCCGAGGTCGAGGAGGCCTGAGATGACGCAGATCAACAAGAACCCCCGCGACGTTCTCATCCGACCCATCGTGTCGGAGAAGAGCTACTCGCTCATGGACGAGGGCAAGTACACCTTTGAGGTGGCTCCGGGCTCCAACAAGACCGAGATCAAGATCGCGGTCGAGAAGGTCTTCGGTGTGAAGGTCCAGTCCGTGAACACCATCAACCGCAAGGGCAAGGTTCGCCGCACCCGCTTCGGAATGGGCAAGCGCAAGGACGTCAAGCGCGCCATCGTCACCCTCGGTGCCGGTGAGACCCTCGACATCTTCGGCCAGGTTGGCTAGGTAAGGAACAGACATGGCTATTCGCAAGTACAAGCCGACGACGCCGGGCCGCCGTGGCTCGTCCGTCGCCGACTTCGTCGAGGTCACCCGTTCGGAGCCCGAGAAGTCGCTGACCCGCCCGCTGCCCAAGAAGGGTGGCCGCAACAACACCGGTCGCATCACCACCCGTCACCAGGGTGGCGGCCACAAGCGCGCCTACCGCGTGATCGACTTCCGTCGTCACGACAAGGACGGCGTGCCCGCGACCGTTGCGCACATCGAGTACGACCCCAACCGCACGGCGCGCATCGCCCTTCTGCACTACGCGGACGGCGAGAAGCGCTACATCATCGCCCCCGACAAGCTCGGCCAGGGCGACCGCGTTGAGGCCGCCCCGGTGCCGACATCAAGCCCGGCAACAACTTGCCGCTGCGCAACATCCCCACCGGTACGGTCATCCACGCGATCGAGCTCAAGCCGGGCGGCGGCGCGAAGATCGCCCGCTCCGCCGGTGCGTCGGTGCAGCTCGTCGCCAAGGACGGCCCCTACGCCCAGCTGCGCATGCCGTCGGGCGAGATCCGCAACGTCGACGCGCGCTGCCGCGCCACGATCGGCGAGGTTGGCAACTCCGAGCAGTCCAACATCAACTGGGGCAAGGCCGGCCGTATGCGCTGGAAGGGCAAGCGTCCTACCGTGCGTGGCGTCGTCATGAACCCGGTGGACCACCCCCACGGTGGTGGTGAGGGCAAGACCTCCGGTGGTCGCCACCCGGTCAGCCCGTGGGGCAAGCCCGAGGGCCGCACCCGCCGTCCCAACAAGGAAAGCGACAAGCTCATCGTGCGTCGCCGCAAGACCGGCAAGAACAAGCGATAGGGAGCCCTGTTATGCCACGCAGTCTGAAGAAGGGCCCCTTCGTCGACGACCACCTGCAGAAGAAGGTGGACGTTCAGAACGAGGCCGGTACCAAGAACGTCATCAAGACCTGGAGCCGTCGGTCGGTCATCACGCCCGACTTCCTGGGTCACACCTTTGCCGTGCACGACGGCCGCAAGCACGTCCCGGTGTTCGTCACCGAGTCGATGGTCGGCCACAAGCTGGGCGAGTTCGCCCCCACGCGCACGTTCAAGGGCCACGTCAAGGACGACCGCAAGGGCCGCCGCTAGGCGCCCGCGCGAGAGAAATAGGAGTCAGATATGGAAGCCAAGGCGCAGACGCGGTACCTCCGCGTGACCGCCCAGAAGGCTCGCCGCGTCGTGAACCTGGTCCGTGGTCAGAACGCTCTCGAGGCAGCCACCGCGCTGAAGTTCCAGCCGCAGGCCGTCGCGACCGACGTGCGCAAGCTCATTGAGTCCGCCGTCGCCAACGCGCGTGTCAAGGCCGACGCTGCCGGCGAGCGCTTTGACGAGCGTGACCTGGTCATCAAGGAGATCTTCGTTGATGAGGGACCGACCATGAAGCGCATCCAGCCGCGCGCTCAGGGCCGTGCCAACCAGATCCTGAAGCGTTCGAGCCACATCACTGTTGTCGTCGCGACCCCGGTCGCCGTCAAGGAAGGGGCCAAGTAATGGGTCAGAAGGTCAACCCCCACGGCTACCGCCTGGGCATCACGACCGACCACCGTTCGCGCTGGTTCGCCGACTCGACCAAGAAGGGCGAGCGCTACCGCGACTACGTGGACGAGGACGTCAAGATCCGTCAGCTCATGGCCAAGGGCCTCGAGCGTGCCGGCGTGTCCAAGGTGGAGATCGAGCGCACCCGCGAGCGCGTGCGCGTGGACCTCCACACCGCGCGTCCCGGCATCGTCATCGGTCGCCGCGGCGCCGAGGCGGACAAGCTGCGCGCGAGCCTCGAGAAGCTCACGGGCAAGCAGGTTCAGCTCAACATCCTCGAGGTCAAGAACGCCGAGATGGACGCTCAGCTCGTTGCCCAGGGCATCGCCGAGCAGCTCGCTTCGCGCGTCTCTTTCCGTCGTGCCATGCGCAAGGGCATCCAGTCCGCGCTTCGCGCCGGTGCCAAGGGCATTCGCGTGCAGTGCTCCGGCCGCCTTGGCGGCGCTGAGATGTCGCGCTCCGAGTTCTACCGCGAGGGTCGCGTGCCGTTGCACACGCTCCGCGCGAACATCGACTACGGCTTCTTTGAGGCCCGCACCACGTTCGGCCAGATCGGCGTGAAGGTGTGGATCTACAAGGGCGACATGACCGAGAAGGAGTGGGCTGCCGAGCAGGCCAAGGCCCCGCGCCCGCAGCGCACGGGCCGTGGCGAGCGTGGCGACCGTCCCGCTGGCCGTGGCGCTCCCCGTCGCGACTCCGCTCCCCGTGCCGACGAGGCCCCCGTGGCCGAGGTCGCCGCGGCCGACGCTGGCAAGGAGGGCTAAGCCATGCTTATTCCCCGTCGAGTCAAGCACCGCAAGCAGCACCACCCGGGACGTTCCGGCGCTGCGACCGGTGGCACCCAGGTGACCTTTGGCGACTTCGGCATCCAGGCTCTCGAGCCCGCGTATGTCACGAACCGTCAGATCGAGGCGGCTCGTATCGCCATGACGCGTCACATCAAGCGTGGCGGAAAGGTGTGGATCACCATCTACCCCGACCGCCCGCTCACCAAGAAGCCCGCCGAGGTCCGCATGGGCTCCGGTAAGGGCTCCCCCGAGTGGTGGATCGCCAACGTCAAGCCGGGCCGTGTCATGTTCGAGCTTGCCGGCGTGCCGGAGGAGCTGGCCCGCGAGGCCATGCGCCGCGCCCAGCACAAGCTGCCCATGAAGACCCGTTTTGTGACCCGTGAGGGTGGTGACATCTGATGGCTATCGGTACTAAGGACCTCGCTCCGGCCGAGCTCGACGTCATGGACGACGAGCGCCTCCTCGAGGAGCTCAAGAAGTCGAAGGAAGAGCTGTTCAACCTTCGCTTCCAGTCCGCAACGGGCCAGCTCGAGAACCACGGCCGCCTCAAGGCGGTCAAGCGTGACATCGCCCGCATCTACACGATCCTGCGCGAGCGCGAGCTCGGCATCAGGACCGCGCCGAGCGCGAAGGCCGAGTAAGGAACACACATGGCTACCAAGAAGCACACGACGGCCACGACCGAGCACCGCGCGTATCGCAAGACGCGCCGCGGTTACGTGACGTCAGACAAGATGGACAAGACCATCACCGTGGAGATCGAGGACCGCGTCAAGCACCCGCTCTACGGCAAGGTCTTGCGCCGTACCAGCAAGATCAAGGCCCACGATGAGGCCAACACCGCCGGCATCGGCGACCTCGTTGTGGTGATGGAGACCCGCCCGCTGTCCGCTTCCAAGCGGTGGCGCCTGGTCGAGATCGTCGAGAAGGCCAAGTAACTAGGTTCGACCAGGCTCGCTCGACACGAGCGAGAACCAGACGACAGGAGACACAGACATGATTCAGCAGGAGTCGCGACTTCGCGTCGCCGACAACACGGGTGCCAAGGAGATCCTCTGCATCCGTGTGCTCGGCGGCTCGCACCGTCGCTACGCCGGCATCGGCGACACGATCGTTGCCACCGTCAAGGATGCAATCCCTGGCGGCAACGTCAAGAAGGGCGACGTGGTCAAGGCCGTCGTCGTGCGCACCACCAAGGAGCGCCGCCGTCCCGACGGTTCCTACATCCGCTTCGACGAGAACGCAGCGGTGATCCTCAAGAACACTGATGGTGACCCTCGTGGCACCCGCATCTTCGGCCCGGTTGGCCGCGAGCTGCGCGACAAGAAGTTCATGAAGATCATTTCGCTCGCGCCGGAGGTGATCTAGTCCCATGGCGAAGATCAAGAAGGGCGACCTCGTTGTCGTCATCGCGGGCAAGGACCGCGGTCAGCAGGGTCGCGTGCTCGAGGTCCTCAAGGACTCCGACCGCGTGATCGTCGAGGGTGTTCAGCGCGTCACCAAGCACATCAAGCCGGGTACGCGCCGTGACCAGCAGTCGGGCGGCATCGTCCACATCGAGGCTCCGATTCACGTCTCGAACGTCATGCTGGTTGACCCGTCGACCAAGAAGGGCACCCGCGTCGGGTACCGCATCGAGCAGGTCGAGCGTGACGGCCGCACGCGCACTCAGCGCGTCCGCGTCGCCAAGCGCTCGGGTAAGGACGTCTGATGGCTACCGCGACTACCACCCAGCCGCGCCTCAAGGCCAAGTACCGCGAGGAGATCGCTCCCGCGCTCATCTCCGAGTTCGGTCACTCCAACGTGAACCAGGTCGCCGGTCTGACCAAGATCGTCGTCAACATGGGTGTCGGCGAGGCCGCGCGTGACTCGAAGCTCATCGAGGGCGCCATCGCCGACCTCACCGCGATCACCGGCCAGAAGCCGCAGGTCACGAAGGCCCGCAAGTCCATCGCGCAGTTCAAGCTGCGTGAGGGTCAGCCCATCGGCGCCCACGTGACGCTGCGCGGCGACCGCATGTGGGAGTTCCTCGACCGACTGCTGTCGATCGCGCTTCCCCGCATCCGTGACTTCCGTGGCCTGAACCCCAACCAGTTCGACGGCAACGGCAACTACACGTTCGGTCTCAACGAGCAGTCGATGTTCCACGAGATCAACCAGGACAAGATCGACCGCGTGCGCGGCATGGACATCACCATCGTCACGACCGCGACCACGGACGACGAGGGTCGCTCGCTGCTCACGCAGCTCGGCTTCCCGTTCAAGGAGAAGTGACATGGCAAAGACTGCCCTCAAGAACAAGGCGGCCAAGAAGCCCAAGTTCCCCGTTCGCGGATACACCCGGTGCCAGAAGTGCGGTCGCCCGCACTCGGTGTACCGCAAGTTCGGCCTTTGCCGCGTGTGCTTCCGCGAGATGGCGCACGCCGGCGAGCTGCCCGGAATCACCAAGAGCAGCTGGTAAATCACAACGCCGCAGGTCCCCAGGGAAACCACGGCGAGAAAGAGTTCAACACTCATGACAATGACTGACCCGATCGCAGACATGCTCACGCGTCTGCGCAACGCAAATTCGGCGTACCACGACACCGTGTCGATGCCTCACTCGAAGCTCAAGGCGAACATCGCCAAGATACTCGAGGCCGAGGGCTACATCGCCGGCTCGTCTGTGGCCGACGCCGAGGTGGGCAAGACGCTCACCCTCACCCTCAAGTACGGCCCCAACCGCGAGCGCTCGCTCGCCGGTGTGCGCCGCGTCTCCAAGCCCGGCCTTCGCGTGTACGCGAAGTCGACGAACCTTCCCAAGGTTCTCGGCGGTCTCGGTGTTGCCATCCTGTCCACCTCCTCCGGTCTGCTCACGGACCGCGAGGCCGAGAAGAAGGGCGTCGGCGGCGAGGTCGTCGCGTTCGTCTGGTAAGCGGGAGGCACACACATGTCGCGCATTGGAAAGATCCCCGTAGCGGTCCCCGCAAGCGTGGATGTCACGATTGACGGCTCCGAGTTGACGGTCAAGGGCCCCAAGGGCACCCTGACGCACACGGTCGCCGCCCCGATCACGGTCGAGAAGTCCGAGCAGGGCCTCGAGGTGAAGCGTCCTAACGACGAGCGCCTCGCGAAGTCGCTGCACGGCCTCACTCGCACCCTGGTCGCCAACATGGTCACGGGCGTGACCGACGGCTACGAGAAGAAGCTCGAGATCGTCGGCACCGGTTACCGCGTGGCGCTCAAGGGCTCGGACCTCGAGTTCGCCCTTGGCTTCTCGCACCCCGTGGTCGTCACGCCGCCCGCGGGCATCACCTTCGCTGTGGAGAGCCCCACCAAGTTCTCGGTGGCAGGCATCAGCAAGCAGCAGGTGGGCGAGGTTGCGGCCAACATTCGCAAGATTCGCAAGCCTGAGCCGTACAAGGGCAAGGGTGTCCGCTACGCGGGCGAGCAGGTTCGCCGCAAGGCCGGAAAGACGGGTAAGTAGCCATGAGCATCACAGTCAAGGGCAAGGGCAAGGCGATTCAGCGTCAGCGTCGCCACTTCCGCCTGCGCAAGAAGATCTCCGGCACGCCGGCTCGTCCCCGTCTCGTCGTGACCCGCTCGTCGCGTCACATGTTCGTGCAGGTCGTCGACGACACGCTGGGCAAGACCCTCGCGTCGGCCTCGACGCTCGAGGCGGACGTGCGTTCGCTCAAGGGCGACAAGACGGCCAAGGCGAGCAAGGTCGGCCAGCTGGTCGCCGAGCGCGCGAAGGCCGCCGGCATCGAGGCCGTCGTGTTCGACCGCGGTGGCAACAAGTACCACGGCCGCGTTGCGGCTGTGGCCGACGGCGCCCGAGAGGGCGGTCTGTCCCTGTAGGGGCGGGCCGGAACAGGTTTAGAGGAAAACTATGGCTGACAACAACACCGGTCGCCGCGACAACAATCGTCGCGGCCAGGAGCCGGAGAACAAGTTCGTCGAGCGCGTCGTCACCATCAACCGCGTCTCCAAGGTCGTGAAGGGCGGTCGCCGCTTCAGCTTCACCGCCCTTGTGGTCGTTGGCGATGGCGAGGGCAACGTCGGCATCGGCTACGGCAAGGCGAAGGAGGTGCCTGCCGCCATCTCGAAGGGTGTCGAGGAGGCCAAGCGCTCCTTCTTCCGCGTGCCGCGCATCCAGGGCACCATCCCGCACGCCGTGCAGGGTGAGGCCGCGGCCGGTGTCGTGTTCCTGCGCCCCGCGTCCCCCGGTACCGGTGTTATCGCCGGTGGCCCGGTGCGCGCGGTGCTCGAGTGCGCTGGCATTCACGACGTGCTGAGCAAGTCGCTCGGCTCGTCGAACGCCATCAACATCGTTCACGCGACGGTCGACGCGCTCAAGCGCCTCGAGCGTCCCGAGGCCGTGGCCGCGCGCCGCGGCAAGAGCGTCGAAGAGGTCGCCCCCGCGGCGATGCTGCGCGCTCAGGCTGCAGGGGTGAAGTAATGGCTCGCCTGAAGATCACCCAGAAGCGTTCAATCATCGGCGTGAAGCCCCAGCACCGTGAGACCGTGCGTTCGCTCGGCCTCAAGCGCATTGGGGACATTGTCGTGAAGGAGGACCGTCCCGAGATTCGCGGGATGGTCAAGGCGGTCAACCACCTGGTTGCCGTGGAGGAGGTTGACTGATGGCTGAGGAGAAGACCCCCGCCACCAAGAAGGCGCCGGCCAAGAAGGCCGACGCTGCCAAGGCTGACGCTGTGAAGGCTGAGAAGCCCGCTGCCAAGAAGGCGCCGGCCAAGGCTGCCGCTGACAAGGCTCCGGCGAAGGCTGCCGCCCCCAAGGCCGCTGCTGAGAAGGTCGCTGCCCCCAAGGCTGCCGCTGCCAAGAAGCCCGCTGCTAAGGCTGAGCCCAAGGCCGAGCCGAAGGCTGCTGCCAAGGCGCCTGCAGCGTCGGCCGCTGCCAAGAAGCCGGCTGCTGCGAAGAAGCCTGCTGCCAAGCCCGCGGAGGGCGAGGACAAGGCTTCGACGCTCAAGCTGCACCACCTGCGTCCCGCCGCTGGCGCGCACACCAAGAAGACCCGCGTGGGTCGTGGTGAGGCGTCCAAGGGCAAGACGGCCGGTCGTGGCACCAAGGGCACGGGTGCCCGCTACCAGGTGCCCGCGCACTTCGAGGGTGGGCAGACGCCCATTCACATGCGCATCCCCAAGCTGCGTGGCTTCAAGAGCCCGTTCAAGGTCGACTACCAGGTCGTCAACGTGGGTCAGCTCTCCGAGCTGTTCCCCAAGGGCGGCAAGGTGACGAAGGCCGACCTCGTCGAGAAGGGCGCCGTGCGCAAGAACCAGCCCGTCAAGGTGCTGGGCGACGGCGATATCTCGGTCAAGGTGACCATCGTCGACGCTGACCGCGTTTCGCAGTCCGCGAAGACCAAGATCGAGGCCGCGGGCGGCGCGGTCAACGAGGGCTAGAGTCGGATGCCGGGCCCGTCCCACTGATGGGGCGGGCCCGCACCGGCACCTCGGTGCCCCAAAACTGGAGGATTCATGTTCAGCGGTTTCATCAGTGCGTTCCGCACGCCGGACCTGCGCAAGAAGCTGCTGCTCACCCTTGGCATCATCGCGATCTACCGCCTCGGCGTCGCGATCCCCACGCCGGGCGTCAGCTACTCGAACGTCCAGTACTGCGCCAGCACCTCCGCTGGAAACTCCGCGCTCGACATCCTCAACCTCTTCGCCGGCGGGGCGCTGTTGCACCTGTCGATCTTCGCGCTCGGCATCATGCCGTACATCACCGCGTCGATCATCGTGCAGCTGCTGCGCGTGCTCATTCCGCGCTTCGAGACGCTGTACCGCGAGGGCCAGGAGGGTCAGGCGAAGCTGACCCAGTACACCCGCTACATCACGGTTGGCTTCGCGGCCCTGCAGTCCGCGGCCTACGTGACGATGGCGCGTAACGGCGTATTCTTCCCCGGCTGCGCGCAGCCCATCATCCCCGACGAGTCGTGGCAGACCATCACGGTCATGGTCCTCACGATGACCGCCGGCACCGTGTTTGTGATGTGGCTCGGCGAGCGCATCACTGAGCGCGGCGTCGGCAACGGCATGTCGCTGCTGATCTTCACGTCGATCGCCGCGGCCTTCCCGCAGAACATCTCCGCCATCTGGCACTCCTCGAACGGCCCCATGAACACGCTGCTCCTCGCGCTGCTGCTGTTCGTGGTCATCTCGGTTGTGGTGTTCGTGGAGCAGAGCCAGCGCCGCATCCCGGTGCAGTACGCCAAGCGCGTCGTCGGCCGCCGCACCCTTGGCGGTTCGTCCACCTACATCCCGTTGAAGATCAACATGGCTGGTGTTATCCCCGTGATCTTCGCCTCGTCGCTGCTGACGCTGCCTCAGGTCATCTCGCAGTTCTCGGGGCAGGACCCCGCCGACTGGGTGGTGTGGATGAACAACAACATCGCCGACCCCAAGTCGCCGTGGCACATGCTGCTGTACATCCTGCTGATCATCTTCTTCGCGTACTTCTACACGGCCATCACGTTCAACCCGGACCAGGTTGCCGACGACATGAAGAAGTACGGCGGCTTCATTCCCGGCATTCGCCCCGGAAAGCCGACGGCCGACTTCCTCGAGTACGTGCTGTCCCGCATCACCGCGGCAGGCTCGCTCTACCTGGCCATCGTCGCGCTCGCGCCCATGCTCGCATTCGTCATGATGGGGGTGTCCACGAACATCCCGTTCGGCGGCACGTCGATCCTGATTCTCGTCGGCGTGGGTCTCGACACGGTCAAGCGCATTCAGTCGCAGCTTGAGCAGCGCCACTACGAAGGGTTCCTCAAGTAATGCGGGCCATCCTTCTTGGCCCCCCCTGGAGCGGGCAAGGGCACTCAGGCGGCACGCCTCGCAGAGCGCTACGGCATCCCCGCGATCTCCACGGGAGACATCTTCCGCGCCAACGTCAAGGGCGGCACCGAGCTGGGTCAGGAGGCCCAGAAGTTCATGGACGCGGGCCAGCTGGTCCCGGACTCGGTGACGAACGCCATGGTGCGCGATCGCCTCGCTCAGCCCGACGCTGCGGCTGGCTTTCTGCTCGACGGTTACCCGCGCACTTCGGACCAGGCCGTTGAGCTCGACGCGATGCTCGCGGACCTTGGCACGCGGCTCGAGCGGGCAATCGAGCTCACCGCTGACTTCGACGTGGTGACCGAGCGCTTGTTGAAGCGCGCGGAGCTCGAGGGCCGTTCCGATGACACCGAAGACGTGATCCGCACGCGGCTCGAGGTCTACGCGACGGCGACGGCCCCACTTACCGCGTACTACTCGGGCCGTGGCCTCCTCGTGCAGGTGGACGGCATCGGCGAGGTCGAAGACGTCACCGCGCGCATCATCGCCGCGCTGTCCTGATGGGCATCCAGTACAAGACTGAAGACCAGATGCGCACCATGGTGCGCGCCGGTCTCGTTGTTGAGGCCGCGCTCGCGGCCGCCCGCTCCGCGGCCGTCGTTGGCGCCACCACCGCCGATGTCGACGCCGCCGCCGCGCGCGTGATCGCCGAGCGCGGCGCCACCAGCAACTTCCTCGGGTACCACGGGTTCCCGGCGACCACCTGCGTCTCCGTCAATGACGAGGTGGTGCACGGCATCCCCGGCGATCGCGTCCTCGCCGACGGCGACGTAGTGTCGATCGACTGCGGCGCGATCATCGACGGATGGCACGGCGACAGCGCGATCACCGTGGTGCTCGGTGACGCCCCGGACCCCGCGGACGTCGCGCTCAGCGACGCGACGCGGACGGCGCTGTGGGCGGGTATCGCGGCGCTTTCCACCGCGAAGCGGCTCAACGAGGTGGGCGCCGCCATCGAGGACGTCGCCGACGCGGCCGGCCTGTACCCCATCGAGGGCTTCGTCGGCCACGGCATCGGCACGGAGATGCACCAGGAACCCGATGTCATGAACTACCGCGTCCGGGGACGTCTCGCCAAGGTGCAGCCGGGCATGTGCCTCGCGATCGAGCCGATGTTCATCCGTGGCACCGATCAATCGCTAACCCTGGCCGACGAGTGGACCGTCGTCTCCGCGGACGGCTCGCGCGCCGCTCACTGGGAGCACTCCGTCGCGATTCACGAGGACGGCATCTGGGTGCTCACCGCGTCCGACGGCGGGGCGGAGGGCCTCAGCGCGTTCGGCGTGGTTCCGGTCCCGATCCCGTAGCGGCGCTGCGCTGCGCGCCCACCCGCGCCCACCCGCACACCGGCCCCGCTTCAACAGCCCTGACCACTCAGAGGCACTGTGACCTGGCCCAGGGGCGCCGAAGGCCCTCTGAGTGGTCAGGAGTGTTGGAGGCGGCGCGATTCGGTCGATGTCGGATAGTTCACAGCCCCACCCTTGTTAACACGCCGGTTACCTGGGGTGGCGCCCCCCGCAATAACCCGGCCCTAGCGTCGGGCATGCAACGGGGCCTCAACCCGAGGCCCGCGCGTTTGGGGGCCGAGATGGCACGAGGATTCAACTACGCACCGGGAGCGAGCGCCGAGGTGCAAGAGGCGTCGATGTCCACGCTCGACAAGCAGCGCATCGGCGAGCTGGGCTCGAGCCGCAACGCGCTCGTCAGGGCCGCGATTGCCGCGCGAACGGACTGCCCGCTCGGGCTCATGGTCACGCTCGCCCATGACTACTCGGCGGAGGTGCGGGCGGCGATCGCCCGCAACGGCTCGGCGCAGCGGACCGTCATGGCGTACCTCAGCGCCGACCGTTCGGTGGAGGTCGTGACGGCGCTGCTGGAGAACCCCAGGCTTCCGGCAGAGATCCTCGAGGAGCTCGCGTTCCACAGAAAGTCGCAGATCCGCACGGTTGCGGCGGCGAGACTGGATCGGGGGCTCGCGGAGCCCCAGGTGTCGACCGAGGACTCCCACACCCCTGAGCTCGCCGAGCACGTGATCCCCGTGCAGCAGCGCCTCACGGCGGATGGCATGCCGATTCCCGAGTTCGAGCCGGTCAACGTGGTTGACATTGCCACGAGGACGCCGGTCCTGGCGACCCCGACAGCCGCCCCGACGCGCACGGCCCCGGTGCGAGGGTTCAAGCCCAAGGAGTGACTGATATTCGCGCGCGATTCCGGGGCATGCGAGCGCGATCTGTGGGACTATCAGAGGGTGGCGACTGAGTGGCTGGCTGAGGCGGGACGAGCCCCCGTCGATCTCGATTTCGGAGCCCTCGCGAGGGCCAAGGACCCGTCCGTTCCGGCAAGCGAGTTGCTGTCGCTCGCGGTGAGCCGCGACTCCTCCGTGCGCGCCGCGGTCGCGGCGCGGCCAGACTGCCCTGCTGGCGCGCTCATCTCGCTCGGTCACGATCACCGACCTGAGGTGCTGCTCGCGCTCATTTCCAACCCGCGCACCCCGTCGTCTGTGGTGCGCAACCTCGCGGATCACCGCGTGCAGCAGGTCGCCGACGCGGCAGAGCAGCGGCTTCGCAGTATCTACGCCTAGCGGCCCACGGTGCCGCCTGAGCGCGGCTAGCACGAATCGTGCGTCTGGGGCAAATACCCGTTCTGTGAGTCGCATCACATTTCCGCGACCGGCGCGTAATCCGCTGTTAATGTCATCCCTGCGGACCTGCGCGACATGCGCACCGAAGCTGAGGGCTCGTACGAAATTGCGTTTGAGGGAACGTCGTGCGAGTTGGCGGATTGAACCTAGAAACTGAGGACAACTCACATGAACAAGACAACTAAGGCTGCCGTGGCTACGGCCACCGGCATCGTACTTCTCCTGGGCGGCGCTGGCTCGCTCGCGTACTGGACCGATACGGCCAACACCGGCGGCTCCGCAACCACCATCAACGCGGGAACTCTGCAGCTCACGGCCGTTAACGTCGGCACGTGGACTAAGAGCTTCAACGGCGGTGCCTCGAGCACCGTCACGCCGGGCACCTTCCTGATGGTTCCGGGAGACACGCTCGTCTACACCCAGACCTTCAATGTCAACGCTCGAGGCCAGGACCTGATTTTCACGATCGCGCCGACCGACCCGACTCTGGGTGGCGCGCTCGGCACCTCCACGGCCGTGACGAAGACCTTCTCGCCCCCCGTCTTTACGAGCTCTGACTCGTCCATCACCGGCACCGCCGGCAAGTACACGATCGCGACGGCTGCCAACGGGATCGGCACCGGAACCATCACCGTGACGTGGACCATCGCGTGGCCGTTCGCCAACGCGCCCGCGACCGACAACGGGCTCAAGAGTGCGGCGCTCACGCTGACTACCGGCGCGGTCGTCCTGACTCAGGTCGCTTCCTAGCATCGACGTGGTGTGGGGTCCGCCTCGGCGGGCCCCACACCCGCTAGTCATTTCCAGCTCGTACTGAGGCCAGAGGTGGAGTTTCCGATGAAACCGGACGCATCGTCGTGCGGTGAGGGTAGCGGAACGGGGGAGGGGGCCGCGGCCCACCGCCGAAAGTTCCGTGCACCCCGCGCACGCTCGCTCTTGGCGACGTCCGGCGCGCTCGCTGGCGGGGTGTCACTAGCGGTGCTCGGCGCCGGCGTCAGTTTCGCCTACCTCAACTCGGCCGCCACGTCCGGACAGGCGACGACGGTTACGGCGGGCAGCTCGGGCCTGAACCTGCAATACGGCTCTGGCACGGCCGGGTCATCAGTGACGATCCCCGCATCCGCCTTCCAGAACATGCTTCCGGGGGACGTCGTCGGCGTGCAGATCAACGTCATCAACGTTGGCCAGGTTCCCCAGACGATCGGCGCGGCAGTCAGCGCCACCAACGCTTGGGAGATCAGGATCGCCGCGGGCACGTGCCCGGCGACGGTGATTGCCGGCGCGGCACTGACCACCACGAGCGCTGGCGCAATTCCGCTCGCCCTGGGGGCCACCCAGTCCATTTGCGTGCAGGCGGCCCTGCCGTCGGGCGCAGCCTCAGGAAGCGAGAACACCGCCGTCACGTTCACTGTCAACTTCACCGGAACGCAATCGCCAACGTGAGCATCCTCTCCAAGCTGAACCGCCGCGTCGCTGCCGTGGCGGCCGTTGGCGTGTTCGCCGCATTGGCGGGGGCGTCGGCCTCTTGGGGGTACTGGACCACGCAGGGAGCCGCGACTGTAACGGTGGACTCCGCGGACCTCACCATCACGACCGCGAACTTCTCCACCGTGAGCAAGACATTCGGCAATCAGACGCTCGTTGGCACCGGCAGCGTGACGGTCACCAACTCCACTGTCAGCACGAGTGCGCAGAAGGGAGTGGTGACACTCAACTTCAGCGCCGCCGGCTCCACCGCCGCGCTGCGCGGCAACTTCAGCTTCGTCGTCTGGCTCTCGACTACGGCAAACCCCTGTACAGACGCGGCCACTGCAGGCACCGCCCTGGTGACGAGCAACTGGAACACGGGAGGTTCATACACGACGGGTACGGCCGGAGCATTCAGCGTCGGCGAGTCCCGAACGTACTGCGTGCGCACCACGATCGCGAACCCGGCGACCGCGTGGCCCTCAACCGGGACTGTGACCATTACCCCGCGGGTAGCGGGGTCCATCGCGCTGGGGAACTACTCCGGCGCTGCGACGGCGCTCACCGCTACACAGACCACCCAGTACCTCTTCCCGGTGACGACTCCGAACACGGCGTCAACCGCGTGGTTCTACATCCACCGCGTATTCACCAACGCCGCGGCAACCAACTACTGCGCGGACCTCGAGGGCGGCGACGGGCCTAATGGGATCGGGTGGCCGTGCAAGACGGGCGGGACCACGAACCAGTCCTGGGGCTTTGAAGCAGTGAGCGGCAAGGCCGGTTACTACACGATCAGGTCCAACATCACGGCCGCAACGGTGCTGCAGCAGAACTCCACCGGTGTTCCCGTAACGTCCGCTTCCTTCGCGAGCGGACAGGTCAACCAGCAGTGGATGCTTCAACAGACCGCTACCAACTATGTGGGCGCCACGGCGACCCGCGCGTTCTACCAGATCGTCAACGCGTCCACCGGTCAATGCCTCACCTACGCTGCCGTCAACGGCACCACCGCTGCGCTCAACCAGTTGCAGATGGCGAATTGCGATGGCACCGCCTCGCAGCAGTTCCTCGTGGTACGGACAATGTTCTCAGCTGTGAATGGCGGCACGAATACCGTGTCGTGTGCCTATGCGAATCCGAATTTCACCGTGACGTTCAGCGCAGCCACGCCTGGCATGCGCTACGAGATGCGGCGCGGGACCACCGTGGTGAGTTCCTCGACCTTCGGCGCGGGGGGCACCGGCACCGTCGTGGTCTCGTTCGATGATGCCGCCGATGGGGCCTTTGACATCTACGAGGACAGTAACGCTACGGGAGATGCCGGGACCCTCGTTGCAAGCGGCACCATCAATAAGGGCAACAGGGCCAGTTCCGGAACTAACGCCTGCACGGTCACCGGCCTGGGGCAATGACCCAACTCGCCCGCACTGTCGCGAACGCTGCGGCGCTCGCGGCCTTGGCGGTGATCGTCGCGCTGCTAGCGATCGTGCTCGGCGCGCCGACCGCGTCTGCCGCCAACCCGCCCATCGCGATTTCCGACGACGGAGTCGCCTACGGCGACTCGTTCCCCGGCAATCTCTACGACGGCGTCCTCCTGATCCCCGGAGCGTCGGCCTCACGGGCGTTCTGGGTCATGAACACGGGCCCGAGCAGCGCGAACCTAGCGATCAAGCTCATCGGCGTGGAGTCCGCGAGCCCCGACTTCCTTGCAGCGATCACGATCACGGCGAGCGCGGGCAGCCACACGGGCAGCGCTCTGTTCTCGAGTGCGGGCGACTGCGTGTCTCTGATCCACGGCGTGCACTTGGCGCCCGGAGAGAGCGCCAAGGTCAGCACCACTCTCGCGATGTCGAACGTCTCAGGGACCACGGGTCAGGGCGCTCAAGCGGCGTTCAACCTGGGCGTCAACCTCACGAGCGACGATGTGCCCGCGCCCACCGGCTGCACGGCCAGCCCCAACCCCACCCCCAACCCCAGCCCGGCGCCAACGCCGGGTCCCACCTCCGGCGGGCCGGACTCTGGAGGAGGCGGGACGGTTGTCATTCCTGGCCTGCCAACGCAGCCGACAGACCCCGGGGCGACCCCAACTGCGACGCCTACGCCATCCGTGTCGCCCAGCCCCAGCGCCAGCCCCGAGCCCGGCGAGCCGAGCGAACCGGGCAGCGGCGACGTCCCCTGGAACACAAAGCGGCTATATCAGGAGTGGTTCGTGGCGGCTTGGGTGATCGAGTTCATGCTTGGTGGATACTTCGCGTGGAGGCATGCGCGCAGGCGAGAAGGCGAAGGGATCAGGTCATGAGCGAAGAGGTGGCGCCGAAGAAGGGGGGCAGCATCTTCAAGGGCATTGCTCAGGGCATCAGCTGGGTGGTGCTGCTGTTCCTGATCGTCGTGGCGATGGCCGTCATCGTGGTGCCCGCGCTCACGCACTCAACGCCCTACACGATCCTGACGAGCTCGATGGTCCCCACCTACCCGCCCGGCACGCTCGTCATCGTGCGGCCGGTGGCCGTCGACGACATCCACATCGGCACAGTCGTCACATATCAGCTTGAATCCGGCAAGCCTGAGGTCGTCACGCACCGCGTGGTCGCGATCAATCAGCCGAATGTCCCCGACGGCGAGGCCACCTTCATCACCAAGGGAGACGCCAACGACGTCGCGGACGAGAACCCCGTTCAATACGTGCAGATTCGGGGCGCGGTCTGGTACTCGGTGCCGTACATCGGCTGGATCAACAATGTCGTGAACGGAGACATGCGCTCTGTGGCCATCCCCATCATCGCGGGCCTGCTGTTCATCTACGCCGGCTACCAATTCGTGAGCGGGCGCATCGAGCGCAGCCGAGAGCGGAAGGCCGCAAAGGCGACCGATACGGCCGACTAGGCCCAGCGTCGGGCCCGACGGCGGGCTTGAGCCGTGCGGGAAAGTGCCGTATAGTGGTCGGTCGGGCCATTTTCGTGTGCCCACATTCCCAACCAACAACGTTAGTGGAGTCATGGCCAAGAAGGACGGCGTCATCGAGGTTGAGGGCACCGTGGTCGAGGCACTGCCGAACGCGTCATTCCGTGTGGAACTGACGAACGGTCACCTCGTCCTCGCTCACATCTCGGGAAAGATGCGCCAGCACTACATCAGGATCCTCCCCGAGGACCGCGTAGTGGTGGAGCTCAGCCCCTATGACCTGTCGCGTGGCCGCATCGTCTACCGCTACAAGTAAGAAAAGAACCATGAAGGTTAAGCCCAGCGTCAAGCCCATCTGCGACAAGTGCAAGGTGATCCGACGGAATGGCCGAGTGATGGTCATCTGCGAAAACCCGCGCCACAAGCAGCGTCAGGGCTAGACAACAACTGAAGACCTCGCTTGAGGCAAGGCAGTGACCCTCGGCTCGGAGGCCGAGGCCCGCGCAAGACCAGCGGGACGCCTCAAGCGTCAGACCTCCGACTACTGATTGGTATCAGAGAGAAAAATGGCACGCATCGTCGGCGTCGATATCCCGCGCGAAAAGCGCATGGAGATCGCGCTCACCTACATCTACGGCATTGGCCGTACCCGTTCACAGCAGATCCTGGCCGCTACCGGCATCAGTGCTGATCTGCGCGTCAAGGACGCCACCGACGAGCAGCTCGTCGCGCTCCGTGACTTCATCGAGGCGAACTTCACCGTTGAGGGTGACCTGCGCCGCGAGGTTCAGGCCGACATCCGCCGCAAGGTCGAGATCGGCAACTACCAGGGCCTGCGCCACCGTCGCGGCATGCCCGTCCGTGGCCAGCGCACCAAGACCAACGCGCGCACCCGCAAGGGCCCCAAGAAGACCGTCGCCGGAAAGAAGAAGTAAGCCATGGCCGCTCCCACGCGCAAGCCGCGCAAGAAGATCAAGAAGACCGTCGCTCACGGTCAGGCGCACATCAAGTCCACGTTCAACAACACGATCATCTCCATCACGGACCCCTCGGGTGCCGTGGTGTCGTGGTCGTCCTCCGGTCAGGTCGGCTTCAAGGGTTCGCGCAAGTCCACGCCCTACGCCGCGCAGATGGCCGCCGAGGCTGCCGCCCGCCGCGCCCAGGAGGCCGGCATGAGCAAGGTTGACGTGTTCGTGAAGGGCCCGGGCTCCGGTCGCGACACCGCGATCCGCTCGCTGACGGCCGCCGGCCTCGAGGTGACGTCCATCAAGGACGTCACCCCTCAGGCGCACAACGGCTGCCGCCCGCCCAAGCGTCGCCGCAACTAGTTTTTTTCCGGACGTCCGACGCTGTGGTCACCACAGCGTCGGGCCCCGGCTTTTCCCACAACCTCATAGTGAACCCGCGGGACGGATCCCCCGCGGGTGCGAGCATCAAATAGTGGATGCTCGGAAAGGAAACAACCGTGCTTATTGCACAGCGTCCCACCCTGACCGAAAAGGTTCTCTCGGACAACCGTTCGCAGTTCTCGCTGAAGCCGCTTGAGCCCGGCTTTGGCTACACCCTCGGCAACTCCCTCCGCCGCACCCTGCTCTCCTCGATCCCCGGCGCCGCGATCACCTCGGTGCGCTTCGAGGGCGTGCTGCACGAGTTCACGACCATTGACGGCGTCAAGGAGGACGTGACCGAGATTCTTCTTAACCTGAAGAACCTCGTTGTCTCCTCCGAGCACGACGAGCCCGTGACCCTCTACCTCCGCAAGTCGGGTGCTGGTGCCGTGACCGGCGCCGACATCGCCCCGCCTGCCGGCGTTGAGGTGCACAACCCTGACCTGCACATCGCCACGCTGAACTCCAAGGCGAAGTTCGAGGTGGAGCTCACGGTTGAGCGCGGCCGGGGCTACGTGCCGGCCGCCCTGAACAAGAGCTACGACGCGGAGATCGGCCAGATCCCCGTCGACTCGATCTACTCGCCCGTGCTGAAGGTGACGTACAAGGTTGAGGCGACGCGTGTTGCGCAGCGCACCGACTTCGACGAGCTCATCCTCGACGTCGAGACCAAGAACTCGATCACGCCTCGCGACGCGGTCGCGTCGGCGGGTTCCACGCTTGTGGAGCTGTTCTCGCTCGCCAAGGGCCTGAACGAGTTCGCCGAGGGCATCGAGATCGGCCCGTCGGACACCGACGAGGCGCTCGAGGAGGACTACAACCAGCCCATCGAGGAGCTGAACCTCACGCAGCGTTCGTACAACTGCCTCAAGCGCGAGGGCATCCACACCGTGGGTGAGCTCACCGCCCGCTCCGAGGCGGACCTCATGGACATCCGCAACTTTGGCCAGAAGTCGATCACCGAGGTCAAGGAGAAGCTCGCCGAGCTCGGCTTCGCGCTCAAGGACGGCGTCGTGGACTACGACCGCTCGTCCGCCGGCGTGTACTTCTCCGGCTCCGAAGACTAAGACTCACACCCCTTAAGGAACTACTGAAATGCCTACCCCCACCAAGGGTGCCCGCCTCGGCGGCGGCCCTGCCCACGAGCGTCAGATCCTGGCGAACCTCGCGCAGAGCCTGTTCGAGCACGGCCGCATCACCACCACCGAGGCCAAGGCCAAGCGCCTGCGTCCCTACGCCGAGCGTCTCGTGACGATCGCCAAGCGTGGCGACCTCGCGTCGCGCCGCCGCGTCCTGGGCACCATCCCCGACAAGGGCGTTGTGCACAAGCTCTTCACCGAGATCGCTCCCGGCTTCGCCGAGCGTGACGGCGGCTACACGCGCATCACGAAGGTCGGCAACCGCAAGGGCGACAACGCTCCCCTCGCGGTGATCGAGCTCGTCGAGTTCGGCGCCCCCGCCAAGAAGGCCGTTGTCAAGGAGGCCTCGAAGGCCACCGCCAAGGCTGCTCCCAAGAAGGCCGACGCTAAGAAGGCCGACGCTGTCGCGGAGGCTGCCGCTCCGGTCGCCGACGAGGTGGTTGAGGAGTCCGTGGACGAGCTCATCGCCGAGGAGTCCAAGACCGGCGCTCACTCCGACGCTCCCGCCGAGGGTGCCGAGGACGTGGCCGAGGAGGTCGCCGAGACCACCGAGTCCGCCGCCGCCCCCGCTGAGGGTGCGGACGACGAGGCCGACGAGAAGTAACAGCTTCACCACAGAGCGAGGCGGGTCCCATGACTGAACAGGTCGTGCGGGCCCGCCTCGTTCTTGCGTATGACGGCACGGACTTCGCAGGCTGGGCCGCGCAGCCTGGGTTGCGGACGGTGCAGGAGACGCTCGAGGGTGGCCTGGCGCAAGTGCTGCGGGTGCCGCAGTTGCGCGTGACGGTCGCCGGGCGCACGGACGCCGGCGTGCACGCTCGCGCACAGCAGGCGCACGTTGACGTGCCCTTCGATGCGTGGGAGCGCATGCCGGGGCGCGCGGACCGTTCGCCCGCCGAGGGGCTGCTGTCGCGCCTCAACGGGGTGTTGCCTCAGGACGTTCGGGTGGCGTCGGTCGTCGAAGCGCCTCCCGGGTTCGATGCCCGCTTCAGCGCGATCGAGCGCCGCTATGTCTACCGAGTCACGGATGGCGTTCCGGACCCCCTGACCCGTCGCTTTGCACTCAGCCACCCGCGAAGGCTGGATGTGGGGGCACTGAACGCAGCGTCGGGCCTGCTGTTGGGCCTGAGGGACTTCGCCGCGTTCTGCCGCGGCCGCGAGGGCGCCACGACCATCCGCACGCTCACCGAGCTCTCGTGGGTGCGCGAGGGCGACCTTGTGAGCGCCACCGTGCGCGCCGACGCCTTCTGCCACTCGATGGTGAGGTCGCTCGTTGGCGCGCTGCTCGCGGTGGGGGACGGGCGGCGTGACCAGGCGTGGCTCGAGGAGGTCGCGGACTCCCCGGTGCGCGCGCAGGGGATCTCGGTGGCGCCCGCGCACGGACTGTGTCTTGAGGAAGTTGTCTACCCCCCTGACGACGAGCTGGAGGCCCGGGCAG
Source organism: Demequina sp. (assembly GCA_024707205.1). Taxonomy (NCBI): domain Bacteria; kingdom Bacillati; phylum Actinomycetota; class Actinomycetes; order Micrococcales; family Demequinaceae; genus Demequina; species Demequina sp. The sequence goes on from JANQAD010000001.1 coordinate 1,475,295, forward strand.
ACGTCACGCGAGCCCGCCGCGCGCTCTAGAGCCGGCGTACGCACATGAGCGTCGGAAAGTTGCTCGGATCCGACGCCCATGTGCGTACGGGGCGTGGGCCATGACGCTCATGTGCGTACGGGTGGACGGCGCGCTCTAGAGCGGCACGATGTAGCTGTCCACCCTCGCGATGAGGCCGCCGCAGAACTCGAACCAGTCGGAGAAGGAGAACCGGAACTCCTCTCCGCCAGCAAGATGCCCGACGCCAGTGCCGGCTGTTACCACCACGTCACCTGAGAGGAACTCGCGCTCCACGGTCAGGACGGGTCGGCCCTCGAAGGCTGGGTTCTCGATCTCGCTGTCGAACTCCTCGAGCCCGCGCGCGGTGCGCACGCCGACGACGTTCCACACCACGTCCTCGGTGAGGAGCGCGAGGATCGTCTCGTGGTCGCCGGCGCGGAAGCCCTCGAAGTAGGCGGCGACTGCGGTGAGATGATGGTCCATGGTTGTCATCCTCCCGCACGGCGCGGACTGACCCCAGATTGACCAGGGCACTCTCGCGCCGGTATGATTGACCCTCGTTGTGCGTTCCACGTGGACAGGCGCCTCCCACTCGCCGCCGCAGGACCCGCCGACCGAACCTCGCGGTGACTAGTTGCCGCTCACACTTCAGGATAGATAAGGCTTTACAGTGCGCACGTTTACTCCCAAGCCGGGTGACATTACCAAGAATTGGTATGTCATCGACGCTACTGACGTGGTCCTCGGTCGCCTGGCCTCGCAGGCCGCTACGCTGCTTCGCGGCAAGCACAAGGCGACATTTGCACCCCACGTCGACGGTGGCGACTTCGTCATCGTCATCAACGCTGAGAAGGTTGCCCTCACCGGCAAGAAGCTCACCGACAAGATGGTCTACCGTCACTCGGGCTACCCGGGCGGCCTCAAGGAGATGCCCATCGGCGAGCTCCTCGAGAAGCACCCCACGCGCGTCATCGAGAACGCGGTCAAGGGCATGCTCCCCAAGAACAAGCTTGCCGCCACGCAGCTGACCCACCTCAAGGTCTACGCGGGCTCCGAGCACCCCCACGCCGCGCAGCAGCCGCAGGCTTTCGAGATCTCGCAGGTCGCGCAGTAAGCGCGGGAAATAAGGACTGACAACTGTGACTGACGTGACTGAGACCGTCGACATCGACATCGACGAGACCGACGCCCCCACCGAGTACACGAGCGAGACTGCTCCCGTGCGCGGCAAGGGCAACTCCGCGGTGAACCCCGGCGCCGGCCTCGGCCGCCGCAAGGAGGCTGTCGCCCGCGTCCGCCTGGTGCCCGGCACCGGCAAGTGGACCATCAACGGCCGCGACCTTGAGGGCTACTTCCCCAACAAGGTGCACCAGCAGCTGGTCAACTCCCCGTTCGCGCTTCTCGACATCGAGGGCCGCTTCGACGTCCACGCCCGCATCCACGGTGGTGGCACGTCCGGCCAGGCCGGCGCCCTGCGCCTCGGCGTGGCTCGTGCTCTCAACGGGATCGACGAGGAGAACAACCGTGCAGCCCTCAAGAAGGCTGGCTTCCTGACCCGCGACGCTCGCGCCGTGGAGCGCAAGAAGGCCGGTCTCAAGAAGGCCCGCCGCGCCCCGCAGTACTCGAAGCGCTAAGTTCGAGCGCATGACGCGCTTGTTCGGCACGGATGGGGTCCGTGGCGTAGCGAATCGCGACATCACCGCGGAACTTGCGGTTGATCTCGCGGTGGCCGCCGCACACGTCCTCGCCGAGCGTGGCGAGTTCTCCGGGCACCGCCCGCGAGCAGTCATCGGCCGCGACACCCGCATCTCAGGTCAGTTCCTGAGCGCGGCGGTCGCGGCCGGACTTGCTTCCGCGGGTGTTGACGTCCTCGACGTGGGAGTCCTGCCCACCCCCGGCATCGCCTACGTGACGGCGTCCACCGAGGCCGACCTCGGCGTGGTCCTGTCCGCCTCGCACAACCCGGCGCCGGACAACGGCATCAAGTTCTTCGCTCGCGGCGGCCACAAGCTGGACGACGCCGTGGAGGAGGCCATCGAGGCCCGCCTCGGAGAGCCGTGGGAACGCCCGACGGCCGGGGCAGTCGGCACGATCGTCCCGTCTCCCGAACTCGCCCAGGAGTACGTGGATCACGTGGTCTCTGCGGTCGCCTCGTTCGCGGGAATCGACAAGCCCCTGGCCGGCGTGAGCATCGTGGTCGACACCGGGCACGGCGCCGCGTGGGACGTTGGCCCGCGGTCGCTCGAGGCGGCGGGCGCGGACGTCCACGCGATCAACACCGCACCTGACGGACTGAACATCAACGACGGCGTGGGCTCCACCCACCTCGACGGCCTTCGGGCTGCCGTGGTGGAGCGCGGCGCCGACCTTGGCGTCGCCTACGACGGCGACGCTGACCGCTGCCTGGCCGTGGACGCGGCGGGCAACGTCGTCAACGGCGACCAGATCATGGGCCTGCTCGCGCTCGCGATGCAGCGGGCCGGTGCGCTGTACCACTCGACGCTCGTCGCCACGGTGATGAGCAACCTGGGCCTACACCGCGCCATGAAGGCCGCGGACATCACGATCATCGAGTCCGCAGTTGGCGACCGCTACGTGCTCGAGGCGATGCGCGAGGGCGGCTACACCCTTGGCGGTGAGCAGTCCGGCCACGTGATCCTCACCGACTACGCCACCACGGGTGACGGCATCCTCACGTCCCTGGTGCTTGCGGCGCAGGTGGCCGCGCAGGGTTCGCTCCAGGAGCTTGCCGCCGGCATCCAATCGCTGCCACAGGTGCTCGTCAATGTTCCCAACTGCGACCGCGCCCGCGTCCACACGGACCGCGACCTTGGCGACGCCGTTGCCAAGGCGCGCGCAGAACTCGGTGACGGGGGACGGGTGCTGCTGCGGCCGTCGGGCACTGAACCGCTGGTGCGCGTGATGGTGGAGGCGACCACCGCAGAGGACGCGCAACGGCATGCCGACGCGCTGGCCTCGGTGGTGCGGGAGCGGCTCACGCTGTCATGAACTGGGGGGATTGGATTGTCCACTTCTCCTCGCATCTTGAGGACGCGATTCTCGCCGCAGCCGAGTCGTACTGGATCTACTTCTGGCTGTTCGCGATGTCGCTCATCGACGCCGTGTTCCCGCTGGTGCCGAGCGAGACGATCGTCATCGCCACCTCGACGTTGTGGAAGCAGACCGGATCGCCGCTGCTGCCCTTCATTTGGCTGTGCGCGGCCGTTGGTGCGTGGTGCGGCGATCAGCTGACGTATCTGATCGGATCCCGCATCCACATCCGCTCCTTCCGGCTGTTCCGGGGTCCTAAGGGTCAGCGCACGCTGGACTGGGCCGAGCACGCCCTCAAGCATCGCGGCGCGGCGTTCATCATCGCGGCGCGCTTCATTCCATTTGGCCGCGTGGCCGTGAACCTCTCCGCGGGCGCCCTGGGCTTCAACCACCGGCGCTTCATGGTGATCGACGCGATCGCCGTGTCCATCTGGGCCACGTATGGGGTGCTGATCGGCATCACCGCCGCCGAGATCTTCGAGAACAACCTGCTCGTGTCCATCGTGGTTGGCGTTGCCGGTGGCTTGGTGCTCGGTTGGCTTGTTGACCGGATCCTGGCTCGCTTTGGGGTCAAGGTGCCCGACGCTGACGAGGCTCCCGCGCAAGAGGCGGCTGAGTAGGCGGTGCTCCCGCGGCAAGAGTGCACAGAGCGACTCCGATTGCGTGCTTTGCGGCGTAGCAGTACGTTCGTCCCACCTGGCATCGCGGCCAGGGGGACTTTGGGTGGGGTGCGCGTGGCTGCTCGGCGTTTGTCGTTGGTGGTTTCGGGGGTGTGTGTTGGTGTGATGCTTGTCGGGTTGGGCACGCCAGCGCCGGCGGTGTCGCCGTCGCCTGAGCCGGGTGCGCCAGTTGCGGAGACTCCTTCGGTGGAGACTTCGGTGGAGCCGTCGCCGAGTCCAAGCCCTACCACCGTTCCCTCGCCGGAGCCGTCTGTTTCGCCGACACCTTCGGCCGAGGCGCCGGACCCGGTCGATAATGATATGCCTGGTATTTCGGCGACGGTGCAGCATCCGAGCCCTGCGGGGCCCTCTGGGGAGCACCTGGTGGTCACCAGCCCAACGGTAGAGCTTCTGTCCGGCCCCCCGTTTTTTGGTCCACTTTGACTGTGGTGTTCTCATGAGCATGACGGGCACGGTGGAGTGATCATGGCTGCTGCGAAGCGGTACTCGGTGGAGCAGATCATCGCGAAGCTGAGGGAGATGGAGAAGTTGCAGGCGTCAGGGGTGTCGATCCCTGCGGCGGCGAAGAAGCTGGGGATCTCGGATCAAACCTTCTATCGGTGGCGCCTGAAGTATGGGCAGCTGAAGGAGGACGAGGCGCAGCGTTTGAAGGCGCTCGAGGCGGAGAACTCGCGTTTGAAGCGGATCGTCGCGGACCAGGCATTGGAGATTTCGATGTTGAAAGAGGTCTCACGGGGAAACTGGTGAGCCCGGCCAAGCGTCGGGCGGCCGTGAAGCGTCTGATGCGGAAGTACGGGGTTTCGGAGCGCAGGGCGTGCGCCGTGGTGGGTCAGTATCGGTCGACGAACCGGTATCGACCGGTCCCGTCGGACTTTGAGGCGCGCTTGGTGGCGGCGATGACGCAACACGCGGAAGCGCATCCGCGGTATGGGTATCGGCGTGTCCATGCGCTACTGGTGCGCGATGGGTGGAGTGTCAACGTCAAGCGGGTCGAGAGGTTGTGGCGGGGGGAGGGTTTGAGGGTTCCTGCCAGGCATGGTCCTAACGGGCAGAAGGCGCTGGGAGCGGATGAGAACTCCGCGTGGGCGTTGCCGGCGGTGCATCTGAATCACATCTGGTCCTACGATTTCGTGTCGTTCCGCACCCGCAACGGTTCCAAAGTGCGCGTCCTGAATGTCGTGGACGAGTTCACCAGGATCGCGTTCGAACCCAGGGTGGCGCTCTCGATTGGCTCCAACGACGTCATCGCCCACCTTGAGCAGCTGTTCGCCGCTCACGGCTGCCCGAGCATGATCCGGTCGGACAATGGGCGGGAGTTCACCGCAGAATCGGTCCAGACCTGGCTGAAGGGTCAGGGTGTTGACCCGGTGTTCATCGCGAAAGCCTCGCCTCAGCAGAACTGTTACGTCGAACGCTTCAACGGGTCCATGCGGGACGAGCTGCTCCACGGTGAAGTGTTCCACACGATCACCGAAGCGAGGGTCCTGATTGCCCAATGGGTTGAGCAGTACAACACCACCCGGCCTCACCGGGCGCTCGGGATGCGCACGCCTTGCGAGTTCGCGAACGACTTCACGGCATGATGAGACATGAGTCTTGTGAGAGGGGTGAGCGTCGTTGACTACCACCACTCTTCCTGGACCAGTTCGGGACCGCCAACCGGCGGCCCCCAAGTGGAGACCACCACACACGAACTGGACCAAACCACGGGGGCAGGACACAATGAAAAGTTGGAGGCATACCGGAGTGATCCTTGGGCCTATGACAACAAGGGTCACCTCGCGAATGCATCGACCACCGAGATACAGCAAGCGATTATTGCGGGTCGAATCAACAAACTTGAGGTCGAGATTCGAGGATTCCAGAACCAAATAGACCTCATCAATGGAGCAGGATGATGTCCAATCAAATTGGTGTCGAGGTTCAATTCCTGGAGGACGTGTTCGAGATCCTTATTAGGCACCTCCGCGCCATTCACGGTCAGTCTGTGGAACTCGAAGACGACGAATTCTGGCAGGTGCCGCTGGATCGGATGTACGATCTAGCTCGACTCCCGGAAGATCTCGATGTTGGGCGGCTCGCTGACTCCCTTGAATGGCTCACGCTAGTCGTAGCGGAGCCCGAAAAGTCGTTGGCCTTTCACCTTGTGTACTTTGCCGATGTCCTGAGAGCGATTGGTCAGTCGGTCGTCAGATGACGGTTGGCAACTATCTCTGTCTCTGTAATATGTCGGGTCCCCTTTAATCGGGCTTTGCGTGCATCTCTCTTATCGAGAGCGGCGCTTCTTTCGAACGAGGCCAGGCTTCGAGTTGGTTGAGAATTCCGACGGCTCGGGACGTGCAGTTCTTGGATCGCGGCATGACGATTAGTAGTGTTTACGACTCGAACTAGTGGCTACGCGGGACCTGGCGTCGAAAGCAGGCCGGGCGGGCGCGGAAACGCTCACCAGCGCGGGATGGTTTCGCCACCCGTTTCACGGCAACTGCTTGTCTCAGACGATGAGAAGGCGTGCGTCATGCTCGGTGATCCTGCCTGTGCTCCCGCCTCTTAACCAAGTTTGACTTTCGCATTGACTCGTGTACTACGTCTGGACGGCGGTTTGCCGTCATTGGCGACGGCTTCTCCTACGGAGGTTCGTAGACTCGCCCTCATGGCCGACGAACTCGCAGGCGACGACATCGCGATTACCTGGGACGACGCGCGCGCCGCGAACCTCGCCAACTGGAACGACCGGGTGCCCATCCACACCGGGGGCGGTTATGACGTTGACGCCTTCCGCCGCGATCCTGCGCACATCTCCCAAGTGGTCCGCACGGACCTGGCCGTCATCGAGCGCTTCCTGACTGACGGCGTGGCCGGGCTGGGCCTGTGCCACCTGCAGTGCCACATCGGCACGGACACCCTGTCGTTCGCGCGCAAGGGCGCCCGGGTTGTTGGCGTGGACTTCTCGGCACCCGCACTCGAGGCCGCGGCGGCGCTTGCCGGCGAGTTGGGTCTCGAGGCCGAGTGGGTGTGCACCGATGTGCTTGACGCCCGCGCTGCCGTGACCGCTCAATGCGGCCCGGACAGCACCTTCGATCTCGTCTACACGAGCATCGGCACCGTGTGGTGGCTCAACGACCTCGCCCGCTGGGCGGCTCAAGTGGAAGCGCTGCTGAGACCGGGCGGTTTGTTCTACATCCGCGACGGCCACCCTGCGCTCTACGCCGTGGACGAGCGGTACCAGGAGCTCGTCAGCGTGTATCGGTACTTCCCGAACGGGCTCGCGCAGGCGTGGGACGGCGACACCTCGTACATCGGCGAGGGCACGGTTACGAACACTCGCACCTACGAGTTCCCCCACCCGCTGACGGAGATCCTCCAATCACTGATCGGCGCCGGCCTCGAGCTCGTGTGGCTTGACGAGGGCAAGACGCTCCCGTGGCGGTTCTCGTCCTTCATGGTCGAGCGTGGGGACGGCGACTTCGAACTGCCCGAGGCCCAGCGGGACATCATGCCGCTGACCTTCACGGCGGTGGCGCGCAAGCGCGATAGGTGAGCCGCGCAATCACTGGCACCAGCGTCGGGCCTCAAACGGTGGATCCTGCCAGGTTTCACGCCCACAGTTTCCTGCTGGTGGATGCCGCCCGAATACTCGCCCGAACCGGGCAGAATCCACCATCAGGAACGAGGTGCGCGCGAACTGGGCAGAATCCACCATCAGGAGGCCATCGTGTCCGCAAGCGCGCCTAGAGCTTCCGCAGGCTCACCGATTCCACGTGGTGGTCCGGCCCCTTGCGCAGGATGATCGTGGCCCTCGACTGCGTGGGCGCGATGTTTCGCATCAGGTTGGGCGCGTTGATCGTGTCCCAGATGTACGACGCTCGGGCTACGGCCTCGTCGTCGCTCAGCGCCGCGTAGGTGTGGAAGTAGGAGTCGGGCCGTGAGAAGGCGGTGCGGCGCAGCTCAAGGAACCGGTCGATGTACCAGCGGCGAGCGTCGTCGGGCTCTGCGTCCACGTAGATCGAGACGTCGAAGTAGTCGCTGATCGCGTGGCTGAGCCCGCCCTCGGCTCTGCGCATCGGCGGAGCGAGCACGTTGAGGCCCTCGACGATGAGGATGTCCGGCCTGCGCACAGTCACCGAGGCGCCGGGCACGATGTCATAGGTGATGTGCGAATACACGGGGGCGGTCACCTCCGCGACACCGCTTTTCACCGCCCACACAAAGGACCGCAGCGCGCGCCGGTCATAGGACTCGGGGAAGCCCTTGCGCTGCAGCAGCCCTCGCTGCTCGAGCACCGCGTTCGGATACAGGAAGCCGTCCGTGGTGATCAGTTCCACCCGTGGCGAACCGGGCCAGCGGGCCATGAGCTCGCGCAAGACGCGCGCGGTGGTGGACTTTCCCACCGCGACCGACCCCGCGATGCCGATCACGAACGGCGTGCGCGAGGTGCGCTCGCCAAGAAAAGCCGAGGTAGCGTCGTGCAGGCGCCCAACGGACTCCGAATAGAGGTCTAGCAGGCGCGATAGTGGCCTATAGACAACGTCAACCTCGACCAGGTCGATGGGGTCGCCAAGGCCGCGGACGCGCGCGATGTCCTCTTCAGTGAGAGGCAGCGGCGTTGAGTCGGCGAGAGCGGCCCATTCCTCGCGGTCGAGCGTGATGAAGGGGCTCTCAGGGCGCGCGGACACGGCACCATTCTGGCGCACGTGAGGCGAACGGCGGGCCCATGCGGGGCGCCAACTAGACTTGGGCCCATGTGTGGAATCGTCGGGTACGTAGGTTCGGGTGCGGCAAGTGGACGTTCGCAGGGCGTGGTGATGGGGGGCTTGGCGCGCCTCGAGTACCGCGGATACGACTCCGCGGGCATCGCCGTGGTCACCGAGGACGAGGATCGGCTCGACGTCGCCAAGCGCGCGGGCAAGCTCGTCAACCTCGCCAAGGCGCTCGCGGAGGACCCGCTGCACGACGGCACGGCCGCTATCGGCCACACCCGGTGGGCCACGCACGGCGCGCCGACGGACGCCAACGCCCATCCGCACCTTGCGGCGGGCGGCCGCATCGCGATCATCCACAACGGCATCATCGAGAACTTCGCCGCCCTGCGCGCGGACCTCACCAAGGACGGCGTGATCTTCCAGTCGGAGACGGACACCGAGGTGGCAGGCCACCTGTTGGCGCGCGAGGTGGAATCCGGGAAGACCCTCACGGAGGCGATGCGCTCTATCGTGGGCCAGCTGGAGGGCGCTTTCACGCTGCTTGCCGTGGACGCTCGCGAGCCGCACGTGGTGGTCGGTGCCCGGCGCAATTCGCCCCTCGTGGTGGGTCTCGGTGAAGGAGAGAACTTCCTCGCCAGCGACGTGGTCGCGTTCATCGAGCATACGCGTGACGCCCTCGAGCTTGGTCAGGACGAGGTCGTGGAGATCACCCCCGAGGGCGTGATCGTGACCGACGCGAACGGCACCGTCGTGGAGCGCGAGCCGTACCACGTGGACTGGGACGCGGAGGCGGCCCAGAAGGGCGGCTTCGCCACCTTCATGGAGAAGGAGATCTTCGAGGAGCCGGCCGCCGTCGCAGACACCCTGCGCGGCCGAATCGACGCCCGCGGCAAGCTGCAGCTGGACGCGGGCCGCGTCGACGAGGCCGTCCTCAACTCGGTGGACAAGATCGTCATCATCGCATGCGGCACCGCCGCCTACGCGGGCCACGTGGCCAAGTACGCGATCGAGCACTGGACGCGCATCCCCGTGGAGGTGGAGCTCGCCCACGAGTTCCGCTACCGCGACCCCGTGGTGAACCTCCGCACCCTCGTGGTCGCGATCAGCCAGTCCGGCGAGACGATGGACACGATCATGGCCGTGCGCCACGCGCAGCAGCAGGGCGCCAATGTCATCGCCATCGTGAATGCGCAGGGCTCGACGATCGCCCGCGAGGCCGACGCGGTGCTCTACACCCGCGCGGGTCCCGAGATCGCCGTGGCCTCGACCAAGGCGTTCGTGGCGCAGATCACGGCCGCCTACCTGCTCGGCATCTACCTGGCCGAGCTCCGCGGCAACAAGTTCCCCGACGAGATCGCCGCGCTGCTCTCGCAACTCGGCGACATCCCAGCGAAGATCCAGTGGATCATCGACTCCTCGGAGACCGTGCGCTCCGTGGCACGAAGCCTCGCGGACGAGCGCACCGTCCTGTTCCTAGGGCGCCACGTTGGCTTCCCCATCGCCCTCGAGGGTGCGCTCAAACTCAAGGAGCTCGCATACATCCATGCGGAGGGCTTCGCGGCAGGCGAGCTGAAGCATGGCCCCATCGCGCTCGTCGAGGACGGCCAACCCGTCATCATCATCCTGCCCAGCCCCCGCGGTCGCGAGTCGCTGCACTCCAAGGTGGTCAGCAATGTGCAGGAGGTCCGCGCTCGCGGCGCCCGTACGTTCGTCATCGCCGAGGAGGGCGACACCGTCGCGGCCGACTACGCCGAGCAGGTCTTCTACGTGCCGCAGGCGCCCGTGCTCATGCAGCCGCTCCTCGCCGTAGTGCCCCTGCACCTCTTCGCTCTCGAGCTCGCCACGGCGAAGGGCCACGACGTGGACCAGCCTCGCAACCTCGCCAAATCGGTGACGGTCGAGTAGTGGCGATCCTGGGCCTGGGCATCGACGTGGTGGCGATCTCCCGCTTCGAGGAGTCGATCGAACGCTCGCCCGGCTTCCTCGAGCGCGTCTTCACCCCCGCAGAGCGCGACCGCTCCACCGCGAGCCTCGCCGCCCGCTGGGCCGCCAAGGAGGCCCTCGCCAAGGCGCTCGGAAGCCCGGGCGGGCTCAACTGGCAGGACGCTGAAGTGGTGAGCGAGCCGTCGGGCCGCCCGACGCTCGTGGTGAGGGGGACGGTAGCGGCGAGAGCCGCGGAACTCGGGATAGCGACGTTCCACCTGTCGCTGTCGCACGACGCGGGCATCGCGTCCGCCGTGGTTGTAGGGGAGGGCTGATGAGCAGGCTCGCGATTCGAGTGGACTACGACGCGATCACGCGCAACGTGGAGGAGTTGGCGCGGCGCGCCAACGGCGCCCAGGTGATGGCCGTGGTGAAGGCCGACGCGTACGGGCACGGCCTGGTGGAGGCGGCGCGGGCCGCTCGCGTTGGGGGCGCAGCGTGGCTCGGGGTCGCGCAGCCCGACGAGGCGCTGCAACTTCGCCAGGCGGGCGACGAGGGGCGCATCCTCACGTGGCTCTACGGGCCGGAGCTGCCGGCCGCGCGGCTGCTCGCCGCCGGGGTTGACCTGTCCGTTGGTTCTCCAGAAGTGCTTGGCAAGATTCTTGCCGTGGCGCGCGAGACCGGCCACGTGGCGCGGCTCCACCTGTGCGTGGACACGGGGCTCGGCCGCGAGGGCGTGCAGCCGGCACGGCTCGACGGGCTCATGGAGCTCATCGCCGCCGCCCAGGCGGAGGGGCTCGTCAAGCTCGTCGGCATCTGGTCGCACTTCGCGTGGGCCGACCAGCCAGGGCACGCGACCATCGACGCACAGGCGGAGGTGTTCCGCGCGGCCGTGGTGCGGCTCGAGCAGCATGGGCTCGAGGTGGAGCTGCGGCACCTCGCGAACTCGGCCGCCACGCTGACCCGCCCGGACCTGCACTTCGACCTTGTGCGCCCCGGAATCGCCGTCTACGGCCTCCCGCCCGTTCCCGACCCGTCCGGCGCGAACTGGGGCCTCACGCCCGCGATGTCCGTCACCTCGGAACTCGTACTCGTCAAGGACGTGCCGGCGGGCCAGGGCGTGAGCTATGGCCACGAGTACGTGACGCGCATCCCCACCACGCTCGGCCTCGTGGCCGCCGGGTACGCGGACGGACTCATGCGCGCCGCAGGCAACGTGTGCGAGGTGTCCATCCGCGGGCGCCGCTACACCATCGCGGGCCGCGTGTGCATGGACCAGTTCGTGGTGGACCTCGGCCCCGTCACCGAGTGCGTCGTTGGCGACGAGGTGGTGTTGGTTGGCGCGGGCGGGCCAAGCGCCCGCGAATGGGCCGACGCTCTTGGCACCATTGACTACGAGGTCGTCTGCCGCTTTGGTGGGCTTCGTCCCAAGGCGGCCTGATGGCTCATGTGATCTCTGACGGCGACGCGATGAGGTCGTTCGCCGCCTCGGTGGTCGCGCCCTTGGTGCGTCCGGGGGATCTGCTGCTCCTTACCGGCGACCTGGGAGCGGGGAAGACCACCTTCACTCAGGGACTTGGGGAGGCGCTGGGGGTGCGCGGGCCCATCGCGAGCCCCACCTTCATTATCGCGCGCACGCACCCCTCGCTCGTAGGGGGTCCGTCGCTGATTCACGTGGACGCCTATCGGCTCTCCTCGCTGGCGGAGCTCGACGACCTTGACCTCGACGCGACGCTCGAGGACTCCGTGACGGTCGTGGAGTGGGGCGACCCGGCCGCTGCGCTGTCCGATGACCGGCTGCACGTGACGATCTCGCGCACCCGCGGCGGGGACATCGATCCCGAGGCGCCTGACGGCGGTGACCGGGTGGTGACGCTGTCGGGTCACGGGGAGCGCTGGGCCGGGGTGTCCTTTGGGGGCGACCAGTGATTCTCGCGATTGACACGTCTGGGGCCATTGCGGTGGCGGCGGTGGCTGACACGGGCGAGGTCCTTGCCGAGCGCACCGAGTATGCGCCGCGCGGCCACGCCGAGCTGCTCGCCGGCATGGTGGACGCGGTGCTGCGCGACGCCGGCGGCCGGAAGCCATCGCGGATTGTCGTTGGCACCGGGCCCGCGACCTTCACGGGGCTGCGCGTTGGGCTCGTGACGGCACGCACGCTCGGCTACGCGTGGGGCGTGCCCGTGGAGGGCGTGTGCTCTCTCGACGCGCTCGGCGCCGAGTTCGGCACATGCACCGCGGTGACCGACGCCCGCCGCCGCGAGGTGTACTGGGCGCGCTACGAGGACGGGGTTCGCGTCGCGGGTCCCGAGGTGGCCTTTCCCGGCGACGTTGACGTCGCCGGCCGCGTCGTAGGACGCGGCGCCGCGCTCTACCCGGACGTCTTCACGGACGCAACCGCCGCCGACCCCAACCCCGCACTGCTGGTGCGCGTGGCGGATGGCGCGAGAGCGTCGGGCCTCGCCATGCCAACGGAACCTCTGTACCTGAGGCGACCGGACGTGCACGGGGTGCCGGGCGCGTGACGGACTCGGGGCCGATCGAGCTGCGCGATCTGAGCGAGGCGGACCTGCCCTGGGTCGCCGAGCAGGAGCAGCTCATCTTTGGCGCGGCCGCGTGGTCGCTAGCGCTCATCCGCGATGACTTTGCTTTCGGCGGGAAGCGCTATCGCGGCGCCTACGTGGTCGACGAGCTGGTGGGTTACGCGATCTACGGGTACGACGGCGACGCGTTCAGCCTCATGAACATCGCTGTGGTGCCCGCGGCACGGCGGCTGGGGATAGGGCGCGCGTTCATGGAGGACTTCCTCGCGGAGGCAACGCGACTGGGCGCGCGGGAGGCGTGGCTCGAGGTGTCGGTGGCGAATCCCTCTGCCCTGGCGCTGTACCGGGCATACGGGTTCGAGGACGTGCGGATTCGGCCGCGCTACTACCAGCCGGAGAACGAGGATGCGCTCGTGATGCGACGCGCGATGACGGATAGGGTGACGTGATGCTGGTCCTGGGAATCGAGTCGACGTGCGACGAGACCGGCGTTGCCCTCGTGCGCGGCACCGAGTTGATCGCTGACGTCACCGCCTCCTCGATGGACGAGCACGCGCGGTTCGGAGGGATCGTGCCGGAGGTTGCCTCGCGCGCGCACCTCGAGGCCTTCGTCCCGACGCTGGATGAGGCGCTCTCGCGCGCGGGCTTGGGCCTGGGGGACGTGGACGCGATCGCCGTTGCGGCGGGACCTGGGCTTGTCGGCTCGCTGACCGTTGGTGTGTCCGCGGCGAAGGCGCTGTCCCTGGCGCTGAACCGGCCGCTCTACGGTGTCAACCACGTCATCGGGCACGCGGTGGTCGACGAACTGGTGCACGGGCAGTTCCCCGAGCGGACCATGGCGCTCGTGGTCAGCGGCGGCCACACGTCGCTGCTGCTGTTCGAGGGCGGCGTCACCAACGTCACCGAATTGGGCCACACCCTCGACGACGCCGCCGGGGAGGCGTTCGACAAGGTCGGCCGCCTCCTGGGCCTGCCGTACCCCGGCGGCCCGCACATCGACCGCCTCGCGCGCGAGGGCGACCCCAAGGCCATTCCGTTCCCCCGCGCGCTCACCGCGCCGAAGGACCAGGCAAAGCACGCCTACGACTTCTCCTTCAGCGGACTCAAGACCGCGGTGGCGCGGTGGGTGGAGAACTGCCGCGACTCCGGTCGCGAGGTCCCGGTGGCCGACGTTGCCGCGAGTTTCGCGGACGCCGTCGCCGACGTCCTGGTCGCCAAGACGCTGCGCGCGTGCGAGGAGCATGGCGTTTCCACCTTGGTTATCGGCGGGGGGTTCAGCGCGAACTCGCAGCTGCGTGAGCTCGCCGCCGCCCGTGGGTCCTCGGCTGGCATCGACGTGCGCATCCCGCCGATTCGCTACTGCACGGACAACGGTGCGATGATCGCGGCTCTCGGTTCGGCGCTGGTGCGGGACGATGCGCAGCCGTCTTCGCTCGGCATCGGTGTCGACTCCTCGATGCCGTTGAGTACCGTGCTTGTATGAAGCCGCTGACGCGCTGGGTCATCGGCGCGATCGTGGCCGTGTACGCCGTCGTCGCGGTGGGTATCGCGGTCACGGGCAACCTCGATCCCAACCCGTCGGCCAACCAGCGCCCAGCGGCGACGCCGAGCGAGAGCCCGGCCACGCCGTCGGGCCTGCCAAGTGCCAGCCCGAGCCCCAGCCCCAGCCCCAGCCTGCCGCCGAGCGAATGGGAGGCCGCGCTCGCGGATGCGCGGGCGCTCCCCGTGGACATCGCTGCTGGGACCGTCATCATGGCGAGCGTCACGACCACGTCGAAGTCGGCCGCGACCGCGCTTGTGGGCGAGCAGCACGTCGGCGGCGTGATCCTCATGGGAGGCGCTGTCACCGGCAGTGAGCAGGTGACCAAGCTCAATGCGGCTATCGCGGCCGCTGACCCGGAGCGTGCGTGGCCCGTGATGATCGCCACGGACGAGGAGGGCGGCACCGTCCAGCGGCTGCGGCCGGCCGTGCGCTACGTGTCCGCGTTCGCGGCGGCGGGCGCGAACGGCGACGAGTGGCAGATTCACGAGTACTACGCGGCGCTCGGCGCGCAGATGGCGCAACTGGGATTCACGATGAACCTTGCGCCCGACGCCGACGTCACGATCGGCCTCAAGGACCCGACGATTCGGACGCGTTCCGCGGGCTCCTCGCCGACTGCCGTTGCGGGCGTCGTGAATGCGGCGTGGGAGGGGTTCGAGGACGGGGGAGTGACGCCGGTCATCAAGCACTTCCCTGGCCATGGCTCGGTGACGGCGAACTCTCACGACACGCTGCCGGTGCAGCACTCGTCGATAGGCGAACTCGAGGATCGGGACCTGGTGCCCTTCCGCTCCGCCATCTCCGAAGGGGTGCCCGCCGTGATGGTGGGTCACATCCGCGTGGCTGGTTGGGGGTCGCTGCCCGCTTCCGTGAACCCACGCGCGTACGCGTACCTCCGCGACGAGATGGGCTTCACGGGGCTGCTCATGACCGACGCGATGGACATGGATGCGATCACGGACCGGTTTGGGCCCGGCGCCGGTACGGTGGCGGCGCTGTCCGCGGGGGCCGATCTGGTGCTCATGCCCCCCGATCCCGCGGCGGCACGGCGCGCGATCGTGCGAGCAGTCGGCTCTGGCGCCCTCTCGCGCGAGCGGCTGGACGATGCGGCCGCCCATGTGATCCTGGCGGCTCGCGAGCAGGCGGCTCTGGTTCCAGGGACTGCCGACGCGCGGCCGCGCGAGTTCGCGGAGGGCTCGGTCGTGGTCGCCGCGAAGGACTGCTCCTCTTTGGTGGGTTCAAGCGTGCATATCGTCGGGGGAACCCGGGACCAGCGGGTGGCGCTCAAGGTCGATCTGGCCGCCGAGGGGATCGGGTGGTCATCGGAGGGCACGAAGATCGCCCTGGTCGACGGCGATCGCGGCCATGCGGATGCCGACGTGGTGGTCGCGACAGGCGGGCCGTGGGGCTTGCCGGCGTCGAATGCGCGCGTCTACGTGGCCCTATGGGGCGACGGCGCGGAGCAGCTTCATGCGCTTGCGAAGGTGCTCTCTGGTGCGCTGCCCGCGCGGGGCACGTGGCCGGTGAAGGTGACGCTGCCGTACGGGGTGTGCGACTAGCGCGATGCGCGCAACGGTCGGGCCGCCTCCTCGATGTGTGTGGCCACGGAGTCAAGGAGGTCAGAGGACGCGCGCCACTGTTGCCAATACAGAGGCACGGCGACCGGCTCTCCCCCCAAGAGCTGGAGACCCGCCGAGTGGTCGTGCCCCTCGATCGTGATAACCATGCCCCACCCAAGGCCCATCCTGATGGCGTGCGTCATGTCGGAGGTACTGGGGATCCGGTGGCGCGGCGGTGCCGCTGGGTCAGCGCCCATCGCCTTGAGCCACAGCGACTGGAGTTCGTCTCGCCGATCAAAGTCGACGAGCGGGGCACTCTCGAGGGCGGAAGGTGTCGGGCCTCCGGCGAGCCAGCGTCGGGCATACGATGCCGAGGCCGCGGCGCGATAGGTGATCGCCCCTAGGGGCCGCACCGAGCAGCCGGGAACAGGCTCCGGCTGGGAGGTCACGGCCGCAAGGACGACGCCGCGTTCGAGCAGTTCGAGTGTGTGCTCTTGGTCATCGCGATGCAGATCAAAGGTGATCGAGCTCGAGCTTGCGAGCTTCGTGAGCGGAGCGAGCAGCCAGGTCGCGAGCGAGTCCGCGTTGACGCCGATGGGGATCGAGACGGAACGTCCGTGGAGTCCAAGCTCTTGACGGGTCACGGAATCGAGGTGCTCCACCTGCCGTGCGAAGCGCAGCACGGCAAGGCCCGCCGCGGTGGCCTGCACCGGGCGGGAGCGGATCAGCAGGACCTGGCCCGTGACGTGTTCCAGCTGCCGAATGCGCTGGCTTACCGCGGGCGGCGTGATGTGGAGGGCGGTCGCCGCGGCGTCGAGTGAGCCGTGATCGACCGCGGCAGCGAGCGTCGCAGCGAGGTGCACCGGAATATTCACATAAGCAATGCTACAGAAACTGTAGAAATGCTAAATGGCACTTCCGACATCACAGACCTAGTCTTGCGATCATGACCTCGTACCTCGCGGGCCTTGGGCTGATGCTCTCGCTCATCGTCGCCATTGGCGCGCAGAACCTCTTTGTGCTGCGCCAGGGCGTGCGGCGCGAGTTCGTGTGGCTGGTGGTGGGGATCTGCGCCGTGTCCGACGCGGTGCTCGTGTGCGCAGGGGTCGCGGGCGTTGGCGCGGTGGTGACCTCGCATCCGGCAGTGCTCACGGTGGTGCGCTGGGCCGGCGCCGCGTTCCTCCTGGTGTACGGGCTGTTGGCCGCCAAGCGCGCGTGGCGGCCGGCGGTGCTCGACGCCGACTCCGACGCGCCGGTAGCGGCGGCCAGCGCCGCGTCTGTGGCGGCGGCGTGTCTCGCAATCACGTGGCTGAACCCGCACGTGTATCTGGACACGGTATTCCTGGTGGGCACCGTCGCGTCCACGCACGCGCTTCCGTGGGTGTTCGCTGCCGGGGCGATCACCGCGTCGGTGGTGTGGTTCACGGGGCTGGGCTTTGGCGCGCGGGCGCTCGCGCCCGTGCTCGCCACGCAGCGGGCGTGGCGAGTGCTGGATGCGCTGATTGCCGTGGTGATGATCGCGCTCGCGGTAGGGCTGGTCCTCAGCGCGTAGTTACGCCGCGGCGGTGAACCGGATTTCGCGCAAAATCCGGCGGACCGGGCCCAGATTGGCGGGATCTGAGGTTGCCAGCCGTGGTCGCTAGACCGGCCGCGCGATCAGCGCCACTCGCTTCCCGCCGGCCCGGGTCAGGATCACCGTCGCGGACTCGCTGCCGCGCAGCTTGAGCTGAGCCCGCAGCTTCTCCGGCACCACGTCCACGCCGCGCTTCTTGATCTCGACGGTCCCGACGCCGCGCCCCCGCAGTGCGGACGTCAACTTCTTCACGTCAAAGGGAAGCACGTCCTCTACCCTGAACCACCGCGCGAACGGCGACTCAACGACCGCGTCCGCGGTGAGGTACGCGATGGTCGGGTCCAGCAGGCCCGCGTCGAGCTCGTCCGCGAGCGCCCCAACGAGCCCGGCGCGGATCACCGCACCGTCCGGCTCGGCAACGAATTCGCCAAGCGAACGCACCTCGCCCCGGTGCAGGTCCCCCGCCAGCTCATGAGCCACGCCATGCCTGATCACGAGCGCCGCGTGCCCCTCGCGCCGCGCCAGGGGCCCGCACCACACGCCCACCTCCACGACATCGCCGTCCACACTCACCCATTGGCACTCGGCGTCGCCTGGCAGATCGGCGTGAGGCACTCCCGGTCCCAGCTTCAGGCCCAGCGCGGGGAACTGATCCCGCAGCTCCAGCACCGAGTCCAGAGGTGGAAGGTAGTCGGCAGGGAGTGTCGGCGACCACCCCCGGACCGGCGCGCCGGATCCGCGAACACGCCGTCGACCTCCACGCCGCGCACCGTCGTCATCGAGTCCGCGTGAACCACCACGGCATCCGGCCAGTGCCTGAGGTTGTGGTCGCACAGCACCGCCGCGGCCTCGTCGCTCTCGAACGCGACCACCCCGACGCCGAGCGCCGCGAGCGCCATCGCGTCGGCCCCCAAACCCGCCGTGAGATCGGCGACACGTCGAATACCAGCCTCGACATAGCGTCGGGCATGCAGGGCCGCAACGGTAAGCCGGGTCGCCTGCTCAAGCCCCTCCTGACTGAACGCCATGCCGGCCGCGAACTCGCCGAACTTCGCGCGCGCGGCCGCGCGCAGCCGGGCCTGGGTGAGGGCCGCGGCGACAAGCTGGGGCGGCACGCCCTCGGAACGCAAACGCTGCCCGACGCTCAAGGCGGCCTTCGCGTCGTACTCGCCGATAGCGTCGGTAAGGGCGCGGCAATCGGCGGATACGACGAGGCGTGCTTCGGCGGCGTCCATGGCGCCATCGTTTCACGCCGCGCGAACAGCGGTGGGCGCGTTAGCACTCTCAGGGTGAGAGTGCTAGATTGGACGTGCTCCGCAAGGAGCGATAGCCCCGGAAATGACCCCCGCGACGGCATGGCCGGGCACCCCAGTTTCGTGAACAACAAGTGGAAGGTGAGGTCCGCAGTGTCGGTCTCGATCAAGCCTCTTGAGGACAAGGTTGTGGTGAAGGCTGCTCAGGCAGAGACCACCACGGCTTCTGGCCTCGTGATCCCGGACACCGCCAAGGAGAAGCCCCAGGAGGGCGAAGTCGTGGCAGTGGGCCCGGGTCGCATTGACGACAACGGCAACCGCGTCCCCCTGGACGTCCAGGTTGGCGACAAGGTGATCTACAGCAAGTACGGCGGCACCGAGGTCAAGTACGCCGGTGAGGACTACCTGATCCTCTCCGCGCGCGACCTGCTCGCCGTGGTGAGCTAAACGCCGCAACAACGCAGTCGACGAAGGCCCCGGTCACTGACCGGGGCCTTTCTCGTCTCTCAGCTGGCGCGCTTGAGGCGACCGGCGAGCAGGGCGTGACGCTCGTCCTCGCTGAGGCCACCCCACACGCCAAAGGGCTCGCGTGCCTCGATCGACCGCTCGCGGCACATCTCCATGACGGGGCAGCGGGCGCAGAACTTCTTGGCTGCTTCGGCTCTGCGGCGCCTTGCGGACCCTCGCTCACCCTCTGGGTGGAAGAACAGTTCCGGATCTGCTTCTCTGCATGATCCCTCGTACTGCCACTCCCACTGGTCCTGAGTTGGTGCTGGCAACTTGGCCACCGAGTCCATCAAGTCCCCTATTGGTTTAGGGCTCCCGGCGGCGCCATTGCCTCCGGTCGCAGTGTTCTTCGACATCCCGCAGCGGTTGCTTCGCCAGGAGTAAATCCTCGACGTCGCGGACCACCTAGTGCCATTCTTACCGCGTCCTGGCGCGCTTGGGAACCCCAATTTCCAGCGCTTCTAGGGGACTGGACGGGACTGTAGAATCGTGCAATGATGCCCGCCCCGAATGACCCCTTCGGCTACACCGGACTCACCTACGACGACGTTCTTCTGCTTCCTGGAGAGAGCGACGTCATCCCCTCAGAGGTCGACACGACCACCCGCCTAACCCGCGAACTGAGCATCCACCTCCCCCTCTTGAGTGCCGCGATGGACACCGTGACGGAGTCCCGCCTCGCGATCGCGCTGGCCCGCCTCGGCGGCATCGGCGTGCTCCACCGGAACCTGTCCATCCAGGACCAGGCCCACCAGGTCGAGATCGTCAAGCGGTCCGAATCCGGCATGATCACGGATCCCGTCACCGTGGGCCCAGACGCCACGCTCGCTGAGCTCGACGCCCTGTGCGCCAAGTACCGCGTGTCCGGGCTGCCGGTGGTCGCGCCGGACCGCACGCTGCTTGGCATCATCACCAACCGCGACCTGCGGTTCGTGAACCCGGCCGAGTTCGCAACCCGTCGCGTCTCCGACCACATGACCCCCATGCCACTCGTCACCGGACACGCGGGCATCGCCAACGCCGACGCCGCCGAGCTGCTCGCCAAGCACCGCGTGGAGAAGCTGCCGCTGGTCGACGCCGATGGCCGCCTCACGGGCCTCATCACGGTCAAGGACTTCGTCAAGACGGAGAAGTACCCGCTCGCGTCAAAGGATGGCGAGGGTCGGCTCTTGGTCGCCGCGGCCGTCGGCTTCTATGGGGACGCATGGGAGCGCGCAACGTCCCTGGTAGACGCCGAGGTAGACGTGCTGGTGGTGGACACCGCGCACGGCCACGCGCGCGCCATGATCGACATGATTCGCCGCCTCAAGGCCGATCCCGCAACCTCACACGTGCAGGTCATCGGCGGCAACGTGGCCACGCGCGACGGCGCCGCGGCGCTCGTCGAGGCGGGCGTCGACGCGGTCAAGGTTGGCGTTGGGCCGGGCTCCATCTGCACCACCCGCGTGGTCGCCGGGGTTGGCGTGCCGCAGGTGACCGCGGTGTACGAGGCAGCGGTTGCTGCCTCTCCCGCAGGCGTGCCCGTGATCGCCGACGGCGGCCTTCAGTACTCCGGAGACATCGCCAAGGCGCTGGTTGCCGGGGCATCATCCGTGATGCTGGGCTCGCTCTTCGCGGGCGTCGAGGAGACCCCTGGCGACCTTGTGCTGGTCAACGGCAAGCAGTTCAAGAGCTACCGGGGCATGGGCTCGCTTGGGGCGATGGCCTCACGGGGTCGGGTCTCGTACTCGAAGGACCGGTACTTCCAGGCCGACGCTCCAAGCGACGACGACCTCATTCCTGAGGGCGTCGAGGGCCGGGTTCCCTACAAGGGGCCGCTGTCCTCCGTGGTGCGCCAGCTCGTTGGCGGGCTTGGGCAGTCGATGTTCTACGTGGGCGCGCGAACGATCCCTGACCTCCAGGCCAAAGGTCAGTTCGTGCGGATCACTCCCGCGGGGCTCAAGGAGTCGCACCCGCACGACGTGCAGGTGACGGTGGAGGCGCCCAACTACTCCGGGCGGAGCTAGAAAGCACTCAGTTCAAGCAACTGCGCCATCGACGCGCGCACCGCTCGCAGGTCGAGAGGGTCAATCTTTCCGATGCGACGAATGAGGCGGGTCTTCGCGACCGAGCGCAGGCCCTCCGGCTGCACATAGCTGGTCCGTGACAGCCCAGAGAGAGCAGTGGGTTCGATCTCGACGTGGAGCTCAATGCGACGGTGCGTGGTCGTCATGGGAGCGACGATAACGACGGGAAAGTGTCTGCCGAAGTCGCTCGGTGGACCAACGACGAGGGCTGGCCGCGTGTGGGCAGGTTCGGACGGGAACGGCTCGCCGAAGTCGACGAGCCAGACGTCACCAATCGAGGTCATGGCCTGCAGACAGGTCGAGGTCGGCGAGGTAGTCTGCCCACGCCTCGGGGTCGGAGCGAAGGGCATCCATCTGCTCGACGATCGTTTCGGCGAACTTGCGGGCGAGCAGCGCCTCGAGGGCGTCCTCCAACACGGACCCGAGCGACTTGCCGGTGGCCTCGCTGAGCTCGACGAGCTTGCTGTGCGCCTCCCGCGAGACGCGAATGGTGGTGGTGTCAGCCATACCTCGACGGTACGCCGATGTAGACAAAACGTCTACATCCTACGGATACAGTCCTCGCAAGCGGTGCGCTTCGGTCACCCGCTGCACCGCGAGCACGGTTGCGGCCTCGCGATACGTGAGCTCCCGATCGGAGGAGAACGCGACCACGTCGCGCCACGCCTTGGTCATGCGCTCCTTGAGGCGGCCGTTCACCTCCGCCTCTGTCCACTGGTAGGCCATATTCGCCTGCACCCACTCGAAGTAACTGACAATGACGCCGCCAGAGTTCGCAAGGATGTCCGGCACCATGAGCACACCGCGGTCGGTAAGGATCTGATCGGCCTCCTTGGTGGTGGGACCATTGGCGCCCTCGACCACGATCTTCGCGCGCACTTTGTCCGCGTTCTCGCCCGTGAGCACGCCCTCAAGGGCGGCGGGGACCAGCACGTCGACGTCCAGCGTGAGCAGGTCCGCGGGAGCGATGGGCTCCGATCCCTCGAAGCCCACCACGGTGCCGGTCCGGTCAACGTGCTCACACAGCGCGAAGATGTCGAGCCTGTGCGGGTTATAGATCGCGCCGTCGATGTCGGACACCGCGCGCACGGCGACCCCAGCGTCGTCCAGGAAGCGAGCGGTGTCGCGACCCACCTTGCCAAAGCCTTGAACGGCCGCGGTGGCGGTGCTCGCCGCGAGGCCGTGGGACTCCATCGCGAGTACCGCGATGTGCGCCCACCTCGCGACGTCGCCGCCGCGCGGCCAAGTGAGCCGCCGAGGCTCTGGGCTTGCCAGTCACCACTCCGGGCACGGTGTGACCCATGGCCGTGGAGTAGGTGTCCATGATCCAGGCCATGGTCTGCTCGTTGGTGCCCATGTCGGGCGCGGGGATGTCCACCTCGGGGCCGATGATCGGCAGGATCTCGCTCGTATAGCGCCTGGTGACCCGCTCGAGTTCAAGCTGCGTGTGGGCTCGCGGGTCTATCGCGACGCCTCCCTTCGCGCCGCCATACGGCACGTCGACGAGCGCGCACTTCCACGTCATCCACATGGCGAGCGCGCGCACCTCGTCGAGGTCCACGTTGGGCGCGAACCGCAAGCCGCCCTTCGCAGGGCCGCGGCTGAAGTTGTGCTGCACCCTGTAGCCCAGGTAGATGGACGTGTGCCCATCCTCGTGGCGCAGGGGAATGCTCACGGCCATTTCGCGGCGCGGAGTTGCGAGCATTTGGTGGGTGCCATCGTCGTAGCCAAGGTGGCCGACGGCGTTGGCGAGTTGGGCGCGAGCGTCGGCAAGGGGGCCCTCACCGACGGGAGCAGACCACGTCATTGTGACCTCTTTCGTCACTGACGAATCTACTACGGCGTGACCAGGGCGAACGCACGAACGGGGAAGGTTCCGAAGCCCTCGACGGCGGGCGGCGCCGCAAAGAATCGCGCGCCGGAGTCCGGCAGCGCCCCGAGGTTCGTCAGGTGCTCCACGACGTGCACGCCCGCCGCGAGCAGGCCGCTGTGCGCTGGCCGTTCGCCGCCCGCGTACGTGTCGTCGATGTTGACCGAGTCGATCCCGACCAGGACCGCGCCCGCCGCTACCAGCCATTCCACGCCGTCGGCCGCGAGGAACGGCGCCGGGTCGCCGTACGCCGGCGTCCGAAGTGCACGTCCCAGCCGGTGTTCAGCAGCACCGCTTTGCCCGCAACGTCGCGGCCCTCGAGGTGCGCGGCGGAAATCCCGCGGCTCTCACCCAAGACCGCAGCCGGCAGCCGCACCACCTCCGTGGGGAGGTCCACGAGAGTCTCTAGAGCCAGACCCGCCAGATCCGCGCCGCCCACATAGCGGTGGAACGGCGAGTCGAGGTAGGTGCCGGTGTTGCCGATCATGGTGATCATGTCGAGCGCGAACTCGGTGCCGGGCGCGTAGTGGGCGCGGGAGTCCTCACGGGTCAGCCACGGAGAGAAGGAAACGGCGGGGTGGCCAGGGTAGGTGACGAGGCCGTCCCGGATTCGCTGGCTGAGGTCAATGACGCGAGACACGCTCAGAGCCTAGTCACGGAGGGCGCTCAGTACCGGCCGGCCACACGTGCGGACAGCTCGTGCGCCGCGCCCGCGACGGCGGCCCCGAGCGTCGCCCACGTGTCCTCGGCGGCTCGCTCCCGATTGAAGGTGAGACCGATGGCCGCGACCGGCATGCCATTGCGGTCCACTGCGGCCGACGCTGTGGAGCCGTAGTCGCGCACGATCTCGCCATCTTCGGTGGCCCAGCCACGTGTGCGCGCCTGAGCGATCACGGTGGCCAGTTCCTTGAGCGCCTCCGCTCCCGTGGTGTCGCGCATGGAGAAGCCCGCGGCGTGGGGATAGAGCGCGCGCACCTGAGCGGGTGCGAGCAGAGAGAGAAGAGCACGCCCTGTTGCGGTGAGATGTGCGGGCAAGCGCACGCCGATGCTCGTGACCGTGGTGGGAGCGCGAATCCCCTGCTCACGCGCGAGGTACATCACCTCGGTATCGGACCGCACGGCCAGGTGCGCCACGACCGGCACCGCGCTGCGCTGAACGAGCCGCTCGAGGATGGGCCTGCCAAGCCGCGCCAGCTGATCGGTCCGCTGCGTGGCAAGCCCCAGGTCGCCGAGCAAGGGGGACAGGGCGTATACGCGGTCCTCGGGGAAGTGGACCACGAATCCCTCGTCCATGAGCACGCGGAGCAGGTGATAGACGGACGACCTCGGGAGTTCCAGATCCCGCGCGATGACCGCCGCCCGCGCGGGGGCGGCCACGGCGGCGAGATACCGGATCATGCGCAGCGCCGCTGAAGCGGCGGGAACGTTGCTCGCCATGGATGTCACCTCGCCGACGCGGGACGCAGAATGTCTGGTATCCCAGACACAATATCGCGGACACCCGTGGCCATGAGGGTGGGAGGCGGCGTTCAATGGCGGACAGGCGAAAGGAAGTCCCCATGGCTGCTCAGGTGGAAGCGACGCCCGCGGTTGTCACGATCGGCGACGGCGCACTGACCCCCCGAGATGTCGTTGCGGTTGCACGCCACGACGCCGTCATCGTGCTGTCGGATGAGGCGCACGAGCGCATCGATCGGTCTCGCCGCATCATCGAGGACCTCGCGCAGGACGCGCGCCCGCACTACGGGGTCTCCACAGGCTTTGGGGCGCTCGCGACCGAGCACATTCCGCCCGCTCGGCGCATCGAACTGCAGCGGTCGCTCGTGCGCTCGCACGCCGCGTCTTCCGGCCCCGAGGTCGAGCGCGAGGTGGTTCGCGCCACGATGGTGCTGCGGCTCGCGACCCTGGCCACCGGGCGCACCGGGGTGTCACGGCGGGTAGCCGACGTGTACGTCGCCATGCTCAACGCCGGGATCACCCCCGTCGTAGGCGAGTACGGCTCGCTCGGCTGCTCCGGCGATCTTGCGCCGCTCGCCCACTGCGCGCTCGCCGCGATGGGAGAGGGTGAGGTGCGCCTCGGGACCTCAGGGGCGCCCGGCGAGCTAACGACCGCGGCGGACGCGCTCGCCGCGGCGGGCATCACCCCCATCCTGCTGCACGAGAAGGAGGGCCTCGCCCTCATCAACGGCACCGACGGGATGCTCGGCATGCTGTGCCTCGCGCTCGCCGATCTGGACCGCCTCATGCTGACGGCCGACATCGCGGCCGCGATGAGCATCGAGGGACTCGCGGGGACGGACGCGGTGTTCGCCGCGGACATCCAGGCGCTAAGGCCCCATCCCGGGCAAGCGGAGTCCGCGGCGAACATGCGCGCGGCACTCGCCGGCTCGCCGGTCGTCAGCGCACACAAGGAATCGGGCTTCACGCGCGTGCAGGACGCCTACTCGCTGCGCTGCGCGCCCCAGGTTCACGGCGCCGCGCGCGACACGGTCGCTCATGCCGACGCGGTCGCGCGCATCGAGCTTGCGTCCGCCATCGACAATCCGGTGGTTCTGCCCGACGGCAGGGTTGAGTCGAACGGGAACTTCCACGGAGCGCCACTTGGCTACGTTCTCGACTTCCTCGCGATCGCCGTCGCCGATGTCGCGTCTATGTCGGAGCGCCGCACCGACCGCTTTCTTGACCGCTCCCGCAACGGCGGCCTTCACGCGTTCCTCGCGTCGGACCCGGGCGTCGACTCCGGGCACATGATCGCCCAATACACGCAAGCGGCGATCGTCTCCGAGCTCAAGCGCCTTGCGGTGCCCGCGTCCGTCGACTCGATACCCACCTCGGCGATGCAAGAGGACCACGTCTCGATGGGATGGTCGGCCGGCCGCAAGCTCCGCCGCTCTATCGACGGCCTCACGCGAGTGCTCGCGATCGAGGTGATCACCGCCGCTCGCGGGATCGAGATGCGCGCCGAAGGCAGCGCCCCCGCCATCGCTCGCATTCTCGAGATGCTGCGCGAGCGCGTGCCGGGCGTTGGGCCAGATCGCTACCTCGCGCCGGAGATCGCGGCCGCGGTGGAGCTCGTCGCGAACGGCACGCTGGTGAAGGGACTGTACGCATGATCACGGCGCATCGCGGCAACGAGCTGCACACGCTCGGCTGGCAGCAGGAGGCCGCCCTCAGGATGCTGCAGAACAACCTCGACCCCGAGGTCGCCGAGCACCCGGACGACCTCGTCGTCTACGGGGGCACCGGCCGTGCCGCGAGGTCGTGGGAGGCGTACCACGCGATCGTCCGCACGCTCACGACGCTCAAGTCGGACGAGACGCTGCTCGTGCAGTCCGGCAAGCCCGTCGGCGTGATGACCACGCACGAGTGGGCCCCAAGGGTGCTCATCGCCAACTCGAACCTGGTCGGCGACTGGGCGACGTGGGACGAGTTCCGCAGGCTCGAGGCCATGGGCCTCACGATGTACGGCCAGATGACGGCGGGATCGTGGATCTACATCGGCACCCAGGGCATCCTGCAGGGCACGTACGAGACCTTCGCGGCGGTTGCCGCTGCGCTTGCTTCGCGCAGGGGCGAGTCGGCTGACGGAGCGTCGCTCGCGGGCACGATCACGCTGACGGCCGGCCTCGGCGGCATGGGCGGAGCACAGCCGCTCGCCGTCACCATGAACGGGGGTGTGGCGATCTGCGTCGATGTGGACCAGTCACGAATCGATCGGCGGATTGAGCACGAGTACCTCGACGTGCAGGCGAAGAGCCTCGAGCACGCCCTCGAACTCGCTTACGGGGCCAGAGACCGCAAGGAGGCACTCTCGATCGGAGTCCTCGGGAACGCGGCCATCACTCACCCGCGCCTGCTCGCGATGGGCGCCGAGATCGACATCGTCACCGATCAGACCTCGGCTCACGATCCCCTCGCGTACCTTCCCGCGAGCGTGGCCTTCGACGACTGGGTCGAGGCCCGCAAGGATCCGGGCTTCGCCGATCTAGCGCGCGAATCCATGGCGCGGCACGTGGAAGCGATGGTCGGCTTCCAGTCTGCGGGCGCGGAGGTCTTCGACTACGGCAACAACATTCGCACGGAGGCGAAGGCCGCGGGCTTCGCCGATGCGTTCGCCTTCCCCGGATTCGTGCCCGCCTACATCCGGCCGCTGTTCGCGGAGGGCAAGGGCCCCTTCCGCTGGGCCGCCCTCAGTGGGGATCCCCACGACATCGCCGTCACCGACCGCGCGATCCTGGAGCTCTTCCCGGAGAACGAGTCGCTCGCGAGGTGGATTCGCCTCGCGGAACGCAAGGTGCGCTTCCAAGGTCTCCCGGCCAGAATCTGCTGGCTCGGCTACGGGGAGCGGGATCGCGCGGGCCTGAGGTTCAACGAACTCGTAGCGGCAGGCGAGATCTCCGCCCCCATCGTCATCGGGCGCGACCACCTCGACTCCGGCTCCGTGGCGTCTCCCTACCGCGAAACCGAGGCCATGCTCGACGGTTCCGACGCGATCGCAGACTGGCCGCTGCTCAACGCCCTAGTCAACACAGCGTCGGGCGCCACCTGGGTGTCAATTCACCATGGCGGGGGCGTCGGAATAGGTCGTTCCCTGCACGCCGGCCAGGTGACGGTCGCCGACGGCACGGAACTCGCGCAGCAGAAGCTTGCGCGGGTGCTGTCCAACGATCCTGGTATGGGCGTGATCCGTCACGTTGACGCGGGTTACGAGCGAGCCGCGGAGGTCGCCGCGGAGCGCGGGGTGCGGATCCCCATGACCGAGGCGCCATGAGCTTCCTCCCACCGGTGTTGAGCCGAGCGGGCATCGGCGCTGACGGCTCCGTGAACAGGGCTTCGTTCGGCGAGGCCGACCTCGAATGCCGCGCCTGGTTCGGTGCGCGGGCCGACGAGCTGGGCCTGATGCTTGAGGTGGATCGCAACGGCAACCAGTGGGCGTGGTGGGACGAGCACCTCCCGGGAACGGCGGTCGTGGTGGGGTCTCATCTCGATTCCGTGCCCGACGGGGGAGGTGGGATGGCCCGCTGGGGGTGGTGGCTGCTTTCGCCGCCGTCGGCGAACTGCGCTCGCGGGGATTCGCCCCCACCCGGCCGATAGCGGTGGTGAACTTCACGGAGGAGGAGGGTGGGCGCTTTGGGCTTGCCTGCCTGGGATCGCGGCTCATGACGGGGGCCGTCGACCGCTCGCGCGCGCTCGCGCTCGCGGATCGCGATGGCGTCACCCTCGAGCAGGCGATGACCGCCGCCGGCCTGGAGCCTGCTCGCGTCGGCGCGGACCCCGATCGGGTCCGCCGCATAGGCGCGTTCGTGGAACCGCACATCGAGCAGGGACACCTGCCGGTGATCGGCTCGTCGCCGGAGGTGCGCGGGCTGGCCGCCGCCGGTGCGCCGCTCGGGGTGCTGACCGAGATCTGGGCCCACGGCCGGTGGCGCGTCGACATCCCGGGAACCCCCAATCACGCCGGGACCACGGCGCTCGAGGACAGGGACGATCCCGTGCTCACCATGGCGAGGGGAATCCTCCTGGTCAGGGAGATGGCTCACGAGCTGGGCGTCATCGCAACGGTGGGCAAGGTCTCCGTGGTGCCCGGAGCGGTCAACGCGATCGCCTCGCTCGCCACGATGTGGATCGACGCCCGTGGTGCCGACGCGGAGAGGGTGCCGTTGCTCGCCGAGCGCGTGGCTGCGGCGCTCGGCGTGAGCGCGGTGCTCGAGAGCTGGACCGCTGCCACGCCGTTTGATGAGGGGCTCTCCGACGCTCTCGCGGGCGCCGCGCAAGCGGCGAGCGGCGTACCGGCACCGCGCCTGCCGTCGGGGGCAGGCCACGACAGCGGCGTGCTCGCGGAGGCGGGAATACCTGCGGCAATGCTGGTTGTGCGCAATCTTGACGGCACGTCGCACGCCGCGGGCGAGCACGCGGATGACGCTGACGCGCACCTAGCGGCCGTGGCCATCGTCTCGCTCCTTGAGGCGTTGCGATGACTCGACTGCATCTCGAAAACGCACTCGTCGACGGCAAGGTACTCGCCGACGTCGCGGTGGACGTCGACGCCGACGGGCGAATCACGGCGGTGTCCCCGGGCACGGCGAGGACGGCGGACCACGTGGCGCTCGATGGCCTGGCCCTGCCCGGCTTCGCCAACGCCCATTCGCATGCCTTTCACCGCCTCCTGCGCGGACGCACGGACGCGGACGGCGACGACTTCTGGGCATGGCGGGACCTCATGTACCGCGCGGCCGGCCGCCTGGACCCGGATCGGTACCACTCGCTCGCCCGCGCCCTCTTCGCGGAGCTCCTCGAAGCCGGCTACACCGCCGTCGGCGAGTTTCACTATCTTCACCGCCGCCCGGACGGCGCAGCGTATGCGCCCCACGGGGCGATGGCCCAGGCGCTCGCCGACGCGGCGCGGGGCGTGGGGATCCGGTTGACGCTCCTCCACACCGCGTATCTGCGTGGCGGGCTCGACGAGCACGGCAACCCGTTGACGGGCAGCGACGCGCAGCGCCCCTTCCTCGACACGGCACGCGAGTGGCGTGACCGCCACGAGGAGTTGGCCGCGATCACCGGACCGCTGGTGAGGAGGGGAGCGGCGCTGCATTCGCTGCGCGCGGTGGATCCCGCTGATCTGCCGGCCCTCCTCGAAGCGGCGGACTCCGACGAGCCGCTCCACGCGCACGTCTCCGAACAGCCGGCGGAGAACGCTCAGGTTGGCGCGGCGTACGGTGCGTCACCCGTCGAGGTTCTCGCGCGGGCCGGGGGTGCTGTCGCCGCGATTCACCGCGGTCCATGCGACCCACCTCAGCCCCGCCGACGTCCGCCTGCTCGCCGAATCAGACTCGATGGTGTGCATGTGCCCGTCAACGGAGCGCGACCTCGGCGACGGCATCGGCCCCGCGCGCGAACTGGCAGATGCGGGGGTCGGACTCGCCGTTGGCTCCGATCAACACGTCGTCGTCGACCCGTTCGACGAGTGCCGCCAACTCGAGGGCCACGAGCGCCTTGCCACCGGGCGGCGTTCGCGCTTTAGCCAGGAGGAGTTGCTCGCGACCGGCACGCTTGGGGGGCTATCGAAGCCTCGGCTGGCAGGGCGGCGAGATCGCCGTCGGAGCGCTTGCGGACCTCGTCGTCATCGACCCGGCGTCGGCCAGGACCGTCGGCACCGACCTTGCGAGGTCGTGGCTGTCCGCCACGGCGGCGGACGTGCGGCATACGGTTGTCGGAGGCACGGTCGTAGTGCGAGACGGTGCACACACAGCTGGCCCCGCGCGCGATGCGCTGCGCGCGGCTATCGAGGAGGTGTGGACGTGAACTCGACGCTCCTCACGGGTATCGGGGAGCTGACGACTCACGAGGACGAGCGTCCCGTCCGCACCAGCGCCGCGATCGTCATCGACGAGGGCCTCGTCGCGTGGGTCGGCGACGCGGCTGCGGCACCCGCGGCGGACAGCGCCGTCGACCTCGACGGCGCGGCCGCGCTTCCCGGTTTCGTCGACTCGCACACGCACCTCGTCTTCGCGGGGGACCGCGCTGGCGAGTTCGTGGCCCGCATGGAAGGCGCCCCATACGAGGCAGGTGGCATTCGCACCACGGTGGCGCGCACCCGCGCCGCGTCAGACGATGAGCTCCTCGCGAACCTGCGCAAGCTCGTCGCGGAGGCCCTGAGGCAGGGAACCACCACCATCGAGGTCAAGTCCGGCTATGGGCTCGACCTCGCCACTGAGGAGCGCTCGGTGAGGCTCGCGGCGCAGGTCACTGACGAGGTCACCTTTCTGGGGGCCCACGTGGTGCCCGCGGACGCCGACAGGGATGAGTACCTGTCGCTCGTTACCGGGCCGATGCTCGACGCCTGCGCGCCCCATGCGCGGTGGATCGACGTGTTCTGCGAGGAGGGCGCCTTCACCCGCGACGAGTCGGAGAGGGTGCTGAGGGCTGGGATCGCGAAGGGACTGGGCGTGCGCTTGCATGCCGCCCAGTTGGGGCCGTCCGACGCGATCGCGCTCGCGGTCGAGCTCGACGCGGCCGCGGTCGACCACGCGAGCTTCCTCTCGGACGCGGACATCGAGATGCTCGCGCGTTCTCGAACGGTCGCGACGCTGCTGCCCGGCGTGGAGTTCTCCTCCCGGCTGCCCTGGACGGACGCACGCAGGCTCCTCGACGCCGGTGTCACGGTGGCGCTGGCGTCGGACTGCAACCCTGGGTCGTCGTTCACGACATCGATGCCCATGGTCATCGCGTGGGCGGTGCGCGAGATGCGCATGACGCCTGCCGAGGCGATCTGGGCGGCCACGGCCGGTGGAGCCCAGGCGCTGCGCCGCGACGATGTTGGCCACCTCTCTCCCGGTGCCCGCGCGAACATCGCGGTGCTCGAAGCGCCCTCGGCTACGCACCTCGCGTACCGCCCTGGCGTGCCGCTCGTCACCCGCGTGTGGCAGGACGGGGTCGAGCGCACTACAGCTCGGAAGGCTCCATCCGCGTAGTTGCAGGGGCCGAGACGGGCCACAGCGGACTGGGAAGGTCCTCGGTGATGCCCTTGCCCGCGAGGTAGCTCGCGAAGTGCAGGGCCCACACGCGGTGCGCCTCAACCTGCTGGTCGTGAAGATCGTTCAGCGCCACCTGGCCGAGCGTCGGATACCGAGCCGCGATCGCGCGCACCAGATCCAGCGTGGCGAGCACGTCCGCATCGGCGGCGTGCAGGGCGTCGGGGTTGACGCTCACGCCATAGGTCTCGCACATGTCGATGAGCTTGCGCTTGCCGCGGCGGTAGCGGTCGAGGTGGCGGTCAAGGACGAGCGGATCCACGATGGGTCGAATCCCGCCGGGCAGCCGCTCAGCGAGGGTGGGCAGTCCGTTGCGGGCAAGCTCCGTCTCCAGGATCGAGAGGTCGTACTGCACGTTGAAGCCGACCACCGGAATCCCGGAACCCAGCGCGGAGGCGAGGAGCTCCGCGATCTCGGCCAGAGCGTCGGCCGGTGTTTGGCCCTCAGCGCGGGCCCGCTCAGTGGTGATGCCGTGCACCTCCGTTGCCCGCGCGGGGATGGGAATACCAGGGTCGATGAGCCACGTGCGCTGCGTGGGCTCGCCGTTTCCCGTGCGCGTGATGAGCGCCGCGGTCACGATGCGGTCGGTGGCGGTGGACACGCCCGTTGTCTCGGTGTCGAAGCCCACCATCGGTTCGTCTAGCCAGGTCATGGGGCAACTCTCCCACGGGCCGGTGACATCGGCCCGACGGTGTGGCTGGTGAGCGCTCGGGCCACCAAGGCGCGCGCCGGTAGGCTGGGTGGGTGAGCAACGAGATCGAGATCGGCCGCGGAAAGCGCGGTCGCCGCGCCTACTCCTTCGACGACGTGGCCATCGTGCCCAGTCGCCGCACGCGCGACCCCCAGAACGTGTCTCTGCGCTGGCAGATTGACGCCTTCGAGTTCTCCATTCCCGTCATCGCCGCTCCCATGGACTCGGTGATGTCCCCGGCGACCGCCATTGACCTGGGTCGCCACGGCGGCCTCGGCGTGCTGGACCTTGAGGGCGTGTGGACCCGCTACGAGGACCCAACGGCGCAGCTTGAGGAGATCGCACAGCTGGACGGCGCGGACGCCACCAAGCGCATGCAGCAGATCTACGCGGAGCCGGTGAAGGAGGAACTCATCACCGCGCGGCTCCAGGAGATTCGCGCGGCGGGCGTCACCGTCGCCGGCGCCCTCAGCCCGCAGCGCACCCAGGAGTTCTACGGCACGGTGCTGAAGGCCGGGGTGGATCTCTTCGTCATTCGCGGCACCACAGTCAGCGCGGAGCACGTCTCCGCCGGCGAGGAGCCCCTCAACCTCAAGAAGTTCATCTATGAGCTGGACGTGCCCGTGATCGTCGGCGGCGCGTCCACTTACCAGGCATCGCTGCACCTCATGCGCACGGGCGCCGCGGGTGTGCTCGTTGGCTTTGGCGGCGGGGCCGCGCAGACCACGCGCACCTCGCTCGGCATTCACGCGCCCATGGCCACGGCGGTGGCCGACGCTGCCGCCGCCCGCCGCGACTACCTCGACGAGTCCGGGGGCCGGTACGTGCACGTCATCGCGGACGGCGGCGTTGGCCGCAGCGGCGACATGGTCAAGGCCATCGCGTGCGGGGCCGACGCTGTGATGGTCGGCGCCGCGCTCGCTCGTGCGGAAGAGGCGCCGGGCGCGGGCTACCACTGGGGCCCCGAGGCGCACCACCCGGAGCTGCCCCGCGGCGAGCGGGTGCACGTGGGAACGGTCGGCACGCTCGAGCAGATCCTTCAAGGCCCCGCGACCACCGCGGACGGCACCACCAACCTCATGGGCGCGCTGCGCCGGTCCATGGCCACCACGGGCTACAGCGACCTCAAGGAGTTCCAGCGGGTGGACATCGTCGTCAGCCCGTACCAGCCGCACTAGGAACCTCCCGCGCAACGCTTGCACGAAAACGTTTTCCATGCCAGCGTTTGGCTGAGGGCAACGGCGCCCTCCACTATGACGGGGTGATCATGAGGCAACTAGATCGGAAAGCGCGAATTGCGGTGGGGGCAATCCTTCTCGGCGTGGCTCTGCCCGCGGTGGCAACGGCCGCCTCAGCCGGAAGTTGGAGCGGATAACAGAGTTGCCCCATCAGCACCGTGGTCAAGGCCACCGGACACAAGGGAAATTCGGGCACCATCAAGGTGGTGGCGGGTGGAAACTCATACACCGACACGACGCCCGGCAGCGGATACAACGTCACGGTGCCGAGCGCCTCGTCGTCTGCGAACTGGTCTGTCACGGGTGCCGGCGCGACATCGGGCTACGGTTACTGCGGAACCTGAGTGTGCGCGTCGTCGCAATTCGTCGGGCCCTCTTCGCGGTTGGACTGGGCGCCGGGCTGCTGATACTTGCCGCTGGGTGCACGACACCGGCTCCGGTGCTCTCTGTTGCTCCGCAATGGGAGGAGCCAGGATGGATGGCGGACGTCCGACAAGAGAGCGAGCAATTCCAGAACGGGCAGATCGCTTGTTACGCCGAGTACGGACTTCACGCGGTTAAGAACATGGCTGGCAGTGTTGGGTTCGTCAATCTCCCACAAGATCCTGCGACTCAGGCGCTGTTGGAGAAGGCCTCCGCGGACTGCAATGCCAGATTTCCACTGCCGAGTTTCCTGGCCGACAAGACGTTGACGGACACGGCCTATGGGCGAATGATCGACACTCGGGACTGCATCGTCGCACACGGCTTTGAGGTACCGGAGCCGCCTAGCGCGGAGACGTGGAAGGACTCTGACTGGCAGTCGGCCTGGAACCCCTATGACGATTTGGTCGTTGGCCAGAACGCGCTCGCCCAAGACAAGTTGTTCGCGCTCGCCCAGGCATGTCCTCAACCGGGACCCAACTTCCAAATACTCGCACCCACATCGGACTATTGAGCGTGGCAACTGCTGAGGCGCGGAAGTCGGCCCGACTCTGGGGCGCGTGGCCATGGGTCCTCGCCTTGGTCGTCGCGTTGGCTCTTGGCCTGGTCTTCGGAAGGTGGGCGTTCGCGCCTCCGCTTGTAGATGGGGCCGCTGACGCGCCTGCGACGGTCGAGGTCGCTGAGACGACCGTGGGCCAGTCAATACCTGTGGCCGTCGCCGCAACATGGGTCGCCCGCCCGTTCGGGGTTGGCGCGGCGTCGGGAGTGCTGACGTCGCTCGTGGTCGCGGACGGTGACACCGCCCGCGTTGGCGACCGCCTGTACTCGGTAGACCTGCGACCAGTGGTGGCCGCGGTCGGCACAGTTCCCGCGTTCCGCGACCTGTCCCAGGGGACCACGGGGCCGATGTTGCGCAAGTGCAGCGCTTTCTCATTGACCTTGGCTACCTCGACGGCGCCGCTGACGGCGACTTTGGCCCGGTCACGAAGCAGGCGGTGCGGGCGTGGCAGGCGAAGCTCGGCGTGGAGAAGGACGGGATTGTGCGCGCCAGCGACATAGTCTTCGCTGCGAGGCTGCCGGCGCGGGTGCGGGTGGCCGATGACGTTCAGGTGGGCAAGCGCCTCAGCCCCGGAGACGTGGTGCTGTCGGTGCTCGACGGGGAGCCAGAATTCACCGCCACGATCACCTCGGGCTCCACCTATGACCCGTCGCTGCCCATCGAGGTGACCTTCGGTGACGAGACGGTGCAGACGGTGGTTGCGAGTTCCCAGGTAGATCAGTCGAACAACACGATGTTGACGCTGAGGCGGCAAGACGGCACGTCCGTGTGCGCCGACGAATGCGAACAGGTGTCGTTGAACCCCGCCGAGGCCGTCTACCCCGCACAGCAGATCCTGATCCCTTCGGTGACGGGCCCCGGTGTGCCTGCCGCCGCGGTGTGGTTCACCGCCGCCGGAGACCCCTACGTTGTGCTTGTGGACGGTACCCAGGTGCCGGTGACCATCCTGGGCCAAGGTCAGGGCAGCGTCGTGCTCGGTGGGGTGGAGGACGGCACCACAGTGGTCCTGGCTGGCACGCCGGCGTCGCCGACCGAGGGCTCACCCGCCGAGTCGCGGACGCCGGCGCCATGAGCGTGGCCGCCGGTGACGCGGCCGGTCCGGAAGCGCGAGCTGCCGTCGGCGCTCGTGGCCTCAGCTTCGCCTACCGGTCGAGCGTGGCTGCCGTCATCGAGAATCTGACGGTGGACATTCCGACCGGCGCGGTCACGACCCTCACAGGGCCCTCGGGCTCCGGTAAGTCGACCCTGCTGTACCTGCTCGCGCTGATGATCCGGCCGTCGGGGGGCGAGGTCGTCTGGAATGGCACCGCGGCCTCGAGCCTGCCGGACGCCGCCCGGTCGAGGCTTCGTGCCGCTCAAGTAGGGTTCGTCTTTCAGGACGCCCTGCTCGATCCCTCCCGAACCGTGCTGGCCAATGTCTGTGACTCCGGCCTCTTCGCGGGCATGTCACACGCCGACGCCGCCAGCAGAGCGCGCGCGATGCTGACCCGCTTTGGCGTGGAGCATAGGGCCGACCACCGGCCTGGAGAGATTTCCGGGGGCCAGGCCCAGCGCGTCGCAGTCTGTCGCGCCCTCCTCACCGACCCGCGCGTCGTCTTCGCGGACGAGCCCACGGGCAATCTCGACGATGACTCGGCCGAGGTCGTGTGGCAGGCGCTGGTGGGCCGCGCGGCACGCGGCGGAACCGTGATCCTCGCAACGCACGACAGAACCCTTGCGTCCCGCTCCGACCACGAGATCCGGCTCACCGCAGACGGCGGAGCCCAGTTGCACTCGCGGGTGACCGCATGACATCGAGGACTCGCGACATGGAGGCGACTGGGCCGTGGCCAGGAGTTCCGCGATTCGCGGAGCTGATCAGAGACGCTGGCACCGGTGCCCGCGCCCAGGTGGCGACCACGCTCACTCTCGTCTTGGTGCTGGCCACCGTGAGTTTCTCGGTCCTGGTCACCACGGGCCAGGCCGCAGCGAACGAGGCGCAGGTTGTCGGCCAGATCGATTCCGCCGGGACCCGCCTCATCGTCATCTCGGACGACGGCGGTGCGGCGGGCATTCTTCCCTCGGCGCCTTCCACGCTGGCGAGGCTTTCCGACGTCACGTGGACGCTCGGTCTGGGTCCCGCAGTGGACATGGTGAATCCCGCGCTGCCCGCATCGCCCGTGGGCGCGCGCGCCATGGTGGGTGAGGTCCCGCCGGACTTCATCCTGGTACAGGGCCGTGCGCCCCGCCCAGGGGAGGCGATCGTTGGAGTGAGCGCGACGGGCGCGCTGAACCTAGGCCCCGGCCTGGGCAGAGTCCGCGCGATCGCCGACCCGATCGCCGACCCGGTGGGCGTCGTCGGCGTGTTCCAGGCGACAGGGCCGCTGGCAAACCTGAACGACTCGGTCCTCATCGCGTCGAACCCCGACGACGTGGACACGCTGCGCTACGTGTACGTGCTGGCGAGCGACGTCACCGTCATCGACCGCCTCGAGAGCGTCCTCACGACCTCGACCCCCGCGCTCAATCCCGCCGCACTCACGGTGGAGACTCCCAAGGGTGCGATCGCGCTAAGGGACGTCATCGCGGGCGGCTCGGCGCCGCCTCCCGGCAGCTGATGGCCGTCGTCATGGGCGTCGGTGCGGTGATCATCGCCGTCACCGTGCTCTCCGCCGTCATCTCCAGGCGCCGGGACTTCGGCCGTCGCCGCGCACTTGGCGCCACCCGTTCGGCCCTCGTCGCGACCGTTCTCGCTCAGGCCACGATAGGAGCCATCATCGGGACGGCGCTGGGGATCGGCGCTGGGGTCATGACCCTGGCGGCCACCACCGGTTCGCTGCCCACCTGGCAGTTCATCGCAGGCGTCGCGGGCCTGGCCGTTCTGCTGATGCTCGTCACGAGCACGCCGATCGCCACGTACGCGGCTTTCCGCGATCCGCTGCGAATTCTCCGCGTGCCGTAGTCCCCGAACTCGGGGCTTTCGCACCACCAACCTCATGGGCGCCCTGCGCCGGTCCATGGCGACCACGGGCTACAGCGATCTCAACGAGTTCCAGAGGGTGGACATCGTCGTCAGCCCGTACCAGCCGCACTAGCGAGGGCGCGAACCCATCGCTATACTTGTATAGCAAGGAGGCTGCGATGGCTACCAGGCAGTTCAATCTGCGGCTCGACGCGGCACTCGACGAGCGCCTCGAGGCGCTCGCGGCACGCACGGGTCGCACCAAGGCGTTCTACGCAGTCGAGGCCATCGAGTCATTCCTCAACGACCGGGAGGACTACTACCTCGCCAAGGACGCACTCCAGGAGTTTCGGGACTCTGGCGAGGCTTCGATCAGCGTCGATGAGATCGACTTCGGAAGTCTGGGCTCGTGACCTATCGGGTCGAGATCACCCTCAAGGCACTCAAGCAAGTCTCGAAACTAGACAAGGCGACCCGCCTTCGCATCGAGCGATTCCTCAAGGTGGGGCTCGACCGCGAGAATCCGCGCGCCCAAGGCAGGGCTCTCGTCGGGGAGCCCTTCTGGCGCTATCGCGTGGGCGACTACCGAATCCTGGCGGCGATCGAGGACGGCGTGCTGCTTGTGCTGGTTGTCGACGTCGAGCATCGCCGCAGCGTCTACCGCAGTCGGTGACGCGACACAAACTCGCTAACTGCTTGGTCGCTCGATCGCGGTGATGGTCCCCGAGTACATCCCCATCCGGCATCCATAGGTGTAGGTACCAGGCTGTTTGAGAGTGACGTCGACGGTCGCCGGTCCGCTGACCGCGTCGAAGTCCGGCAACCCGAGTTCGGTGGCGTCGATCAGACTTGCGCACGAGACGACCGACGGATCCACGACCCACTCGAT
Source organism: Demequina sp. (assembly GCA_024707205.1). Taxonomy (NCBI): domain Bacteria; kingdom Bacillati; phylum Actinomycetota; class Actinomycetes; order Micrococcales; family Demequinaceae; genus Demequina; species Demequina sp. The sequence goes on from JANQAD010000001.1 coordinate 1,513,838, forward strand.
GGGTTCGCCCGCGTACACCACTGTGCTCTTCGGCGAGTAGCCCTTCCCGACGATCTCCACGGTCGCGCGCTGAACCCCGTCCACGTCGACCACGTTCGAGGTGCGCGCGGTGGCGACGATCTGCTCGCCGCTGAGGCCGGGGAACAGCGAATGCAGGGCGCCCGACGCTGTGGTCACCGCGAAGGCCAGGACGAGTACCCCTATGGCCCGGAGGGCTGGGGCGGCTCTGGGTGTGCGGGCGGCCTGCGCGCCAGTCGCGGCCGCGAGCAGGCCAGGGGTTGTTCCCACCGCGAAGGCGCCCATGATGAGCGCGCTCGCGCGCGGGGATCCGGTGGTGAGCGCCATGACCTGCACCGCCTGCGTGAAGCCGCAGGGCAGGAAGAACGTCGCCGCCCCCAACAGCGCGGGGCGTGCCAACCCAACCGCAGCGCCCGACCCAACACCGACGTCGGGCCGCTGCACGCGGCGCGTCCACGAACCCCAGGACGCCGGAAGCGAGAACTGCCAGGCGGCGAGGCGAGGGGACAGGCCGGTGAGGCGAAGGCCGAGCAGGCCCATGACCACTGCGACGACGATCATGGTCGCGGCGAGAGCTGGGCCGCTCGGCGCGAACGCGCGGCCGAACGCGCCGATGAGCGCCCCGAACGCGGCGAAGCCCACGATCCGCCCCGCGTTGAAGGCGAGGTGGGGTCGCATGCGCGCGGCGGCCGGCGCCGAGGCGGCGAGGGAGATGACGAGGCCGCCCACAAGCGCCATGCACGTGGACACGCTCGCGGTGACGCCGAGCATGACGATGAAGAGCAGCGAGCCCGAGCCGGCGTTGCGCGTCACGGACTGCAGCGTCTCGCCCGCCCCGGTGGTGGCGAGCGCGATCGCCGCGAGGCCCACAACGATTCCGGCGAGCGCGACGTCCCGCCACACGCGGCGCTCCTTGGTGAGCCACACGCGGGAACCCAAGGAGTAGGGCGTTCCCGCAAGGGAGCGGGCGAGAGCGGCGTCGGTTGGCAGTGCGTCGCCGGAGATCAGAAGCGTGCCCTGCCGTGCGTGGGCACGGGCTTTGGTGGCGCCTGCCGCCAGCGCCGCGTCGGCGACCGTCTGCTCGCACGCCGCGCAGGTCATTCCCGCGATGCGCACGGTGCGCTCTTCCACGTGGTCAGGCTATGCGGGCCCCGCTGGGCGCGCCCGGGACCTAGGTCTAGTCCTACGCCTGTGCCAAAAAGACACCATTCCGACTTGACATGACACCACAGTGGTGTCAAAGTGGAGCCATGGAACTCGGAACCTATGCTCGCGACCTGCAGCGCCAACTCGTCGACACCGCAGAGGCGGGCGGCGAGGACGCCCGCGAGATCGCGGAGAGACTCGTCTACGGCCTCGACGCGACGGCGCGCCTAGTGCTGCTCGACGCCCTCTCGGCCGCCACGGCCGAGATCACCCGCGACCTGGCGCCGGGATCCGTCGACGTGCGGTTGCGCGGCCGCGACGTGGAGTTCGTCGTGACGCCAGCCGCGGCCGAGGCGGAGGCCGACGAACGCGAGGCCAACGAATTCACCGACGCCAGCACCTCCCGCACCACCATCCGCCTGCCGGACTCCCTCAAGATCAGGGTGGACGACGCGGCGGCCGCCGACGGCATGTCCGTCAACACCTGGATGGTCCGCGCCATCGCGGACGCCCTCCAGCGCAAGCCACGACGCGCCGCAAAGCGCACCGCCCGTACGGGCGACAGCTTCACCGGCTGGGCCGGCTAGCCGGTCCGCCCCACACCTTCAGAAAGGCACCGCCATGCCCACTTTCACCACCACCGGTCCCATCGACGTCGCCATCAAGGTCCCCAGCGGGAGCGTTGACGTCATTGCGAGTGACAGGCCCGACGCTGTAGTCACCGTCAAGCCCGCCAACCCGGGACGCGACCAGGACGTTCGCGCGGCTCGCGAGACCACCGTCGAGTTCGACGGCTCGCGCCTCACGATCGTCGCCCCAAAGCCCAAGGTCGCCGTGTTCGGCACTACCGAGTCCATCGAGGTCACCGTGGAGGTGCCCACCAGCTCGCGCCTCACGGCCGAGGCCAGCGTGGGACCCGTGGGAACGTCGGGCGTGCTCGGTGCCACGCGCATCAAGGCCGCAATAGGAGGCGCCAGGGTGGGCGACACCGGCGATCTGTGGGTGCACGCCACCCACGGCCAGGTGACAGCCGGCCGCGTCGCGGGCGACCTCGATGCCTCGTGCGACCACGGCTCCATCCGGGTCAAGTCCGTCGCGGGCGCGGCCAACCTCAAGTCATCGCACGGCAACATCACCATTGGGGACGTGGGCGGCGAGGTCGAGGCGAAGATGTCCTATGGTGACCTCGAGATCTCCTCTGCTGCCGCCTCCGTCGCCGCAAAGACGGCGTACGGCGCCATCGAGATCGGCGAGGTCAGCTCGGGTGCCATCGAGCTGGAGAGCGGCTTCGGCTCGCTCACCGTTGGCGTCCGCGAAGGCGTGCCAGCGTGGCTGGATCTGTTGTCCAAGAACGGCCACGTGCGCAATGACCTCGCGAGCCAGGACGCCCCTACATCGACCGAAGGGTCGGTCTCTGTGCACGCGCGAACCAACTTCGGTCACATCGCGATCCACCGGGCTGCGTAACCTCGTCAGCGGTGCGTCTGCTCCGATCCCGCGAGGCGCTGCGCCAGGTATATGGGGATGATGGAGACCACGACGAGCACCACCGCGATCACCGCGACGATCGGCGCCTGGTTGGGCCGGAACATGTTGTTGAGGATGAAGATCGGCAGAGTGGTCACGCCGGAGCCGGCGGTGAAGGTCGTGACGATGATCTCGTCGAAGCTGAGCGCGAACGCCAAGAGCCCGCCGGCCATGAGCGCGGAACGCAGCTGGGGGAACGTCACCAGCCGGAACGTGGTCCACACGCCGGCGCCGAGGTCGGCGGACGCATCCTCGAGGTTCACGCCCGTGCGGCGCAGGCGCGCGATGACGTTGTTGAACACGGTGACGATGCAGAACGTCGCGTGCGCGATGACCACCGTCCACAGCGACAGCGGCACCCCAAGGATGGTGCGGAAGAAGTTGTTGAGCGCGATGCCGGTGATGATGCCGGGAAGCGCGATGGGCAGCACGATCAGCAGCGAGATCGCCTGGCGTCCGAAGAACGCGAAGCGCTGCAGGGCGAAGGAAAGCAGCGTGCCCAGCACCGTGGCCGTGGCCGTGGCGATAAGTGCGATGACAACGGAAGTCGCAACAGCGTCGGCCGCCCCCTCGCTTTGGAACGCCTTCCCCCACCACTCGAGCGTGAAGCCGGGCGGCGGCCAGGAGAGCGAAGTGGACGTGGAGAACGAGTTCACGAGCACCACGAACAGCGGCACATAGAGCCCAACGAGGATGAATCCCGTCACCACCGCGAGGGTGACGCGAGCGCCTTTGCCTAGTCGCATGTCACGCCCCTACAGGTTGTCCAGGGCGCCCGTGCGCTTCACGAGCGCGAGGTAGCCGAAGATGATGACGATGGGGATGAGGGCGATCGCGGCGGCGAGGGGCAGATTGTTCGCCGCGCCGACGTTGGTGTAGACGAGGTTGCCGAGCATCTGGCTGGCGCCGCCGACGATGTTGACGGTGATGTAGTCGCCGAGAGAGAGCGCGAACGCGAAGATCGTGCCGGCGACGATCGCGGGGAATGCGAGGGGAAGCACCACCGAGCGCATGGTTCGCGAGGCCGTGCCGCCGAGGTCGGCGGAGGCCTCGAGCAGCGAATCGGGGACGCGCTCCAGGCCCGCGTAGATGGGCAGGATCACGTACGGAAGCCACAGGTAGGACAGCGTGATGATGGTCGCGGGGATGCCGTAGCCGGGGGAGTGCAGCCCAAAGGGCTTGAGGATCCACTCGAGGATGCCGTCTGAGGACAGCACGGAGCGCCAGGCGTAGGCCTTGACCAGGTACGACGCCCACAGGGGCATGAGCACGGCGATGACGAGCAGCCGCTGCGCCCGCGGCGAAGCGACCTTGGCCATGAAGAAGGCGATCGGCAGCGCGATCATGACGTCGATGAACGTCACGGCGATCGCGATGCCGAGGGTGCGCACGGTCACCGTCTGATACAGGGAACCCGTGACGACCGTGATGATGTTGTCGAACGTCCACTCGCGCTGGATCTCACCGGTGAAGGTGTCTACCTGCCAGAACGCGGTGACGAGCAGCAGCGCGAGCGCCACCACGTACACGACGACGAGCCAGAACAGCGGCGCGGTGAGCAGCAGCGTGAGCCGCGTTCGCGGGTGGGTGGACAGGAAGGCGGACGTCTTCCTGGCTGGCGACTGCCGAGGCGGAGCGATGTGCCCCGCCTCGGCAGTCGTGGTGTCGGTTACCGCCAAAGTCAGCCCTTGATCTCCGACCAGGCCTCTGTCCACTTGGCGTAGTCGATGCACTTCACATCGGTGCGGCCGTCGACGCAGTCCGCGATCGGCGTGGTCCAGTACCAGATCTGTGCCGCGTAGTCCGCGTCGCCTGCGTGGTAGGCCTCGCAGTCGTCGCGGTAGTTGCAGGCATCCTGGCTGGACGGGGCCTCACCGAAGTAGGCGGTCGCCTGTGCGTTGACCTCCGGGCTGGCGATCCAGTCGAGCCACGCGTAAGCGCAGTTGGGGCTCTTGGCCTTGGACGCGATCATCCAGGTGTCTGACCACCCTGTTGCGCCCTCGCTCGGAAGCACGGCCGCGGTGTTGCTGACCTCGCCGGCCAGCACGTTCTGGATGACCTGCCACGTGGTCCCCACCACGGAGTCGCCGGACTCGAACGCCTGGATCTCCTTGAGGTAGTCGGACCAGTACTCGCCAACGTGAGCACGCTGATCCTTGAGGAGCGCAACCGAGGCGTCGAACTGCGCCTGGTCGAGCGCGTAGGGGTTCTTGATGCCGAGGTCGGGCTGCGTCTTCATGAGATACAGCGCCGCGTCCGCGATGTAGATCGGCGAGTCATACGCCGTCACCTTGCCGCTGTACGCGGAGGCGCCGTCGAAGACCACGCTCCACGACGTCGGCGCCGGGGTCACGACATCCGTGTTGTACAGCAGCAGGTTGGCGCCGTATCCGTGGGGCACGCCGTAACTGACGCCGTCAACCGAGTTCCACGCCTGGTTCTTCAGGAAGTCGAAGACGCCCGCATAACTGGGGATCAGGTCCGTGTTGACGGGTGCCACGTCCTTCGCCGCGATGAGGCGCAGCGTGGCGTCGCCGGAGGCCGCGACCACGTCGTAGTCGCCCGTCTTCATGAGGCTCACGGCCTCGTCGGAGGTGCCGTACGACTTGGACACGACCTTGCACCCCGTCTTGTCGGTGAAGCCGGTCACCCAGTCCACCGAGGGGTCGTTGCTGCCGTCCTCGACGTATCCGGGCCACGCGAGGATCGATACCGAGTCCTCCATGTCGCCCAGGGCCGTCGCCATTGCGGCTGGCTCGTCGCCACCCGAACTGCCGCAGGCGGTAAGCGCAACGAGCGCCCCCGCGGCAAGGGCGGATGCGACTGCTGCGCGCCGCCCGCGTGTGATGTCTCGCATGGTGTTGTCCTCTCCCAAGGGTTGTCTGGTTTGCCTTAAGTACCAGGTGGGATGAGTGCCACGACATCGTCGTCGTGCCAGCTCACGTGGACCCGGTCCCCCCGGTCCTTGTCCGCCTTCCGTGACCGGTCGTTGTGCTCAAGCACGCTCACTCGCGGCCCTGCATCGAGATCCACCACACGGCGGATGCCGCTGCCAAGGTAGATGGATTCGACGATCGTTCCCTGGGCGCTGCGCATGCCCGACGCTGTGGCGGCTCCTCGCCAAGGGTCAGTTTCTCTGGTCGAACGGAGAACTCGCCGTCGCGGCCCAAGAGGGTGCGGGCGTGCTCCTCGCCAAAGAGGTTGGACGTGCCGACGAAGTCGGCGACGAAGTGGGAACTGGGGCGCTCGTAGAGCTCGAACGGGGTGCCGAGCTGCTCGATGCGGCCGTCGTTGAACACCGCGATGCGGTCGCTCAGGGTCAGCGCCTCTTCCTGATCGTGCGTCACGAAGATGAAGGTGATGCCGAGGTCGCGCTGGATCTGCTTGAGCTCCACCTGCATCTGCTCGCGGAGCTTGAGGTCTAGCGCGCCGAGCGGCTCGTCGAGGAGCAGCACCTTGGGCTGCACCACCGTGGCACGGGCCAGCGCTACGCGCTGGCGCTGGCCCCCGGAGAGTTCGGAGGGCTTGCGGGTGGACAGATGGTCGAGGCGCACGGAGGCGAGGGCCCGCATGGCGCGCTCGTGGCGATCGGCCTTCTTCATGCCGCGCACGCGCAGGCCGTAGGCCACGTTGTCGATCACGTTCATGTGGGGGAACAGCGCGTAGTCCTGGAAGACCGTGTTGACGTCGCGGTCGAACGGCGCGGCGTGGGTCACGTCCTCGCCGAAGAGCTCCACGGTTCCCGACGTGGGCTGGGCGAAACCGGCGATCAGGCGCAGCACCGTCGTCTTGCCGGAGCCGGAGGGTCCGAGCATGGAGAAGAACTCGCCCTCGGCGATCTCCAGGTCGACGTTGTCGACCGCGGTGACAGTGCCGAACTCCTTCGTGAGTCCGGTCAGCCGAATGGCGGCTGTTCGCTCATCGTTCTCCTCGTGACGTCGTTGTCATCGAAACATATAGAACCATATCTAATCGAGTCGGGAGTGTTACAGTCTCGTGAAATATCGCTCCCGGCCCCAGGATCGAGACCGCCATGCCACGCTCCACCGGTCAGCGCGACGCGCACCGCTCGGTGGTCTTCGCGCCGCTGGACGCCACGGGGCGCGCGGAGCTCGTGGCCAGGCGGCTAAGCGACGCGATCATCAGCGGCCTGCTGCACGACGGTGAGAAGCTCCCGAGCGAGGCCGATCTCGCCCGCTCCATGGGCGTGGCGCTCGTCACCGCTCGAGAGGCGCTCGAGGTCCTCCGGGTGAACTCCCTGGTAGAGACCCGACGCGGGCGTGAGGGCGGCAGTTTCGTCACCTACGACAAGGACGCGGCTAGGCGCGTGCTCGAGCAGCGGCTCCAGGGCCACTCGCGGATCGCACTGCGCGATCTCGCCACCCACCTCTCCGCGATCGCGGGCACGGCGGCGGAGCTAGCCGCCCAACGCGCGAGCGACGACGACGTCCACACCCTGCAAGCCATCCACCGCGATGCCGACCTCAGTACGGAAGGAGGCGCGCGTCGGGCCTTGCTGCGCTTCCAACTGGAAGTTGCCGCTATCAGCCAGTCCCCTCGGCTGGTGCGCGAGGAGGTGCGGCTGCAGTCCGAGGCGGGCCCACTTATGTGGCTGTGCCTGCGCGACGAGGAGTACCGACGCCGCTCCGCGCTCGCGCGCGAAGAGGCCATCGAGGCCATCGCCGCGGTGGACGCGGCCGCGGCCAGGGGCGCGATACTTGGGTTGATCGAGGAGGCGATGATGTGGCTCATCGACGAGAAGCTGAGGCTGGGATGAGCGCTGTGAGGTTGAACGACGTGGGGTTGAACGGTGCAACGCTCGCGGCGGCGGAGGTTGCCGCGACCATCGAGGGGCTCGCCGCGGCGGTGGAGGGCTGGCGGCTCGAGCTCGTGGAACACCTTGCCACGGAGCGCCTGCGCACCGCGGCGGCCGTGGATCCGCTCGTCGAGGCTTTCGCTGTCCCTGCGGTGACCGACGGCCCGCTCATCACCGGCTCCGGCTTTGTCGCGGCGCCCGGGCTGCTCTCGGACGCGAAGTGGCATCTTGCCTGGTGGCTCGGCTCTCCAGAGGCCGAGGTTCAGCGACTGGCGACCGTTGACGACGAGGCGGCCGACGGCTTTCGCGACTACACGGCTCTCGAGTGGTGGCGCGTGCCTTTCGGCACGGGCGACCCGCACCTCACCGGGCCGTACGTCGACTACCTGTGCACGCAGGACTACGCGGTCACGCTCACGGTGCCGGTGGTAGTCGATGGCTCGTTTCTTGGCGTTGTTGGGTGTGACGCGCTCGTGAGCAGGCTCGAGGAGCAGCTGCTGCCGGTGTTGCGCCGGCTCGCCGCGCCTGCGGCCGTGGTCAACGCCTCCGCGCGCATTGTGACCGCGACCGACTCCCGCCACGAGCCGGGCGACATCCTCAGGCTCGAGGGGTTGGCCGACGCTCTCTCGCCGTTGCGCGAGACGCGGCCTTCGGCGGTGGACGCGGTCCTGCCGGGAGGGGCCCACGTGCTCTCGTGTGGGGCGAGCTCGCTCGCTCTCGTTGTTGGTTAACGTTGTGTGCGAAGCGTGCGCGCGAGCGTCTCGCAGTTGTCGCCAACAACTGCGGCTCGACCACGCAAGGTTTCAAGTTCCGAGGATGAGCCGGTGGTCGCCTGCGCCTGATCGAGCGCGGCCAGTAGCGCGTCTCCCACACCCTCGGCCATCTCGACGAGCCGTCCCCGAAACCAGTCCGCGTCGACGGCCAGGCTTCCGGATGCGTAGAGCACCCGCTTCGGCGCCAGCGGTCGGAGATTGTACGAGCCGCCAAACCTGAACGCCATCCGCCCGGAGGCAAACGCCGTCTCAGGTGTCTCGAACAGGCCCGCCGAGATTACGTCGTACGCCGGTGCCAGCCGCGCCTCAGAACCGTGAAGAAGCAGCGAGTGGTTCTTGGCGTGACCATCGGTGCCAGCGATGAGCATGTTGAAGGCTTGCAGTAGAGCGAGCTGGTTCAGTGATCGCTCCCTGTCCGCGGGCGTGACGTGGCGTCGGATCGCGTCGGTCACGACCTTGAGCGACGGCCCGCCGTCGAACTCGTACTTGACCGATCGGCTATACCCCAGCATCTGGCAGAAGTCCTCTTGGTGCACTCGCCTCACGGCTCCGTCGGCCACGATGCGGTCGAAGCGCTCGACGATGACGGCCATTCGCCCCTCAAACGTCCCGAGCTCGACACGCGACGCTGCAATGCCCAACGCGGCCGCCGCGCGCATCGTCACGAACTCCGCAATGTCAGAGCCAGGAAGGCCCGGCATGCCTACCTTGAAGATGTGGGTGCTGGGGGCGTCAGCCCGCGGCTCGATCCAGGCGTCGCCATCGCGCGTCAGCGCGAATTTCCCGAACTGGCCCGCAAGCGACCAATGACCGAGCCTGCGTTCGGGGGCGGCGGTCGCGGGGTCCGCGCGGAGCCTGTCTATTTCGCTTGCGATCCGCTCGGAACTCCAGGGGATCCGAGTACTGCTGCGGTCCAGCGACTCACCAGAAGGAGCAAACTGCACGGCCCCCGCAAGGTCGAGGCCCACGTGATGGAGGAGTACGTACGCCGAATCGGTGCGTTCGCCGAACTTCGCGGCCAGGGCGGCACGGAGGCGGTCATTGTCGGGAAGCAGGTTGTCGATCCACCTGGCGGGCGCAGTGCCCAAGTGCTCCTCGTCCCTCAGCGGCATGGACAGTGACAGTGGCGTCGGTCGTGGTTGCGCACGATAGTCAGCGTCGTAGGCGAACCGCACGCGCCCTTCGACGTCGTCAGTCATGACCCCGGCACGGTGTCCGCCCAGGTAGACGTCGAGCGTCATTGTCCGCTGCCCGTGATCTGGTCCAGGGGCTGCCCAGAGACTCCGGGATGACGTCAACGACGAGGCCTGTCCACCTCAGCGCTTGAAGTACCAGGTCGATCCGCGCGGTTGGGGCACCCTTCTCCACGGACACGACCCACTGCCTTGAGGTGCCCACGCGATCGGCGAGTTCCTGCTGCGACCAACCCTTCGCGCGGCGTGCCGAGCGGATCTGCGCGCCGAGGTCCTGTGCATCGAGGGCGATCACCGGGAGCCTCCTGTCAGCTGCGGTTGACATTCCACCTTGTGTCAACTATCGCCGACATTGACGTCTGTGTCAACCATGGATGACAGGTCGACGCGTTCAATTGAGCGATTCACTCAACTCGAGCCAGCGCTCCTCGAGCTCCGCATTCTCGGCTTCGAGTGCCCGCAGGCTATCTGCGAGTTTGCCCACTCCTGCGTAGTCGCTCTGCTCATGGGCCGCCATCTGCTCGTGGAGCCTGCTCACCTCCGAGGCAATGCGCGCCATGCGCCGCTCTACGGCCTGCAGCTCCTTGGTGAGCACCCGCCGGTCCGCCTGCCTCCCGGTTGAGGTAGATGCGGGGTGTTCCGCGGCGGTTTTTCGCCCCGGAACTACCTCAACAGATGCAGGACCGAACGTGCCCACGCCACCGGAACCCCGGCGTCGGGCCCGCGAGAGCGCCACATACTCGTCAACTCCGCCGGGGAGATGGCGCAGCCCGCCGTCGATGACCGCAAACTGCTCGTCGGTGACGCGCTCCATCAGGTAGCGGTCGTGGCTGACCACCACGAGCGTCCCCGGCCACGCGTCCAGCAGGTCCTCGAGCGCGGCGAGCATGTCCGTGTCGAGGTCGTTTGTCGGCTCGTCGAGGACCAGCACGTTGGGCTCGCCCAGCAGCACCACCAGTATTTGCAGGCGCCGCCGCTGGCCGCCGCTCAGCCGCCCGACGGGGGTCTTGAGTTGGGCGCTCGAGAAACCCAGGCGCTCCAACAGTTGGCCAGGGGTGAGCTCGCTGCCGTCGGCGAGGGTGACGCTCGAGTACCGCTTCACGAGGGCTGATACGCGCTCGTCGCGGTGCTCTTCGAGTTCCGCGAGCTGCTGCGAGAGCGCGGCGACGCGGACGGTCTGGCCGCGCTTGACGCGGCCGGAGGTGGGCTCGAGCTCGCCCGTGATGAGCCGCAGCAGTGTGGACTTTCCCGCGCCGTTCTCTCCGAGCAGGCCCACGCGCTGGCCGGGGCCCAGGCTCCAGTCGATCTCGTTCAGCACCCGCTTGTCTCCGTAGCTCACGGACGCGCGGATCAGCTCCACCACGTCCTTGCCCAGGCGGGCTGTGGCCATGCGCTGCAGCTGGATGGGATCGCGCACGGGCGGCACGTCCGCGATCAGCGCGTTGGCCGCGTCGATGCGGAACTTGGGCTTGGACGTGCGCGCGGGGGCGCCGCGCCTAAGCCAGGCCAGTTCCTTGCGCATGAGGTTCTGCCGACGCTGCTCGGTGACGTTCGAGATCCGCTCGCGCTCCACGCGCTGAAGCACATAGGCGGCGTATCCGCCCTCGTACTGGTCCACCTCGCCGTCGTGCACCTCCCACGTCGCGGTGGTGACCTCGTCGAGGAACCAGCGGTCGTGGGTGACGACGGCCAGGCCGGAGCGGGACGCGGGCCAGCGCTGCTTGAGGTGCTCCGCGAGCCAGGTCACGCCCTCGACGTCGAGGTGGTTGGTGGGCTCGTCGAGGATCAGCACGTCGTGCTCGCCAACCAGCACGTGTGCCAACGCGACCCTGCGCTGCTGGCCGCCGGAGAGGGAGCCGACCACAGCGTCGGGCGGGAGGTCTGGGACGAGGCCGGACATGACGTCGCGAATGCGCGGGTCCGACGCCCACTCGTGGGTGTCCGCGTCGCCGACGATCGCCTCGAGAACGGTGAGGTCGGTGTCCACGTGGTCGCTTTGGTCGAGGACGCCTACACGGGTGCCGCGGGCGGAGGTGACCCTTCCCTCATGGGGTGCCATGCGGCCCGCGAGGATCTTCAGCAGCGTGGACTTCCCGGCGCCGTTGGCGCCCACGATGCCGACGCGGTCGCCGTCCTGGAGGCCCAGCGTGACCGATCCGAGCACGGTCCCCATGCCGAAGTCCACGTGGACCGACTCGACGCCAAGGAGGTGTGCCACGGGGTCAAGGGTAGTTGGGGAGGACCCTTGCTCAGTGCCGGGGCCTGGACTCCTTCTGACGCTCACGAGGGGCGAAGGCGCGATACCGTTCCGGCATGAAGCTGAAGCAGGCCGCGGTGGGAGCTGCGGGGCTGGACGTGGCCGCGATCCTGGTCTTCGCGAGCATCGGCCGCGCGAGCCACGAGGAGGGCATCCTCGGCGACAACGGCGTTGGGCTCGCAACCACACTGTGGCCGTTCCTCGCGGGCGCTGCCGTGGGGTGGCTCATCGCTCGCGCGTGGAAGCGACCCTGCGACTGGCGCCGCACGGGCGTGATTGTGTGGGCGTCAACCCTGGTAGTTGGCATGGTCCTGCGCGCGGTCTCCGGCCAGGGCGTCCAGCCCTCGTTCGTCATCGTCGCGGGGCTGTTCCTCGCGCTGTTCCTGATCGGCTGGCGCGTGGTCTCCGGCTGGATCGCGCGGCGGCGCGGACTCAAGGGCTAACAGAGCCGCGGGTCAAGCCCGCCTGAGCAGGATCACGCCATCCCGCAGCACCCCGGGCTCGCCGTCAGGGCTCACAGCATGCCGCTCACGGACGGCAACCTCGATCGGTTCCCACAGCGACCCGTCGAGCGCGAGCGACGCGAGGTCAACCTCGGGAGCCTGGAGCTGCGCGTGATGCTCATGCGCGAGCCCGCTCCACCACGGTGCCTCGGCATGGGTGAGCACAAAGAGGTGGCCTCCCGGCTTCACCCATGACGCCGCCGAGCGCAGGATCTCGATGCGCGGCAGGGCCACGGTCGAGTGCAGGAACGACGAGCACACGAGGTCAACCGGCGCGTCGGGCACCCACTGGGAGAGGTCCGCGGCCACGAACGTCGCCCCAACCACGCCAGCCGCGGCCTCTCGCGCGCTGGATCGCCGTCGGCGAGATGTCCACGCCGGTCACGTTCCAGCCCTGGGACGCGAGCCAGGCGGCATCGGCGCCCTCGCCGCAGGCCAGATCGAGCGCGGTGCCGGGGGTGAGGCCGGAGATCACCGACACCAGCGTCGGGTTGGCGCTTCCCGACCACGCCCGGGTGTTCTCGCGGTAACGCTGCTCCCAGTGCTCCGCCGGATCCTGTTCCCTCATGCGAGCAGGCTAGCGGCGCGGAGGCGCAGCGCGGAATAACTTGACGTGTCAAGTAGTTACCTCTATCGTCACTTGAACACTCAACTTAATGAAGGAAATCATGGACGTCGTATTTCTCATTGCCCGCATCCTCTTTGTGCTCATCTTCGCGACGAGCGCGATCGGGCACATCGTCAAGGCCAATGACATGGCGGGTTACGCCAAGTTCAAGGGCGCCCCCGGCGGCAAGTTCGGTGTGATCTTCTCCGGAATCACGCTCGGCGCGGGCGCGATCATGGTGCTGCTGGGCATCTGGGGTGACGTCGGCTCGCTCCTCATCGCCGCGACCCTCATCCCGATCACGTTCTTCATGCACGCGTACTGGAAGGACGGCGACGCCCAGGCCAAGCAGGGCGACCAGGTCATGTTCAACAAGAACGTGGGCCTCATGGGCGGCGCGCTCGCCTTCTTCCTGCTGTTCGCGGTGACCGCGGCCAACCTCGGCCTCACGATCACGGGACCGCTGTTCCATCTCTCGTAACGACGGAAGGGGAGGCGGGCCGCTTGGCTCGCCTCCCCTTTTCTCTTGCCCAGGCGGCCCGACGCTAGGGTTGCGCAGTCTCTAGGATGGCGCTGTGCGCTGCGACGTCCTTCGCTTTGTTGCCTTTGAGGATCTCGGCACGTGGGAGGCGGAGATCCGCGCCCATGGATACGAGGTGCGATACCTCGAGGCGGGGATTGACGATCCTTCGCCCCTGGCCGACGCTGACCTCGCCTTTGTGCTAGGCGCACCCATCGACGCGGACGACGAGGCGCACTACCCGTGGCTCGCAGATGTGCGCGCGGTGCTCGAATCGCGAATGGATGCCGACCTTCCCACAGTAGGCATCTGTCTTGGCGCGCAGCTCATGTCCCTCGTCCGTGGGGGCGAGATGACCCGCGGCAACAGGGAGGTTGGCTGGGCTCCGCTCGTTCTCACATCCCACGCAGCTGACACCCCGCTGCGCCACCTCGCGGGGGCGCCGGTGCTGCACTGGCACCAGGACGTGGTCTCGGTTCCCGACGGCGCGACGCTGCTCGCGAACTCTCAGCTCAACCCGAATCAGGCGTTCTCTTTGGGGAGGTCGCTCGCGCTGCAGTTCCATCCTGAGGCGGATCCCGAGATGAACGAGCGGTGGCTCGTGGGCCACGCGGGCGACCTTCAGCGCTGGGGATTCGACCTCGGCGACCTGCGCGCGCAGCGCGCCGAGCACGGCGACGCGGCCGCGATGGCCGGAATCTCGATGGTGCGGGAGTACCTCAGGGGCCTCTAGCGCTGGATCCGGCCACGGCGTCGGGCACGTTCTCACAGCGGCGCGGCAGCGACCGTGCGGGAGAATTCACCAGACCGTTTCGGCGGCGATCTTGGGGCGAAACGGCGCGTCGTTAGCGTCGGAACAGCCAACACACGCTGGCTTCACCCAAGAGGAGTCCCCGCATGACGTACGTCAAGCCGCCGGAATTCGCAGCGTCGCTCATCGACGTAGGCGAGTCCAAAGTCCACCTGTCCACGCCCGACACGCTGATCCGCGCCTTCATGGGCGGGGCGCTGCTCACGCTCGCGGCCGCGTTCGCCATCAAGATGGCGGTGGACACCGGTCTGCCCATCGTGGGCGCCATCCTGTTCCCCATTGGCTTCGCCCTTCTCTACCTGCTCGGCTACGACCTCCTGACCGGGGTCTTCGTGCTCGCCCCGCTCGCGTGGGTCGCGAAACGGCCAGGAGTCACCGGGCGCGCGGTGCTGCGCAACTGGGGGCTCGTATTCGTTGGCAACTTCGCGGGCGCACTCACGGTGGCGCTGCTCGTGACCATCTTCGTCACCTACGGATTCAGCACCTCCATCGACGACGCGGCGAATCAGTTCGCGGCCTACGGGCAGAAGCTCGCGGCGATCGGCCACGACCGCACGCTTGGCTACGCCGCGCACGGCGCCGGCGGCTGGCTCGCGGTGTTCACCCGCGGAATGCTGTGCAACTGGATGGTGTCCACCGCCGTGGTCGGCGCGTACATGGCGAAAGACGTCGTGGGCAAGATCCTGGTGATGTGGCTGCCGGTCATGCTGTTCTTCGCCATGGGCTTCGAGCACTCGGTGGTCAACATGTTCCTGTTCCCCGTTGGGATCATGCTCGGCGCGGACTTCACGTGGGTGGACTACTTCACCTGGAACGAGCTGCCGGTGGTGCTGGGCAACCTCGTTGGCGGGCTCACCTTCACCGGTGCCGCCATCTACCTCACCCACTACCGCACGGCGTCCAAGCCCAGTGTGGCCGCCGACCTGCCAGCGGCGGTCAGCGCGAGCGCCTAGACCCCGGCGCGCGAACTCCGGCCCTCCTCCACACAATCGGCGCTGCCCTCAACCCTCCTGCGGGCAAACTGCCTGGTATCTGCCATGCCGGGAACAGCGTCGGGCCAAAATGTGTGGAGGAGGGCCGTTGAGCGCGGGCTGCCCGACGCTGCGAGCGGGTCTGCCCGATAGTGTGAGGGGGCATGAGGCTGGCTTTGATGGGCGCGGGGATGGTGATCCTCGCACTCGCGGGCTGCTCGGCAGCGCACGGTACCTCGCCGAGTCCGTCGCCCAGCTATGCCGGTCCCGCGGCGATCGACGTGCACTGCAACGAGGACCTCAGCATCACTGTCTCGAGCGCCACCGTCGCGGCCACTTCCGGCGGGGTGGTCCTCAATGTCTCGAGCGAGGCGCCAGCGGGTGCGTACCTCAACTATGGGACTGGCGGCGATGAACTCCCGGCGGGTCCGGCCACCTGGACCCTGGGCAACCCGCCTGGGCCGATGACGCTCTCGTGCTCGACTCTCGATGTTGAGGGCGACCCGGTCACCGTCAGTGTCACCGATCCGAATGGTTACTGGTCGAACGCCACTACCGAGGACCTCGGCTGTGTCATCGGCGGCATGCCCGGATGGGCGATCGAGGGTGGCTCCGGTTCCACCCCAGATGACGCACTCGCGGAACTCGCCGCGAACTTCAACGCGGCGACGAACGGCGAGCCGCTGACCACTTGGCGCCCTGCCTCGGCGGGATACCCGGATGCGACGCGCGAGACCTGGGTCGTGGGCACCGCCGAGAAGGTGAAGATCACCGCGATCGTCGTGCAGACGGCCACCGGCTACGAGTCCTACCCGGATGCTCTGTGCGTCGAGGGACCGTGGGCGGACTCCTGACCTCTGCTAATCCAGGTAGGCGATGTAGCCGAAGGCCACCACCGCGGACCACAGCGTCGCGGCGAGCAGCGCCACCAGCACCAGGTTGAACACCCAGCCCGGCGCGTCACCCGGCGAGCGCACGCCAGCGACCCCAGAGATCATGCCTATGAGGGCCGCGAGGAACGTCACCAGCAGACAGATCAGGATTGCGTAGTAGTACACGGGGTCCTGCGAACTCATGTTGTGGTACGCCGAGCCGTGGTTGCCCACGAGCGCATACACCGCCCACGCGACCGCGCCGAAGGATGCGAGCGAGAGCAGCACGCGCAACCAGCCGGTGCCCTTCGAGACGTTAACGATCATCGCTGTACCCAGCTGCCGCGTCGGGCCTACTCGTTGTCGCCGCCGGTCGCTGCCACGGCGTCGACCTTGCCGGCGTCGCCGCCCTCGCCCCGAGCGTCGGGCCACACCCAGTCGTTGACCTCAGGGGTGTCGATGCCGAACTCGCGCGCGTAGCGGCGCGAGTGCAGCCGGGTGTCGAACATCTTCTGGCGCAGCGACGCGGCCCGCGACCCCAGTTCGGGCACGCGATCGATGACGTCGATCACCAGGTGGTACCGATCAATGTCGTTGAGCATCGCCATGTCGAACGGCGTGGTGGTGGTGCCCTCCTCCTTGTAGCCGCGCACGTGTAGGTTGTCGTGGCCGTGGCGGCGGTAGGTGAGGCGGTGGATGAGCCACGGGTAGCCGTGATACGCGAAGATGACCGGCTTGTCGGTGGTGAAGAGCTGGTCGTACTCGCGGTCGGCCATGCCGTGCGGGTGCTCCTTCTCGGGCTGCAGCCGCATCAGGTCAACCACGTTGACCATGCGGATCTTCAGGTCCGGAAGTTCGGTGCGGAGGATGTCGATAGCCGCGAGCACCTCCAGAGTGGGCACGTCGCCCGCTGCGGCGAGCACAACGTCGGGCTCCTCGCCTGCCGGCACGTTGGACGCGAACTCCCAGATGCCAAGCCCGCGGGTGCAGTGGTCGATCGCCTGGTCCATGGTCAGCCACGACGCCTGCGGTTGCTTGCCCGCGACCACCACGTTGACGTAGTCGCGAGAGCGCAGGCAGTGGTCCCATGTGCTCAGCAGCGTGTTCGCGTCGGCGGGCAGGTAGACGCGGACAACCTCGGCCTTCTTGTTGATCACGTGGTCGATGAAGCCCGGATCCTGGTGGCTGAAGCCGTTGTGGTCCTGGCGCCACACGTGGCTGGATAGCAGGTAGTTCAGCGAGGCGACGGGCCTGCGCCACGGCAGTTCGCGCGAGACCTTGAGCCACTTCGCGTGCTGGTTGAACATCGAGTCGACGAGATGGATGAACGCCTCGTAGGACGTGAACATGCCGTGGCGGCCGGTGAGCAGGTAGCCCTCGAGCCAGCCTTGGCATTGGTGCTCCGAGAGCATCTCGATGACGCGGCCATGTTTGGCCAGGTGGTCGTCGTTGTCATAGATCTCCGCCATCCACACGCGGTTCGTGACCTCGAGGGCCGCGCCGAACCGGTTGGACGCAAGCTCGTCTGGAGCGAAGATGCGGAAGTTGTCCATGTTCTGCGCGACCACATCTCGCACCCAGTCGCCGAGCACGCGCGTGGCCTCCACCACCGCAGTACCGGGCACCGGCACGTCCACCGCGTAGTCCCGGAAGTCGGGCAGGCGCAGGTCCCGCAGGAGCATGCCGCCATTCGCGTGCGGCGTCGCGCTCATGCGCAGGTCGCCCTCGGGCGCGAGCGAGGTGTACTCCTCGAGCGGCGTGCCCGCCTCGTCGAATAGCTCGTCCGGCCGGTACGACTTGAGCCAGCCCTCGAGGATGTGCAGGTGCTCCTCGGTGTCGCGGGCCGACGCCAGGGGCACCTGGTGCGCGCGCCACGAGCCCTCCGTCTGCTTCCCGTCGATCTCCTTGGGGCAGGTCCAGCCCTTGGGAGTGCGGAACACGATCATGGGCCACATGGGGCGCTCCATGTCCGGGTTCCGCGCGGCCTCGGCCTTGATCGCGGCAATCTCGTCGAGCACGGTGTCCAGCAGCTCGCCAAAGCGGCGGTGGATGGACTCGTGAGACTCGTCGTCGAATCCGGCCGTGAAGACGTGCGGCTTGTGGCCGTACCCCTTCATGAGGTCAACGAGCTCATCCTCGCTGATGCGCGCGAGCACCGTGGGGTTGGCGATCTTGTATCCGTTGAGGTGGAGGATCGGCAGCACCACACCATCGGTGGCGGGGTTGAGGAACTTGTTCGAATGCCAGCTCGTGGCGAGGGGACCCGTCTCCGCCTCACCGTCGCCCACGATCGTCGCGACGAGGAGGTCCGGGTTGTCGAAGGCGGCGCCGTACGCGTGGCTCAGCGAGTATCCGAGCTCGCCGCCCTCGTGGATGGAGCCCGGCGTCTCCGGCGCCACGTGCGAGGGGATGCCGCCAGGGAAGGAGAACTGCTTGAACAGGCGCTTGATCCCCGGCTCGTCATACGAGATGTCCGGATAGGTGGCGGTGTACGTGCCGTCGAGGAAGCTGCTCGCAACGAGGCCGGGCCCCCGTGGCCGGGGCCGATGATGTACATCGTGGGCTGCTGGCGGTCCGCGATGACGCGGTTGAGGTGCGCGTACAGGAAGTTGAGGCCCGACGTTGTGCCCCAGTGGCCAACAAGGCGCGGCTTCACATGGTCGCGGGTGAGCGGCTCCCGCAGCAGCGGGTTGTCGAGCAGGTAGATCTGCCCGACGCTGAGGTAGTTGGAGGCCCTCCACCACTTGTCGATCTTGGCGATCTCCTCGTCAGAGATGCCGTCCGGGTTGACGCTCCAAGGGGCCGCGTTCATGACTTCCTCCAGGTGGTTGCCGCTCACCCAACCCTATGCGCAAGCGTGTGAACGCACAGCCCGAAATGACCCAGGTACACCGGCTGTTCACCCGCGAAACGCACGAGGTCCCGGCCGCTGTGCGCGACCGGGACCTCGTGTCGGAAGAACTGCTAGTGCGTCATGACCCTGTACGTGTACGTGACCTTGAGGCTGGTGTTGTACACCCACTCGCCCCCGTCGAGGCCAACGTAGACGTAGGTCTTCTTTGACCCCGTGGCGAGCGTCACCGTGCCAAGGCTGTTGGTGCCCGTCTTCAGGTGGCCGCTGCGAACGCTGCCGTAGTCGCCGCCGAGGAGCCAGTCGATCGTGCCCGCCTTCTTGACACCGTAAAGCGTGGCGTTGACCTTAGCGCCGCCGTACGCCTCGGCGCTCACCACGTAGGACGGGACGGAGACCGCGCCCAGGCCGATCAGCGCGTAGCCATCGACAATTGACGCGAACGGCGCCTCACAGTAGCTGTATCCGGACTTGGGATAGTTGATGTAGCAGGCGTTCTCTTCGTACTGGTCGTTGGCGACGTACTTCTTGAACGCCGACGCCGACTTGTAGGTGAGCGTCTTCGTCTTCGTCTTGAGCTTGCCCGAGTCGACCTTGACCGTGGTCGAGGCGGTCTTCGTCGACCCCTCCGGTCCCTTGATGGTGACCTTGACGGTGTAGGTGCCGGGCACGATCTTGCCGTTGACCTTGCCGTCCCACGTGAACTTCTTGGTCGCGGAGGAAGTGAGCGTCCAGGTCTTCACCGTCTTGCCGGAGCGGGTGATCTTGACGCTGCCGGTCGCGGCGAGGGTCGTGCCAGTGGTGGTCGAAGGCTTGACGGTGAACGAGACGGTGTCGCGGTAGTAGTCCTTGTACGGGTAAACCGACGAGGCGGTCCTGGCGAGAGACACGCCCGTCACCCCAGTGGAGATGACATCGATGTCGACCGGGTCAGACTCGTAGTTGGTGCTGCCTCCGAAGGCGTGCACGCTGGCGACGACTGGACCGGTGCCCGCCTTCAGCGCGGTGCCGCTGATCGTGGCCGTGGCATTCGAACCATCCGTCGAAGCGACGGGAGCCGTCGCGGTCTTGCCCCCGACGGTGGCGCTCACGGTGCCCTCGAATGGCACAACTTCGCCGGTCTCGTCCCACGCGTAGACGGTGACGGTGGTGGAGTGCGGCGTGGCGCTCGCGAGGGTGAAGATCGAGTAGGTCGAGAGGTCGGTGAAGACGTCGGTCGGCTCGCCGGAACCGACGGTGAGGCCCGTGGACACGGCGTCGCCGCCAACCGGCGTCGCAACGAGGTAGTAGTTGCCGGCCTCTAGGCCCGCAACGGGAACCGTCACGTCGGCGCTCAGGTCCTCGGCCGTCAGCTCGACGGACGGCAAGGTCTCGACTTCAGCCCAGCTGGTGTCGGAGATCGACAGCGACACGATGGTCGGCGCGTCAGACGTGACCGTCACGTCGGTGCTGTCGCGGACGCCGTCACCCGCGGGGAGCGTGATGATTCCCGCCTCGGTGATGTCGAGGTTCGGGACGACGGGATCGTCATCATCGGCGACGGCGGTTGTGATGCCGACAGAGGCCATCAGGGCGCTCAGGGCTGCTGCGCTGAGAACTCGCGAAACGAGCGGTCGTACCATGGGTTTCCCCCTAATAGATGTTGTTGCGCCACACAGTATCGCCTTGATCGGCGGCGTGTTAACCGGTGTGGTGGACTTCACTTGGCGAGAGGCCACGAACCGGTCGAATCGCCCAAAACCAGCGAAGACGCCCTAAGAAATCGCGGCCAGCGACTGCGCCGCTATCTCGCGCTCCTCATTGGTGGGAACGACCCACACCTGCACCCGTGAGGAATCGGCGGAGATGAGCGTTGGCGCCGTCTTGCGACCCGCATTGCGCTCGGGGTCTATGACGATCCCCAGCTCCTCTAGCCCGGAGAGCGAGTTGAGCCGGACGGCATCGTCGTTCTCGCCAACCCCGGCCGTGAACGTGATGGAGTCGAGGTGCCCAAGGAGCGCGTAGTAGCGGCCCACGTACCCGCGGATGCGCCGGTAGTAGATCTGCAGCCCAAGCCGGGCGTCCTCGTTGCCGGCCTCGGCCGCCGCGTGCACGTCCCGCAGGTCGTTGTATCCGGTGAGCCCCAGCATCCCTGACTGCTTGTTGAGCAGATCGTCGATCTCGTCGATCGTCATGCCGGCCGAGCGGCCGAGGTGCGCCACCACGGCAGGATCGATGTCTCCCGTGCGCGTCCCCATCACCAGACCCTCGAGCGGTGTCAGCCCCATCGAGGTGTCGAACGAGCGACCGCCCTTCACCGCACAGGCCGACGCCCCATTGCCCAGGTGCAGGACGATCTGGTTCAGGTCGCGAACGTCCCTGCCCATAGCGTCGGCCGTTGCCCGCGAGACAAAGTCATGAGACGTCCCGTGGAAGCCGTAGCGGCGGATGGCGTGTTCGGCCGCGACCCTGCGCTCGAGAGCGTACGTGTACGCCTCCGCCGCCATGGTCTGGTGGAAGGCGGTGTCGAAGATCGCCACGTGAGGGATCTCGGGGAACGCCTCGCGGGCCGCGCGGATGCCCGCGGCGTGCCCCGGATTGTGAAGCGGGGCCAAGGCGGAGAGCACCACGATGCGCCGCTCAACGTCGTCATCGATGATCGTCGGGGCGGTGAACTCGTCGCCGCCCTGCACCACGCGGTGCCCGACGACGTCGATCGCGGCGAGCGCCGCGGCGTTCGACGCCTCGAGGCTCCTGATCACCTCGGCGACGCCGGCCGCGTGGTCCGTCACGCGCTCAACGAGGCCCACGGCGAGCGGTTCCTCCGCCGTCGTGTCGATGAGCTGGTACTTGATGGAGCTCGAGCCGCAGTTGAGCACGAGCGCCAGGCCGGGGACGGGCAAGGTGTTGTCTCCTTAGGGAAGCTGCTGCGCCTGGATCGCGGTGATGGCAACAGTGTTGACGATGTCTTGCACGAGCGCGCCCCGAGAGAGGTCGTTCACCGGCTTGCGCAGGCCCTGGAGAACCGGGCCGACGGCGACGGCGCCAGCGGAGCGCTGCACCGCCTTGTACGTGTTGTTTCCCGTGTTGAGATCGGGGAACACGAGCACGGTGGCTCGCCCGGCCACGGGGGAACCCGGCGCCTTGGACGCCGCGACGGAGGGCTCCACGGCGGCGTCGTACTGCATGGGACCGTCAACCAGCAGATCGGGCCGACGCTCCCGCACCAGTTGGGTGGCGAGCCTCACCTTGTCCACGTCGGAGCCCGTGCCGGATTCACCGGTCGAGTACGAGAGCATCGCGATACGCGGCTCGATGTGGAACAGGGCGGCGGTCTCTGCCGACGAGATGGCGATATCGGCAAGCTGCTCCGCGGTCGGGTCAGGGTTCACGGCGCAGTCGCCATAGACAAGCACCTTGTCCGGCAGGCACATGAAGAACACCGAAGACACGATCGACACCCCTGGCGGCGTCTTGATGAGCTGGAAGGCAGGGGTGATGGTGTGGGCGGTGGTGTGCGCGGCCCCGGACACCATGCCGTCCGCGAGCCCCTCCTTGACCATCATGGTGCCGAAGTAGCTGACGTCCTGCACCTGGTCGCGGGCCTGGTCCAGCGTCACGCCCTTCGCGGCCCTCGCCTCGTGATACGCGGCGGCGAAGCGCTCGATGAGCTGCGGGTCGGTCGGCGACTGGATGGTGGCGCGCGCGATGTCGATGCCCAGCTCGCCCGCGCGCCCGCGAATGCTCGCCTCGTCGCCGAGGATCGTGATGTCGCACACGTCTCGCGTCAGCAGGCGCGCGGCGGCGCGGAGGATGCGATCATCGGACCCCTCTGGAAGGACGATGCGGCGCTTCGAGGACCGCGCCCTGTCGATCAGGTCGAACTCGAACATCAGCGGCGTGATAACGTCGGTGCGCGCCACGTCGAGCGCCGCGAGCAGCGCCTTTGCGTCCACGTACTTCTCGAACATCGCGAGGGCCGTGTCCACCTTGACCCGGCTGTCCTGGCTGAGGCGCCCGCGGGTCTTGTACGCCCTGGTAGCCGTCTTGAAGGTGCCCGACGCTGTGCGGAGTACCGGAAGCGGCGAGCGCAGTCCTGCCACCAGTCTGGCGACGGTGGGCGGCGGCTCGAAGCCGCCCGTGAGCAGAATTCCCGCGAGAGCGGGGAAGCCGCCCGCGCTGTGCGCGCTGAGCAGGGCGAGGACAGCGTCGTCCCTGTCGCCGGCCGTGATGACCAGAGCGCCCTCCTCGAGCCGGTCAAGGAGGTGCTCCGTCGTCATAGCGCCGATGAGGATAGAGCGCGCCTCCCGGCTCATGAGGTCGGGATCGCCGGAGATGAACTGGGCCCCCGTGGCCGCGGCGAGCTCGCTCAGCAGCGGCGCCACGAGGATGGGATCCTCAGGGATCGCGCCCATGCGGACGTCGGCGGGAAGCGCAGCGAGGATCGCGTCGAGCTGCGCCGGCTCGCAGCGGTTCGCGAAGATCGCGGCGACATGCGCGTGGTTGGCCTCGAGCTCACTGCGCGCCTGCTCCGCGACCTGGGCGATGTCCGCTGGGCTGCGATCGATGCCGTGGACCACGAGCGCGACCGGCGCGCCGAGGTTGGCGGCGATGCGGGCGTTGAACTCGAATTCGGCGGCGCCGGAGACGTCCGTGTAGTCGGTGCCGACGATCACCACGGCGTCCGAGCGCCGCGCCACGTCGTGATACCTCGAGACGATCGTCGCGAGAGCGGCCTCGGCGTCGTTGTGCACGTCGTCGTAGGTGACGCCGACGCATTCCTCGTACGTGAGGTCGATCCCGTCGTGGGCCAAGAGCAGCTGCACCACATAGTCGGAGCCGTCAGCGACGCGAGCAACCGGCCGGAAGATACCCACCCGGCCAACCGACCGCCCAAGAGCAGCGGTGATGCCGAGCGCGACCGTCGACTTGCCCGAATCTCCCTCGGTGGAGGTGATATAGATGCTCCGCGCCACGCCCCAAGCATTCCACGAACCTCAGGCGAGGTTGCCGCCAAAGGTCCCTGAAGCGTCGGGCCGCGTCACCGAGGCGTCGTGTGCACTGTTCCACAGTCCATTCCCGGCTCAAGCGGTCACCCCTAGACTGCTGGCGGGCGCTACGAGGGAAAGCGCGATGGGCTACCGGTGGGGACAGGCGGCATGGTGAAGCGGGCGCGGGCGTGGTTTCACGCCACATGGCTAACGCTCGCGCGCCTAGGGACGGACGCGGCACGGGCAGACGACGCCCGCGCCATCGCGTCGGCGAACCGGTTCTACGTGCTCGCGATCGCGGCGAACCTGCCCTGGCTGGTGGTGCTCGCGGTCATCGGCGGCCCCACGCCGGCCCCCGTCGCGACCCACGCCGTCATGCTCATCACGTGGGCCGCCGGGCTGTGGCTCAACAAGCTCCGCATGCCGTTGTTGGGGAGCGTGCTCGCGCTGCTCGCGCCGCTCATGCAGTACACCTACCTCACGGACGTCTACTCGCGGCCGGCCGCCTTCCAGCTGCACCTTCTCGCTATGCCCGCGCTGAGCTTTGCGCTCTTTCCCGCCAGACGCTGGGGCATGCGGCTTGGCATCGGCCTGCTTGGTGCGGCGGTGCTCTTCTCCGTGTATCTGTTCCCGGCGTTCGAGGTTCCGAACTTCGAGATCTCCAGTGGCACGATCCACGCGCTCGCCATCTGCAACGTGGTGTCCACCCTTGGGCTGCTGTACACGATCGCGGCGTTCAACAGCTTCTTCTACCAGCGCGAACGCAACCGCAACGAGCTGCTGCTGACCGAGGCGCGCGCCGCGGCTCAGACGGACTCCCTCACCGAATCCCTCAACCGCCGCGGGATCGCCCCGGTCATAGCGTCGGCCGCGCGACAGGGTCAATACGCGCTCGCGCTCGTTGACCTCGACCGCTTTAAGCGGATCAACGACGCGCTCGGCCATGGCGCTGGCGACGTTGTGCTCTCCAACGTCGCGCGGTCAATTGCGAGGTCGATCGGCGACGCGGGCACCGTTGCGCGGTGGGGTGGAGAGGAGTTCCTCATCGTCCTGCCGCAGGTGTCGCTGAATCACGCCCTCGCCGTTCTGGAGCACATGCGGGCCGAGATTGAGGACGAGTATGCGGTGGACGGTATCGCCCAGCCGGTCACCATCTCGGCAGGGGTGGCGCACGGCAGGCAGCTGGCTCCGAAGGAGGAGCTGCTGCGCCTTGCAGACGCCAAGCTTTACGAGGCGAAGGCGGCCGGGCGCAACATCGTTCTAGGTGCCGGACTGGAAGACGCCGTCCGCGACTGACAATCGGGCCGCGGCGTAGGCTTAAGAACGCTGACGCGCGAGGGAGGTGCTGGGTGACCGAGAGGCCAACCGCGCCCTCGCAACGTTCGGGGGTCGGCGGCATCCTGGCCACCTACCTGGAGCGACCCACAGGCGGTCAGACGGGCTCCGTTGGTCGGGCCGCGAGTGCGACAAAGGCATTTCTCGCGTTCTCCCTGGTATTGACCGGCGCGTACACCATCTTCTTCGCCATGTACGACGCGTCGGCGTTCGCGGCGAACATCATCTCCGGAACGGTATCGGTCATCCTTTTCGGGGTCGGTCTGGGGTTCGTCACTAGGGGCCACCAGCTCACCGCGGCGGTCATCGCGGTCTCGGTGGGCACAGCGCAGGTCGCGTTCACCACCACGTACGTTGGTTGGATCGCGGGCTTCCAGCTGTACCTCATCGCCGGAGGCCAGCTGGTCTTCATGCTCTTCACCGACCGTCAACAGATGCTGCGGGCGGCGTACGTCGCGGTGGCGATCGGCGCGTTCTTCTACTGCCAGCTCATCGTGCCGGAGAAGGGGGCTGGTCGAGAGCTTCTCCGCGAAGGCCAAGGGCGTCATGTTCTCCATCAACGCCAGCGTCGCGCTCCTGCTCGTGTACCTCCTTGCGGCTGCCGGCCACGCCGGAGCGGCTCGCGCTCGCGCTCAGGCTGACGGCGCCGCAGCACGCGCGGAGTTCCTGGCCAACACGGACGAGCTCACGGGTCTGTCCAACCGCCGGCCGGTGGTGAAGCGCCTCGAGAAGCTCAGCTCCACCGCGCCGTACATCGTCGCGATCGCGGACCTCGACCACTTCAAGCGCCTCAACGACACCTACGGCCACGAGTGCGGGGACAGGGTGCTCGCCGCGGTTGGGCACAGGCTCCGCGACTCCGTGCGATCCGTGGACACTGTGGGGCGCTGGGGAGGCGAGGAGTTCATCGTCGTCATGGAGCAGTCCACGCTTGCGGACGCCACCGAGGTGGTGGAGCGGCTGCGCGCCCGGATCGCTGAGCCGGTGCCGTGCACCGGCCACTCGCACTCGATCACGGTCTCCGTTGGCCTTACGGACGCTCAGCCGGACGGCACCGCAGCGCGCGCCCTGCAACGCGCAGACGCCGCGCTTTACGAGGCGAAAGCGGCGGGCCGGAACGCGGTCCACGTAGTCCCCGGTCCACCACCCGCGCCCGGCGCCCCGCCGCCCCCGAGGCGGCGGCGTTCATGAAGGCATCCGTCGGCTCACGCGTCGGCGTGGCCCTCGTGGCGCTCCTCGCCGTCGTCGTGTGTGGTGCGCTCGGCCTGTGGCAGTGGAACAGGGCGCAGCAGAAGGCCGTCACCGTAGCACCGGAACCGAGCGTGCCGATCGCTGAAGTGCTCAAGCCCGCGAGTCAGGCAGGCACGGCCATCGGGCGTCAGGTGAGCGTTTCCGGAACCTGGGCGGACGAAGACGCCGTACTGGTCTCCGGCCGCGAGGTCGAGGGCCAGGATGCCGTGCTCTTGGTGCGCGCCTTCACGGTCGACGCGGACGCCACGGGTACGGGCTCGACGGCGACGATCGCGGTGATCGTCGGGTGGCGCCCCGCGGATTCGCCGCAAGGCCCCGATGACGATCCCGCCCACGTCACCCTCGAGGGCTACCTGAGGGCGCCGGAGGAGGCGACCCCAGCGTCGGGCAGCGAAGGCGAGGCGATTCCGGGGACCGTGTGGAACGACACCATCTCGCCGAGCGAGCTCGCGCAGACCTGGCCGCCGCCGCTGTACTCGGCCGTGTTCTCCTCCTTTGATGGCAGCGAGAGTTGGGAGCCGCTGCCACCCCCGCCGCCCGAGGAGCACGTCAACCTCCGCTCGATTCTGTACGCACTCGAGTGGTGGCTGTTCGGCGCCTTCGCCGTGTTCGTCGCGATCCGCTGGCTGCGGGACAATGGCCGCGAGACCCCAAGCCACGAGGAGAGCCACGCGTGACCGACGCTGCCCTTGACCCGCGAGTGAGCGGCGCCCTGACGCGGTACCGCGTCATGGCCGTCATCACCGGAACGTTCCTGCTGCTGGTGTTCACGGGGGTGATCCTCAAGTACGTGTTGAGGATCGACAACCCCACGGTCGTGACGATCACCGGCTATATCGCGATGGTCCACGGCTGGATCTACGTCATCTACCTGATCACGACGATCCACCTCTGGCTGCTCATGCACTGGGGGCTGGGGCGCCTCGTAGTCATGGGCCTCGGCGGCATCGTGCCGTTCCTCTCCTTCATCCTCGAGCACCGCATCGCGCTGGAGGTCAAGGCGGCGCGCGCCGGTACCCTAGACGCGTGAGCACAGCCCACCGTCCCGTCCTTGTTGTCGACTGCGGGGCGCAGTACGCCCAGCTCATCGCGCGCCGCGTGCGCGAGGCGCACGTCTATTCGGAGATCGTGCCCCACTCCATGAGCGCCGCGGCGATGCTCGAGAAGAACCCGGCCGCCGTGATTCTCTCCGGCGGCCCCTCCTCCGTGTACGAGCCGGGAGCCCCCGTCATCGATCCCGCGCTGTTTGAGTCCGGGGTGCCGGTCATGGGCATCTGCTACGGCTTCCAGGCCATGGCGCAGGCGCTCGGCGGCACGGTCGCGCGGACCGGGTTGCGTGAGTACGGGCGCACCCAGGTGCAGGTGTCCGACGCTGGGACGGCTTTGGCGGGCAGCCCAAGCGAGCAGCAGGTCTGGATGAGCCACGGCGACTCGGTGCAGGCCGCGCCTGAGGGCTTCACGGTGCTCGCGACCACCGAGGGCGCCCCCGTTGCCGCATTCGAGGACGTCGCGCGGCGCATGAGCGGGGTGCAGTGGCATCCCGAGGTCAAGCACTCTCCGCTCGGCCAGGCCGCCATCGAGAACTTCCTGTACCGGATAGCAGGCATTTCGCCCGACTGGACCAGCGCGGGCGTGATCGACGAGCAGGTCGCACGCATCCGCGAGCAGGTTGGATCCGCGCGCGTCATCTGCGGGCTGTCTGGGGGAGTGGATTCTGCCGTGGCCGCCGCGCTCGTGCACCGCACCGTTGGCGACCAGCTCACGTGCATCTTCGTTGACCACGGCCTGCTGCGGGCAGGCGAGGCTGAGCAGGTGGAGCGCGACTTCGTAGCGTCCACGGGCGTGAACCTCGTTGTCGCAGACGAGAAGGCACGGTTCCTTGACGCGCTCGCTGGCGTGACCGATCCAGAGACCAAGCGCAAGATCATCGGCCGCGAGTTCATCCGCGCGTTCGAGGAACAGGCGAGCAAGCTTGTGTACAACGCGGCACTGGGCGAGGAGGTGCGCTTCCTCGTGCAGGGAACGCTCTACCCCGACGTCGTGGAGTCCGGAGGCGGCGAAGGTGCCGCGACCATCAAGAGCCACCACAACGTCGGCGGCCTTCCGGACGATCTCAAGTTCGACCTGGTGGAGCCCCTGCGCGCGCTGTTCAAGGACGAGGTGCGGGCCGTGGGGCTTGAGCTTGGGCTGCCGGAGGAGATCGTCTGGCGCCAGCCGTTCCCCGGACCTGGCCTCGGCATTCGCATCATCGGCGAGGTCACTCACGACCGGCTCGAGGTGCTGCGCGCGGCCGACGCCATCGCGCGCGCCGAACTCAGCGCCGCCGGGCTCGACCGCGACATCTGGCAGTGCCCCGTGGTGCTGCTCGCGGACGTCCGCTCCGTTGGCGTCCAGGGGGACGGCCGCACCTACGGCCACCCGGTGGTGCTGCGCCCCGTGTCGTCAGAGGACGCCATGACCGCCGACTGGACGCGCGTGCCCTACGACGTGCTCGAGCGCATCTCCACCCGCATCACCAATGAGGTGCGCGAGGTCAACCGCGTGGTTCTCGACGTCACGTCGAAGCCCCCGGGCACCATCGAGTGGGAGTAGGCGGCGAGCTCAGCGCCGCCCCCTAGCTGTCTTCGGTGCCCGACGCTTCGGCGAGTTGGGGCTCTTCCGTAACCACAGCGTCGTTCATAACTACGGCGTCGTTCATGACTACGGCGTCGGGCTGGCTGTGCACCTTGCGCGGCCTCACCGACGCGAGAGCGGACACCACGAGCCAGCCGCCGAGCACGAACAGACCCACGATCACGACGTTGGTGAGATTGACCTCGGTACCGCTGAGCGCGTACATCGCCGCGACGGCGGCGCCGGTGACAATGAGCCCCCAGAGGGCGCCCGTGACCCGCTGCATGGGGGAGAGTCGAAGCTCCTTCATGATCAGTCCTCCTCGATCCACAGGCTCATGTTGCCCGCGCCCTGGTTGTCGTCGAGCCGCACGGTGAGCACCGGCTTGTCGGAGTTCGTCAGCACCACCGCATCGGTGGCCCCGTAGTTGGTGTCGCAGTTCACGTCTCGGTCCGGCCAGAAGATGGAAGCGCCGGTCGCCCACCCGTTCTCGTCATCGCTCGTGTGGTCCACGACGACGACCCGGAGACTGGTGCCCTCCGGGATGACGAGGCGCGTGTTCTGGGAGGTGACCGTGATGGTCTGGTCCGCGGGCACGCTCGAGAGTCGCACCGTGCCCTCGGTGTCCGGCGTGGCAAGGTCCTCGGTCTGATAGCACGAGCCGCTGATCGCCACCGTCTCGTACGCAAGGAACGCGGCGGAAGGGTCGAAGGCGGGCGGAGGGGTGTAGACGGGCTCTGGCTCGCCGACTGTGACGTCGTGGTACGAGTCCTGCCACCAGATCCGCCAGTCCCCATCGGCGTAGTGCTCGCGCAACTGGGGAGCCATGCCGATCGCCACGCCCACCGGGATCAGGGCGAGCACGGATACGAAGCCGAGAAAGCCGAGCTTGCGGCCCCGGAGCGCCGTGATGACAAGGATCAGTCCGAGCCCCGCAACGTAGATGACGCCGCCGGCCACCACGGGGAACACCGCGAGTCGGTCGGTGCTCCACAGGTAGAGCGTGATCGCCGCGGAGATCGGGAACAGCGCCAGCGCAAGGAGATAGCCGAGCTTGCCGGGGCCGGGCACGTGCGGGCGTGGCTGACGGGGTGGCGCGGTGTAGACGGGAGCGCTCGGCGGCACAAACTGGCCCGACGCCATGGCGGGCATGGCGGCATAGGTGACCGGAGCGTCGGGCACCGTGGCGGGCGCTGGGGACTGTGCTGGCTCGGCGGCGGGCTCGGCGGCCGCGTCGGGGGCTACGTCGGCCGCAGGTGGCGCGGGGATCGTGCCGTCCGGGAGGCGCGCGAAGCCCTGTGCGGGATTGGCGCTCTTCGAGGAGTTGACGGCCCAGATGATGAGCCACACCAGGCCGGCCACAATGGCGAGCGGGATCAGGATGAGGAACACCCTGCCAAGACCTGGGAAGCCGTATCCCGCGTTTCCCATGGCGGGCATGTTCGATAGCCAGCCCCAGCCACCCGAGACCGCATTGCGATCGAGGAAGATGAGGCCGAACACCGTGAGGATGCCGATCACGACAAGCGAGCCCACGTTGGGGCGGCCGCGGCCGAAGTCCTGGATGACGATGCGGCCCTCAGTGTCTGGCAGGAGGGCCCACCCCGCCGCATACGCGAGCAGCACGAGGCCGCCGGTGAAGATGCCGATGAGCACGAAGATGAGCCGTGTGGGGGCCGGGGCCATCCCGATGCGGTTGCCGACGCCGGCGAGCACGCCGCCCATCACTCGGCTGTCCGAGCGAACGATTCCCCACGACCGGATGGTCGAGAAGAACGCCGCCTCTTGGGGGGTTCCGTTGACACGAGTGGCTCCTTTTCTCTTGCCTCGCTGCAAGTGTGCGTGCCGCGGCTTGGCGCCCGCCATGAGGTAAGCCCCTGATTCGGACCCTGAATGAACCCTTGCGTCCGGGCCCTGGCGCCCTGACGTGTGTGACGATTGGCGCGTGACGGCAACCCCCAGAGCTCCGCGCGCCACTCGCGTTGCGCGCCCGCTTGAGCGCCCGTCGGCGCCCAGGCTCTGGTGGCGCGCGCTGGTGGGGTTGGCGATGCTGGGGACGGCCGTGGTGCTGGCGCTGGGCCAGGGCGACGACCTGGCCGTACCCCCGTGGTTGATCCCGCTCATCATCTACTCGGCGGCCGTGGTGCTCGTGTGGAGCCCGCTCGACGCGGTGGTCGCCGCTGACGCGCGACGGCCCGACGTGGTCTCGCTTGTCTCGCGCGACGCGTGGCTGCGGATCGTCATCGGCTGGGTGGCCGCGGCGTTCGCCGTGTGGCTGTTCGCCATCAGCCCGTTCACGACGTCTCCTTTGGTGCGGACCTGGGTGGTTGTTGGGGTGGCCATGATCGCGACCGCCCTCCTGCTCGCCCCGTGGTGGCTGCGGCTCATCCGCCAGGTCACCGTGGAGCGCGAGAGGCGGGTTCGCGAGTTCGAGCGCGCGGAGATCGCCGCCCACCTGCACGACTCCGTGCTGCAGACGCTCACGCTCATCCGCGCGCACGCGACCGAGCCGGAGACGGTCGCCCGACTGGCTCGCGCCCAGGAGCGCGACCTGCGCGCGTATCTCTACCAGGAGCGACGCTCCCCGTCGGATTCGGTAGCTGCCGCCCTCACCGCCGCGATCAACGAGGTCGAGGACGCACTCGGGACTGCCATCGAGGTCGTTACCGTGGGCGACGTGCCCACCACGCCCGCCCTCGCCGCTGCGGTGAGCGCCGCGAGAGAGGCGGCGACAAACGCGGCCCGCCACGGCGTCGGGCCCATCTCCGTGTATGCCGAGGTGACGCCGGGAGGCTACGAGGTGTTCGTGCGCGACGCGGGCCCCGGCTTTGACCCCGAAGCCGTTTCCGAGGACCGCCTGGGGATTCGCAACTCGATCGTTGGGCGCGTCCGGAGGGCAGGCGGCGACGCGTCGGTGAAGTCCGCGCCAGGGGAGCCGACCGAAGTGACCATCTCCGTCCCGCGAGAGGAGCAGAAGTGACCGTGCGAGTAGTGGTGGTCGACGACCACGACGTGATCCGCGTCGGGGTGCGCGAGTCTTTGGATGCCGATATCGAGGTGGTGGGCGAGGCCCGCGACGTCGAGGGCGCGATCGAGGCCGTGCGGGTGACCCGCCCCGAGGTCGTCATTCTCGATGTGCATCTGCCAGGGGGAACCGGCGGCGGGGCGCTCGATGTGCTGGCCGAGGTACTGGGTGGCGCTGGCGCGCCGCGCGTGCTGGCCCTGTCCGTGTCCGATGCCGCGGAGGACGTGGTCGCCGTGGTGCGCGCCGGCGCTCGCGGCTACGTCACCAAGTCCATCTCCGGGCCCGACCTGAGCGACGCGGTGCGGCGCGTAGCCACGGGAGACGCGGTGTTCTCGCCGCGACTGGCCGGGTTCGTTCTTGACGCCTTCAACGCGGCCGGCGGCGAGGTCGCGGCCGCGGACGAGGACCTCGACAAGCTCACCGAGCGTGAGCAGGAGGTCATGCGGCTGATCGCGCGCGGATACACGTACAAGGAGGTGGGGGCGAAGCTCTTCATCTCCGTCAAGACCGTGGAGACCCACGTGGGGAAGGTGCTGCACAAGCTGCAGCTGTCGAACCGGCACGAGCTCGCGCACTGGGCGGCAAGGCGCGGGATCGCGTAGGGCGAGTCCTGGGGCCATCCCCCAACGCGGTTTAGGCAGACTACGCATACCTCAGGCCGACTTTGGGGCTCGCCTAGGCACGTTACGCATACCTTGCGGTCGTGACTCGCCAGCACCACCGCGCGCCCGGCGACAGCTTGTTGTGACTCGCCAAACTCCCAAGGTATGCGTGACCTGCCTAAACCGCGCGACTTTGGTTCCCAAGGTATGCGTGGGTTGCCTAAACCGCGGGGAGCGGTGCGCGGGGCGGCGCGTCAGCCCAGCAGCGACACGGCGCGCGCGATCACAAGCGCAAGGATCACGAAGCCAGAGAGCGCCTCAAGCCCCATGATCGCCTTGGCACGGATGGACAGCGGCATAGAGTCGGACGCGGAGAACGCCATCGCGTTCGACAGCGACGAGTACAGGTAGTCGAAGAACTGCGGCCGCCAGTCATCAGGGCTGAAAGCGGAGGCCTTCTTCACCTCGGGGTCGGTGTCCTTGTCCTCGTCCTGGCTGAAGCGAAGATCGGCGGCGGGCACGGCGCTGCGGGGATTGGACCAGCGCTTGAAGGGTCCGCCGCGGTCCATCTCCCACAGCACCAGAGCCACCGCGATCACGTTGGTGAGCCACACTTGCGCTGCGGTGAGGAGCAGGCGCGGCCCGGAATCGGGATCGGGCTCCACGAGCGCGATCACGAGTGTCACCACCGCCACCTGATTCGCCACGAACAGCACCAGCGCCTGGATGATCGACAGGACGCGTGCCGGTCCCGACTCGTTCTTGAACCTCACCGGGTTCAGCGCGATGAGCGGGATGAGCAGGCCTATCGTCACCGCCACGATGCCCCAGTGCAGCACCGGGTGCAGCAGGTTGGGCAGCATCGCGTAAAGAGTCGCGGCCGCGACCACGGCGATGACGGCGGGCCAGCGATGCTCGCCCGCGGGCAGTTCCTTGACCTTGGGTTTGGTCACGTGGCTCAGGCTATCGCTGCCCGACGCTGGGGTTGCGCAAGCGCGCGAGCTGAGTAATCTGTGGCCATGCCGAGTGACGTATCTCACACTGTGAGCACGCAAAGTGCTGTGCGACACGTGGATGTCGCCTATCTGCCAAGCGCCTACCGTCGCGACGAGGCAGACCCGTTGCGCGCGATCGCCTTCTGGAATGGCCAGCATCAGTACGAGCCGCCCACGGAGAGCGGCGCGCTGCGCATCCGCGAGGCGATCCGCGCGGAGCGCATCGGCGCCCTCGCCGCCCTCGCCCCGCAGCTGATCGGCCTAGCGCGCGACCCGCGTCCGTCTATTCGCGCCGCCGCGGCCACGTGCTTCTCGATCCTGGCCACCGCGGGCCAGGCTCCCGCCGACCGCGAGGCGTGGCGCGCCATGCTCGGACTTGCGAAGTACGACGACGACGCCGAGGTGCGCGCCGCCGCTGAGCGAGCTCTGCGGCACTTCGAGCACTGCGGAACGGTCGCCCTCGCCAGCTGAGGCCGCCCAAGCCGGCAACAGCGCCGTACTAACAACAGCGTCGGGCCTGTGGGAGGCAGGACCTAGACTTCATCGGGTCATGGATGCCCTCTTCTCGGTCGACGAATCTCCCCTCATCGCGGGCCTCAACCCACAGCAGGCGCAGGCCGTGCTGCACTCGGGGAGCCCGCTGCTGATCATGGCCGGCGCCGGGTCCGGGAAGACCCGCGTGCTCACGCACCGGATCGCGCATCTGCTCGAGTCCGGCCGCGCGCGGCCCCACGAGATCCTCGCGATCACGTTCACGAACAAGGCCGCCGGCGAGATGCGCGAGCGCGTCCAGGCGCTCGTCGGCGGCGAGGCGCGCTTCATGTGGGTGGCCACGTTCCACAGTGCGTGCGTGCGGATCCTGCGCAAGGAGCACGAGGCCGCGGGGCTGACCAGCTCGTTCTCGATCTACGACACCGCGGACTCGGTCAATCTCATGAAGCTCGTCATGCGCGAGCTCGACCTGGACCCCAAGAAGTTCACGCCCAAGTCCATCCTGGGACGTATTGGGCGCTTCAAGGACGAGCTCATCTCGCCGGAGGTCGCGCTCGCGGCCGCCGACACGGTGAGCCGCCACAGCATCGACCACGCCGCCGCGATCGCGTACCCGGAGTACCAGCGTCGGCTCGAGGCCGCGAACGCAGTGGATTTCGACGACATCATCGTCAAGACCGTGCGCCTGCTTCAGGAGAAGGACGGGATCGCACACGAGTACCGCACACGCTTCCGCCACATCCTCGTGGACGAGTACCAGGACACGAACCACGCGCAATACGTCCTGGTTCGCGAACTGGTTGGCCCTGCAGACGATCCCGCGCTGCCTCAAGCGGAGCTCACGGTGGTCGGCGACGCGGACCAGTCCATCTACGCCTTCCGCGGCGCGTCCATCCGCAACATCAACGAGTTCGAGAAGGACTATCCGGACGCCGAGGTCATCCATCTTGAGCAGAACTACCGCTCCACGCAGACCATCCTGAGCGCGGCGAACGCGGTCATCGCGAACAACGCCGACCGCCGCCCCAAGAACCTGTGGACCGACTCCGGGGCCGGCGAGCGCATCACCGGCTACGTCGCGGACACCGAGCAGGATGAGGCGCGCTTCATCGCCGACCAGATCCGCGCCCTGGTCGGCTCCGGCGAGTTCGCTTGGTCCGACGTCGCGATCATGTACCGCGCCAACGCCCAGTCCCGCTCCATCGAGGAGCGCTTCATCCGCGCCGAGATTCCCTACAAGCTCGTTGGCGGCACTCGCTTCTACGAGCGCAAAGAGATCAAGGACATGCTCGCGTACCTCGCGGCCGTGGTTAACGAGGACGACGACATCGCCACGCGCCGCGCCATCACCGTCCCCAAGCGCGGCATCGGTGACGTGGCCATCGAGGGTGTGGATCGGCCTGCGGCGCTCAAGGCCCGACGCTGGGCTGAGTTTCGGCAGGGCGTTGCGTTTCGCCTCGGAGGCCGGGATAGCTTCGCGTTCGGTGTCCGCGATCGACGCCTTCGTCGCGCTCATGGACGACCTGCGCTCTCTCGCGGCCGACAACGGCCCCGCGGGTGTGCTCGACGCGATCGCGGACCGCTCCGGCCTGCTGTCCGCGTTGCGCGCTTCCGAAGACCCTCAGGACGCGAGCCGGATCGAGAACATCATGGAGCTCGTTGCTGTAGGCCGCGAGTTCAGCGAGGAGAACCCGGAGGGCACCCTCGCCGACTTCCTCGAGAAGGTGGCCCTGGTCGCCGACGCCGACCAGATCCCCGACGCCGAGGCGGGCGGGGGCGTGGTCACCCTCATGACGCTGCACACCGCCAAGGGCCTCGAGTTCCCGGTGGTGTTCCTCACGGGACTCGAAGACGGCACTTTCCCTCACGTGCGCTCGATCGAGTCCGGGAGCACCAAGGACATGGAGGAGGAGCGCAGGCTCGCCTACGTTGGCCTCACGCGCGCGCGCCAGCGGCTGTTCCTCACCCGGGCCGAGCTGCGCGCGAGCTTTGGCGCTCCGCAGTACTTCCCACCGTCGCGCTTCACCGAGGAGGTGCCCGCGGACCTCGTCGAGTGGTCGCGGTCGCAGACCTCCATGGCGACGCTGCGTGCTCGCTCGGACAGGGGCTCGTCCCGCTCGGGAGCCTGGACGTCGATGGGCTACGGCGTCAACCAGGACCGCGACGACGGCAACGTCTACGGTCGGGCCGGCTCGGTGAGCTCGCGCAAAGTACCCCCAAGCCCACCGGGAAGCGGTGGCGGGGCAGCGTCGGACCTTGGGCTTGAGGTTGGCGACCGGGTCACCCACGACAAGTTCGGGCTCGGCAAGGTGGTCGCGCTCGAGGGCGGCGGGGCGAGCGCGGCCGCGAAGGTGGACTTTGGCGCGGAGGGCGTGAAGCGGCTGCTTCTCAGGTTCAACCCGGTGGAGAAGCTGTAGGGCCCCGCTAGGGCTGGCGCGCATGGAGACCAAGACCTCGAAGGTGTCGATCGTTGGCGCGGGAGCCGTGGGTTCGACCCTCGCGTATGCGGGCCTCATGCGTGGCTTCGCGCGCACCGTGGCGCTGTACGACATCAACACCGCGAAGGTCGAGGCGGAGGCGCTGGACCTGCAGCAGGGCATCCAGTTCATGCCTGAGGCCAGGGTCATCGGCTCGGACAAGGTCGAGGTCGTGGAGAACTCCGACGTGGTGGTCGTCACCGCGGGGGCCAAGCAGCAGCCGGGCCAGACGCGCATGGACCTCGCGGGCGCCACGATCTCCC
Organism: Demequina sp.; assembly: GCA_024707205.1. Taxonomy (NCBI): domain Bacteria; kingdom Bacillati; phylum Actinomycetota; class Actinomycetes; order Micrococcales; family Demequinaceae; genus Demequina; species Demequina sp. Next base: position 1,550,726 of record JANQAD010000001.1, read on the forward strand.
TCATGGAGAAGGTCATGCCGCCGCTGCTCGAGGCGGCCCCGAACGCCATCTTCATCCTCGTGACCAACCCCGTTGACGTGGTCACCTACGCCGCAATCAAGATGTCCGCCGCGGACCCCGCCCGCATGTTCGGCTCGGGGACCGTGCTCGATTCGTCGCGGCTTCGCCACGAGATCGCGCGCGAGGTCAACGTGGCCGTGGGCAACGTCCATGCGTACATCGCGGGCGAGCACGGCGACAGCGAGGTGGCGCTGTGGTCCTCCGCCTCGATCGGCGGCGTGCCGCTGCTCGAGTGGGTGGACGAGAACGGCGTGGTGGTGATGACGGACGAGGTTCGCCATCGTATCCACAACGACGTGGTCCAGTCCGCGTACACCATCATCGCTGGTAAAGGGGCAACTAACTACGCGATCGGCGCCGCCGGCGCCCGCATCGTGGAGGCAGTGCTCGGCGACCAGCACCGGGTGCTTCCCGTCTCGACCCTCACCGAGTTCCCCGGCGTCGGCGAGGTCTGTATGTCCCTTCCCGCGATCCTTGGCCGTGGGGGCATCGTGCAGCAGGTTGACGTGCGACTCCTCACCGGGAGAGCAGGCCGCGCTTGCGGCATCGGCACGCTCCATCAAGGAGACGGCAAGCAAGTTCGGCGTGGTGTAGCGCGGGGCAAACACGCGCGGCTAGTAGGGCCTACGCAGGTCGGGGAGCATCGTCGGCCTCAGTACAGATGGATCGTCAGCGCGCCAGCAACGATTCCGATTGCGCCGGCGATGATCGCGAAGATCGCGCGCCCGGCCCCGTGCTTGCCCCTCCGCGAGAGCATCAGCGCCCAGACGCCTAGGCCAAGCGCAACGGCGCCAACGATGATCCCTGCCCAGCCAAGGAACGACATCACGAGCGCCGCGATCCCCACGTACCCGGCGGCGATGGCCGCGCCGGACCGGCCAACGGGCAAGAGCCAGTGCTCCGGAGTCTGCGGCCCATGGTCCGAGGCTGGCGCAACCATCTGCGGCGGAGCGCTGGGCGCCAGCGGCGCGATGTGCGCCGTCCACGCGGCGCCGTCCCAGTAGCGCTGGGTCTGCGCCATGCCCGGGTCGGGGTACCAGCCGGCCGGGGGTGTGCTCATGCCCGTTTTCTACCACGGCGAACCCGCGCAACTGGGCAAGCACAGCGTCGGGCCGCAGCTAGTCTTGTCCCTGGCGCATAGAAGCGCAGCCCCCACCGCAAAGGACTGAGGATGGACCTCTTCGAGTACCAAGCGCGCGATCTGTTCGAGAAGCACGGTGTACCCGTGCTGCCGGGCATCGTCGCCACCACCCCCGCCGAGGCACGAGCCGCGGCAGAGACTCTTGGCGGCGTGACCGTCGTCAAGGCGCAGGTCAAGGTGGGAGGCCGCGGCAAGGCCGGCGGCGTGAAGGTGGCTCGCAGCCCCGAAGAGGCCGAGGCGGCCGCCGCCGCGATCCTGGGAATGGACATCAAGGGCCACACCGTGCACCGCGTGATGGTTGCCGCGGGCGCTGCGATCGCCGAGGAGTTCTACTTCTCTGTTCTCCTTGACCGCGCAGAGCGGCGCTACCTGGCCATGTGCTCGGTTGAAGGCGGCATGGAGATCGAGCAGCTCGCCGTTGAGCGGCCCGACGCTCTGGCCAGGGTGGCCGTGGACCCTCTCGTTGGCATTGACGCGGCTAAGGCGGCCGAGATTGTGGCCGCCGCCGGGTTCTCTGCGGAACTTGCAGGTCCCGTCGCCGACGTAATCCAGAAGCTGTGGGCGGTGTACCGCGACGAGGATGCGACGCTCGTCGAGGTGAACCCACTGGTGCGAGTGGAGAGCGGCGAGATCATCGCGCTCGACGGCAAGGTGACGCTGGATGCGAACGCCGACTTCCGGCACCCTGACCACGCCTCACTGGAAGACACGGCAGCTGCGGACCCGCTCGAGGCGAAGGCCAAGGCGCTCGACCTCAACTACGTGAAGTTGGATGGCTCCGTTGGGATCATCGGCAACGGCGCGGGGCTCGTCATGTCCACGCTGGATGTCGTCGCCTACGCGGGGCAGGAGTTCGGCGGGCAGAAGCCTGCGAACTTCCTCGACATCGGCGGCGGGGCGTCGGCGGAGGTCATGGCGAACGGCCTCGACGTGATCCTCAATGACCCTCAGGTCAAGAGCGTGTTCGTCAACGTCTTCGGCGGCATCACCAGCTGCATCGAGGTGGCCAACGGCATCGTCGGGGCGCTCGAGACTCTGGGCGACGAGGCGTCGAAGCCCCTGGTGGTCCGGCTTGACGGCAACGCCGTGGACGAGGGCCGCGCGATCCTCGCGGCCGCCAACCACCCCCTCGTGACCATCGTCGACACCATGGACGGCGCCGCGGCCAAGGCCGCAGAGCTCGCCGCCGCGGCAGCGTAAGGAGTCTGTACCCATGGCAATCTTTCTGACTGCACAGTCCAAGGTCATCGTTCAGGGCATGACCGGCTCCGAGGGCATGAAGCACACCACGCGCATGCTCGCCTCCGGCACCGCGATCGTCGGTGGCGTGAACCCGCGCAAGGCGGGGGAGCAGGTTGACTTCCCTGGGGATGTCACGATCCCCGTGTACGGCACGGTGGCCGAGGCCATCGCCGCCACGGGTGCGGACGTCTCCGTGGTCTTCGTGCCGCCGGCCTTCACCAAGGCCGCCGTAATCGAGGCGGTCGACGCCGGCATGCCGCTCGTGGTAATCATCACCGAGGGTGTGCCCGTCAAGGACACCGCCGAGTTCTTCGAGTACGCGACCGCCCACGGCACGCGGCTGATCGGCCCCAACTGCCCCGGTCTCATCACTCCCGGCCAGTCCAACGTGGGCATCACCCCTGCAAACATCACGGGTGCGGGCCGCATCGGGCTGGTGTCCAAGTCCGGAACGCTGACCTATCAGATGATGTTCGAGCTCAGGGATCTCGGGTTCTCCACGTGCGTCGGCATCGGCGGCGACCCCATCATCGGCACCACGCACATCGACTGCCTCGAGGCGTTCGAGAACGACCCCGACACGGCTGCGATCGTGATGATCGGCGAGATCGGCGGCGACGCGGAGGAGCGCGCGGCTGCGTACATCCGTGACCATGTCACCAAGCCGGTCGTGGGCTACGTTGCCGGATTCGAGGCGCCGGAAGGCAAGACGATGGGCCACGCTGGGGCCATCGTGTCTGGATCGTCTGGGACTGCACAGGCCAAGAAGGAGGCCCTCGAGGCCGCCGGCGTTCGCGTGGGCAAGACCCCTTCCGAGACCGCCAACCTGATGCGGGAGATCCTCACGGCGAACGGCTAAGCCCATCCGCCGCCCCCCGCCAGGGGTTTAGGCACGTCAGTCCTGCTTCCGCGGCGTGGATCCCGTCGTTTAGGCACGTGGGTCCTGCTCCGCACCCTCGACCCCTCGACGCGCGGGCTGGCCCGGTCGCAGCGGCTACAGCCCGCAACTGGCCGTGATCAGGACTGAGCTGCCTAAACCGCGGGAGTTAGGCCCGGGACTCAGGACTGAGCTGCCTAAACCCCCGGGGGCGGGGGTTTGCGCGCGGCGTTACCGCGGCGCTGGCTGGGCTCGGGAGAGTATGAGCGGGTGACCGCCACGCCCCAACAGACGCGCCTCCAGGCCGCGCTCGCGGGCGCGCCCGGCTGGCTCGGCGGCGCGCTCACGGGCGTGCAGGCCGCGGTGATCGGGCTGCTGGTGGTGATGACGCCCGCGTTCGCGGCCGCGGCAGCGGCGCCCACGACAAACGGGTCCGCGGCGATCGACTGGATGGGGATCACCAAGATCTCTGCGCGCCTGTGGCTCCTCGCGCACGGCGTGCCGTTCATCGTCGAGGGCGTCGCCTTCACCCTGGTGCCGCTCGGCCTTACCGCCCTCATCGCCGCCATTCTCGCGTCCATCGCTCGCCGCTTCTGCACCAAGAGCTGGGCCAGTTGGGCGGTGGCGACGGGCACCTACGTGGGGCTGGTGACCCTCGCCGAGATCGCCGCGATGCGCGGCTACCCCGACTTCGCGCGCAACACCGTGCACGCGATCGCGGTCTCCACCGTGGTCGCGGGCGGCTCAGTCGCCGCCGGCATCTGGCGCGCCCACGGCGCGGAGTTCGGCTGGGTCCCGCGGATCCCCATCAATGTGCGCAGAGGCTTGAGGCTGGGGCTGGCGACCTTCGCGCTGACGCTCGGCATCGCCGCACTGCTTGGGGGCGCCTTCACCTATCTGGGCCGGGGCCGTATCGCCGACGCCGCCGCTTCCCTTGGCATCGACCCGCTTGGGGGCGTGGCGCTGGCCTTCGGGCAGGCGCTCTACGCGCCAAACCTCTCGGTGTGGATGCTCGGCTGGATGACCGGGCTCGGCTTCTCCGTAGGCGAGGGGAGCGTGTACTCGCCCGGTGACATTGCGGCCGACGCGGTGCCCGCCTTCCCGCTGTTCGGGGCACTCCCCACGATCTCGGGTGGGTGGCTGATGTGGGCCCCGGTGGGCATTGTGGCCGCCGCCGCGCTCATGCGACTGGCGCTTCGGCGCCGCATCTCGACGTCCGTAGCTGAGCTTCCCGCGCTCGGCGTGGCGATTGTGGTCTCCGGACTGTTGGCCGCGACGGCGGGCGCCGTCGCCTCTGGGGCGCTAGGGCCTGGCCGCCTCGCGTTCGTTGGGGTCGAGGTGGTTCCGGTCGCCGTGCTCTTCGCGCTGCTCAGCGCGCTGGGGTTCGGTATTGCCCACGGGCTGCTGATGCTGGCCCAGCTCGCGCGCGGGAAACGCCAGGGGCCGCTGCTGTCGGTGGTCCCGGACCCGGAGCCGGTGTCTATCCCGTCGTGACCTTGCCGTAGTTCGAGTACTTCTCCATGAGGTCCTCGAGGTCCTTCTGGTATTGCGTCTCGCACTCGCGCCGAGCAGTGTCGGTGATGGCGCGATCGAGGCATGCCTGCAGCTGCTCCTGGGGCACCCGGAACATGACAAGGCTCAGGCCTCCGAGGAGGATCATCCCGCCCATCCCGATGGCGATCCACAGCCAGATGCGGATGCCCGCAACGGCGTCGACTCCCCTCGAGTTGACCAGCGCCGAGATCGCGAACGCCATCGCTGCGGGACCCGTGATGAGCACGAGGAACTGTGTGGGCAGCCCGGTCGCCCACAACAGCGCGCTCACGCCGAGCAGGGCGAAAGTCCACAGCGAATCGCGGCGAAGCTCCCGCGGAAGCGTTGGCCGTTCGGGCGTGGACGTTGGCGTCATGGGACAAGGGTAGGTGGCAATTGCGGCGCACCGTTAGGCTCGTCGCGTGGCCCCAGCTCGCGTCGTCGTCCTCATCTCCGGCGCTGGCTCGACCATGAAGGCCCTTCTCGACGCCGCGGAGAGCCCCGCATACGGCGCCCGCATCGCGGCCGTGATCTCGGATCGCGAAGGGGCGGCCGGGCTCGACATCGCCGCCGCGGCCGGAATCCCCACCGCTACCGTGCGCATCGGCGACTTCCCCGACCGCGCCGTGTGGGACGAGGCGATCGCCCGCACGGTCGCGAGCTTCGACCCCGACCTCGTTGTGCTCGCGGGCTTCATGAAGATCCTCGGCGCGCCCTCCCTCGTGCGCTTCGGCGGTCGCATCATCAACACGCATCCGGCGTTGCTGCCGTCCTACCCGGGCGCACATGGAGTACGCGATGCGCTGGCCGGCGGTGCCAAGGTCACCGGCTGCACGGTGATGATCGTCGACGCCGGGATCGACACGGGCCCGATCGTCGCCCAGGCGGCGGTCGCCGTGGAGGACAATGACACAGAGGAATCCCTGCACGAGCGCATCAAGCTCGTCGAGCGCGCGCTCGTGGCCGACACCGTTGGGCGCATGGCTCGTGAGGGATGGACCGTGGACGGCCGCGCCGTCAGGATAGGCAAGGAGCCCGCATGACCGACCAGATCCCCGTGCGCAGGGCCCTCGTCTCGGTGTACGACAAGACCGGCCTCGAGGACTTGGCCCGTGGCCTTGCCGACGCCAGGGTTGAGATCGTCTCGACGGGCTCAACGGCCGCGACCATCTTGGCCGCCGGGATCGCCGTGACTCCCGTCGAGAAGGTCACCGAGTTCCCCGAGTGCCTCGATGGCAGGGTCAAGACCCTGCACCCGCGCATCCACGCGGGGATCCTGGCCGACCGTCGCCTCCCCGATCACGTCTCGCAGCTCGAGGAGCTCGAGATCGAGCCGTTCGACCTCGTGGTCGTCAACCTGTATCCGTTCGTCGACACCGTGATGTCGGGCGCCACGCAGGACGAGGTCGTCGAGCAGATCGATATCGGCGGCCCGTCGATGGTGCGCGCGGCGGCGAAGAACCACCCGAGCGTCGCCGTCGTGGTAACGCCTAAGGCGTACCGGGACGTCCTGGCCGCGGTAGCGTCGGGCGGCTTCACTCTCGAGCAGCGCAAGCTGCTCGCGGCAGCCGCCTTCCGGCACACGGCCACCTATGACATCGCCGTCGCCTCGTGGATGGGGAACGTCGTTGCGCCCGACGCTGTGGGAGACTTCCCCGGTTGGGTGGGCTTCAGCGCCACTCGCGTTGCGTCGCTTCGGTACGGCGAGAATCCGCACCAGCGGGCGGCGCTCTACACGGACGACTACGGAGCCCCCGGCCTCGCCGGAGCCAAGCAGCTGCAGGGCAAGGAGATGTCCTATAACAACTACGTCGACGCCGACGCCGCGTGGCGCGCTGCGCACGACTTCTCCGAGCCTGCCGTCGCCGTGATCAAGCACGCGAACCCGTGCGGGATCGCGGTGGGCGCGACGATCGCCGAGGCGCATCAGAAGGCGCACGCGACCGATCCCGTGTCGGCGTATGGCGGCGTCATTGCTGCTAACGGCGTGATCACGGCCGACGCCGCACGCTCCATCTCACCGATCTTCACCGAGGTGGTGGTGGCGCCGGGGTACGAGCCTGAGGCGCTCGAGATCCTCGCCGCGAAGAAGAACCTCCGGGTCTTGGAGGTTTCCGGCGGGACCGGTGGCGGGGACGTCAGGCACATCAGCGGCGGCATCCTGCTGCAGAGTGCCGATCGCATCGATGCCCCAGGCGATGACCCAACCACGTGGTCACTCGTTGCGGGGGACGCGGCCGACGAGGCGACGCTCGCGGACCTCGCGTTCGCGTGGCAAGCGTGCCGCTCCGCGAAGTCGAACGCCATCCTGCTCGCCGCGAACGGCGCCGCTGTGGGGATAGGCATGGGCCAGGTCAACAGGGTGGACTCGTGCCGCCTCGCCGTCTCGCGCGCGGGTGACAGGGCGGCCGGAGCCGTGGCAGCGTCGGACGCGTTCTTCCCGTTCGCCGACGGGCTGCACGTTCTCATCGACGGGGGCGTGCGCGCGGTGGTCTCGCCGGGCGGTTCGGTTCGTGACGCGGAGGTCATCGAGGCCGCCGCCGCGGCCGGAGTGACGCTCTACCACACGGGTACAAGGCACTTCTTTCACTGACATGGCGAAGACTCCTGCCGTTACGCCGCTTCGGCTCGCGATCCTCGCGCCCGCTGGCGGGCTGGTCATCGTGCTGTTTGGCGTGCTCGTGAACGCGCGTGCGGCGGTGCTGGTGCTCGGCGCCTTCGCGATCGCCGGCGCCGTGGCGCGCTTCGTCACGCCGGATGTGCGGGCCTTCGTGGTGCGCTCTCGCGGCGTGGATGTCGCGGTGCTCGGCGTGCTCGGCGCGGCGCTCATGCTGCTGGGCATGACAACCCCGCTCACCTAAGCTGCCCCGCGCCCGCGCACCTGCCCCCTCGCCCGCGCGGTCCGTCACAACGGTTGAGCGCGAGTTTGGCGCCAGAACGCCCGCGAAAGCGCGTCTCAACCGTTGTGGCGGACGCGTGCGGCGACAGAACGGCCCATGGGACCGCGCGCAAAGGGGCCCGACGCCGTGGCGTTGGGCCCCTGTCGCGTTGCGGGGGTGCGGGGTTACGCCTCGATGACCTCGATGGTCTCGACGACCTCGATCTCCTCGACCGGGGCGAACGCGCGCCACAGCAGGCCCACGATCGCGGCGCCCACGATGGGAGCCACCCAGAACACCCACAGCTGGGCGAACGCCCAATCGCCGGCGAACAGCGCCGTCGACGTCGCGCGCGCGGGGTTCACCGCGGCGTTCGTGAACGGGATTCCCAGCACCACCATGAAGGCGAGCGCGGAGCCGATGACGAACGGGGCCGCGGCCTTGGAGGCGCTGGGCTTGGTGGCGCCGAGGACCGCGAGCACGAGACCGCCCGTGATGAGCGCCTCGACGATGAGCGCGGCCGTGAGGCTGAACCCGCCAGGCGAGTGGTCGCCGTAGCCGTTGGAGACCGACTCCATGGCGGCGCCCCGATCGGCAACGATCGTCGAGGTGCCCGCGAGGTAGAAGATGGTGAGTCCTGCGAAGAGGCCGCCGATGACCTGGGCGAGGATGTAGGGCACCACATCGCGACCTGGGAACCTGCCGGCGAGCCACACGCCGACCGTCACCGCCGGGTTGAGGTGTGCCCCCGATACGCCGCCGAACACGACTGCGGCGATGATCACCGAGACCCCGAACGCGAGGCCGACGGTGAGGGTGGGTGCAACGACGCTGTAGCCAACGGGCTGGTAGCCCCCGGAGTCGGACTGCAGGAACAGCGTTGACCTTGAGGCGATGCTGAGCGTGATCGCGGTTCCAACGCCAAGCAGCACCAGGATGAACGTGCCGGCCACTTCGGCGAGCATCTTGCTGATGAGACTCGGGCCAGCGGGCTCGTCCGCCCAGATGTCGGCCTCAAGCTCCTCGGTGAACTCCTCTGCGGCGTCTGCCGCTTCGGTCTCAGACATGTCTCCTCCTAGAGATTCGTGAAGCCACAGCCCCACCGCAAGCCATCCTGCCATCTGTACCCAGCGTCGGGCCGGATATGGGGGCCCCAACCGTGGACTAGATTTGTGCCCAGAACCCACGCCCCGCCGCAAGGAGCCCGCATGTCAAAGATCAAGGTTGAGGGAACCGTCGTTGAGCTCGACGGAGACGAGATGACGCGAATCATCTGGCAGGCCATCAAGGACCGCCTCATCAACCCGTATCTGGACATCGACCTCGAGTATTACGACCTGAGCATCGAGTCGCGCGACGCCACCGACGACCAGATCACGATCGATGCAGCGAACGCGATCAAGCGGCACAACGTGGGCGTCAAGTGCGCCACCATCACCCCTGATGAGGCGCGCGTTGAGGAGTTCGGGCTGAAGAAGATGTGGGTGAGCCCCAACGGCACCATCCGCAACATCCTCGGCGGGGTGGTCTTCCGCGAGCCGATCATCATCTCCAACATCCCGCGCCTCGTGCCCGGCTGGACCAAGCCCATCGTGATCGGCCGTCACGCGCACGGCGACCAGTACAAGGCGACCAATTTCAAGGTGCCCGGCGCGGGCCAGCTGACCATCACCTTCACGCCCAAGGACGGCTCCGCGCCCATCGAGCACGTCGTCGCCAACTACGGCGAGGACGGCGGGGTCGCCATGGGCATGTACAACTTCAACGACTCGATCGCGGACTTCGCGCGGGCCTCGTTCTCATACGGCCTGCAGCGCAACTACCCCGTGTACCTCAGCACCAAGAACACGATCCTCAAGGCCTACGACGGCGCGTTCAAGGACATCTTCCAGGATGTCTTTGAGCGCGAGTTCGCGGACCAGTTCAAGGCGGCGGGCATCACGTACGAGCACCGCCTCATCGACGACATGGTGGCCGCGGCGATGAAGTGGGAGGGCGGCTACGTCTGGGCGTGCAAGAACTACGACGGCGACGTGCAGAGCGACACCGTGGCCCAGGGCTTCGGGTCTCTTGGATTGATGACGTCCGTGCTCATGACCCCGGACGGCAAGACGGTCGAGGCCGAGGCGGCGCACGGCACCGTGACGCGCCACTACCGCCAGCACCAGGCGGGACAGCCCACGTCGACCAACCCCATCGCGTCCATCTTCGCGTGGACGGGAGGCCTCAAGCACCGCGGCAAACTTGACGGCACCCCGGAGGTCACGGGCTTCGCCCAGACCCTCGAGGACGTCATCATCAAGGCCGTCGAGGACGGTCACATGACCAAGGACCTCGCGCTCCTCGTTGGCCCCGACCAGGGCTGGGGAGACCACCGAGGGCTTCCTCGCCACCCTCGACGAGCGCCTCGCGGCACGGCTCGCATAACTCACCACCCCTGCAACGGAGCATTCCCATGACTACCCCCGTGAATGTCACAGTCACCGGCGCGGCCGGCCAGATCGGCTACGCCCTGCTGTTCCGCATCGCCTCCGGCGCGATGCTCGGCCCCGACACCAAGGTGCGCCTGCGCCTGCTCGAGATCCCTGCGGCGGTGAAGGCCGCGGAGGGCACCGCGATGGAGCTCGAGGACTGCGCGTTCCCGCTGCTTGACGGCGTTGACATCTTTGACAGCCCGACGCCGGCTTTCGCGGGCGTCAACGTGGCACTTCTCGTTGGGGCGCGTCCGCGCGGGGCCGGGATGGAGCGCGGTGACCTGCTCGCGGCGAACGGCGGCATCTTCGGCCCGCAGGGTCAGGCCATCAACGCGGGCGCGGCCTCCGATGTGCGGGTGCTGGTCGTGGGCAACCCGGCGAACACCAACGCGCTCATCGCGTCCGCCCACGCACCCGACGTTCCCGCCACGCGCTTCACCGCGATGATGCGCCTCGACCACAACCGCGCGCTGGCCCAGCTCGCCGCGAAAGCCGGCGCGAGCGTCGGCGATGTTCGCAACGTGACCATCTGGGGAAACCACTCCGCGAAGCAGTTCCCGGACACCAACTATGCGCGCATCGGCGCGCGCAGGGCCGAGGACGTCATCGCCGACGACGCGTGGATCGACCAGAAGTTCATCCCCACCGTCGCCAAGCGCGGCGCGGCGATCATCGACGCGCGAGGGGCATCCTCCGCCGCGTCGGCGGCGAACGCGGCCATCGATCACGTCCGCGACTGGGTGCTCGGCACCCCCGCGGACACCTGGGTGTCGGTTGGCATGGCCTCTGACGGCTCCTACGGCGTGCCCCAGGGTCTCATCTCCGGCTTCCCCGCCACCTCCAAGGGCGGCGAGTGGGAGATTGTGCAGGGGCTCGAGTTCACCGAGCACGGGCGCGGGCTGCTCGACGCTTCCGTTGGCGAGCTCGTCGAGGAGCGGGACGCGGTCAGCGAACTCGGCCTCCTCTAGGCCCGCAACGAGGCCCGCGAGATCGGCACCCCCGGCCCGATGACGCGCACCACGGTCCGCCAGCACGGCGAGACCGTGAATCTTCGCCTGCACGGGGCGCGGCCCGACGCCGTTGTCGCCTCCGCGCCGGACGGCACCGACATCGAGCTCCCCTCTAGGGACGGCGAGTGGCTCATTGAGCTCTCGCGGTTCGCGCGGACGGGGCAGACCTGGCGCGTGCGGGCGCGCAAGGGCGCCGTGTGGCTCGAGTGGCCGCAAGCGCTTGAGGGAGATCCGCTCGAGCCGTGGGTCGAAGGTGGCGCCTGGGCGCTTGTCACGCTCGAGGGCGGCGCGCGGCCGGCGTTGGTCATCGCCACGTCTGCGACAACGGGACAGCTCGAGGTGCTGGCGCCCAGTGTGCGAGCTTCGCGCTCCGGGCTGACGCTCGAGGCGACGGCGCTGCTCGGGCCGCACGGGGGCGCTCGCATCCGCGCCGTGTGGGAAGACGACAAGCACCGGGTGGTGGCGAACTCCTCTCAGGCTCCCGCGTCGGCCACGGGGCCATGGCGCGCGGTCCGCCTGCAGGCAACCGTGCCGTGGACGGAGCTCGCGGGCGGGCGCAGCTGGACCGCCTCCGTGATGGCGGAGTTCGCGCACGGGGAGGTGACGCGTCGCGTCGCGATGCCGACGACGTGGCGGGCGCCCAACGTGAGGCGGGTACGTATGGGGGAGCGTCAGGTGTTCTTCGAGCCGCGCGCGTCCTACAAGCTGCGCCACCTCGGAGTGCGAGTGGGGGCGCTGTCTCTGGAGACGTGGTCCGTGCTGCGGCGACCGGCGGGCGCGCGCGAGCGCTCGTCCGCCCCGCTGTGGCTCATCGGCGAGCTTCCCGACCGCGCGCAGGACAATGGGCTCGCGCTGTTCCGCCACGTGCGCGCGCACCACCCGGAAATCGACGCTCGCTACGTCATCACCGCGGACTCGCCGGACCGGCAGAAGGTTGAGGCCCTCGGTCCCGTGCTGCTCCACGGGTCCACGGACCACGCCCGCGCCGTGCTCGCGGCGGATCGCATTGCCTCGAGCCACCACCCGGACTACCTCTTTCCCCTGCGGACCCCGTGGATGCGTCGCCGCGTGAAGGCGACGCGGGTGTTCCTCCAGCACGGCGTGCTCGCTGCCAAGTCGGTCGCCGACATCTACGGCGCGCGCGCGGCAAGCTTCGAGACCGACCTCTTCCTCGTGAGCTCCCCTCGCGAGCGCGACGCCGTGGTCAGGGACTTCGGCTATGCGCCGGAGCGCGTCAAGGTCACCGGCCTGCCTCGCTTCGACGCGCTCCTCGCTGAGTCGGGCACGCGCGAGCTGGTGCTCGTTGTTCCCACATGGCGCCCATGGATCACCGCGGGAACCGAGCTCGCGGACTCTGACTTCCTGGCCCAGTGGCGCTCGCTGCTCGGCGACCCGCGGCTCGTCGAGGCACTGACTGGGCGGGAGACGGTGGTGGTGGCGCACCCCAACATGGCGGCCCTGGCCACCGAAGGCCTGGAGGGCACGCGCGCCGTGAAGCGGGGCGAGGATCTTCAGTCGCTGATCAGGCGCGCGGCGATCGTCGTCACGGACTACTCGTCCATGGCCGTCGACGCCGCGCTGCTGGGCAAGCCGGTGGTGTACTTCCCGTTCGATAGGAACCGCCTTCAGGGCCGGACGGGCGGGCACAGCAGCGAACTCCCAGGGCGCGAAGCCCTCACGGTGGACGCCGCAGTCGAGGCGATCGTCGACGCCGCAGCGGGAGGCTTCCAGGCGGGAGAGGCGCAGTCGCGCATCGCCTCGAGCTTCTTCCCTGCCGGCGACACAGGCTCGGCGGAACGCGTTGTCGCGGCCATCGCGGGCGCGTCGCACTCCCGCCCTGGGCGCCTGCGGACCCGCCTGGCGGCAGCTCGGCGACGGGCGTGGAGTCGCGCTGCGCGCTCTCGCGCGCGCGTGGCGGTCGTGCGAACCGTGTACGAGGGCGCGCGCCTCCTCCCCCTCGGAGCGGCGCGGTCCTGTTCGAATGCTCGTTCGGCCGGCAGTACGGCGACTCTCCACGTGCGATCTTCGAGGAGCTTCGCTCCTCGAGACCCAACCTGACCTGCACCTGGGTTGGCGTGCGCGCCCCAGACGCCGCCACCGTCGGGCGCATGACGCCGCGCTATGCGTGGGAACTCGCGACCGCGGGCACCCTCGTGGCCAATCAGAGTTTCCCGCATTGGGCGCGCACGCGCCGATCGCAAGTCTGCCTGCAGACGTGGCACGGAACGCCCCTCAAGCGCATGCTGCACGACCTCCCGCATATCACCGGCCGCGACGCCGGCTACGTCACCAGGGCCAGCAAGGGCGCCGCGCAGTGGACGGTCCTCGTGTCGCCGAACGCGCACACGACAGCCGCGATGGCGTCGGCGTTCAGGCATCGCGCGCGCGTGCTCGAGGTTGGCTATCCCCGCAACGACGTCTTCTTCAGGCCCGACGCTGCGGAGAGGGCCGCTCGCACGCGGGCAACGCTCGGGATAGCTCAGGGAAAGGCCATGGTGCTGCACGCGCCGACCTTCAGGGACGAGGGGCTCGGGGGAGCCGGTGTGTACGTGCCGACGGAGGCCATCGACATGGCCCGATTCGCCGAACGCTTCGGCGACAGGGCCGTGCTGGTGCTGCGGCGGCACATCCTGGACCGGACGCCAGCGCGGATTCCTCCGGTCGCGGCGCACTGCGTTGTCGACGCGACAGGAGTCGATGACGCCCAGGATCTGCTGCTCGCGGCCGACGTGCTCGTTACCGACTACTCGTCCGTCGCGTTCGACTTTCTCAACACGCGCAGGCCCAGCGTGTTCCTTGCGCCCGACATCGACTCGTATCGTGACGACGTGCGCGGCTTCTACCTCGACCCTACGACGGAGCTCCCGGGACCGGTGGTGCGGACCCAGGACGAGTTCTTCGCGGCGCTGTCCGAGGCACTCGACACGGGTGCCGTCGCCGGCTTTGACCTCGAGGCACTTGCCGCTCGCTACTGCCCGCACGGCGACGGCCACGCGGCGGCGCGGGTCGTCGCCGAAGTGTTCACGGTGGGATAGCCGTGGTCTTCACCTCCACGACGTTCGTCTTCGTCTTCCTGCCGCTCGCGCTCGGCGCGTTCTACCTGTTTCCCGCGCGCTGGCGTGCCGTGCCGCTGCTCGCGGCGAGCGCCGTGTTCTATGCGTGGGGCGAGCCCGTGCTGGTGCTGCTTGTGGCCGCGACCGCCGTGGTCACGTATGCGTGGGGCGCATGGATGGCGCGCGCCGTGCGGGGCCGACGCGCGGTGCTCGCCGGGGGTATAGCCGTGGTGCTGGTGCCCCTCGTGTATCTCAAGTATTCGACGTTCATCGCGGGAGTGCTGGGCTTCGACGAGTGGGCGCGCGACACGACGCTCGTGCTGCCCATCGGCGTGTCGTTCTACACGTTCATGGCCGTCGGCTACCTGATCGATGTCTACCGCAGGCGCGAGGACAGGGCCCCGCGGCTGCTCGACTTCGCGGCGTACCTCATGATGTTCCCGCACCTGGTTGCCGGGCCCATCGTGCGGTGGACGCACGTTGGCGACCAGTTGCGCTCGCCGCGACTGCGACCGGGGATGTTCGGCTTTGGCGCGGTGCTGATCAGCACGGGCCTCGTGAAGAAGGCGGTGCTCGCCGACTCGCTCGCGCCGCTCGTGGACGAGCTCTTCGCCACGGGGGAGCCGGCGTCCGTTGGCGGCGCCTGGCTCGCCGCCGCCCTCTACTCGCTGCAGATCTACCTTGACTTCTCTGCGTACTCGGACATCGCGATCGGCCTCGCCGCGATGCTGGGAATCCACTTCCACGAGAACTTCAGGTTCCCGTATCAGGCAAAGAACGCGCGCGAGTTCTGGCAGCGCTGGCACATCTCGCTCGGATCCTGGTTCCGCGATTACGTGTACTTCCCTCTCGGCGGCTCGCGAGCGAGGCCGGTCGTGGTGTGGCGCAACCTGATGGTGGTGTGGGCGCTTACGGGACTGTGGCACGGCGCGGCCTGGACCTTCGTGCTGTGGGGGCTCTACTACGGGGTGCTCATCGGTCTGGAGCGCTTCGTGTGGGGCAGGGCGCTGGAGCGGGTTCCGCGGGTGTTTCAGCACCTCTATGGCGTCCTCGTCGCGGTGCTCGGATGGGTGCTGTTCCGTTCGGTCGACATCGCGCAGGCCGGCTCGTACTACCGCACCATGTTCGGCGCGGCCGACGCTCCGCTGTGGGACCCCGGAGCGAACCTCGCGTGGCAGCGCGGGTGGGCGCTCGCGGCAATCTGCGTGATCCTCGCCGCGGGTGCCGCCGATCCGCTGATGTCTCGCCTCCGACGCCGCTCCATGCCGCCAGCCGACCCCGCCCAAGGCGGTCACGTCGACACCTCGGTCCCACCCCCTGAGCCGATGACGGCGGTTGGTTCGTCGACAATGGTGGTGATCGTGATCGTCTGCCTCGCGCTGGCGACGGCGTTCATGGTCTCCGTCGCATACTCCCCGTTCATCTACTTCAGGTTCTGATATGTCCGAGTCCTCGCGATTGCAGTCGCTGCTCCGGGTAGCACCGGGGCTGACGCTTGCCGTGGTGACGGCGGTGGCCGGCTTCTGGGCGCTCCAGCACGGCGAGCCGCGGCCGTCGGTCATCGATGGCCGCGAGAAGGCTGAGCTCTCCAGTCCCACCGCCGCGAACGTGCGCTCTACCGACTGGATGGCTGCGGTTGACACCTACATGGACGAGCGCCTGCCCGGTCGCGACTCGCTGCTCGCCGCGCATGCCGGTTTCACCACGGTCGCGTTTCGGGATCCGGTTCTTCACGACGTGTACGTCGACGGGCCAAACGGGCAGCTCCTCGAGAAGCCGCCCGCGATCTCGGTGAGGGCCACCCTCGGTGACGAGGCCGCCCAACTTGCCGCCTCCGTCGGGCCTGCTCCGGTGCTGTGGGTGTACGCGCCCCGCAAAGAGGAGATCTATGCCGACGCGCTCCCTGCGTCGTGGGCCAACCCGTACGCCGAGATCCACAAGGAGCTGATCGCCGACTATGCGGCGGCCGGGAGCGTGCTCGATCTCACCGGCCTGATGCGCGATCGCCGCGCGCTCGGCGACGACTACTTCCGTACGGACCACCACTGGACGCCCGACTCCGCGAAGGCGGCTGCGGATGCCATCGCGGACGAACTGACCCAAGCCGGCGCGCCAATAGGCACGGATACCAGGGAGTATGCAGAGAGCACGGGTACCTTGCCGTTCTACGGGTCCACGGGCCGGATCGTGACGCTCGGTGCTACGTCAGCGGACACCGTGAGCGTGCCGGTGCCAGTCGGCGGCTTCACGGCGACGATGTGCGCCGGAGACGATTGCGGACTGCCGACCTTCAACCGCGATTGGCTCGACAAGGGCTCGCTCTACGGAAACCGGTACCGCGCGTTCCTCGGCGGCAACCACGGTCTCGCGGTCATCACGAACGACTCGCCGAGCGCGAGCGGGAGGTGCTGCTGCTCACCGACTCGTTCGGAAATGCGGTCGCGACGTACCTCGCAGAGAGGGTCGCGCAGCTCATCGTCGTTGACGAACGACAGTACGACGGCGTGCCGCTCAACCAGCTCGCCGCCCAGTTCCAGCCGGACTCCGTCGTGGTGCTGCACAACCCGCAGACGCTTCTCACGCCCAGCTTCAAACCGGCGGTGTGGACCACGAAGGGCGATGTGGACGTCGCCGCCCCGCCGGGAACACGTACGAGAGGGCCGTCTACGACAAGGTCGCGGTCGCCGCGGACGACGGCCTGCTGCTCCTCAACAATCACAATCAGAAGCTCGACTCGACCCTCGGCGCGGACGCCAAGACGCTCGCCGATGCGATCTCGTCCACGGGGGTGCCGCAAGTGTGGCTCTACGCCCCGCGCAAGGAGGAGGTCTACGCGGATCTCTTTCCCAAGCAATGGGACAACCTCGTTGCCGACAAGCGAGAGCGGGTGCTCGCGCTGCTGGGCAAGGGGCACGACGTTCTGGACCTCACGCCGTTGCTCTCGGACCCGACGAAGCGCGATTCGTACTTCTATCGCACGGACCACCACTGGACGCCGGCGGGCGCGGAGGTTGCCGTGGACCAGATCGTCGCCGAACTCGCGAAGCAGGGTGTGGACATTCCTCACGACTCGCGAGTGTGGCGCAGGGTTGACGGCCCGCTCGCGTTCGCGGGTTCGGAGGCTCTTGAGTTGCCCAAGTCCGCGCCGAGCGTCACCGAGCCGATGTGGTACCTCGCTCCCGACGGCGGGTTCCGTGCGCGGCTGTGCTCGGATGACGCGTGCGATGAGCCTGGCCTTCAGGAGCAGTGGCTCAACAACCCCGACCCGCTCGCCAATCGGTATTACGCGTTCCTTGGCGGAGGCTTCCGCACGCAGCACCTGCACAACGACAGCCCCAGCGCGCACGGCACGGTAGTGATGCTCAAGGACTCGTTCTCACATCCCGCAGCGCTGATGCTCGCCGAACGCGTGACGGACCTCTACCTTGTCGACGAGCGCGGCTACGACGGCGAGGCGCTCGCGGAATTCATTGGCGAGGTCGACGCCGACGCGGTCGTGGTGCTGCACAACCAGGTCACGCTGCTGTCCCAGGCCTTCAACAGGGACGTGTGGCGCGACGCAGCGGGCTAGTTGGGCAGCTCGTGGGGGATGTACCAGGCCCAGACGTCGACGACCTTGCGAGAGCGGAGCCAGACGCCGCGATCGGGATGACCCTTGCCGTCGGACGTGTTGCCCTCAACGGTGAAGATCGAGGCGCCCGAGTGGCCGCGAACGAGTCCGGAGTGGGTGGGGTTGCCGGTCTGCCAGTCGTAGAGCACGATCGCCCCTACCGGCGGGGTGCCGGAGTAGTGGAGCTTGCCAGACGCCTTGAGCGTCGCGATGAAGCTGGCGTAGGTCTTCTTCTTGGGCACCCAGGTGGAGTTGCCGGACGCCGTGCCCACCCATGACTGGAACACGCTGCACCACGCACTGGAACCGCCCACCCACGCGTTGAACTTGTTGTGGCGCCACGAAGGCTCCTTGTAGTTCGCCTGCGAGATGGCCGTGGCGATCAACTCGGCCTCGGGCACGGTGGCGTACGCGACGAACGCACCGGGCTTGTTGGAGTTCTGGTAGATCGCCCCGCCGGTGAACCGCTGCACGCAGCCGCCCTCGAGGAGCCCGCACTTGGCGTCGCGCATCGGCAGCCCGAGCTTGCCGCCCCACGAGCCCGTTGACTTGTACGACGACCCAATGCGGTCGTACACCCACCACGTGCGGGTCTTGGACGAATCGGTGACCTCCACGAGGGTGCCCTTGGCGAACACCTGGTAGCGGGCAGACGTCACGCCGGAAGGCAGGTCGCCGTCGGCAACATTCTTTGGGGAGCCCGACGCCGCGCCAGTGACGCTCGACATGATCGCCGCGCGCTGCTCGAGCGTGCGGTCGCCCTCGTGAGCCTGGACGGTCACAGGCGCCGACCGCGCGGGCGCACCGTTGTAGGTGACGCGATAGCGATACGTGGTGAGGGGATTGATCTTGAACGTGTAGCCGCCGTTTGAGGACGACTTTGCCGTGCCAACGGAGGTCCATGTGGACGAACCGATCCGCGCACGCTGAACCGTCAACGCGGCGCCCGCGTATGCGGAGCCACTCTTGTAGACAGTGCCGCGAATCCACACGAGTTCGCCATAGATGTAGTCCGAGGATGAGAAGGACGCAGTGACCGCGCGGCGCGCGGTGTCTTCCATGGATATCGCGAAGATCCTGCTGGTGCCGCCGACATCCGCCGTGACCTTGAAGGTGCGGCTCGCCGTCAGCTTGACCTTCGTGCTTCCGGAGCCGTTCGAGATCGCGATCGGCGAGCCCCAGGCCTGCCACTCGCCTGCTGCGGACCGCGTGTACAGCGTGGCCGTTCCGTTGTGACCCGCCTGCGTCGTGACCTTGATGGTGGCCGTTCCATTGGAGACCACTTTCGAGGGTGCGCTCACCGTCACGTCGACGGGCGCCGCGGTCGCCACCCGAACGGTTGGGGCTGTCGCCGCCTCGCTTGCGCTCGCGAGGATCAACGCTGCGATGGTGGCGACAGCGGTCGCGACCAGGAGGCGCGCGCGGCTGCGGGGGGCTACTTCTTGGTGATGCATCGGGGGACTCCGTCCGGTTTGTCCGTGTCATGGTAACCCGGGCGCGCGGGGGCCCCGCGGGTGCTCTTAGTGGGTGTGACGCATTCCACCGGCGGGTTGGTTGTAGCGCCCGCTGAGCACGAGGTTTGTTACAGGCAGGTAACTTTTCTTGCTCGAAACGTTTGAATGAGTTGCGGAGGGTTTGTTCGTAACCTTTACTAACAAACATGACTACGGAGTCGATGCGGCCAAGCGCGGCCGATGGTGCCGAGGAAGGCACCGAGCGCCGCAGCCCCAGCAACCGCGCCTGGGCTGCCGCCGTGCGTCCCGGAGCCCGCGTCCTTCCCGAGCACGCGAGGGCCCACAACCGGGTGCTGGTGCTGCAGGCGCTCTACCGCGCCGCCGGACTCAGCCGCGCCGACCTTGCCCGCGAGGTGGGACTCACGCGCGTCACCATCTCCGACCTCGTCGCCGACCTCATCGCCGAGGGGCTCGTCCTCGAACTGGGGATTCGCAACGACGCGCGGCCGGGCAAGCCCGCGACGCTGCTCGACATCAACCGCACGGGATTCGCGATCGTCGGGATCGACCTCAGCTACGACTCGATCTTCCGCGGCGCGCTCATGGATCTCGACGGCACCGTGCTGCATCGCGAGCAGATCGACGTCGCGGGCGTGTCCGGCGACTCGGCCGTCGACGCCGTCACCGAGCTCCTCGACCGCCTCGTGCAGCGTGCCACGGTGCCCGTTCTCGGCGTCGGCGTCGGGTCTCCCGGTGTCGTGACGGCCGCCGGGACGGTGCTCTCCGCTCCAAACTTCGAGTGGACCAACGTGCCGCTCCAGGAGCGACTCGCCACCCACTCCGGCCTTCACGTGCAGGTCGCGAACGACGCGAACGTCGCCGCGCTCGCGGACCGGACCTTCGGTGGCGGCTCAGCGGACATGATGCTGATCCGTGTGGGCCGTGGTGTCGGTGCCGGCGTCGTCGTCGCCGGGCAGCTGGTCCAGGGATCGCGCTCCGCCGCGGGCGAGATCGGTCACGTCGTGGTCGGCACCGACGGCGGCGCGCGCTGCGCGTGCGGCAAGGACGGCTGCCTCGAGACCTGGCTCGCGATCCCGCGCCTCCAGTCACGCTTGGATGCGGCCGACGGCGGCTCGGCCCGTGAGCACATCCTCGCCGAGGCGGGGGAACGGCTTGGCATCGCGATGGCCCCGGTCATCGCAGCTCTGAACCTGGGAGAGGTAGTCCTCTCCGGGCCCCTTGATCTTCTCGACGGAACGCTGCTCGCCAGCACCGCCGAGACGCTCCGCAATCGAACGATGGCCGACTTCCACGGCGATCTGACGATGCGGATGACCACGCTCGGTCGCGACATCGTCGTGCTGGGCGCCGCGGTCATGGTCCTTACCGGCCAGCTGGGGATCTCATGATCTCCCGCACAGGACGTGACCGCGCGGGTCACGCACACCACTCAAAGGAAAAGGAAATCGGTATGAAGAAGACGATGCTTGGCATCTCCGCATTTGCGGTTGCCGGTGCGCTCATCCTCGCTGGTTGCTCGTCGTCAGACGACGAGACCACCAGCGCCGCGCCGTCGGCGACTGGCCCGGTTCAGGGCGAGGACATCACGCTCTGGCTCATGGGCGCGCCCGACACCCCCGCAGACCTCGTCACCTACCTGGTGGACGAGTACAAGAAGGAGTACAACGCCACCCTCACCGTTGAGGCCGTGGCCTGGGGCGACGCTCTCGCGAAGCTCACGACGGCTCTTCCCGACGCTGCGAACACCCCCGATGTTGTCGAGATCGGCAACACCTGGGCCCCCACGTTCACCTCGGTGGGCGCGTTCTCTGACGTTTCCGACATGTACGAGGAACTGGGCGGCGCTGACCTGCTGCAGTCCTTCGTCGACGTGGGCTCCGTGGACGGCAAGCAGTACGCGCTGCCGTACTACTTCGGCTCGCGCAACGTCTGGTACCGCAAGGACCTGTACGAGAAGGCTGGCGTTGAGGTTCCCACCACGCTCCAGCAGTTCACCGACATTCACAAGACGATGAAGGACAAGGGCATCGCTGGTGCCTACGTTGGCGGCCAGGACTGGCGCAACGCGATCTCGTGGATCTTCGCCAACGGTGGCGACCTTGCCAAGAAGGACGGCGACACGTGGAAGTCCACGTTCTCCGACGCCAACTCGATCAAGGGTCTCCAGCAGTGGCAGGAGCTGTTCAAGACCGCGTCGGTCGCCAAGTCGAACGACACGGACGCGAACAACTACTTCATCATCAACGACGGTCAGCTGTCTGGCCTGCCCGCCGCATCCGCGATGGCTCCCACGTGGGCGTCGTGCTGCATCGGTGACCCCGTCAAGAACGACGACGGCACCGAGGGCACCAAGTGGAACGACGAGACCGACGGCGCCTACGCGCTGCCCGGTGTTGACGGTGGCATCGCCCCCGTGTTCGCCGGTGGCTCGAACATCGGCATCTCGGCCGCGTCGACCCACCAGGACTCCGCCCGCAACCTGCTCCGGATCATCTTCTCCGACGAGTACCAGAACATGCTCGGCGAGAACGGTCTCGGACCGGCCAAGGTGAGCGCCAAGGACTCCTTCGTGACCGACGACTTCCGTCAGATCGCGTGGGACACCGCTCAGGGCTCCAAGCTCACGCCGGCCGCGCCGGGTTGGGCTGCCGTCGAGGGCTCCGGCCTTCTCGAGGAGTTCTTCCAGAAGGTCGCAGAGGGTGGCGACATCACCGCCCTCGCCGCCGAGTACGACTCGAAGATCGACGCGCTGCTCAACGGCTGATCGCTCTTCACGTTCGCAAAGGGTCGGGCCGTGGTCTTGAGACCGCGGCCCGACCTGCGAACAGGCTCAACCCGTAAGACACTCACACTAGAAAGGAGCGTTGCGTGAGCACTCCCATCGTTACCGAAGAGCGTGCCGAGGCGAGCATCGACACCGCGCGCTACCTGTTCGGAAAGCGCGGCCGCGTTGGCCGCCGCGGCAACAAGACGCCGTACCTGCTCGTCATCCCTGCGATCGTTGCGCTGCTCGTCGGCACCGGCTACCCGGTGATCTGGCAGGTCCTCACCTCCTTCCGCGAGTTCGGCCTCGCGCAGCAGTTCGGGAAGCCCGCGCCGTTCGTGGGTCTGCAGAACTACATCGACCTCATCACGGGTGCCGACTTCTGGACCATCGCGCTGAGGTCCCTCGTCTTCTGCGTCGTGACCGCGTTCGCCACGATGATCCTGGGCATCGGCGTAGCGCTCGTGATGCGCGCCGTGTCTCGCGTGCCCCGGATCATTCTCCAGATCGCACTGCTGCTCGCTTGGGCCATGCCCATCGTGGCGCAGATGACCGTGTGGACGTGGCTCGTCGATGACCGCAACGGCATCCTCAACTTCATGCTAAGCAAGCTGCCGGGCGTGGACATGATCGGTCACAACTGGCTGGTCAATCCGCTGAGTTTCTTCTTCGTGGCGAGCGTCATCATCACGTGGGCATCGGTGCCCTTCGTGGCGTTCTCCGTCTACGCGGCCTTCACCACCGTGGGTGAGGAAGTGATCGAGGCCGCCGCGATCGACGGCGCCACCCGGGGCCAGCTGCTCCGCAGGATCATCCTGCCCATCATCCGGCCCGTTCTCGGCATCGTGCTGCTGCTGCAGCTCATCTGGGACATGCGCGTGTTCGCGCAGATCAAGCTGCTGCAGGACGCCGGATCGTTCGGCTCCCAGTACGACCTTCTGGGCACCTACATCTTCAAGCTCGGCACGGGCTCTCAGGACTTCGGCACGGCCTCTGCCGCCGCCATGATCGTGATGTTCCTGACGCTCGGCATCAGCATCGTCTACATCCGTCGCATGCTCAAGGAGGACGAAGAGTCATGAACAAGAGAACCTCGGCAACGCGGCGCTGGCTCGGTGGCGCCGGCGCGATCCTGCTCGCTCTCGTGTGGGCGTTCCCCGTCTACTGGATGATCAACTCGTCCTTCCTGCCAACGAGCACCCTCACCGCCCTCACGCCAACGTTCTTGCCGTTCGGCGGCTCCTGGGCGAACTTCAACGCCGTGCTGTTCCACTCCGGCTTCGCCAGGGCGCTCGGCTGGTCCATCGCGATCACGTTCATCACGCTCATCGTCGCGATCGGCTTCGCCTTCGTCGCGGCGCTCGCGATCTCGCGCTTCCGCTTCCGCGGACGCCGCTCCTTCGTGCTCGCAGTGCTGCTGGTGCAGATGCTCCCGGCGGAGGCGCTGTTCATCGCGCAGTACCAGATGATCTCCTCGCTCCACCTGCTCAACACCGTCATCGGCGTCTCGATCATCTACATCGCGATGGTCATCCCGTTCACGGTGTGGATGCTGCGCGGATTCGTCGCCGGCATTCCCGTTGAGCTCGAGGAGGCCGCCATGGTCGACGGGCTGAGCCGCAACAAGGCGTTCATGAAGATCACCTTCCCGCTGCTCGCGCCGGGCCTCGTCGCCGCCGCCGTCTACGGATTCCTGCAAGCGTGGAACGAGTTCTCGCTCGCGCTGATCCTGCTCCCTGACGGCGACAAGCAGACGCTGCCGCTGTGGCTGCGCACGTTCATCCAGTCGTCTGCCGTGCAGACGACGAACTGGGGACAGGTCATGGCAGCGTCCACCTTGGTGGCAGTGCCTGTCATCGTGTTCTTCATGTTCGTGCAGGGCCGCATGACGGCCGGGCTCGTCGGTGGAGCGGTCAAGGGATGAGTTCCGCGCTGCTGCTGCCTGGATTCACGGGCACCACGCTGCCCGCGTGGCTCGACCGGCGGCTTCGTGATGGCCTTGGCGGCGTCTGCCTGTTCGGCATGAACATCGTGTCGCGAGAGCAGCTCGCCGAGCTGTGCGCCGCCATCTATGCCGCGAATCCCACGGCGATCATCGCTATCGACGAGGAGGGTGGCGACGTCTCGCGCCTGTACCAGGCACAGGGCTCCCCCTTCCCTGGGAACGCGGTGCTCGGGCGCCTGGACGACGCTGAGCTCACCTCTCGCGTTGGGGCGCAGGTCGGGTGGGAGTTGCGTCAGGCGGGGGTTGGATTGACGCTCGCACCGGACGCGGACGTCAACTCCAACCCGCTCAACCCGGTGATCGGTGTCCGCTCCTTCGGCGCCGATCCCGCCGATGTCGCGCGCCACGTCTCGGCGTGGACGCGCGGCATCGAGGCGACTGGGGTCGCGTCGTGCGCGAAGCATTTCCCCGGCCACGGCGACACGGCGGCGGACTCGCATCACGCCCTTCCCGTCATCGAGGCGGATGAGCCGACGCTCCGGGCGCGCGAGCTGGTGCCCTTCCGTGCCGCTATCGAGGCCGGCGCGCGGACGATCATGACGAGCCACATCGTCGTGCCCGCTCTGGACCCCGTTAACCCCGCGACCTTCTCGCGCCGCATCCTCGGGGACCTGCTGCGCGACGAGCTCGGCTTCGAGGGCGTGATCGTCACCGACGCGCTCGACATGGCGGGCGCGAGCGCCGATCGCGGCATCCCTGCCGCCGCTGTCGCCGCGGTCGCCGCGGGCGCCGAGTTGCTGTGCATCGGCACGCGGAACACGGACGCTCAGCTCACCGACATCCTCCTGGCCCTGGACGCGGCCGTCTCGAACGGCACTCTCCCTTCCGACGTCATCGAGACGGCCGCGGTCCACGTTCGCCAGCTGGGAGAGGAGCTCGCGCGTGAGCGCAGCGAGATCCCGATCCCTGACGCCCTGCTTCCCGGCGCGGTCCCGGGACTCGACAGCCACGCTGTCGCCGGGTCGTTCTATGTCTCGGCGGCGGCTCGCGAGGTCCTGGCTCGTAGCGCGGACCGGCCACTCGCGTGGGTGAGGCTCGCGACCACAGCCAACATGGCCGTCGGCGATGCGCCGTGGGGCCCCTTCGCGGCCGGCGTTCCGGAGGCGACGAGCAATCCGGAGGGCGCGCTCGCGATCGCCGTCGGCAAGGACCTGCAACGGCATCCGGCCGCGCGCGAAACCATCGCTAAACTGCGTTCGCAAGGGGATGTGCTGGTCGTCGAGATGGGCTGGCCGGATTCGAGCCTCGAAGATGTTGACGTTGCCACGTACGGCGCATCGCGCCTGGTAGGCGTGGCCCTTATGGAGTTGATTGGACGTGACACGTGCGTCTGGGAGTAGACATCGGCGGCACCAAGACTGACGTCGTGCTCGTGCACGCAGGCGCGATTGTCGCGCGCCACCGCACGCCGTCCGGCTTTGGGCCCGACGCTGTCATCGCCGCGGCGACCAGCGCCGTCGACGTCGTGCTCGCCGAGGGCGGCGTCACGTGGGACCGCATCGAGGCCATTGGCATCGGCGTGCCAGGGGAGTAGCCGACGGCGTGGTCACCTATGCGCTCAACCTGGGGCTTGAGCGGCTGGACCTTGCCGGCGCTCTCGAATCGGCGTGGGGCGTGCGTCCCGCGATCGACAACGACGTCAACGTGGCCGCCCTTGGGGCGTGGGTGCTCCGCGGCCGCACGCCTTCATCGCTCGCCTACCTCAACCTCGGAACCGGGCTCGCCGCCGGGCTGATCCTCAACGGGCAGCTCTGGCGCGGAGCGCGGGGAACGGCGGGCGAATTGGGGCACATCAGTGTGGACCCCGCCGGTCCGCTCGACGCCGACGGTCTGCCGGGTGCGCTCGAGACGTATGCCTCCGGCTCGGGCCTCGTCCGGCAGTGGGACGCCGAGGGCGCCATCGCCCGGGATGTTCTCGACGCCGCCGAGCGGGGCGATGCGCGCGCGGTCGCGATCCGCGACGGCCTGTTCTTTGGAGTGGCGTCCGCCGTGCGGGCGCTCGTCCTGATGCTGGACGTAGAGAAGGTCGTGCTCGGCGGCGGCCTCGCGAGCTACGGTGAGCCGCTCGTCGAGGGCACGCGCAGACACCTTGCGGACTGGTCCGCGCGCAGCCCATTCCTCGCGTCGCTCGCGGTTGCGGACCGCATCGAGCTGCTGGACCCCGAGGTGCCCATCGCGGCGCTCGGCGCCGCTGACCTCGCCGAACAGGGGAGCGAAGCGCATGGCTGAGGTGCTCGTCCTCGAGTCTCCGGAGGCCGCAGGCGAGTTCGTCGCCGCCCACATCGCTCGCGAGGCGACGCAGAACCCTCGCTTCACTCTGGGGGTCGCGACGGGCTCCACCCCGCTGCCCGTGTACGAGGCGCTTCGAACGCATGCCGCTCGAGGCGTCGACTTCTCGCGAATGGCCGCGTTCGCGCTCGACGAGTACGTGGGGCTGCCCGCCGGCCACCCGGAGAGCTACCGGGCGGTCATCGACCGTGAGGTGGCGGCGCCGCTCGGGATGGACGCCGCCTCCGTGCACGTGCCGGACGGTTCCCTCGAGGGGATCGAGACCACAGGCGAGCGGTACGAGCGGGCCCTCATCGACCACGGCGGCGTGGACCTGCAGCTCCTCGGCATCGGTCGCACGGGTCATTTGGGCTTCAACGAGCCTGGCTCGTCCTTCGGGTCGCTCACGCGGGTCAAGACGCTGACGGAGCAGACGAGGATCGACAACGCCCGCTTCTTCAGCAGCCTCGACGACGTTCCGATTCACTGCGTGACGCAGGGCCTCGGCACCATTCTCCGTGCCCGCCACCTCGTGCTGCTCGCCTTTGGCGAGGGCAAGTCCCACGCGGTCGCCGCCGCCGTGGAGGGGCCGGTCACGGCGTCTATGCCGGGAAGCGCGATCCAGCTCCATCCCCACGTGACCGTGGTGCTCGACCCGGCGGCAGCGTCGGGCCTCGAATACCGCGACTACTACCGGCTCGCGCAAGAGCGCAAGCCCGGCTGGCAGGGGATCTAGGCTCTGCGTATGAGCGGCTACCTCGACATTCACTGTCACGGAGGTGGCGGGCACGCGTTCGGCGACACCGACGCGGGCACCAGGGCCGCGTTCTCCGCGCATCACGCGCACGGCACCGAGGAGCTGGTCGCGTCCCTCGTCTCGCTGCCGCTCGACGAGCTTGACAGGGCGATGGACGTGATCCGCGTGGCGATGACACATCAGCGGGGCATCATCGGCGTCCACCTCGAGGGCCCGTTCCTCGCTCCCCAGCGCCGTGGCGCCCACGACCCGGCCGCGCTCGCGGAGCCGACCCCGGAGCTGGTCGGCGACATCCTCGACATCGTCGGTGACGATCTCCGCCAGATCACCATCGCCCCCGAACTGCCGGGCGCGATGGATGCCATTCGCGCCTTCACCGCGGCCGGTGCCGTGGTGGCCGTGGGCCACACGATGGCAGACGCGGAGACGACGACGGCCGCGTTCGAGGCCGGCGCTTCCCTGCTCACCCACGGCTTCAACGCGATGGCCGGCATCGGCGCCCGCGAGATCGGACCCGTCGGCGCCGCCATCGCCGATCCTCTGGCACACATCGAGCTCATCGCGGACGGCATCCACGTGAGCCCAACGCTCATTCGCACCCTCTTCTCCGTGGTGCCTGACCGCATCGTGCTCGTGACCGACGCCATGGCGGCCGCGGGATCGGCTTCGGGCCGCTACCGCCTAGGCTCCCTCGACGTCGAGGTGACGGACGACGGCCGTGCGGTGCTTGCGGGCACCGATACCCTCGCGGGATCCACGCTCACGCTCGACAGGGCGGTGGAGGTGTGTGTCGCGGCGGGGGTGCCGCGCGCGCAGGCGGAGACGGCGGCCAGCACCACGCCGCGACGGCTGCTCGGCGTCTAGCAGGCTATTTGAAGACGATGGTGCGGTGGCCGTCGATGAGCACGCGGTGCTCAGCGTGCCAGCGCACGGCTCGGGCAAGCGCGCGTCTCTCCACGTCTGCGCCGATCGCCGTCAGCGCCTCCGGCGTATGGGCGTGGTCCACCCGCTCAACGTCCTGCTCAATGATGGGGCCCTCGTCGAGGTCGCTCGTGACGTAGTGCGCCGTGGCGCCGATGAGCTTGACGCCGCGATCATGCGCCTGGAAGTACGGCCGGGCTCCCTTGAACGATGGCAGGAATGAGTGGTGGATGTTGATCGCCCGCCCGCGCAGCGCCGCGGCGAGCTCGGGTGACAGGATCTGCATGTAGCGCGCAAGCACCACGAGCTCAACGTCGAGCTCCTCGACCATCGCGAGCAGCGCGGCCTCGGCGTCTGCCTTCGTGTCCGGCGTCACGGGGATGTGGACGAACGGCTTGCCGTAGAACCTGGCGAGGTCCTCAAGGGCGGAGTGATTGCCCACCACCGCGACCACATCGATGGGCAGCGTGCCGGCGCGCTCTCGGAACAGCAGGTCGTTGATGCAGTGCTCCGCTTTCGACACGAGCACCAGCGTGCGCATCTTGCGGCCGGCGGTGTCGAGGTTCCACGTCATGCCGAATCGCTCCGCGATGGGAGCGAGCGCGGCCCTCAGCGTGTCCTCAGAGGCCCCGGCCTCAAGTTCTACCCGCATGAAGAACTGACCCGTGTCTGCGGCCCCGAACTGCTGTGACTCTGTGATGTTGCCGCCGAGCCCAGCGATCGCTCCGGACACCGCGTGAACGATGCCGGGGCCGTCGGGGCATGACAGGCTGAGCACGTACGCCGCTGGTGCCGCTGCATGTGGTGTCACCGCGTCCTCCATTCGCCAGCCAATCCTAGAGGGCTAGATGACCGGCGGACGTCCCAGCTTGGTCATGGTCCACACCGCGCGCCACGACAGCGGCCGACGCCGTCCCGCCTCCTCGCGGAAACCCTCCTTGGCGCCAGCGCACCAGGCGGTCAAATCAGACGGGTGGCGAGCGTGCCGTACAACGGTCACCGCGGACCAGTTGGCCACGTAGCCGATGCCGAGCAGCAGCGGGAGGTTGCGCCGCGCGAGCCACACGCGGTTGCGCGAGTCGTGGCGAAGGTGATCCGGGTGCCGGTCGCGGGACGTGAGCGGGTGTTCGGCCGCGAGGCTCGCGTCGTAGGCGACGCGGAAGCCTGCGTCCCATGCCCGCCACGCGAGTTCTATGCCCTCGTGGGCGTACCGAAAGCGACCCGCCCACCCGTCGGTGGCCGCGAGCGCCGACCGCCGCACCGCGACCGCGCCCTCGACCACCGTGACCACAGGTGATGAGCGCTCGGGGTTCTTGTCGGCGAGCCGGGGGACCCAGCGTCGGGCCGTGACGCCGTTCGCGGACCGAATGCGGATCTGCACCACGCCGAGCCCTGGGTCGGCGGCGAACTCCCTCCCAAGCGCTGCGAGCGTCTTCGGTTCGGGGAGGGTCGCGTCGTCGTCGAGGAAGAACAGGAGATCCGCCGTCGCCGCTGCGAAGCCTCTGTTGCGGCCGCCGGGCGCCCCTACGTTCTCGCTCACCGCGACCCCGATGACCCCCGTGGGGAGATTGGCTGGCTCCCAGCCGTTTCCCACCACGATCACCTCGAGATCCGCGTCCTGCTGGGCCATGACGGAAGCGAGCGCACGGCTCAGGGCCTCCGGTCGATCGCCCTGAGTGACGATCACCACCGACCACGCGGGGAACGTCACAGGCTAGCCCTCGTCATCCCTGATAGCCGTGATGATCTCGGTCGTGGAGACGCCCTCAGTGCGCGGCAGGTACACGACCCGCGCCACGTCCGCGAGGTCATCGAACGCACCCTGCCAGTCGGCGCCCATCACCAGGATGTCCGCCCCGTGCTCGACCACGTAGTCCCGCTTCGCCTCGAGCGATTCCTCGAGGAACACTTCGTCCACGCACGCGAGGCTCGCGACGATCGCGAGCCGGTGGTCCTGCGGGTAGACGGGCAGGCGGCCCTTCTTCCTTTCGTTGAGTTCGTCGGAGGACACACCCACGGTCAGATGGTCGCCGAGGTCGTGGGCTCGCAGCAGGAGGTTCACGTGGCCGATGTGCAGCACGTCGAAGGTGCCGAACGTGATGACCTTGCGGGTCATGGCGCGAGCCGCGGCGAGGTGAGCGCGGAGGCAATGTGGCCAACGATGACGATCGGCGTCACGATGAGCAGTGCGACCATGAGCCAGGCAAGCGCCGACGGCACCCAGATCGCGACGATGAAGCCCACGAGATACAGGTGCGCCTGCTCCACCGAGTGGTACACCCGGTGAATAGGCACCCGTCTCGCCGCGGCACGCAGCGTGCGCACCGCGCCGGGTGCGGGCTCCCGTGACGCCGCGGAGTCCGGCAGCCGCGGCAGTCCTGCGGACGCGCGCGCAACCGCGACGGCGTCGTTCACCGACTTGTTGATGAGGACCAGCACCGCGAGCGCAAGACCTGCGGCTGCCCAGCGTCCAGCATCCTCCGGGTTGGCGAGCGCAAGGCCGACGCCGAGGCAGGCGGGCAGGGAAGCCTCCGTCACCGAGTGGGCAAGGTGGTCAAGGAACACGCCGCGCGCAGACGCCGTCCTGCGCCACCGCGCGACCTCGCCATCGGCGGCGTCGAGGAGCATCTGGAGGTGTGCGAACAGCACGGCAAGGAGCGCGCCCCACACCGAACCGAGCAGCAGACTCGCGGAGGCGGCAAGGCCAGTGGCGATCACCAAGGTCGTGACAGCGTCGGCGCTCATGCCCCATCGAATGGCGAGTGCGGCGACGTGCGAGGAGTAGCGTCGCCACAGGAGGTCGGCGCTCCAATGCTCAGCGTTGGCGCGCTCGCGAATCGCGGCGGGTTGGCCGTCGCGCCTCACCTCCGCCGCGGCTACGCGAAAACGGCCACGCCGCGGTGCCTGGTCCATGCCGCCTCATCGTAGCCCGCAATCGAAGGGCACGATTCGGTCACGTCGCGCCGAGCCTGGCTCCCTACGCTGTTTGCGTCTGCCACGATGGACCCATGGCCGATGAGCAGCTCCGCATCGACGTCGTGACCCCCGCGGACGCGGGGAGCTCCTCACGGTGCGCCGCGCCGCTTTCGTCACCGAGGCGCAGATCTTCAACGACCCCAACATTCCCGCGCTCACGCAGACGCTGGAAGAGCTCGTGGTGGACCTGCAGTCCGGCGACGTCGTCACGCTTGGCGCGTGGAGCGGGCCTCGCCTGGTTGGCTCGATCCGCGTGGGCATCGAGGACGACAAGGCGACCATTGGGCGCCTTGCGGTGGTCCCGGACCTGCAGGGCAAGGGAATCGGCACGCAACTGCTGTTCGCCGTGCTCGGCTACCTCCCGGAGAACACCAAAGAGGTGTGGGTCTTCACGGGGCAGAACTCCAAGCACAACATCGCGCTGTACAACAGGGCGGGGTACGAGCACCAGTTTGACCAGGTGGCGGGCGATCTCACGTATGCCTACCTGCGCAAGGTTCTCGAGGCGGGCGCCATCGTCGACGACGACGATGACGTCGCGGTGCGCGGCGACAACTAGCCGCTGGTCGTGTCCTTCAGCACTGCCATGGTGCTGACGCCGGCATCAACGCGGCGGAACTCCGGCCAGCGCGCAGTCCATCCCTCGAGGATCTCCTGCTCCGTATCGCGGTGAATGTCATCGAGGGCGACGACCGCCCCCGGCCGCAAGGCCCCTCGAAGCACCTCGAGTGCCGGTCGGCGCGCGAAGGGTCCAGTCGCCTCGGGAGGCCCGTCCACGAGCAGGAGGTCGATGCCGGCAAGGCCCTCAAGGGCGGTCTCGTCGTACCACGGGGCATCCTCGCCGCGGTCCGCAAGTGGGGCCAAGCGGACCTCGGCGACGTCCGTCAACGAGTGCAGGGCAAGCTGCCTGCGGGTGGCCTCCGCGTAGTCGCTGTCGTGGTCGATGGACACGATGCGTCCGCCGGTCTGCTTCAGCTGCTGCGCGATCCAAACGGTGGAGGTGCCGGAGCCGAGCTCGACCACAAACTGGGGTCGCTCGCGCCGGATGAGGTCCCTGAGCTCGCCGAGAGCACGAGCGTCAAGGGCGAAGCCTCCCGACGGGGGCAGCAGCGGGTGATCGCCTGACCGAGGAAGCACCTGCAGGAGGGCCTCAACCTGCTTCGTCTGCTCGCGGAGGTCTTTCGTGATCTCCCAACGGAGCTGTTCCTTGGTTCGCGACACGTGCCTCGACAGCGCCTCGATCTCACGCTTGAGAGACTCGCCGGACGCCTGCTTGCGTTCCACCCGCGCGAGCCGGCTGCTCGCGCCGCGGGCGGTGTCCCACGCGCCGAACGCCAGCAGGGAGGCGAGGCCAGCGAGCACGGCCGTCGCGCCCATCGCCAACTCGAGGTTCTCGGCCGCCGCCGCCCCAACGGCCACCGCCACGATGATCGCCGTAGCGCCCCAAACCGCTGCCTTGCGGCGACCGAACCGAGCCACGGCATCTCCCTCATTGGATACTCAGTGCACTGGTCGCACACCCTACCGCTTGGCCCCAGTTGCGTTGGTAGACTTGGCGCAGTCGCGACTGGCGCACGTGGTGTCACCACGAGGGAGCGGCAACCTTAGGACTGTTGGTCGTTCGCCTGGGCCAAGGTCACCGGAAACCGCCGGCGGCCGCGTGCCGCCCGCCCAACAGGTAAGGAACGCCATGAGCACCGATTCCAGCGCCACCGCAGCCGTCATGAACGCGACGCTGCAGGACTTTGACCCAGACATCGCCCAGGTTCTCGATCGTGAGCTGAACCGTCAGCGCACGTACCTCGAGATGATCGCCTCCGAGAACTTTGTGCCGCGCTCCGTGCTGCAGGCGCAGGGCTCCGTCCTCACCAACAAGTACGCGGAGGGCTACCCGGGCCGCCGCTACTACGGCGGCTGCGAGGAGGTCGACGTAGCGGAGTCGATCGCCATCGAGCGGGCGAAGGCCCTGTTCGGCGCCGCGTATGCGAACGTCCAGCCCCACCCGGTGCCACCGCCAATGCGGCTGTGCTGCACGCGCTCATCAACCCCGGCGACAAGATCATGGGCCTGTCTCTCGCCCACGGCGGCCACCTGACGCACGGAATGAAGCTCAACTTCTCGGGCAAGCTCTACGAGGTCGCCGCGTACGGCCTCGACGAGGCCACGTACCGCGTGGAGATGGAGACGGTTCGCAAGATCGCGCTCGAGGAGCGCCCGGACGTCATCATCGCGGGCTGGTCGGCCTACCCCCGCCACCTCGACTTCGCCGCCTTCCGCTCCATCGCAGACGAGGTCGGCGCCAAGCTGTGGACGGACATGGC
Source organism: Demequina sp. (assembly GCA_024707205.1). Taxonomy (NCBI): domain Bacteria; kingdom Bacillati; phylum Actinomycetota; class Actinomycetes; order Micrococcales; family Demequinaceae; genus Demequina; species Demequina sp. Next base: position 1,584,092 of record JANQAD010000001.1, read on the forward strand.
GCACTTCGCGGGACTTGTCGCCGCTGGCCTGCACCCCTCGCCGGTTCCCCACTCCGACGTGGTCTCAACCACCGTCCACAAGACGCTCGGCGGCCCGCGCTCCGGCCTCATCGTGTCGCGCGACGAGGAATACGCGAAGAAGCTCAACTCCGCCGTCTTCCCCGGCCAGCAGGGCGGCCCGCTCATGCACGTCATCGCCGCCAAGGCGGTGGCGCTCAAGGCCGCCGCTCAGCCCGAGTTCAAGGAGCGCATGGAGCGCGTCCTCGAGGGTGCCCGCATCCTCGCCGATCGCCTCACGGCGCCCGACGCTGTGGCCGCGGGCGTCAACGTGGTCACGGGCGGCACGGACGTCCACCTGGTGCTGGCCGACCTCCGCAACTCGCCGCTCTCCGGCCAGGACGCAGAGGACCTGCTGCACGAGGTCGGCATCACCGTGAACCGCAACGCGGTGCCTTTCGACCCCCGCCCCCCGATGGTCACCTCCGGCCTGCGCATCGGCACGCCCGCGTTGGCTTCGCGCGGCTTCGGTGCCGAGGAGTTCACCGAGGTCGCCGACGTCATCGCCACGGCCCTCAAGGGCGGTGCCGACGTGGACGCTCTGCGTGCGCGTGTGGCCAAGCTGGCCGACGACTTCCCGCTCTACGACGGCCTGCAGCAGTAGGCGACCACCATGGTGGCGCAGGTATTGGATGGCCGGGCCACAGCGTCGGCCATCAAGGGCGAACTGACGGCCCGGGTGGCGGCGCTGCGCGAGCGCGGTGTGGTGCCCGGCCTTGGCACGCTGCTGGTGGGCTCCGATCCGGGGTCTATCTGGTACGTCAACGGCAAGCACGCGGACTGCGCGGAGGTTGGCATCGCGTCGATTCGCGAGGATCTGCCGGAGACGGCCACGCAGGAGGAGATCGAGGCGGCGATTGCGCGGCTGAACGCCAACCCGGAGTGCACGGGGTTCATCGTGCAGCTGCCGTTGCCGCAAGGGATCGACACCAACAGGGTGCTCGAGCTCGTTGACCCGGACAAGGACGCCGACGGCCTGCACCCCACCAACCTCGGCCGACTGGTGCTGCGCATGAGCGAGGAGATCACCTCGTCGCTGCCGTGCACGCCCAAGGGCATCATCGAGCTCATCGAGCGGCACGGCGTCTCGCTGCGCGGCAAGGAGGTCGTGGTGATCGGCCGCGGTACGACGGTGGGGCGCTCCATCGGGCTGCTCCTCACGCGCCGCGCGGTCAACGCGACCGTGACGCTGTGCCATACCGGGACCGCGGACCTCGCCTCACACACGCGCGCTGCGGACGTGATCGTGGCCGCCGCCGGCGTGCCCGGGCTCGTGACTGGGGACATGGTCAAGGACGGCGCAGTGCTCATCGACGTGGGCGTCTCCCGCATCACCGACCCGGAGACCGGCAAGTCTCGCGTAGCTGGGGACATCGCGCCGGAGGCTCTCGAGAAGGCGTCCTGGTACTCGCCCAATCCCGGCGGCGTTGGGCCCATGACGAGGGCGATGCTGCTGTCGAACGTGGTGGAGTCAGCCGAGCGCTCACTGACGTAACCCGGCGCCGCGCCGGCACAAGGTGTCGGCGGCCCCGGTTAGGCTCGTTCCATGCGAATTGCCACCGTGAACGTCAATGGCGTGAGGGCCGCCCTGCGCAAGGGAATGCTCGAGTGGTTGGAGACCGCCAAGCCCGATGTCGTGTGCATGCAGGAGGTGCGGGCGCCCGACGACGTTGTCCGGGAGGCGTTCGCCGGCGAGTGGCATGTGGCCCACCAGGAGAGCGAGCAGAAGGGCCGGTCTGGCGTCGCGATCCTGTCACGCACGCCCCTTGAAGACATCAAGGTGGCTGTCGACGTGTTCGGGCCCGCAGGCGCGGAGGCGACCCACACCGGCCGGTGGGTAGAGGGCACGGTGGCGAGCCCCGCGGGGCCGGTGCGCGTGATCTCCACCTATGTGCACTCCGGTGGGGTGGGCACGCCCAAGCAGCAGGACAAGTACTGGTTTCTGGACCTCGTGACCCTGCGCCTCGCAGAGCTCTCCCAGGCGCACGAGCTCGCGGTCGCGATGGGAGACGTCAACATCGCCCACACCGAGCGCGACCTGCGCAACTGGAAGGGCAACCTCAAGACGGCCGGCTTCCTGCCGGAGGAGCGCGCTTACCTCGACTCGTGGTTCGGCGCCGGTTGGGTGGACGTGCACCGCACGCTCTCGGGAGACATCGACGGCCCGTACACGTGGTGGTCGCAGCGCGGAAAGGCGTTCGACAACGACGCCGGCTGGCGCATCGACTACCAGATCGCGAGCGCCAAGCTCGCGGCGCTCGCGACCACCGCCCGGGTTGACCGGCAGGCGTCGTGGGACACGCGCTGGACGGACCACGCCCCGCTAGTCGTTGACTACAGCCTCTAGATCATGCTGAAGGTGGGCGCCTGGTGCCCCGCGGCCACCATCGCCTCGGAGATCAGCCGCGCGGTGCTGTCCGCCTGAGCCCTGCGAATGAGCGCAACGGCCGCGCCGCCAAACCCTCCCTCGACGAGCCGCGCGCCGAGGGCGCCGGCCCTGAACGCGCCGTCGACCACGGCGTCGAGCTCCGGGTTCGAGAGCTCGTAGTCGATCTCCATCGAGGCGTGCGAGCGGTAGAGGGCCTTGCCGATTGTCACAAATCGCTCGTGGGCCGGGTCGGTGCCGGAGAGTTCCGCGCACACGATGCGCACCCGCTCGATCTCGGTGACGACGTGACGCGCGCGTCGGCGCAGGAGTGGGTCCTCGATGGTCTCGAGGCGCTTCAAGGCGTGCGGCGCGTCCGCAATGGAACGCAGCCGAGGCACCCCTAGCGCGGCGCTCGCCGCGGCGACCTGGTCCCAGCGTGACGCGTACTCCGCGAGCGTGAGGGTATTGGGTTTGCCCGTGTCGATGAGCAGCAGCGCGAGCCCGTATTCGGGGAAGTACAAGGGCTGATACGTCACGCGTGGCGGGGTCTCATAGAAGTCGAGCAGCATCGCCTGGCCAAGGGGGCAGCGGAGGATGGTGTGCTGAACCATCCCCGCCGTCGGGACCCCGGAGAAGCCCATCTCGGCGTCGACGCATACCGCCGCGAGCCGAACCCTGCCCTGGCCGGTGTCGAGGCCAAGCCCCCACAGATCCTGGATGAGGAGGGCGACTGCCGCGAGCACGGAAACGCCCTGGGCGAGACCAGAATGCTCCGGCACGCAGGTGGTGATCGCGATGTCCACGCCGCGACCGCTGTGGCCGCGCTCGGCGAGGGCCCACAGGATGCCGAGAGTCTTGACGCCGAAGTCGCCGGGGAGGCTCGGCCGCGCGTCATCGAGGACGCCGACCAGTTCCCGCCGCTCGCCGCCGGAGGTAAGCCACACGACGCGCACCACGTCATCGGTCCGTGCGGCACCCGCGGCGTACGTGGCCTGGCGGGTGGTGGTTGTGAGCGAGACGCCCCCGCTGTAATCCGTGTGCTCGCCGACTATCGTCACCCGGCCGGGCGCGGAGGACACGGCCGCGGCGTCGTACCCGAAGGCCTGGGCGAAGAGCGCGCGAGCGTTGGCGCCACCCTCCTCTGGCGTCCACACGGGACTCCAGACGGGACCCTCAGCGGCTGTCCGTTCCGACACATTTGTCATTCTGCCAGCACAATCCCTGCGCGCTTGGTGGCGGAGCGGGGTCGTACGATGGCAACGAGGCCCCAGGGCCATCCCGCACCAGGAGGAAACATGCCCCGCACGCCAGCCAACAGTGCTTCAGAACCCGAAGAGCCGGCCGTCGCCGCTGCCCCTGAAGTCATCGTCGAGGAGACCGTCATCTACGTGCCCGCGCCGTCGTACCTTGACCGCGTTCGCGCCAATCGCATGGGACCGCTTGCCGCCGCGCTCGTGATTGGCGGCCTGGTGGGACTGCTGCTGTCGATGCTGGTCCCGAACCCTTCGAACGTGTGGGCGCTCATGCTCCTCGGCACGCTCGTGGCGGCCGCCGTCGGGTTCGGGGTGCGCTACCTGTCACTGACTCGCGGGTGGACGGCGTGGGTGCCCGCCCTCGTCGGCACCGTGTTTGGCGTTCACCTGATGGCGGTGACAGGCACCGTGAACGGCATCGCGTTCGACGGGCTCCCGGACTTCCTGAAGATCTCGGGCCCCGGCTTCGATGACGCGCTGCTCGCGGCGTTCGCGACGCCCGCCGTGTCGATGGGAACGATCCTCGCGGGACTCATCGCGGCGATCATCGCAGGCTGGGGCCCGCGCGACGACGCCTGAGCGGGCCCGACGCTGGGGCTAGCTCCGTACGGGCGTCACGCCGAGGCTGCGGCCGGCGAGGCCACGCTGCCTGCTCGCGAGCGACCTGGCGATGCGGCGCAACTCGACGGCCGCTGGGCTCTCGGGGTCCCGGATCACGGCCGGCACGCCCTCGTCGCCGGCCTCGCGCGCAGCGATGTCGAGGGGGATCTGACCCAGGAGCGGCACCGGTGTTCCCAGGGTCGCGCTGAGGCGCTCGGAGACGCGCTCGCCGCCGCCCTCGCCGAACAGGTGCAGGCGAGTGCCGTCCGGCTGATCCAGCCACGCCATGTTCTCGATCACGCCAACAACGTTCTGGGAGGTCTGCGTGGCGATCGCGCCCGCGCGCTCCGCGACCCCCGAGGCCGCGGCCTGCGGCGTGGTCACGACGACGATCTCCGCGTGCGGAAGCAGTTGCGCCACCGAGATCGCAATGTCGCCGGTACCAGGGGGAAGGTCCAGCAGCAGGATGTCGAGGTCCCCCCAGAACACGTCCGCGAGGAACTGCTCCACGGCGCGGTGCAGCATCGGCCCGCGCCAGACCACCGGCTGTCCCTCCGGCACGAACATGCCGATCGAGACGGCCTTCACCTCGTGGGCGATGGGCGGCAGCAGCATGTCGTCGATGCGCGTGGGCTGGCCCTTCACGCCGAGCATCCCAGGGATGGAGAAGCCAAAGATGTCCGCGTCCAGCACGCCCACCTTGAGCCCGTCCGCGGCCATCGCCGCCGCCAGGTTCGCGGTGACGGTTGACTTGCCAACGCCCCCCTTGCCCGACGCTATGGCATAGACCCGCGTCAGGTTTCCTGGTTGCGTGAAGGCGATGACCGGATCCGGCTTGCCGCCGCGCAGCTTGGAGCGCAGCCCGAGGCGCTGCTCCTCGCTCATGACTCCCAGCTCGATGCGCACGGACTCGACGCCGTCTGCGCGCAGCGCCGCATTCTCCACGTCCGTGGTGATGCGCTCGCGCATCGGGCAGCCCTGGGTGGTCAGGTCAATGCCGATGATCGCCGTTGCGCCGTCGATGTCGACTGAACGCACCATGCCGATCTCCGTGATGGGGCGACGAATCTCCGGGTCTATGACCTTGGACAGCTCGTCGCGCACGAGATCGGCTGTTGGCATATGTCAATCGTAGGCGGTAGTGCGAAGGCCCTTCGCCGCGGGTTTGTCACTCTGGGTTGCCCTCGCCGACCGTGCTCGCTAGCCTCGGCTCGCGCAGACAGCGCAGAGATCAAAGGAGATCACAGTGACGGACAGCCCTGAGGCAGCAGGCGCACCCGCCGAGACCGTTCCCCCTGCGGAGGCGAGCGTCGAGGCACAACCCACCCAAGCGTCGGACCTGGGCGCCGCCGTCGAAGGCGACGCGGCCTTCGACCGCCCCACAGCTCCTCTGCCGCCATCGAACCTTGCCGTTGGCCTCGTGGCCGGAGTTGGGCTGGGTCTTGTCGCCGCCATGATCTACGCGGCGGTGGCGATCTTCGGCGATCGTGAGTTCCTCGCGCTCGGGCTGCTGATCGGCTTCGCGGTGGCGTTCGGCTTCCACCGCTTTGGCCACACTCGCGGCATCGTGCCCGGCATCATCGCGGCGGTGGTCGCGCTCGTGCTCTACTTCCTGGCGATCTACGTCGAGGGGGCGGGCGCTATCGCCAGGGAGAATGGGGTCGGATTCATGGACGCACTGCGCTTCGTCATCGAGAACAACGCCGAGTTCCTCAAGTTCTACTTCTCCGACGCGCTCTCTTACGTGTTCCTCATCGTGAGCGTTGGCGCGGCGTTCTTCTACGCCTACGACGCGAAGTCCCAGAGGTTCGATCGCGCCCACGGGCGCTAGCGGTTACTTGCTTGACCGGGAGGCCGGCCGTGACTCACTGTCGCGGTCGGCCTCTTCGTCTTCCTTGAGCTCTTCCAGCAGCGCGCGCAGCTCGCCGCGCACGAAGTCGCGAGTGGCGACCTCATTGAGGGCCTGGCGCAGGGCGGCCACCTCGCGGGCGAGGTACTCGGTGTCCGCGAGCGAGCGCTCGGCCCGCTGCCGGTCCTGCTCGGCGGCGACCCGGTCGCGGTCCGCCTGACGGTTCTGCGCGAGCAGGATCAGCGGGGCGGCGTAGGAGGCCTGGAGCGAGAGCATGAGCGTCAGCGCGACGAAGCCCCACTCGTCGAAGCGCAGGTTGACGGGCGCGAGCGTGTTCCACAGGATCCACGCCACCACGAACAGCGTCAGCCAGACGATGAAGCTGGGCGTGCCGAGGAAACGCGCGATCGACTCTGCCCATTCGCCCTCGCGTTCGGGATTGCGGCGCGCCCGACGCCGGATCCGCAGCGAGCTCTTCTCTCCCTTGGGGCGGTCGAGATCGCGCTCAGCCACGGCTCGCCTCCTCGGCGCGCTCTGCCGACGCCACGTCATCGTCCTCGAGGTGCTCTCGCCAGTCGCTCGGGAGCAGGTGGTCGAGCACGTCGTCGATCGAGATCGCGCCGCGGAGGTGATGCTGCTCGTCGACCACCGGCAGGGCGAGGATGTCGTACGCCGCCATGCGGCGCGCCACGGCGGCGAGATCGTCGTCCAGATCGAGCGGCTCGATCGCGCTGTCAACGAAGTTGCCGACGGACTCGTGCGGCGGCTCGCGCAGCAGTCGCTGAATGTGGACGAGCCCCAGGTAGCGGCCCGTTGGCACCTCGAGCGGGGGACGCACCACAAACACCATCGAGGCGAGCGCTGGCGCGAGCTCCTGGCGCCGCACCATGGCGAGGCACTGCGCGATCGACGCCTCGGGCCCCACGATGATCGGCTCGGTGGTCATGAGGCCGCCCGCAGAGTCGTCCGCGAAGCCGAGCAGCTGGCGCACCTGGGCTGCGTCCTCGGGATCCATCAGCTCCAGGAGCTCTTGCGCCCTGTTGACCGGCAGGTCGCCCAGCAGGTCAGCGGCGTCGTCCGGCTCCATGGCCTCGAGAACGTCGGCCGCGCGGTCCGCCTGCAGCGTGTTGAGCAGCGCGATCTGGTCTTCCTCTGGCAACTCCTCGAGCACGTCGGCGAGCCGCTCGTCGTCAAGCGCGGCGGCGATCTCGGCCGAGCGCGACGGCGCCATCTCCATGAGCGCGGCCGCGAGGTCGGCAGGCTTGTGGTCCACGAACTGCTGGATGATCATCGCGGCGCCCTGGTTCTTGTCGCGCTGAGCCAGCCCCGTGACCTGGTCCACGTCCACGACAACGGCCTCGCCGCGTCGGCTGAATCCGAGCACCCCCTTGCGGCGTTCCGCTTTGCGCACGTAGAGCTTGGTCACGACCCATTGCTTGGTGCGGTCCGGCTCGATCGCGATGTCCTCGATGTAGGCCGTGGACTTGTCCTCCTTGAGGCGCACGGAGCGCTCGAACAGCTCCGCCATGGCAAGGGTCTCCGAGGTGCGCGCCTGGAACCGTCGCAAGTTGACGACGCCGTTGCAGATGACCTGGCCCGGCGCGATCGACGTCACACGGGTCAGTGGCATGAACACACGTCGGCGCCCAGGAACCTCTACGACAAGGCCCGTCGCGACCGGCTTGGCACCGCGTCTCATGAGGATCACGACATCGCGTACGCGGCCCACGGCGTCGCCGATGGGGTCGAACACGGACGTGTTCACCAGGCGCGCAACATACACACGCTCGCTCGTCGTGCTCATGGGTCAAGGGTAATGCGGTGCCACGGTGGTCCCGGTTAGGCGCGCACCGTCATCCAGACCCGCACGGGCGCCGCCATGGAGGTGGACGGCGCCCGCGCGCTTGCAGGGGGCTCAGCCTCGCAACTGTCCCCACACCCTGAGCACGGCCGACGCGCTGGCGGCTACGTCGTCCGCGGTGGTGGCGGCGTCGCTCACCGAGATGCGCATGGCCTTCCGGCCATGCCACAGGGTCCCGCCCGCCCACATGGTGCCTTCGGCCTGGACTCCGGCGATGACGGCGTCGGTGATCGCGTCGTCGCCGAAAGCGATGAGGGCTTGGTTGAGGGTCACGGGAGCGAGAACCTCGGCCCCGCCGTCGTGGAGGAGCCGGGCGAACTCCGCAGCGTGATCGCTCGTGCGGTCGATGAGGTCCGCGACCCCGTCCCGGCCGAGGGCCGCGAGCAGCGCCCAGGTCTCCACGCCGCGAGCCTTTTGCGACATGTGGGGCGTGAGGTGGATGAGCGGCCGTGCCTCGTCGGTCTTGAGGTAGGGCGCCTCGATCTTCATCGCGCGGCGCAGGTCCTCGTCGCGGCGAACGATCACGATGCCGGAGTCGTATGGCGCGTTGAGCCACTTGTGCGCGTCTGTTGCCCATGAATCGGCGAGCTGAACGCCCTCGACGAGGTGGCGTCGGGCAGGCGACGCGGCCGCCCACAGGCCAAAGGCGCCGTCCACGTGAACCCAGCCGCCGCGTTCGCGAATACCAGGGATGATGTCGGCAAACGGGTCGCTCGCGCCCGTGTTGACGTTGCCCGCCTGGAGCAGCACAAGGGTCAAGCCGTCGGTGTCGGTGGGGAACTCGTTGGCGATGACGGCGCCGTTCTCGTCCGTGGGAACGCGGTCCACCTGTCCGGGACCGAAGCCAGCCATCCGCAGCGACTTGAGCGCGGAGGCGTGCACCTCGTCGCCGACGATGACCCGGATGCGCGGGGCGCCGAAGAGGCCGTTCTCGTTGACGTCCCAGCCCGCGCGGGCGAGGAGGGCGTCGCGTGCGGCGACGATCCCGGTAAAGTTCGCGAGCGTCGCGCCCGTGGTGAAGGTCGCGACCGCGCCCTCAGGCATGCCGAGCAGGTCGAGCACCCAGCCGCCGCAACCTCGTCGAGGACGGCGGCGGAGGGGGACGTGATCGCGAGGCCCGGGTTCTGGTCCCATGCGGTCGCGAGGATTGCGGCGCCCGCGGCTGCCGGCTCGACGCCGCCGTTGACGAAGCCGAAGAAGCGGCCGTGGTTCTGGACCACGGTGGCGGGGGAGCCGAAGGCGTCGAGCTCGGCGAGCACCTCGCGGGCGGGGATGGGCACGTCCTGGAGGGGGCGGCGGAACACGTCGAGTGCCTCGACTGCATCCCGCGTTGGCGCGATGGGCCTGAACGGCGCGTTCGCGATGAAGGAGCCCGCGCGGCGCGCGGCCTCGGTGGTGATGGCGATGCGCTCGCGGATGCGGGCGTTCGAGGCCGGGTTGGTGTGAACTCGGTCAAGGGCGGCGGTGCTGCCGTGTTCGGTGCTACTGGTTTCTGTCGTGGTGCTCATGCGGCGAGTCTGCTCCCAACTGGCCCCTGACATCTAGTGCCAGATTTGAGGACACTGGCACTTGTTCGCCGGTGCCAGTTTGCGGTGAGATGGACCCATGCGCACCACTGCAGATCAGCTCGCGGCCGTCCTCGATCACTGGCAGTCGGGCACGGGCCCGCTGTACCAGCAGCTCGCAGGAGCCATCGTGTCCCTTGCCGAGTCCGGCTCCCTCGAGTACGGCACGCGCCTGCCGAGCGAGCGCTCGCTCGCCGACTGCCTGCACCTGTCCCGCAACACCGTCACCGCCGCGTACCAGCAGCTTCGCGACGAGGAATGGCTCGACGTGCGCCCGGGCGCCGCGCCGACGCTGGGGTCGCGTGCGCGCGGCATCGAGGGCTTGAGCGCGCAGGACCGCTTTGCCAAGATCCTGCACGCCGGACCCGGCCCCATCGTCGGACTGTCGGGAGCGTGTCCGCAGCCGGCGCCCATAGTCATGGACGCACTCCGCAACCCCGCGGCAGACCTCGACTCTATGGTGCTGAACGGCAACGGCTACGCATCGCTCGGGGATCCCGAGCTCATCGCCGCGATCATGGACCTGCTGCGCCGGGACGGCATCAACGCGCAGCCAAACGAGATAGTCGTCACGGCGGGCGGCCAGCAGGCGGTGTGGCTCGCGGTCACGGCGCTCGCCGGGCCGTCGTCGCCTGTGGCGGTCGAGGCCGTCACGTACCCGGGAGTCTTCGACGCGATCAGCGCGTCCGGCTCGCGGACCCTCGGCCTGCCGATGGGACCGGACGGACTGGACACCGTAGCGTCGGCCAAACTGCTGCGCGCTGCGCGGCCCGAGGTGCTCTACATGAGCACCTTCCAGAACCCCACGGGCACCGCACTGGAGCCGGAAGACGCGCTGCGCCTCATCGCCGCCGCGGACGAGTGCGGCACCACGATCATCGACGACCGGATCATGGCCGACCTCCCTCTCGACGGTCGCAAGCGCCCTCCGCTCGCGGCGCTGCGGCCAGACTCGTGCATCATCACGATCGGCGGCCTCTCGAAGACCTTCTGGGGCGGGCTACGCATTGGCTGGCTGCACACCAACCCGACGCTCGCCGAGCGACTGCGCCACCGCAAGGCCGCGATGGACTTAGGGAGCCCGTCGTTCTTCCAGCACCTCGCGACGCGTTTCATCCGTGACCACTACGACTCGGTGGTCGCGTGGCGCACCGAGCAGCTGCGCGCCTCGCTCGACGCGACGGTCGCGGCCCTCGCCGAGCACGCGCCCACGTGGGAGTACTGCCTGCCCGCTGGCGGCCCGTCGCTGTGGGTCAAGGTTCCCGGCGTGAACGAGGATCGCTTCGCGGACCGAGCGGCAGCTGCCGGGGCGCCGGTGGCGCCGGGGTCTGCGTTCGAGGTGCTTCCGGGTGCGGGTGCCGGGCGGTTCCGACTCCCGTACTACCTGCCGCCAGAGGACATGCGGTTGGGCGTCAAGATCCTGGCGGCGGCGGCTTAGGTCGTGGGGGCTATGCCGGCCCGACGCTGGTTTGGCTCACGCGCCAGGGCTCGCGACGCACAGGCCGATGGACTGGCACGCCCGGATCATCGCCTTGTCGTAGGTGACGACCTCGGAGAGTGTTTCGCGGGCCGCGTCGGCGCTCGCAACGTGGATGGCGTCGAGAGCACGCAAGCCCAGACGAGCGCCAATGTCGGCTGCTCTGCTGCACAGGTCCGACGTCAGGGGCAAGCTGAGGACCGCAACTCCCGGAAGCGCTAGCCACCCTCGGCTCGCCAGTGCGCGTTCTGCCAGCGCTACACCGGCACGCGAGAGGGCGATTGCTACCTCGGTAATCGCCACAGCGCTTGTGACTGCCGGTTCTGGGTGACTGTCAACGAAGGTCGCGAGTGCCGTTGACTCCGCCTCCAATACGCCTAACTTGACCAGAGCGCTGGCATCGAAATACCTCGTCATGGCTCGTCGTAGTAGCTGGCTCGGTCCTCCATCAGGTAGTCGCTGGCACTCTTCTCGCCCGGCGCAACTGGCGGTGCGGGTTGCCAGGTGGGATCGATGCGCGGCGGGTTGAAAGGGTCGACACCCTGGGCGATGAGCTCCTGGTACATCGCCTGCTCGAACACAGACAGCGGACTGATGCGTGCGACGGGCCGGCCGTCGCGAGTAACGATCACGCCGGAAGTTTCGGCGGGCAAGTAGTCGAGGACCTTTGCCGTCTCCCGCGAGAGCGTGCGCATGGTGATAGTAGCCATGTCTGACAGTTTACACCTTGTGTCAGACACCCAGCAGTGGACTGTGGATGACTGCTACGCCCTCAGCCGCGCCATCAGTAGTAGTTCGCGCGTCGTCCTCGACGCTCACGCCTCTCTTCGCGGTTACTCCGACGGTGAGTCGCTGGGAGTGCACATCGTGAATCCTGGATCGGTTCCGTGATCACGGATGTCATCGCTCGCGATGAGGTTGATCTCATACCCAGTGGCATCCTCATCCACGTCGTAGCCCCGATCGATGAGGCACTGGCGTACGTCGGGATTGTCGTAACCCTCATAGAGGATCTCTTGGCTCCTAGGTTGGTCCATGTAGGCGGACTGTGCGTATGCGATGAACTTCGTGCTGCACTCGTCCATCACGGCCCCGGCGGCAACGTCATCCATACCTTCGGGCTGGACCGCGACGTACCCAGGCATAGTCATCGAACTGCCAACTTGGACTTGTTCCATGCCCACGTCGGTAACACGAAAGCCAGCGTCGGCGAGGCAGTCCTCAACCCGTGAGTTCAGATCGACGATTTGCTCGATCGTGACCGCACCGTTCGTGAGCGCCTGCTCCAAGACATCGACTTGCTCCGCAGCTGCGCCGTTGGTCCTAGCCCACTCGAGTTGCTGTTCAATCGCCACTCGGTTCAGCGAGGGCGTCGGATCTGGCGCGGTAGCAGAGCAAGCGGCGGTGCACGTCGCTACTGCCATCAACCCAATCGCGACTCGTAGAAAGCGCGCGATACCCACCCTAGATCGGCAGGATCTTCGACGTCGGGTTGCCCAAGTACGACCAGTAATGTTGGGACTGGTTCATCGTCGCGGAGTACGGTCGCGTATGCGTTCCCGATCCCGTCCCGTAATAGACGGTGGTGCTCCAACCGTAGGCTCCGCCTCCGACGTAGGTTTTTGCGCGCATACCGACGTCGCCGCAGGTGCCGTCGCTCGTAGTGCTGCTGTGTGAGGTAGTCGAGCCGTTGGAGTTCGTGATGGGCTCGTTGCCGTTGAGGCAAGTGATGTACCCCGACCCTGCGGTTGCGGGCGCTGCGACGCCCAGGGCGCCGCCACTGCGACCAGCGCGACGATGAGTGCGCCAGTGATTCTCTGCTTCACGGTCATGAGATTCCTCCTGTGACGACCGGGAGGCGTCGTTGCCTCCTCCGCCACCGTACGAGTACGTCCGAAAGGGGACAAGCCCCCATTTACGGGGGTAGTGGGAAGTGGTAGGCCATGCGACGAGCTTCGCTCTCCCGGGGGAGGTTCTGCGAGCCGTTGCGCGGCCGCCGGGTGACGGTGGATCCCGCGACTATCGCGCGGGATGACGCAGCCGCGCCATCCAGGCGACCACAGCGTCGGGCTCGCGGGGCAGCGCCGCGGAGAGGTTCTCCGCGCCATCCGCCGTCACCAGCACGTCGTCCTCGATGCGCACGCCGATGCCGCGCAACTCCTCGGGCACAAGGGTGTCGTTGGGCTTGAAGTACAGCCCTGGCTCGATCGTGAAGACCATGCCAGGCACCAGCTCGCCCTCCATGTACAGCTCGCGCTTCGCGGCCGCGCAGTCGTGGACGTCCAGCCCAAGGTGGTGCGACGTCGAGTGCACCATCCAGCGTCGGTAGAGCCGCGCATCCTCATCCTCGGCGGGCGGCACGATGCCCCACTCGTTCAGCCGTCGCTCGATGACCTCCATGGCCGCATTGTGCACGTCGATGAACTTCGCACCCGGCCGGGTGACCGCGAAACCCGCGTCCGCCGCCTCGAGAACCACCTGGTAAACCTTCTGTTGCACAGAAGTGAACTCGCCGTCGATGGGCAGCACGCGCGTGATGTCGGCCGTGTACAGGCTCTCGACCTCGACGCCGGCGTCCAGCAGCAACAGGTCGCCGCGCCTCACCTGGCCGTCGTTGCGGATCCAGTGCAGCGTGGTCGCGTGGGGGCCCGACGCTGCGATCGTTTCGTACCCAACGGCGTTCCCCTCCTCCCGGGCATGGCCGTCGAAGCTGGCCTCTACGACGCGCTCGCCGCGCTTGTGCTCGATCGCGCGCGGCAGCTCGCGGACCACCCGCTCGAAGCCTGCGATGGTCGCATCGACGGCGTCGCGGAGCTGCTGGATCTCGTAGGCGTCCTTGACCATGCGCATCTCGCTCAGGACGCGCTGCACGGCCTTCGTGGGGTGGTTGTGCAGGCGCAAGCCCGCAGGCAGGTCCGTGAGCGGGGCCGTCCTGAGACCGGTCATCGCAGCGAACTCGGCCAGCCCCGGCCGTCGGCCGATCAAAACTCGCCCGAGCGCGGGTCCGCGTAGAAGCCCTCGTCCCCCGCGCCGGCTGGAGGGATCAGGTACAGCGTGGAGGCATGGCCGCCGGCGCCGTTGTTGAGCGCAGCGTCGGGCTCCATGACGAGCACCGCACCGGGCTCGAAGTCCGCGCCGAGCCCCGTCAGGTAAGCGAAGTCGCTCAGCGGCCGGAAGCGGTAATCCGTGTCGTTGGCGCGCACCTTGAGGTCGCCCGCGGGCGCCACGATGCGCACCCCGGGGAACTTCGCGGACAGCCGGGCGCGGCGCTCGGCGGCGTACGGGGCAGCAGCCGTGAGCGTGCTCGCCACGTCCGTCGGCTCCGCCCAGCCGCTCGCTATGAAGTTCTTGAACTCTTCGGACGAGGGCCGCGTGGAGCGCGCCTCGTTCTTCTTCTTGGGAGTCTCATCAGTCACTCGCCCATCGTCGCACGCGCCTAGGCTGGCCGCGTGCGCATCGACCTCCACACCCACTCGACCGTCAGCGACGGCACCGAGCCGCCCGCGGAGGTCATGCGCGCCGCTGCCGCGGCGGGTCTGGACGTGGTCGCCCTCACGGATCACGACGCGGTGACAGGCTGGGACGAGGCGAGCGCCACTGCGGGGGAGGTGGGCGTGGCCTTTGTCCCTGGTATCGAGGTGAGTTGCCGCCACAGCGGCATCTCGATCCACCTGCTCGGGTACTGGCCGGATCGCGATTCGGCGGCCTTCCAGGGCATGATCGCTCAGACGCGTGAGGCCCGCGTAGACCGCGCCCGCAAGATCGTCACCCGCATCAATGCCGACTACCCGCTCACGTGGGAAGAGGTGCTGGTCCATGCCACGGCGTCGGACACCGTTGGCCGGCCGCACATCGCCGACGCGATGGTCGCGCGCGGACACTTCGCTACCAGGGACGATGCCTTCGCCGAGGTATTGGCGGGCAACTCCCGCTACTACGTGCCGCACTACGCGCCCGACGTCCTGGACGCCATCGCGACCCTGCGCGCGTGCGGCGGTGTGGCCGTGTTCGCCCACCCGGGAGCGGACGCGCGGGGGCGCGTGGTCCCGGATGCGGTGATCGTCGAGATGGCCGACGCTGGGTTGGCAGGTCTCGAGGTTGACCACCGTGACCACTCACCCGAGCAGCGCGAGCGCCTCTCGGCGCTCGCGGCCCGGCTGGATCTGATCCGCACTGGCTCCTCGGACTATCACGGAGCGGGCAAGCTCAACCGGCTGGGCGAGAACCTGACCTCGCGGGAATCATTCGCCGCTCTCGAGGCGCAGCGGGGCTAGGACTCCGAGGTCGGAGCCGCGCCGCCACCGGAGCGGCGGCGACGACGGTTGCGGTTCGCCTTGGGGGCCTCGCCAGACGCTGCGGCCGGCTTCCCGCCCTGCTGGCCGGAGCGCGGTGCACCGCCAGAGCGCTGACCACCGCCGGAGCCGCCGCGACCACCCGAGCCGCCAGAGCGTCGGGCACCATCACGCCCGCCGTCACGTCCACCGTGACCCCCATGCCCACCACCGGAGCCGTGCTTGTGCCCGGTCTCGCCGAGGTCCTCAAGCGTCTCCGCCTCAAGGCCCTCGCGGGTGCGCGCGGACTGCGGCAAGCGGCCCTTGGTGCCCGCGGGGATGTTCAAGTCCGAGAACAGGTGCGGCGACGAGGAGTAGGTCTCGATGGGCTCGGGGAAGCCGAGGTCGAGGGCCTTGTCGATGAGGCCCCAGCGCGGCATGTCGTCCCAGTCGACGAACGTCACGGCGATGCCGGTCTTGCCCGCGCGGCCCGTGCGGCCGATGCGGTGCAGGTAGATCTTCTCGTCCTCGGGGCACTGGTAGTTCACCACGTGGGTGACGTCATCGACGTCGATGCCGCGCGCGGCCACGTCGGTCGCCACGAGGATGTCGATCTTGCCGTTGCGGAACGCGCGCAGCGCCTGCTCGCGAGCGCCCTGGCCAAGGTCGCCGTGGATCGCGCCGGCCGCGAAGCCGCGGTCGCGGAGCTCGTCGCTGACCTTGGCCGCCGTGCGCTTGGTGCGCGCGAAGACCACGGTAAGGCCGCGGCCCTCCGCCTGCAGCAGGCGCGCGAGCACCTCGACCTTGTCCAGCGCGTGGGCCCGGTAGACGAACTGGGCGGTCGCCTTGACGGTGGCGCCGTCATCATCGGGATCGGCGGCGCGAATGTGCGTCGGCTGGGTCATGTAGCGGCGCGCGAGCGCAACAACGGCGCCGGGCATCGTCGCGGAGAAGAGCATCGTGTGGCGGGAGGCGGGGGTCGCCGCGAGCAGCTTCTCCACGTCGGGAAGGAAGCCGAGGTCGAGCATCTCGTCGGCCTCATCGAGCACCACGGTGCGCACAAAGCGCAGGTCGAGGTGGCCCTGGTTGAGGAGGTCGATCATGCGCCCAGGGGTGCCGACGATGACGTCGACGCCCTTGTTGAGCTGCTCGATTTGCGGCTCGTACGCGCGGCCGCCGTAGATCTGCGCGATGCGCACGGAGCGCAGTTTGGACGCGGTGGCGAGGTCGCCGGCCACCTGCACCGCGAGTTCGCGGGTTGGGGCCACGACGAGCGCCTGCGGCTTGCCGGTGGCGTCGCCAAGCACGTCGTAGCCGTCCTCGCCGGGAGCGACGACGGCGTTGAGCAGCGGCACGCCGAAGCCGAGCGTCTTGCCCGTTCCCGTCTTGGCCTGGCCGATGATGTCGTGCCCGCTGAGCGCGACCGGGAGGGTCATCGCCTGGATGGGGAAGGGGCTGGTAATTCCCGCATTGGCGAGCGCCTCGGCGATCAGCGGGTTGATGGGGAAGTCTGCGAAGTTGCGGTCGGCAACGTGCACGCTTGAGTGCGTTTCGGTCATGAAGCATCCAAAGATGTTGTGGGCGCGGGGGGCGCCGATTCGGCGGGCAGCCGATCGCGCTCATCCTCGTTGCGACGCTTTCGCCGCGCTTCACATGACGACCGGTCAACCTAGGTCGTAGCCATTCTACCTGGTGCGCCCCCTACCCTTGGGAGCATGCACGTAGTGGTCATGGGAGTGACGGGTTCCGGCAAGACGACCGTGGGCCTGCGGCTCGCGGCTGAGATCCGCGCCCAGTTCGCGGACGGCGATGAGTTTCATTCGCCCGACGCTGTTGCCAAGATGGCGACCAACGTCCCCTTGACGGACGACGACAGGCTGCCGTGGCTCGAGCGGGTTGGCGAGTGGCTCGCGGCGGGTGATGACCGCGTCATCGCGTGCTCGGCGCTCAGGCGCTCATACAGGGACATCATCAGGGCCTTCGCGCCGACGGCGGTGTTCATCGAGCTCTGGGCCGACCAGGGGCTGCTCGAGGACCGGGTGCGCACGCGATCGGCAGCCACGGGCCACTTCGCGGGGGCGGGGCTACTCGACTCGCAGTTCGCGACTTTCGAGAAGCTTCAGCCCGACGAGCTCGGCGGAAGCATCGACGTTGGCCGCCACACGCCCGAGGGCGCCGTGCTCATGGCGCGCGCCGTTCTCGACGCGGCCAAGGAAAGCGGCGCGTCGTAGCGGCCGCTCCATGTACGCACATGGGCGCTGGATTGCGCGGCTGCCTGGCGGGGATACGCACATGAGCGTCGGATCCTCGCCCGAAAATGACGGTCATGTGCGTACGGCGCGAGGGCGCGCTGCGAGAGTCGCGCTCATGTGCGTACGCCAGCGCAAAGCGCCACTGCGCCCAACGTCGGCGCTACGCCCCACTGTGCCCAACGTCGGCGCTAAGCGCCGAACCCAACCCGGCGTCGTTCCTCTTCGCCGATCTCGACGTAGCCGATAGCGCCCGCTGGCACGATCACGCGGCGACCCTTGACATCGGTGAGGTCGAGCGCGGCGCCAACCATCGCGTCGGCCACCTTCTTCTCGATGTCCGCGGACGTGAGATCCGTCTCAATGACGACCTCGCGCGACACGTTCTGCACGCCGATACGGATCTCCACGCTTGCCTCCTGGGCTCTGGTCACGAGTACTGCGTCTATCGTAGGCACATGGCTCGCGGTCCCTTCCGGCTGTTCGCGGGCAGGAGAATCACTCTCACCGGTGTGCTCGTGACCATCGCGACCGTCTTTGTCGCGTTCGGTGTGGGAATCGCCGCGGGCTGGGCGACGAGCCTCATCGCGAGCAACCTCAGCGCCACGGAGCCCACGGACACGGGAACCGCGTCCGCCTCCCCGTCTCCGACCCCCTCCATGACTCCCTCCGGTGACGTGTCCGTTCCCCCGATGACGCCCGTGACGCGCGAGATCGACGACGACGACAAGGCCGCGGGCCTGCGCACCCTCGACTTCCCGTACCAGGCGGACGGCACCTTCACGCCGGTCCCCGTCAAGACGGAGGCGACACCGCCTGCAGACGGCCTCGCGCAGTACGTGCGCATCGATGTGGAGGACGGGCTCGCGATGATCGATGGAACGCTCTCGACGTTCGTGATGAGTGCCCTCAACGATCCGCAGGGCTGGGGCAAGGACGGGCCGACCACGTACCTGCAGACCGACGGCGCACCGGACGTCCGAATCATCTTCGCGAGCCCGTACACGGCGGCCGCCCTGTGCCCAACGCCGCACGAGCCGGCGAGCCTCACGCCTGCGGCCAGCCCATCGCCATCGCCGTCGCTGACGCCGCCGACCGGGTTCGCCGTGCAGTGCGCCGAGCAGGGCGCGATCGTGGTGAGCGTCTACAACTGGATTCAGGGGCTCGAGGCGTTCGGTGAGGACCGCACGGCCGCCCGGGTCTACTTCCTCAACCACGGCCTTGGCCACGTTCTGGGCAAGCCTGACACCACGTGCTCCAAGGGAGTCGCGGACGTCATGGTGAATCAGGCTGAGCTGCCCGCCAAGTGCACGGCCAATCCCTGGCCCTTCCCCGCGACCAACTGAGTTTCCCTGCAGCGCGGCGACAGGGCGCGTGTCGGTCCCGTCTGGTCGAATGTGCGTGTGACCTCGCTGCTTCAACCGCCCGCGCCGCGCGCGCTGCCGCAACCCGACCAGGGCCAGCGGCGCGCGCTGGACGCGATCGCGGCCGGTCACGCCCTCGTCACCGGAGGTCCGGGCACCGGCAAGTCGACAGTCGCGGTGTGGGCGATCGTGGAGGCTGTCGAGCGCGGCATCGCCCCCGAGCGCACCGTGCTCATCGCGCCGACTCGCGTAGCCGCCTCCGGGCTGCGCGACCGCGTCTCGCTCGCCGTCAAGCGACCCACCGGCGTGCCGCTCGTGCGCACGGCCGCCTCGTTGGCCTTCGAGATCCTCACGACCTCAGCGCAGCTGGCGGATCGCCCGGCCCCCAGCCTCATCACCGGCGCGGAACAGGACGTGATCCTGCGGGACATGATGGAGCTGCACATCGAGAGCGGGGACATCGACTGGGGCGGGCTGCCCGCGGAGTCGCTGCGCATGCCGGCCTTCCGCGATGAGCTGCGCTCGGTGCTGATGCGCGCTGCCGAGGCGGACCTCACCGCCGCGGAGCTGGCGGAATTGGGACAGCGGGCGGGGATCGTGGCCTGGGAGGCCGCGGCCGCCATCTACCAGGAGTATCTGGATGTGATGACCCTGCGATCCTCCCCGGGCGACCAGGGGCAGCGCTTTGACGCCGGCTCCATCGCGGCAAGGGCGGCCGACGCTGTGGCCCAGTGGGGGCACGGCGCGCCTCCGCGGTGGGATCTGGTTGTCGTCGACGACTACCAGGACGCGACGGCCGCCACGACGTCGCTGCTCGCGGAGCTGCGCCGTGGCGGGGCGCGCGTGGCACTCATCGGCAATGCGGACCAGGGCGTTCAGGGCTACCGCGGGGGGCTGCCCGGGGGGCTCGAGCGCGCCGCCGCGAGCGGCGCTTTCCCTGCGGTCATCGAGCTGGACGTGGACCACCGGCAGTCGGCGCTCGCCGGGGTAACGTCCGCCGTGGCGCAGCGGATCGGCGTGAAGGGCGCTGGCAGCGCGCGAGCGGCGGCCCGCGCGGCCGCGAACGTGGACCCCGCCGCGGTGAGCGTCATGGTGCTCCCACACCGGTATGCGCAGTCTCGCGCGATCGCCCCGCAGCTGCGGCACGCTCGCCACCGCGAAGGGATCGAGTGGCGAGACATGGCGGTCATCGCGAGGTCGCGCGCCCAACTGCGGGCGCTCCGCTCCGACCTGCTCGCCGCCGACGTCCCGTGTGAGTCGCTCGGCGACGGCGTTGCGCTGCAGCACGAGAGCGCGGTTGCGCCGCTGCTGACCCTGTTGCGCGTCGCGGAGGGCGAGGCATGGACCGAGGAGCTCGCGACCGAGGTCGCGCTGTCTCGGGTCGTCGGCCTCGATCCCGTTGGGCTTCGCAGGGTGCGCCGTGCGCTCGTGAAGGAGGACCGCGAGGGCGGCGGCGTGGCCACGGCGAGTGAGCTGGTCGTCGATGCGCTCGCGCTCCCATCCAGGCTCGCGACGCTGCGGGGCCCCGAGGCCCTCGCGCTGACGAAGGCCGCGGGGGCCGTGACGGCCGCGAGGGCGCGGGCGGCCGCGCCGGACGCGACCGTGGGCGCGGTCGTCTGGGCGGCCTGGGAGGCGCTCGGCGTTGCCGAGTCGTGGAGGGCGGCCGCGCTCGCGGGCTCCGCCCGCGACGACGCAGACCTCGACGCGATCATCGCCCTGCTGCGCGCGGCGCAGAACTTCGACGAGCGGCTTCCCGGTTCCACGGTGACCGCGTTCCTCGACTACCTCGAGGGTCAGGAGTTCGCCGTCGACTCGCTCGGGGCGCGCGGCGGAAGCGGCGACGCGGTGGCATTCCGCACCCCAGCGTCGGCCGCCGGCGAGCAGTGGGAACTGGTGGTGGTTTCTGGGCTCGAGGAGGGCGTGTGGCCCGATCTGCGCCTGCGGGACTCCGTGCTCGGCGCGCAGCGGCTCGCCGAGGTGCTCGCCGAGGGCTGGGACGGCGCCGCGACGCGCGCCCTTCCCCAGCGTGACCTGCGTCAGGCGCGACGGGACGTGCTCGATGACGAGACGCGCGCGTTCCTCGTCGCGGTCTCGCGGGCGCGCACCAGGCTGGTGCTCACCGGGATCGAAGACGGCGATACGCGCCCGTCTCGCTACCTGTCCGTGGTGGAGGCGGCGGCGGGGGTCGAGCGGCAGGATTCGGTGTCGGCGTCGGTCGCCGATCTGCGCGGGGCCGTGGTCGCGTTGCGCCGGTCGCCGGTGAGCGAGCAGTCGGCGACCGCGCTCGCCCTGCTCGCGGACGGCGGGGAGGCGGGGGCGGACCCGGCGCAGTGGCACGGTGTGCCGGAGCCGAGCACCGAGCAGCCGTTCTGGGATGAGGACGCGACGGTGAGGGTCTCTCCCTCGCGGATCGACGCGGTAGCCACGTGCCCCCTGCGCTGGGCGCTCGAGAGCTCCGGCGGGCGCGCATCCAGCTCCGACGCGCAGAACACCGGGCTGCTGATCCACGAGATCGCCGCCGAGCACCCGAACGGGGGCCTCGCGGAGTTGCGCGCGGCGCTCGCCGAGCGGCTGTCGCCAGGCTCCACGTGGCTCGAGAGGCGCGCCTATCAGGACGCGCAGGCCATGGTGGACCGGCTCGCTGGCTATCTCGGCGGCAACCGACCGGAGCGGGTCGACGTGGAGCAGCCGTTCCGGGTGGAGCTCGGCCGCGCCCTCGTGAGCGGCATCGCGGACCGCGTGGAGGTGGACGGCGAGACCGCGCGCATCGTGGACCTCAAGACCGGGGCGAAGGTCACCGCGGCGCAGGGGGAGGAGCACGGCCAGCTCATGCTCTACCAGCTCGCCGCGAACCACGGCGGGTTCGAAGGGGTGAGCGGAGCGTCGGGCGCCGCGCTGGTGTTCGTGGGAAAGGACGCGGCGAAGGAGGGGTCGGTGGTGCGGCAGGCGCCCATCGACGACGACGTCGCGATGGCGCGACTCGGCGACGCCGTGGAGACGATGACGGGCGCCACCTTCTTGGCCATCATCAACGACATGTGCCCCGGCTGTCCCGTGAGGCGATCGTGCCCGGCGCAGCCCCAAGGAGACCAGGTGGGGGAGCGATGACGGGCACGGACGGCGTCGTCGTCGGCGAGGCGCGGCCGCTCGCGGAGCTGTATCGGCTCGTGACGGGCCGAGCGGAGCCGACGCCGGAGCAAGGGGCGATCATCGCGTCGGGCACCGCCCCGCATCTCGTGGTGGCTGGCGCGGGGTCTGGCAAGACGGAGACCCTGTCGCTGCGCATCGTGTACCTGCTCGACCACGCCCGCGAGCTGTTCGGCAGGGACATCGGCCCGGACGAGATCCTGTGCCTCACCTTCACTCGCAAGGCGGCGGCGGAGATCGCCAAGCGCACCCAGGAGCACATCGCGCGCGTGTGGGGCGATGCCGACGAGGCCGAGCGGCCCGCGCCCGTCGTCGCCACCTACAACGCATACGCGGCGAACCTCGTGAGCGAGCACGGCCTGCGCGTGGGCGCGGACCCGGACTCCACTCTGCTCACCGACGCGTCGCTGTGGCAGCTCGCGAGCAAGACAGTCGAGGAGTGGGAGCCGTGGCTCGAGACGGGCGCCGCGATCTCGACGCTCGTGGGCGAGCTGCCGTCGTTCGCGGCGCAGATCCGCGACCACGCGCTCACGCCGCTCGCGCTGCGCGACCACCTCACCGAGATGATCGCCGCGATCGAGGCGCTGCCCAAGAAGGTGGGCGACGCCGTTCCAGGGCAGATGACGCAGGTGCTGCGCGGGAAGATCTCCGCCCTGTGGAAGCTGCGCGACCTCGCGGACCTCGCGGACGCCTACGACCGCCGCAAGCTCGCCGCGTCCGCCGTCGACTTCTCCGACCAGGTGTCGCTCGCGTGCCGGCTCGCGACCCTGCCTGCGGTCCAGACCGCAGAGCGGTCCCGGTACGTGGCGGTGCTGCTCGATGAGTTCCAGGACACGTCACCGCCCCAACTGCGCCTGTTCGCGGACCTCCTCGGCGACAGCGTGTGCGTGATGGCGGTCGGCGACCCCAACCAGGCCATCTACGGCTTCCGCGGGGCGTCCGCGGCCGCCCTCGCGGACTTTGTGCAGACCTTCGGTGGGCCCGGCGCTGTGGTTCAGTCCTCGCTGAGCGTCTCCTGGCGCAACGAGGCCTCGGTGCTCGCGGCCGCGAACCTCGTTGCCGCGCCTTTGCGTGAGCGCGCCCAGGTCGCGGTCGCCCAGCTGCGTTCGCGCGGCGAACATCTTGGCGCCGCTGAGCCGGAGCGCCCGGCCCCTGGCGTCGAGGCACACATGGCCGTGGATCTGTACGCGGAGGCGGAGCGCGCCGCAGAGTGGATCCTCGAGCGCCGCTCAGAGCTGGGCGCGGGAGCCACCGCCGCCGTCCTGTGCCGCCGCAAGGCCCTCTTCGGTCCGGTCGTGGAGGCACTTCGGGAGGCCGGGATCGCCTACGAGGTCGTTGGGCTCGGCGGGCTGCTCGACACCCCCGTGGTCGCGGACCTGCTCGCGCTGCTCGAAGTGGCGCACGACCCCTCGCGCGGCGACTCCCTCATGCGGCTCCTCACGTCGTCCCGCGTGAACCTCGGACCCCGCGACCTCGCCGCCCTCAACGACTGGGCGGAGGTCCTCGCGGGACCAAGGGGCACGAGGGAAGAGGCTTCGAGCATCGTGGACGCGCTCGCGAGCCTGCCCCCGGCGGCGTGGGTGTCGCACGAGGACCGCTCACTGAGCGACGCTGCGCGGTCGCGGCTCGAGCGGCTCGACGCCGCGGTGCAGGCGATCAGGGCGCACGCGTACCTGCCGCTCACCGAGCTCGTGGTGTTCGCCGAGCGCGTGTGGCAGCTCGACATCGAGGCCGCCCTCGCGGACGCGACGGGCCGCGCTCGGCGCGACGTTGACGCGTTCCTCGACGCCGTCCGCACCTTCTCCGCCTCCGCGGAGCGGCCCACGCTGGGCGCGCTGCTCGGCTGGCTCGCCGCGGCGCGGTCGGAGGAGGGCGGGCTCGAGGCTCCCGTGAAGGACCCAGAGCCGGGCGCCGTGCAGGTCATGACGGTGCACGCGGCCAAGGGCCTCGAGTGGGACATCGTCGTCGTGCCTGGCATGTCCGCCGAACGGTTCCCCTATGTGTCCCGCTCCGGCGGCGAATACGTGGACTCCGGGTGGCTCTCCGGCTCGGCCTCGCTCCCATGGGAGCTGCGGCTCGACGCCCCGCGGCTGCCTCGCTGGGAGTGGCAAGGGGCGCGGGACCACACGGAGCTGGCGGACTCGATCGCCGAGTTCCGCTCGAAGGCGGGCGCGCACGCCCTCGACGAGGAGCGGCGGCTGTTCTACGTGGCCCTCACGCGAGCACGCAGCCACGTGCTGCTGAGCGGTTCGTGGTTCGGAACGGGCAAGCGGGCCGTGTCGGTGTCGCCCTTCATCACCGAGCTCCTCGCCGCGGGGATCGTTACCGACGTTGGCTGGGCGCCAGAGCCGGAGGCCGACGCGGTCGCGGCCCCGCGCGACTACCCACCCGGGCTGTGGCCCAGGGTGCCGTCCACGTCGGACCGGGAGCGCAGGGGACTCGCCGCCAAGGTCGAGGCGGCACGGGGAACCCAAGCCGAGTGGGCGTCGCTGCCGCACGGTGAGATCATCGCGGCGATGCTCGCGGAGCGGGCGCAGCGTCGGGCAGCCAATGCCGTGGTGACGCTTCCCTCCCACCTGTCCACGTCCGCGCTCGTGGCGCTGCGGAGGGACCGCGGCGCGTTCGCGGCCGCCGTGCGCAGGCCCATGCCGGTAGAGCCGACGGCCGCCGCCCACCGGGGCAGCGCCCTCCACGCCTGGATCGAGTCGCAGTTCGGCAAGGTGCCGCTTCTCGGAGCGGACGACTGGGGGCCCGGGGAGGAGGAGGGCGACCTCGCGCGGCTCAAGGAGGTGTGGCTCGCGTCGGAGTGGGCGGAGCGCATCCCGAGTGACATCGAGGTCGACGTCGAGGTGCCGATCGGCGCCGTCACGATTCGCTCGCGCATCGACGCCGTGTTCCCGCCTGGGCGCGGCCTGGACAGGGTGACGGTGGTCGACTGGAAGTCCGGCAGGCCCCCGAGCGATGCCGAGGAGAAGGCCGCTCGAGAGGTGCAGCTCGCGGTCTATCGCCTGGCGTGGGCGGACTGGAAGGGGCTCGACGTTCAGGACGTGGACGCGGCGTTCTACTACGTCGCGACGGATCAGACCGTGAGGCCGCAGAAGCTGTTGACGCGCGCCGAACTTGAAGGGCTGATCGGGGGCTAGGCCTGATCCTGGTCGTCGAACAGGAGCGCCTCGAGGTCGAGCATCATCCCCTCGCCGTCCTCGATCACCCCGGGATTGTCGGTGCGCACGCCGTACATGAGCCAGCGCAAGAGTGCGAGCTCGGACGCAAGGCGCGCGCGGTCAAGGAGATGCGGATCCCGCAACTCGCGGCGGCCGAGCGTGTACGCCTCGAAGATGGAGTCGAGCACGTCTTGCGGCGCGGCGGCGGCGAGCCACGAGAGGTCGTCGGCCGGGTCCGCGACGCGAGCGTCCATCCAGTCGACGATGCCGCTGACCTGGCCTTCCGTCACCAGCAGTTGGTGCTCGCCCATGTCGCCATGGACGACGGTCGGCTCGAAGCGCCACCACGACACGTTCTCCAGCTGGCGCTCCCACCGGTCGGCGAGGCGTGGCGGTACGCGGCCCGTCTGGATCCCCGCATCGAGCTCGGCAAGCCTGCGCTCGCGGTACTCCTCCGCCGAGTAGGTGGGCAGCCCCTGCTCCTCGATGAGGGTGGTCGGCAGCTCGTGGATCTGCGCCAGGGTGGCGCCGATGCTCTCCGCGAGGCCGGGCCCTGGCTCCACGCCCGCGAGCACGAGCGGCGATCCGCGGACCTCGCTGTAGACGATCACGCGGCCCTCGTCCGCGCCGAGCTGCGCGGATCCGCGTGGCTGCGGCACCTCGAAGCGAATGAGCCCGTTCTCGCGCGCGTGCCCCAGCGCCGTGAGCAGCGCCTGCTCCGCCTCAAGCGCGGCGCCCGCGGCTGGCCGGCGAGGGGCGCGAACGATCCACCGAGCGCCCGTCGCGTCCTTGACGACAACCACATCGAAGTCGCTGTCGGCGTGGGGGCTGCGAAGCACGTCGTAGACGTCAAGCCCCGGCACGGCGACGGACGCAAGCGCGGCAAGAGCGAGCGGTGAACGTGGCACGGTTTCACGCTACGGCCAAACAAGGGCCGACGCCACGCTCCACGCCGCGCCCCGGTCACGCCGCGTGGGGCTTAGGTTTGGGTTGTGCCCCTTCCGTGGATGCTCACCGAGCCGCTGATCGTCGACAGGGCCGCCGAGAGGCGCGACTTGGACATGGCCCATGCGTATGCCGTGGTGGTCAGGGATGGGGCCGTGCTCGCCGCGGGCGGGCGGCTTGTGGAGCTGCCGCCGAGCGCCCGGCCCGAGGCGTCGCTGACGGTCTATCTCGGTGCCGACTCCGGCCGCGACATCGTTGCCGTCGTGCCTACCGACCCTGCGTTCGGCGCTGCGGACGACGGCATCGGATCCGAGCGGTTGATGGGGCTGCGCGACCTTCTGCGCGCGTTCGCCGAGCGCGGCGACGAAGGCGCCGCACGAGACCGCGAGCTCGCCTCCACCGCGGTGGCGATCGCCACGTGGCATGCGAATCATCTGCGCTGTTCGGTGTGTGGGGCACCCACGGTGCCTACCCGCGGCGGGTGGGTGCGCCGCTGCGACGTCGATGGGCGCGAGCACTATCCGCGAACCGATCCCGCAGTCATCGTCGCGATCACCGATCCTTTCGACCGCCTGCTCGTTGCGCACGCGTCGTACTGGAGTGAGCGCAGGTACTCGCATCTGGCCGGGTACGTCGAGCCGGGCGAGAGCCTCGAGCAGGCGGCTCGCCGCGAGGTGGGGGAGGAGGCGGGACTCGTCTTGGCGAGCCTCACCTACGTGGCGTCCCAGCCGTGGCCGTTCCCGGCGTCGATCATGGTGGGCTTCAGGGCGACCGTGGAGGACTCTGCGCTGCGCCTCGACAACGACGAGATCACCGACGCGCGCTGGGTCACGCGTGAGGAGCTGCCTGGATTGGTGCGGGATGGCGAGGTCATTCTCCCTCCGGGAGGTTCCATCGCGCGCTGGATGCTCGACGACTGGCTAGGAGCCTGACCCAGGCCCCCGCCCCTGCGGTTTAGGCAACCTGCGCATACCAAACTGGCGAAAGTGCCGCCATTTAGGCAGACCAGTACTACTTCGCGTGCTTTGGACGGGCGTGGCACGCTGCCAGGTCTAGGGGACAGCGTGTTGCCCTGCGGACACCCAAGGTATGCGTGAGTTGCCTAAACGCCGCCTCGGTGGCGCTCCAGGTATGCGTGAGCTGCCTAAACCGCGGGGCTGTGGACAGGGCGACCTTGTGTCGGCGGGGGCTGACACAATGCATCTGATGTCCGCCGACGAGATCCTCGACGCGCTCGACCCAGAGCAGCGCGAGGTAGCTACCGCCCTGCACGGTCCCGTGTGCGTGCTCGCGGGCGCGGGCACGGGAAAGACTCGCGCCATCACGCATCGCATCGCCTACGGGGTGCGCGTGAATGCCTATAACCCGCACTCGGTCCTCGCCGTGACCTTCACCGCCCGTGCGGCCGGAGAGATGCGGCAGCGCCTACGCGGGCTCGGCGCGGGCGGCGTCCAGGCGCGGACCTTCCACGCGGCCGCCCTGCGACAACTGAGCTACTTCTGGCCAGAGGTGGTCGGGGGCCAGCTACCGCAGATCCTGGAGCACAAGGCGCAGCTCGTGGGGCGTGCCGCAGCAGGGATCGGCCTGCGGGTGGACCGCCTCACGGTTCGCGACCTCGCGAGCGAGATCGAGTGGGCCAAGGTCTCGCTCGTGGACCCCGACGACTACCAGCGCAAGATCGCGGACATCGGCCGCCCCCTCCCCGCTGGTCTCACGGCGCAGCAGGTGGCCGACGCCATGCGCGCCTACGAGCAGGCGAAGACCGACGCCGTGGTCCTGGATTTCGAGGACATCCTCCTGCTGCTCGCAGACATGATCGGCCGTCACGCCGAGGTCGGCGAGCAGATCCGTCGCCAGTACAAGCACTTCGTTGTGGACGAATACCAGGATGTTTCCCCGCTCCAGCAGTTCGTGCTGGACCAGTGGCTCGGCGGGCGCCGCGAGCTGTGCGTGGTGGGCGACCCCGCTCAGACCATCTACTCGTTCGCCGGCGCGAGCCCCAGGCACCTGCTGGACTTCCGCAGGGAACACCCCGACGCGACGGTGGTGCGGCTTGTCAGGGACTATCGCTCCACCCCGCAGGTCGTCACCCTCGCCAACGCCCTCACGAAGACGAGGGCTGGAGCGTCGAACGACAGCGCATTCTCCTCCGTGGAGCTCGTGGCGCAGCGCCCCAACGGGCCCGCGCCCGTCTACACCGCGTATGACGATGACATTGCGGAGGCCAATGGCGTGGCCTCGCGCATCGAGGCGCTCACCGCTCAAGGAGTTCCGGCACGCGAGATCGCCGTCCTCTATCGCACGAACAGCCAGTCGGAGGCTCTCGAGGAGGCGCTCGCGCAGCGCGGCATCGGCTACCTGGTGCGCGGCGGTCAGCGCTTCTTCGATCGCGACGAGGTCAAGCGCGCGATCATCCTGCTCAGGGGCGCCGCCGTCGGCGCGGCTTCCTCAACGGGGCCCGACGCTGGCTTGGGTGAGGCCGTCCGTTCCGTCCTGCTTGACGCGGGTTGGGCAGAGCAGCCCCCCGCGGCGCGGGGGCGGTTCGCGAGCGCTGGGACTCGCTCCAGGCCCTCGCCGAGTTGGCCGACGATGTGGACGCCGACGCGGGGGAGGCGCGACCCTCCGGGAGTTCGTCGAGCACCTCGCGGAGCGCGCGCAGGCGCAGCACGCTCCGTCTGTGGACGGGGTGACGCTGACGACGATGCACGCCGCGAAGGGACTCGAGTGGGACGCGGTGTTCATCGTCGGCTGTTCGGAGGGTCTGTTGCCGATCTCGCTCGCCGACTCTGCCGACGCGGTCGAGGAGGAGAAGCGCCTGCTGTACGTCGCGATCACGCGCGCTCGCGAGCATCTCGCGCTGAGCTATGCGCGCGCTCGCAGAGAGGGAGGCAAGGCCACGCGCAAGCGCACGCGCTTCCTCGAGTCACAGTGGCCGGACGCGCGCCCCACCACGGTGAAGCGGCAGCCCGTGTCCGCGGCCCTTGGCGAGCTCGACGCCGGGCAAGTGAGGCTCTTCGAGGAACTCAAGGACTGGCGACTCGGCATCGCGAAGTCCACGTCGAAGCCCGCGTTCACCGTGCTCGTCGACGTGTCGTTGGTGCAGATCGCCCGCGACCGGCCGCGCACGCTGGGCGACCTCGCGCGGGTGAACGGGATTGGGGCGTCGAAGCTCGAGTCGTATGGCGCGGACATCCTGGAGATCGTGGGCAGGCACTAGCCGACGGGCGCGGGCCACAGCGCCCGCCTGGCGGCGAGCTCGTCGCCTATGGGCCCAAACGCGCCGCATCCGCACTCCCGCTGGGGCTCGAGCTCCTCGACGGTCAGGGCGCCATCGGCGTCGACGCGCTCCGCGACACCCGCATCGCCCCCGTCGAGCCATCGCCACACCCTTGAGGCGACCCGTGCGGCGCACGTGATCGTGGCGAGCCGGGACGCTGCGGGGCGCCTTCCAGCGGTCCCCGCGCCGCCGAGCTGCAGGGTGAGGAACGGCCATGCGGGATCGGCGCGCGTCAGCGCAATGCCCCTGCACGTGGCGCACGCGGTGGCGCCGGGGACCACCACGTGGGAGACCCAGACGCTCTCGCCGCTGCACACGATGAGCACGTGCGGCACGTCGTCTCGCATCCACGCGGCCGTCTGGACGGGATCCGGCGCCCCCACGCACAGCTCGACCCCGAGGCGCTCGCCGCCGCCACCGACGCGCACGTCGAGGCCCCTGGACGACAGCGTGGCCGCAGCCGCGCCCGCACACGTCACAGCGCCTGTAGATAACACAGCACCGCCCGCGGCATACGTGTGCGCGGGCTCCACCAGCACAGGGGCCTCGTCGCGGAGACCAACGTCGAGGCCGAGCCCGGCCAACACCGCGGCGATCTCCATGCCGAGCGCTCCCGCCCCGTGCACGGCGACCGCGGCCGCCCTTGGCGGCCGCGCGGCTGGCTCCCACGCCCCTGCCGCGGTGAGGAGGGATACCACCTGGGGGAAGCGTCGGGCCTCCGCGGGCGAGACGGGCCTGCCGCCCTCAAGCGACTCGAGGAAGGCGCGTTCCCTGACGCCGAGATCCCGCAGCACCGTGGGGCGCGCTATCCCCACTTGGTACTCGATCCCGTTGGCCGAGGGGCGGGCGAGCACGGGGCAGGTCGCGGGCAGTCGCATGCCCTAACCGTGCCAGGTGCCGAGAGCTACCCTGCCGTTATCCACAGGGCGACACAAAGCGGCCGCCCTCTCGAGAGAGGACGGCCGCTTCAGTGAGCTTGCTTAGGCCTTGCCGAGGATGCGGTTGAGCTTGGTGCCGCACACGGGGCACTCGGCCTTCGCCATTCGGCGACCGTTCTCGGAGATGACGACCTTGCCGGTGGCCTCGCGCTTGGCCTTGCACTTCACGCAGTAGAACTCGCCAGAGTACGTCTCGTCAGCCATGTGGCTCTCCTTTGATTTGTGCGTGCCTCAGCACGCGCTTGTTGGCCACACGGGCCTCTTGCGATAAAGCCTAGACGGGCTTGAGCACGATTTCGCGCCAATTGGGCCTCGTCGTGTCGGATCAGTTTTCTGGGGCGTCGTCGGACGCCGGTCCCGGTTCGCCCTCGAGCATGCGCTGGAGCTCCGCATCGACGTCGTCCTCGCGCCCGCGAGA
The DNA here is from genome assembly GCA_024707205.1 of Demequina sp. Taxonomy (NCBI): domain Bacteria; kingdom Bacillati; phylum Actinomycetota; class Actinomycetes; order Micrococcales; family Demequinaceae; genus Demequina; species Demequina sp. The sequence continues at coordinate 1,614,895 of JANQAD010000001.1, forward strand.
GTCGATCCAGGCCTGCCAATCGGCCAGCTGATCCGGCCGCGGCGGAAGGTCCGGGTGGGACCAGATGGCGTCGCGCGCGTCCGGCCCGACGGAGCGGGTGAGAGCGCCCCACATCGCGGAAGCGTCGCGGAGGCGTCGCGGCCGCAGATCGAGGCCCAGCAGGTTCGCGAAGGCGTCCTCTGCAGGGCCACCGGCCGCGCGGCGGCGGCGCATCATCTCCCGCAGCGCGCCGATCGCGGGCAGGTGCGGCGCGGCGGCCACGGTCGTGACCTCGTCGACCCAACCCTCGATGAGGGCGAGCCACGTCTCGATCTGCTCGAGCGTGGCCGCCTGGTCCTCGGTGTGGTGGCTCGCGAAGATTCCGCGAGTGAGAGCCTGCTGGAGCGCCGCCGGGTCCCCGGCCCCAGCGTCGGACACCGCGCGATCTAGCGCCTCAAGATCGATGGTGATGCCGCTCGCATAGCGCTCGATGGCCGCGTGGAGTTGGCCAGCGAGCCACGGCGCGGCGGCGAAGAGGCGAACGTGGGCCGCCTCGCGCAGCGCGACGAAGTCGAGCACTTCGGCCGCCGGCACGTCGAGCCCCGCCGCGAATCCCTCGATGACACTGGGGACCAGCGCCACGCGGGGCTGCGGCAGCAGCGGGATGCCGAGGTCGGTGCCCCCAAACGCCTCGAGCGCGGCCTGTCCCGCCGCTTGGCCCATGTGCATCCCGCACACGGTGGGCGGCACGGACCCGAGCAGCGGGCCCATCTCTCCCTCGGCCTCCGCATGCAGCACGGAGCCCAGCGCGGCGGACACGCTCACGGCGACCGGACCGGCGAGCACCCGCCAGGTCGGCAGAGTCGCCTCAACCCACTCGGCGCGGCTCCCACGTGCGGCTCGCGGCGTGACGGGTCGAAGTCCGTCGCCGCATCCAGCCACAGTTCCGCTTTGCTCACGGCCTGTCGATACTCGCTGGCCTTGGCCGCGCTGACCGTGGGGTCGCCTCCCTGCGCCGCGACCCCGCGCGCGACGTCGTGCGCAAGGGTCCAGTTGACGTCCTCGCCCTGGGACTGGGTCATGAGCGAGCGGATCTGGCCGAGCACGTGATCGAGCATGGCGGGGGACGCCGCGAGACCTGAGGCCTCCGCGATCTGCTGTGGGTCAAGCCCCATGCGCTCAAGCTCCTCGAGCGCGCGCTCTGCATCCTCGCCAAAGAGCTCCCTGAGCAGGCGCATCCACGGGGTGTCGTCGTCGGTCACTCGGCCTCCATTGCGTGCGGCGAACGTTCACCAACGTAACGCTCGGCGCGACCGTTCAGTAGGCGCGTTCGCTATGAGCATGGGAGTGCATCGGCGATGATTGTCCTCGTGAGTGACGATCTGGTGACGCCGGGAGCGCCGAACGACCTGGAAGAGCCCCTTCGACGCGCAGGCCGCTCGCAGGGCGTCCGTGCTGTCCGTCGCGGGTCTCGCGGTGTCCATCCTCATCGCGGTGCTCACGGTGATGCCGCCGCGTTCGCGATCGGCGGCCCTGGGCCCACGTTCGACACCCTTGGCGAGAAGGACGGCAAGCCGCTCGTCAGCATCGACGGCGCGCCCACCTATGACTCCAGCGGGGAGCTGCGCCTTACGACCGTTTCAGTGGCCGACGCTGGGGGCACGCCGTTCACGATGGGCCGGGTTCTCTCGGCGTGGTTCTCGCAGAAGGAGTACACGGTTCCGCGCGAGCTGGTATTCGGCACCCCAGAGGAGCAGGACGCGGTCAACGAGCAGTCGCGCACCGATTGGATCACCTCGCAGGAGAGCGCGACGGTCGCAGCGCTCGAGGAGCTCGGCCACCCGGTGCCCGCCGAGATCACCGTCGCCGAGGTTCCGGACGACTCGAATGCAGCTGGCCACCTGCAGGAGAACGACATCATCGTGGCAATCGACGGGACGGACATCGAGACCTACGAGGACCTCAGCACCGCGATGGGAGCGAAGAGCCCCGGCGACCCGATCACGGTGACCGTGGTGCGCAAGGGTGCGCGCGTCGACGAGACGTTCGACACCACCGACGACGGCGACGGCAACGCGATCATGGGCATCTACGTGGACCCGACCTTCGACCTGCCCATCGACGTCACCGTCGCGATCGACAAGGTGGGCGGACCAAGCGCCGGCCTGATGTTCTCGCTCGGCATCATGGACAAGCTGACCCCGGAGGACGAGCTCGACGGCGCGAAGGTCGCCGGCACGGGAACCATCAGCGCCGCAGGCGATGTTGGCCCCATCGGCGGCATCCGCATGAAGATGTGGGGCGCGCTAGACGCCGGGTCGCGGTACTTCCCTTGCGCCCGTGGAGAACTGCAAGGAGGTCAAGGGCAACATTCCCGAGGGCCTGAGCGTTTTCTCAGTCGATACCCTCGACGACGCTTACCAAGCCATCATGGCGATCGGCAAGGGTGACACCTCGTCCCTGCCTACCTGCTAGATATGGCACCCTGAAGTCCCAGACCGCCGCAAAGGATGTGCCCCGTTGACGTTTGACGCCGACCGCAGCGCCGCCTCGCCGCGCCCAGTTCCCGCGCGCAGGCGCTCGCCCGTGGCCGTCACTGCCGTGGCCGCAGGCATCACGATCGTCCTCGCGATCGCCGTGGCGAACGTGTGGACGGAGTGGCAGTGGTACTCGCAGGTCGGGTATCTCGAGGTGTGGCGCACGCAGTGGGTCGCCCGCCTCGTGACCTTCCTGGTATTCGCCCTGCTCGCGGGGGGCGCCGTCTGGCTGACGCTGTGGTTCGCGCGGCGCGTCCGCCCCGAGCGCGGAGCGCGGCCGGCACTCGACCGCTACCGCGACCAGGTGCGCCCGCTCGAGCGCGCGGTCATGTGGATCGCCCCGATCTTCGTTGGCGCGATCGCAGGAGTCGCGATGTCCTCGCGGTGGCAGGAGCTGCTCGCGTGGCTCAATGCGACCGACTTCGGAAATAAGGACCCGCAGTTCGGTCTCGACGCGTCGTTCTATGTGTTCACCCTTCCTGTGCTCCACGCGCTCGTCGCGTTCTCGCTGACGATCCTGATCCTGTGCACCGCGCTCGCGGCGTTCGTGCACCTGCTGTACGGCGGAATCTCCGGCGGCGGGCGATCGTTCGTGGCCTCGCGCGGTGCGCGCATCCAGCTCGCCGTCATGGGCGCGCTGGTCATGGTCGCCATCGCGGCAAGCTACTGGATTGGGCGGTATAGCCTGCTCAACAAGGAGGGGGAGAAGTTCTACGGCGCCTCGTACACCGACGTCAACGCCGTCCTCCCTTCGCGCGGAATCCTCGTGGGGATCGCTCTCATCGTTGCCGTCGTCTTCCTGCTGGTGATCTGGCGTCCCGATTGGCGCATCCCGGCGGTCGGCGTCGGCCTGATGCTCGTGGCGGTCATCGCGATCGGCGGCGTCTACCCCGCGATCGTGCAGCGTTTCCAGGTCACGCCGAACGCGCCCGAGCGGGAGGCGCCGTACATCAAGCGCAACATCGAAGCCACCCGTTACGCCTACGGGCTCGACAAGGTCGAGGTGAAGCAGTACAACGCGAAGACCGAGGCCGACGCCAACCTGCTGCGCGCGGACGCGGACACGACGACGCAGATCCGCCTCCTCGACCCCAACATCGTCGCCCCCGCCTTCCAGCAGCTGCAGCAGAACAAGCAGTACTACAACTTCGGCGACACGCTCCAGGTGGATCGGTACCGGGTTGGCAGCGACATCCGCGACACCGTGATCGCCGTCCGCGAGCTCAACCTGGACGGCCTGAGCGACGCGAACCGCAACTGGGTCAACGACACCACCGTCTACACGCACGGCTTCGGCGTCGTCGCCGCCTTCGGCAACCGCGTCAACCCCGATGGGCAGCCCACCTTCTGGGAGGGCGGCATCCCTTCCCAAGGCGACATGGGCGAGTACGAGCCGCGCGTCTACTTCGGTCAGAAGCTACCGCTCTACTCGATCGTCGGCGCGCCCGCAGGCACGCCGCCCTGGGAGCTGGACTACCCGGACGACAGCTCAGCGACGGGCCAGGCCAACACCACCTTCACGGGTGACGGCGGCCCCAAGATCGGCAGCCTGTTCGCGAAGGTCATGTACGCGATCCGGTTCGGCGAGGAGCAGATCCTCTTCTCGGACCGCGTGACGAGCGACTCTCAGGTGCTGTACTACCGCGATCCGCAGGAGCGTGTGCAGAAGGTGGCGCCGTATCTGGCGCTCGACCAGACGACCTACCCGGCCGTCGTCGACGGCCGGATTGTGTGGGTCGTGGATGGCTACACGACTACGTCGCAGTTCCCGTACTCGGCCGCGGTGCCGCAGAGCGGAATCTTCTATGGCACCGCAGCGGCAGCAGCGTCGGGCGTATCGCCCTCCTCGCTGAACTACGTACGCAACTCCGTGAAGGCGACCGTGGACGCCTACAGCGGCGAGGTGACCCTGTACGCGTGGGACCCCGAGGACCCGATCCTGCAGACGTGGGGAGAAGGTCTTCCCCGCCTCCTACAAGCCGATCTCCGACATCAGCGCCGACCTGATGAGCCACCTGCGGTATCCCGAGGATCTGTTCGCCATCCAGCGCTACCAGCTGCAGGCTTATCACGTCACGGACCCCGTCTCGTTCTTCTCCGGCGCGGACTTCTGGAAGATCCCCGCGGACCCCACCGCCGAGGCGCAGAACCAGCCCCCGTACTACCTCAGCCTGCAGATGCCGGACCAGGACGCGCCGTCGTTCACGCTCACGGGCAACTTCATCCAGGGTGGAACCAACCCGCGGAACATTCTCACCGGCTACATGGCGGTGGATTCAGAGACCGGCAACACGGCCGGCAAGGTCGCCGAGGACTACGGCAAGCTGCGCGTGCTCGAGATGCCCCGCGACACGACCATCCCCGGCCCCGGCCAGGTGCAGAACAACTTCTCCACCGATCCGGAGGCACAGCAGGTGCTGAACCTGCTGCGGCAGGGAGACTCAACTGTCATCAACGGCAACCTGCTGACGCTTCCCGTTGGCGGCGGCCTGCTCTACGTGCAGCCCGTGTACGCGCAAGCGAAGTCGGGCACCAAGCTGCCGCTGCTGCAGAAGGTGTTCGTGGCGTTCGGCGACGAGGTGGGCTTCGCCGACACGCTCCAGGGCGCGCTCGACCAGGTGTTCGGGGCGGGGGCGTCGGACGGCACGGACGACGGCAATGGCCCCGACGACGACAATGGCTCCGGCACGAACGAGCCGAGCACGCCCGGTCAGCAGGAGGCCCAGCAGGCGCTCGACACGGCCCTCACCAAGGCGCAGCAGGCCATCAAGGACGGCCAGGATGCGCTCGCGAAGGGTGACTTCGCCGCCTACGGCCAGGCCCAGGAGCGGTTGGCGGCCGCGCTCGAGGATGCCGTGACGGCGTCGCGGAGGCTCGCGGGCGAATCCGCGACGGCGAGCCCGGACGCCTAAGCGCCGGTCGGGCTCGGCTCCGCGTGGCGGGCCGTCGCCTTCCGGATGATGACGGCGAGGAAGACCCAGGAAACCGTGAGGAGCGCCGCCATGCTCCACGAGAGCGGCGCCATCGTGTCGAGCACCTCGGGGTGCACCAGCTTGCCGCTCTCGAGGTCGATTGCGCGGAACTGCGCCGTGACCACGAGAGGCTGGATCACCCACGTGAGGCAGAACGGGATCCACCAGCCGAGTAGCAGGCCAACGCCCACGAGGCGACGCGTGATCGCCCGCATGCCGAGATAGGGCAGCACGAAGTCGGCGACGGGAATGAACCAGCCCCACCACTCGACGGCCGGAGGGCCGCCTGGAGTCTCGCCGAGTGCGGTGCGGTTGGAGCGCAGCCGCGACATCCACAGCGCAAGAAAGACGAACGACGCGATCGCGATCACGTTGCCGAGCAAGCCGAGAGCCAATGAGCCGACGTCGAAGCTCGCGTTGTCCGGATCCGCCAGGGTGTCCTTGAGTTGTTGAATCGTGTGCGGGGTGAGTGCGGCGGAGATCACCGAGAGCGCCGTGTATGAGCCTGTGAGCACGATCGCGGCGGTCGCGAAGCCGCCGAGGGGCAGCGTCGGGGCTGCTGCGAGGGGGAAGCCGTAGGGAGCGGGCGGGGGCGGCACCGCGGGCTGTGCGCCGTCCGGAACGAGGATCCCGGGAGGGGGCGTGTACTGGCTGTCGTCGGTCATGGAACCACCCTAACCAAGGGGGATTTGGCCGGGTACGTGGCGTCGGGTAAACTTAACTCTTGCCGACGCGGGGTGGAGCAGCTCGGTAGCTCGCCGGGCTCATAACCCGGAGGTCGCAGGTTCAAATCCTGTCCCCGCTACGAATGTGATGTGTCGGGACATCGTTGACAGATGTCTCGGGGCATCGTTGACAGGCCCCTCCTTCGGGAGGGGCCTTTGTCATTTCTTGGGGTGGTAGTCCAGGTCGGGGTTGAGGGTGTGTTCGGCGATGATTTCGCCGGTTTCGTGGTCGATGACGAGGGTGTCGTTTCCTGCGACGAGGAGCACGATGCGGCGGTGGCGGTGGGGGCGGCCGATGGCGAGGTGGCGGAGTTTCCCGGCCCAGCGCAGGGTGATCACGCCGACGGTGTCGACGGTGTCGTGGCGCACTCTCCAGGACCGTCCTAGGGCTTCGATGCGGGGTGTGTCTTTGGGGAGGGCGGTGTAGGCCTCGTGGGGGGTGCGGCGGTTCAGGGAGCGGTGGGGACGGTCAACGTTGTAGGTGCTGCGGAAGTGGTTCAGGAGTTCGTTGAGGCTGGTCAGGTCGGCAGCGTCGGGTCTGGCTCGCAGCCACTGTTTCAGGGTTTGGTGGAACCGTTCGATCTTGCCCTGGGTTTGGGGGTGGCCGGGGTGTCCGTTCTTCTGGACGATTCCTAGGGCGGCGATGACGTGTTCGAAGTGGTTCGGTCCGCCTTTGCCGTGGGCGAAGCGGGTGGTGAAGATCAGACCGTTGTCGGTCAGTGTTGATGCTGGTAATCCGTGGTCGCGGCCTGCTTGGAGGAAGGTTTCGGTCACGATGGGGGCGGTGACGATGGGGTGAGCGGACAGGTGTGTCACGAACCGGGAGTGGTCATCGAGCCAGGTGATGATCTCGATTTTGCGGGAGCCGGACAGGTGCCAGTGGGTCATGTCGGACTGCCAGCAGCTGTTGGGGGAGGGTGCTTCGAATCGGGTCCATGACGAGCGTGGTCGCTTGTGAGGTTCGGGGGTGACACGGTCGTGGGAGTGCAGGATCCGGTAGATCGTCGACGACGATGGTGGGGTCAGTCCGGAGCGGGTCAGGCGGTCACGAATCGACTCCGCGCCGGCGTCGAGACCCTCGCGGCCAAGGTCATCGCGCACGGAGACGATCTGTTCGCGTAGCTCGTCACTGAGTCGACCTGCCGGTGTGTGGGGTGCGCGGGACTGGGGTTCAAGTGCCGCCAGCCCACCCTCGCGATATCGCGCCAGGAGCCGATGAATCCACTGCCGCGTCACCCCGAAGCGCCGTGCCGCATCCGCGACCGACAGGCCACCCTCCACGATCGCGACCACGATGACCCGGTTCTTGTCTGCATCCGCCATGGCCCATCGTCGAGGCAGGCCGGGTGTAAACGATGCCCCGACACATGTGTAAACGATCAGCTGACATCAGACACTGTCCCCGCTACGAACGCAAGCGAGGCCCTCACCGGAAGGTGAGGGCCTCGCTTCGTCTATCCGGCGCCGCGCTAGCCCGGCCGGACCACGGGCTCGAGTCCGGCGACTGGGTGCTCGCGCTCGAGCGCCGAACCCTCCACATCAACATTCGGCAGGATCCTGTCGAGCCACTTCGGCAGCCACCACGCGCCGTCGCCCACGAGGTGCAGCACGCTCGGCATGATGACCATTCGCACCACGAACGCGTCGAACAGCACTCCCGCCGCGAGCCCGAATCCCATGGGGCGGATCATCGCGATGTCGGAGAAGATGAACCCGCCGAACACGGAGATCATGATGATCGCCGCGGCGGTGACGACGGCCCGGCCGTGGCGCAGTCCGGCCACGACGGCCTCGCGCGCCGGCAACCCGTGCACGTACGCCTCTCGCATGCCCGACGCTATGAACAGCTGGTAGTCCATCGCGAGTCCGAACAGGATGCCGGTGAGCATGATCGGCAGGAAGCTGAGGATGGGCCCTGGGTCGTGGACACCGGAGATGGTGCCACCCCATCCCCACTGGTACACCGCCGTCACGGCGCCAAGGGCCGCGAAGAGACTCAGCACAAAGCCCGCCGTGGCGATGACGGGAACCAGGATCGATCGGAAGACCAGGATGAGAATCAGGATCGAGAGGCCCACGACGACGACCAGGTAGACCGGCAGCGCGTCGGCGAGCTTCTCCGAGATGTCGATGTTGCCGCTGGCCTCTCCCGCAACGCCGATGACGGTGCCGTCTGCAAGCGGCGACGCATCACGTAGCGAGTGCACGAGCGTCTCCGTGGACTCGGAGGATGGCCCCTCGGCGGGAATCACCTGGAAGGCGAGGAAGTCGTTGTCCGCTGAGGTGGCCACGGGTACCACTGCGACCACGTCGTCATACGCCATGATCGCGTCGCTGACCTTCACCTGGGCGGCGAGTAGTTCGTCGTCAGAGACGGGGGAGGGCAGTGTGGCGGTCACGAGCAGCGGGCCGTTGATGCCCTCGCCGAAGTCCTCGTTGATGGTGGTGTACGCCTTGTACTGCGTCGAGTCCGCGGGCTCCTGGCTGCCGTCGGGCAGGCCGAGCCGCATCGAGGCCGCGGGGATCGCGACGATGCCGAGCGCGACCACGGCCGTGCTCAGTGCGAGCACCGCCCGGCCGGTCCCCATGGCCTTGACGGGGGTCTCCTCGTGCTCGGGGGCGCCAACCGTGGCGCGCGCCTTCTTGCCGAGCGTCCGCATGCCGATGAGGCCCAGGAGCGCCGGCGTGAGCGTGATCGCGATCAGCACGGCCACGGCCACGCAGAACGCGGCGACCGTGCCCATGATCCCCATGAACGGGATGCCCGTGATGTTGAGCGCGAGCAGCGCGATGAGCACGGTGGAACCGGCGAAGACCACGGCGTTGCCCGCGGTTCCGTTTGCCAGCCCGACGGACTCGGTCACCTCCATGCCGCGCTTCAGTTGGGTGCGGTGTCGGTTCACGATGAAGAGCGAATAGTCGATGCCGACGGCGAGGCCGAGCATCACGCCGAGCACGGGTGTCACGGACTGCATGTCGACGACGCCAGAGAACGCGAGGGCGGTCGCGACCCCGATGCCCACGCCGACGCCGGACGTCACGATGGGAAGCAAAGCGGGCAGCAGCGCGCGCATCATGACGATGAGCACCACGAGCGCGAGCGCAACGCCGATGATCTCGCCGGCGCCGAGGATGCCCTCGGGCCCGGAGACGAATTCGGCGGAGAAGTACGCGTTGACCCCGGCGGGAACCGCCGCCTCGATGCCCGCGACCACGGCGTCCTTGTCATCCTGCGGCACGCCGTGAACCTCGGTGTCGAACTGCACTACCCCGAGCGCCGTTGCGCCATCTTCGGAGACCGTGGTGAGGGCCGCGGCGTTGGCGGCGAGCTGCTCGCCGGCCGCGAGCTTCGCCTCCGCGGCATCCAGCTGCGCGGTGGTGTCGTCGAGGGCCTGCTGCTGGGCGGCGAACTGGTCGGCCATGGCGTCGTGCAGCCCTGCGGCCTTCGCCTGCGCTATCCCCTCGTCAAGCTGCGCTTGGCCCTGGGCAACTTGGTCGCGCCCCTGGGAGAGCTGGTCCTTGGAGTCCTCGAGCTGCTGAGCCTGCTGCTCGCGCTGCGCCTGCGTGGCGAAGGGATCGACAACGCCGGTGACGTGCTCGACGCTCGTGGCAGTGGCCAGCGCGGCCGTGACCGCGGTCTGCTGGTCGGGTGTGAACGTCGAGCCGTCTGCGGTGGTGAACACCACGCGCGCGCTGCCGCCGTCGAGTCCGCTGATCTCCTTGTTCATCTCCTCCGTGACGCGCTGCGTCTCCGTTCCGGGGATGGAGAAGGTGTCGGCGAGCTTTCCGCCGAAGGCGAGGTACGCGCCCGCCGCCGCGACGAGCGCGAGCACCCAGACGATGATGGCGATGAAGGGGCGGGCTGCGGATCCGCGACCGATGCGGAACAGGAGATGTGCCACGTGGAGAGCCTTTCGGGCTGAAGTTCATAGGGGAAGTGGCGACGCTGCCGGATTCCAGTGTAGGCGCAAGATGCCCATTTGCGCGACAGATGTTGAATAAGTCATGGCGATGGGCCACAATGTGACCGTGGACCCCCGAATAGCCAAGACGCGAGCACGCCTCCAGAACGCGCTCTTCGAACTCGCGCGGGAGCGCGGGATAGAGGCCGTGTCCGTCACCGACATCGTGCAGCGGGCCGCCGTGAACCGGACCACGTTCTACTTGCACTACTCGGACAAGGAGACGCTCCTCGCCGACGCGCTTGACGGCGTCGCGGAGCGTGCGGGCGCGAGCATCCGCGACATCGACATCGAGGCCCACGAGCCGCCCGCGGCGCTCACCGACTTCCTCGTTCACGTCGACGAGCACGCGGATCTCTACCGTCGCGTCTTCAACGAGCCGGGCTACTCGGTGGCACTGTCGCGACTGCGCGATCGGCTGGGGCAGGCGATCCAGCTGCACATCGACGAAGTGGGCGAGCAGCCCGTACGGGACGTCCCCACGCGGTTCGTCATCGCGAGCATCGTCGGCTCGATCCTGGGCATGATCAGCGAATGGCTCAACCAGGAGCCGCATGCCGACGCAACCGAAGCGGCACTGTGGATCTGGACCATAGCCCGCCCGCCGTCGGGCCCCCAGACCTAGCCAACCGCGGCGGCGAACGCCGCGTGATCAGCAACCGTGAGATCCGCGTAGGCCACCGCGAAGTCTCCCACCGCCTCGGCAAACTCGACGCCCGTGCCGAGGTACGCCGAGATCGCGATGCGGTCGCCGCCGCGCGCGTGGGCCCTGGCGAGCGTCCACGCGCACAGTCGCCCGTAATTGGTGAGCGCCGCCGGATCAAAGTCCCCCGTCTCCACCGAGTACTTCCAGTCGCGCAGCTGCCGCACGTAGTAGTCGACGTAGGCGTCCTCGCGGTGCGTGCGCTGCCAGCCGAGCAGCACGTCCGACGCTGCCTGCATGATGCGCTGCCCGGCGACGACCCTCTGGCCTTGGTTCTCGTACTCGGACTCGCCAAGATAGTCAGCGAGCACGGAGCGAGTGGCCTCCTTCGCCTGCAGCAGCAAGGGCTCGAGGCCGTCGTGGGCCTCCATGAGCATGACCCACGCGCGCAGTCCAACGGAGCCGACGCCAACGACCTTGCGGGCGGCGTGGGTGAGCGTGAAGTTCTCGATGAGCAGCCGCCGCTCCGGTGCGAGCGACTCCGAGTACTGGCCGACGAGCGTGCGCATCCACCCGTAGAGATCCTCGATGTCCTGCAGCTGGTCGAGCTCCTCCGCGGGGACAAGCAGCGGCGGGTCCGGCACAAAGCGGGGGTGCCCGTCGACCTCCTCCGTGAGCTTGGCGAGAGCATGCAGCGCGGTGCGCTTCCTCGCCGTCTTCATGCTCCTGGTGAGCGCCTTCACCACCTTCTTCTTGGCGCTGTCTGCGATCAGCTGCAGCTGCTCGTCCGCATCGATGCGCGAGTACCAGACGGCCAGCATGGGCTGGGAGGCGAACTGGTTCATCGCCATCTGGTAGGCGCGCGTGGTCGACACCGCGGTCTCCCTGGCCTCCGCGTCGGAGTGACCGTTGTCTCGCGACGCGACCACCATCGACGCCGCCAAGCGCTTCACGTCCCACTCGAATGGCCCGGGCAGGGTCTCGTCGAAGTCGTTGAGGTCGAAGACGAGCCGACGCTCGGGAGAGCCGTAGGCGCCGAAGTTCGCCAGGTGCGCGTCGCCGCACAGCTGGGTCGTGAGGGCGCTGTGGGGAAGCGCGGCGAGGTCGTCGGCCATCACGAGCGCGGTTCCGCGGAAGAAGGTGAACGGAGACTCGAGCATGCGCTCATGGCGCACAGGGACGAGCTCCTGAACCCGCGTCTCCTCCTGCTTCAGGAGCAGCGCGACGGGTTCCCGGCGGCGGGAGGAAGCAAGCCTCGCGTGCGAAGCGAGCGGGGCGCGGTCGCGCGCCGCGAGGCCCGCCGCTACGGACGCGTCACGCGTGGGGGAGAAGTCCGGCAGCCGGCTCGTGGGCACGAGTCGCATGCTACTCGCGCCCACGCGTCTCTAGACGATGCGGCCCTGGTGCTCGGAACCCGTGGCGCGTGAGCCGGTGCCCACGAAGGTGGGGTCGTCCTCGGCGACGAGGTGGCCGTCGGCGAGGCGCACCGTCGCGTCCGCGATGTCCATGAGCGACTGGTCGTGCGTGGAGATCAGCGCGGTCATGCCTTGGCTGGCGATGACCTCGCGCAGGAGGCCCATGATCGCGGTGCCCGTGTCGGCATCCAGCTGGCCGGTCGGCTCGTCCGCGATGAGCAGCTGCGGATCGTTCGCGAGGGCCCGCGCGATCGCGACGCGCTGCTGCTGTCCGCCGGAGAGTTCGGAGGGCCGCTGGTTCATGTGCTTGGAGAGGCCGACGAGGTCGAGCAGCTCCGCGACCCGCTTGTCGCGCACGGACGTCTTCGCATTGCGCAGCCGCATCGGCAGACCCACGTTCTCGGCCGCGGAGAGCATCGGTACCAGGCCAAACGTCTGGAAGACGAAGGCGACCGTGTCCCTGCGAAGCCCCGTGCGCGCCCGCTCCGAGAGCTTCGTGACCGTGATGTCGTTGACGATGATCGTGCCTGCGGTGGGGCGGTCCAGGCCGCCGATGCAGTTCAGCAACGTCGTCTTGCCGGACCCCGAGCGGCCAACGAGAGCCACGAGCTTGCCCCGGCCAACCTCAAAGCTCACCGCATCGAGCGCGGTGACCTTCCCCGTGCCGGAGCCGTAGGTCTTGGTGACCTCCTGCACGGTCACCATGGGCGTGTCAGTCATCGCTGTTCTCCTTCGGCAGCCACGGCGCGCGCGGCGGGGGCCCGACGGCGGGCCAGGGGGCGGCGTCGGCGTTGCGGGCGCCTCGTCCTCCTGTGTCGGCGGTGCGTAGGGGTCCTGTGCCTCCGGCTCTGCCTCTGGGGGGCTTGGGGGGAGCGGCGACCCGCGGCACGTACGGGACCTCGTCCTCGCCCTGGAGCGGCGGCGCATACGCGGAGAGGTCCGCATAGGGGCTCGGGCGGTAGGTGGGCTCGGCGCCAGGCTCGGGCTCGGGCAGGGCCTCAGCCTCAGCCTCAGCCTCAGCCTCAGCCTCATGTGTCGGCTCGGGTTCTGGTGCCGATACGACCGGGATGGCGCCCGTGACGGCCGGGGGCTTCGAGGGGCTCTCCACCACGTGGCGCTCAGACGCGTCCTGGGGAGGTCCTGCGATCGGCTCCGCGGGCGCCTGGGCAACCGGAGCGGGAGGCTCGTGGCGCACCTTCTTGACGGACCCGTCGGGCCAAACGCCGATGTGGTCATTCTCGAGCTCGAGGCGCACGCGGTCCTTGAGGCCGAGCGATGTGCGGTAGTCGCGCGGCAGCTGCATGCGGCCCGCGCGGTCCAGCACGGCGTACTCCTCGTGGATGGTCTGGGTCACGCCCTCCGAGTCCACGTGGGTGCGGCGCACAACCTCCGTGGCGGTGCGGCCGTCCCTGATGGCTACGGTGCGCTGCACCTGCGAGCTCACGGCGTGGTCGTGGGTCACGACGACCACGGTTGCGCCGAGGTCCCTGTTCGCGGCGCGAAGGGCCTCGAAGACGTCGTCTCCTGTGGCGGAGTCAAGCTCGCCCGTGGGCTCGTCGGCGAAGATCACCTCTGGGTTGTTCGCGAGCGCAACGGCAATGGCCACACGCTGCTGCTCGCCGCCGGAGAGCTGGCCGGGGCGCCGAGCAGCCTTGTCCTGCATGCCCATCGCCGCGAGCAACTCCATCGCGTGCTCGGCCCGCTTCTTGCCGCCTACGCCGGCGAACGCCATGGGCAGCATGACGTTCTCCTTGGCGCTGAGGTAGGCGAGCAGGTTGCGGCCCGTCTGCTGCCACACGAAGCCGACGACGGAGCGGCGGTACGTGAGCCGGTCGCTGTGCGTCATGCGCAGCAGGTCCCAGCCGGCGACGCGCGCTGCGCCCGCGGTGGGGACGTCGAGCCCGGAGAGCACGTTGAGCAGCGTCGACTTCCCTGAGCCGGACTGACCGACGATCGCGATCATCTCGCCCTTGTCCACGAGCAGGTCGAGGCCTTGGAGGGCCTGCACCTCGATGTTCTCCACCTGATAGATGCGCACCAGGTTGTCGCACACGATGAGCGCGTCGGCACCGTACTCGACGGTGGGTGCCGTCAGCGTCTCTGCGGTCAGGTTTTCGGTTGTCAGATCTTGTGATGTCACAGTGCCTCCCTCATCGGGACTCTCCCCAGCGAAGCACTTCGCTGAGCTTGTTGCGGCGGTGCGCGAGCACCTCGACGGCAACCGCGAAGAACAGCAGCACGAGGATGCCGCCTCCCACGATTGCGAGGAACGTCCAGTTTGCGGTCAGCGGCGGGTCGCTCAGGCCGCCGGACAGCAGCTTGAGCCCGAGCGTGTCGGCCAGGAGCCACATGATGCCGACGCCTGCGATGGCACCACCGAACACCGCGGACAGGGTCAGGGGAGCGAGCTCCGAGAGTGCGAGCCACCAGCCGTAACCGGTGCCCATGCCCTGGGTGCGCAGCATCGACAGCGCGCGGCCACGCTCGCGAACCCCGCGCAGCACGGTCACGAGGAGCGCGACTGCGGCGAGCAGGCCAACGGCGATGACCGCGATGAAGATCGCGCGCTCCACCCCGCCGATCAGGGCGGAGTCCTGCATTGACGTGAGCCACGCATCCCGCGTGGTCACGCTGCTCTGGTCGATCCCGGCGAGGTTGGTGACGGCCTCGGCCGCGCCATCGCCGGAGACGAGGGCCACGTTGGTGAGCACGGGCTCGTCGAACGAGCTCGCCAAGAGCTGTTCGAGCGGCATCATGAGGTACGGCGGACCCTCCGTCCAGCCGTCCGGGGTGACTGTTGCCACGCCAACGACGTCGAACGGCACGTAGACGCGCCCAACATAGACGGTTGAGGTGTCGTGAACGTCGACGTCGATGATCGACTGCGAGGCCAGCGCCGGGATCTCATCGCCTGGTGCCACGGTTCCGGCCTCGTCGTACATCTTCTGCAGCGAGGAGACATCCTCCACCCCCGACATCCGCAGGATCTCTGGGTAGTTCTTGTCCATCGCAATGAGGTTGCCGTCCGCGTACTCGGAGCCGAGCAGGATCGTGGCCTCCTCCTTGATGAGGCCGCGAGAGACGACGAGGCCCTGCGCTTCGAGCGCCTGAGCCTGTTCCTCCGTCACCTCGGAGTCGATGCGGACGTCCGCGCCCACGCGCTCCCACGACGCCTGCTCCTGGCCGGCGTGGACGGTCGACACGAGCAGGCCTCCCGACACGGCGATCGCGATGGCGAGAGTCAGCCCAAGAAGGGGAAGCACGGGGATGCGCTCGCGCGACTTCGCGAGGGAGATCACACCCGCAACGCCGCGCGTGCGCTTGGCGAAGAACTGGATGACGGCCATCGGGATCGGGTAGACGCGCACCACGATGACCACGACCGCGAGCGCGATGAGCACGGGCGCCGCGGCGAGGAACGGGTCGATGCCGTGCGTGACGGTCTGGAGGACGCTCCGGCCGCGGAGGCTGACCACGGCCGCGACGGCGACGACGATCGTGAGCGCCTCGAGCGTGAGCCGGCGCGCACCGCGGGCCTTGGCCACTTTGGCGCGGTCCTGGCGGTTGGCCGCCTCGCGGCGACCGGTCCACATGCCGCGTGCCTGGAGCGAGCCGAGCACGGGGGAGCTCAACGCCGCGACGAGCGCGACCACCCGCAGCAGGCCGCTCGAGAGCTCCGCGTTTGGTGCGACAGCGACCGTCACCCCCATGCCGATGGCGAGGCCCACCGCAGTCACGAGCACCGACTCGAGCAGCAGGCGAAGACCGATCGCGGCCACGGATGCGCCGCGCGCGCGCTCGAGCGCCAGGTCGTTCTGCCGTCGCGTGAGCACGAGCGAGGCCATGAGCGCGATGACGACGGCGGCGACGGACACGACTCCCGCGATGATGACGGACATCTGCGCGAGCGCCGCCCGGGCGCGCGCCGGATACTCGGAGAGCGCCTCGTCGAGTCCGGTCTTGACGACGACATTCACGCCCTCGATGTCGTCTCCAGTGAGCTGCTTCGCGTCGGTGGACAGCCCCTTGACCTCCTTGGCGACCGATCCGGCGAGGCTCAACGTGAGCGCGTCTGGGTCGACCTGGATGCGCACGGTGCCCGCGAACGGGGTGCGGAGAGCGCTCGTCACGCCTTGGAACGTCTCCGCGGACACCATCACGGTGCCGCGGCGCAGGTTCACCCCGCCGCCACCTTCGGCGAGGGTGGGATCGGTGAACTCGGGGAAGTGCTCCCAGACCGCGGCGTCGGGGTCTTTGGGCTCCACGATCCCCACGATCTCGAGGATGAGGCTCTCGCCAACCGAGGTCGTCACCTGGACGCGGTTGCCGATCCCAAGGTCGAGAGCGTCGGCCACCTCCTGGCTGATGGCGATCTCGGTTGGCGGCACCACGGCGCCAGGGGCGGTCGAGTCCTGAGGGTTGGGGGGAGGGCCGGGCAGCTCGCCATCGACGAGGGTGACCTCCGCGTCGTCGGAGTACCCGAACTGGAAGACGTCTCCGACGCGGGGATCCTTGGTGAGGTCACCGCCATCCTTCTCCTGGGCGGCAATCGCCTCCGGCGTCGCTGACCAGCCCAAGGGCACCCCGGATGACAGGACCCACGAGTCAAAGTCCTTGACCACCGACTTGGTGTGCGGCGGAAGGTTGTCCACGACCGTCTGGCCGAGCCCAGCGAAGGCCTCCACGGGGACGCCGCGAATCGAGCTGACGTTGTCGCCGCCCGGGTTGCCGACCGGCACCGTGACGTATATGTCTGCTGAGGGTCCTGCCGCCGTCACCGCGTCCGCGGCGCCGTCGTCGATGGTGCGGCTGACCAGCTCCGGTCCCGCGAGGGCGAGCACGGTCGCGAGCGCGACGATGAGCGCGGAGCTGACGACGAGCCAGCGGTCGCGCCACATTCGGCGGCGAACCAGCAGACCGAGCCCGCCGAGCAGTCCGTTACCGCCGCTCGGTGGTCCGGCCGCGGGCGCTACGTCGATCATCATGGAGTCGCTCATCGCTCATCTCCAAGCCGCAGCATCTCGGCGGGCTTGATGCGCCGCAGCATCAGGCTGACGATGACGACGGACACCGCGAGGACCACCGCGACCTCGAGCGCGAGCAGTCCGACGGCGTCCCACGGGATCGCCACGACGACGGCTGGGAGCGGGGGCTTTCCGTCGGGTCCAACCGACACCAGCGGGGCTACCAGGTACGACAGCGCGATGCCGAGGCCCACACCGAACAGCAGGCCGAGGAACGACAGCAGCGCGTTCTCGGTGGCGACGATCCGCAGCAACTGCGCCCGCAACACGCCGATGGCGCGCATCTGCGCGAGCTCGATCTCCCTCGCGCGCACGGTCACGATCGCGTGGACGGCGAAGCCGAGAGCGGCGAGCACGACGGCGGCGCCGGTAACGAGCCACAGCGCGGCGATGATCGCGACGCGCAGCGGATCCGTCTTGAGTTCCGCCGCGAGTCCGGCCTGCGTGGTCACGGTCGCGCCCTCCGGCGCGTCCGCGATATACGCCGCGGGGTCCGTGTCGCCCAAGTCCGTCCACCACTCGCTCGGCGTGATCACGTTGCCTCCCGACTGGATCACCGCCACCTGGAGGTCCGCGATGTTGGCGACGATCGCGGCCTTGCCGAGCGTGTCGCCCGCGAGCGCCGGAACGCGATCGGCGATGTACGCGGACACGCGCGTGTTCTCCACCTCGAACGTGACATCGGTGTCCGGCTCGAGGTTCGAGTCGTTGAGCGCCGTGCCGTTCGCGACGACCCGCACGGGGGTCGCGCGCTCCGCGGCGGTCAGCACGAGCCCAACCGGCGCCCGCACCACGGAGCTCGACGTCGTGATGACGCGCATGTGAATCTGGTCGCCGTCGGGCTGGAGCGTGTCCACGCCGACCCCGTTGTTGCTCGCCGTCCAGTCGAGCTGCGCCGGGACGTCGAGCGCCGTCGAGTCCTCGACGCTCGGGACGCCCGGAACGGGCACCACGAGCGTGGGCGTCACGGCGGAGAGGTTGTCGATGGAGACCACGAACGCGAGCGGCTGGGTGTCGTCGATGACGGCTCCCTCGCCCCCGTCGAGCGAAATCCACGTGGCCTGCACGGCAACGAGGTACATCGGCTCGGAGTAGTTATCAAGATCCGCCGATGTGGCGACGGTGCCCGCGAGGTGGTGCTCCTCGCCGTCGAGCTTGATCTGGCCCATGGGGATGGTCTGGTAGTCGCCGTGGTCGTTGCGGATCACAGCGCGCAGCACGAGCTGCACGTCGCCGACGTTCTGTGAGGTCCGCGCGACCACGTCCATGGTCAGCTGCTGCGGCTTGCCCGGGATCTCGATCGGGTCGGTCTCCGCGGGGGCGTCGCCGCCCAGCGTCGAGGGCACGCGCGCTCCTGCGATCTCGTTGAGCCGGCCAACGCCGTACGTCTTGAGGCCCGCGTTGTCCGTGGCCACGAGCGTGACCGCCGCGCCCTGGAAGTCGTCTCGCCGGAATCCCTCTGGCGTCTGGCCCAGTTTCGCCGGTTCGTTGACTACGGCCGACGCTGTGGCCGGGTCGTCGCCGATCTGCACTTGGGAGCGCTCGCCGAGCCACGGCCCGTCAACATGGGTCACGATCGCGTCCGGCGGGTGGCGGTACAGCGCCTGGTCGTCCTGGGATTGGTGCCAGGTGCCCAGGAAGGTGACGGCGAAGGTGCCGATCGACACCGCGAGGGTGAGCAGCAGGATGGCAGAGATCGCTCTCGCCGAGCGGCGGCCGACCTCCCACGCGGCGAGCGGCATCACGGCCTTGCGACCCCTCGCGGCCACCGCCTCGAGAACCTTTGAGGCAGGCGGGATGAGCCTCACGGCCACGAGCGCACCCGCGAGCAGCGCGAGCGCCGGGCCCGCGGCGAGCAGCGGGTCCACCTTCGCCACGCCGCCGCCGGCAAGAACGGGGGAGCGATAGTTCTTGAGCTGCCAGTACGCGAGCGCTGCCAAGGCGAGAACCGCGATGTCGAGCCCAGAGCGCTGGAAAGCCGCGCGTCGGCCGGGCCGTGAGCGGGCCTGTTCCGCGTCGACGAATGTGCCTTGGCGCCGCATGAGCGGGGCGACGAGCACGGTGATCAGGATCACGCCGACGATGCCGGCGACCACCCAGGTGCGCGGTGGAATACCAGGGTCCACGTCCATGCCGGCGTCCTGCATAACCGGTGTCTGCGCGAGGCCGAGATAGGTGAGGCGGGCGAGAGGGGCGGCGACGAGGGTCGTGATCGCGCCCAGCACCACGGCCTCGATGAGTCCCAAGCGGAACAGCTGCCTTCCGGAGCCGCCACGCGCGACCATCAGGTGCTGCTCGGCGTAGCGGCGCTCGGCCATGAGCCGCGCCGTCTGGCTAAGAGCTGCGATGGCGAGCACCAGGAGGAGCAGGCCCGTCACGAGGACGCTCGACCGGGTGACCGCGAGCGAGCCGGCGACCCCGCCAAGCGTGGTGTCGAGGTTCGATGAGACAGCCACAGAGTCCGCCGCGTCCCCGATGTTGCGAACCGTCTTGGTCTCGAGGCCGTCGGTCCGTGCGAGCACCTCGCTTACCTCGCTGAGCGAGGTCGCAGAGAAGTCGGGCGTGTAGGTGACGGCGACCTGGTCGAGCGGCGCCGTCTCGACGTCTTCGTGGGTCGTGAAGAGCGGTCCGTACCCGTCCGTGGTCACGCGGCCTGCGGTGAACGGGACGATCGTGCTCGGGTTGTGGGTGGCGCCGAGGTAGCGGTCGAACTGCCACGCCGGGTCCTCGATGTCGGCGACCGTGTAGGTGCCGACGATGAGGTAGTCGTGCAGGTCCTCTGACGTCGAGTAGGGGGCGAGGGTGACGGTGTCGCCCACCTTCGCGTCGATGTCATACAGCAGCGAGGGCGGGACGAGCACCTGGACCGGACCGCCGTTGGCGGGCTCGGGCGCCCTTCCCGTCCGAATGGTGACGAGGTCCTCAAGCGTGTCCGCGTAGCCGAGGTATGCGAAGGCGATGGGGCGGTCCTCGCGCGGGACTGCGAGATAGGCGCCTTGGGCGTGAACGGTGCGCGAGTACGGGACGTCGCCGAACACGCCCTCCGCGGTCTCGTCCGTGCCCTCCAGGATGTCGTCGAGGCTGCCGTTCGGCACCACGGTGATGCTGAGCGACATGTCCTCGGGCGCGGCGTCCATGAGGGCGGCGCGGGCGGCGAAGGTCTCGGTCGCGGCGGACAGGAGATAGAGGGTCGCGAGCAGAGTGGCGGCGAGGATGGACACCGCGAGGACCACCGCGAGAAAGGCCCATTGAATGCGTGAGCGCCGTGCAGCAAGGCGAACTCGCCAGGGTCTCACGCGCTCAACACTCCTTCGCGTTGCGGCTGCGACCCGGAGGGGCCGCGCGGAGTTCCATCCTCGCGTGCCCCGAAGGAGCTTCCGACCCTCCGGCTGGGCCGTTATCGAATCGTTATGCTAGCGCGCCAACCAGTCGTCGGCGGAGTCGAGCTCCTGCGCCAGCCCCTTGACCACGGCCTCGACGACGACCTTCTCGACCATCCCGCCCACGAGCGGAATGGACACCTTCACCTCGCCGGTGGCGAGGAACTCCGTGGTGTCTCCGTACGGCGCGAGTCCCACCGCTCCCGCCGCATGCCCGGGCGCTCCCTGAATCTCCACCGCGAACGTGCCGACCCTGTCGGCGCCAGACGGGGCTCCCACACTTCCGTGTAGCGCACGTGAAGGTCGCGGCCAACGAAGGAGCGGAACTCGGCGGGGATGGTCTCGGAGGCGACGACGCGCCTGATCGACACCGTGAAGGCGCCGTCCGCGGTGCCGTCGACCCATGACTCACCGTCTCCGGTGCCGATCCCCGCCGAACGCTGCGCAACGAACTCCGGATCGGCGAACATCCCCACCACCCGGTCAAGACTTGCGGCGAATACATGCCGATGTGTGAACTGCATTGCACCTCCCGCGCCAGGCTACCCTGCGCGGCGCTTTACGCTTAAGGGGTGGCCACCCTGCGAGAGACCGCCGAACGATACGGGCCCCTCACAGATGAGGAGGCCGAGTGGCTTGCGTCGCTGGTCGCGGACTGGCAGATCGTCGCCGACCTTTCCTTCGCTGACCTCATCCTGTGGCGCTCCGTGGACGAGGGCTTCGTCGCCGTAGCGCAGTGCCGTCCCTCAACTGGACCCACCGTCCACCTTGACGATGTCGTGGGCTCAACCGCAGCGTCGGGCCGTATCGCCCACCTGCAGCGGGCGCTCGACGAGGGCGGAATCGTCGCCTCGCGGGAGCCGCGCTGGGACGAGACGTACGCCGTCAGGGAGGACGCGCTGCCCGTGGTGATGAACGGGCGCCCCATCGCGGTACTGACGCGAGAGGTGTCGCAGGCCGTGTCGCGCTCGTCGAGCAGGCTCGAGCTCAACTACAAGGGCGCCGCGGACGACATCCTGCGGATGATCACGCGCGGCGAGTACCCCATGCATACCTCGGTCACGGGGCCGCGGCGGGGCGCGCCGCGCGTGGGCGACGGCGTGCTGCGGCTCGACGCCTCGGGCCACGTGGCGTATGCCTCGCCGAACGCGCTGTCCTGCTTCCACCGGCTCGGCGTGCACGGCTCGCTCATGAACCGATCGCTGCCGCAGGTGACGAGCGAACTCGTCACGGACAAGGGACTCGTCAACGAGACGCTCGCCATGGTGGTGATGGGACGCGCGGCGTGGCGCACCGACCTCGAGGCGAACGGCGCCTGCCTGTCCCTGAGGGCGCTGCCCGTGCTGGACCGCGGGGCCCGCGTTGGCGCGCTGCTGCTATGCCGCGACGTGACGGAGCTGCGCCGCCGCGAGCGCGAGCTCATCACCAAGGACGCGACGATTCGCGAGATCCACCACCGCGTCAAGAACAACCTGCAGACGGTCGCGGCGCTGCTGAGGCTGCAGTCGCGGCGCGTGGAGGCCCCGGAGGCGAAGGAGGCGCTCGCGGAGGCGATGCGCCGCGTCTCCACCATCGCCCTGGTCCACGAGACGCTCTCGGGGACGCTCGATGAGCTCGTCAACTTCGATGACCTCGCGGCGCGGGCGATGCGGATGGCCGCGGAGGTCGCCTCGCCTGGCGTGCAGGTGCAGATTGTGCGTGAGGGCGACTTTGGGCTGATCCCCGCCCAATACGCGTCAAGCCTCGCTCTCGTCATGACCGAGCTCATCACCAACGCCGTTGAGCACGGCTTCGAGGGTCGCGAGCGAGGCACCATCACGGTGACCGCTCGGCGCGACGGCGACCAGGTGCACGTCACGATCGCCGACGACGGGGTGGGGCTCACGCACGAGCCGACGGGCCTTGGCTCGTCGATTGTGCGCACGCTCGTGGAGAACGAGCTTGGCGGTCAGATCACGTGGGCGGGAGCGCCGACGGGGTCGACAGTGGAGCTGTCGGCGCACGTCAGCGACGGGCGCTAGGCCGGGGTCATCCTGCGCGAAGTCGCAGGACCTCGCCTACTTGGCGGCGCGGCGAGCCCGGGCGGCGCGGCGCTTGAGAGAGCGGCGCTCGTCCTCGGAAAGGCCACCCCACACACCAGAGTCCTGGTTGTGCTCCATGGCCCACTGCAGGCAGGTCTCGCGGACGCTGCAGGAGTTGCAGACGGCCTTGGCCCGCTCAATCTGCACGAGCGCAGGCCCCGTATTACCGACCGGGAAGAACAGTTCGGGGTCGTCAACGTCAAGGCAAGCAGCGCGGTCGCGCCAATCCATGGGGTCTCCTTAGGAGATTGAGCAAGGCGCGGCACAGCCAGGGCCGGTCAGACTGGGGCTGCGTTCGCGCACTCGCGATTGCACTTCATCTAGGTTCTCACAGGTTACGAACGTGTGACAAGGGTTCTCTTTTGTGTGTTGTCTCACAAGTCGCACTCGGTATGTTTAACGCTGTGCCCGGCCAATTTGCTCCCCGATCGGCCGCGCGGACGGTTGCCGCGGCCGTCGTGGCCGTTGAGTGCGGTGTCATCGCGCTTGGGGCGCTCGCGTACGTGGCGCTCGGCATAGTCGGTGACGACTCCGGCACGCAGGCTTCCCTCGCGCTAGCGGGGGTCGGCGCGCTTGCCGCGGCGGGCCTGTTCGTTCTGGCGAGAGGGCTGTGGCATGCCCGACGCTGGGCCGTCTCTCCCTCCATCACCTGGCAGCTTCTCCAAGGGTTTGTTGGCGCGTACCTCATCACGGCGGGCCAGCCGGCGTACGGTGCGGCCGCGCTTGGGGTCGCGGTGATTGGCCTCGTTGCGCTCATGGCCCTCGCCCGCGGTGCGGGCTCAGCCGGGCAGGACCTGGACGGCGAGCGCGGCGCCGTCGACGATCGCGACGCACCGTAGCCGCACCGGCGCGGGCTCGATGAGCCCAATCGCGCGGTCCCCTACTCACCTCCCGCAGGGTCTTCGCCGTGGGCTTGACGCACACGACGGTCCGGGGGTCGGCTGACCGGGCATGCCGAGCGCGAACCCGGTGTCTGCGATCAGGGGCTCGTGCCCGCTCGCCATCGCCACCCTGCGGGCCACGATGTCGCGCTCGTCGCCGGGCGGGCCGATCACCGCGGCCGGCGCCTGAGGCAACACGATGGGGCGCGCCTGATCACCCCCGATCCCCAGCGCCGCCTGCGGGAGCGGTCCCGCGACTGATTCAGGCAGTTCCTCTACCGGCGCGGTTGGCGTGAAGGGAGCGGGCACCGAGAGCTGGGTCTCCGCCCATCCGTCTGCCCTGCGTACGCGAGCGCGACCGGCCGCCCGGGGGATCCCGCGAAGCTCGCTCGGCACGCCCCATGCGGCGTCGTCCTCAACCGGCAGTCCGGTGAGGATTGCCACGAGCCCCGCGCCCGCGACGAGGCGGTGGTTGGCCCACGCGGGCGGCACGACGAGGGCGGCGGCCCCGCGGCGCAGACACGCGAGGAGCAGGTCGATTGCCTCCGGCTCCGCCGTCGACGCGGCCGCGAGGGTCCGTTCTGCGTCGTCGAGTAGTACGAGCGCACGTGGCTGATCGGCCGCGAGGGCGAGCGTCCTGGCCGCACGGCGCGGGTCCGGCGGAACCCACATGGGTGTGAAGCCGCCCTCCGCCGCACGCGCGGCCACGGCGAGCAGCACGGCCGTTCGCCCGGAACGGGGTGGGCCGGCGATGACGAGCGGGCCGGCCGCCGGGTCCCACGTCACCGACTCGCGAGCGCGCCGCTCGGGGAGATCCGCCACGCCGAGGACGAAGCCCTCGCCGGCCGAGGGCGCTAGGCGCTCCGGGAGTGGTGGCAGCCACAGGGCGGCCGTCTTGGCCGCTCCGGGAGACCCGGAGTGACGCCGCGCCGCGGCATCGACCAACTGCAGCCCCCGTGACGCCCCGGCCTCGGCCAGCCGCACGGAGGGCGGCGGTTCCGCTGAAGGCAGCGCAACCTGAACTGAGTCGGGAGGGCCAGCGCCGCGCGATAGCACCGCTCGCCCTGGCAGCGAGGGAGGGATCGCGGCGGCCACAGGTGAACCGACGAGGTCGCGGGACTCCGCCTCGGTGGCAGTCCTCAGGGCGAGGGTCGTCGAGATATTCGCCCGCACGTCCGCGCTCACCGCGCCCGCCGGTCGCTGAGTCGCGAGCACCAGGTGGATCCCGAGCGAGCGTCCCTGGGCCGCGAGCCGGGTGAGATGCGGCATGAAGTCCCTGTCGATCGCCGCCATTTCCTGAAACTCGTCGATCACCACCACGAGCCGGGGCGGTGGCGAGGCCCACTCCTCATAGGAGCGCACGCCCGCACCTGCGGCGGCCCGCTTGCGGTCGCCGAGCTCGGCCGCGAGCGCGAGCAGGCAACGCCGCGCGAGGTGCGGCTCGAGGTCGGTCAGCACGGACGTCACGTGAGGCAGCGCGGCGCACGGGCCAAGGCCCGCCCCGCCCTTGAAGTCGATGAGGGCGAACGTGACGGCCGCGGGGGAGTGGTCGTGAGCGAGCGAGCCGATGATGGTCCGCAGCGCCTCCGACTTTCCTGAGCCGGTGGTGCCCGCGACGAGGATGTGCGGGCCGTCGGCGACGAGGTCGAGGCTCACGGGCCCGTGCTCGCCAACGCCGAGCCGCGCCCTGAGCCCTCCGGGCGGAGGCGCGGGAAGCTCCGCCCACGTCACGGTGGCGGGGATCGCGGCGTCGGCCGCGGAGCTCGCGATGCGTCGGGCGGCGGCGTCGGCGAGTTCGGCGCTCACCAAGGGCAGCGGAGCGGACACGGTGGCGCCATGGGCGGTCATCACGAGCCGCCCGGCCCGTTCCGCGAACACCACCTCGGCCCACGAGGGCGGCTCCTCGCCGTCGGCGATCCACCGCACCTCCCGCTGCGAGTCGGGCAGGTGCGCCATCCACTCCTCCCATTGGGGTGAGCCGCGAGGCGGACGGCCCGTCGCGAGCGTGACCGCCCGCATGAGCCCGCGCGGCCCGATCACGCACGCGGGGCCGTCCGGGAGCGGACCAAGCGCGAGCGTGCCCGTGACGTCGAGCAAGGGCGGGACCGGCGCACGACGCCTTCCGCGCAGCAGCGACACGCCCACGGCAACCCCGGGCACCGCGAGCGCGACGAGCGCGAGCGGCCAGTGACCCGTCGCGACCGCGAAGATGGCCATCGATGCCCCGCCCGTGAGCCACGTGGCCGCTCCGCGCAGCGCGGGCAGGCGGGTCTCGGTTGCCGCCTCGCCCGCGAGTGGGTCGCGCAGCACGATCGCGGTGGCGCCGAGCTCAAGAAGCTTCCCCGGCGCGATGGCCGCGCGGCCGCGAACGCGCGCCCCGCCCACCCTGATGCCGTTGCGCGAGCCGCCGTCGTGCACCCGCGAGCCCGCGAGGCGCGCATGATCCTCACTGACCGTGACGTCCGTGAGCCGCAGGGTCGCCTGCTCGCCCCGCCCGATGCTCAGCCCCTCGCTCACCGTCGCGATCGCCCCCGCGTCCGGCCCGCCAACCACGGCGAGGTGGGCGCCCGGCCGGGGACGAGCGTCGGGCCCAGGGGCGCGCGTGAGGCGAGCGAACGCGACAAGGGGAGCGAGGCCCGCCGCGTGGTCCGGCATCAGCCGGGCGGGGCCGCACCAGGGCCGCTCGGGCAACTCGACCCCGACTGCGCGCGCGAAGGCGACGACCTCGCTCACGGGCGCGCCGTGCCTCACCTCAAGCTCGAGCCCCTCCGCCATGATCCGCACCCGCCAAGCATGGCGAGCGCGGCCCGACGCTGGGGCGGCCCTGTGGATAACGGCTAGTTGGACTTGGGCGAGATCGAGATCTGGCGAGCCGTTGCCACGCGACCCTCGGAGTCCGCGACGGAGTAGAAGGCGCTCACGCCCACCGGGCCGTCCGCGGGCGTGAAGGTCACCTTCCCGTCGACGACGGCGAATGTGCCCTTGTCCGTGGCCAGCTCCTGCTGCACGCCCGCCGTGTCGGGATCCAGGTCGATGCTCGCCACATCGAAGGTGGCCGGGGCGTACACCTTGTCGTTCGCGAGGATGTCGATCGTGGCGCTGCCGTCCGCAGCGGCGAACGCAAAGTCGTTCTCCGCGATGGGCCCGAACTCGCTGAAGTCCACTCCCTGGCCAACGTGCAGCGACCAGTTCGAGACGAGGTCGCATGACGGCCCCGGGCACTTCTGCGTGAACCCGACGCCGTCGGGCGGCTGGGCGATCGACGACGCGGGCTGCATCACCCAGAAGTGCGATCCGTCGCCGCCCGCGTCGTAGAAGTGGGTGAGCCAGTCATCGAAGACGAGCATGCGGTTGTCGAGGTCAACCCACCCGTACTCGCCGATGTAGTACGGCTTGTTGGCGTCCGCGGCGATCGCGCCCTGCGTGTCGATCCACCACGAGCCCCAGTCCTGCCAGTCGCTCGTCGGCTCGGTCGGCTCCCAGTGGTACGGGTAGATGTGGATGCCGTGGATGTCGATGTCCTCGAGCGCGAGTAGGGCGACGGGGTCCGCGCTCTGCGTGCAGTTGGTGAGCCAGTCGCTGCCGCCCGGGTCCGTGCACAGGAAGCCCTCGCCGCCGAAGCCGATGAGGTGGTTGGGGTCCGCCGACTTCACGTACTGCGACATCTCGTCGGCCCACGTCACGAGCATGTCTGAGCCGCAATCCGGGCTCGAAGGGTAGGGGCCGCTGCTCGAGCAGCGCAGCTCGTTGCCGAGCTCCCAGGCCAGGATCGTGGGATCGTCCTTGTACTTGACGCCGGTGATGGTGTTGGTGCGGTTGAGCAGGTGCGTCACCCAGTCCTTGTACCAGCCTTTGATCGTGTCGTTGGTGAAGAAGTCGTCGTGGTACTGCCCGCCGCCCACCGCACGTACTGGTCGATTCCCCCGAACGCTGTCCAGTTGTTGACGAGCGGCATCACGAGGCGGATGCCGTCCTTCTGCGCGGCCGCGACCACCGCGTCGAGGTGTTCGAGTCCCGTTTCGCCGTCGTTGAATGCGGGAGCGTTGGCCTCGGTGTCCCAGTAGTGGAAGTAGATGCTGCGGTTGTTGATCTCGACGTTCCCGTCGCCGTCCGCGGTGCCCTGGTCCCAGAAGCCCCACGTGCGCAGGACCGTCAGGTTCGACTCCTTTGCGGTCTTCATGTACACCGCGAGCGACGGCGGGGCCTCGAACATCAGCGTGTACGCGTTCGCGCCCGCGTAGCGGAATTGCTCACCGTCGAGCATGAGGTCCTGGCCGTCCGCGGTGACGAAGCTCGCCGGCTTAGCGCTGGGGCTGGCCGACGGCGTTGCCGAGGGGCTCTCAGAAGTTTGGGGGGCGGTGTCGTCGCCTTTGATGAACAGGCCGTCGGCGAGGGCGCCGACGGCGAGCAGCGCCCCGATGACGAGCAGAACCGTTCCGACTCGTCGCACCCCACGGTGTTCGTCAGACATCGCCACCTCGCTCTGTGCGGGCCCCGGTGCCCGCTTGCGCGCCATTCTAGGGGTCTACGCGAATCGTTTTGTGTGGCGCTGTGTCAGGGCGCGATGGGGGAGAGCGAGCCGTCGTCGTTGACGAGGCCCGCGTACCACTCGTAGTCCCTGTCGAAGTAGGTGTGCGGGATTCCCTGGAGTTGGTAGCCGGCCTGCCTGACGACAGACGAGACGACGATCTGGGGGTCCTCGTCCCACGCGAACCAGCTGGTGTCGCGGGTCAGCACCACCGGCGTCTCGCCGAAGATCTCCTTGATCTGGGCGAGCGACTTCTGCGTTGGCTCGCTCAGCGCGAGGACAACGGGCTCATCGCACATCACGCGCAGAGATCCGAAGTGAGACGCGGTGCCGGCGAGCACGATCGGGTGGCCGGGGGCGACGTCGCACAGCTCCTCGAGTTGGGAGAGCGACCCGCCCATCTCGCGCACCACCAGGGGGTTGCGCCGCGAATCCAGTAGTTCACCGAGGGGTCGACGATGATCCACGACGCTATGGGCAGGAGCGCGGTCACGCACACCGCCCAGGTGATGGCGAGGCGTCGACGCCGTGGCTCGGCGATTCGCTTGGCGAGCCAGATCGCGGCGAGAGTCGCGGCCATCGCGAACGCGGGGATCGTCATCGGCTCGAAGCGGCGAATGGCCCATACCTGGTCGGGGACGATCTCCGGCTTCCAGAAGTACAGCAGCGAAGGCGCGAGGGTCGCGCCGAGGAAGATCGCCCACTCCCCGCGGCCCTTCACGGCCCGATAGGTGGCCAGGCCCAGCCCCAGGAAGGCGAGCAGCACGATCGGCCACGTGAGGTAGTAGCTCACCCAGGACACGGTCGATTCGGCGTAGGTGCGCGTGGGGTCGATCGGCAAGCCCTGGGACTGCTGGAAGGACTGCACCACCGAGTTGGTGAAGATGTCCACGGGGTCCGTGGTGCCGCGGTGAACCGTGGTCCACAGCGGTCTCGAGGCGAGGACGAGCATGGCGAACACCATCACGCCCCCGAGCGCCTTCGCGCCGGTTTCGTCGATCGCCTTGAGCGGGGCCGAGAGCACCCGGTCCGCCTTGAGCGGCGCTATCCACGCGACGACCCACACCAGGAGGATGCCGGCGAGGAGGGTATAGATGTGGATGAGCGAGTGGGTCTGCTCTCCGAGGCGATCGGCATACGCCTTGCTCCAGTGCCACAGCGACCAGTAGCCAAAGGCGACCGCCGCGGCCTGAATACCCACCGCGAGAACGGCCGTGCGCACGCGCCAGGCCCTCCCAGCGTCGGACAGCGCCAAGGCGACCACGATGCCAACGAGAGCCCCCGCCGCAAAGAGGGCGCCATCGATGCGAATGAGCGTCGTCGCCCCCGTCACGAGAGCGCCCGCGACGACGAGGGGCGCCGCGCGCTCCCGGAGACCCCGCCAGGCCCACAGCACGCCCGCGATCACGAGCAGCTCGGTGAGGGGCTCCGAGTAGGCGGAGCGGGACAGCGCGATGTGGGCCACCGTGAGGCCGAACGCGGCCATGGGGGCGAGGGCGACGCGGGGGCCGAGGAAGTGGCGGCTGAGCGCGTAGACGGCGAGCAGGCCTACGGCGCCGATCACGATGTTCGCGCCGAGCACCCCCAGATTCCGCCGACCCATCCGCCCATCGCGATCGTCGCGGGAAGCATCTTGGCTCCCTGCGGCTGGATCATGTCCCCGTTGAGGTTCCAGGCCTGAGAGGCGTCGGCGAGCAGATTCGTCTGGACGGCGGCCGCTTGGTCCGCGCCGAGCACGGGGATGTCGGTTGACGGGTGATCGGTGAGCCAGACGCCGGACAGCGTCAGGAAGCCGGGGTCGCGGACGACGATGAGGTACTCGGACGTGAGCACCCAGTTGAGGACGGTCCAGGCGGCCGCGGCGCCGAGTGCCAACGCGGCGCCGTTGACGTCGGCGCGAGTGACACGGGGCCGGAACGCACGCCACGTGGCCGCGAGCAGCAGCGCGGCCAGTGGCAGCGCCGTCCATGGCCGGAACTGGCCAAAGCTCACCGTGATGCCGGCCGCGAGGGCGAGGGCGACGGCGACGTGCACAATGCGCTCCGGCGCGGCAGCGATCCACACGCGCTCGCGAGTGGGAACGCGCGCCGCAACTTCAGTCACGCTCGCAGAGCCTACCCGGGCGGTGGTCGCGTCCTGGGTCGCGTCCAGCGGAACGCGTCGGATGCCGTCCGGCCACGGCTGGCGCAGCGTCGGCTCTGCGGTACGCACATGAGCGTCGCCCGCAGGCCCCTGTGTCATCCGGTACGCACATGAGCGTCGGAAACACGACCAATTCCGACGCTCATGTGCGTACAGGCACATGGCGGCCGAAAATTCCGACGCTCATGTGCGTACGGGAGGGGTGGACGATGGGCTGGCCTCGCTGGAAGTCACGCCGGACTCGCTGCGGGCGCGCGAGCGCTCGGTCCGGCAAAGTCGGCGGGCACGGGTATCGTGGGCCCATGACCAGAATTGTCTTGGTCGAAGATGACCCGACCATTTCAGAACCCTTGACCCGCGCTTTGGGCAGGGAGGGCTACGACGTCGAGTGGCACGGCACCGGACTAGGCGGTGTCGAGGCCGCCGACTCCGCGGACCTGCTGATCCTTGACCTCGGGCTTCCCGACATCGACGGTGTTGACGTGGCTCGCCGCGTGAGGGACAAGGGACTCCTTGTGCCCATCCTCATGCTCACGGCGCGCGCGGACGAGGTTGACCTCGTCGTGGGGCTCGATGCGGGCGCCGACGACTACGTGACCAAGCCGTTCCGCCTCGCCGAGCTGCTGGCGCGCGTCCGCGCGCTACTTCGCCGCCGCACGGGCGCCGACGGCCACGGCGACGTCGAGGTTGGCGGCGTGCGCGTTGACGTCGCAGGCCACAGGGCGTTCGTCGACGGCAAGGAGCTGCAGCTGAGCGGCAAGGAGTTCGATCTCCTGCACGTGCTGGTGGCGAACGCCGGATCCGTCGTGTCTCGCGAGCAACTGATGCACGAGGTGTGGTCCGCAGAGCCGGGCGCCCCGTCGAAGACGCTCGACATGCACGTGTCGTGGCTGCGCAGAAAGCTCGGCGACGACGCGACCCAGCCCAGGTTCATCACCACGGTGCGCGGCATGGGCTTCCGCTTCGAGAACGACGACTGACCTTGAGACGTCGCGTCCTCATCGCGACCATCTCCGCGGTCGGCGTGGCCGTGGTGC
Organism: Demequina sp.; assembly: GCA_024707205.1. Lineage (NCBI taxonomy): Bacteria > Bacillati > Actinomycetota > Actinomycetes > Micrococcales > Demequinaceae > Demequina > Demequina sp. The sequence continues at coordinate 1,646,201 of JANQAD010000001.1, forward strand.
TCTTGGGCATCCCGCTCGCCATTGCCGCGGCACAGTTGGTGCGCGACGACGCGCTCCGCGACCTTGAGGCCCGAGCGGCGACGGCGGGGCGCGCGCTGGAGGTGCGGTACAGCGCCGGTGAGCTGATCTCCGAGCAGACCCTCGAGACGTACGTCGGCTACTCGCCGGACGCGCCCGCGTACATCAAGGTCTCGATGCCGAACGGCGATGTGCTCACCGCCGGGGAGGAACCGTCGCCGTCGTACACCGCGAGCGCCGTCACGGACTCGGGAATCGTCGTGATCATCTACCAGTCGTGGTGGGACATGTTCTGGGAGGCCGCGCGGGCCGTCGGCCTCGTGCTCGCCGTCGGCACGATCGCGGTGCTCGCCGGCATCGCCATGGCGATCTGGCAGGCCAACCGATTGAGCGCTCCGCTCGTCTATCTCGCGGCGAGCGCCGAGCAGATCGGGTCAGGGCAGGTCCGGCCGCGTCTCGAGCACACGGGAATCGAGGAGATCGACCTCGTCGCGGATGAGCTGGCGCGCTCCTCCGACCGCATGGCCGCTCGCCTCGCCACGGAGCGCCAGTTTGCGGCCGACGCTTCCCACCAGCTGCGTACGCCCCTCACCGCTCTGTCCATGCGGCTCGAGGAGATCTCCGCGACGAGCACCCAGGAGGACGTGCGCGACGAGGCCGAGAAGGCGCTCGAGCAGGTGGAGCGCCTCGTAGGTGTCGTTGACGATCTGCTCGGGCGCTCGCGCAAGGCGCTCGGCTCGGGCACGGAGCTCGTGACCCTCGAGGACGTCTTCCAGCAGCAGCGCGAGGAGTGGCAGGGCATCTTCGAGCGCGCCGGTCGGCGGATCGAGATCGTGCCGACGGACGCGATGGCCTTCGCCACGCCGGGAGGCCTAGCCCAGGTGCTCGCCACCCTGATCGAGAACTCCCTGAAGCACGGGGCGGGCACCACGACCGTCTCGGCGCGCGAGTCCAAGGGCAGCCAGGCCGTCGTCATCGAGGTGCGCGACACGGGCGCGGGCGTGCCGGAGATCATCGCGGCGCGCATCTTCGAGAGGGAGGTGACGGGCGGGCGCGGAACCGGCCTGGGCCTCGCCCTCGCCCGCGACCTCGTCACGGCGGACGGCGGCCGCCTCGAACTCGCGCAGCGGGTTCCCGCCGTCTTCGCGGTGTTCCTGCAGGGCGTGCCGCAGATGGTCGATCTCGAGACCGTGGTGCCGCACGGAAAGGCGATCAGGGGGCGTCGGCGCCGCCGCTGACCTCGCCGTCCACCTCGAGCAGCGCCTCGGGCGCGTGATCGACGAACACGAAGACCTTGTACCCCACGTACCGCAGCACGGTGCCGACGCCGATGCCGATCACCGACGCGAGGTTGTCCGCCGCGAGGCTCGTGAAGCCGAGCACGTAGTGGCTCACGGCGAGCGTGCCCGCCTCCGCGACGATCGCCACGAGGTTGACGAGCCCGAACACGACGAGCTCTCGCGCCGGGCGGTGAGTGCGGTGGCCACGGAATGTCCACGAGCGGTGCGCCGCCCACGCGAAGACGATCGACACGAGCGTCGCGATGACCTTCGCCGTGATGACCCTGTCCTGCTCGCCGAGGAAGGTGGCGTCCTCGCTCAGCACGGTCAAGCGCAGCAGGTTGAAGACCCCGAGATTGACGAAGACGCCCGCGATTCCCACTACGCCGAAGCGGCCCAGTTCCCCTGCGTGGGAGCGGATCCAGGCGAGCATCCCCGAAGCCTATCGCCGGTAAGTTGTACGCATGACCGCCCCCATCGTCGCCGTGATCGGCGGCGGCCAGCTTGCCCGAATGATGACCGGTCCCGCCACGGAGTTGGGCGTGACCCTGCGCGTTCTCGTCGAGTCGCCCGACGCTGCGGCGGCCGCGGGAGCCCATCAGGTTGTCGTGGGCTTGCCTGGGGATGCGGACGCCGTGGCCGCCCTGCTGGATGGCGCCACCGTGGTCACATGGGAGCACGAGCACATCCCTCCGGCGGTGTTCGAGGCGGCTGCCGCGCGGGGAATTCGCGCGCTGCCTTCCGCGGAGGCACTCGTGCACGCGCAGGACAAGATCGTGATGCGGGCGCGCATGGACGAGTTGGGGCTGCCGAACCCCGCGTGGCGCGAGGTGCGCACCCACGCCAACGTCGACGCCTTCCTCGCCGAGCACGGCGGCGTGGCGATTCTCAAGACCGCGAAGGGCGGCTACGACGGCAAGGGCGTGCGCGTCATCCGCTCCGCCGCCGAGGCCGACGACTGGCTCGCGGCCCTCGCTGCCGGGGGCCCGCGGCTGCTTGTTGAGGAAAAAGTAGCCTTTACCAGGGAACTGTCCGCGCAAGTGGCGAGAAACCCGTCGGGCGATGTTGTTGCCTACGCCGTTGTCGAGTCCACCCAGCGAGACGGCGTGTGCGCCGAGGTCGCGGCACCCGCGCCCAACCTGGACCCGCTGCTCGCGGCGGCGGCGCAGGGTCTCGCCGTCACGATCGCCATGGAGCTGGACGTGGTCGGGATGCTCGCGGTTGAACTGTTCGAGGTCGGCGGCTCCGTCGTCATCAACGAGCTCGCGATGCGGCCCCACAACTCGGGGCACTGGTCGATGGACGGCGCCGTGACGGGACAGTTCGAGCAGCACCTGCGCGCCGTGCTCGACCTTCCGCTCGGGGATCCACACCCCACCGCTCCGTACTCGATCATGGTGAACGTGCTCGGCGGGCGTCGCACTGACCTCGCCTCCGCGCTGGGCGAGGTGCCCGACGCTGGGGTCAAGCTTCACCTGTACGGCAAGGAGGTGCGGCCGGGCAGGAAGGTTGGGCACGTCACCGTGTCCGGGGACGATGCGACCGAACTGCTCACGCGGGCGCGTACCGCTGCCGATATCGTGAGGGACGGCGCTGTTGTAGTGAGCGCAGAACCGGGAGGCGAGGCATGACCGACGTCGGGATCGTCATGGGCTCCGACTCCGACTGGCCCGTGATGAGCGCGGCAGCGGAGGCGCTCGCCGAGTTCGGCGTGAGCTTCGAGAAGGACGTGGTCTCCGCGCACCGCATGCCCGAGGAGATGATCGCGTACGGGCGCTCCGCTGAGGAGCGGGGACTCAAGGTCATCATCGCCGGCGCCGGCGGGGCCGCGCACCTGCCAGGAATGCTCGCTTCGGTGACGGCGCTGCCGGTCATCGGCGTGCCGGTCCCGCTCAAGCACCTCGACGGGATGGACTCGCTGCTGTCGATCGTGCAGATGCCTGCCGGGGTCCCGGTCGCGACTGTCTCCATAGGGGGAGCGCGAAACGCGGGGCTGCTCGCGGCGCGCATGCTCGGGATCGCGGATCCCGCGCTGCGTGAGGCGATGCGCGCCTTCCAGGAGGACCTGCGCGCCACCGCGCACGCCAAGGGCGAGGCGCTTCGCCAGCAGTAGTCGCTACGCCTTGCAGCTGGCGAGGATCTCCTTCTGCGTCAGGCGCTCCGGAGTGGGAGAGACCGTCGGCGAGGAGCTCACGCTCGGGTTGGGGCTGGCGCTCGTTCCCGTGGACTCCTTGTCCACCATCGGGCGGTCGTCCACGATGCGCTTGAACACCCACTTCGCCGAGTCCAGCGCCAGAACGTCGCCCGACTTGTCGCCCGCGTACTTCCACGGCACCGTCAGGAAGTTGATGTTGTTCTGGTCGATGTTGCGCAGCGAGTACGCGAGGCCAACCAGGTAGGTGAACGAGCCGAGGTCAGGGTCCATCGTCATCGACTGCCCCGCCGACTTCAGCAGCAGCGTGAGCTGCGGCGCGTCCGTGAGGACATTCATCCCAAGGACCTTCTTCGCCAGGTTCGTCATCAGCTCCTGCTGGCGCTCGATGCGCTGCAGGTCCGTGCCGTCGCCGATGTGGCGCACGCGGGCGTAGGCGAGGGCCTTCTTACCCGTGAGGACGTGGGGGCCCGCCTTGATGTGGAGCTTGGACCGGCTGTCGTCGATGTTGTAAGGAACACACATCGGCACCCCGTCGACCGCGTCGATCATCTTCTCGAAGCCCGCGAAGTCAACCACCGCGTAGTGGTCGAACTTGATGCCCATCCAGTTCTGGACGGTCTTCATGGTGCACGCGGCCGCCTCTGCCTCGTTGCCGTTCGAGCCGCCGAGCGAGAACGCGATGTTGAACTTGCCGGTCCAGCCCTTCTTGACCGAGCCGTCGAGCATCTTGCAGTCGCTCACCTTGACGCGCATGTCACGCGGAATGGAGAGGAAGTCGATGCGCGAGCGGTCGGCAGAGATGTGCATGATCATCGTGGTGTCGGAGCGCATGCCCTCGGCCACCTTGCCGCCGATGGACCCGTTAGCGCCCGCGCGGCTGTCTGAGCCGATGAGCAGGATGTTGATGTCGTTGCCGGCCTCGGCGTCGACAGGCGCAGCGTCGGCCGTCACCGAGGCGGTCGGCGTCGCGACGGTCGCGGTCTCCGTCGGATCCCCAACGAGCGCGGAGATGTCCTGCGTGGTGAACGAATGCTGCAGGTTCTCCCAGTACATGGTCCCGCCCACCAGGACGAAGCCCAAGACGCCCGCGATCGTGGCGGCAGTCACGCGCAGCACGGTGTTGCCGGTGCTGGTGGAGCCGTGGCGGATTCGCTTGGCCGCTCGGTCGTTCCTGCTCACACATTCTCCTTGGTCGGGCGCGCCAAAGCGCACGAGGTCTCGTGGCCACAACGTCCGTCGGCGTCTTGAGGTTCCCCTGGATTACGCGTCGCACCCGCTCAGGAGAGCGTCGGTGACGTCCTCGCCGGTCGGCACTGGTTCGGGGAGGCGTCGATCACCTTATCCCACGTGTTGCCCGCGCTCTCCTTGCCGGCCTTGGTGAGCGGCTCGTCCTCGCGCAGCTCCTTCCACATGGTGTCGGCGCTCTTGAGGATGATGACATCCAGATAGTCGTCCGTGAGCTTCCAGGGAACCGTGTAGAAGTTGATGTGCGACGGGTCGATGCTGCGGAGGCTGAAAGCGAGTCCCAGCAGGTACTTGCTGTCCGCGAGCCCCTCGTCCATCGTCAGCGCGGTCGCGGCCGCCTTGAGGAACTGGGTGAGTTCGCCGGCGTCCGTGAGCAGGTTCTTCGAGAGCACCACGCGGCTGACCTGGCGCAGCACCTCGTGTTGTCTGGCGATGCGCTGCAGGTCGGACCCGGAGACGTCGCCGACCTCCGCCGTGCGCATGCGGGCGAGCGCGAGCGCCTGCTTGCCGGTGAGCACTTGAGGCCCCGGGTTCAGCACGAGCTTCGCCTTCTGCGAGCGGATCTTCTCCGGGATGCACATGGGCACGCCGCCGAGAGCGTCAACCATGTCCTCGAATCCGGAGAAGTCGACGACGGCCCAGTGGTCGATCGTCAGGCCCGTGAGCTTCTGGACCGTGTTGATGGTGCAGGCCGCCGCCTCTGCAGCATTGCCGTGGCGGCCGCCGTTTGAGAACGAGATGTTGAAGTCGCCGCTCGTCGCCTTGATCGAGGTCCCGTCGAAGTACTTGCACTTGGGGATCTCCACTTGGGCGTCGCGCGGGATCGAGACCAGGTCCACGCGCGAGCGGTCCGCCGAGATGTGCATGATGATCGTGGTGTCGTTGCGCATGCCGTCAGCGACCTTGCCGCCGATGGCGCCGTTCTCGCCGTCGCGCTCATCGGAGCCCATCAGCAGGAGGTTGATCGCGTCGCCGTCGCTCTCGTCAACGGGAGTGCTCGGCTCGGCGGTCGACGCGCCGTTGGTGGTCACCGGCGCGGGGGCGTCGCTCACGAGGTCCTTGATGTCCGCCGTCTTCGCTGAACTGAAGACTTCGCTCACCACCGTGTTCGCGTAGACGAGCCCAAACCCAACGAGCCCCGCGGTGGCGCACGCGGCCCAGGTCCATACCCGCGACGGTGCACCGCGTCGGGCGTGGGCGGGCGCCGCGGCGCGCTCTCGCTCCGGCTCGGTGGTCATGACACACGAGTGTAAGCATCCGCGCCGCGCCCGCCGCGCAGGCGGGCCGGGGCCGATCGCCGGGCTACCCTCGACCAGTGAGCTCCAGCCTTCCCCCATTCGACTCGCGCGCGAAGGTGCCGGTGAGCGTGATCATGCCGGTGCTCAATGAGGAGCGCTACCTGGAGCAGGCGGTTGGCGCGGTCCTCGACAACGGGTACGAGGGCGACCTCGAACTCGTCATCGCGCTCGGTCCCAGCTCCGACCGCACGGACGAGATCGCGAACGCACTCGCCGCCGACCACCGCGTGAGGCTCGTGGACAACCCAAGCGGCGCCACCCCGTCGGGCCTCAATCTCGCCATCGCCGCCACGCGACACGGCGTCATTGTGCGCGCGGACGGCCACACGCTCCTTCCTCGCGGCTACCTCGCGGAGGCGGTGGGGGCGCTCGCGCGCACGGGGGCGGCGAATGTTGGCGGCCGCATGGTGCCGCGGTCCGACGCTGTGCTCGGCAAGGCGATCGCGGTCGCCATGGCGTCGCCGTGGGGGATCGGCGGTGCCGGCCACCGCGTGGGAGGCGTCGAGGGCAGCGCGGACTCGGTTTTTCTCGGTTCATTCCGGAGGGAGGCTTTGGCGGCAGTTGGCGGCTTCGACGAGCACTTCCGCAGGGCGCAGGACTGGGAGCTCAACTACCGCCTGCGGCACGCGGGGTATGACGTGTGGTTCGTACCGACCATGCAGGTTCCGTACGAGCCGCGGCGCAGCTGGCGGGCGCTGGCGCGGCAGTTCCACGACTCGGGGCGGTGGCGCCGAGAGGTGGTGCGGACACACCCGGATTCCCGGTCTGCCAGGTATCTCGCCGCGCCGGTGGTGACCGTTGGGGTGGCCGCCGGACTCGTGATCGCCCTGTTGGGGCTGGTCACCTCTCTCGCGTGGCTCGCCATTGCGGCACTCGCCCCGCTCGGCTATCTCGCCGGCGTCATCGTCGCGAGCCTCACGCACGCTCGGGACCTTCCGCTGCGCAGTCTGCTGCTCCTCCCGGCCGTCTTCGCCACCATGCATCTCGCGTGGGGTACGGGGTATCTGCGTGGGATCGGCTAGTCTCGACTTGACGTGGAGGGATTACAACGGTGTAATTCCCGTAGGCGGGTTCTCCTGCCTGCGAGAGAGGGAGGGCCTATGTGGGATATCTACGGCGGTTCGGTGCCCTCGGACGCGCGCACTCCCGCACCGACACTGGCGTCGGTGGTGGACATCTTCAGCGGAGTCGACGACGGTCCGCTGGCGTGGCAAGAGCGTGCGCTGTGCGCTCAGACAGACCCTGAGGCGTTCTTCCCCGAAAAGGGAGGATCAACGCGCGAGGCCAAGAAGGTGTGCTCGTCATGCGACGTGCGCGCCGAGTGCCTCGATTACGCGCTCGCCAATGATGAGAGGTTCGGCATCTGGGGTGGCCTGTCCGAGCGTGAGCGACGCAAGCTCAAGCGCCGCGCGGTGTAGTCCGCGCGGGATTCGTCCCGCGCAGAACGCGAGTGTGCGATGACGACGGCACGCATTCTGGTGCGCGCGGTCATCGTCTCCGACGGCCGCTCACCCGTCCTCGCCGACGTCTTGGACGCCATCTCCTCCCAGGAGTACATGCCTGACTCGGTGCACCTCGTCACGCTCGGCGACGCCGAAATCCCCACCCCGCAGGGTCTTGACGTGACCACGAGCGCCGCCCCAGCGTCGGCCAGTCTTGGGGAAGCGTTCGCCGCGGCGCTCGCCGATCTGCCCGCGCAGGAGGCCGAGTACCTGTGGCTGCTGCACGACGACAGCGCCCCGCAGGCCGACGTCCTCGCGAAGCTCGCCGCGACCGCGCGCAAGCGGCCGCGCGCGGCGATCGTCGGTGCCGCGCAGGTCCGCTGGAAAACAACGAGCCGGCTCATCTCGCTCGGCTCCACGGTGTCGCGGGTGGGCGCGCGACGCATCGACCTGATCGACGACAACGACATCAACCAGGGGCAATACGACGCGAGGGACGACGTCCTCGCGGTGTCCATCGCGGGCGCCCTGCTCCGCAGGGATGTGTGGGAGCAGCTCGGCGGCTTCGACGAAGGGTATCGCGGCTTCGGCGAGAGCGCCGACTACTGCCGCAGGGCCTGGAGGGCCGGCTACGACGTGGTGGTGGTGCCGAGCGCCCTCGTGCGCCACCGGCAGCTGAACCTGCACGGCGCGCGGGACGAGGAGACTCGCGGCCGCGGCTCACGGACGTCCTACGCCACCCGACGCACGTCGGAGTGGTACCACGCCCTCGTCTGGGAGCCACTGCTCGCGGTGCCGCTCCTGGTGCTGTGGGCCTTCGCCTCCTCGCTGTTCAGAGCGCTGCTGAGGGTGGCGCAGAACGAGCCGCGCATGGCGCTCGTGGACCTCGGCATTCCGTGGCGCCTGCTGGGGCGCTGCACTGGACTTGCGCGCTCGCGGAGGCGGGCTCGGCGACACGCCACGGTGCCCGCGCGGGCCATCAGCAGGCTCCTCGCGGGGCCGGGCGCCGTGGTCCACCACGTGCGCACTCGGTACTTGCGCGCCTACGACAAGTGGCGCCTCGCCGTCACGCCAACGGGCATGATCCGGACGGAGCTCGCGGCATCCGGTCAGCGAAGGCGCTGGATGCTCGGCGTGGTCGTGGTGGTCAGCCTGGGGCTCTCCGTGGCCGTGTTCGGCGACTGGCTTCCCGACCTCCTCGCGGGGAAGATGCTCTCCGGCGCCGCGCTCGGCGTCACCGACGTTGGCTGGCACGAGCTGTGGCAGCGTTCGTGGACCGGATGGTCAGACGTCGGCTACGGAACGGCGTCGCTCGACGGCTCGTTCTCCGCCGCGCTCGTTCCGTTCGCAATCCTTCCTGGTGGCCTGCGACTCGGGCTTGGACTCGTGCTCGCGTTCGGAGTGACTCTCGCCGCGATCAGCGCGTGGTTCGCCGTCGGGGCCGCGACGCGCGCCGTGTCCGTGCGCGCCGTGGCCGCTCTCGCGTACGCCGCGTGGCCGCCCTTCCTCGTGTCTATCGCCCAGGGGCGGGTCGGGGCGGTGCTCGCGCACATCGCGCTGCCCTTCGTCGCGCTCGGCGTGGCGAGGGCGCTCGGCTGGTATCGAGGCGAGGCCCTCGCTCACGGTGAGGAGTTCACGGCGCGACGCTCCGCGTCGCCTTCCGCTGCCGCGGTCGCGTCCCTCGCCTTCGCGTTCTGCGTCGCCGTCGCACCCGTGCTGCTGGTGCCCGGCGTCGTCGCGCTCGCGCTGGTCGCCGCGTGCGCCGGCAGGCGCTGGCCCCGAATCCTCCTCGCCACCGTTCCCGCGCTTCTCGTGTCTGCGCGGGGCATCATGGCCGCGTCCCATGCAGGCTCGCTGCGCGACGCGTGGGCGGTCCTGGCCCGGGAGCCCGGGCCGGCCGCGCCGTCCGAGGTCAGCTCTCCACTGAAGACCCTGCTCACTCTCGACACCTCCCCAGGGGGACCGAGTGGTTCGCTCAGCCCGGAGTCGTCGGCGCTATCGCCGCGACCGTGTGCGTGGCGGCGCTGCTCGCGCTGCTGAGCAGTCGCGCGACGCGCGCGGTGTGCATCGGCTGGGCCGTCGCCGCGCTCGGGCTTGGCGCCACGTTCGCCGCGCAGCGCGTCACCGCCGTGTGGCCCGACGGATCCGGGTCCGCCGCCGCGAACGGCTGGAGCGGTCCGGGCCTCTCCTTCGCTCTCGTGGGAGCGCTCGCCGCTGCCACCGCCGCGTCGAGCGGGGTGTGGCACGGAAAGGGCGCCGTGCGGCTGCGCCGCGTGGGCGCGGTCATCGTCGTGACGCTTGCCGCGGCGGCCGTCCTGACCTCGGCGACGGCATGGGCATGGCCCGGGAGGGCGCAGGCGGGCGATGTCGCGGCCGTGAACCCTGATGTCCTCCCGCTCGTCGCCGCTCTCGAGCAGGAGCCGCCGGGGTCCGCCCGCGTACTCGTGCTGCAGGACACCGACGCCGGCGTCGCCTACTCCGTTGAGACGTCCGACGGCGCGGTGGCGCTCGAGGGAACCGCCGCCTTTGATGAAGATGGCGTGCCGCTCTCGCGACCAGGAACCGACGCGCCGCCCTCGCCTGCGGGGCTCGCCGACGCGGTCGCGACGCTCGTCGCGGCCGGCGTTGGGGCGGACGAGGATCTCGCCGCGTGGGGCATCGGCGTGATTGTGGCGACGGCGGACTCCACGAAGGTGCTCGCGGGCCTCGCGCAGGTCGACACGCTCGAGCTCATCGGCGCGAGCGGATCCGGCACCGCGTATCGCGTCCCGCACGGCGGGGTTGCCGCGAGCAGGGCATGGATCGAGTCAGATTCGGAACCCGTGGTGGTTCCCATGGATGGCGCCTCTGGTGGCGGCACCGTGAGCGCAGGGGAGGGGGAACCCTCGTGCTGTCGGTTCCGAAGGACCCGGCGTGGAGCGCGACCCTTTCGGGGAAGGACCTTGAGGCCGTGGCAGACGACCAGGGAAGGCAGGCCTTCGCGGTGCCCGCGACGGGGGGACGCTCGTCGTGACCTTCCACGACTCCGACTACCGTGCGTGGTGGTGGGCCGCCGCCATCGCGTGCATGCTCGCGCTCATTGCGGCCCTTCCCCTTCAGAACCGCAGGCTCCTTGGGGTGCGGTCGTGATCGCCGGGGTCGTCGCCAGAGTGCTCGCGCTGTGCGCGGTCGTCGGCTCGCTCGTCATTGGGGGCGCGATCGCCCAGGATCACGGCACGCCCGGCGACGCGGCCACCTCGGTCACCGTGACGCCCGCACGCCAGGATGTCGCGTGCCCCGGCCCGCTCGTGACGCCCGCGGGCGGGACCGGGACGGATCCCGAACTCGGCGGCGCCGCGACCGGAGTGACGCGAGCGTCGTTCCTCGGCGGCGACCTCAGGGACGTCGGCGATGGAAAGGCGTCCGACGCCGTGGTGGGCGCCCAGGTGGAGCGCGTCACGGGCGGCGACATCACGGGCCTCGCCGCGTTTACCTGCACGGCGCCGACGACCGACCAGTGGATCGTCGCGGGCGCCACGACCGTGGGTGCGAGCGCGCGGCTGCTGCTCACGAACCCGTCGCAGGCCTCCGTCGAGGCGACTGTCGTCGCCTTCGGAGAGCTCGGGGAGCTCGACTCGCGGAAGGTCGCCATAGGGCCAGATTCGCAACAGGAGGTGCTGCTCGAGGGCGTCGTGGTGGACGTCGCGAGCCTCGCGGTCCACGTCACGGCGACGGGGACCGGCGTGGTCGCCGCGCTGCAGGACTCGCGTCTCGAGGGCTTCCAGCCAGCGGGTACCGACTGGGGTACGGCGTCGGCCGTTGGCACCTCGCTCGCTATCCCCGGCGTCGGAACCGGCGGGTCGCCAAACCAGGCCGCGACCGTCCGCGTTGTGGCGCCTGACGGGGCCACGGTGCGCCTGGCGTTGTCGACGCCCGACGGCGACGCCGTGTGGGAAGGGGTCGCGTCGCTCGCGCTTGATCCGGGAGTTGTGGTGGAGCTTCCCGTGCCCGCCGTGGACGTGGGCACCATCACCATCTCTGCCGACGCCCCCGTCGTCGCGAGCGCCCTCGTGACCCGCACGCGCGCGGCCACAGCTGGGGTAGAGGGCGACACCGCCAAGGAGCTGCGATGGATCCCCGCGCAGCTGGCTGCGGACGCGAACGAGCGCGCAACCGTCGCGGTTGGCTATGACGAGACCGTTGTCGCCTTCGCGACCAATGCGGGCGCCTTCACGCTGACCGACGCCGATGCCGCCACCGTAGCGACGGCGACCGTGACCGCTGGGGGCACCGCCGTCGTGCCCCTCGATGTGCCGCCGGGCACTGTCCTCACCGCGAGCGGGGGATTCGCGTGGACCGTTCTCGTGGGCAATGGGGACTACCTCACCTCGCTCACGCCGACGCGGACGACGATCGACGACCTCGATGTCGAGGTGCAGCAGGTTCGCTACGCGCCCGTTCCGTAATCGGGGTCGATGTCCTCTGGCGACTTGTTGAGCAGGAAGCCCACGTGCTCGGCGAGCACGTCGCGCACGAGCGCCGGCAGGTCCTGCGGCTCGCAGCGCTGCTCTATCGGGCGCCGATACAGCACGATGCGCGCGGTCTGACCCAGGTCCGCGGGGAAGAGTCGGCCCAAGGGCACGCCCTCCTCCCAGGGCGCGGGCTCCGACGGAGGGACGTCCTCGGTGCCGAACTCGACGCGCCCCCAGTCGCGACCCCAGCGACCCTCGAGCCGCTCCGCCGCCTCGAAGACGAGGTCGTCGAAGACTTCCGAGCGGCTCAGCGACGCCGGCGAGCCGAGAGGGTGCAGCGGGCGGCGCAGGCCTCGATCGTGGCGGTCGCGGCGGCTCATGGGGCCACCCTAACGCGGCGTGGCAGCGGCTCCGCCACGGTCGCGCGAGGTACCGTCCTGAAGGTGATCTCCATGCGCCAGTGCTCCCGCCCCTCGTGTTCGAATGCGGCGGCGGCCACGCTCACCTACGTGTATGAGGACCAAACCGTGGTCGTGGGCCAGCTCTCCGCCCAAGCCGAGCCGCACGCCTATGACCTGTGCGCCCAGCACGCCGACCGCTTCACCGCCCCGCGGGGCTGGGACGTGGTGCACATCCACCAGGAGTTCGTGGAGCGCGGCCCCAGCGAGGACGACCTGGACGCGCTCGCCCGCGCGGTGCGTCAGGCGGGTACGCCGCCCATGGTGGAGCAGGTGGTCGTGCGGCCACCCCTCGCGTCCGAGCCCCGTCGCGGGCACCTGCGGGTGGTCTCCGCCGACGGCTGACCGGCTAACCTGTACCCGTGAAAAACCCGGGCGCGCGAGCCCTCCCCGACCTGTCCAGACTCATCAAGTCCTATGACGTCCGCGGAGTCGTTGGCGAGGACCTCACCGAAGAGGTCGCGACCGCGATCGGCGCGGCTTTCGCGGACGCGATCGTCATCCCGGATGGTGCCTCGCAGGTCGCCATCGGCCATGACATGCGGGAGACCGGACCTGGCCTCGCGGCCGCGGTCGCGAGCGGGCTGACGGCGCGCGGGATCGACGTCATCGACATTGGCCTGTGCTCTACGGACGGCCTCTACCACGCCTCCGGAGTCCTGGATATACCAGGAGTGATGGTCACCGCGAGCCACAACCCCGCCGAGTACAACGGTATGAAGCTGTGCCGCTCGCGGGCGCGCGCGGTGGGAGAGAACAGCGGACTGGCCGACGTTCGCTCCAGGGCCTCTCGACTTCTCGCGGAGGGCTTGGGCGAGGGTTCGGCGACGGCCACGATCGTCTACCGCGACATGGTGGGTGAGTATGGGGCGTTCCTACGGAGCCTCGTCCCGCTTGAGGACATCCGCCCGCTGCGGGTCGTGGTCGACGCCGCCAACGCGATGGCGGGTTACACCGTCCCTCGCGTCCTGGGCACCGAGGCTGGACTGCCCGCGCTGCCGCTCGAGATCATCCCGCTCTATTTCGAGCTCGACGGCACCTTCCCCAACCACGAGCCCAACCCGCTCGATGAGGAGAACCTCCGCGACCTGCAGGCGGCCGTGGTGGCTCACGGCGCGGACATCGGCCTCGCGTTCGACGGCGACGCGGACCGCTGCTTCGTGGTCGACGAGCGAGGTGAGGTGGTCCCCGCATCAGCGATCACGTGCCTCGTTGGCCTGCGCGAGGCCGCCCGCGACGACGCTCCCGTCGTGATCCACAACCTCATCTCGTCGAGGGCGGTTCCTGAACTGCTCGCGGCCGCCGGAGCCACGCCCGTGCGCTCCCGCGTCGGCCACTCCTTCATCAAGGCAGAGATGGCGCGCCTCAATGCGGTATTCGGCGGCGAGCACTCGGCGCACTTCTACTTCCGCGACTTCTTCTACGCGGACTCGGGGATGCTCGCGGCGATACACGTGCTCGCTGCACTGGGCGAGCAAAGCCAGCCCCTCAGCGAACTGTTGGCTCCCTACTCGCCGTATACAGCGTCGGGCGAGATCAATACCAAGGTGAGCGACGTCGCGGAGGCGACCGCGCGAGTCGTTGCCCAGCTGGCGGGCGACGACTGCACCGTTGACGACTTCGACGGCGTGACCATTGACCATTGGGGCGCTGAGCCGCGCTGGTGGCTCAATGTGCGGCCGTCCAACACGGAGCCACTGCTGCGGCTCAACGTGGAGGCCGCGGACCGCGCCGTGATGGAGCAGATCCGCGATCGCGCGCTCGCGATCATCAGGCGGGGCTGAATGTCCACGGAGGGCGGAACCAAGGCGGTGGTCGCGGCGCTCGCCGCGAACCTGGGTATTGCGGTGACGAAGTTCGGGGCGTTCGCGCTCACCGGTGCGTCGTCGATGCTCGCGGAGGCGATCCACTCGGTCGCGGACTCCGGCAACCAGGTGCTGCTGCTCGTTGGCGGGCGGCGAGCCCAGCGCGAGGCGACCGAGGAGCATCAGTTCGGCTTCGCGCGCACGCGGTATCTGTACGCGTTCATGGTTGCGATCGTGCTGTTCACGGTTGGCGGCCTGTTCGCGCTGTATGAGGCCTGGCACAAGTTCTCTCACCCCGAGCCCATCGAGTCGTGGAAGTGGGTGCCCATCGTGGTGCTGCTCCTGGCACTCGTGCTCGAGGGCCTCTCGTTCCGCACGGCCGTGCGCGAGACCAACCACGTTCGCGGGGGCCTGAGCTTCCCGCGGTTCATCGAGCGCTCGCGCTCTCCTGGAGTTGCCGGTCATCCTGCTGGAGGACTTCGGCGCGCTGATCGGCCTGGTATTCGCCCTGTTTGGCGTGTCCATGACGCTCATCACGCACAACGGACGCTGGGACGCGCTGGGTGCGGCGATGATCGGCCTGCTGCTGTGCGCCATCGCCGTGGTGCTTGGGCGCGAGACCAAGAACATGCTCCTCGGCGAGGCCGCGACGCCGGAGGACGACGCCGCGATCCGCTCCGCGCTGGCGGGGTCGGGGTTCGCGGACGTCATCCACCTGCGCACCGTGCACCTTGGCCCCGAGGACATCCTGGTCACCGTCAAGGTGGCGCAACGGCCCGACGCTACGGTCGCCGAGCACTCCGAGCAGGCGGATCGCGCGGAGGCTGCGATCCGCGAGGCGGTGCCCGCGGTGCGACTTATCTACATCGAGCCGGACGTGCGGAGGGGCTGACTTGTCACCCTGCGCGGAGTCGCAGGCTTCGGCGTTGGGTCTGTCAGGAATTCTGTGTAAGTGATTCGGCGTGATGCCACGGCTTGGGGCTGTGGTGGAAGGACGATCACATCATGGACGATATCGACAGGGAGGTCCCGCCGCCAGGGTTGCCGGCGCCGCGGGAGCCTGACATGCAGCGCCTGGCCGAAGAGCTTGTGGCGTCCGCGCAGCAGCGGGGGTTGGAGCTCACCGGTGAGGATGGGCTGCTGACGGCGCTGACGAAGCAGATTTTGCAGTCGGCGCTGAACGCGGAGATGGCCGCTCATTTGGGGTATGACAAGCATGACCCGATGGGTCGTGATGGCGGCAACTCGCGTAACGGGTATGGGGTCAAGACCGTGACGACGGACGTGGGCAAGGTCACGATCGAGGTCCCCAGGGACCGGGAGGGGACGTTTGAGCCGCAGATCGTGCCTAAACGCCAACGTCGCCTGAAGGGCTTCGATGAGGCGGTCATCTCGCTGTATGGCAAGGGCATGACCACGGGTGACATTTGTGCGCACTTGGAAGAGGTGTATGACACCACGATCTCCAGGGATCTGGTGTCGACGGTGACCGCGCAGGTGCTGGAGGACATGCGTTCGTGGTTGTCCAGGCCGCTGGATCAGGTGTATCCCGTGATCCTCATTGACGCAATCTTCCTCAAGGTCCGCTCGGGCACGGTCGCGAATCGTCCCTGCTATGTGGCCATGGGGGTGAACCTGGATGGTCAACGCGACGTGCTGGGACTGTGGATGGGACCGTCCGGTGGGGAGGGTGCGAAACAGTGGATGAACATGCTGACAGAGCTGAAGAACCGTGGCATTGTCGACGTATGCATCGTGTGCTGCGACGGCCTCAAAGGGCTCCCGGCCGCGATCGAAGCGATCTGGCCCCAAGCGACCGTGCAAACCTGTGTCGTGCACCTGGTGCGCCAATCCTTGCGGTACTCGTCGACGAAACACTGGCAGAGCATCACCCCGCAACTACGCCGCATCTACACCGCCCCGACCCTGGAAGCTGCCGAGGACGAGTTCGCTCAGTTCACCGAACGGTGGCTGACGTTGTATCCGGCGATGATCAACATGTGGCGCGCGTACTGGCCCCAGTTCATCCCGTTCCTGGACTTCCCACCCCAGATCCGCTCGATGATCTACACCACCAACGCCATCGAGTCTTTGAACGCCCGCTTCCGTGCGGCCCTGCGACGGCGCGGACACTTCCCCGACGAACAATCAGCGATGAAGGTCCTTTATCTGGCGTGCATCGCCAGGGACAAGCACCTCAAAGCCGGTGGAACCAACCCCACCGGCCAAGTCAGAAACTGGAAAGAAATCCTCAACGTCCTGCTGCTGACCTACGGCGACAGGCTCTACCCCACCAACTAGCCGATGACACTTACACAGAAAAACCGACAGACCCCTTCATGAGGCACGGTGCAGACTTCGATGCGACTTCGCCTGATCACTATGCGAGCCAAGCGTCAGAATTCCTACAGGACGCGTTGAACGGTGGAGTTCCGACGAAGATTGACCCCGATACGGGCGTGATTCGCGTGTATAGCCCTTCCACCAATGCTTTCGGGTCGTTCAACCCGTCTGGGACAACTCGAACCTACTTCAAGCCAAATCCCGAGGTCCATGGCTTCGCATCGAACTGGGACTATTGGATCGCGCAGCCAGGAATTGCGCCGTGAGCGCCTACCGTTGCCCAGTCTGCGGGTTCCCGCTCCTCGTGGAGGTGCCTTGGTCTGGCGGCGCCGGCTCGGATGAGATTTGCCCGTCATGCGGGACCCATTTTGGACTCGATGACGCGGCGGGAGGAGATCTCGAACGCAGGGCGAGCAGACACTTGGAACTTCGAGAAGCTTGGATCAAGAGTGGCACAAGATGGTTCTCGCGAACAACGCCACCTCCAGCGGCCTGGGACCCCCTCACCCAACTTGACACACTCGATTCGTGACCCGCCTCTCAAGGTCTCTAGGCGTTCCTGCGCAATTGGCGGTGTCGGCGGCGCTCGAAAGTCGAACAGTAGCGGTGCCTGAAGGGTGGATGCAAGACGCTGCATGTCAGGCTCCCGAGGCCCGGCAGCCCTGGCGGCGGGACCTCCCTGTCGATATCGTCCATGATGTGATCGTCCTTCCACCACGGCCCCCGGCCGCGGCATCACGCCGAATCACTTACACAGAATTCCTGACAGACCCTAGGCGCGCGGTGTGACCGACGTCGCTCACGCCCATTGAAGCGCCGGTGTGTGTCACGTGTCTCCACTACGGTGGACCACATTGGCCCGCGCCAGCCCGCATGCCGCAGACACGCCGACAGTGGCGACTGAATGGGGACCTAGCGGCCAGTTGCTTCCGATTCTGCTTTGCCGAGCGCTCCTAGCCGTGCGTGAGGTCCTCACGGGATGTGCCATTGGGTCCAGTCGAAGGCCGCGCCGGCCAACTACTGCCTCCAGCGGGATCTCGGGAGTCCCTATTGCCAAACACGCAAGGCGCGGTGTGACAAATCCGCCACTGTTCTCCCTAGTGACGAACCGGGCAAACCTGGCAGTCTGAGCACAAAGCGGGGATGCCGACGCAACCGCCCAGACGAAGGAGCTCACGTGGGGTCGCAGGTCAGCGAGAGCGAGTGGACTGCCCTTCCGACGCGGCCCCTCGCGTCCCACCCCGCGCTCGCCTGGCCCGTGTGCGGCCGCGTGGTCGACGTCGCGGGTGGACTCGGTGGACGCCCGTTGCGATGCCACCTCTCGCACGGGCACCGCGGCGAATGCGACGACCTCGGCTCGTCCGAGCTTGAGTACTGGCAGGCGAGGGCCAACCAGTCTCCGTCTCAGGCGGCTGCAGCCGCCGACGTGCGGGTGATCGCCCTGGCCCACGCCCGCACCTACGAGGCGGTCGCCGAGTTCAAGCGAGAGCGCGGCGCCGACGAAGAGGCGGGGCAGCTGATCGCCATGGCGGACGCACTCAGGCGCCTGGTGCAGGTGCTGGAGCGCCAGACGCACTGACGCCGCGCGTTCCGGAGCGGGCGCGCAATGGGAGACTTGCCCCCATGACCGATTTCCTCGTCGCCGACCTTGCCCTCGCCGAAGCCGGCCGCCACCAGATCCGCCTCGCCGAGCAGGAGATGCCAGGGCTCATGGCGCTCCGCCGGGCGTATTCAGACGAGCACAGCGGGGACGCCCAGCCGCTCAAGGGCGCGCGCATCGCGGGCTCGCTCCACATGACCACGCAGACCGCAGTGCTGATCGAGACCCTCACGGCGCTCGGCGCGGACGTCCGGTGGGCGTCCTGCAACATCTTCTCCACCCAGGACGACGCTGCGGCGGCCATCGTGGTTGGGCGCGGCACGTTCTCGGCGCCCGACGGCGTGCCCGTCTTCGCGGTCAAGGGCGAGACCCTCGCCGAGTACTGGGACTACACGGACCGCATCCTCACCTGGGACGGCTTCGACGGCCCCACGATCATCCTCGACGACGGCGGCGACGCGACCCTCCTTGTCCACGAGGGGGTGAGGTATGAGCGCGAAGGTGCGGTGCCGTCGGCCCTTGAGGAGGAGGACCCGAACTTCAACCCGGAGATCGAGGCGATGCGTGCGGTGCTGCGCCGCTCGCTCGCCAAGGATCCGACCCGCTTCACGCGCATGGCCGCCGGCATCGTCGGCGTGAGCGAGGAGACCACCACCGGCGTGCACCGCCTTGACCAGATGCATGCGCGCGGCGAACTGCTGTTCCCCGCGATCAACGTCAACGACTCGGTGACCAAATCCAAGTTCGACAACCGCTATGGCATCCGCCACTCGATGATCGACGGGATCAACCGCGCCACCGACGTTCTCATGGGCGGCAAGATCGCGTTCGTCGCCGGTTATGGCGATGTGGGCAAGGGCGCCGCGGAGGCACTGCGCGGCCAAGGCGCGCGCGTGATCGTCGCCGAGGTGGACCCCATCTGCGCGCTGCAGGCCGCGATGGACGGGTTCGAGGTGGCGCGCATCGAGGACGTTGTCGACCGCGCGGACTTCTTCATCACCACCACGGGCAACAAGGACATCATCCGCGTGGAACACATGGCCGCGATGAAGGACAAGGCCATCGTGGGCAACGTTGGCCACTTCGACAATGAGATCGACATGGCGGGGCTGGCCCGCTCCGGTGCCAAGCACCAGCCCGTGAAGCCCCAGGTAGACGAGTGGATCTTCCCCGACGGGCACAGCATCATCGTGCTCAGCGAGGGCGGCTGATGAACCTCGGCAACGCCACGGGCCACCCCTCGTTCGTGATGAGCACGTCGTTCACCAACCAGGTGCTCGCGCAGATCGAGCTGTGGACCAACCTGGACGCCTACCCGCTCGGCGTGCACCGCCTGCCCAAGGTGCTCGACGAGCACGTGGCGCGGCTTCATCTCGACGCGCTCGGGGTGCGGCTCAGCGAGCTCACGCGGTCTCAGGCGGACTACCTCGGCGTTCCGGTTGAGGGTCCGTACAAGGCGGACCACTACCGCTACTAGCGCGTCGGGCCGACGCTGGGGCCGGGTTCAGTTCTCGGTGTCGGCAACGCCAAAGGGGAGGGCGCCTATTCGAGCCGACTCAGCGTCGGCCCGCTGGAGCCGTGCCACCTCAAGGGCGTACTCCCTATCCCGGCGGGCGGTGAGCACTGCGGCGAGGAAGTACTCGGGATGCGTGCCGGGTGGCGGCGGGGGAGCGACGTAGCCGGAGACCTGCGCCGCGAGCTGGTTGCCGATGCGGGCGCGTGACTCCGGCCGCATGGCGCCCGCGCGTCCCAGGAAGAGCCTGCCGGTGAGGGCGAGCGAATCGGGGAGGCGCGCGATGTCGGCGGTGTGCGCCCACACCGCGAGGTGGCCGGGCATCTGTAGCGGGGCGAGGCGCTGCCCGCCGCCGCGAGTGCGCATCGAATAGGTGCCCGCGAGGTAGTCGCCGATGCGCTTGCCGCGCGTGGAGAGCATCGAGGTGCCCACGGCGAGCGTCCCGAAGGTCATGTAGATCTCGAGCACGCCAACCAGCGCGCGAATGAACGCGTGGCGCACGGTGACGGGACCGCCGTCGTCGCGGACGATCCTCAGCCCGGCCGCGAGTCTGCCAAGCGATCGGCCCCGAGTGAGCGTCTCGACGGTCATGGGGACGAGCACGAACACGGAGAAGACGATGGCGATGATCGCCGCGTCGGACCACGCGCCGCTCCAGCGGCCCGCGGCCGCATCGAACAGCACAAGCAACAGCCACAGCAGCAGGAACGTCGTGATGACGTCGATGAGGCCGGACAGCATGCGGAGCGTGACGGGGGCGGCACCGGACTCGAGGGCGACGCCCTCGCCGATGAGAATCTCGTCCGCGTCGCTCACGCGCCCCTCCACTCAGCCGTTGTTATGGCATCGTAGCGGCGTGGACATCGATTCCTTCAGCGCGGTGCGCGAAGAGCGCTGGGCGCAGCTGAACCGGCTGTCCAAGAAGCGTCGCCTCACCGGCGCGGAGGCAGACGAGCTCACGCGGCTCTACCAA
This sequence comes from Demequina sp., assembly GCA_024707205.1. NCBI lineage: Bacteria > Bacillati > Actinomycetota > Actinomycetes > Micrococcales > Demequinaceae > Demequina > Demequina sp. The sequence continues at coordinate 1,666,782 of JANQAD010000001.1, forward strand.
TCCACGGCGGGGGACCTGTCCGCGGTGCGCTCCGCGGCGCCCGAGCCGAGCCTCATCTCGCGGCTCTCCGTGCTGCTCTCCCAGGCGCGAGTCTGGCTAACGGGGGCCCACGGCTCCGCAACCGGCGACTTCGCCCGCTTCTTTGTGCGAACCCTCCCCGCGGCGATGTACCGCGTGCGGTGGTGGGGCGTCACCGTGGCGCTCGCGGTGCTCGTCGCGGGCTTCATCAGCGGCTGGTGGACCCTCAACCACGAGGAGTCGCTCAACCTCATCGGCGACGCCGCCACGCGGGCGGAGATCGCCAACGAGTCCTTCGCGAGCTACTACACGGACTACTCGAACTCGTCCTTCACGGCGCAGGTGTGGACCAACAACGCGTGGCTCGCGCTGCAGTGCATCGCCTTTGGGATCACCGGATTCTTCCCGCTCGTGCTGATGTACAACACCGCCCTCCAGCTTGGCATTGCCGGCGCCATCATGGCCGAGGCCAATGCCCTCGACGTCTTCTTCTCGCTCATCATCCCCCACGGGCTGCTGGAGCTGAGCGCGGTGTTCGTGGCGGCCGGTGCGGGTCTGCGGCTGTTCTGGGTCATGCTGGTGCCAGGGGCACGCGCGCGGGGCGCCGCGCTCGCCCAAGAGGGCCGCACCACGTTCGCGGTGGGGATAGGCCTGGCAATCGCGCTGTTCGCTTCCGGCCTCATCGAGGGCTTCGTGACGCCGTCGTCCATGCCGTGGTGGCTCAAGATCGTGATCGGGATCATCGCGTGCGCGGCCTTCTGGGCGTACGTGTTCGTCGCCGGACGCGCGGCCACGGCCGAGGGTGCGACCGGTGACGTCGACGGCGACTTCGCGACCGACACCGCTCCCGTGGTGGGGTGAACGCGGGCTCGGCTGCAGCGTCGGCCGAAATGGGCGCTGAGGTTCGCCAAATTGCATGTTGGCGGTACTAGGGCACCATTTCAGGTGCAGACGGGCTGGCGGCCCGACGGCTGGGGACGCCTACAGCTTTCCCGCCGCCTTGAGCGCTAGGTAGCGATCGGCGAGGACGGGGGCCAGGTCATCGGGAAGCGCCGTGAGCACGTCCGCGCCGAGCGACCGCAGCCGCGCGCCGACCGCATCCACCTCGATGCCCGTGCGGGCCGCCGCTGCGGCGCCGTAGATAGCGTCCACGGAGCCGCGGCCGTCGAGCAGCTCCTCAACTTCGGGATCGGCGACCGACGCGACCACCACCTGGTGACGGTGCGCCAGCGCCGCGGTGGCCTCCAACAAGCCGGAGTCGATCGCGGAGACCTCCACGGTAGTGAGCAGCACCACGAGCGCGCGCTGGGAGAGGCGCTCTCGCGTGAGGCGGGCGACGGCGGGCCAGTCTGGCTCCACCAGTCGGGACTCCACCGGAGCCAACGCCGTGGCGAGACGGGTCATGAGCGCGGCCCCCGTGGTGGCCGCGGCGCGCGCCTGCTCCTCTCGGTCGAAGGCGCTCACCTGGACGCGGTCGCCCGCGCGCGAGGCCAGCGCGGCCAACAGGAGCGTCGCCTCGATCGATGCGTCGAGCCGGGGCGTGTCGCCCACGCGACCGGCCGAGAGCCGCGAGGTGTCGAGCACGATGAAGACGCGCCGGTCGCGCTCGGGCCGGTAGGTCTTGACGACCACGTCAGCGCGCCGCGCGGTGGCACGCCAGTCGATGGTGCGGACGTCGTCGCCGATGACGTACTCGCGCAGCGAGTCGAACTCGGAGCCAGCGCCCTTGAGCTGAACGGCGGTGCGGCCGTCGATCTCGCGCAGGCGCGCTAGGCGCGAGGGCAGGTGCCGGCGAGACTTGAACTCGGGAAGCACGCGCAGGGTGTCTACCAGGGGGATCGTGCGCTGCCTGCCCGCGAGCCGCAGCGGCCCCGAGGTGCGAATGGTGACGCCCACGGACTTCCGGTCGCCGCGTCGGGTTGGCGTGAGGTGGGTGGTGAGCGCCAACGTCTCGCTGGCGGCGAGCGAGAACTGGTGACGCGTATCGCTCGCCCCTGCCGAGGGCTGCCACGCGTCCCTGATCGCACCGCGCACGCGCCGCTTGCCCGTGTTGATGACGTCGAGCTTCGCGGAGGTGGACTCGGTGAGGCGCACTGAGGCGGGCACCCGACGCTTGGCGCCGATCCGCTGTGGCGACGGCGCCGCCCACACATCTATCGCGACGAGGACGGCCACGCCGAGCACCCACAGCCACGCCACGTTGCGCTGCTGCGTCAGCGCCGCGGGGATGGCCCCGAGCGCCGCGAGCAGCACACTCCAACCGGTGACGAACATGTCAGCGAGGCACCGGCACCGAGCCGAGCACGGACGTCAGCACCGCGGTCGCGGTGACCCCCTCGAGCTCCGCCTCCGCGCGCACGGAGATGCGGTGGGCGAGTGTCCAGGCGGCGAGCGCCTTGACGTCGTCCGGCGCCACGAACGTGCGCCCGCGCATCCACGCCCACGCGCGTGAGGTGTTCATGAGCGCGGTGGCCGCTCGCGGCGAGGCGCCGAGCGCCACGGACGGCGCCTCGCGCGTGGCGCGGCAGATGTCCACGATGTACGCGACCACGTCGTCGGAGATCTCCACCGCCGCGACCTCGGCGCGCGCCGCCTCGATGTCCTCAGCGTTTGCGACGGCGGTCATGCCGGCCGCCGCGAGGTCCCGCGGGTCAAAGCCGGACGCGTGTCGCCGCACCACCTGGGACTCCGCCTCGCGACTTGGCAGGCCCACCACCACCTTGAGGAGGAAGCGGTCGAGCTGCGCCTCCGGCAGCGGGTATGTCCCCTCGTATTCCACGGGATTCTGCGTGGCGATAACGACGAACGGGTCCGGGAGCGGGCGCGTCTCGCCGTCGACCGTGACCGTGCGGTCCTCCATCGCCTCGAGCAGCGCGGACTGCGTCTTGGGAGGCGTGCGGTTGATCTCGTCGGCGAGCAGCAGGTTCGTGAAGACCGGCCCCTCGCGGAACGAGAACGCGGCCGTGCGCGCGTCGTAGATGAGCGAACCCGTGACGTCCCCTGGCATCAGGTCAGGGGTGAACTGCAGCCGCGTGAACTCCATGTCGAGCGTGTGCGCGAGCGAGCGCACCATGAGCGTCTTGGCCACTCCGGGCACGCCCTCAAGCAGCACGTGCCCCTTGCACAGCAGCGCGACAACCAGTCCCGTCACCACCTGGTCCTGCCCAACGACGGCCTTGCCGAGTTCGGTTCGCAGGGCACCAAGAGCGGCCCTGGGGCCGCTGGGTGGGTCCGACGGCGGGGCCGGGTCCGGCGCTGCGGTCGCCTCTGGCTCTGGGGTTGGGTTCTCGGTCACTGTCAGTGCACCTCTCTCTCAAGTTCGTCCAGTGTGTCAACGATGTCGATCATCGCCGCCTCGCTTGTAGGCGGTGGTCCGTAGAGGATTCTCGCGATCTCGGTCGCGGGTCTTCCGGTGGCGCGCTCGATCGCGGCGACCATGCCCTCCCGATCGGTGGTGCGCGGCACGCCTAGCCGCGCACCGATGCGGCGAGCGGTCGACGCGCGGAGCGCGGCCGTCGCCCGGCCGTGGGCGCGCGCCCGCCGGTACAGGCGCGCCCGCCCGCGCGTCGCCTCCGAGGCCCGCACCACCACAGGGAGCGGCTCCACGGCAAGGGGACCAAAGCGTCGTCCCTTCCACAGGGCGCCGACGAGCGCCGCGAGCGCGAGCGCGTACAGCGCCGTGCCGAATCCGGGCGGCAGGAAGTCCGGGGTGAGGCTCACGTCATGGGGCTCGCCGGGAGCGCCGAACAGCGTCGGGTCGTCCCAGGACGAGAGATACCAGGCCACGTTCTCGTGGTGTCCCGTGGTGCGCAGGGCGAGCGCGGCGTTGCCGTCGTTGAGGAGGCCGCCGTTCTCGAACACCGCCGGATTGGTCACGATGGTGCGCGTGCCATCTGGCGTGGAGATGACGGCCATGCCGGCCACGTCGGAGCGGTTCGGGAAGCACATCGTCGCGGTGCTCTCGCCGGTGATCTTCAGTCCCGTGTATTCGACGCGCATGCGCTCCGCGGCCGTCGCGTCGGGGTCCGCGCACGCGGCCTCCACGGTCTCCGGCAGGAAGTCGTAGACCACAGCGATGCCGGCGTCGAGGCCGTCCACCACGGCGTCCCCCGCGCCGATGAAGACGATGTCGCCGGTGTAGGCGAGGAGGGAGGCCACCTGCGCGTCCGAGAGGTACCCGGCATCGGCGATCACGAGAGTCGTGGTCGCGGGGTCCTCGACGTAGACGCTCGCGAGCCTGCCGTACTGCTGCAGCGTCACCCCCTGATCGCGCAGGATCTGCGCCAGAGCGTGCGTTCCCGTGTCGCCAAGGTTGCCGGTGGAGAGGTCGCGGTAGTCGCTCGGGCGCGACGTAGCCGCGATCATGCCCATGAGGATCAGCACGAGCGCGATCCCGACGATCCACCACTTGCCCCTCGCGGTGCGGGTGCGCACGCTCTCGGTCTTGCCGGGGGCGGTGTAGACGGCCGTCACGCCGGCACCTCGGCGCGGCTCGAGCGCGCGGCGTCACGCGTGGCGAGCACGTGCTCGTAGTGCGAACGGGTCGCGGTGAGGTGGCCGTAGCGAACGGAGTCGAAGACGTCGGCGTCCTCGTGAACGTCCTGAGCGATCGAGGGCAGCGCCGCGGCGGCGACGAGGGCCGCCTCGAAGGCGGTCATCCCTGGTTTCGCGTCGATGATCTCGCGTTCCGCGAGGGAGCGGACCAGCGCCCGGTAGGCCTCGATGACTGCGAGATTCCAGTCTCCTGCCCGCGCCGCGGCCGACGCTGAAGCGAGCAGATCGGAGGCGCTGAGCGTCGGGTCGCCGAGCTCCTCCTCGACTATGGCGCGGCGGCGCGACCTGCGCATCGGCCCCACGACGAGCCACACGGCCAGCGTGAGGATCGCCGCGCAGACGATGACCGTGACCACAAGGCCCCACCCGCCCCACGCGCTGCCGATGCCGTTGCCGAGGCTGTTGAGCAGATTGTTGATCCACTCGAAGAAGCGGTCGACGAGGTTCCGGCCGGTGCCCGGGGTGTACTCGCGCTTGCTGAGCTCCTCTCGCGCCCACTCGCGCGCGGTCTCGGCGTCGGGGTCGACGGGAACGTCCAGGCGCATATCAGCCGCGCCGCGCCTCTGCCGCACGGGCAAGGTCCATGTCGAAGCCCTCGTGCCGAATGCGCAGGTCTATGTAGATGAGCGAGTAGACCGCGCCCATGTAGGCGTAGGTGACCACGTACGTGACGACGGCGCCAAGGACGTACACGGCGACGCCGATCGCGGTGGCCACCCACTCGCCGCTGACCCCGATCAGGATCGCGACGTTTCCCACAGTGCCCACGAGCTGCTGCACGACTCCCGTGACGATGTTGATGATCAGCCCGGTCACGAACACGATGAGGAACGACCACCAGAAGCGGCCCTTGATGAGGCCCACCGTTCTGCGGACCGACTCGACCGCGCCCGTGCGCTCGAGGACGATCACGCAGCGCGCGACCGTGGAGATCAGATAGACGGGCACGCCGATCACGAGGCCAAGCACCAAGGCGGCCACAACGCCGAGGGCGACCACGCCGCCGTCGCCGTTGACGCCGCCGAGCCAAGCCGCCGCGATTCCCGGCGCGAGCGCCAGGGCGAGCGCGAGCGACGTCAGGAGCCACAACAGCAGCAGCTGCCAAACGCGGGAGCCCACGGCGCGAAGCGCCTCGCCAACGGGGATCCTCTCGCCGAGCACGGCCCGAGCCACTCCCGGTGCGACGATCGCGGACGATAGGGCGTCGGCGAGGATGAGGGTCACGAGCGCCGCGACGCTGACCGCGATCGTGGATCCCTGGATCCCGCTGAACTGGCTCGTGGGGGACAGCAGCCCAAGCGAAGGGTCGGTGAACGCCAGCCACAGGGCCGCGGCGAGCACCACCATCGACCCGCCTACGAACAGCAGCGGTCCGCCGATGACGACCGCCCTGTTGAAGCGCATGGCCTTGAACGGCACCGAGATGAACTCGCCGAAGCTCATGGGCCGCAAGGGGATGATTCCCGGTTGCCACGAGCGGTAGGTGGGCGCCGCCTGGGCGGCCCGCACCGCGGTGACGACCACCGGCGCGGGGGCGCGTAGCTCGCGGGGGAGCCGAGTTGGGAAGGCGATTCCGGCGTCGGCCCGACGCTCTGGTCACCGGAGCCGCCGGGCGTCGCCCAGTCGTGCGGACCGGTGCCCAAGGTGTCGCTCACGTGAAGTCCTCCCCGACGTGCGGCCCGGTGCCTCGCCTTGCTGGGCATAATATCCGCATGACGGCACGAATATTGGTGGTCGACGACGACCCCGCGGTGGCGGAGATGATCGGCATCGTTCTTCGTGCCGACGGCTTCGAGACAGAGTTCTGCGACCACGGCGATCGCGCCCTCGACGTTTTCCGCGAAACCCACCCAGACGTCGTGCTGCTTGACCTCATGCTCCCTGGTAGAAGCGGCATCGATATCTGCCGCGACATTCGGGCGGAGTCGGGCGTTCCTATCATCATGCTGACCGCGAAGTCGGACACGGTGGATGTGGTGCTTGGGCTCGAGTCCGGCGCCGACGACTACGTGCCCAAGCCCTTCAAGCCGCGAGAGCTCATCGCGCGAGTTCGTGCGCGGCTCCGCCGCAATGACTCCGCCGCGCCGTCCGTGGTGCGAATCGGCGATCTGGAGATCGACGTCACCGGCCACCGCGTCAGTCGCGACGGCGAGGTCATTCAGCTCACCCCGCTCGAGTTCGATGTGCTCGTCACGCTCGCCCGCTCGCCCGGCCAGGTGTTCACGCGAGAGGTGCTCCTCGAAGACGTGTGGGGCTACCGCCACGCCGCGGACACGCGCCTCGTCAACGTGCACATCCAGCGGCTGCGCGCGAAGATTGAGCGCGACCCTGAGAACCCAGAGATCGTGGTCACCGTGCGCGGCGTCGGCTACAAGGCCGGTGGCGTGTCCTCGTGAGCCCGCGCAGGCGCCGTGCTCGCGCCGCGGTGACGGCGCCGCCGCTGATGGCCGCCGTCCAGGCGCCGCGGCGGCGCTTCGGTTTGAGGTGGCGGCGCTCCCTGATGTTCCGGGTGGTCGTCACCACCCTTCTCATTGGCTTCGGCACGGTCGCACTCCTTAGCGCGTACGTGAACTCGCAGATCCGCGACGGGCTGGTCGACAAGCGCGTTGACCGGGTGCTGCAGCAGTCCGCGCAGGATGCGGCAACGGCGCAGCAGGACATCGACGCGTCCGCGGCCGAGAACCCCAACGACCTGACTGACCTCGTGCTCGACCTGGTGGGAAAGCTCAACGTGCTCGGCGGCGAGGACCGGGTCACCGTGCTCCTGCGCACCCCGGACAACACGTCTGGCGTCTTCATTCAGACGCAGGCGCCGGACCAGTCGTACGTCGACATCATCAGTGACGACATGCGGGCGGCCGTCGAGTCGGGTACCACGCAGCCCTGGCAGTTCGTTGAGCTTCCCGACGGCACCCCAGGGGTCGTCGTCGGGGAGAGCTTGACGTCAGGGCGGCCGGCACGTGGGAGCTCTACCTCATCTACTCGCTCTCGGACGAGCAGCAGACGCTCACGCTGATCCAGCGCGTGCTCGCGCTCGGCGGCGGCATGCTCGTCGCGCTCGTCGTGTTCATGACTTGGTGGGTCACGAACCAAGCGGTGCGCCCCGTTCGCGATGCCGCGCGTGTCGCGTCCCGCCTCGCGGAGGGCCGTCTCAGCGAGCGTATGAAGGTGCGAGGCAATGACGAGATGGCTACCCTCGCGCGCACCTTCAACGAGATGGCGGAGTCGCTGCAGCGCCAGATCACGCGCATGGAGGAGTTGTCACGCCTCCAACGACGATTCGTGTCCGACGTCTCTCACGAGCTCCGCACGCCGCTCACCACCGTGCGCATGGCGTCCGACGTTCTCTACGACGCGAGGGACGACTTCCCACCGGAGGTCGCGCGCAGCGCGGAGCTGCTCAGCGGCCAGCTGGACCGCTTCGAGACCCTCCTCGCGGACCTCCTGGAGATCAGCCGCATCGACGCGGGCGCGGCCCGCCTCGAGTTTGAGGACATCTCGCTCGCGGATGTGGTGCGCGACGAGGTGGAGGCCATGAGCCATCCCGCGGCGAACGTGGGCGTCGAGTTGCGGCTGTGGGTCGCGGAGGGCGAGCACGTCGCGTCCGTCGATCGTCCTCGCGTTGGCCGGATCGTACGCAACCTTCTCTCGAATGCCATCGAGCACGCGCAGGATCACCCCGTGGATATCGGCGTCGCCTCGAACGGCCGGGCCGTTGCGGTGGTGGTGCGCGACTACGGCATCGGCCTCACGCCACAACAGGTGGAGCGGGTCTTCGACCGCTTCTGGCGGGCCGACGCCGCGCGCGCCCGCACGATGGGCGGCACGGGTCTTGGCCTGTCGATTGCCAGGGAGGACGCCCGCTTGCACGGCGGCAAGCTCGAGGCGTGGGGCCGTCCCGGAAAGGGAGCGAGCTTCCGCCTGCTGCTTCCGCGCACGTCCCGCGGTCTAGGCCAGGACGCACCCCTCCCGCTGGCGATGCGGGAGAGCGAGTTCGAGGCGCTGGGTCCCCACGAACCCGCCCCGTCCAACCCCAACGGCGCCCCAAGCCACGCCGTCACGGAGACCTCGCCATGACGGCCCGACGCCGTGCTGGCCTCGCCTCGCTCCTCGCCTTGGCGTCGCTCGCCCTCGCTGCGTGCACGACCATTCCCTCGTCCGGCCCTGTCAACGAGGGCAACGGCGTGGTGGCGTCGTCGCGCCCCGTTGTGCCGATCGCCGAGGGGCCGCGCGAGGGTGACAGCCCCACCGCGATCATCAACGGCTTCGTTGCGGCCTCTGCCGGCGGCTTCCAGAAGGACTTCACCGTCGCTCTCGAGTACCTCATGCCCGCCGCGGCGGCAACGTGGGACCCCGTGGCCAAGGTGACGATCGCCGACTCGGGAGCCGTCACGGCCGACTTCGACGCCGCCGAGAGTGCCGTCACCTACGACATCCCCGTACAGGGGACGCTTGACGATGCCGGTCGCCTCACGGAGGCGGCAGACGGAACTCGAGAAACCTTCACCTACACCATGGCCAAGAACGAGGCGGGCGAGTGGCGCATCGCCGATCTCGAGGACGGCACCGTCCTCCCTGGCGCGTTCTTCGGCAGGCTCTTCACGCCGGTGAGCCTCATCTTCGCGAGCATCGACCTGACCACGCGGGTTGCGGAGCTTCGTTGGCTCCCCACCACCAAGGCGGCCACGCTCGCGGCGCGAGAGTTGATCGACGGCCCGTCGGACCCGCTCGCGCCGGCAGTTGTCACTGGCTTCCCCGCGACGTCGGCCCTTGAGGTTGACTCCGTCGTCGTGACCGACGGGGTGGCAGCGGTCCAGCTCACTGCCGGGTCCGCAGGCAACGCCGCCGAGCGCAGCCTCGCCGAGGAGCAGATGCGCCTGACGCTCTCCTCCATCCCGGGAGTCCGCGATGTCAAGGTCACCGTTGGCGGTGTGGCGATCGGCGGCGACGGCTCCGCGGACCTTGAGCCGCCGCCGCTTCCGACGACCGACGCCGCCGCGTTCGTGAACGGGCGCCTGGGCCTGTGGGACGGGGCGCAGGTGTGGCAGACCCCGGACTCGGCGGGCGCCGTCCCCAGCGGCTCCTCGGGGCTCACCCAGAGCTTCGGCACGCCCACCGCCGCCTGGATCGTCGGCGGCTCCGATCTGGTCGCCTCCGGCGCGCTCGCGGACGGCACGTCCGCGCTGAGCAAGGCCGACGCCGATGCCTCCATTCCGACCGACGTGCTGAAGACCGACACGCTGTATCGGGGAACCAACCTCGTCGCGCCATCCGCGGACCGTCACGGCTGGTTCTGGACGGCGGAGCAGGGCGGCGGCAACGTGTTCATCGCCGTCAAGGCCGACGGCACGGTCACCAAGGTGGCCGCCGATTGGCTGCGCGGCACCACGGTGCAGGCGATCTCCGTCGCTCGAGACGGTGTGCGCGTCGCGGTCCTGTCGAGCTCTGGCGGCAAGCAGGCGCTCGAGGTCGCGTCCATTGTTCGCAGCGAGGACGGGACGCCGCTCACGATTGGCGAGCCGGTGCCGATCGGCGTCGACATCGGCTCCTCGATCGATCTCGCGTGGCTCGACGACCTCACCGTCGCGGTGCTCGGCGAGGGCGGGGGCGATGTACCGAACGATCTGTGGTTCGTCGAGGTGGGCGGCCTCACCACGGCCACGAAGGCGACCACGGGCGCGGTAGACATCACGGCTCGCGAGCAGGCCCGCTCGCTCATCGTCGTCGACGGCTCGCAGCAGGTCTTCACCCGCTCTGGCTCGGGATGGGCCAAGGTCACCTCCGGCCCTTCGGAGCTCGCCTACTCCGGCTGAGTTCTCCACAGGCGGCGCCCTCGCGCGCCGCGCATGCCCGACGCTGTTGTCATGTTCGTCGCCGACCTCGCCAGGGACGCGGCCCGCCTTCTGGTTCCGGTGGCGTGCGCCGGCTGCGGGCTCGACGACGTTCCGCTGTGCGAGTCCTGCTCGGCTCCGTGGTGGGAGGAGCCGTTCAGGGCCGAGGAGGGAGCTGGCCGCCTCGCGGTCATGGGGCGGGTGCCGCTTCCCGTGTGGGCGATCGCGCACCTCGATGGCGCGGAGCAGAGGGCCATCGGCGTGTGGAAGGACGGCCGCAGGCGGGACCTCGACCGCTTCTTCGCGGGCGCGGCCGCGAGGGCCGCTGCGAATGTGAAGGCGTTCGTCCCTGGGGGCCTCGTCGTCGTGCCCGTGCCGAACAAGCCGCGATCGGTGCGCAGGCGCGGAGTGTCCATCGGAGCCCTGCTTGCGGGGGCCGTCGGGCGGGAACTTGGCGCCCCAGTGGAGGCCGCCCTCCGCGCGGCGGGCGCCACCTCGAAGGGCCGCTCAAGCGTTGGCCGATGGGACGCGGCGGGGGTCGGCGTCGCGCGACGCGTGGGGACTCGACCGGTGCTGCTCGTTGACGATGTGATGACCACGGGGGCAACTCTCGCGCGCGCCACGGACGCGCTGGAGGCGTCAGGAACGCCCGTCGCGGGTGCGCTCGTGCTGGCCGCGACGCCTCGGCGTGACGTTCCCGCAAAGGCGGGTTAGGGTGTGTCTACGGACGGCAACCGTCCCTCACTCTTCGATGCCGGGGAGGTGATGTCGGAGGCGCTAGGCGCCTCGCTCACCATAACCGGGCCAACGCGGCCCAGGCACCCCACTAGAGCGTGAAGGAGCACCGCCATGGACATCGCAATCGTCGGCAGGCACACCAAGGTCAACGAGCCACTGCGCACCCGAATCCAGGAGCGCATGGAGAAGATCACCGAGCTTGCACCGCGCGCAACGCGCGCAGAGGTGCACGTGTGCCACGAACGCAGCCCAAGGGTTGTCAGCGAGAAGGAGCGCGTGGAGATCACGCTGCACGGCCGCGGCGTAGTCCGCGCCGAGGCCTCCTCGATGGACCGGGAGGCGGCGTTCGACGCGGCGTACGCGAAGCTCACCGCGCAGCTGCGCAAGCTGCACGAGCGGAAGGTCCACCGACACCAGGGGAAGCAGGGCCTGCGCGCGGTGCCGACCCCAGCGTCGGGCGTGCCGGTGGTCACGGGTGACGCCACGGCGTCCGATGCGGTGGAGAGCGTCGAGACGTGGGAGGGCGCGCCCGCAGACGCCACCCGCGAGGTGCCTATCGACGGCACCCCGATCGTCATCAGGTCCAAGACCCATGAGGCCGCGCCGATGACGGTGCCCGAGGCGATCGACCAGATGGAGCTCGTGGGGCATGACTTCTTCCTGTTCCACGACGTCGAGAGCGATCTCCCGTCCGCCGTGTACCGCCGGCGCGGGTGGACCTATGGCGTGATCCACCTCGCGGCAGCCGAGAGCGACGAATCCAGGGAGAGCGCATAAGTACCGGCGGCGCATCCCCCGGGATGCGCACCAGGGACTTTCTCTTCGCCGTCGCCGCCGCCTGTCTCTGGGGCGGCGGCGGTGTCGTCGGTGTGCTCTTCGGCAAGCACGAGAGCCTGCAGCCCGTGGGCATCGCGGTGTGGCGCATGGGCCTCGCCGGGGTGTCGTTGCTGCTGGTATTGGCCCTTATGGGCCAGTTTCACCCTGGGCGCTGGACGCGGCCGATGTGGGTCCGGATGCTCGTCACTGGCGCCCTCACCGCCGCGTTCGAGTTCGCCTTCTTCACCTCCGTGACTTTCGCGTCCGTTGGGCTGGCGACGCTCGTGGGCATCGGTTCCGCGCCGGTCGTCGTCGCGGGGTACGACGCTGTGGTGACCCGCGAGCGGCCGCCTGCCAGGTCTGTGGTTGCCCTCTTGCTGTCGCTCGCGGGACTCGGGCTGCTGGTTGGCGGCAGCGTCGGGCAGGGAAGTGCGATGCTGCTCGGCGTCGCCGTCGCTCTCGGCGCCGGAGTCGCGTTCGCGGCGATCACCATCGTGAACCGCCGGCCGGTGCCGGGGCTGCACCCGGTGGCGCTCACGGGCGGCGCATTCGCGGCCGGCGCGGTGATCCTGCTGCCGCTCGCTCTCCTCGCCCACACGGGCGTCCCCCATGACCTCGAGGGGTGGGGGATCGCGATCGTGCTCGGTGTGATCATCACGGGCCTCGCCTATGTGCTGTTCCTCACGGCGCTGCAGACGGTGCCGCCGTTCGTCGCGACCATCACGACGCTGCTGGAGCCGCTCCTCGGTGCCATCTTGGGCGCGATCGTGTTCGGCGAGCGCCTCGGAGCCCTCGGCATCGTCGGCGGCGCGCTCATGGGAGCGGCCGTACTGCTGTTGCGCCCTCAGCGTGACGAACCGGAGACCATCCACTGACCGCCTAACATGGTTCCCGACCCAAGGAGGAGTACCAGTGGCTGTCATCGACCGCATCATCCGCATCGGCGAGGGGCGCGAGCGTCGGCGTCTTGAGAAGGTCGTCACCCTGACCAACGCTCTTGAGGACGTGTACCGCGAGTTCTCCGACGAGGAGCTTCGCGCGCTCACGGACGAGTTCAAGCAGCGCGTCGCGGACGGCGAGAGCCTCGACTCGATGATGCCGGAGGCGTTCGCCGCGGTGCGCGAGGCCTCCCGCCGGACCCTGGGCCTTCGCCACTTCGACGTGCAGATCATGGGTGGGGCCGCCCTCCACTTTGGGAACATCGCCGAGATGAAGACCGGTGAGGGCAAGACGCTCGTCGCGACCCTTCCCGCATACCTCAATGCGCTCACGGGCAAGGGCGTGCACGTCGTGACGGTCAACGACTACCTGGCCTCCTATCAGTCGGAGCTCATGGGTCGCGTGTACCGCTTCCTTGGGCTGGAGACCGGCTGCATCCTCGTGGGTCAGAACCCCGCAGAACGCAAGGTGCAGTACGCGGCCGACATCACCTACGGCACCAACAACGAGTTCGGCTTCGATCACCTGCGCGACAACATGGCGATGGAGCCGGAGCAGCTCGTGCACCGCGACTACAACTACGCGATCGTCGACGAGGTGGACTCGATCCTCATCGACGAGGCGCGCACGCCGCTCATCATCTCTGGGCCGGCCGCCGGCGACAACAACCGCTGGTACGTGGAGTTCGCTCGCCTTGTTGACGGCATGAAGGTGGACGAGGACTACGAGGTCGAGGAGAAGAAGCGCGCAGTCGGCGTGCTCGAGCCCGGCATCGAGAAGATCGAGAAGGCGCTCGGCATCGAGAACCTCTACGACCCCGCGAACACGCCGCTCATCGGCTTCCTCAACAACGCCATCAAGGCCAAGGAGCTGTTCAAGCGCGACAAGGACTACGTGGTGCAGAACGGCGAGGTGGACATCGTCGACGAGCACACGGGCCGCCTGCTCAAGGGCCGACGCTATTCCGAGGGCCTCCACCAGGCCATCGAGGCGAAGGAGGGGGTGCAGATTCGGGCAGAGAACCAGACCTACGCCTCGATCACGCTGCAGAACTACTTCCGCCTGTACGACAAGCTCGCGGGCATGACCGGAACCGCCCAGACGGAGGCAGCCGAGCTCAACGGCACCTACGGCCTCGGCGTGATCCCCATCCCCACGAACATGCCGATGATCCGCGAGGACCAGCCCGACCTGCTGTACAAGACCGAGGCCGCGAAGTACGACGCGGTGATCGAGGACATCCTCGAGCGCAACAAGAACGGCCAGCCGGTGCTCGTCGGCACGGTGTCCGTGGAGAAGTCGGAGCAGCTCAGCAAGGAGCTGCGCAAGCGCGGCATCCGCCACAGCGTCCTCAACGCCAAGCAGCACGCCCAGGAGGCCACCGTCGTGGCCGAGGCCGGGCGCAAGGGCGCCGTGACCGTCGCCACCAACATGGCCGGTCGTGGAACCGACATCATGCTCGGAGGCAACCCGGAGTTCCGTGCCGTCGCCGAGATGCAGGAGCGCGGCCTTGACCCCCACGAGAACCCCGAGGAGTACGAGCGGGTGTGGGACGAGGTCTTCGAGGCCGCCCAGGAGGCCGTGAAGGCCGAGCACGACGAGGTGCTCGCCGCCGGTGGCCTGTACGTGCTCGGCACGGAGCGCCACGAGTCTCGCCGCATCGACAACCAGCTTCGCGGCCGCTCCGGTCGTCAGGGAGACCCGGGCGAGTCCCGCTTCTACCTGTCGCTCGAGGACGACCTCATGCGCATGTTCCAGTCGGGGCTCGCCGCCTCGGTGATGAACTCCGCCGTGCTGCCCGATGACCTGCCGATCGAGTCGAAGACGCTCACGCGCGGCGTGCGCAGCGCGCAGGCGCAGATCGAGGGCCGCAACCACGAGATCCGCAAGAACATCCTCAAGTACGACGACGTGATGTCGGACCAGCGCCTCGTCATCTTCAAGGAGCGCCGCCGGGTGCTCGACGGCGAAGAGATGCGCGATCAGGTGATGCAGTTCATCGACGACGTGGTCAGCGCGTACGTGCGCGCGGCCACGCTCAACGGGTCGCCCGACGATTGGGACCTCGACGCACTGTGGAAGGACCTGCGCACGATCTACCCCGTGTCGCTCACGGAGGAGGAGCTCACCGAAGAGGCGGGCGGGCTCAGCGGCCTGTCCACCCAGTTCCTCGAGCGCGAACTCACCGCCGACGCGCGCATCCAGTACGAGGCCGTCGAGGAGCGCATCGAGCCCGAGCTCATGCGCCAGGTCGAGCGTCAGGTGCTGCTGCAGGTCCTCGACTCGAAGTGGCGCGAGCACCTCTACGAGATGGACTACCTCAAGGAAGGCATCGGGCTGCGTGCCATGGGCCAGCGCGACCCGCTCACCGAGTACCAGCGCGAGGGCTACCAGCTCTTCGAGGCTATGACCGACTCCATCAAGGAGCAGTCGGTGCAGGTGCTGTTCCGCGTGGAGAAGCGACTGGTCCCGGCTGAGGGCTCTGAGGCGCCCACGGAGGCCGAGACGCCGCAGCGCGTGCCGGCGATGTCCGGTGCCACCTCAACGGGCGGCACCGCCACGGGCGGTGGCGGCGGCATGACCATGAACATGGGCGCGCTGACCTACTCCGGCCCCGCGGAGGACGGCTCCGGCGCGGCGACCACCAAGAAGGCGACGCCCAAGAAGGCCAAGCCGAGCGACGACGGCGGGACCTTCCCCGGCACGCCGAAGAACGCGCCCTGCCCGTGTGGTTCCGGCAAGAAGTACAAGATGTGCCACGGCAAGAACGAGGCCGCCTAGGCGTCATCCCGCGCGAAGCGCGTAGCCGGGTCACTTCTGAAGGGCAACCGCCCAGATCGGGTGTGGTGGTCGCGAAGCCGCGACTTCGCGACCACCGCACCCGGAATCAGGCCCACCGCTCGCATCCTGATGCTGGAATGGACGCTCAGTATCGCGAAAACGCGAGTTGGACGCACTCAGAGCCCATTCGGGGCGCCGGGAGGGCGCGTGCCGACAGCCCGAGAGGAACTCGGCTCCCGCGATCCGTTGTCGCGGACGCGGGATGACGGTGCTGTCGCGCCGTGTCGCTAGACGATCTCGATCACGGTCGCGAGCCAGCGGCCGCGGATCTCCTCGAGACGCATTGCCACGGCCAGCGCCCGGCCGCGCGCGCTCGCGACGATGCTGACCTCCGCGGCGCGCTGCGACACCCGGCAGACCCGGATCCTGTCGATGCTCGCCAGCGCGCCCGTCTGACCCGCCCTGCGCGCGAGCGACTGCTGGGCCGCGAGCGACTCCCGCACGTCCGTCGCGACCCAGCGCGTGAGGGTCTCCAGTCCGCCCCCACCGAGAGTGAGTTCCACGGCCGTCTTCGCGAGCGTGCACGCGAGCGGGGTTGGGTCGCCCAGCGGCGCCTGCCGCACCCCGTAGCGGGGGATCGCGGGCGCGCCGCCAGGGATCGCCCGCAGCCCGCCCGACGCCAGGGCGGCTTCCGCGCTCATGCCGCCACCTCCTGGGGGATCGTGAGCTCCTGGCCGGGAAGGATCAGAGAGGGGTCGTCACCGATGGTGGCGCGATTGGCCTGGTAGATCAGCGGCCAGGCCCGCGCGATCTGCGCGTTGCTGGCGTCCGGACCCAGCAACTCCGCGGCGATGCGCCACAGCGACTCGCCGCGGACAACGACGTGCGTCCCGACGTGCACGTGTTCGGCGACCGGCGGTGCCGCGGACTCCGCGTGCAGTTCCACGGTGGGCACGGGGGCTTCGGGCACGGTGGTCGTGGGCTCGGCCGGCGCGGGCGAGAGCGCCACGGTCGGCACGGGCGAAGCCACCACCACCGCCGAAGGCGAGGGAGAGGGCGTGGGCGACGACAGCGTCGGGCCGGAGGGGCTGGAAGGGGAGACGGCGGGAGCCCAGCCGGGGTAGGCCTCGTCCGCGCTTGCCGGGACGGCGAGCCCCGCGGCGAGAGCCACTCCCAGCGAGCCGACGAGGAATCTCCGAGCGGGCGCGGGCAGCGCGCCGATGGCGCGGGGCCGCCAGCCCAGTGCCGACTCGGCGAGGGCCGCGATGGTCAGCAGCGCCACCCCAAATGCCGCCGCGGCGCCGGCGAGCAGCACGGCGGCGGCCACGAGCGCGTCGAGCGAGGCTATCGCCGCCTCGGCGCCCGCGGAGGATGCGAGCCACCATCCCGCGGACGAGCAGCAAGCCGCGAGCGCGATCGCCCGCGCCGGATGCACCTTCATCGTCATTGTCAGACCACCTTAATAGCGTTTGACGTACTTTGATGAAAGAAGGTGTACATGAATGCAGTTCGCTTGTCCAGCGGAGCCGACCCCGGCTGTGGACAAACCGCTACCGTTGGCGCATGCGCTGGGACCACCTCTTCGACGATCTCGAGGCGCAAGTGACGCGCGCGGAGCGGGAGGAGTTCGAGGAGGAGGTGCGCGCTCGCGCCCAAGGGGAGAGCGCCGCGGTCACCCTGGGGGCCGTGCTCGCGGCAAGCGACGGCGCTACGGTGCGGCTCACACTGCGCGACGGCGGCGCGGTCTCGGGAACCGTCATGGACTGCGCGGCGCAGTGGCTGCACATCGCCGACGGCCCGCGCGAGTTCCTGGTTCCGGTCACCGCGATCTCGGCCCTCGACGGCGCGCCGCCGGCGGCGCCGGAGCCGGGGGTGATCGCGAGCCGCCTCACGCTCGGCCACGCGCTGCGGGCGCTAGCCGAGGACGGCGGGGCGGTGCTTGTCAGTGCCGTGGGGACGCAGTTGCGAGGGGTGATATCGGCGGTGGGCGCCGACTACGTGGTCATCGCGGGGGGCAAAGTGGTGCCCTTCGCCGCGATCCTCACGGTCACCCCAGCGCCATAAAGCCAACCCCCGCGAAGGCGACGTGCTACGTGGAGGCGTGCTCGCCGTCCGGCAACGAGAAGCGCTCACGCGTGGCCGCGTACTGGCGCTGAATGTAGGCCTCAAGCTCGCTCGCCTCGACGCGCCACTGGTTGCGGCCGCCGATCTGAATCGCGGGCAGGTCCCCGTTGCGCACCAGCGAGTACGCCTGGATCTGCGAGATGTTGAGCGCCTCTTGCACGTCAGGGAGAGTGAGGAATCGCTTGGCCACGTGCCCATTCTGGCACGGGACCTCTGACAAGCAGAGTTATCCACAACGGTGGCACTGAAGCGGCGGTCACGGCATGATGGGCCCAACTGAAATGGGGGGTGACCCGTGGCGAAGACGTCCGACGCAGTGGTGGGCAGGGTGCGCAGGCCGTCCTGGCGCGATCCGCGACTGCTCGTGGGCCTGGTGCTCATCGCGGTGGCCGTCGCGGCCGTGGTCGCGATTGTGCAGCGCTCCGACACGACCGAGCCGTTCTACGCCGCCGCGCACGACCTGGCGCCGGGCACCGTCCTCTCCGAAGGGGACCTGGTGGTGGTCCACGTGCGCGTCTCGTCCGGTGAGTACGTGCCCCAGCCCGACGCTGTGGTTGGGCGAGTGCTCGGCCGCACCGTTGACGAGGGGGAGCTTCTGCCTGCGTCAGCGCTGGTAGATGGCGATGCGTATTCGGCGCGATCCATAGCCGTGCAGACGTCTATGCCGCTCGCGGACGGGGTGGGCGTTGGGTCCTCGGTGGATCTTTGGGTCACCGTGAGCGATGACGCGGGGCCGCACTCGACCCTCGTGGGCTCTGGGCTCGCGGTGACCGACGTGCGCGAGGCGAAGTCCACGCTTGGCGGGGGCGGCGGCCAGACCGTGTACGTCGCGGTGCCGCTCGCGGACGTGGCGAAGGTGCTCGACGCGGTGTCCTCCGAGGGCGAGATCGCGATCGTGGCGGCGGGGAGCTGAGTCGATGACGGGAGTCGTCATTGCGGTCTCCGCGCACGGCGAGGACGCGATCGCCGCCGCGATCGCCGCCCATCCGGAACTCACGCTCGTCCGACGCTGTGCGGACCTCGCGGAGGCGCTCGCCGCGGCGTCGGCTGGGGTGGCGGGCGTGGTGGTGGTGTCACCCCAGCGCCACCTCGATCGGGTCACGCTTGGCGAGTTCGCGCACATGCGCGTGCGCGTCGTCGGCGTCGCGGGAGACGAGCGCGAGGAGCGAGCGCTCGCGGCCCTTGGGCTCGCGGCGGTGTCCGCCGCCGATCCGTTCGCGGTCGCGGAGGCCGCGGCGACGGCGCCGGAGGCGGCGGTGGTCGAGGAGGAGCCGGAGGTTGCCGGGCCCACGGGGAAGGTTGTCGCCGTGTGGGGGCCGACCGGAGCGCCGGGCCGCACCTCGGTGGCGGTGAATCTCGCCGCGGCCCTCGCACGTGATCGGTCCGCGCTGCTCGTTGACCTCGACACCTACGGGGCCGCGGTGTCGCAGACGCTCGCTCTGCACGACGATGCGCCTGGTATCGCGGCCGTTGCGCGGGCCGCGGCGCAGGGCGAGGCCGACGCGGCGACGGTGCGGCGGCACGCGATTCGCGCCGCGGAGGGCCTCGCGGTGCTGACGGGACTGCCGCGGCCGGGTCGGTGGGCGGAGATCCCGTCGGCGGCGCTCGAGGCCGCATGGCCCGCGATGCGGGCGGCCGCGGCGGTGACAGTGATCGACTGCGGCTTTGGGCTGGGTGTTGCGGACTCACCATCGCGAAGGGACGCCGCGACCATGGCCGCGCTGACCGAGGCGGACCTCATCGTGCCCGTCGGCACCGCAGAGCCCGTGGGAATGCAACGACTCGTCGACGCTCTCGGGGACCTGGGTGATGCGCTGCCCGGCGTCAAGGAGCGGATGATCGTCGCCGTCAACAGGGTGCGCCGGTCCGTCGCCGGACCCAACCCAGAGCGCCAGGTGGCGGATGCGCTCGCACGGTACGCCGGCGTCGGGCAGGCGTGGATGATTCCGTGGGATCCCCGCACGGCCGACCTCGCCGCGTTACGAGGGGCGACGTGGCGGGAAGTGGCGCCCCGAGGTGCAGCCAGCCAGGCCGTCGGGCGGCTGGCGGAGGCTGTGCTGGCTCGGCTGCGCGAGGGAGACCTTGACGACACTCCGGCGCGGTCGAGCGAGGTCGAGCCGGCGCTGACAGACTGAAGGCATGCGAGTCTTTGTGCCGGGGGTTGTCGCGGACATTGCGCGCTACACCTCGGGGCATTGGGAGCCCGAGCGGGGGTACGCAGTGACCGAGCGGCTCATGGACATCAGCGCCTACGACGATCCGGACGAGCTCGCGGAACAGGCGCGCGATGCGGCTGCGGAGGACTCGATCGTGGAGTTGGGGTCGTCGCTGCGCTTGGTTGTCGCCATTGACGTGTCGCGAGCCGATTGCGCGCCCGTGCCGGACGCGCACCCGGCGGCCGTGACTCTGACCGGTCGCGTGATGCCGGACTCGATCGCGTGCGTGTTCCTCGACGAGCCTGGCGCCGCCGCGGATGCGCGCGCGGCGGCTGGGGGAGATGAGGATGCTCTCGAGCGGCTCGAGGTGCGGGACTTGCTTTGGTATGACGTGAGCGAGTTGGACCGGCTGCCGGTCTAGCGGTCGCGGTTCAAGAAGCTGATCCGAGAACTCCTAGACGTCCGCCGTCCCAATTATCCCGAGCGCCGCCTCGTGCAGCAGCCCGTTGGTCGCGATCGCGTCAACGCCCCACGGCCCCGGCGCGCCCGTGAGCGAGGTGAATACGCCGCCAGCCTCCTCGACGATGGGCACCAGGGCGGCCATGTCGTAGAGCGCGAGCTCCGGCTCGGTCGCGACCTCGATCAGGCCCTCGGCCACCATCATGTAGCTCAGGAAGTCGCCAAACGCCCTGGTGCGCCACATGCGGCGGGTCAGTTCCAGGAAGTCGGGCAGCAGCCCACGCTCCTCCCAACCCGAGAGCGAAGAGTAGGAGAGCGTAGCGTCGGACAGCTGCTGGCGAGTGGAGACGTGAATGGGCCGCGCGCGCTTGAGCGAGGCGCCCTTCCACGCGCCGTCGCCCTTCGCCGCGAACCAGCGCATGCCAAGGGCCGGCGCGCTCACCACCCCCACCACGGGCTTGCGGTCGTCGTAGAGCGCGATCAGGGTGGCCCAAACGGAGATGTCGCGGATGTAGTTCTTGGTGCCGTCAACTGGGTCGATGATCCATTGCCGCGCCGAGCCGCCCTTTGAGCCGAACTCCTCCCCGTACACCGCGTCCGTACGGCGCTCGCTGTCGAGGATGGTGCGGACCATGCGCTCTGCCTCGCGGTCCACGGCGGTGACGGGAGTCTCGTCGTCCTTGAGTTCAACCGTGAGGTCCTCGCCGTTGAAGCTCTTGAGGGTGAACTTGTCCACCGCGTCGGCGATGCGCATGGCGAGCTTGAGGTCGTCAGCGTAGTGGCCGGTTGGCTGCATGGTTCCAGGGTAGTGGCGGCGGGCCCGACGCTGTTGTTGGCCCGACGCTGCGGCTGGGTGCTGCGCTAGCGTGGCGGCATGGGAGGGGTTCAGTGAGGCGACCGGGGCTGGGTTCGGCGGTGGTGCGGCTATTAGCCATCGCCAATGCCGCACTGTGGGTCTTGGGGATGCCCGAGATGCTCGACGTCTGGGGCGACGCGTACACGATTCCCTCCCAGCTGGACTTGCCGTCCGTCACGATCTGGATCGTGGCCGGGGTGCTCGTGGCAACAGCGGTGCTCGTGGTCGTGGGGTTTGTGCGGCGACAGCGGGCGACGGTGACGCCATGGGTGCGCATCGCGGACTGGGTCGTCGGCGGGCTGCAACTGGCCTGGGCCGGCCTGTACGTGTGGTCGTTCGTGCTGTTCTATCAGGAGCTGACCGCGCCCAACACCGACCACAACGTTGCTGTTCAGGCGCTGTACTTTGAGCCGCTCCTGGCGCTGCTCAGCATCCTGAGCGCGGTGGTGTTGTTCCGGGATGCGCGCGCCGTAGCGCCGCCGCCTGCTCGAGTGGCCGCGCGAAGGGTTCCGGCTGTCGGCAGCGCGGTCATGAGGAGCGTGCTCGCGGCGTATCTCGCGGTTCTGCTCGTGTATTCGCCGGTCTACCTGGCCGGTTGGAACCATCAGTTGGCCCAGCACGCGCCGGGACCTGCGAACGTGCCGTGGGGACCTTTCTTTGTCATGGTTGTTTGTGCCCTGTCTCTTGGGCTGCTGGTCCTTGGGTGGTGGTGGCGGCGACGTGGCGCGCCCACGACGGGGCGCGTCTGGCTGCGCGTGGGTGCGGGGCTGCAGGCGCTGTGGTGCGTGCTGCTTGTGTGGGGGTACATCGCGGACCCGATCGGCCTTACGCGCGAGATCGCCTTCGACGCCACTCAGCGTGGCTCCGAACTGTTTGCGCTCTATGGAGCGTTCGGGATGGCGGTGCTTGCCGGCGTAGTTGCGTGGGTTCATGACCGGGATGCCCGACGCTTGGCGCCGGTTTCCGCGGAGCCACGCCCCGAGTTTGCGGTTGCCTAGGCGGTTTACGAGGCGCGTTGTTGGGCGCCGCCGGGTGCCGCAACCTGCGTCCCCAGGGGAGCATTTCTGGGTGGTTTATCCACATTCGTAACGGTTTGGTAACGGTGCTGTGAGGGTGGCGGATTTTGGGGTGTTTTTGTCAGACCCCTTGGGTTGGCTGGGGTCATGACCTTCTCGCTGACCGATGTCGATGCCCGGACCGCGCTGCTGCGCGCGTCCGAGGGCGCCGATCTCGCGTCGCTTGCGCGGGCGGAGTTGGTGGCGCTCATGCGCACCGTGGGGGATGCGAAGGGGGCGATGGATCGCCTGGTGGCGTCCGTGGCAGGCGAGGTTGCCCGGCGCTCCACCCCTGAGGATGGAGCGGGAGGACTGGCACGCCAGCACGGCTTCGCGAGCCCGCAGCGCATGGTCGCCGCAGCGGTCGGCGCCGCCCCCAGTGAAGGGTTCAAACTCGTCACCGCGGGCACCCTCATGAACCAAGACCGTCCCCTCGCCACCGCGCTTGGGGACGGACTGCCGGTGGGCAAGGCCGACCTCATCGCCCGCACGTTGGCGTCCCTGCCGGGTGACACGCATGACTTGGAGCAACGTCTCACCCGTGCGGCCCACAGCTTGGACTACGCCCGCCTGAAGCTTGTGTGTTCGCGTGAAGCGGCCAGGTTCGATGCCGCGCACCAAGAATCGGTGGAACGGCGCCACCATGAGCAGCGGTCCCTGGACATCAGCGAACGCGCCTTCGGGCAGGTTCACATTGAAGGAGACCTGCCCGCCGCCCAAGGCGCGATCCTCATCACCTACCTCGAGGCGCAAGTCAAAGCCGCCTACCAAGCCAAGCGCGACAGCGACGACACCGGCACTCTCGACAACCGCACCGCTGCGCAGATCCGTGCCGACGCGCTTGTCGCGTTGGCTGCCCACGGCCTGGACTGCACATCCCCCGCCAGCGGTGTCAAAGCCACCATCATCCTGCGGGTGAACGCCGACCAGGTGGACAAGCCCACCGGTCTGGCCACGTGTGACGCCCTCACCACCCCCATCTCCCTGACCGCCCTCAAAGAACTCGCCATCGACGCGACCATCGCCCGCATGGTCGTCGATGCCAAGTCCCACGTGCTGGACTTCGGCCACGACCAACGCCTGTTCACCTGGGCCCAACGCATGGCGTTAGCCGAACGCGACGGCGGCTGCGCCAAATGCCACGCCCCCATCTCCCACTGCATCGCGCACCACATCCGCTGGTGGCACCGAGACACCGGCCCCACCGACATCACCAACGGCGTCCTGCTCTGCGTGAGATGCCACACCAGCGTCCACCGCGACCGCTGGAACATCGACGTCGACAACAACAACCACGTGTGGTTCACCCCACCCACCACCATCGACCCCGAACGCAAACGAATACTCGGCGGCCTCGCAGCCCTCACCGTGTGAGGGCCGCGAAGCATGCCCACGGAGGCACGCTCGCGCCCCTCAGTACCCCTCACCCGCGGCGCGCGAGGCCAGCAGGCGGCGGATCGAGTCGATGCGGGCACGCCGATCAGGTGAGTCCGCCGCCCACGCGTCCAGCTCGCAACCGAGTTCCGCGGACTCGTGGGTGCAGCCGCGAGGGCAGAGCTCATCGGCGGCCGCGGCCACGTCGGGAAAGGCGAGGATGAAGTGCGCAGGATCCACATGCGCGAGCCCAAACGACCGCACACCAGGGGTGTCGATGATCCAGCCGCCGGTCGGCAGCTCGAGCATGACCGAAGAAGTCGAGGTGTGGCGCCCACGGCCCGTCACGTCGTTCACGCGGCCAACCGCCCGGTCCGCATCCGGCACCAGCGCGTTCACCAGCGTCGACTTGCCCACCCCAGACGGGCCCACGAAAACCGTGCGCTCCCCGAAGAGCTCCTGGCGAAGCCGCACGAAGCCGGGATCGGCGTCTGGCCCGCCCGCACGTCTTACGGAGGTCTCGATGACCGTCACCCCGAGCGGCTCATACATCGCGCGCAACGGGTCGGCGGAGGCGAGGTCCGCCTTGGTGAGCACAAGCAGCGGCAGCAGCCCCCCATCAAAGCCCGCCACGAGGCACCGATCTATGACGCGCGGATTCGGCTCCGGATCGGCGAGCGCAGCGAAGATCGCGAGCTGCCGAGCATTCGCCACGACCACTCGCTCCGCGATGTCCGTGTCGTCCGCCGTGCGGCGCAGGGCCGTGACGCGCTCGTCTCGGCGCACCACGCGGGCCAAAGTGTCGGCAGTGCCAGAGACATCGCCAACGACCCCAACCCAGTCGCCAACCACCAACCCGCGCCGCCCCAACTCGCGCGCCTTCACCGCGCTGACCACGGCGTCGGCCGTCTGCACGGTGTAGCGGCCCCGGTCAACGGCGATCACCGTCCCGTCCACGGCGTCCGCGTGGGCTGGCCGCTGCTTGGTGCGCGGCCTGGACCCTCGGCCGGGACGCACCTTCGCGTCCGACTCGTCGTAGCGACTCCAGTCCGTCACGCGGCGGGCGCCCCCGCCCCCAGCATCTCCGTCCACATCCGGGGGAAGTCCGGCATGGTCTTGGCGGTCGTGGCCACATCGCGAACCTGCAGCCCCGGCACGGCCAGGCCAAGGATCGCCGCGAACGTGGCCATCCGGTGGTCGTGGTACGTCTCCATCACCGCGGGCTTGAGCCCACCGGCTGGCATCCCACCGAACTTCAGCGAGTCGTCGCCCGCAACGCAGTGCCCGCCGATGCGCGTCACCTCGGCCGCGATCGCCGCCAGCCGGTCCGTCTCGTGCCCCCGCAGGTGGCCGATGCCCGTCAACTGTGACGGGCCATCGGCCAGCGCGCACAGCGCCGCGATGGTCGGCGTGATCTCGCCGGCCGCGCTGAGGTCGGCCTCGATGCCAATAATCCGATCGGTGCCGGTCACGGTGAGGAACCCATCCTCGACGACGCATGCACCGCCCATCTGGCTGAGAATGTCCGGGAACAGCGCCCCCGGCTGCGTCGTCGACGTGGGCCAGCCCGGAATCCTGACCGTCCCTCCCGCCACGAGCGCCGCCGCGAGGAACGGCCCGGCGTTGGACAGGTCGGGCTCGACCCGCACCTCGCCCAAATGCAGCGCCCCCGGGTGCACCACCCACGTGCGCTCGTCCGGCTGGTCAACGCGAACCCCGGCATCACGCAGCGCGGCGACCGTCATGTCGATGTGCGGCAGCGACGGCAAGCTCTCGCCCGTGTGGCGAATCGTCAGCCCGCGCGCGAGCCGCGGCGCCACCATGAGCAGCCCGGTCACGAACTGCGAAGAGGTCGATGAGTCCAGGGAGACCTCGCTGGGCATCACCTCGGGATCGCTGGGGAGCGCCATGAAGATCCCGCCCGACGCTGTGCTCGCCTCCGGCACGGGCGTCACCGTGAACGGCAGGGTGCCTCGGCCGCCGTCATCGACGGTCGCCCCCAGGTCGCGCAACGCTCCGAGCAAGGGCCCCATGGGCCGCACCCGCGCCCCGTGGTCGCCATCGAACGACACGGCGCCGTCGGCGAGCAGCACCAGCGGCGGGACGAACCGCATGACCGTCCCGGCGAGTCCGCAGTCGATGCGCACCCCGCCCTCGAGGGGCGCCGGCGTCACCACCCAGGCGTCGGGGTCGGTTGTGGACACGTCGATGCCCAGCGCGTCGAGCGCGGAGATCATGAGCGAGGAATCGCGAGACGCGAGGCCACCCCGAATGGTGACGGGGCCGTCGGCCAGCGCGGCGAGCACAAGGAAGCGGTTCGTGAGCGACTTGGAGCCCGGCACCGAGACCCGTGCCGAGAGTGGCCCGCTCGCCGCGGGCGCGTCCCAGATCTCGCCCGGACCCGTACCGGGCGCCCCCGTCACCAGAAGTACTTCTTCAACTGCACGGATGCGGCCTTCTGGGCCTTCTCAACCTTGGCCTGGTGGGCTTTCGACTTCTTGGCCTTCGCCTTCGCCTTGTGGTGCGACGAGTGGCCCGCGGTCGCCGCGATCAGCACACCGCCGATCAGCGCGGCCCCCTTGATGAAGTTCTCGAGGCTCTCGCGCCGCTTCGCAGGGTCCGTCTCCTTCCAGAAGGGATGGTCCACGGAGAGCGTTCCGGAGGAGAGCAGGGCAAGTACCAGGGCCGATGTGCGGGGCGTGCGCGAGAGCGCGGAGACGCCGCGGCCCCCGTCGTGGCGATGGCCTGCGCCTTCACCACGTCGGTGGCGCTGAGGTCGGGAATGCCGAGGTCCGCGAGCGCGGGCTCCAGATCGGATGCCACCTTCGCCGCGCGAACCTCCGGGCTGAGGTAGTTGGTCACGCCTTCGTAGACGAACCATGACGCGAGCAGGGGCCTCGCAAAGTGCCGCAGAACCATATCCCTACGCTACCAAGCGTTTCGGGAAGGCGTGAGGGGCCGTCGGGCCGCAGGGGTCCGGGCAGGAATGTCACGCAACCGGAAAGCGTTACGAACACCATGACAGTGACGCTCGAACGGGAGCTGGGGGTAACCTCTCTGGTGATGACTACCGAGCAGTTGACATTCGAGACCGAGGCGTTGTCCTACATGGACCAGCTCTACGCCGCGGCTTTGCGCATGACGCGCAACCCCGCCGACGCGGAGGACCTGGTTCAGGAGACCTACGCCAAGGCTTTTGCTGCCCAGGACAAGTTCCGCATGGGCACCAACCTGAAGGCGTGGCTGTACCGCATCCAGACCAACGCCTTCATCAACACGTACCGCAAGAAGCAGCGCGAGCCCAAGCGGTCCGACGCTGAGCGCGTGGAGGACTGGCAGCTCGCCGCCGCCGCCGAGCACACGAGTTCCGGCCTCGCGTCCGCCGAGGACGCCGCCCTCGACTCCCTCGGCGACGAGGACGTCAAGCGTGCCCTCTCCGAACTCAGCGATGACTTCCGCATGGCCGTCTACCTGAGCGACGTCGAGGGCTTCGCCTACAAGGAGATCGCCGAGATCATGGACACCCCCGTTGGCACCGTGATGTCACGCCTCCACCGAGGGCGCAAGTTGTTGCGCGAAAAGTTGAGGGACTACGCAGCGGAGCGTGGTCTGTACGAGAAGGCCCCTGAAGAGTGCGCCACTGGGGAGCAGTGCAATGGCAAAGCATGAGTGTGAGGAGGCGCTGGACCGCCTCTTCGAGTACATCGACGGCGAGCTGACGCCCTCCGAGCTGGAGCACGTCGCGACCCACCTCAAGGAGTGCCCGCCTTGCGAGGCCGAGCACAAGCTCAACGAGAAGATCAAGTCTCGCGTCGCCAAGACCGGCGGCGACTGCGCCCCTGAGACGCTCAAGCTCAAGGTGCTCGCGACCCTCCGCACCGCCCGTGAGGGCTGAGCGGCTCTCCCGCGTACCCGGCCCGACGCTGGCAACAGCAAAGCCCGCTTCCCTGTGAGATTTCATCTCACGGGACGCGGGCTTACCTGTGACGCTGGCTTTAGGCGTTGGGACGCTTGCCGTGGTTGGCGCCGGACTTTGCACGCGACTTGCGCTTGCGGCCCTTCTTGCTCACGGGGATCCCCTTTCTGACGTTGCTGTGACCTCGCGATGGCGAGTGAAGACCATCAATCATCCCACACGAGCCGGATTAGTCACACCGGCTTTGTGCGCGCCATACGCACCCGTAACCTTCCTCAAGAGACATAGCGGACATGCCGATGGAGGAACCGTGAGCGATCAGCCGGCTTCTGTGATCCCGTTCCTGCACGCCCTGGCTTCCACGGGCGGCTCCGACCTGCACTGCAAGGTGGGCTCCCCGCCGCGAGTGCGCGTGAACGGGCGCCTGCGCAAGCTCCAGGTTCCGCCGCTGCGCCCAGAGGACACCCGCAACATGGTGGCCCAGGTGCTCCCCGAGGACCTCGTCTCCAACTTCCGCGACACCCACGAGGCGGACTTCGCGTTTTCGCTCAGCGGCGTCGGCCGGTTCCGCGTCAACGCCTACGTGGCGCGCGGCACCGACTCCCTCGTCTTCCGCCGCGTCGCCGTTGGCGCCCAGAGCTTCGAGGACCTCGGCGTGCCGCCGGTCATCGCCGACCTTGCGCTTGAGCCTCGCGGCCTCGTGCTCGTGACCGGGCCGACCGGCTCCGGCAAGACCACCACGCTCGCCGCGATGATCGACCTCATCAACACGTACCGCGAGGTCAACATCATCACCATCGAGGACCCCATCGAGGTGCTGCACGCGGACAAGAAGGCGATCATCTCGCAGCGCGAGATCCGCTCCGACACCCTCGACTTCACGAACGCGCTCCGTGCCGCAATGCGCCAGGACCCCGACGTCATCATGGTCGGCGAGATGCGCGACATCGAGACGGTGCGCGCGGCCCTCTCTGCCGCCGAGACCGGCCACCTCGTGCTCGCGACCCTCCACACGGTGGACGCGCAGGACACGATCAACCGCATCGTCGACTTCTTCACGCCCCACGAGCAGGGCCAGGTGCGCGCTACGCTCGCCCAGACCCTCCGCGGAATCGTCTCGCAGCGCCTCGTGCGCCGCTCGGACGGAACGGGCCGCACGCTCGTCGCCGAGGTCATGATCAACACCGGCCGCACGCAAGAGGCGATCATCGACCCCTCCAGCCAGCCGCCCATCACGGACCTCATCGCCGAGGGCGAGTACTACAAGATGCAGACCTTCGACCAGCACCTGTTCCAGCTGGTCCGCGACGAGCAGGTCACGTTCGACGATGCGCTGTCCATCGCGTCTCGTCCGCACGACCTAGGCGTCGCGCTGCGCACCTCCGGCGTCATCTAGACGGCGGGCGCCGTCTAGACCGCAGGGGCCTCGATACCCAGCCAGTCGTGCCACGTTGAGTTGAGCACGAGCCACGCCATGAGACCGTAGCCGGCCTGCAGCGGCAGGTTCCCGTCTCCGAGCGTCATATCGTGCTGCCACTGCTCGTGACGGGCGAGCGGGCCGTACATGTCCACGTAGGGCGCGCCCCGCCGCGACGCGGCGTCCTCGCACAGCGCGGCGAGCTCCGCGACGGCCTGGTTCTCGTCCCCGCTCGCCGGCGGCGGGCCGACGACCATGGTGCTGAACCCGAGCGACTGCGCGCGGTCGAGCGCGTTCGCGATGTTGAGCCGCGTCATCGTGGGGCTCACGCCGCGCCGCAGGTCGGCGCGACCGATCGCGAACACCGCGTACCTGGCGTCCCCCTCATCGTGAGCGAGGCGGCGCAGCGCCTCCTCGTCCCACCGGGCCGAGAGCTCTCCCGTGGTCTCTCCGGGAACGGCAAGCACGTGGAACCGGCAGTCGGGGGCCACCGCAAGCGTTCGGGCCGCCACGCGTCCCGCCCACCCAAGCGCCTTTGGGTCGCCGTGGCCGGCGACGAGTTCGTCGCCGATGAGGAAGATGTTCCTCATCGGTCGAACGCCCTTGCGACAAGTTCGGCCTGCTGAGCCGCGTGACGCGACGCGAGGCCCGACGCTGTGGACGCCGATCGCGGTCGCGAGACCACGCCCACCACATGGGAGATCTCTTGCGGCAGGGTGGTCGTGATGTGGCCCCAGAAGCCCTGGTTAAGCGGCTCTTCCTGGACCCAGAGCAGCTCGGCGTTGGGGTAGGAAGCGAGCACGGCGCGCAGGGCCTCGCCGTCGAGCGGGTACAGCTGCTCGAGGCGCACGATGGCCGTTGCGGTGTCTCCGCGCTTCTCCCGCTCGGCGACAAGGTCGTAGTAGACCTTGCCCGCGCACAGCAGCACCCGGTCAACGCCCGCCGGGTCGATCGGGTCCGGGATCACGGGCAGGAACGTGCCGGAGGTAAAGTCCTCGACCGAGCTCTGCGCCGCGCGAAGTCGCAGCATCGACTTGGGGGTGAACACGATGAGCGGCCTGCGCGGCCGGTCATAAGCCTGGCGGCGCAGCAAGTGGAAGTACGAAGCGGGAGTCGTGGGCGCGGCCGCGATCATGTTGTCCTCGGCGCACAGCTGGAGGAAGCGCTCGATCCGCGCGGACGAGTGGTCCGGTCCCTGGCCCTCGTAGCCGTGGGGGAGCAGCAGCACCACGGAGGACGACTGTCCCCACTTCTGCTCGGCTGAGGAGATGAACTCGTCGATGATCGTCTGCGCGCCGTTGACGAAGTCGCCGAACTGGGCCTCCCACAGCACGAGCGCGTCTGGGCGCTCAACGGAATACCCGTATTCGAAGCCGAGGCACGAGTACTCGCTGAGCGGCGAGTCGAAGATGTGGAGTCGTGCCTGGTCCGAGGCCAAATACAACAGCGGCGTCCACTCGGCGCCCGTGTTGCGGTCGTGGAGCACCGCGTGGCGCTGGACGAAGGTGCCGCGACGCGTGTCCTGGCCGGCGATGCGCACCGGCACGCCCTCCTGCAGCAGCGTGCCGAACGCGAGGATCTCGCCGTAGCCCCAGTCGATGCCGCCCTGGCGGCTCATCTCCTCGCGCCGCTCGAGCAGCTTCTCCAGCTTCGGATGCACGGCAAAGCCCTCCGGCGGGCGAACATGCGCCCGCCCAATGCGCTCAACCTGCGCCGCACTCACGGCGGTCTTCCAACCAACCATGACCCCAGCGTCGGACGATTGCGAGGCGGGCGGCTCGAGGCCGCGAACAGCCTCCGTGTCGCCGCCCGGCTTGAAGCCCTCGCGAGTCTCGACGAACACGCGCTCGAGCTGCGACAGGTAGTCCTTGGAGACCGCCTCCGCCTCGTCGGTGGTGATGTCGCCGCGGCGGATGAGCGCCTCGGTGTAGAGGTGGCGCACTGAGCGCTTGGCCTCGATGAGGTCGTACATGCGCGGCTGGGTCATCGACGGGTCGTCGCCCTCGTTGTGGCCACGGCGGCGGTAGCAGACCATGTCGACGATCACGTCGCGGCCGAACGCCTCGCGGTACTCGAACGCCAGCCGGGCCGCGCGCACGCATGCCTCGGGGTCGTCCCCGTTCACGTGGAAGACGGGGATCTGGTAGCCCTTCGCCACGTCGGTGCAGTAGCGCGTGGAGCGCGACGACTCCGGTCCCGTGGTGAAGCCGACCTGATTGTTGATGACGACGTGGACCGTGCCGCCCACTTTGTAGCCCTTGAGCAGAGCCATGTTCAAGGTCTCCATGACGATGCCCTGGCCCGCGAAGGCCGCGTCGCCGTGGATGAGGATCGGCAGCACCGGGTAGCCGTCGGTCTCCGGGTCGGCGCCCAGGACGTCGAGCTTGGCCCGCACGATGCCCTCGAGCACCGGGTTGGCGGCCTCGAGGTGCGAGGGGTTCGCGGCGAGGTACACCGCGGTGGTCGCGCCCGACTCGGCCGTGAACGTGCCCTCGGTGCCCAGGTGGTACTTCACGTCGCCCGAGCCCTGCACGGAGCCGGGTACGGCGGTGCCCTCGAACTCGGAGAAGATCTGCGAGTACTTCTTGCCGGCGAGGTTCGCGAGCACGTTGAGGCGCCCGCGGTGCGCCATCCCGATGCACACCTCCTGGATGCCCGCCTCCGCGGCCGACGACATCACGGCGTCCAGCAGGGGGATGAGCGACTCGCCACCCTCGAGCGAGAAGCGCTTCTGGCCAACGTACTTGGTCTGCAGGAACGCCTCGAAGGCTTCCGCGGCATTCAACCGATGCAGGATGCGCAGGTGCTCCTCGCGGGCGATCTTGGTGTACCCGTACTCGAGCCGCTCCTGGAACCACGCACGCTGCTTGCGGTCCGCGATGTGCATGTACTCGAGCCCGATGGTGCGGCAGTACGCGTCACGCAGACGCGAAAGCACCTCGCGCATCTTCATGCGCTCCTTGCCGCCAAAGCCGGGAGTTGGGTAGACGCGGTCGAGGTCCCACAGAGTCAGGCCGTGGGTCTGCACGTCCAGATCCGGGTGCTTGCGCGGCCGCGAGGACAGCGGGTCAACGTCCGCCATGAGGTGACCGCGCGAGCGGTAGGCGTGGATGAGTTCGGCGATCAGCGCGGGCTTGAGGATCTCCGCGTCCGCGGTGGTCGCGGAGTCCTGGACCCAGCGCACCGGCTCGTACGGCACGCGCAGCGCGAGGCACACGCGGTCGTAGAACCCGTCGAGGCCAAGCAGCTTCTTGTGCACCAGCCCCAGGAACTCGCCCGACTGCGCACCCTGGATGACCCTGTGGTCGTAGGTGGACGTCAGCGACATGACCTTGGAGATGCCGAGGCGAGTGATCGTCTCTTCGGAAGATCCCTGGTATTCGGCCGGATAGTCCATCGACCCGACGCCGATGATCGCGCCCTGACCCGCCATCAGCCGCGGCACGGAGTAGACGGTGCCCAAGGTCCCCGGGTTCGTCAGGGTGATCGTCGTTCCCTGGAAGTCGATCGCCTGCAGCGCGCCCGAGCGCGCCTTCTTGATGAGGTCGTCATACGCGTGCCAGAACTGCGCGAAGTCCATCTGGTCGGCGGCCTTGATGTTCGGCACCAGCAGCTGGCGGGTGCCGTCTTCCTTCGCGAGGTCGATCGCGAGGCCAAAGTTCACATGCTCCGGCGTGAACATCGCGGGCTTGCCGTCCTCGAGCGCGTACGCCACGTTCATCGCGGGGAACTCGGCGAGCGCCTCGACGATCGCGAACCCGATCAGGTGCGTGAACGACACCTTGCCGCCGCGCGTGCGCGCCAAGTGGTTGTTGATGACCACGCGGTTGTCCATGATGAGCTTCGCGGGCACCGTCCGCACCGAGGTAGCCGTCGGCACCTCGAGGCTCGCCTCCATGTTCTGCACCACGCGCGCGGCGGGCCCGCGCAGGCGCGTCACGCCTTCCTCGACGTCCTTCGCCGCGCGTGCGTGCTCATCGACCTTCTGCAGGTAAGCCGCGGTGGGCGCCTGGGCGGTGGCGATCGGCTGGGTTTGGGGCAGCTCGGCATCGCTGTCCGACGGTGGGGTTGGCTCTGGCGCCGCGCTCGCCGGAGCAGTGGTGACCACCGCGTCGGGCTGAACCACGGCGTCGGGCTGGCCGGGCGGCGGCGCCGAGCCGAGCACGAGGGACGCCACGGAGGGGGCGTCAGGAGCGTGAGAGATGGCGGTGCGCTCAGTGTGGGGCGCGGTGGTGTCGGGGGACACGATCTATGCGGTCACTTTCTACGCGCGAGCGCGGCTGCTTACGTTGCTAGTCTCCAGCCTAAACGGCCCGTGAAGTGGCAACGTCCCCGGGTTTGGTGAAATCGTTACCTGGGCCGCCGAGAGGGCGCCCGGTATAGTGGCGACACCCATGGACGACCATAGACGGGGCCGGATATGACCCCCTGGCTGCTCATCGGTGCGGGCGTGCTTCTCACGCTCGGCACCGCGTTGTTCGTCGCGGCCGAATTCTCGCTCGTCGCCCTTGACCCCTCTCACGTCGACGGCAAGCGCGCCGGTCGCGTTCGCCGCGCGCTCGCGACGCTGTCTACGCAACTGTCCTCCGCGCAGGTGGGCATCACCCTCACCACGATCCTGCTCGGCTACACGGCGCAGCCCGCGATCACCGAGCTGCTGCGGATCCCGTTGAGCGACTCCTCGCTGAGCCGTGCGGCCGTCGGAGCCATCGCCGGAACGCTGTCGCTCATCATCGTCAACGCCTTCTCGATGATCGTGGGCGAGCTGGTACCCAAGAACTTCGCGCTCTCCGAGCCCATTCGCACGGCTCGAGTGGTGGCGCCGATGATCCTGGCCTTCACCGCGGCCCTCGGCCCGCTCGTGCGCCTGCTGAACGCGGCGGCGAACGGCGTCTTGCGCGCGATGGGCATCGAGCCCAAGGAGGAGCTGAGCGGCGGAAGGTCACCGCAAGAGCTCGCCACGCTCGTTCGCCGCAGCGCCGAGGCCGGCACCCTCGACGCCGACACGGCCCGCCTGCTCACCAACACCATCGAGCTCGACGAGCTGAGCGGCGTCGACGTCATGACGGACCGCACCCGGGTGGTCATGCTGCAGGCGAGCGCAAAGGCGAGCGACGTGCTCGCGGCGGCCAGAGCGTCGGGTCATTCTCGTTTCCCCGTGACGGGCGACGGTCCCGATGACGTGCTGGGCATCGTCACGCTCGCGAGCGCGATCGGCGTGCCCGTTGGGGTGCGGGACGAGACGCCGGTCACCGAGATGATGGTCGCCGCGCATCGCGTCCCGGAGACCATCGCGCTGCGACCCCTGCTCGTGGAGCTGCGTGGGCTCGCGCTGCAGTGCGCGATAGTCGTCGACGAGTACGGCGGCACGGCGGGGATGGTGACGCTCGAGGACCTCATCGAGGAGCTGGTCGGCGATGTCGCGGATGAGCACGATCGCCGCAGGCCAACGATGTACCGCGCTCCGGGTGGCGCATGGATCGCCCAGGGCGACCTGAGGCCCGACGAGGTGGTTGAGCACTCCGGAATCGAGATTCCCGAGTCGCCCGCCTACGAGACGATCGGCGGCTTTGTGATGGCGCGCCTCGGTCGCGTGGCCGAGGCCGGCGACGAGGTGGAGGTCGACGGCGTTCGCGTCACCGTGGAGCGCATGGAGGGGCGACGCATCGACAGGGTGCGGATCGAGCGCGTGGGGGAGGAGCCGTGAGCCTGGGACTGATCTTCGGCGTCATCGGGCTGCTGCTCGTGAACGCCTTCTTCGTTGGGGCCGAGTTCGCGATCATCTCCGCGCGGCGATCGTCGATTGAGCCGCGAGCGATCGCAGGATCACGGTCGGCGAAGACGGTGCTGTGGGCCATGGAGCACGTGTCGCTCATGCTCGCATGCGCGCAGTTGGGCATCACGGTGGCTTCCGTATCGCTCGGTGTGGTCGCCGAGCCCGCGATCGCGCACGGGCTCGAGCCGCTGTTCCATGCGCTCGGGCTGCCCGGATGCGTGGGCGCACGGGGTCTCGCTGCTCATTGCGCTCGCGATCGTCGTGGCGCTTCACGTGATCTTCGGCGAGATGGTCCCCAAGAACGCGGCGGTGGCGAACCCCGACAGGGCCGCGATGGTGTTCGGGCCCCCGCTCGTCGTGATCGCGCGCGTGCTGAACCCGATCATCGTGGCGCTCAACTGGATCGCGAACTGCCTCGTGCGACTGCTCGGGGTGGAACCGCGCGACGAGGTGGCGAGCGCGTTCACCGCCGATGAGGTGCAGTCCATCGTGGAGCGCTCGAGCGCGGAAGGCACCATCTCCGATGATTCGGGGCTGCTGACGGGCGCGATCGAGTTCTCTGAGCATGCGGCTCAGGACGTGATGGTTCCCCTCGACAAGGTCGTGAGCGCCCCTGCAGGCGTGACGGTGGAGGGTCTCGAGGCGCTCGCAGTCGAGACCGGGTTCTCGCGCTTTCCCGTGGCCAATGGCGACGGCTTCGTGGGCTACCTGCACATCAAGGACACGCTCTTCTCCAGGGCCACCGAGCGAGAGGAGCCCATCCATTCGTGGCGGGTGCGCGACCTCCCCGTGGTGGGCGCGACCGACGAGGTCGAGGACGTTCTTGCGCGCATGCGAGGCACCGGCGCGCACATCGCCCTGGTGGTCGGACCCGATGGTCCGGTGGGCCTGGTTTTCCTCGAGGACATCATCGAGGAGCTCGTTGGCGAGGTCAGCGGCACACTTTAGGGAAGTGTGAGATGTGCGACACCTGTAGTTATCTCGCCTGGCGCCAATCGTAACCATTCGGTTACCATTGTCGAGCCTTCCAGTTCGTGCGCTCGTGGCGGTTGCGCGCGCTGGCGGGTACTGAGGCGGATACGAGGCGAAACGGAGGTGGCATGAGTTCGCTCGTCGAAGCGCCGGTCACCTCCGGCGAGATCGCGGTAGGCACGCGCAGGGAGCGCCGCGTTGTGGAGACCCAGGAGATCCGGGTCCGTTCCACGCACCGCAGGCGCAAAGTACTTACCCGTAGCGGCGTGCTCGTTGGCTTCGCTCTCGCCATGGTGATCTACCCCGTTTACGGGACCATCGCACCGTACGCGGATGCCGCAGAAACGCTTCCGGGAGTAGTCAAGGGCCAGTCGCCGACAACGGCGGCGGCCCTTCTTGGTGGAGGGCCCCAGCTGCTCTCCGCGGACCTGCCCCTGCCTTCTGTTGACGAACTCTCGCAGGCGACCATCGCCGCCAACATCGACGTCCTCAACGTGCCGGGCACAACGTGCAACGAGACGGCTCCCATCAAGGGCTCGAACGGCCGGCTCGCGAAGTCTTCTCTGTGCGCCCTCCCGGAGAAGGGGGAGTCCCTGCAGGCCGAGGCCGCGGGAGCCTTCATCGCCATGAACCAGGCGTACAAGACGGTGTTCGGCCGCAACATCTGCCTCGACGACTCGTACCGCTCGCTCGCCAACCAGTACAGCGTCCGTGCGACCCGCGGCTACCTCGCGGCAACGCCCGGCACCTCGATGCACGGGTGGGGCCTCGCGGTTGACCTCTGCTCCGAAACGCTGCGAGGGGCCTCCGGCAAGTGGATCCAGTCGAACGCCCACGTGTACGGCTGGGAGAACCCGCCGTGGGCCAAGAGCTCCAAGTACGAGCCGTGGCACTGGGAGTACATCTCGCTCACCCAGAAGTACTACGACACGTCGTGGGGCAGCGGCAACTACTCCGACGGCGGCACCTCAAGCAAGTCGTCCTCGAGCTCGTCCAGCTCGTCGTCGAAGTCGACGACGACGACCAAGACGACGACCGAGGACACTGACACCGATACCGCTACTGAGCCGACTCCGGCTCCGACTGCGACTGCTGGGTCCTGACCCCGCGCGTCGTCGCGGGTTACGAACCCGCCGCGTCCACCCGAATCAGCACCACTTCCTCGGGATCCAGCCCCGGCGCCTGCACGCCATGAACGCCTAGCGCGCGCCCGGTGAGCTCAACGGGAGACCCGGCCTCAGCGTCGGACCACCAGGCTGGCTTGGCGCGCATTCCCGCCTCGCTCAGCCGCACCGGCCCGACCGGCGCCACGCGATAGGTGCGGTCGGGATCCAGGCCCGGCAACCGCAGCAGCCCCGTAGGCTGCTCCACCACGGAGTCGATCGACGCGAACGAGTAGACGGCCCGCGACCGGTCCCGCGCCACCACGCCCTGGAGGATGCGCCCGTCCACGGGCAGGTCGCTGCGCACCACGTCACCGGTGTGCAGCAGCTCGCGGAACTCCTTGTGCAGCGCCACCCACTCGGTGATCGCGGCCCGCACCTCCGGCGCGGACGCCTCCGGCCCCGCAACGTTCCACTCGATCCCCAGATGCCCCCAGAACGCCGTCCCCGCGCGGAAGTCCAGCGACGACGCGCGATGGGTGGTGTGCGCCACGGGAGGGCCGATGTGTGCGCCCATGTACTCGGGCGGCACGATGAGCGACGTCCACAGCTGCATGCGCTGCCGCTCCAGCGGGTCGTTGCAGTCCGAGGTCCACACGCGCTGCGTCCGCTCGAGCACACCCAGGTCAATGCGCGCCCCGCCGCCGGAGCAGGATTCGATCTCGAGGTCAGGGAACGCCTCGTGCAACCCGTCCAGCAGCCGGTAGAACGCGAGCGTCTGCTCGTGGCCGATCGGGCGGCCCGTGGCCGTGTTGGCGGCCTCCAGCAGATCCCGGTTGTGGTCCCACTTGATGTACGCGGGCCGCAGTTCGCCGATCACCGCATGCAGGCGCTCCTCGATGTACGCGAATGCCTCTGGATGCGTGAGGTCCAGCACCTGCTGGGTGCGCGCGCGAATCGGCAGGCGGTCGCCGCCCGGCCCCGCGATCCACTCCGGGTGCTCCCGCGCCAGGTCCGAGTCCTCGTTGATCATTTCCGGCTCGAACCAGATGCCGAACTCGAGTCCCTTGCCCCGCACGTAGTCCGCGAGCCACCCGAGCCCCTCGGGATAGATCTCCTCGTCCACGAACCAGTCGCCGAGCCCGGCGTTGTCCGCCCGGCGGTGCCGGAACCAGCCGTCGTCAAGCACAAAGCGCTCCGCGCCCACCGCCGCCGCGGCATCCGCGAGGGCGCGCAGGGCGTCGTGGTCGTGGTCGAAGTACGCGGCCTCCCAAGTGTTCACCAGGACGGGTCGTGGGCCCGACGGGTGCGCCGGGTGGGTGCGCAGCCACCGGTGGATTCGGGTAGAGGCCGCGTCGAGCCCGGCGGGGGAGTAGGACGCGTAGACCCAGGGGCTTTCGTAGGTCTCGCCGGCCGCGAGGCGCACCTCGCCGGGTAGAAGCAGCTCGCCGCCGCCGATCAGCCCCGTGCCGTCGTTGGCCCGCTCCGCGAGGTGCCGCGAGTTCCCCGACCAGCCAACGTGCGTGAGCCACACCTCGCCGGTGCGGAAGCCAAAGCCGCTGGTGCCGGCGGCAATGAGGAACGCCGAGTCGTGGCCCGGCTTGCCGCGCCGTGACTCGCGCAGGTGGGTGCCAGTCAGGAACGGCCCGCGCTGGGGCGTGCGCTCCCGGATCCAGCGGCCCGTGAAGTCCAGCAGTTCGGTGGCCTCGCGCGGCACGGGAAGCAGGAGCGTGAGCTGGTCGAGCTGGTAAGGCTCGTTGCCCTGGGTGCTCGTCACCGCCGCCTTGGTGCGCACCAGGCCCGTGCCCAGCATCTCAATGGTGACCGTGAGCGCCAACCCGGCAACGCCGTCGGCCGCCTCTACGACCACCCGGTCAACCGAGCTGTCCTCGTGACCCTCCCCCGAGCGCGCAACAGACGTCACCGTGAACCGCGTGAAGTTGTCGCTGCCGGCGCGGCTTCCGCTGAGCCCCGGCGTGTGCATCCAGCCCCACGAGTGCTCCGGCAACACGGACAGCGCGTGCCGCTCGTCGAGCTCGCCTCCAACACGCGGCTCCACTGAGGCACGGGCCACGCCGTCAAGCTCCCCCTCGCCAAGTTCCGCGCCCCAGTGCAGCACGCGAGGGAGACGGCCTTCGCCGACGTCGAGCAGCAGGGAGACTCCGGAGGCATGCAGGTGGATGAGGTCGCTCACGCGCCCAAGCCTAGAGCCGCCGCATGAGCAAAGATGGAGGCATGCTCATCACCATTCCGGCAGAGACGAAGGTGGCGGAGACGCGCGTGGCGCTCACGCCCGACGGCGCGCGGCAGCTGATCGCCGACGGACACGAGGTCTGGGTACAGGAGGGCGCCGGGGCGGCTCGGCGCTGCCGGACGGCGAGTACGTGGCCGCGGGCGCTCGGCTCGTGTCCGTGGATGACGCGTGGTCCGGCGAGCTCGTGCTCAAGGTGAAGGAACCCACCCCGGAGGAGTACTCGCGGCTCAGTCACAACACGTTATTCACATTCCTCCACCTGGCCGCCAACGAGCCGCTCGCTCGCGCCCTGATCGACGCCGGAACCACTGCCCTCTCCTACGACACCGTGCAGCTCGCGGACGGGTCGCTGCCCCTCCTCGCCCCCATGAGCGCGGTCGCGGGGCGGATGGCGCCCATCGTGGGCGCGTACCACCTGTTCAGTTCCGAGGGCGGGCGCGGAGTGCTCCTCGCCGGCGCACCGGGCGCGCCCGCAGGCGAGGTCGTGGTGATCGGCGCGGGCGTCGCGGGCTCCCACGCGGTCGAGGAGTCCGTTGGGCTCGGCGCGCACGTCACCGTGCTGGACCTGTCCGTGCCGCGCATCGAGGCGCTCGCGGCCCAGTTCGGCACTGCCGTCACCGCGGTCCCGTCAACGCCCGACGCCGTGGCCGAGGCCGTCGCGAACGCGGACCTGGTCATCGGTGCGGTTCTGCTCCCCGGACGCCCCGCGCCCAAAGTGGTCACCCACGCCATGGTCGAGGCGATGAAGCCGGGCTCGGTGGTCGTGGACATCGCGATCGATCAGGGCGGCTGCTTCGAGGACTCGCACCCCACCACCCACGCTGACCCCGTGTATATAGTCGCGGGCACGGTGTTCTACTGCGTCACGAACATGCCCGGAGCGGTTGGCGCGACCGCCACTGCCGCCTTGACCACCGTGACGCTGCCGTTCATCCTCGAACTCAGCCACGGCGTCGGGCCTGCTATTGAGGCGAATCCGGCGTTGGCGAAGGGAGTGAACGTCGCTGAAAGAACGCTGCGACACCCCGCGGTCGCGCAGGCTCATCCGGGGCTGCCGGCTCAACTGGCTCCGTAGCTGGACTCGCCGACTCCGGCCGCGGGTTGACGATCGGGTAGTCCGCGAGGGCGAGTTCGGCCGCCTCGCGACCCAGCTGCACCAGGCCCGGAAGGTCGCGCGCCACCCACTGTGAGCGGTGGCGCAACCGCGGCGTGATCAACGTGACGTCATCGCGGATCTCGTACTCGTGGACGCGCAACGCGGTGCGCATGCTTGGCAGGTAGTCCCACTCCGGCGCCAAGCGCACACCAATCACGTGCGTGGCGCCCATCGTGAAGGCAGCCTCGAGCGGGAGGTTCTGGATGACTCCGCCGTCCACGAAGGTGCGGCCGTCCAACTGCTTTGGCCGGAACAGGCCGGGCACCGCGATGGACGCGCCGATCGCCTCCACGAGGGAGCCGTGGTCGATGAGGACCGACTCCTCGGTGCCAAGGTCCGTGGCGACGGCCGCGAACCTGATGGGAAGGTCCTCGATCATCGAGTCGTGCCCGATGCGGTCCACGGTGTCACGGAGGCCCTCCGTGTCGAGCAGTCCGAGGCCCGGCGTCATGGAGAACGTGCCGAAGTCGCCCCAACTCGCCTGGATCACGAGCTCGGTGAGTTCGTAAGGGTCGCGGCCGTTCGCGTAGGCGCCCCCGGCTATCGAGCCCGCGGACGTGCCGACCACGATGGTGGGCACGATGCCGCGCTCGTGCAGCACCTCGAGCACCCCGCAATGCGCGGCGCCCAGCGCGCCGCCACCGCCGAGGGCGAGCCCAAGGTGCGGTTCGTAACGGAGGTCCGCCCCTGCCATGCCGTCATGCTACGCGTGCGGCCCACTGCCAGGCCCGACGTAGGCTTTACCGGTGACCCAGCCCCAGCCGGACGAGGCGCCCCGCACCTGGCTTCCCGTGACCATCGCCGGTTGCGTCGCGCTCCTGGTGATCGTCGGCGCCCTGATTGCGCACGCGGTGCGCGCGGACCTGTCGCCCGAGAAGCAGGCCGCAGCCGACGCGTGCGAGGCCGAGTACAAGGCCCAGCACCCCAAGGGACCCGGCATCACCGGCGGCGACATCTTCGCGGCCACCGAGTGGCAGGAACTCGACGCGCGCATGGTGAGTCTTGGCGTGGCGCAGGAGCAGACGCTTACTGGCGAGCAGCAGGACGCTCGCGATCGCGAGGCAGAGGACCTGGTCGCCTCGGGCGGCGAGAAGATGACCGTGGTGTGGCAGCTCAATGACGAGTCCCACGCGCAATGCGTTGCCGAGATGCAGGACGGCAAGGTCACCTCGGTGACGGTGACGTCCCTGGTAGAGCCCACCACTTCCCCATCCCCATCCCCAAGCCCAAGCCAGCCTTAAGGAGACACCATGCAGCAGCGTCGGATAGGCGACCGGACCGTCAGCGCCATAGGCCTAGGCGGCATGCCCATGTCGATCGAGGGGCGGCCGGACCGCGAGCGCTCGATCGCCACGATCCACGCCGCGCTCGACGCGGGCGTCACGTTCATCGACACCGCGGACGCCTACAACCGGGACGAGAATGAGACGGGGCACAACGAGATCCTCATCGCCGAGGCGCTGCGAACCTATGGCGCGGACACCTCCCACGTGCTCGTTGCCACCAAGGGCGGACTGATCCGGCCCGGCGACGGCTCGTGGCTGCGGAACGGGCATCCCGAGTACCTGAAGGCCGCGGCGAAGGCGTCCTGTTTGCGACTTGGGGTGGAGGCCATTGGGCTGTACCAGTTCCACCGCGCGGATCCCTCGGTTGCCTACACGGACTCGGTGGGCGCGCTCGCCGAGCTGCTTGACGAGGGCGTCATTCAGATGGCGGGCGTCTCGAACGCGGAGATCGCCATGATTGCCGCCGCCGATGAGGTGCTCGGTGGGCGGCTGGTGTCGGTGCAGAACCAGTTCTCGCCGCGATTCGCGACCACCTATGGCGAACTCCAGTACACCGTGGAAAACGGGATGGCGTTCCTGCCGTGGTCGCCGCTTGGCGGAATCTCGTCTGCCGGTGCTCTGGGGTCCCGGCACGCGGCGTTCGGTTCTGTTGCGACCGCGCACGGGGTCTCGCCCCAGCAGGTGGCGCTCGCGTGGGAGCTCTCGCTGTCCGATTCCGTGGTGCCGATCCCTGGGGCGTCGCGTCCGGAGTCGGTCACCGATTCCGCG
This sequence comes from Demequina sp., assembly GCA_024707205.1. Classification (NCBI taxonomy): domain Bacteria; kingdom Bacillati; phylum Actinomycetota; class Actinomycetes; order Micrococcales; family Demequinaceae; genus Demequina; species Demequina sp. Next base: position 1,709,131 of record JANQAD010000001.1, read on the forward strand.
CGTGCCGGTGAGGTGGAGTTGACGGCCGAGGACTTGGCCGCGCTCGATGCCTCGGTGGGGCTGACGCGCTAGCGTCACCCTGCGCCGCGTCGCTAGACCCCCCGCACCCACGGTTTAGGCAAGGTGCGCATACCGCGGAGGCGAACCCGGGCTCGTTTAGGCACGTTGCGCATACTTTGCGCGTGTGAATGGGTAGGCGGAGCCTCGCACGCCGCGGAGGGGATCGCTCGTGGGATCGGTCGCCGCCTCGGTGGGGGAAGGTATGCGTAGCGTGCCTAAACCAGGGAGATTGTGGCCCGGAGGTATGCGCAGCGTGCCTAAACACAAAGTGCCCCCGACAGGAATCGAACCTGCGACCTTCGGTACCGGAAACCGGCGCTCTATCCGCTGAGCTACGGGGGCATGCCGCACCGAAATGCGGCTCACCGAGGATACCAGCAGGCGCGGCGGTGCCATGATGTCCGTATGGCGCTCAGGACACCCGCGAAGATGCTCGCAGCCCTCACCATCGCACTAGCTCTTGCGGCCTGCGGCGGCGGCAAGGACGACGACGCCGTCACCCAGGAGGGCACCGTCTCCTCCGTGCAAGAGGGCGGCGACCCGCTGGTGTTCGTCTTCTCCACAGTGCCGCAGAGCAGCCTCAACAACGCGATCATCACGGTGGCAGCGCGGGACCTCGACGGCGCCAAGCCAGAGGAAGTTGAGCGCGGCGACGAGGTGAAGGTCACCGTGTCGGTCTGCACCGCATCGATCCCCGCGCAATGCACCGCGACGCACGTCGAGGTTACGAAGTAGTGGGCGTCGCAGCGTGGGCGTGACCGCTGTAACCGCCACCCTCGTCGGCGGCCCCACCCTCGTCTTCACCTACGCAGGCCTCACCGTCATCACCGACCCCACGTTCAGCGAGCCCGGCGAGTACGGCGGCCTCACCAAGACCCGCGGCCCCGCGCTGCCCGTGCAGCGCCTTGGAGCGATCGACCTCGCGCTCGTCTCCCATGACCACCACCCGGACAACCTCGACCCCGAGGGCCGCGCCGTCTTGGCGCAGGTGCCCGTAGCGATCACGACCACGGCCGGCGCCGCCCGCGTGCCAGGCACGATAGGCCTCGAGCCGTGGACGTCGGTGCAGGTTGGCGCCGCCACGGTCACCGCCGTGCCGGCGCTCCACGGCCCGCCGCACGTCGCCGAGCACACAGGCCCCGTCATCGGCTTCGTCCTTGAGGCCGACGGCGCGCCCACCGTCTACTTCTCCGGAGACAATTCTGAGGTTGCGGTGGCGAGGGAGATCGCGGCCGCATTCCCTGAGGTCGCGCTCGCGATCCTGTGCGCGGGAGCGGCCCGCGTGGCCAACCGCGGCCCGGACCCGCTGACTCTAGACGCGGCCCGCGTCTTCGAGGTCGCCAACCTGTGGCCGGACGTGCTCATCGTTCCCGTCCACACCGACGACTGGGCCCACTTCAGCGAGCCAGGGGCGACGTTGCAGGAGAACTGGAGCGGAGCGTCGGGCCGGCTGAGAATCCTTGAGCCGGGTGTCATAACCGACCTGGCGTGACGCTCAGTCCTCCGCAAGAACGATGATGAGGTCGCCCTCGTTGTAGACGCGCTCCTCCTGCTTGGCGGGGTTGATGCGAATGGTTGCGCGGGCGTCGCCCAAGCCCTCCGGTGTCACGTCGCGGTAGCCGATCGCCGTCTCGGAGCGCTTCGCGGCGCCCGCGGCAACCGTGAAGAAGTTCACCGGGACGCCCAGCTCGACGTACCACTCCGCAGGACGCAGGTAGATCTCAGGGCCGTCCGAGGAGAACAGCACTCCGTACACTTCGTTGAGCTGAGGGTTCTCGGAGATCTGGGCCATCATCAGGCTGATCAGGTTGTCGCTGACGATGAAGTCGTCTGCCTTGGTGACCTCGGCGAGGCGGCGATTCCTGTCGTCGAGCATCTCCGAGACGATATTGAAGTTGGTGCCCGCTTCCGACGCCAGCTCGCGTAGCTGAAGCAGCGTGACCAGGGTCCGGGAGTCCGCTGTCTCCATATCGAGGTGATCGCGGTACGCGAGCACCAGGATGTGATCGTAGGTCTCCGGCGCTAGGGCCTCAAGGGCGGCCCGGTTGGTCGTGTTGGCGCGCTTGATCTCCACCTCGAGCCCGGGCGTCTCCGCGAGCTTGGGGAGCTTGTAGTCCGTCACGATCGTCACCACTGAACCCGCGGGCGCGTACTCGTGAAGCTCGCCGACGATGAGCGGCAGCTGCGAGTGCGAGCCGAGAATGAGGGTCCGTTCGGGAGCCATCTCCACTGCGGGCAGACCCGTGACGTGGGCGTCGTTGGCGACGCCACGCTGGGCGGCGAGGGCGATCGTCGAGTCATCCTCCGCGATCACGATCAGCTGCTCGCCCTCACCCAGCGTGCGGTCGGCTGCCGGGTTCAGCAAGGCGCCTTCCTGTGTGATGACGCCGATCACGGTGGACGAGTCAAACCGCATCTGGCACTCGAGGTACGTGAGGCCAACGAGCGACGGCTGGTCGGTGAAGTAGATCTCGTCGCCGTCGAACTGGAGCAGCTCCGTGTAGACGCGGGACAGGCCCGACTGGCGGCAGGTCTGCACGGTCACCTTGGAGATCGTCTCGAGCGGGAGGATCCACTGGGCCTCGTCCTTGCCAACGAGCTTGGCGATAGGGAGGTTCTCCGGCCTATTGATCTCGCCGACCACCGTGATCTCGCCCTCCGGGCGCTCCGGGTGGTTGGTGAGGGCGAGTGCGGTCTTGATGGTGGTCGCGTCGGTGTCAGGGGCGTCCTCGTCGCCGAGCACGATGAGCGACTTCGCCTCGAACGGGTTGGCGCGCAGCAGCTCGTCCTGATCCAGAGGGTTGCCGGATCGACACACGACCTTGGTGTTCTTCAACTGGGGGACCTTCTCCGCGATGGCCTCTTCCATGTCCACGCGGTCGCGATCGGCGAGCACCACAACCACGGGCTTGCTCTCCGATTCGTTGGCGATGACCAGTTCCGAGATGATGGTGAAGACCTTGGAGTTCCACCCCAGGATCACGGTGTGGCCATTCTCGACCACCGCGGAACGGCCCTTGCGGAGAGCCGCGATACGGTCGTCGAACGCCGCGGACACGACACCGATGAGGCTCGCGACCACGAGCACACCGAACAGCGTGGTGAGGAGCGACAGCAGCCGCCACGGCCAGCCGATGTCACCCGAGAAGGTCCCGGGGTCCAGCGTGAAGGTCAGCTGTCGCCAGATGGCCTCGATGAACGTGTAGCCGCCGGAGTCGGAGGGAAACACGTTGAAGATGAAGGCGACGAGGCCGGCGACGATCACCCAGATGAGGCTGATCAGCCCCAGCAGTCCAATGACGGCGACGTTGCCTCGCGCCATCAGGTTGTCGAAGCGGTAACGCAACCGAGCGCTGATACCTGGCTTGGCCATGGGGGTCCCCTCGTTGGGCCGAAACGTTCCAGCGCATGCTAGCGGCAAGGCCTCTAGGAGGGAAGATGCCTGTGACGGGCTCGCGACTAGACTTGACGGGTGACCCCAGAGGAACTGACCGCAACCATCCTTGCCGCCATCGAGGCGGGCGTCGCCGACGGCACGTTCGCGATCGACGGCGACATCGGCGAGGTGCGCGTGGAGCGCCCGCGCCAGCGGGACCACGGCGACTGGGCAACCAACGTCGCCATGCAGCTCGGCAAGCGGGCCGGCCTGACTCCCCGGGAGTTTGCGGAGAAGCTCGCCGCGCTGCTCGAGGCCGAGCCCGGCATCGAGTCGCTCGAGGTGGCGGGCCCCGGTTTCCTCAACATCCGGCTCCGGGCCGACGCTGCCGGCGAGCTCGCGCGCGGAATCGTCGAGTTCGGCGAGGGTTACGGCTCGGGCGAGTCCCTGCACGGCAAGCACGTGAACATCGAGTTCGTCTCAGCGAACCCCACTGGCCCCATTCACCTTGGGGGTACCCGCTGGGCCGCGGTCGGCGACTCGCTCGCGCGGCTGCTCGAATTCCACGGTGCTCAGGTCACTCGCGAGTACTACTTCAACGACCATGGCGCGCAGATCGACCGCTTCGCCGCGTCGCTGCTCGCCGCGATCAAGGGTGAAGAGGCGCCCGAGGACGGCTACGCGGGCGAGTACATCCAGGACATCGCGAACGAGGTCATGGTGGAGGCGATGGCCGCGGGCGACGCGGACCCGCTGGAGCTCCCCGAAGACGAGGCCTTCGAGTTCTTCCGTGACCGCGGGGTCGGCCTCATGTTCGAGCAGATCAAGAAGTCGCTCCACGACTTTGGCGTGGACTTCGACGTGTACTTCCACGAGGACTCGCTGCACAACTCGGGCGCCGTGGACAAGGCGATCGCCCACCTCAAGAAGACCGGCGCGCTCTACGAGTCGGAGGGCGCCTGGTGGCTGCGCTCCACTGACTATGGCGACGACCGCGACCGCGTGGTCATCCGCTCCGACGGCCGTCCCGCCTATATCGCCGGCGACCTCGCGTACTTCCAGGACAAGCGCCACCGCGGCGCCGACCTGTGCATCTACCTGCTCGGCGCCGACCACCACGGCTACATCGCGCGGCTCAAGGCCGCGGCCGCCGCGTTCGGCGACGACCCCGAGAACGTCGAGGTCAAGATCGGCCAGATGGTCAACCTCGTCAAGGACGGCGAGCCGGTGCGGATGTCCAAGCGCGCCGGGACCGTGGTGGCGCTCGAGGACCTCGTGGAGGCCGTTGGCGTCGACGCCGCGCGCTACGCCCTGGTCCGCTCCTCGGCGGACTCGAACATCGACATCGACCTTGACCTGCTCGCGTCCCAGTCCAACTCCAACCCCGTGTTCTATGTGCAGTACGCGCACGCGCGCACGGCCGGGGTGGCCCGGAACGCCGCCGAGTACGGCATTCGCCGCGAGGACGGCTTCGCACCCGAACTGCTCACGCACGAGTCCGAGGCCGCCCTGCTGGGCATCCTGGGCGAGTTCCCGCGCGTCGTCACGCAGGCCGTCGAGTTCCGTGAGCAGCTCCGCGTTGCCCGCTACCTCGAGCAGCTCGCGGCGGCGTATCACGGCTGGTACGACCGCACTCGCGTGACCCCGCTCGGCGACGAGCAGGTCTCGGACCTGCACCGCACCCGCCTGTGGCTCAACGACGCCGCTGGCCAGGTGCTGCGCAACGGGCTCGCTCTGCTCGGGGTCTCGGCCCCGGAACGGATGTAGCGCGTGGAAAGCCCCTGGTCACACTCGGCGGTCCGGGGCGCGGACGGCGCCATCAGCGTCGGAGGCGCGGACCTTCGCGAACTCGCGGGCCAGTTCGGCACCCCGCTCTACGTCATTGACGAGGCGGACTTCCGCACGCGCGCCGCGGACTTCCGCGACCACTTCGCCGCCGCGTTCGGCCGCCACGGCGCCGAGGTGGACGTCTACTACGCGTCGAAGGCGTTCCTCTCGTCGCGCGTCTCGCGGTGGATGTTCGACGAGGACCTGCACATGGACGTCGCGTCCGGCGGCGAGCTGGAGCTGGCGCTGCGCGGCGGGATGCCCGCCTCGCGCATCGGCCTGCACGGCAACAACAAATCGGACGCCGAGTTGCGCCGCGCCCTCGAGGTGGGTGTGGGCCGCATCGTCGTTGACTCGTTCACGGAGATCGAGGTGCTGGACGCGATCGCGCGCGAGAAGGGGGTTACGGCACCCGTGCTTGTGCGCGTGACCACGGGCGTCCACGCGGGCGGCCACGAGTACATCGCCACGAGCCACGAGGACCAGAAGTTCGGCCTCTCACTCGCCGCGGGCGACGCGTACGAGGCGCTGCTCGCGTGCCACGACGCTCCGGGCCTGCGACTCCTCGGCATCCACACCCACATCGGCAGCCAGATCCTGTCGCTCGACGCCTTCCGCGAGTCCGCCGAGCGCATGATGCGCCTGCGCGCGGCCTTCACGGTGGAGACCGGCGTGGAGCTCCCCGAGGTGGACCTCGGCGGCGGCTACGCCATCCGCTACACGCCCCACAGCGAGGAGCTCGCTCCCCGTGACGCTGCCTTCGGCATGGCCGACGCTGTTGCCGCGGCCGTGGAGGCGTCAGGGGGTCGTGGCCTCACCTCTCCATCGAGCCTGGTAGAGCCATTGCCGGGCCTGCGGGCCTGACTCTGTACCGCGTCGGCGTGGTGAAGCACGTGGCGCTCGAAGACGGGGGCTCGCGTCAGTACGTGGCCGTCGACGGCGGCATGAGCGACAACATGCGCACTATCACCTACGGCGCCGAGTACACGGCGGCCATTGCCTCGCGTCTCTCGGAGGCCGAGCCGACGCTGTCGCGCGTGGTGGGCAAGCACTGCGAGAGCGGCGACATCGTGGTGCGGGACGTGGAGCTGCCCGCGGACATCGCGCGGGGAGACCTGCTCGCCGTGCCCGCCACGGGCGCCTACGGCCGGGTGATGGCGAGCAACTACAACGCCGTGCTGCGGCCCGCGGTGGTGTCCGTCAAGGACGGCGAGCCGACGGTGCACATCCGCCGCGACACCATGGAGGATCTGCTCAACTGGGACGTTTGGTAAAGCGTTCCCTAAGGAACGCCCAAGTTGCGCTTGCTACCAGCGGTCAGCGGGGCCATACTGTGGCCAAGCAAGGGAAAGGGGCCCTCCGATGGACTCGAACGACGACGACCGTCCCATCATGACGGACCTTGACTCCGCCGATGCCCCCGACGAAGTGACACTCACGCCGCAGCCATGGCTGCGGCGTTTTGCGTCCATCGTGGGATTCGCGTCGGCGGGTGTTGGCGGGCCGGGCGGCAACCAGTCAATGGTGTGACGCCCACTCCGGGAGCGGGCTCGCTCGTCGCGCGCGCCAGGGGTTGGCCCTGCCCCCGCTAGAGTTGGTGCCGTGTCTGAGCCTCGACCCCTTGCCCTGGCCGTCCTTGGCCCGGGCACGGTTGGGCGCGAGGTGGTGCGCCTGCTCACGGAGCACGCCGATGACCTCACGGCTCGCGTGGGTGCCCCACTCGAGTTGGCGGGCGTCTACGTTCGCGACGCGTCAGTGCCCCGGGAAGGCATCGACTCGAGTCTCCTGACGGAGGACGCCTTCGGACTCGTCGCCCGCGCCGACGTGGTGATCGAGCTCATGGGCGGCATCTCGCCCGCGCGCGAACTCATTCTCGCGGCTCTCGCCGGGGGAGCGTCGGTCGTCACCGCGAATAAGGCGCTCCTCGCCGCGCACGGCCCCGAGCTCTTCGAGGCCGCCGACGCCGCCGGGACCGACCTCTACTTCGAGGCCGCCGTCGCGGGCGCCATCCCCATCGTCCGTCCGGTCCGCGAGTCGCTCGCCGGTGACCAGGTGGAGCGCATCCTCGGCATCGTCAACGGCACCACCAACTTCGTCCTCGACGAGATGACCCAGCGCGGGCTCTCCTACGAGGTCGCGCTCAAGCAGGCGCAGGACCTCGGCTACGCCGAGGCGGACCCCACCGCGGACGTCGATGGCTTCGACGCTGCCGCCAAGGCCGCCATCCTCGCCTCGCTCGCGTTCCACCAGCGCGTCTCGCTCGCGGATGTCTACCGCGAGGGCATCTCTGGCATCACGGCCGCCGACGTCGCCTCCGCCCGCGACAACGGCCAGGTCATCAAGCTTCTCGCCATCGCGGAGAGGGCCGACGGCGCGGTCGCCGTTCGCGTTCACCCTGCCTTGGTGCCCGCCTCCCACCCGCTCGCTGGCGTCCACGGCGCCTACAACGCGATCTTCGTGGAGGCGGCAGCGGCGGGTGAGCTCATGTTCTACGGCAAGGGCGCGGGAGGGGGTGCCAACAGCGTCGGCCGTCTTGGGTGACGTTGTGAGCGTGGCCCGGCACCGCGCGTTGGGCGGCAAGGGTCCCCGCGAGTCCAACTATGCGGCGAATGCCGTGGTTCCCATTGATGACGTGTTTACCAGGTACTCCGTGCGGATGAACGTGCCCGACAGGCCCGGCGTGCTGCAGCGCGTTGCCGAGGTGTTCGCCGGGCACGGGGTGTCGATAGAGACCGTTCGGCAGGTGTCGGGGCAGGGGACCGCGGGGCTCGTGATCTCGACGCACCGAGCTCGTGAACGCGACCTCGCCGCGACCGTCGCGGACCTGCGCGGGCTTGACGCGGTGGCCGAGGTCACGAGCGTGCTGAGGATTGAAGGGGAGTAATGGCTCACCAGTGGCAGGGCGTTGTCCGCGAGTACCTGGACTTCATGCCGTTCGCGGCCGAGGACCGGGTGGTGACCCTCGGCGAGGGCGGCACGCCGCTCGTCTACGCCGAGTCCATCTCGCGCGAGGTTGGCGCGGAGGTCTTCGTCAAGGTCGAGGGGATGAACCCGACCGGATCGTTCAAAGACCGCGGCATGACGGCGGCGCTCACCCAGGTGGTGAAGGAGGGCGACCACACGGTCGTGTGCGCCTCGACGGGCAACACCTCCGCCTCCGCAGCGGCCTACGCGGCTCACGCTGGGTTGCGGTGCGTCGTGATGATCCCCCAGGGGAAGATCGCGGCCGGCAAGATGGCCCAGGCGATCATGCACGGCGCGGACCTGGTGCAGGTGGACGGCAACTTCGACGAGTGCCTCGACATCGTGCGGTCGCTCTCGAACGACTACCCCATTGCACTGGTGAATTCGGTGAATCCGTATCGGCTGCACGGGCAGAAGTCAGGTGCCTTCGAGATCGTCGACACCCTGGGCGACGCCCCTGATATTCACATGCTTCCGGTGGGCAACGCGGGCAACATCTCGGCGTATTGGATGGGTTTCCGCGAGTACGCCGCCGCTGGGGTCGCGACCAAGCTGCCCAAGATCTGGGGCGTCCAGGCGGCCGGGGCCGCGCCCTTCGTCGCCGGCCACCCCATCAAGGACCCGGAGACCGTCGCGACCGCCATCCGCATCGGCAATCCCGCGTCGTGGGACCTGGCCGTAGCCGCGAGGGACGAGTCCGGCGGCTGGATCCGCGCGGTCTCCGATGCCTCGATCCTCTCGGCGCAGGCGCGCCTCGCTGCCGACGTCGGCGTGTTCGTCGAGCCCGCGTCCGCGGCCGGAGTTGCCGGGCTGCTCGCGGCCGGCGCGCTCGGCGAGGTGCCGCGCGGGGCCAAGATCACGATCACCGTCACTGGAAACGGTCTCAAGGACACCGCGACGGCGCTCGCGGGGCGCGAGATCGAGCCCGTGGTGATCCCCGTTGATGTTGAGGCGGCGGCGGCCGCGCTGGGGCTGTAGCCATGCGCCTCGTCGCCGATCACGTCGTCGTCTCGGTCCCGGCAACGGCCGGCAACCTGGGTCCCGGCTTCGACGCTCTCGGCATGGCGCTTGGCGTTCGCGATGAGGTGGAGGTCAAGGCCGTCGCCTCCGGCGAGACCACCATCGAGATCTTCGGCGAGGGCGCTGAGACACTCGCTCGGGACGAATCGCACCTGGTAGTCCGCGCTTTGCGCGAGGCGCTCGACTCGGTGGGCGCGTCGCAAGTGGGTCTCGAGATCCGCGCCACCAACCGCATCCCGCACGGGAAGGGGCTCGGGTCGTCGGCGGCTGCCGTCGTCGCCGGCATCACGGCCGCGCGCGCGATGCTCGCCGAGCCGGAGGCCCTTGACGCCGCGGCAGCGCTGCGCCTGGCCACCGCCTTCGAGGGACACCCAGACAACGCGGCGCCCGCCATCTACGGCGGCGCCACGGTCGCGTGGGTGGATTCCGAGGGCGCGCACGCCTCGGAACTCGCGCTCGACCCCGCGATCGAGACCGCCGTGCTGATTCCAGAGTCGACGCTTCCCACCAAGGAGGCGCGCGCGGTGCTCCCGCCCCAGGTGCCGCACACCCATGCGGCGTTCAACGTCGGTCGAGCCGCGCTGCTCGTCAACGCCCTCGGCGGCCACCCGGAGCTGCTCCTGCCCGCCACCGAGGACAAGCTCCACCAGACCTATCGAGCGGACGTCATGGCGCCCGCGGTCGCGATGCTGCAGCACCTGCGGGCCCAGGGCCTTGCGGCTGTCGTCTCCGGAGCCGGCCCGTCCGTGCTGGTGCTGGGCACGGACCTTGCCGGCCTCACCTGGCCAGAGGGCATCGGCGAGCAAACGTGGGAACTGATCCACACCGTCGGGCCGGTTGCGGGGGCCAGGGCCAGGCGCCTCTAGCGGCGCGCTCGCCTACGGACTCGCCGTGCCCTCGCGGTTGGCGAAGCGCTGCTGCAGGATGACCGCGACCACGATGATCACGCCTTTGGCCACGAGCTGGACGGACGTGGACAGGTTGTTCTGCGTGAACACGTTGGTCAAGGTGGCGAAGAGGAGCACGCCGAGCACCGTGCCGCCGATGGTGCCGCGGCCGCCAACGAGCAGCGTGCCGCCAACGACCACCGCAGCGATCGCGTCGAGCTCATACAGCTGACCGTGCGTGGACGTGCCGGCCGTGGTGCGCGACAGCAGCATCGTCGCCGCGATTCCCGCCGCGCCTCCCGAGAGCATGTAGAGGTACATCGTGTGGCGCTTGACGTTGACGCCCGCGAGCCGCGCCGCGGTGGCATTGCCGCCGATCGCCACGGTGCGGCGGCCGAACGTGGTCCGGTTGAGCAGGAACCAGCCGGCGACGGCAACGGCCGCAAAGATCCAGATGACCCAGGAGATGCCCAGCAGATCGCCGCGGAAGAACTTCAGGAAGCCCGTGTTGCTGATCACCTGGGTCTGCCGCTGAGAGATCAGCTCCGCCGCGCCGCGAGCGGCGACGAGCATCGCGAGCGTCGCCATGAACGAAACCACCTTGCCGTAGGCGATGATGAGCCCGTTCGTGAGTCCGGCGACAATTCCTGTGGCAAGTGCGGCAAAGACCATCAATGGCCAGAAGCCCGACGCTGCGGTCTGGACCGCGCCGAGCGTCGCCACCACGCTCGACAGGCCGAGCACCGAGCCCACGGAGAGGTCGATGCCGCCGGCCGTGATGACGAAGGTGACGCCGATCGCCACTACGCCGATCACCGAGGCGAGGCGCAGAATCACCAGGAAGTTGTCCACCTGCATGAAGGTGGAGCCCGCGGTGATCCAGCCCACCACCACGAGGACCAGCAGCGCGATCACGAGGCCGGCGTTGCGGCCCGCCGAGGCGGGCACCCGGAGGCGGCGGCCTGACTCCGCAGGTGGCGAGTCGATGCCAGGGGTGTCGCCGGGGCCGTCGCTACGGGTCTTGATCTCCTCGCTCACGCGGCACTTCCTTTCATCACGAGGTCGAGCACGCCGTGCTCGTCTAGTTGGTCTGCTGGACGTTCATCGATCACGTGGCCGTCGGAGATGACGAGCACCCGGTCCGAGAGGCCAAGGACTTCGTCGATCTCGCTCGACACCACGAGGATCGCGGTGCCACGAGCCGCGAGCTCGCGGATCAGGCCGTAGATCTCGACGCGGGCGCCGACGTCCACGCCACGGGTGGGCTCATCCAGCAGCAGCACCTCGGTGCCGTGGATGAGCCAGCGGGCGAGCATGACCTTCTGCTGGTTGCCGCCGGACAGGGTGCGGGTGACGCGGTTCGGCTCTGCGGGGCGAAGGTGCAGCGCCTTCATCTGCTCCGCGGTCGCCTGGCGCTCGGCTGCCTCGTCGAGGAACGGCCCCTTGGCGAACCGAGAGAAGGTCGAGAGCGTCGCGTTCTTGAAGATCGGCTCCTCGAGGAGCAGGCCCTGACTCTTGCGCTCCTCCGGAGACAGGCCCATGCCCGCCTCGACGGCGCGCTCAACGGAACCGTGCGGGAGGTCAGTTCCCTTGACGCGCACCGTGCCGGCTGTGGCCTTGCGATAGCCGGCGATCGTCTCGAGGATCTCCGAGCGACCGGAGCCGACGAGCCCGGCCAGGCCCACGATCTCTCCTGCCCGAACCGAGAGGCTCACGCCGCTGAACAGGCGGCCGAGCGAAAGGTCCTCGACCTCGAGGACCTGGGGCGCATCCGCCGCGACGCCCGGTCGCGGGGGAAACACCTGCTCGATGGTGCGCCCCGTCATGAGCGCGATCAGCTCGCGGGTGGGAGTCGTCGCCACCGGGAGGTTGGAGGCGGTGCTCGCCCCATCCTTGAGCACCGTGATGCGGTCGCCGATCCTCTCGATCTCCTCGAGGCGGTGCGAGATGTAGATAACGGAGATGCCCTGATCGGTGAGCTCCTCGACGATTCGGAAGAGGTTGTCCACCTCCTCCGAGTCGAGCACGGCGCTGGGCTCGTCCATGATCATCAGCTTGATGTCGTGACTGAGCGCGCGCGCCATCGCCACGATCTGCTTGTTGGCGGGGGAGAGGCTGCCCACCTCGCGCGATGGTGTGAGGTCGGGGTGGCCGAGGCGAGCCATGAGTTCGCGAGTCGCCTTGTTAGCCGCCCTGCGGTTCAGCACGCCGCCGGTCGAGAGCTCGTGGCCCAAGTAGATGTTCTCGGCGACGGTGAGGCCGTCGACCACGTCGAGTTCCTGGTACATCGTGGCGATGCCGAGCTCCAGCGCCGCGACCGGATTGGCGATTGTGACGGCTTCGCCCTGCCAGCGGATCTCGCCCTCGTCCGGCTGATGCGCTCCCGAGAGCGTCTTGATGAGCGTTGACTTGCCTGCGCCGTTCTGCCCGAGCACGCAGTGCACCTCGCCGGGGCGCACGTCAAGGTCTACCCCCTTGAGCGCCTTCGCGGGGCCGAATGACTTGGTGAGGCCCCGCACCTCGAGTAATGACGCGGGGTGGTCGTCTTCGATCACGGACACAACATAACACACCAATCTTTTACCGGGCGAGTACCTGATTTCCCGCGATTGAGCCGTGTCCTGAGCGAGAAACACGTACAAATTGCGGCCTGAGAGAAGGCCGCGTCGTTGCAGAATCGTTATGTCGATGAACATGCATAAGTTGCGCGAGGGACATCACTTTCTGTTACATTGACCAGGTCAGTGTGGACATCGAAGGCCGACGGACCGAAGCGGCTCCACCTTGGGTGGCCTCTGATTGCTGGCAAAGACGACAGTGATTGATCGAGGAGAAACCATGAACACCAAGCTCTCGACTCGCAAGAGGCTCGGGATCGCCGCGGCATCCGCGGTGACCGTTGTGGCCCTGCTTGCGGGCTGCAGCAACGACAGCGGCAATGACGGCCCCGTCAACAGCGCCAACCCTGGAGACAATGCAGCCGCGGGTGACACCGTGGTGATCGGGTTCTCCGGACCCGCGGCCGACCACGGCTGGCTCGGCGCCATCAACTCGGCGGCGAAGGAGATGGCAGACAGCTTCCCCGACGTCGAGTTCAAGATGGCTGAAGGCACCAACGACCCGGCGCTGCAGATCAGCCAGGTCGAGACGTTCGTCAACGACGGCGTCGACGCCATCGTGCTGCTCCCAACGGACGGCGCGGCACTCACCGAGGCCGCAATCGCGGCGATGGACGCCGGCATCCCGGTCATCAACGTCGACCGCGAGTTCTCGTCTGACGACGCCGCTCGCGTCACGATCCTTGGCGACAACTACGGCATGGGCGTCAGCGCAGGTGAGTACATCTGCGGCAAGCTCGGCGGCAAGAGCGACGCCATCGTGGCCGAGATCGCGGGCATCGACTCGCTGCCCCTGACCCAGGACCGCACGCGCGGCTTCAACGACGCTCTCGCCGACTGCGGGCTCAAGGTCAGCGCCCGCGTGGCCGCCGACTTCACAGTCGCAGGCGGCCAGGCCGTCACGGAGCAGCTGCTCTCTGCCAACCCGCACATCGACGCCATCTGGAACCACGATGACGACCAGGGTGTGGGCGTGCTCGCTGCGATCGACGCGGCCGGACGCGATGAGATGTTCATGGTCGGCGGCGCCGGCTCGCTCAACGCGATGAACGCCATCAAGGCCGGTGACACCGTGCTCGAGGCGACGGTCATCTACCCGTCCACCCAGGCGGCGGACGGCGTTGCGCTTGCCCGACTCCTTGTCCAGGGCAAGAGCCTCTCCGACCTCGCATCCCCCGGGGTCCCTCACCGCATCGTGCTCGACGCACCCGTGGTGACCAAGGACAACGTCGACCAATACCTGCCGATCGGCTTCAAGTCCTAGCAGAGGAAGGAGGCGGCCGCGCCATCCGGTGGGCGCGGCCGCTCCTACTCACCCCTCTCACACAGACAAGGAGACTGAGCCATGCCTTCGCCACTCAAGGTTGCGATGATCGGCAATGGATTCATGGGGGCCGCGCACTCGCAGGGATGGCGGGTGGCCCCTCGGTTCTTTGAACTTCCCCAACAGCCCCAGATGAGCGTTCTGGTTGGCCGCGACGCGGCCAAGAACAAGCACCTGGCCAGCTCGTGGGGCTGGGAAGAGGCCAGCGAGGACTTCGCGGCGACGATAGCCCGTGACGACATCGACATCGTCGACATCGTCACGCCGGGAGACACGCACTGCGACATGGCGATCGCCGCCCTCGAGGCCGGCAAGCACGTCATCTGCGAGAAGCCGCTCGCCAACACGGTCGAGGAGGCTCGGCGCATGGCCGACGCTGCTACGGCCGCGGCGGCAAACGGCGTGCGGTCCATGGTTGGCTTCACCTACCGGCGCGTGCCGGCCGCCACGTTCGCGAGGGATCTCGTCAGGCGCGGCGCCGTTGGCAACATTCGTCAGGTGCGCGGGCAGTACCTTCAAGACTGGCTCATGGACCCCGAGGCCCCGCTCACGTGGCGCCTCGACAAGGCGAAGGCCGGGTCCGGAGCTCTCGGCGACATCGGCGCCCACGCGATCGACCTCGCCCAGTTCATCACTGGGCAGCGCCTCACGGATGTCTCTGGCGTCCTGCGCACCTTCGTCACCGAGCGCCCCGTTCTGGGTGAGGGCCACGGTCTGTCCGGTTCGGCGGGAGCAGAGCGCGGGCCCGTCACGGTGGACGACTACGCGGCCTTCAACGCCCAGTTCGACGGCGGCGCAGCCGGGCTGTTCGAGGCCAGCCGGTTCGCCACCGGGCGCAAGAACGCGCTCCGGATCGAGGTCGCCGGCGACAAGGGCGCGATCCTCTTCGACCTCGAGGACATGAACGCGCTCCAGTATTACGACGCAACCGCCCCGGGTACGGAGCAGGGCTTCCGCCGCATCTTCGTCACCGAGGCGGATCACCCCTACATGCAGGCGTGGTGGCCAACGGGCCACATGCTCGGTTACGAGCACGCGTTCTCGCACCAGGTGAAAGACTTCGTGGAGGCGGTCGCGGGCAACACGGATCCCACGCCATCCTTCGCCGACGGGTACCAGGTTCAGCGGGTGCTCGACGCCGTGGAGCGCAGCGCGGGCAACGGCAGCGCGTGGACCGGCACCGACTAGACGGACACTCAGCAACCGCGATCGAAAGGACTCTTCGCAATGGCGCGACCAATCACGCTCTTTACTGGCCAGTGGGCAGACTTGCCGCTCGAGGAAGTGGCGCGCCTAGCGTCGGGCTGGGGGTATGACGGACTGGAGCTCGCCTGCTGGGGCGACCACTTGGATCCCTGGCGCTGGGACGAGGACGGCTACGTCGAGGGCAAGCTCGAGCTGCTCGCTAGGTACAACCTCAAGGTCTTCGCGATCTCCAACCACCTCAAAGGCCAGGCGGTCTGCGACGACCCCATCGACCACCGCCACCAGGACATCGTCGGGTCTCGCGTGTGGGGCGATGGCGACCCGGACGGCGTGCGTCAGCGCGCCGCAGAGGAGATGAAGCACACCGCTCGGCTGGCGAAGAAGCTGGGCGTCGACACGGTCATCGGCTTCACCGGGTCCGCGATCTGGAAGTACGTGGCGATGTTCCCGCCCGTGAGCCAGGAGGCGATCGACGCGGGCTACCAGGACTTCGCCGACCGCTGGAATCCCATCCTCGACGTCTTCGACGAGGTGGGCGTGAGGTTCGCGCACGAGGTGCATCCAAGCGAGATCGCCTACGACTACTGGACCACGGTGCGGACCCTCGAGGCCATTGGCCACCGGCCCGCGTTCGGCCTCAACTGGGACCCCAGCCACATGGTGTGGCAGGACCTCGACCCTGTCGGCTTCCTGTGGGACTTCAAGGACCGCATCTACCACGTGGACTGCAAGGACACCCGCAAGCGCATGGTCAACGGCCGCAACGGGCGACTCGGCTCGCACCTCGCATGGGCGGACCCGCGCCGTGGCTGGGACTTCATCTCCACGGGCCACGGCGACGTGGCGTGGGAGGACGCGTTCCGGATGCTCAACCAGATCGGCTACACGGGCCCCATCTCGGTGGAGTGGGAGGACGCGGGCATGGACAGGCTGCTTGGCGCCCCCGAGGCGCTTGCGTTTGTGCGACGGCTCGCCTTCGATGCGCCCGACGCTGCATTCGACTCCGCGTTCAGCAGCTCCGACTGACAGCGTCGCGGCGAGGCGCGCGCTCGGCTTGCGGAGTGAGTGCTCACTCACTTACAGTGCGTAGGTGGCGACCCGGACCGTGCGAGCGACCCCGCTATCCCCTGAGGAGCGGCGGAATTCGATCCTCGACGCGGCCGTGCCCTTGTTCATGGAGCATGGCTCCGACGTCACCACGCGACAGATCGCGGACGCCGCGGGCGTCGCCGAGGGCACGCTCTTCCGCGTCTTCGAGGACAAGCAGGCCATCATCGACGCCGTCGTCTCGCGCTTCATGGACCCGGCGCCCACGGCGGCGGCGATCGCCGCGCTCGACCCCGAACTGCCGCTCGAGCGTCTCGTCGCGGAGCTTGTCACGCTCATCACGGCGCGCTTCCAGGGGGTCATGGGCATCATGAGCGCACTCGGCCTGCGCGAGCCACCGCAGGCGCCCACCCGGCCGCCGAGCGTCGGCGCTCACGGCGCCTCCCTGATCTTCGAGCATCACCGCGACCGCCTCCGCGTGGACCCGGCGCTCGCCGTCCAACTGGTCCGCATGCTGTGCTTCGCCAAGGCGCTGCCTGCGATCGAGACCATCTATCCCGTCACCAACGAGGAACTCGCCGAGTTCGTAGTGAACGGCATCACCAAGGAAGGGGCATAGCCCATGCTCTGGAATCTGCTCGTGGAGTCCGTGCGCCCGTACTGGAAACTCCTCACCGGGGTCGTTGTCTTCCAGCTCGCGCAGTCGATCGCCAACCTGTTCCTGCCGACCCTCAACGCGGACATCATCGACAACGGCGTGGCGACCGGCGACATCGGCTACATCTGGAAGACCGGCGGGACCATGCTCGTCCTCAGCTTTGCCCAGATCATCTGCTCGATCATCGCCGTGTACTTTGGCGCCAAGCTCGCGATGAGCGTTGGCCGCGACCTGCGCGGGGGACTCATGACGCGGGTCCTCACCTTCGCGGAGTCCGACGTCCAGAAGTTCGGCGCTCCCTCCCTCATCACGCGCTCGACCAACGACGTGCAGCAGGTGCAGATGCTTGTGCTGATGACCGCAACGCTCCTCGTATCCGCCCCGTTCATGGCCATCGGCGGCGTCATCATGGCCCTCCAGCAGGACGTCACGCTGTCGTGGATCATGGTGGTCGCCGTGCCGCTCCTGCTCCTCTTTGTCGCCTTCGTCGTGAGCCGGATGGTGCCCCACTTCCGCCGCATGCAGAAGCGCATCGACGTCATCAACAGGGTCCTGCGCGAGCAGCTCACCGGCATCCGCGTGGTGCGCGCATTCGTGCGCGAGCCGCAAGAGACCGCGCGCTTCGGCAAGGCCAACGAGGACGTCACCGAGTCCGCCTACAAGGCAGGCATGTACATGGCCACGATGTTCCCCGTGGTGATGCTGATCATGAACCTCGGCTCGGTCGCGGTGCTGTGGTTCGGCGCCCCGCGCGTAGAGTCCGGCGAGATGCAAGTTGGTGCCCTCACGGCGTTCCTCACCTACCTCATCCAGATCCTCATGTCCGTGATGATGGCGACCTTCCTCTTCGTGATGATCCCGCGCGCCGCCGTTGCGGCCGACCGCATCAGCGAGGTGCTTGGCACCGAGACGACGGTCAACAACCCGGCCACGCCACGCACTGAACGTGCCCGACGCTGGCTCACTTGAGTTCCGCGACGTCACCTTCTCCTACCCCGGCGCCGAGTATCCGGTCCTGTCGCACGTGAGCTTCACGGCGACGCCCGGAACGACGACGGCGATCATCGGCTCCACCGGCGCGGGCAAGACCACCCTCGTCAACCTCATCCCGCGCCTGTACGACGCGACGGGCGGCGAGGTGCTGCTCGGCGGCGTCAACATCCGCGAGCTCGACCTCGAGACCGTGTGGTCGCAGATCGGCCTCGTGCCGCAGCGTCCGTATCTCTTCTCCGGGACCGTCGCCTCCACGCTGCGCTACGGCGCTCCGGACGCGACGGACGACGACCTGTGGGAGGCGCTCACGGTTGCCCAGGGGCGCGACTTCGTGCAGGCGATGCCGGAGGGCCTCGAGAGCGCCGTTGCGCAGGGCGGCACCACCGTCTCGGGTGGTCAGCGCCAGCGCCTGTCGATCGCGCGCGCACTGGTGCGCAAGCCGCCGATCCTGGTCTTCGACGACTCGTTCTCTGCGCTCGACACCGCCACGGATGCGCGCTTGCGTGGCGCGCTCGCGAAGGCGGCGGCCGACGCGACGATCATCGTCGTTGCACAGCGCGTGTCGTCGATCATGAACGCGGACCAGATCCTCGTGCTCGAGGACGGCGTGGTCGTTGCCCGAGGCACCCATGAGGAACTGCTCGAGTCGAGCGAGACCTACAAGGAGATCGTCAGTACCCAGCTCCGAGCGGAGGAGGCGGCGTGAGCGCGCAGCCAACAGAGCGTCGGGTAGACGACGAGACCAAGCGGAACGCCCGTCCTATGAACCGCGGGCCGTTCGGCGGTGCCAACCTCCCCGCAGAGAAGGCCATGAACTTCAAGGGCTCGTCGAAGCGCCTCGCGGCACTTCTCAAGCCCGAGCAGGTGCTCGTCTATCTGGTCATCGTCCTGGGAGCCGCATCGGTGGGGCTCGCGGTGATCGGCCCTAAGGTGCTCGGCAACGCCACCACCATCATCTTCGAGGGACTCATGTCGGGAACCGGCATCGACTTCGGGCACCTTCACACGATCCTGCTGTGGGTCGTCGTGATCTACGTCCTCTCGTCGCTGCTGTCGCTTGCCCAGGGCTGGATCCTCAACGGCGTCACCCAGCGCACGGTGCTGCGGCTGCGCGCGCAAGTGGAGGACAAGATCCACCGGCTGCCGCTGAGCTACTTCGATCAGCACCCGCGCGGCGAGCTCCTGAGCCGCGTGACGAACGACATCGACAACGTGTCGCAGACCCTCCAGCAGACGCTCAGCCAGCTCTTCACGTCGATCCTCATGGTCATCGGCGTGCTGATCATGATGATCTACATCTCGCCGTGGCTCGCGCTGATTGCGGTGGTGTCCATCCCGTTGACCCTGGCGATCGTCACAGTGGTGGCCAAGCGCTCCCAGGTGATGTTCGTGGAGCAGTGGACCAAGACGGGGCAACTCAATGGACAGATCGAGGAGGACTTCACGGGTCATGCCCTCGTCAAGGTCTTCGGCCGTCAGCAGCGCTCGCAAGCGGAGTTCGACGAGACCAACGAGAAGCTCTTCAAGGCGAGCTTCGGCGCGCAGTTCGTGAGCGGGATCATCATGCCCGCGACGATGTTCGTCGGGAACCTCGTCTACGTCGGCGTCGCGGTTGTGGGCGGCATCATGGTGGCGCACGGCACGCTGCCGCTCGGCGACGTCCAGGCCTTCATCCAGTACTCGCGGCAGTTCCAGCAGCCGCTCTCGCAGCTCGGCTCGATGGCGAACCTCCTGCAGTCTGGCGTGGCGAGCGCGGAGCGGGTGTTCGACCTCCTCGACTCTCCGGATGAGACCGCTGACAGGCCCGACGCTCCCTCGCCTTCGGAGGGCAAGGGCAGGCTGGTCTTCGAGGACGTGAAGTTCTCGTACTCGGAGGACAAGCCGCTGATCGAAGACCTGTCCCTCACGGTCGAACCAGGGCGAACGGTCGCGATCGTGGGTCCGACGGGTGCGGGAAAGACGACGCTCGTCAACCTCATCATGCGGTTCTACGAGTTGAACGGCGGTCGCATCACCCTTGACGGGGTCGACATTGCGCACATGTCGCGACAGGACCTCCGGTCGCGGACGGGAATGGTGCTTCAGGACGCGTGGCTCTTTGGCGGCACCATCCGGGACAACATCGCCTACGGGAACATCGACGCGAGCGAAGAGGAGATTCTCGACGCAGCCAGGGCCGCGTACGTGGACCGCTTCGTGCACTCGCTGCCGGACGGCTACGACACCGTGCTCGACGACGACGCGACGAACGTCTCCGCAGGCGAGCGCCAGCTCATCACGATCGCGCGCGCGTTCGTGGCCAGGCCTCAGGTGCTCATCCTCGACGAGGCAACGAGCTCCGTGGACACGCGCACCGAGCTGCTGGTGCAGCACGCCATGGCGGACCTGCGCAAGGACCGCACGGCGTTTGTGATCGCGCACCGACTCTCGACCATTCGCGATGCGGACGTGATCCTGGTGATGGAGCACGGCGCGATCGTGGAGCAGGGAAACCACGCCGAGCTGCTCGCCGCCAAGGGTGCCTACGCGCGCCTCTACGAGGCTCAGTTCACCCAGCCGGTGGACGAGGTGGGCGCGGTCAGTTCTTAGAGCTCGGTCGCATTCGGGCGCTCGCTATTATGACTGCCATACCTGAGTGATGAGGCGAAGGGACAGGGATGCGCAAGCCGTGCTTGGTCGTAAGGGGAGGATGGGCCGGCCATGACCCGGTGGCAGCGACGGACGTATTCCTGCCGGCGCTCTACGGAGCCGGTTTCGCCGTCGACATCGAGGACACTCCAGAGATCTACGCGGACGCAGCGGCGATGGCCCGCTACGACCTCGTAGTGCAGTGCATGACCATGGGCAGCATCACCGTTGACGAGGTAGCGGGGCTCCGCCAGGCCATCGCCGCAGGAACGGGCTTCGGCGGCTGGCACGGCGGCATCATCGACTCCTTCAGGGCCCAACCCGACTATCTGCAGCTGGTGGGGGTCGAGTTCGCAGCACTCCCCCATGCCGCTAAGGACCGCGGTCGCATCGACGTCGAGGCTTACCGCGACTACACGGTGCACATCACGCCCGCGGGAGCGGGTCACGAGATCATCGGTGATGTGACGGACTTCGACGTCTCCACCGAGCAGTATTGGGTGCTCGCAGATGGGCTGAATGAGGTGCTCGCGGACTGTGAGCTCGTTCCCGACGACGGGGACGAGTGGCCGCGGGCCGTGACGATGCCCGTGGTGTGGACACGTCAATGGGGCAGGGGGCGCATCTTCGCGACCTCCCTCGGCCACACCGTGGACGTCCTGGAGCTGCCGGAGGTCCAAGGCATCATCGAGCGAGGGCTCGTCTGGGCCGCTCGCTGATCGCTACGCCGCCGCGTCCCTCACGAGAGCCTCCACCGACTCGACAGACAGCACTTGCTGGATTGCCATGGCGGACGCTCCGGACACGGCGGCCATCGCCGCTCCACGGGAACGAACGATCTGCAGATTGCTCGTCGACAGGGGCGCAGAGCGCGTGTAGATGATCTCGCGCGCGCCTGCGAGCAGGTGGTCGCCGGCGTTCGAGATGGGGCCGCCGAGCACGATGACTGCGGGATTGATGAGGCTCACGCACGTGGTGAGTACACGGCCGATGATGCGGCCCGCCTCGCGCACCTCTCGCACAGCCTCGATGTCGCCACGCAAGACGGCCGCGACGACGTCGCCGGTGCTCGTCGCGTCCATCCCATGGGCCTGGAGCTTGGCAGCGATGGCCGGTCCCGCGGCGATCGCCTCGAGGCAGCCGATTGAGCCGCAGCGGCACAGGACGCCTTCGGCCTCGGGCACCCACACGTGCCCGATGTCGCCCGCGATGCCCTGGGCGCCGCGATGCACACGGCCGCCGACGATCACGCCGGCGCCGATGCCCGTCGCCACCTTCAGCAGCAGCAGGTCCTCGACTTCCGGCCAGTAGTCGTGGTGCTCGCCGACTGCCATGACGTTGACGTCGTTGTCGACGAGCACGGGCACTCCGAGCGCGTCCGCGACCATGCCTGGCACGTCGAATCGATCCCAGCCGGGCATGATCGGCGGGTCAACCGGCCTGCCCGTGGCGTGCTCAACGGGCCCCGGAAGACCGATCCCCACCGCCCTGAGGCTGATGGACTTGGCGCGTTCTGCGAGCAAACGCGCGCCTTCGTCGATGACCCAGCCGAGCACCTTGTGCGGCCCCTCGGCGACGGACAGCTCCACCTGCGTGTCCACGAGCATCGTGCCGTGCAGGTCCGTGAGCGCTACGTGCGCGTGCGTGGCGCCGATGTCGACGCCGAGGACGCAGTGTCGAGTGCCGTCAAAGGCGAACTGGCGGGAGGGCCGACCCCCGGTGGAGGCAGCGTCGGCGACGGGAGAGATGAGCTTGGCGCGCAGCAGGGCGTCCACGCGGGCAGCCACCGTCGAGCGCGCGAGTCCGGTGAGGGTCGCGAGTTCTGATCGGGTTCGCGGCTGGCCATCGCGCAGAATCTGGAAGACCTCCGCCTGGGCCGCCCCAGTGAGGGTCTCCTGGCCTCGTGCGTCGATCATGGCAAAATCTTACCGCCCTGCTACGCACGGATCGGGCCGCGCCGGACGGCCATGTGCAACTTTTGCCTATGGCTCGTCAAAAGTGCGCCCGCTCAGTCCGCCAGGACTATCGAGTGCTCGGTCTCCTCGATCTCCGCGAAGACGGGCCGCTCGAGCGGCGTCTGATTCGGTTGGTGCAGGGTCACGAGCAGGCGCCCGTCTAGAGCCCTGACGATCATCCCGTGCCCGCCGTCGTCCGCCCACAGCGGCTCTGCCTGGTGTTCCCAGGGGCCAAGGACGTCGCCCGTGAGCGAGCGTGCGATGCCCATCGCATAGCTGCCGCTCGTGTTGCCGCTCGACCACAGCATGATGAGGGTTCCCGACGCGAGCCGGTGGAGCCACGGGCCGTCGGTCACGTACGCGGGCTCGTCGTACAGCCCGGCGGGATCGCCGGCGCCCACCCACGGCGCGGACGACGCGCGGAAGAGTTCGACGGGCTCGCCCGTGGTCTCGAGCAGATCTGGGGTGAGCCGCTGCGCGATCATGCGGCCGTCGACCACCTGCAGCCACTCGTGGCAGTAGACGATCCACGGCTCGCCATCCGGGTCCACGTAGAGGGTGCCGTCGAGGCATTCCCAATCGCGCGGGGTGACGGGCCCGTCCGACCAGGGCACGTACGGACCCGCGGGAGAATCGGCGGCCAGTACCGCGGTGCCGCGGGCGGCGTCGGTCGCCTTGAAGGACGCGAACATGAAGTAACGCCCCTGGTAGAAATGGACTTCCGGAGCCCAGAATTTGCGATCGGCCCAGAAGTCCGGGGAGGGCGGAAGGCCGCGATGGGACCCTCCCACTCCACGAGATCGGCGCTCCGCCAGCAGTCGAAGCCGAGGCCGGGCGGGTTCCATGGGTCCGGGTCGGTGCTGCCGAACAGGTACGTCACGCCCTCATCCGGGACGGGCAGCAGGAAGGGGTCGCGGAGGTGGATGCTGGACAGTCGCGGCACCCATCCATTGTGCGCTGGCACGCAAACGGCCGGGCGCCCGAAGACGCCCGGCCGTTGTGTCTGCTGCTAGGAGAGCAGCTTCGCCTTGGCGGCGGCGAACTCCTCTTCGGAGAGCACGCCGGCGTTCTTGAGGTCGGCCAACTGCGAGAGCTTCGCCATGAGGTCGTCGCCGGCCGGGGCAGCGGCAACCTGAGGCTGCTGCTGAGCCGCCTGCATCTGCGCCATCTGCTGCTGCATAGCGGCGAGCTGCTGGGCGTTGTAGTCAACCTGCTGCGCCTCGTAGGCGGCCTGGTCGGCGGCGGCCTGCTGGCCCGCCCACTTCTGCTGCTGACGGTGCTGCATGTTGCCGGAGACTGCGGTGGCGGTTCCGGCGACGACAGCGGTGCGAGCCATGGTGCCCACGAGCCCGGGGCGGCCAATGCGTCCAATGGGCATTGCTTACTCCTCTTCTTCGAGCTCGGCGAGTTCGTCGAGCAAAGCGTCAACTGCTGGTCCGGGAATCCGGACGGTGTCGAGCAACACGCCACCGGCGTTCGCAATCGCGTCGCGGACCGGGATGATCCACGTGTGCTCAAACACGAGCACGGCGGCGGCGCTTCCCACGGGGAGGTCGTCGGCGACGGCGTCGACGTCTTCATCCGAGATGAGGCCCTCGACGCGCGCGACGAGGCCAACGAGGTCCCCATATTCGGGGTCCTCTGACAGTTCCGCGATCTCGAAACTGTGCTCACCTGTCTTGTGAACAAACACTCCGTCGATAAGGGTGATGGTGCCTGCGCTGACCACCTTCGACAGCTCCTCGATGATGGAGCCGTCGAACTTCCCCTTCTCGAACCCGATCGTGACGATCTCTACGGGTCCTGCACCCACGGGCGCACCTCCTGTTGGAATAGGACGGGCCCGATGCCCGTTCTATTCGTGAGCGTAGGCCCCCACGGGGGTCTCGGCAATGGCTGGCGCGCATGGTCTCGGATTGTTCAGAATCCGACGCCGGTGCTACGCTGAATACGCTTCCCCCGGACGGCTAAGAATGCCCCGGCGGACAGCAATCCACGTTGAAGGCGCCCGCGGGCGATGAAGTCCTGCCGAGCGTACCCACGTGGACAATCTCGCACTTCTGGAGCCACCCGGGCTCGTGCGATGGAGGGAAACCAAGGTGACAGACACCACCACAGCGGCCGCGGACAAGAGCGCGGCCCTCAGTGCCATGAAACTTCCCCAGCTGCAGGCGCTCGCCTCAGAACTGGGCGTCTCTGGCACGGCCAAGATGCGAAAGAGCGACCTCGTGGAAGCTATCAAGAACGGCGGAGCGCCCGTAGTGACGCCCCAGCAGGTTCAGCAGCCCGCAGAGCAGCAGGCCGCCGAGCAGCAGCCCGCCGAGCAGCCGGCTTCCGAGCAGCCCGCCGCAGAACGCCCCGCCACCGGCCAGCAGGACCAGGAGGACGCGGCAGACCGCGCCCGTCGTGCCGCGCTCGCCGTGACGGAGGCCGCCGCGAACGACGGCGTGCGCGTCGAGGCGCCACGTGCCGAGGGCGAGCAGCAGCGCGAGCCGCGCCAGAACAACCAGCGGCAGAACAACCAGCAGCGCGGCCAGAACCAGGGCCAGAGCAATCAGGGCCAGACCAACCCGCAGCGACAGAACAACGAGGGCCAAGCGTCGGGCGGCGACGCCGACGACGACGACCGCTCAGGGCGCCGACGCCGTGGCCGCGGTCGCGGTCGTGGTCGCCAGGGTGAGCCTCGCCAGGCCGGGCAGATCGTGGACTTGCCGGATGAGGACGAGGTGCGCGAGGACGAGGAGCTGACCCCGGTCGGCGGCATCGTCGACGTGCTCGACAACTACGCCTTCATCCGCACCACCGGCTACCTGCCAGGCAAGTCGGACGTGTACGTCTCGATGAACCAGGTCCGCAAGTACGGCATTCGGCGCGGCGACGCCGTCACGGGCACCGCCCGGGCGCCCCGCCCCGGCGAGCGTGGCCAGCGCCAGAAGTTCTCTGCGCTCGGCTCGATCCTCACGGTCAACGGCATGGACCCGGAGGCCGCCAAGCTGCGTCCCGAGTTCGGTGACCTCACGCCGCTCTATCCGCAGACCCGCCTCCACCTTGAGACGGACTCGCGCAACATGACCAACCGCGTGATCGACCTCGTGGCCCCCATCGGCAAGGGTCAGCGCGGCCTGATCGTGTCCCCGCCCAAGGCGGGCAAGACGCTCGTGATGCAGTCGATCGCGAATGCCGTGGCGGTCAACAACCCCGAGGTTCACCTCATGATCGTCCTGGTGGACGAGCGTCCGGAGGAGGTCACCGACTTCCAGCGCTCCGTCAAGGGCGAGGTCATCGCGTCCACGTTCGACCGCCCCGCGGCCGACCACACTATGGTCGCCGAGCTCGCGATCGAGCGCGCAAAGCGCCTCGTCGAAATGGGCCAGGACGTCCTGATCCTGCTCGACGGCATCACGCGCCTTGGCCGCGCTTACAACCTTGCCGCACCAGCGTCGGGCCGTATTTTGTCCGGTGGTGTGGACAGCTCCGCGCTGTACCCGCCCAAGAAGTTCTTCGGTGCGGCGCGCAACATCGAGCACGGCGGTTCGCTGACGATCCTGGCGACCGCGCTCGTCGAGACCGGCTCCAAGATGGACGAGGTCATCTTCGAGGAGTTCAAGGGCACGGGCAACATGGAGCTCAAGCTCTCGCGCCAGCTCGCCGACCGCCGCATCTTCCCGGCCGTGGACGTCAACGCGTCCGGCACGCGCCGCGAGGAGATCCTCATCAGCCCAGACGAGCTCAAGATCTCGTGGAAGTTGCGTCGCGTCCTGTCCGGGCTCGAGACCCAGGCGGCGGCGGAGCTGCTGCTCGGTCGCCTCAAGGAGAACAAGACCAACGCCGAGTTCCTCATGCAGGTCGCCAAGACCACGCCTGACAGCTCGTTCGACGCAGACAAGTAGCCCGCGGCGGCACCGGCCGCGCTCGCGAACGGCCCGACGCGTTGCGTCGGGCCGTTTTGCGTGTTGCCGGGGAGTTCGCACGCAGCGGCGTGGAACTCACTGACGGACGAGGCCGCGACGACCGCGCGGTAGGACGAGAGTTTCTGAAGGAGGGTTGGGCGACTGAGTCCGCGGAGGACACCAAGGGAAGCGCTCGCGCCCAGCCGCCCCAGCGTCGGGCAGAAAGTGCGGAGTTAAGCGACGCGACAAAACGGATATCGCTCTCGAAATGCGCTAACAGCAAAAACTGTGCAAGATGGAGGAACCGTCGCGTCCGCAAGGACGTGGGGGTGAGCACATCACTGGGGACAGGGCGTTACGGCGCCCTGTCCCCAATGTGCGTCTTGGGCGCAACCAGCGCACCGGACGCTCAATCCAACGGGAGGAAACGTGCGCAGAACAGTAGTTGCAGTGACCACAGCGGCAGTGCTTGGAGCCGGGCTCATCGTGGCGCCCGGCGCGGCGGCGGCACCGACCGTCGCACCCAAGGCAGCGGAGGCTGGCTCCTCCGATAACCTGCCCAATCCGCTAGAAGACAAGCGCACCGCGCTTAGGCAGACAGCGATCACCGGTGTCCTCGGTGGCAACCTCGAAACCGAGCAGCGCGGGGACAGCACGGTCGTGAAGGTCGGCTCGGAGACCGTGAGTGCGGCCAACCCGAACGCTCGCGGCACGGCAAAGTCGAAGAAGCAAGGGCAATACGTGGAGCTCTCTCGCGAGACCACGGACCGGGTCTTCGTGGTCCTCACCGAGTTCGGCGACCAGGCGTCGCCATACCCACCGGCCGACAACGCTCAGCGCACAGAAGGGCCGCTGCACAACCAGATTCCCAAGCCCAAGAGGAAGGTCGACAACAGCACCATCTGGCGCGCCGACTACTCGCAGGCGTACTTCCAGAACCTCTACTTCGACGACAACGCCGAGTCCCTGCGCGCCTATTACGAGACGCAGTCCTCCGGCCGCTACAGCGTGAACGGCGAGGTCACAGACTGGGTGAAGGTGCCGTACACGGAGGGGCGCTACGGAACCGACGCGTGTGGAGACACGGTTTGCACGAGCGTGTGGGACCTCGTTCGCGACGCGGCAAACGTCTGGTACCAGGATCAATTGGCGCAGGGGCGTTCGGAAGCGGACGTCAACGCGGATCTTCAGTCCTTCGACCAATGGGACCGCTACGACTTTGACGGCGACGGCGACTTCAACGAGCCGGACGGCTACATCGATCACTTCCAGATCGTGCACGCGGGCGGCGACGAGGCCGACGGCGATCCCGTCTACGGCGATGACGCCATCTGGTCGCACCGCTGGTACGCCTACGTGAACCAGGTGGGCAGCACCGGACCGGACGCCAACCCCCTTGGAGGAACCGAGGTCGGCACGTCCGGGGTGTGGATCGGCGACTACACGATCCAGCCAGAGAACGGTGGGCGCAGCGTGTTCTATCACGAGTACGGCCACGACCTGGGCCTGCCAGACGACTACAACGAGATCAACGGCGGGGACAACAACAACGAGTACTGGACGCTCATGGCGCAGAGCAGACTCTCCGCCAAGAACGACGCCGGTATCGGTGAGCGCGGGGGCGACCTCGGAGCCTGGAACAAGCTCCAATTGGGCTGGTTGAACTACAAGTATCTCGATTCTGGCACCAAGGCCAAGGTGGACCTAGGAGTGTCCGAGTTCAATACCAAGCGCCCGCAAGCGCTCATCGTTGGCCTGCCACTGAAATCCGTCACCGTGGACCTTGGCAGCCCCGCATCTGGGGACAGCCAGTGGTACAGCGGCACGGGCAACGACCTCACGAGCACACTTACTCGCACTGTTGCGGTGCCAACGGGCAGCTCGGCGCTCACCTTCAAGACTCGCTACGACATTGAAGAGGGGTATGACTACTTCTTCGTCGAGGTCGACAACGGCTCCGGCTTTGTTCCCATCGCCGGCAGCATCACCAACGCGACCGATGTGGTGGGCACGGACGGGACCCAAGCAGACTGGACCACCGCTAACTACGACCTAAGTGCGTTCGCGGGCCAGACCGTGCAATTGCGGTTGCGCTATACGACCGACGGCGGCGTCGCGGGCAACGACCCCGACGTTGTGGACGGCATCTTCCTCGACGACATCGCCATTGACGGCGTCTTCGCGGACGGCGCGGAGGACGGCGACAACGGATGGACTGTGGACGGCTTCGCGGCCGTCGGCGACACGAGCACCTTGGAGTACCCCAACTACTACATCGCCGCATCGCGCTCATACACGTCGTTCGACAAGTACCTGAAGACGGGTCCGTACTTCTTTGGATACGCGAGCACCAAGCCCAATTACGTGGATCACTTCGCGTATCAGCAAGGGCTGCTCATCTCCTATTGGGACCTCTCGTACGAGGACAACGACACGATCGAGCACCCCGGCAACGGCCGGAACCTCTACATCGACGCCCACCCCAAGCCGTTCAAGGACGTCAACGGCAAGCTGTGGCGGGCGCGCGTGCAGGTCTATGACGCTCCGTTCAGCCTGAAGGGGCCTGACTCCCTGACGCTCCATGTCAACGGGGTCACGAGCCGCATCAAGGGAGCCAAGGCGGCGCCGGTCTTCGACGACACCAAGAAGTACTGGTACTCCGAACTGCCCAACCACGGCGTGAAGCTGCCGGCGGTTGGGGTGAAGATCCGCGTGGACGCGCAGTACGCGAACCACATGATCGTCGCGGTCTCGTAGGGTGTGCGGCGGCTCCCGGATCGCCGGGAGCCGCCTGCCGTCCGTTTAGGCAGCCCAGTCCTGTTCGCGCTTCCCACCCGACGCTCCACTGGCTCGTGCGTGAAACGTGCCGCAGCGTCGGGCACCATCAGGACTGGTTTGCCCAGAACTGGACCACAGCCCGAGAAAATCAGGACTGAGCCGCCTAAACCGCTGGGCCGGGGAATGCCGAAGCGTTGTACTAGGTGACAGGTGGAGTTAGGCCTCCAAACCTGGCACAATAGAACGCTGGCCAGCCGGTTCACCGACCCCGAAGTACGAGCAAGGACCCGGCGGCACCTTTAAGGGAGATCATGAAGCAAGGAATCCACCCCGAGTACGTGGCCACCACTGTCACGTGCACCTGCGGCAACACCTTTGAGACGAAGTCCACCGTGACGAGCGGCGCGATCAACGTCGAGGTCTGCTACAACTGCCACCCGTTCTACACGGGCAAGCAGAAGATCATGGACACCGGCGGTCGCGTGGCGCGCTTCGAGAAGCGCTACGGCGCCAAGAAGTAACACCGTCCTCACGTGGCCGAGGCCTTCGCGGCCGTCCAGCCACTGCTGGACGAGTACGCCGACATCGAGCGGCAGTTAGCCGACCCCAGCGTCCATGCCGACGCTGGGCGGGCTCGCACGCTCGGGCGCCGCTTCGCGGAGCTCGGCCGGGTTGTCGCCGCCCACCGCGCGTGGGCGGCGGCGACTGAGGACCTCGCCGCCGCGCGGGATATGGCCGACGCCGATCCCGAGTTCGCGGCCGAGGTTCCCGCTTTGGAGCACGCGGCCGACGACGCCACCGAGCACCTCCGCCGCATCCTCATCCCTCGCGACCCAGACGACGCCCGCGACGCGATCCTCGAGATCAAGTCCGGCGAGGGCGGCGAGGAGTCCGCGCTGTTCGCGGGCGACCTGCTGAAGATGTACCTCAAGTACGCGGAGAGCCGCGGCTGGAAGGCCGAGGTCCTCGAGGCCAACCACACCGACATGGGCGGCTACAAGGACGTCTCGGTGGCGATCAAGGCCCCCGGCACCGTCCAGCCAGAAGACGGCGTGTGGGCCCACCTCAAGTACGAGGGCGGCGTGCACCGCGTGCAGCGCGTCCCCGCCACGGAGTCGCAGGGCCGCATCCACACCTCGGCCGCTGGCGTGCTGGTCTTCCCGGAGGCCGAGGAGGTCGGCGAGATCGAGATCGACCCCAACGACGTCCGTGTGGACGTCTTCCGCAGCTCCGGCCCCGGCGGCCAATCCGTCAACACCACGGATTCAGCGGTCCGCCTCACGCACGTCCCCACGGGAATCGTCGTGAGCTGCCAGAACGAGAAGAGCCAGCTCCAGAACAAGGAGTCCGCCTTCCGCATCCTGCGCGCGCGCCTGCTCGCCGCGCAGAAGGAGGCCGCGGAGGCCGAAGCGAGCGACCTGCGCAAGTCCCAGGTGCGCACCGTGGACCGTTCCGAGCGCATCCGCACCTACAACTTCCCCGAGAACCGCATCGCGGACCACCGCACCGGCTACAAGGCCTACAACCTCGACCAGGTGCTCGCAGGCGACATCGGCCCCGTGATTCAGTCGGCCATCGACGCAGACGAGGCGGCCCGCCTCGCAGGCAGCGGCGCCTAAGTGCCCACGATTGGCGCGCGCGTTCGCGCGACCGCCCAAAGACTGGCCGACGCTGGGGTCGCCTCTCCCGAGGTCGACACCATCGAGCTCATCGCCCACACGCTCGGCTGGGAGTCGAGCGAAGTTCGCCTCGCGGCCGCCCGTGACGACGACTGGCCGGACGGCGCGGACCTCGACCTCCTTGAGGCCCGCGTTACCAGGCGCGTCGACCGCGAGCCGCTTCAGCACATCACCGGCAAGGCCCATTTCCGCGGACTCACGCTCGAGGTGGGTCCGGGTGTGTTCGTCCCGCGGCCGGAGAGCGAGACCGTGGCGCAGGCGGCGATCGACGCGGCCATGACGTTCCTCGCCGCGGAAGACGCCGCGAGCGGAAAGCCCGTGCGCGTGACCGACCTGTGCGCCGGCTCCGGAGCGATCGGCCTCGCGATCGCCAACGAGGTGCCGAATGCCCTGGTGACGCTCGTGGAGGCGAGCGAGGACGCGTGGGTGTACCTCCGTCGGAACGTGCGCGCGCAGCCGCCGGAGGTGCAAGAGCGGGTCCGCACGGTGCTCGCCGACGCCCGCAACTGCCTGCGCCATATGGACGCGTGCGCGGACGTCGTGGTCGCGAACCCGCCGTACATCCCGAGCGACATGGTTCCCGTGGACCCCGAGGTCGAGCACTACGACCCGCCGCAGGCCCTCTACGGGCTCGGGCCCGACGGGCTCCAGGTGCCCAAGGACATCACCGATGAGGCGGTGAGGCTGCTCCGCATCGGCGGCGTCCTCATCGTCGAGCACGGAGACCGGCAGGGCCTCGCGATGCGGGAGTTCGCCAGCTCCTCCGTGTACTGGGAGGGCGTGAGCACCCTCAAGGACCTCACGGGGCGTGACCGGATGCTGGTGGCGCGCCGCATCGGCGCCTGAAGCGTGTCAGAGGGCTCAGGTCTGGGACACTGGTCCCCGTGATCCTGCCCTGCTTCGACCCCGCAACCTGGGGGCCGTCATTGGACGCCGCCGTCCAGGCGGTCCAGAACGGCCAGGTCATCGTGCTGCCAACGGACACCGTTTACGGCGTTGGCGCGGACGCCTTCCAGCCCGACGCTGTGGCGGCAGTTCTTGCGGCCAAAGGCCGCGGTCGCCAGATGCCGCCTCCCGTTCTGATTCCTAGTGTCAGAACGGTCGACGGGCTCGCGAGAGATGTGCCGGACAGCGCGCGCAAGCTCATGGAGCGGTTCTGGCCAGGAGCTCTCACCGTCATCGTGCTCGCGCAGCCGAGCCTCGCTTGGGACCTCGGCGAGACCCACGGCACCGTGGCCCTGCGGGTGCCGGACCACGCGGCCGCGCTCGCGCTGCTCGAACGCACGGGCCCGCTCGCGGTGACGAGCGCCAACAAGACCGGTGCGCCCGCGGCCACTCGCGCCGAGCACGCTCGCGACCAGCTCAAGGACGCGGTTGCCATCTACCTCGATTCCGGGGACAGCCCGCTCGGGGTGGCGTCCACGATCGTGGACGCCACGGGCCCGCGCCTGCGCGTGGTGCGCGAGGGCGGAATCAGCAGGGACGAGATCGTCGAGACCGTAGGAGCGGCGGCGATGGAGCCTGCAGGGAACACAGGACCCACTGCGCAACCTGGAACTACTGCGTGAAGGTCTACCTCATCCTGATGGCGATCGCTGCGCTGCTCGCCTACGTGGCGACGCCGGCGATGCGCCATCTGGCCTTCCGCACCGGTGCGGTGACCGCGGTGCGAGCCCGAGATGTGCACACCACCCCAACCCCGCGCCTAGGCGGGGTGGCACTGTTCATCGGCATAGCGTCGGGCATCATCTTTGCCAGCGCGGTGCCCTTCCTCGACCCCGTGTTCAATGCCAGCCGCATGGCGTGGGCCGTCCTCGGCGGCGCGGCGCTTGTGTGTGCGGTGGGAATCGCGGACGACATCTGGGACCTCGACTGGATGGCCAAGCTCGCCGGCCAGGTGCTCGCGGCGCTGCTCATGGCGTGGGGAGGGGTGCAGCTCGTCACGTTCCCCATCGCGGGGCTCACGATCGGGTCGCCGTGGGTATCACTGATCGTGACCGTCGTCGTGGTGGTGATCGCGATCAACGCGGTGAACTTCGTTGACGGTCTCGACGGGCTTGCGGCAGGCATGGTCGCGATCGGCGGCCTCGCGTTCTTCACCTATACGTATGTGCTCGCCCGCTCGGCCTCACCGGGTGACTACTCGTCGTTGGCCACCCTGATCATCGCCGTTCTCGTTGGTGCCTGCATCGGCTTCCTGCCCCACAACGTGCACCCCGCGCGCATCTTCATGGGCGACTCCGGCTCGATGGTGCTCGGTCTCACGATCGCCGCGGCTGCAATCATCGTGACGGGCAGCATCGACCCCGAGCTCGTCTCCCAGCGCGAGCGCATCCCTGCCTTCATTCCCATCGTGCTGCCGCTCATGGTGGTGGCCGTGCCGCTCATCGACATGTTCCTTGCGGTCATCCGGCGCACGCTCAAGGGCCAGTCGCCGTTCGCGCCGGACGCGCACCACCTCCACCACCTGCTCCTGCGCCACGGTCACACGCATCGCTGGGCGGTTGGCGTGATGTACCTGTGGACGTTCGTGCTCTCGTTCGGGACCGTCTCGCTCGTCTTCCTGCCTGGGTGGGAGTCCGCGCTGCTCATAGGGTGCGGGATTCTGGTTGCGTGCCTCGTGACGTTCTCCGACCGCGCGCGCCGCGGCCTCACCGCGGTGTGGGGACTTGTGCTGCGAGGGGTGCGCGCGGCGTCGGGCAAACCAAAGGAGGAGGCGTGAGCCCCCAAGAGAAGGTGTTCCGGCGCGGCTTTGTGTGGTCATGCGTCGCCATCGCGATCGTCGCGGTAGTCGGGTGTGTGATCGCGTACGCGGTCTCGGGGGTGCCCGGCTTCTGGAGCGCGCTCGCGGGCGCGGGCCTCGCGGCCATCTTCGGCCTCGGTACCCAGGCGGCCGCACTGCTGACCGTGCGGCGCGATCCGCTCGTCTTTGTGGGGGCCACCGCGGCCTCATCCATGGTCAAGATTCTGCTGGTGATCGTCGCCGCGATGATCGCCCAGGGCATCGACGCCCTGGTACGCCCCGCGTTCGGTGCGACGCTGCTGGCGGGCTCGCTTGCCGCGATTATCATCGACATCATCGTGTTCCAGCGTGGACGCATTCCGTA
The DNA here is from genome assembly GCA_024707205.1 of Demequina sp. Taxonomy (NCBI): domain Bacteria; kingdom Bacillati; phylum Actinomycetota; class Actinomycetes; order Micrococcales; family Demequinaceae; genus Demequina; species Demequina sp. Next base: position 1,743,148 of record JANQAD010000001.1, read on the forward strand.
CGTCCAGCCGGCACCGCCCACGGACGGCGGCACCCCCGACGATGGGGTACGCTAGAGCCCGATCCAGACCATTTCTTGGCCTGCCTCCATGCGCGGCCCAACTTCCGGAGAGTGTGCTCTGAACGTCGCGCCGATCTCGCGCCTCGTCACTGACGACGGCAACGGCTTCCACGCGCCCTCGATCAACGATTTCTACCCTGACGCCCTCTTCGGCGACGGCACGTTCTACGAGTTCAACCGCGTGATGCTGGTGCGGATGATCGCGGCCGTGCTGCTCGTGGGAATCATGATCTTCGTCGCCCGCCGCGCCACGGTCGTCCCCACGCGCGGCCAGTCCGTGGTGGAGATCATCATCGACTACATCCGCCAGAACGTCGTGTACTCGACGCTCGGCGAGGTCGAGGGCAAGCGATACGAGAAGATGCTGCTGACGATGTTTTTCGGCATCTTCGCCTTCAACATCACGGGCGTCATCCCCGGCCTCAACATCGCCTCCACGGGCCTCATCGGCATCTCGATGGTGCTCGCCGCGACCACGTGGGTCGTGTACGTCGCCAACGGCATCCGCAAGCACGGCGCCGGCGGCTACGTGAAGCACTCGCTGTTCCCGCCGGGCGTTCCCGGTGCGCTCAAGCCGCTGATCGCGATCATCGACTTCCTGCAGGTGCTGATCATTCGCCCCGCAACTCTCGCGCTGCGACTCACGATCAACATGATCGTGGGCCACCTGCTGCTCGTCCTCACCTACTCGGCGACCACGTACTTCTGGTACCAGGCGCCTTCGGGATTCAACCTTGCCTACGGCGTCCTGACGTTCATCGGCATCCTGTTCATCACGTTGCTCGAGGTATTCGTCGCAACGCTCCAGGCGTTCATCTTCGCCATCCTCTCGGCCGTGTACATCAACATGGCCATCAGCGAGGACCACTAACCGTCCGGGCCGCAACCGGACACGAAAGGAATCACCATGGCAGACGTCACGACGCTTGCTGAGATGACCGGCAACCTGAACACGGTCGGATATGGCCTCGCGGCCATTGGCCCGGCCATCGGCCTCGGCATCCTGATCGGAAAGGTCGTCGAGGGCACGGCTCGCCAGCCCGAGATGGCAGGCCGCCTGCAGGGCCTCATGTGGATCGGCATCGGTCTCATCGAGGTGCTCGCGCTCATCGGCATCGCCACCCCGTTCTTCCTCCCGTAAGCCATGACGACGCTCGCAAGCCTGGTTCTTGCGGCGGCGGAGACTGAAGAGTCGCATAACCCGCTGCTGCCTGAGCCATTCGAGATCTTCTGGTCGATCGTCGCGTTGGCGATCGTGTTCGGCGCGTTCTTCAAGTTCGTGCTGCCCGCGCTGCTCAGCACGCTCGACAAGCGCGCCGAGCTCATCGAGGGCGGCATCACCAAGGCGGAGAAGGCGCAGGCAGAGGCCGCAGCCGCCCTTGAGGAGTACACGGCGCAGCTGACCGACGCTAGGGCTGAGGCCGCGCGCATTCGCGAGGATGCGCGTGCTGAAGCTTCGCAGATTCTCAGCGAATCCCGCGAAAAGGCCAGCAAGGAGGCCGACCGCATCGCCGTCGGCGCGCAGAAGGCCCTTGACGCGGAGCGCCAGCAGACGATCGTCGCGCTGCGTTCCGAGGTTGGTGCGCTCGCAACCGAGCTCGCCTCGCGCATCGTCGGCGAGTCCCTGGCCGACGACGCCCGTCAGCAGCGCGTCATCGATGCGTTCCTGACCGAGCTGGAGAGCACCGTCAAGAAGAGCAAGGCGGAGGCGTAAGCATGCGCGGAACGAGTCAGGCGTCGCGAGACGCGGTGCTGGAGACGTTCGACCCCGTGGCCACGGCCGCGGGCAAGGACGCGCTCTTGATTGCGGAGCAGCTGTACTCCGTCGTCGACGTGCTTGACTCGTCCGGCTCGCTTCGCCGCGCGCTCACCGACCCCGCCCGCCTCGGCCACGACAAGGCCGAGCTCGTCGACGCCCTGTTCGGCAAGCTCGATCCCCGCGCAGTCGACGTCCTCAAGGACTTCGTGCACGCACGCTGGTCCGAGGACAAGGACCTCCCGGAGTCGATCGAGTACGCGGGAGCACACGCGCTCTTCGCCTACGCGGACACCGCGGGCCAGCTCAGCGCAGTGGAGGAGGAGCTGTTCCGTGTGGAGCGGATCCTGACCGCGAACCGCAGCCTCCTCACGGCCATGAGCAACCGCTCGGCCACGAAGGAGGCGCGCCTCAGCGTCTTCCACGACGTGCTCGGCGGCAAGCTCTCCGAGGTCACCGACGCCATGCTTGAGCGCACCGTTGGCGTCCCGCGCGGGCGTCGGCTGGTTCCCACCATCAACATCCTGCTGGAAGCCGCGGCGCGTCGACGCAACCGCATCGTCGCCAACGTCACCGCTGCGGTGGAGCTGAGCGCGGCGCAGCGCACCCGCCTCGCCAAGGTCCTTGGCGAGGCTTACGGCCGCGACATCCAGATCAACGCCTCCGTGGACCCCGAGGTCCTCGGTGGCATTCGAGTTCAGGTTGGGGCGGAGGTCGTGGACGGCACCGTCCTGGCCCGCCTCGACGACGCACGACGACGCCTGGTCGGCTAAGCCGACGCCGCATTGACAGGAGATCCACTCATGACCGACGTGACGATCAGCCCCGACGAGATCAGGGCCGCGCTCGACACCTACGTGAAGTCGTACGAGCCCAAGGGCGCCGTTCGCGACGAGGTTGGCCGCGTGACCCTCACGGCCGACGGCATCGCGCAGGTCGAGGGCCTTCCCGGCTGCATGGCCAACGAGCTGCTGCGCTTCGAGGACGGCACGCTGGGCCTCGCGCTCAACCTCGACGTCCGTGAGGTGGGCGTCGTTGTGCTCGGCGAGTTCACCGGAATCGAGGAGGGCCAGGAGGTCCGCCGCACCGGCGAGGTGCTCTCCGTCGCCGTCGGCGACGGCTACCTCGGCCGCGTCGTGGACCCGCTCGGCACCCCCATCGACGGGCTCGGCGAGCTGGAGACCACCGGTCGCCGCGCCCTCGAGCTGCAGGCTCCCGGCGTCATGCACCGCAAGTCCGTGCACGAGCCGCTCCAGACGGGACTCAAGGCGATCGACGCGATGATCCCGATCGGCCGCGGCCAGCGCCAGTTGATCATCGGCGACCGTCAGACAGGCAAGACCGCCATCGCGATCGACACGATCATCAACCAGAAGGCCAACTGGGAGACGGGCGACCCCACCAAGCAGGTCCGCTGCATCTACGTCGCCATCGGCCAGAAGGGCTCCACGATCGCCTCGGTGCGCGGCGCCCTCGAGGAGGCCGGCGCGCTCGAGTACACGACGATCGTCGCCGCCCCCGCGTCGGACCCCGCGGGCTTCAAGTACCTCGCGCCCTACACCGGCTCGGCCATCGGGCAGCACTGGATGTACGACGGCAAGCACGTGCTGATCATCTTCGACGACCTGTCGAAGCAGGCAGAGGCCTACCGCGCCGTGTCCCTGCTGCTGCGCCGCCCGCCGGGCCGCGAGGCATACCCGGGCGACGTCTTCTACTTGCACAGCCGTCTGCTCGAGCGCTGCGCCAAGCTGTCCGACGACATGGGCGCCGGCTCCATGACGGGCCTTCCCGTCATCGAGACCAAGGCGAACGACGTGTCGGCGTACATCCCCACCAACGTCATCTCCATCACGGACGGGCAGATCTTCCTCCAGTCCGACCTCTTCAACGCCAACCAGCGTCCCGCGATCGACGTGGGCATCTCGGTGTCCCGCGTCGGTGGCTCCGCGCAGGTCAAGGCCATGAAGCAGGTCTCCGGAACGCTCAAGATCGACCTCGCCCAGTACCGCTCGCTCGAGGCCTTCGCGATGTTCGCATCCGACCTCGACGCGGCCTCGCGCCAACAGCTGACCCGCGGCGCGCGCCTCATGGAGCTGCTCAAGCAGCCCCAGTACTCGCCGTACCCCGTGGAGGAGCAGGTCGTCTCCATCTGGGCGGGCACCAAGGGCAAGCTCGACAAGATCGCGGTGGCCGACGTGCTCCGCTTCGAGCGCGAGCTGCTTGACCACCTGCGACGCAACACCTCGATCCTCACCGACATCGCGTCCTCCGGCGTGCTGTCGAAGGAGGCCGAGGCGGAGCTCGAGGCCAACGTCGACGACTACGTCTCCACGTTCCTCGCCGGAACGGGTACGGAACTCAGCACGGCGTCGGCCATCGAGGGCGGCGGCGACGCCGAGGTGGAGCAGGAGCAGATCGTCACGGGCAAGAAGAAGTAGCCAATGGGTGGACAGCAGCGCGTCTACCGGCAGCGGATCCGGTCGACACAGTCGCTGAAGAAGATCTTCCGTGCGATGGAGCTCATTGCGGCTTCGCGCATCGGGAAGGCGCGAGCGCACGTCGCGGCGGCCGCGCCGTACTCTCGCGCGCTCACGCGTGCCATCAGCGCCGTCGCCACGCACTCCTCTGTGGACCACCCGCTCACCACGAAGCGCACGGACACCAACCGCGTAGCGGTGCTCACCGTCGCCGCCGACCGCGGCATGGCGGGCGCGTACACGGCCAACGTCCTGCGCGAGGCCGAGAGGCTTCGCGAGCGGCTCGAGCGTGACGGTCACGAGGTGGTGCAGTTCGCAGCGGGCCGACGCGCGGTGGGCTATTACGGCTTCCGTCGCCGCGCGCTTGCTGGCCAGTGGGTTGGCGGCTCTGACGCGCCATCGCACGCCACGGCCAAGGACATTGCGCGAGTGCTCTTCGCCGCCTTCACGGCGGCGCCGGAGGACGGCGGCGTGGCCGAGCTGCACGTGGTCTACACGCACTTCACCTCGATGGTGTCGCAAGAGACCCGCGTTGTCCGGATGCTGCCGCTCGAGATCGTCGAGGGGGTGCCCGAGCCCGGCGAGGGCGTGGCGCCGCTGTACGACTTCGAGCCCAGCGCGGAGGACGTGCTGGACGCGCTCCTCCCGCGCTATATCGAGGCGCGACTGTACTCGGTGCTGCTGCAGGCGGCGGCATCCGAGCTCGCGAACCGGCAGCGCGCCATGAACACCGCGGTGTCCAACGCCGAAGAGATCATTCGTAACTACACCAGGCTCGCCAACTCGGCGCGCCAGGCCGAGATCACCCAGGAAATCAGCGAGATTGTCTCGGGCGCCGACGCGCTCGCGGCCGCCTCGTGATCGGAGAGACCATGACCCCCACCAAGACCGCAAAGGCCCCCGCGAAGGAAGCCACGCCCGACGTCGTAGTCGGTCGCGTTGCGCGCGTCATCGGCCCCGTTGTGGACATCGAGTTCCCTGCGGACGCTCTGCCGGACATGTACAACGCGCTCACCACGGAGATCGACCTGTCGAGCCAGGGCGAGGACGAGGGCGTGCTGCGCATGACGCTCGAGGTCGCTCAGCACCTGGGCGACAACATGATCCGCGCCATCGCGCTCAAGCCCACCGACGGTCTCGTCCGCGGCGCTGTCGTCACGGACACGGGCGCCCCCATCTCGGTGCCCGTCGGCGACGTCACCAAGGGTCACGTGTTCAACGTGACGGGCGAGGTGCTCAACCTCGAGGAGGGCGAGAAGCTCGAGATCACCGAGCGCTGGCCCATCCACCGCAAGCCCCCGGCCTTCGACCAGCTCGAGTCCAAGACCACCATGTTCGAGACGGGCATCAAGGTCATCGACCTGCTCACCCCGTACGTGCAGGGTGGAAAGATCGGCCTCTTCGGTGGTGCCGGCGTCGGCAAGACCGTCCTCATCCAGGAGATGATCTACCGCGTCGCCAACAACCACAACGGCGTCTCGGTGTTCGCCGGCGTTGGTGAGCGCACCCGCGAGGGCAACGACCTCATCGCCGAGATGACCGAATCCGGCGTCATCAAGCAGACCGCACTCGTGTTCGGCCAGATGGACGAGCCGCCGGGCACGCGTCTTCGCGTCGCGCTCTCCGCGCTCACGATGGCGGAGTACTTCCGCGACGTGCAGTCGCAGGACGTGCTGCTCTTCATCGACAACATCTTCCGCTTCACTCAGGCGGGCTCCGAGGTGTCGACCCTGCTGGGCCGCATGCCTTCTGCCGTGGGCTACCAGCCCAACCTCGCGGATGAGATGGGTCAGCTCCAGGAGCGCATCACCTCCACGCGTGGCCACTCGATCACGTCGCTCCAGGCGATCTACGTGCCCGCGGACGACTACACCGACCCCGCGCCGGCCACCACGTTCGCGCACCTCGACGCGACCACGGAGCTCTCCCGCGAGATCGCCTCGCGCGGCCTCTACCCGGCCGTGGACCCGCTGTCGTCGACGTCCCGCATCCTCGACCCGCGCTACGTTGGCCAGGACCACTACACCACCGCGAACGACGTCAAGTCGATCCTGCAGCGCAACAAGGAGCTCCAGGACATCATCGCGATCCTCGGTGTTGACGAGCTCTCCGAAGAGGACAAGATCATCGTGGCCCGCGCCCGCAAGATCCAGCAGTTCCTCTCGCAGAACACCTACATGGCCACGCAGTTCACCAACGTGCCCGGCTCCACCGTCCCGCTCTCCGAGACGATCGAGGCCTTCGCCGGCATCGTGAACGGCAAGTACGACCACGTGTCCGAGCAGGCCTTCTTCAACATCGGTGGTATCGAGGACCTCGAGAAGAACTGGGATCGCATCCAGAAGGAGATCGGCTAAGCCATGGCCGACGCCCTCACCGTCGACATCGTCGGCCCGGACCGCGTGCTGTGGTCCGGGACGGCGGACCGCGTCATCGCACCCTCGGTCGAGGGAGACCTCGGCTTCCTCGCCAACCACGAGCCCGTGCTGTCAGTGCTGCGGCCGGGGGTTGTGCGCGTGCACGGCGCTGCGGGGGACACGAGCGTGGAGATCCAGGGCGGCTTCGTGTCCTTCGACCACAACGTCATCACGATCGTCGCGGAGCCCGTGGAGCTCGACACGCCTTCGGCGGAGTAACGCGTGAGAGTGGTCATCGCCCAGTGCGAGGCCCGCTACACCGGCAGGCTCAACGCGCACCTGCCCCTCGCCACGCGCGCCATCATGGTCAAGGCGGACGGCTCGGTGCTGCTTCACTCCGACGGCGGCTCCTACAAGCCCCTCAATTGGATGAGCCCGCCGTGCACCTTCCGCACCGCAGTGCCCGACGCTGAGGCGGGTTCTCGCGGCGTCACGGCCGTGTGGGTGGTTCAGCACGACAAGACAGACGATCGCCTCGAAATCGAGCTCTACCAGGTGCTTTCCGATACCGAGCACGAGCTCGGCGTGGACCCGGGCCTCATCAAGGACGGCGTGGAGGCGCACCTGCAGGTGCTGCTCGCGGAGCAGATCACGCTGCTCGGCGCTGGGCACACCCTTGTCCGCCGCGAGTTCCCCACCGCCATCGGGCCGGTGGACATCATGGCGCGCGACTCTGGGGGAGCCTCCGTGGCCGTCGAGATCAAGCGCCGTGGGGACATCGACGGCGTGGAGCAGCTGACCCGGTATCTGGAGCTGCTCAACCGCGATCCGCTCTTGGCGCCGGTCGCCGGCGTGTTCGCGGCCCAGGAGATCAAGCCCCAGGCGCGGGTGCTCGCGGAGGACCGCGGCATCCGCTGCATCGTGCTGGACTACGAGGCGATGAAGGGCGAGGACGACGCGGACAAGCGGCTGTTCTGAGGCGCGCCGCGGCACCCAGGCCCGACGCGCAGGCAGGGATAGAATTGCGCGGGGCCAGTGGCCGCCGGGGCACCAAGACTTCAGGAGAATTCCAGGGTGAATAAGCAGATTCGTCTGAACTTGATCTTCCACACCTCCGGCAGGCACGACGCTGGCTGGAAGACCTTCGAGGACCCCACCAAGCTCGTCGACGACATCGACCACCAGATCGAGTACGCGAAACTCGCGGAGTCGGCCCTGTTCGACGCGATCTTCCTTCCCGACACCCCGGGTTCGCTCGGCAACATCTTCCTGCGCAAGCCGCGCCGCGGGCTCGACCCCGCCGTGCTGCTCGCGGCGATCGCCATGGAAACCAAGCATCTGGGACTGATCTCAACAGCGTCGTCCATCCACGGCGACCCCTATCTCGTTGCGCGCTCCATTGCGAGCCTGCACCAGGTCAGCAAGGGGCGCGCGGGCTGGAACATCGTCACCAGCCAGGACGACGAGACGCTCTACGCGCTCGGCAAGCCCTTGGACTCGAAGCTGGACCGCGAGACGCGCTACGAGAAGGCCACGGAGTTCGTCGAGATCGTGACCGGGCTGTGGGACTCGCTGCCCGACGAGGCGATCACCGCGAACAAAGAGCACGACATTTACATCGACCCCGCGCTCACCCACCCCATCGACGCCCACGGCAAGTACTACAGCTCCACCGGCGTGCTGCAGATGCGCGGCCGCTACGAGGGCGAGCGCCCCGTGCTGTTCCAGGCGGGAATCTCGCCGCGCAGCCGCGAGTTCGGCGCCAAGTACGCCGACGCCCTCTTCACCTCCCAGCCGCACCTCGAGGCCGACCGCAAGTTCTACGCCGAGGTCAAGGACCACGCGGCGAGGTTCGGGCGCAATCCCGACCACCTGCTGGTGCTCCCCGGCCTCTATGCGGTGGTGGGCGACACCGAGGAGGAGGCGCGCCAGCACAAGGCCGAGGTGGACGAGCTCATGGACCTCGATTACCTCGTCAACCACCTCGCAAACCAGGTGGGACTGCCGGCCGAGGAGCTGGACCCCCACCAGCCGCTGCCGGTTGAGCTGTTCGAGACCATCCCTTCCGACGACGACGTCATCAACTACCGACGCAACGACATCGGCGGCGTGGCGCAGGCGAACAATTTCACCGTCAAGCAGCTGGTGCACCACAACCTCACGCGCGGGCAACGCACGATCTTCGGCACGCCGGAGCAGATCGCGGACACGATCATCGAGTGGCACGACACCGGCGTTGGCGACGGCTTCAACGTCAACGCGCACGTGCAGCCGTTCGGCGTGGAGCGCTTCAAGGACGTGATCGCGGAGCTCCAGAACCGCGGCCGGTTCCGCACCGAGTACGAATCGACGAGCTTCCGCCAGAACTACGGGCTGCCCGCTTAGGGGCGCCCCAGACGGCGTACCCTTGAGGCGTGGCCAACAACCTCAAGCCTTTGCGCAGGTCGGTACCTCAGTTTGAAGAGGGAGCCTTCCTCTACGCGCAGTTCGGCGTGCACTGGCGCGCTGGGGCCGCGAGCCTCATCCCGTTCGGGATCATCTACTTCACCACCCAGCCGTTCGGCGCCGCGATGCAGACGCTGACGATGGGCGGCTACGTCGTCGGGCCCGCGATTCTGGGCATCTTCGCGACCCTCTGGGCGCTCATGAGCTTTGGCCTGCTGCACTTGCTGCGCCACGACACTCGCACCTGGGTCCACTACACGGTGTACGCGGTAGCAGGGGCGATAGGGCTGTGGCTGCTCGCGATGCTCTCGCTCGTCGCCGTCCAGGCATACAACACCAGCGGGCAGCTCGACTTCTGGAACCACGCGTCCTTCACCGGCTTCGCGTGGGCCACGCCGCTGCTGGGAGCGATCAGCTCCATCGTGGGCCGGCGGGTGCTCGCGAGCGGCATTCGGTGGACCATCCTGATCGAGCGCGGCCCGCTGCCGAACGTCTTCGACTACGTCGAGGGCAAGCACGACCGCGACGAGTTCCAGCGGATGTAGAAACGTTTCGCACGCACGCCTACCGGGCGGTAGGCTACCCCGCATGACCTTCCCCACAGACTTCCTCTTTGGCGCCTCAACGGCGTCCTACCAGATCGAGGGCGCCGTCCACGAGGGCGGCCGCGGACCGTCCATCTGGGACACCTTCAGCCACACGCCCGGCCGCACGCTCGACGGCGACACCGGCGACGTCGCGTGCGATCACTTCCACCGCTACGCGGACGACATCGCGGCGATGGCTGAGATCGGCCTCACCGCCTATCGCTTCTCGCTCGCCTGGCCGCGCATTCAGCCCGACGCTGCCGGCGGCTTCAACGCTGCAGTTCAGTTCAACACCGAGGGCTTCGCCTTCTACCACCGCATCCTCGACGAGCTCGAGAAGCACAGCATCGAGCCCATCGTCACCCTCTACCACTGGGATCTGCCCCAGTGGCAGGAGGACAACGGCGGCTGGCCGGATCGCAGCACGGTGGACGCGTTCGTGGCGTACGCGCGCGCGTGCGCGGCCGAGTTCGGTGACCGCATCCGCCACTGGACCACGTTCAACGAGCCGTGGTGCACGGCGTTCCTCGGCTACGGCTCCGGGGCCCACGCTCCCGGCCGCAGCGACCACGCGGACTCGCTCGCGGCCGCGCACCACCTCAACCTCGCCCACGGCCTCGCCTACCGGGCCATCAAGGAGGTCGCGCCCAACGCCAAGGTCAGCATCGTGCTGAACTCGCACCTGCCGCGCCCGTGGAACGTGGCCGACCCCAAGGATCTTGAGGCCGCCCAGCTCATCGACTCGCTCGCGAATCGCGTCTTCCTTGAGCCGCTCGCCAAGGGGACGTACCCGGAGAACCTGCTGGCAGCGTCGGGCAGCATCACCGACTGGTCCTTTGTGCACGAGGGCGACCTCGACGCCATCAAGGGCACCGTCGACGAGATCGGCGTGAACTACTACTCGAGCCACTCGGTGCGGCACAACGACGGCCCGCGCCACGACACGGGCCAGGACGGGCACAAGACCACGCGCTTCAGCTGCTGGCCCGGCGCGGACCACGTGGAGTTCATGCCGCTCATCGGCAAGCGCACCACGATGGGCTGGAACGTGGACCCGAGCGGCTTCCACGCGCACCTGCTGCGCGTGTGGCGCGAGCTTGGGGTGCCGATGATCGTCACCGAGAACGGCGCCTCCTGGCCCGACGAGGTGAGCGAGGATGGGCGCATCCGCGACGTCGACCGCTACACCTACCTCCACGATCACCTGGCGGCGCTGCAGCTCGCGCGCGCCGAGGGCGCAGACATCCGCGGCTACATGGCGTGGAGCCTCATGGACAACTTCGAGTGGGGCTGGGGCTACTCCAAGCGCTTCGGCATGCTGCGCGTGGACTACGACACGCAGGCGCGCACGTGGAAGGACTCCGCGTACTGGTACCGCGAGACCATAGCGCGGCGCGCTCTCACGCCGGTGGACGCGATCGAGTCGCTCGTGGAGACGCCGCCGCGCAGCTTCTAGGCGCACTCGCCGGCCACGTGTCCGCACCCCTCGCGGGCTCCGCACGGAACGTGTGACTGTAGTGACGGTTGGGACTCAGATCAGGCTGGATCCGTGGTTTTGAGTCACACGAGTCACACCATCCGTGCGGAGCTGACGGGGTGGGGCGCGCCTAAAATGGTCACCATGCCCTCCGGTCGCCGATCCAACAAGCGCCCCTACGGCAAGCCGCACGAGGAGTTCGACGCCGACCGTGCCCTGGGCGGCGCCGCACGCGTCGAGACGGGGCCGCGGGGCGAGCAGTACTACGTGGCCACGCCAAGGCCCACGGACAAGACCTATATCTGCCCAGGGTGCAACCGCGAAATAACAGGGGAGACGCAGCACATCGTGGCGTGGCCGGTGGAGCACATCCTGGGTGAGGACGCAGCGGCGCAGGCCCGACGCCATTGGCACTCCGGCTGCTGGCGCGCCTTTGGCAGGGGTTGAGTGTGGCAGGGGTTGAGTTGGGCGACGCAGAGCTCCGCTCCATGACCGTGCTCCCCGCACACCGCGACGAGATCGAGCTGCGCACCGAGGACGGCCTCACGCTCGTCGGCGAGCTGGCGACGCCGGTCAGCGGCCCCATCGAGGCGACGCTCATCACGCTTCACCCGCTGCCCACGCACGGCGGATTCATGGACTCTCACGTCTACCGCAAGGCCTCCTGGCGGCTCCCGTACCTCGCGAACATCGCGGTGCTGCGGTTCAACACGCGCGGCACGCACTCGCCGCGCGGAACCAGTGCAGGGGAGTTTGGGGGAGGGCTGCCGGAGGCGGCGGACGTCCGCGCGGCCGTTGACTACGCGGTCACGCATGACCTTCCGAACCGGTGGCTCGTCGGCTGGAGCTTCGGCACCGAGCTCGCGCTCATGCACGGAGCGAGCCTCGATGTAGAGGGCGCCATTCTGCTCTCGCCGCCCCTGCACCGCGCGGGCGAGGAGGACCTCAAGGCGTGGGCGGCGTCGGGCAAGCCCGTGACCGTGCTGGTGCCCGAGTTTGACGACTACCTGCGGCCCGAGGCCGCCCGGGAGGCCTTCGCGCCCCTCACCCAGGCCACCGTGATCGGGGTCGATGGCGCTAAGCACCTGTGGGTGGGCGAGCCCTACGTGCGCCGCGTGCTGGACGAGATCGTGGCCGTGGTCGCGCCCCAGAAGGCGCCGCTGCCCACCCACGTGGACGCGTCCGTGGTCGAATAGAGCCGTGACCACTCCTCCAAACGGCACGCCCCTCGTCCTCCTGAATGCCTTCCCCGTGGACCGTAGCCAGTGGGAGGGGCTCATCGGTGTCTTCACGGGCGATGCCGCGGACTTCGACATCATCGCCTTCGACATTCCCGGCATCGGCGAGATGCCGATGACCCACGAGGAACCCTCGCTCGAGCTCATCGCCGACGCCGCCGTCGTCGCGATGCGCGAGGCCACGGGTCACGAGGCGGCGATCTGGGTCGGCTCGTCGATGGGCGGCTACGTAGCCATGGCGGTCGCCGAGCGAGAGCCGACAGCCGTGGCCGGCTTGGGGCTCATCGGCACCAAGTCTGTGGCGGACACCCCTGAGGCCGCGGCGAAGCGGCTCGAGATCGCGAAGACCGTCGAGGAGGCCGGGCGGCATCCCAACCCCCGGCTGGTCGCCGAGGACCTGATCGGCACCCAGGGGGACGAGCGCGAAACCCTAGTGAGTGCGATTACTGAGAACGTTGCGGCGCACTCCGGGGCCGGCATCGCGTGGGGTCAGCGCGCGATGGCGGCGCGCCCGGATCGCACCGAGGTACTGCGTTCCGTCGATGCGCCCGCGGTGGTGATCATCGGCGAGAACGACGCCCTGGTGCCACGCTCGGACGCCGAGGCGATGGCCGCCGCTCTCGGGGTAGAACTCATTGTCCTTCCTGGTATCGGCCACCTTGCGGCCTTCGAGGACCCTCACGCGGTGGCGCGGGCCCTCGCGCCGCTGTTCGCTTAAGGACCCGTCATGACTCGCCGCCGCCTCGTCGCCCGCGTGCCGCTCGAGCCCCTCGAGCCCACCTTCCGCGCGATCCGCGCGCGCCACGGCGTGAACGAGAACTACCCTGACGACGCGGTGAGCGAGGCGCGAGAGGCGGGCGCAGCGTCGGGCGAACTGGCGCACGTGCGAGGGGAGCGCGCGGACCGAACGGACCTGGAGCTCGTCACGATCGATCCACCTGGCTCGCGCGACCTCGACCAGGCGCTCGCCGTGGAGGCGGACGGGACCGGGTGGCTCGTGCACTACGCGATAGCCGACGTCGGCGCTCACGTCTCCCCGGGCGGCGCCCTCGATCGCGACACGTGGTCGCGCGGGGAGACCATCTACTGCCCAGACATGCGTGTTGGCCTCCACCCGCCCGGGATGTCCGAGGGCTTCGCCTCGCTGCTGCCGGGGCAACGCACCAAGGCCGCGCTGTGGACCATCTCCGTGCGCGCCGACGGGGCGCTCGGCGATGCCCGGGTCGAGCGCGCTTGGGTGTCCTCGCGGAGGCAGTACTCGTACGACGAGTTGCGCGGCGCGCCGCCGGAGGACGCGAAGCCGCTCGTGGCCGCGATGCGGGCACTTGGCGACGCGCGCCGAGAGCACGTGCGGCTCGCAGGCGGCGTGACGCTCCCGAAGCCCAGCCAAGAGGTGGATTCGGAGGGAGGGGAGCTGCGCCTGGTGTTCCGCGCCGCGACCGGCATCGAGGACGACAACGCGCAGGTCTCACTGCTGACAGGAGAGGCAGCGGCCCGGATCATGCTCGAGGCGGGCGTTGGCGTGCTGCGCACCATGCCGCCCGCGGCTGCGCAGGACGAGGAGCGATTGCGCAGGCAGGCGCTCGCTATCGGCGTGGCATGGCCGGCGGGCATGACCTATGGAGAGGTGCTCAAGACCCTCGACCCCGAATCGCCGAGGGCCGCGGCGTTCCTCACGCAGGCCACGCGACTGTTCCGCGGCGCGGCGTGGGAGCCGTTCGACGTACCGGGGCTCCCTGTTCCCGAACACACCACTCACGGCGCGCTCGCGCGCCCGTACGCCCACGTCACCGCCCCGCTGCGGCGACTCGTCGATCGCTACGGCACCGAGGTGTGTCTCGCACACTGCGCCCGGCAGCCCGTTCCCGCATGGGTGCACGCGGCGTTGCCCACGTTGGCGTCCGCGCTGACCGCGGGGGCGCGCACAGCGTCGGCCGTCGATCGCGAGTGCATCGACGCGGTGGAGGCCGCGGTGCTCGCGCCGCACGTCGGCGAGACCTTCAACGCCGTGGGACTGGACGACAGGACCATCCAGCTTGAGGAGCCCGCGGTCGTCGCCGCGTGCGCCGGCGACATCAAGGTGGGGGAGCGCCAATCGGTGCGCCTCACGCGGGCCGACGCTGCCGGCGCCGAGGGAGCGAAGGTCGAGTTCGCTACGGTCGGCTAAGCGGCCCGCCAGTCGTTCCCGGCGGCGAGGCGGCCCGCGAGGGCGTCCGTGAGCGGCATTGACTCGCCGTCGCGCGCCCCGCGACCGAGCTCGAGCATGGGCTCTCCGGGCTCGACGGTGACGCCCTTGAGTCGCGCGCCGAATCCGCCGGCCGTGGACAGCACGTAGAACACGCCGTCCGTCGAGACGCCAAGCGAGCGATCGCGCTTGAGATACCAGCCGGTGATCTGGGTCTTATACCTGGTAGATCCGTTGTATGCCCGTGCGGTGAGGCGCTCGGGGCGCAGCCCGGCCGCGATCGCGTCGCGGGCGAACTGCTCCACGAGAACCCTGGCCTTCGCGACCTCCGCATCGCGGGCGCGGGCCATCGCCTGCGCCTTGCGGAGGTGCGGGTTGTCCGTCACTGCAGTTCAATCACTGCTGCTCGGCAGGCTCCTCGGCGATCTCCGGCGCCTTGAGCTTCGCCGCGGCCGCGAGGTTGCCGATGGGGTCGTTCGACAGGAGCGAGCGAAGGTCGTCGAGGTAGCCGGTGATGGACTCGCGCTGACGGTTGAGCTCCTCGACCTCCTTCTGCGCGTTCGTGCGCTCCCGCTCGGCGTCGGCGACGGCCTCGGAGATGATGCCCTCCGCGTGAACGCGGGACTCGGAGACGATCTCGTCCGCGTTGTTGCGCGCGTTCGACAGCAGCGTCTGCGAGTGGACCTCGGACTCGCGGCGCACCACCTCGGCCCGCTCGAGCGTCGCGGCGAGCCGCTCCTCCGCCTCCTCTGCGCGCGCCTGGGCGTCGGCGACGAGAGCCTGCATCTCCGCCTGCACCTCTTGGTTGCGGCGGGTGAGCTCGCGCTCCGCGTCCTCGCGCTTCTTGGCAATCTCCATCTGGAGGTCCTCGCGGGCGCGACGCGCCTCCTCCTTGACGGCCTCCGCCTCCGCGGCGGCGGCGGAGCGCTCGCTAGCGGCGGCCTCTCGCGCCTCCACGAGGTGCGCGGTGGCCTCCTCGCGAGCGGCCTCGAGTGCCGCAGCCCCGTCGCGCTCGGCGTCCGAGCGAACGCGAGCCGCCGTGGCCGTGGCGGCCTCGAACGCGGCGGTCGCCTTGGCCTTGAGGCCGGCGACCGTCTCGTCCGTCTCCGCACGCAGGGCGGCGGTGTCGGCCTCCGCGCTCGCGCGCAGTTCGCCGGTCTCGCGCGCCGCCGCGTCGCGGAGCTCCGCAACCTCGGCGTCGACCTGCGCGCGCAGCTCTTGCGCATCCCGCTTGGCCTGCTTGAGCGCCGCGGACGCGTCGGAACGCTGAGAGGCGACGAGAGCGTCGTGCTCCCTGCGCTCGTTCGCGATCTGGGCCTCATGCGCCTCGCGGGCCGACGCGATGGTCGCCTCGTGCTCCGCCTTGGCCTTGGCGATGTCCGTGTTCGCTTGCGCGAGCGCGGCGGCCGTGGCCGCGCGCTGACCCGCAATGAGCTCGTCGTGCTCCTGGCGCTCCTGGGCGATCCGCGCCTCGTGAGCCGCGCGCTCGTCTGCGATAGCCGTCTCGTGCTCGCCGCGCTCCTGCGCGATGCGTGCGTCGTGCTCCTTGCGCTCCTGCGCGAGCTGTGACTCGTGGTCCTGACGGGATTCGGCGATCAGCGCGTCGTGCGCGGCGCGCGCCTTGGCGATCTCGCTCGCGCTGCGTTGGCGCTCCTGCTTGATCACGGCGTCGTGCGCGGCGCGCTCCTGGTCCACCTGGGCCGCGGCAGAGGCGCGCATCTCCGCGACCTCCTCCTCGGCGGCAGCGAAGGCCTCCGCGCTGTCGGCGCGCAGGCGGGTCGCCTCGGCGTCCGCGGTCGACCGCAGGTCCGCGGCCTCGGCCTCCGCCAGTGTGCGGATCTTCGCCGCGTCCGCCTCCGCGTTCTTGAGGAGCTCGTCCGCGTGGTCTCGCGCCTCCGAGAGCCGACGCTCCGCCTCGCTGGTGAGGCGCGTCGCCTCCGCCTGGGTCGACGCGGACAGCGTCTCCGCCTCGCTGTGGGCCGCGCCCAGAATCGCCTCGGCCTCGGACTGCAGCGCGTTCGCGTTCTCGGTGGCCTCGGCGACGAGGCGCTCCGCCTCCGCGCGCGCGGCCTCCACGCGCTCCTGAGCCTCTCGCTGGCTCGTCACGAGGGCCTCTGTCGTCTCGCGCTCTGTGCTCGCCCGTAGCGTGTGGAGCTCGCGCTCGGCCGTTGCCTTCTTGTCGGAGATCTCGGCGTCGGCGTTCTGGGCGTTCCGCTCGGCCTCGCGCTTGGCTCGCTCGAGGGTCTCTTGGGCCTGGCGCTCGCTCGCTTCCTTGAGGGCGGCGGCCGCGTTCTCGGCCTGGGTCTTGATCTCATCGGCCTCGCGACGGCTCTGCGCGAGGATCTCGGCGACCTCATTGTCGGCGCGGGCGCGCAGCTGCTGCGCCGCGACAGTCGCGCGCGCGACCGTGTCCTGCGCGTGCGTCGTGGCGCGGGCGAGAACGTCGGACGACTGCTCCTCGGCGGACCGCAGCAGGTTCTCGACGCGCGCGCCGAGGCCCTTGTACGTGGGCTTCTCCGCCTCGCCGAGCGCCTTGTTGGCGTCCTCGAGCGCCTTCGCTGCGCTCTGAGCCTTCTCGGCATTCTCCGCAGCCGCCTTCTTGGCGCTCGCCACGTCCGCCTCGAGTCGAGCGATGTGCGCTGCGACCGCATCACGGTCGTAGCCCCTCATCGTGACGGGGAAGGCAAGGTTCTCTTCGGACATGCGCGCTCCTTAAGTAACGCCGCGAAGGGCGCCGGTAACAGGGTAGTGCGCGCCAGGAGGAGGAACAAAGTGACGGTTGGCCCTGTTCGAGCGTTACTCCTAGAGTGTCTTGACGAATGTAAGGAGATCTACCTGTGACGTTGCGGACAGCCGGCCTCATTGCCGGCGTGCTCGGCGTGATCTTGCTGGTGGTGGGAGTCATCGCCAACCAGGTCAAGCCCGCCGCTATCGGCTCACCGAGTGCGAGCCTCGATACGACGGTCCTCGTGGTGCCCCCTGAGGTTCTCGCGATTTCCCCCGACGCTGTGCTCACCGTGGCGACGAGCGGCGCCTATGCGACGCACACGGCGCGCACGCAGGACGTCGATGCCTGGACCGAGGGCCGTGGCGCGATCACGCTGACGGGTATCTCCGACTGGGAGAGCCTCACGTACGACGATGCTCCCGCCGCGGTGGTGCCGTCGGTTTCGCCGATCCCGTCCGCAAGCGCCTCCGCAAGCAACTCGCCCAGCTCCTCGCCGAGCGCGTCGCCGTCGGCAAGCCCAACCGCCTCGGTAAGCCCGAGCGCTAGCCCCAGCCCCAGCGTCGGGCCTACGCCGCTTGGTTCCCAGGACATCTGGCGCGAGACGGCGCAAAGCGACGCGACGTACACGATCGAGACGGCGAAGGTCCCCGCGGGGCTAACGCTCGTGGTGGAGGCGCTCGGCGACACGAAGCTCACCAACGCATCGATCACGATTCCGCGCACGATCGACGACGACTGGATCACGCAGATCCTCTGGTGGGGAGCCGCGCTCGCGATTCTTGGCCTGATCGCGCTGATCGCGCTGTTCATCGACGTGCGGCCCGCGCAGACCAAGGGCGAGGAGTGGCTCGCGCACCGGTCCGGCATCGGCTCGGGCAAGGAGGAGCCAAGGCCGGGCAGTCGGCGCGCGCGTCGGCAGGCCGGCGCCGCCATCCCCGTGGTCGAGATCCCCGCGGAGCCCACGACCGGCCCGATTCCCGTGGTCGCCGAGCCGTCGGCACCGAGCGAACCGACGCCGATGATCGCGATCTCGCGTCCCGGCCAGTCATCGCCGCAGACGCCACCGGAGACCCCCGTGCCGCCGGCGTCGGCGTTCGAACCACCTGCCAAGGACGAGCGAGAGGAGGAGCAGTCATGAGACGAACCGTTGCCATAGCCGCTGCCCTCGCCGTCGCCCTGGGCGTCAGTGCCTGCACCCCTCCGGTGCCGGAGGTCTCGGCCGCGCCGTCGCCCTCGGAGGCGGCCGCCGTCGTCGACTCGCAGGCCGAGCGCATCCTTCCGGAGACGTTCGCCGAACTCGCTACGGCCGACGCCGCCAAGGACGCCTCCCTGCTCACCAACCGCGTTGGCGGAGATGCAAAGACGGTGCGCGCGGCAGAGTACAAGCAGGAGAAGGCCGACGCGAAGACCGTCCCCGACGTGCTTCCGGCCGACGCGCAGGCCGTGTACGTCTCCGCCGCCGACACGTGGCCGCGCGTGCTCGTCGCCGTGAGCGAGCAGCCGGCCGAGGACCTCACCCCCGTGGTGATGCTGTGGATTCAGGACTCGGTGGACGTCGACTACCAGCTGCGCGCCTGGGCGCACATGATCCCCGGGGCCACCCTGCCCGCGATGGCCGGTCCCGCGACGGGAGCCGCGCAGCTCGCGCTCGACGACCCCGACATGTCGCCCACACCCGGTGAGGCCCTTAAGAACTACGTGACGCTGCTGCAGCAGGGGACCGAGAGCGAGTTCAACGACGACTTCGCCCCTGACACGTATCGCGATCAGCTGTTCACCGCCCGCAAGGTGCTCACCGCGGCCGCGAAGAAGGCGAAGGGCTCCTACACGGACACGATCACCTACGACGAGAGCGGGGCGTACGTGCTCCAGACCGCCGACGGCGGCGCGCTCGTGTTCTCGCCGCTGACGATCCAGTCGACGTTCAAGGTGAAGGGAGCGAAGGTCTCCGTGCCCGCGGCGGACAAGGCGCTGCTCACCGGCGGCAAGCTGACGACGCAGGTGGTGCACACGTACCGCGACTTCATCGTGCTTTACCTCCCTGGACCCGCCGTCGGCTCCAACCCCGGCGTGGTCGCGGCAGACCACAACCTCGTGAAAGTGAGCCCTAAGTGAGCATTCCCCCTGTGCGAGGCGCCATAGACCTCGCCGCGCTCGCCGCGCAGGCCCGACGCTCGGAACGGGGGCCGCCTTCCGGCACCATCGAGATCACGGAGCAATCGCTCCAGGAGTTCGCGCAGCGGTCGCTTCAGGTTCCGGTGCTCATCGTGTTCGTGGCCGCGGCCTCGCCCGCGTCGAACGACCTTGCCGCCCGGCTCGCCAAGGTGAGCGCGGACGAGGGCGGCGACATCCCCGTTGGCGTGTGCGACGTGGACGCCCAGCCTGCGATCGCGCAGGCGCTGCAGGTCAACGCGGTGCCCACCGTCGTTGCGCTCCTCGGGGGCGTCCCGCGCCCATGTTCCAGGGCTCAGCCGACGACGAGCAGCTGCGTGGCGTCATCCAGCAGCTGCTGCAGGTGGCGCGCGAGGCGGGTCTCGCCGTGAGCGGTGCCCCTGCAGAGGCGGAGCCCGTTGAGCCGCCGCTCCCGCCGCTCCACCAGGAGGCGTACGACGCGATCGAGCGCGACGACCTTCCCGCCGCGATCTCGGCGTACGAGAAGGCGCTCAAGGAGAACCCGCGGGACGCGGAGGCGAAGGCCGGGCTCGCGCAGGTGCGCCTCATGTCGCGGACTCACGACGCGGATCCCCAGGTCGTGCGCTCGGCCGCCGCGGCGTCGGGCGGGAAGTCTGATGCCGACAGCGTGGCCGCGCAGCTCGCCGTTGCCGACCTCGACGTGCTCGGTGGGGCGGTGGAGGACGCGTTCGCGCGGCTCATCGACGTGGTCCGGGGCACGAGCGGTGACGAGCGGGACGCCGTCCGTGAGCGCCTCGTGGAGCTCTTCGACATCGTCGGCGCCGAGGACCCTCGAGTGGTCGCCGCCCGGCGCGCGCTGGCGGCGGCCCTGTACTAGGAGGGCCCGACGCTGTCGCGGCTTAGGCCGACGGCCGCAGGATGACGGCGCCGAGCGGGGGCAGGCGCAGCGTCGCCGCCGCGGGCTGGCCCTTCCACCCTTTGCCGTCGCCTCGACTCGGCCCATGTTGCCAACGCCTGATCCGCCGTAGATCTCGGAGTCGGTGTTGAGTACCTCGTCCCACGCTCCCGCGCGCGGCAGGCCAAGTCGGTACCCCTCGTGCGGCACTCCAGCGAAGTTCACGGCGATCACAACGGGCGACCCTGCCGAGTCGTAGCGGACGAAGGCGAGCACGTTGTGCTCTGCGTCCTCCGCGTCGATCCACTGGAAGCCGCCTGGGTCGCTGTCGCGCTCCCACAGGGCGGGGGTGGAGCGATAGAGCGCGTTCAGGTCCCGCGTCAGGTCCTTGAGGCCAACGTGTAGGCCGTCGTCGAGGTGCCACCAGTCGAGAGACCGCCCCTCGGACCACTCGGCCTCCTGGCCGATCTCGCAGCCCATGAACAGCAGCTGCTTGCCGGGGTGCGTCCACTGATAGGCGAGCAGCGCGCGCACACCCGCGACCTTCTGCCAGTGGTCGCCGGGCATGCGGTCCATGAGAGAGCCCTTGCCGTGCACCACCTCGTCGTGGCTGATGGGCAGCATGAACTGCTCGGAGAAGGCGTACATCAGCGAGAAGGTCAAGGTGTGGTGGTGGTAGGAGCGGTTGATCGGGGCTTCCTGCATGTAGCGCAGGGTGTCGTTCATCCAGCCCATGTTCCACTTGAGGCCGAACCCGAGCCCGCCGGCGTTGGTTGGCGCGGTGACGCCCGGCCATGCCGTTGACTCCTCGGCGACCATCACGATGCCCGCATTCGCGCGGTACGCGACCGCGTTGGCCTCCTGGAGGAACGCGATCGCGTCGAGGTTCTCGCGGCCGCCGTGCACGTTCGGGCGCCACTGCCCGGCCTCGCGCGAGTAGTCGAGGTAGAGCATGGACGCGACCGCGTCGACGCGCAGGCCGTCAGCGTGGAACTCATCCAGCCAGTACGAGGCGTTCGCCACGAGGAAGTTGTGGACCTCCGGCCGGCCGAAGTCGAAGATGAACGTCCCCCAGTCCGGCTGCTCTCCTCGCAGCGGGTCCGGGTGCTCGTACAGGGGAGTCCCGTCGAAGCGCCCGAGCGCCCACTCGTCCTTGGGGAAGTGTCCGGGCACCCAGTCGAGGAGCACGCCGATTCCCGCCTGGTGCAGCGAGTCGACGAGGAAGCGGAAGTCGTCCGGAGACCCGAACCGGGAGGTGGGCGCGTAGTAGGACGACACCTGGTAGCCCCAGGACCCGCCGAACGGGTGCTCCATGACCGGCATGAACTCCACGTGCGTGAAGTTCAGCTCCTTGACGTACGCGACGAGCTCGCGCGCTAGGTCGCGATACGACAGCCCCTGCCGCCACGATCCCAGGTGCACCTCGTAGACGCTCATGGGCGCTTGGTGCGGCTGGTGGTGGGGCCGGTCCTCCATCCACGCGCCGTCGCCCCACGTGTACGCAGACTCGGTGACGACCGACGCCGTCTGCGGTGGGCGCTCGGCGGACTTGGCCATGGGGTCGGCCTTCTGACGCCACCGCCCGTCCTTGCCGAGGATCTCGAATTTGTAGGTGGTGCCAGGGCCGATGCTCGGGACGAACAGCTCCCACACGCCGGAGGCACCGAGCGACCGCATGGCGTGGCTCGCGCCCTGCCACATGTTGAAGTCGCCCACGATGCGCACCGCGCGCGCGTTGGGGGCCCACACCGCGAAGGCGGTGCCCGTGACGTCGCCGAGCACGGAGGGGTAGCGCTTGATGTTCGCGCCGAGCACCTCCCACAGCCGCTCGTGGCGCCCCTCGCGGATGAGGTGCAGGTCCAGCTCGCCGAGCGTGGGCAAGAAGCGGTAGGGATCGTCCATCGTCACCGGCTCCGCGTCGTAGGTGACGTGCAGGCGGTAGTCGGGGGCGTCCGTGCCCGGCAGCTCGGCAACCCAGACCCCGTGGTGCTCGTGCGTAGCGGGGTACTTTCCGTCAAGCGTCTCGATGGTGACCGCAGAAGCGAGGGGACGCAGCACGCGAATGGTGACAACCCCGTCGGCCACATGCGGGCCCAGGATGGAGTGCGGCTGGTAGAAGGTGCCGGCGGCGACCTCCGCGAGGACCGACTTTTCGACACTAGCCACGGCGCACCACCAACCAGTAGAAGGAGTGCGGGGCAAATGTCAGCCGGAGCGTGCCATCTTCCGACACGTCCTGGAAGGGCGTCTTGTGCACGATCGTGCTCACCTTCCTTCCCGCATGTTCCGGCAGAGAAAGCAGGCCGGATGCCTGCCGCGACGAGAAGTTCATCGCGACCAGCACCGACTCCTCCGGATGTGTTCTAAGAAATGAGAATACTGACGGGCTGTCGCACGGGACGTCCTCATAGCCGCCATCGCTGAACGCGGGGTGCTGCGCGCGGGCAGCGAGTTGCCGCCGCAGCCAGAACAGGAGCGACGTGTCCTGCGCGAGCGACGACTCCACGTTGACGCCGTTGTAGTGGTGCACGAGCGACTGCACGATCGGCAGGTACAGCGCGCCGGGGTCGGCGTCGCTGAAGCCGGCATTGCGATCCGGGGTCCACTGCATGGGGGTGCGGACGGAGTCGCGGTCCGGCAGCCAGACATTGTCTCCCATCGCGATCTCGTCGCCGTAGTACAGGCACGGCGTTCCGGGCAGGCTCAGGATCAGCGCGTGGGCGAGCTCTAGGGCGTGGCGGGAGTTGCCCAACAGAGGGGCAAGCCTGCGGCGGATGCCCGAGTGGGCCTTCATCTGCGGGTGCGGCGCGTACCACTCGAGCATCTGGTGCCGCTCCTCGGGAGTGACCATCTCGAGCGTCAGCTCGTCGTGGTTGCGCAGGAAGGTTGACCACTGGCCGTTGGCTGGCGGCACGGGGGGTGTCGTGGAGGACGGCGCGAAGATGCGTCGCGTCCTCGGCCTTGATCGAGTAGAAGATGCGCGGCATGACGGGGAAGTGGAAGCACATGTGGCACTCGGGCTCCTCGTCGGTGCCGAAGTACTCCGCGGCCTCGTGTGGCGGCTGATTCGCCTCCGCGAGCAGCACCGCTCCGGGAGCCTCGCGATCCACGAGCGCGCGCAGCTCCCGCAGGAACGCGTGGGTGCGGGGGTCGTTCTCTCCCGCGTTGCCGTCGTCCTCGAACAGGTACGGCACCGCGTCGAGGCGGAAGCCGTCGATGCCCTTCGCGAGCCAGAAGCTCGCGACGTCAAGCATCTCCTTGCGCACCGCGGGGTTCTCGAAGTTCAGGTCCGGCTGGTGCGAGTAGAAGCGGTGCCAGAAGTACTGCTCGCGCACCGGATCCCACGCCCAGTTGGTGGTCTCCACGTCGGTGAAGATCACGCGCGCATCGGTCCACTTGTCGTTCGTGTCCGACCACACGTAGTAGTCGCCGTACGGCCCGTTGCGGTCGTGGCGAGACGCCTGGAACCAGGGGTGCTGGTCGCTCGTGTGGTTCATTACGAGGTCGATCGTGATGCGCATGCCGCGGTTGTGGACCTCGTCGATCAGCTGCTCGAAGTCGGCCATGGTGCCGTAACGGGGATCGACCGAGCGGTAGTCGGCCACGTCGTAGCCGCCGTCCCGCAGCGGAGACGGGTAGAACGGCGGGAGCCACAGCGCGTCCACGCCGAGCCATGCCAGGTAGTCGAGGCGCTTGATGAGACCGCGCAGGTCGCCGAGCCCGTCGCCGTCGCTGTCCCTGAAGCCCCTGACGAGCACTTCGTAGAAGACTGCGGTGCGGTACCACAGCGGGTCCTTGGTGAGGTCGCGCTCTCGCTTGGGGAGGGCCCTGAGCAGCTCCTTCACGGCGCCACAGTCCCCGGCCGCACCGCGGCCGCGTGCGCCAAGGTGACCCATGGCTCGAACTTCACGAAGAACTCGCGACCCCACTGGAACGTGGCTCCGGTGACCGCGTCGTCAACGGTGAGCAGAGCGTCTTCCGTGTACCCGAGCGAACCAAGGTCAAGCCACACGACGCCCTCCTGGACGTTGTGCGGGTCAAAGCTCACGGCGGTGATCACGGTGTCGGCGCGCCCGGTTGGCGACTCCTCGGCGCTGAGGTGGCGAGAGAAGCACAGGACGTTCGGGTTCGAGCTGGAGTGGACCGTGAGGCCGCGGAGCCGGCGCAGCGCGGGATGGCGGGAGCGCAGGCGGTTGAGCGTGGTCAGCAGCGTCTCGATGCCGTACGTGTCCGCCGTCGCCCAGTCGCGGGCCTTGAACTCGTACTTCTCGTTGTCGATCTGCTCCTCGACGCCGGGCCGCGGCACGTTCTCCACGAACTCGTAGCCGGTGTAGATGCCGTAGCTGGGGGAGCCGGTAGCCGCGAGGACGGCGCGCATTCGGTACAGCGGCACGCCGCCGTGCTGCATGTCCGGCGTCAGGATGTCGTGCGTGGTGGGCCAGAAGTTGGGTCGCATGTAGAAGGACGACGGCCCGCTCACCTCCGTGAGGTACTCCGCCATCTCGGCGGCGTTCTGGCGCCAGGTGAAGTACGTGTACGACTGGTGGAACCCGATCTTCGCGAGCGTGTGCATCATGGCGGGCCGCGTGAACGCCTCCGCGAGGAAGATCACCTCGGGGTGGTGCTCCGCGAAGTGCCGCAGCAGCCGCTCCCAGAACGTGAGCGGCTTGGTGTGCGGGTTGTCCACCCGGAACAGGGTGACGCCGGCCGACACCCAGTGCTCGAGTATGTCGCGAATGGCCTCGTAGATGCCCTCCGGGTCATTGTCGAAGTTGAGCGGGTAAATGTCCTGGTATTTCTTGGGAGGGTTCTCCGCGTACGCGATGGTGCCGTCGAGTCGCGTGGTGAACCACTCCGGGTGCTCGGTCACCCACGGGTGATCCGGGGAGCACTGCAGCGCGAGGTCAAGGGCCACCTCGAGGCCGAGCTCGCGGGCCTTCGCCGTGAAGTTCTTGAATTGGCGCAGGGTGCCGAGCTGAGGGTGGATCGCGTCGTGGCCGCCGTCAGGAGATCCGATCGCGTAGGGGCTGCCCGGATCGCCGTCCTCGGCCTTGAGGGAGTTGTTGCGCCCCTTGCGATAGGTGAGGCCGATGGGGTGGATCGGTGTCAGGTACACGACGTCGAATCCCATGGCGGCGATGGCGGGCAGCCGCTTCGCCGCGGTCGTGAAGGTGCCGGACGTCCACGTGCCCGTTCGCTTGTTGAGTTTCGCGCCCTCGGAGCGCGGGAAGATCTCGTACCAGGCCGACGCTAGGGCGCGTTCTCGCTGCACCTCGAGTGGGTAGTCGGGTGAGGTGGTGACGTAGTCGCGCAGCGGCGCGTCGTTGAGCACGGCGCGGACCTCGCGCGACAGCGCAGGGGCGAGACGCGACTCGGGGTCCTGCCTGCCGTCCTGAAGCGAAGCGATAGCGTCCCGCAGAAGCTGCTGCTTGGCGTCGGGCCTGCGAACCTCCGTGACGGCGCGGGTGAGAACGGCGACGCCCTCGTCGAGCATGAGCTGCACGTCCACGCCCGCGTGGATCTTGACTCGCGCTGCGTGCGCCCACGTGCCGAACGGGTCCGACCAGGCCTCGACCCTGAAGGAGTGCGAGCCCTCGGCGGCGGGGATGAAGGTGGCCTCGTAGAGGCTGTTGCCCCACTCCTTGATGGGCATGGGGATCACCTGGGTGCGGCCGCTCGGTCGGGTGATGACCACGTTGGCGCCCTCGGCGTCGTGGCCCTCGCGGAAGATCGTCGCGGTGATGGGGACGGCCTCGCCGACCACGGCTCGCGCTGCCCAGCGTCCCCCTTCGAGCACCGGGCCCACTCCCACGATGGGGATGCGGCCAACGGACAGTACCTGGGGCGCTGGCATACACCGAAACTACTAGGGATTCCGTTGCAGGGGTACTGGGCACCACGCCGCACGGCCCGACGCTGTGGCTCAGTTGCGCGGCCCCGACGACTTGGAATGGGGCCTGGTGGTCGCGAAACTCTGATTTCGCGACCACCAGAACCCATTTCGGACAGGCGGCCGCGGGATGACGTCAGGTGCTCTGACGCACCACGAGCGACGTGGGCAGCACCACGGAGGGAGGCTCCTTGCCGTCGATTACGTGGAGCAGCACCTCGACCATGCTGTCCGAGACCTTGTCGAAGGGCTGGCGCATGGTGGTGAGCGGCGGCTCCAACGTCGCCGCGAGGCCGGAGTCGTCGAAGCCTGCGACCGCGACGTCGTCAGGTACACGCTTACCGTTTCGACGCAAAGTCGCCATCGCGCCGGCCGCCATGAGGTCGGAGGCCGCGAAGACGGCGTCGATGTCAGGGGCGCGGTCGAGCAGGCGTTGCATGGCGTCGGCACCCGACTCCGTGGTGTAGTCGCCGGCCTCGACGAGGGCGGGGTCGAAGCGCTCGCCGAGCTCCTCCTGGAAGCCGACGAGGCGGTACCGACCACCAGGCGTGTCAGGGGGCCGGTGATGGTCGCGATGCGCGTGTAGCCGCGATCGAGGAGGTGTCGGGTCATGATCCGCGCCGAGCCGATCTCGTCCACCTGGACGCTCGGCACGTCGTCTTCGCGGCCCAGTACTCCACCACACGCGACGGTGGGCACGCCGGCCGCGACGAGCAGGTCAAGGAGCGGCTCGGACTCGTGAGAGGAGACGAGCATGACGCCGTCGACGTGGCCTCCGGAGACGAACTGGGCGACGTTTTCCCGCTCAGCGCCGGTTCCGGCGACCAACAGCACGAGTGTCATGTGACGGCGGGCGAGGGACTCCGCTGCGCCGCGCAGGAGGATCGAGAAGGTGGGGTCCGCGAAGAGCAGGTGCTGCGGCTCCGTGAGGAGGAAGGCGAGCGAATTGGCGCGCCCGGTGGCGAGCGAGCGGGCGTGGTGGTTGGCGTGGTAGCCGGTGGATTCAATCGCCTCTTCTACCGCGCGCCGCGCATCCGGCGACACCCAGTGGCCGCCGTTGATGACGCGAGAGACGGTGCCGCGGGAGACGCCGGCCGCCGCGGCCACGTCGCGGATGGTGGGCTTGCGCTGCTTCGTTGGTGACGCCACAAGTGCCAACAGTAGCGGTCGAATCGATGCAGAACGTGATTTCGACTGGGAACGGTCACAGATCGATAACGGGACATGTATCAATTTGGCAACAAATCGATGTAACCGTTTACACTGGGACCGGTCACAGTGATGTGATGTGACAATGAACTGCCCGGGTGATCGGTCGATCGCCCCCGGACTCAATGGAGTGTCATGACCTCGCCAGCAGCGTGGCCTGCCGTCTCGGGCATCGCCTATGGAGGCGATTACAACCCTGAGCAGTGGCCGCGCGAGACCTGGCTTGAGGACGTGCGGCTCATGCGCGAGGCCGGCGTCAACCTGGTGTCGGTCGGCATCTTCTCGTGGGGGCTCATCGAGACCTCCGAGGGAGTCTTCGACTTCTCCTGGCTCGACGATCTCCTCGACCTGCTGCACCAGCACGGCATCGCCGTAGACCTCGGCACCCCAACCGCGTCGCCGCCTGCGTGGTTCTTCACGAAGTACCCGCATGCGCGCGCGGTCAACAAGGACGGCGTCCCCATGGGATTTGGGTCCCGAGGCATGGCGTCACACAGCGCGGGCGAGTACACCAAGGCCACCGCGAACCTCGCGGGCGAGCTTGCCCGACGCTACGGTCACCACCCGGCCGTGGTCATGTGGCACGTGCACAACGAGTACGGCGTCCCCGTTGGCGAGGACTACTCGGAGGCGGGAGTCGGCGCGTTCCGCCAGTGGCTGCGCGCTCGCTACGGCACCTTGGACGCGCTCAACGAGGCGTGGGGGACCGCCTTCTGGGGCCAGCACTACGAGGAGTGGCTGCAGATCGGTGCCCCGGCGGCCGTGCCCTCGGCGATCAACCCCGCGCAGAAGTTGGACTTCATGCGCTTCACCGACGCCCAGCTGCGCGAGTGCTTCGTGATCGAGCGCGACGCCATCCGCGCGTACGCGAGCCAGCCCATCACCACCAACTTCATGGCGCATCAGTCCTTCAGCACTGAGTATTGGAAGTGGGCGGAACTCGTCGACATCGTCGCGAACGACCACTACCTGACCGCCGCGGACCCCGAAGGCGAGATTGGCCTTGCGCTGGCGGCGGACTACACCCGCTCGCTCGCGGGTGGCAAGCCATGGATCCTCATGGAGCACTCGACGTCGGCCGTGAACTGGCAGCCGCGCAACGTCGCGAAGCGCCCAGGGGAGATGGCGCGGAACTCGCTGAGCCACTTCGGCCGCGGAGCCGACGCCATCCTCTTCTTCCAGTGGCGCGCATCGCGTTCGGGAGCGGAGAAGTTCCACTCGGCGATGGTTCCGCACGCGGGAACCGACTCACGCGTCTGGCGAGAGGTCGTCGACCTCGGGGCCGCGCTCGGCAAGTTGGGCGAGGTCAAGGGCTCGGAGGTCATCGCCGACGTCGCTGTCCTCTATGACCTGGAGTCCATCTGGGCCCAGGAGCTCGAGTGGCGGCCGTCGGAGGACCTCGACCCCCGCGAGCGGATTCGCGCTTACTATGAGCGGCTGTGGCTCGACGGGATCACCGTCGACCTCGCCCACCCGAGCGCAGACCTGTCCGCTTACAAGCTCGTGGTGGCCCCAGCGTCGTACCTCCTGAGCACGGCGGATGCCGCCAACCTCACCACCTACGTCGAGAACGGCGGGACCTTGCTGGTCTCATGCTTCTCCGCGATCGTGGACGAGCACGACGCTGTGCACGAGGGTGGCTTCGGGGCCCCGCTGCGCGACGCGCTTGGCCTCACGGTCGAGGAGTTCCTCCCGCTGCGCGAGAACGTCACGGTGACCGCGACGCTCGACGATGGCGCCGAACTGGCGCCGACGGTGTGGCAGGAAGACATTCGACTCGAGGGGGCCGCGGTGGTCGCCACCCATACGGACGGCCCCGGTGCGGGTGAGCCGGCCGTGACCCGCAACGTGTTCGGCGAGGGTCAGGGATGGTACGTCGGCACCGTGCTGTCCGTCGCCGATCTCAAGCCTGTGCTAATCCGGGTGTATGCAGATGCGGGCGTGACAGCGTCGGGCCTGCCAGAGGGCGTGGAGGTCATCACGCGCCACGGTGAAACAGAAGACTTCGTCATCGCGATCAACCATCGCGACGACGCCGTGGCGCTCGGCGTCACGGGTGAGGACTTGCTCTCCGGTAATCCGGTTGCCGGGGAGTGGGAGCTCGGGGCGGGCGAGGTCGCGGTGATCCGCAGCGAACCCGCCTCCGAAGGGGGTGGTCGCTGATCGACACCACCGCGTTAAGAGCGTCAGCGCTCGGCAGGAAACCACAACTGAAGCGGGAACACAGCCCGCACACCAACGTCGCAGTGACGCGGACCACCAAGGCCGTGCAATGTGGCACAACCCCTGGAAGGAACATTCCATGATCAAGAAGATCGGCATTGGCGCCGCGGTTGTCGCGGTCGCCGGTCTGCTGGCAGCGTGCAGCTCCAGCGAAGAACCGACGTCGGCGGCCCCGTCGGCGTCCCCGACCGAAACGGGCATCGACGGCACGGGCGCGACCCTCACCATCTGGGTCGACGAGAACCGCCAGCCCGCCATCCAGGCCGCCGCGGCGACCTTCGAGCAGGAGACCGGCGCGAAGGTCGAGCTTGTCGTCAAGAACTTTGAGGACATCCGCTCCGACTTCATCGCCCAGGTTCCCACCGGCGAGGGCCCGGACATCACCATCGGCGCCCACGACTGGCTGGGTGCGCTCGTGACCGCCGGTGTTGTTGCGCCGGTTGACATCAGCGCCGTGGCCGACCGGTTCGAGCCCGTCTCGACCGCGGCCTTCACGTACTCCGGCCAGACCTATGGCCTGCCGTACGCGACCGAGGCCGTTGCGCTCATCTACAACACGGACCTTGTTGGCACCGATGCGCCCACCTCGTGGGACGATATGATCGCCAAGGGCAAGGCCGCTGCAGGTGTTGAGCGTCCGTTCGTGATCAACGTCAACGCTCCGACCGGCGACGGCTACACCATGTACCCGTTCCAGACGTCGTTCGGCGCTCCCGTGTTCGTTCAGTCCGCTGACGGCTCGTACACCAACGAGGTCGGCATGGGCGGTCCCGAGGGCATCGCGTTCGCGAAGTGGCTCGGCGAGAACGGCGACAAGGGCACGAAGATCATCTCGAGCTCGATCGACTACGACACGAACAACACGCTGTTCGCCGACGGCAAGGCCCCGTACACCGTGGCCGGACCCTGGGCGATCGCGGCGCTGACCGCCAATGGTGCGAAGATCGCGGTTTCCGCGGTTCCGTCCGCCGGTGGTGAGGTTGCGGCTCCGTTCGTGGGTGTGCAGGGCTTCTACGTCTCCGCACAGTCCAAGAACGCGCTGCTCGCGCAGGCGTTCCTCACGCAGTACATGGCCACCCCCGAGGCGCAGATGGCGCTCTACGAGGCTGACCCGCGTATCCCCGCCATGATCTCGGTCGAGGATGAGGTTGTTGCCTCCGACCCGATCGTTGGCGGCTTCGCTGCTGCTGCCAAGACCGGTGTTCCGATGCCGTCCATCCCCGAGATGGGTTCGGTGTGGGACCTCTGGAACGCTGCTGAGATCAAGATCATCACCGGCGCGGACCCCGAGTCCACGTGGACCAAGATGATCGACGACCTCAACGCCGCGATCGGCGCCTCCTAATCCGAGGCTGGTGGGGCGGGACCCGAGCTCTTTGGGTCCCGCCCCACCAACACCCGCTCTACGGGGCACAATGAGTTTTGGGACACCGAGTCACCTCGGACACTGAGTTCTTTGAACTACCGCAGGAGAGCAACGATGCCATCCACCGCAGTTGAGACGCCGGCCGCACCCCCTCCCACAACGTCGCACGCCCGACGCTGGAGCGGAGTCGGCTGGGGGTTCCTGGGCAAGCTCGCGCTGATGATGATCGTCAACGCGTTCGGCATCGCGGCGATCCTGTCCGCTGTCAACGCGGAGGCGTGGGGGATCCTCGTCGCGCTCGTGGTGTTGTTGGTGGTCGCGGACTTCGTGTACTTCACCAAGCGCTCCGTCCCGCTGAAGTACATCCTCCCCGGTCTGATCTTCCTGCTGGTCTTCCAGCTCTTCACCATGGCGTACACGGCCTACGTCGCCTTTACCAACTACGGCACGGGGCACAACCTCTCGCAAGAGCAGGCCGTGGACGCGATCCTCATTCAGAACGAGAAGAAGGTCGACGGGTCTCCCACCTTCCCGTTGACGATCATCGAGGCGCGGGGCGAGCTCGGCTTCGCGATCGTCGATGAGGGCGTGGCGAAGGTTGGCACCGTGGAGCAGCCTCTCGAGGAGAGGCCCGACGCCACAATCGCCGACGGGAAGGTCACGGCCGTCCCCGGCTACGAGGTCATCCCGGTGACCAAGATCTACACCGACCAAGCGCTTCAGGCCCAGGTCGTCGTGCTCCGGGTGCCGGTGTCGGAGGACGCGGACGAGGGTTCCATCAGAACCGCGGACGGCACCACGGGAGCCATCTACCAGTCCACGATCGTGTGGGACGAAGAAGCTCAGACGATGACCGACGTTGTGACCGGCACTGTCTACCACGCCGACCAGTCGACGGGCAGCTTCGTAGCCGACGACGGCTCAACGCTCAACGTCGGCTGGCACGTCGTGATCGGCTTCCAGAACTTCACGCGAGCGATCACGGACCCCAACTATTCAGAGCCGCTGCTCAAGGTGACCGCGTGGACGTTCGGGTTCGCGATCCTCACCGTGCTCTCGAGCTTCTTCGTTGGCCTTGTGCTCGCGATCATCTTCAACGACGATCGCATTCGCGGCCGCAAGGTCTGGCGCACGCTCTTCATCCTCCCGTACGCGTTCCCCGCGTTCATGTCCGCCCTGCTGTGGAAGGGCATGCTCAACCCTGAGTACGGAATCATCAACAAGTGGTTCTTCTTTGGCCAGGACATTCAGTGGCTCGGCGACCCGTGGCTCGCGCGCTTCTCCGTGCTCGCCGTGAACCTCTGGCTCAGCTATCCCTACTGGTTCCTGGTGTGCACCGGTGCGCTGCAAGCGCTATCCACGGAGACGATCGAGGCCTCGAAGATCGACGGCGCAGGCGCCACGCGCCAGTTCCGCTCGATCACGCTGCCGCTGCTCCTGATCTCGACCGCCCCGCTCGCTATCGCGTCGTTCGCCTTCAACTTCAATAACTTCACCATCATCTGGATGCTCACGGGCGGCGGACCGCCAATGGTCGACAGCAGTACGGGGCTCGGCTACACGGACATCCTGATCTCCGCGATCTACCGGATCTCCGGTGTCCAGGGCGGCAAGGCTGATTACGGCCTAGCGTCCGCGCTGTCGATTCTCGTGTTCATCATCGTCGGCACAATCTCGGCGATCGCCTTCCGACAGACCAAGAAGCTGGAGGAGTTCTAGCCATGACGACCGTAGAAGAAGTCGCGCAGGCGCCCCGCAAAGTGCGTACGCCCA
Source organism: Demequina sp. (assembly GCA_024707205.1). Classification (NCBI taxonomy): domain Bacteria; kingdom Bacillati; phylum Actinomycetota; class Actinomycetes; order Micrococcales; family Demequinaceae; genus Demequina; species Demequina sp. Next base: position 1,775,947 of record JANQAD010000001.1, read on the forward strand.
CGAAGCGCTCCCGCTGGTTCATCGAGGTCGCATGGAAGTACGTCCTTGCGGTGGTCGTGGTCTTTATCGCCGCATTCCCCTTGGTGTTTGTCCTCTCGGCCTCGTTTGCGTCGCGGGGCTCGCTCTCGGGCTCGTCTCGGCTCTTCTCCGACCTGAGCCTCGTGAACTACCAGGCCCTCGGGGACACGCTTTATTGGACCTGGGTGGTCAACACGCTCGAGGTGTGCATTGCCACCGCCATCGGCGCCACGTTGATGGGCGCCGCCGCGGCCTACGCGTTCAGCCGCTTCCGCTTCCGCGGCCGCCGCACGTCGCTCACGAGCCTGCTCATCATCCAGATGTTCCCGCAGACGGTCGCGTTCATCGCCGTGTTCCTGCTGCTCATCGCGCTCGGCAACGTGATCCCAGCCTTGGGCCTCAACTCCAAGATCGCGCTGGTCTGCGTCTATCTCGGTGGGGCGCTCGGTGCCAACACCTTCCTGATGTACGGGTTCTTCAACTCGATTCCCACGGAGATTGACGAGGCCGCCAAGATCGACGGCGCCACCCACGCCCAGACCTTCTGGCGCCTCATCATGCCGCTCGTGACCCCGATCCTCGCGGTGGTGGGGCTGCTCGGCTTCATCAGCGCCTTCGGCGACTTCATCCTGGCGCGCATCGTGCTTGTCAAACAGGAGAACTGGACCCTCGCCGTCGGCATGTATGGATGGGTCTCCGATCAGCTCGTCGCCAAGTGGGGACTGTTCGCGGCCGGAGCCGTGATCGCATCGCTCCCGATCCTCGTGCTCTTCCTCGCGCTCCAGCGCTACATCGTCGGCGGCCTCTCCTCCGGATCGGTCAAGGGGTAGGGCGATCGCACGTGAACACCTTCTGGCGTGGAGCCGCAGCAATCCTGGGAGCGGTCACAGTCGTGGCCGCTGCCGCGGGGTGCAGCGACGACTCCGGTCCCGTTGAGGCCGGGATCGTGGTGAAGAAGGTGGAGAACCTCCCGGAGGACTTCGCGGCGGGCGTTGACGTCTCCACGGTGCTCTCGCTCGAGGAGTCCGGGGTGGTGTTCAAGGACGACGCAGGCAAGCCGGCGGACCTCTTCACCGTTCTGAAGGACCACGGGATCACGCACGTGCGCGTGCGCGTGTGGAACGACCCGTTCGACGCCGAGGGCAACGGCTACGGCGGCGGCAACGTCTCGCCCGAGCGCGCCACCGAGATCGGCAAGCGCGCAACGGACGCGGGCCTCAAGGTGCTCGTGGACTTCCACTACAGCGACTTCTGGGCCGATCCCGCCAAGCAGATGGCGCCCAAGTCGTGGAAGGACATGTCCAACGCCGAGGTGGCCAAGGCCGCTGGGGACTTCACCAAGCAGACGCTCACCCAGATGAAGGACGCCGGGGTGGACGTGGCGATGGTGCAGACGGGCAACGAGACCAACAACGGCGTGGCGGGCGTCACCGCATGGGACGGCATGTGCGCGATCTTCAACGCGGGCGCCGCAGCGGTCCGCGAGGTGTTCCCGAAGGCGCTTGTGGCCGTGCACTTCACCAACCCCGAGCAGGCCGGCTCCTACGAGCGTATCGCCCAGATCCTCGACAACTTCGACGTGGACTACGACGTCTTCGCGAGCTCCTACTACCCCTACTGGCACGGGACCACGGACAATCTCACGGCCGTGCTCAAGGACATCGCGGACACCTACGGCAAGAAGGTCATGGTCGCGGAGACGGCGTGGCCGAGCACTCTCGAGGACGCGGACGGCTACCCCAACACGATTGGCTCCGCCGAGGACGCGACGCAGTTCCCCATTTCCGTGCAGGGCCAGGCCGACGCAGTGCGCGCCGTGATCCAGGCCGTCGCCGACGTGGGGGAGGCCGGGATAGGCGTCTTCTCCTGGGAGCCCGCGTGGCTGCCCGTGGGGCCCCCGGACCAACTCGCGAACAACCAGAAGCTGTGGGAGCAGTTCGGCTCCGGGTGGGCGACGAGCTTCGCCGGATCGTATGACCCGGCGGATGCGGGCGCGAACTTCGGCGGCAACTCATGGGACAACCAGGCGCTCTTCGCGCCAGACGGCACGCCCCTCGAGTCGCTCAACGTCTTCGAGTACGCGCGCCGGGGCGCCACCGCCCCGCTCGCCGTCTCGCAGATCGATTCTCCGCAGCTCAAGGTGCAGGTTGGCGGCACGGTGGAACTGCCGGCGACCGTCACGGTGCACTACAACGACGGCACCAGGGCGGACGTCCCCGTCGCGTGGACCGAGATCGGCGTCGACACCTCCAAGGAGAGCACCCAAACGGTGAGCGGCACCATAGCCGACGGCACCCAGGTCACGGCGACCATAGCCGTCGGGCCTATAAACGTGCTGGCAAATCCCGGTTTCGAGGATGACGACCTCTCGATGTGGACACTCACCTCGGATGCCGCGACGTTCCGCGTTGTCGACGACAACGTGCCCGCGGCGATGGACCAGCGGGTGCTCAACTTCTGGAGCGACAAGAACTTCACCTTCTCCGTGGCGCAGACCGTGACCGGGTTGGAGCCCGGAACGTACAACGTCAGGGTCTCGGTGCACGGGGAGGACAAGGACCCGGCGGGCGCCCAGATTGCGCTCAACGTCAAGGGTTCGGAGGGGCAGTGGAACGCGCCGCTTGAGCTGAACGGCTGGCAGGCGTGGTTTGAGGGGGTCATTGAAGGCGCGGTTGTTGGGGCCGACGGCACGCTCACCGTGAGCGTGGACGGCACCGCGGGCGCGGAGGACTGGGGATTCATCGATGGCTTCGTCCTGGAGCCGGTCGACTAGATAAGGGAAAGGAACGAAGCAATGAGGCTTCGCAACAAACTGGGAGCGGTCACAGGCCGATCCTGCGTGGCGGCTGCCGCGGCGGCGGCGACGGTAGCGACCGTTCTCGTAGCGGCGCCGGCCGTCGCGGACGATGACGGGCCCGTGGACGCCGGCATCACCGTCCACAAGATCGACGGGCTTCCCGCCGACTTCATCAACGGTGTGGACATCTCCACCGTTCTGTCCGAGGAGGAGAGCGGGGTCGTCTACCGCGACTTCGCGGGCAACCCCGCCGACATCTTCGACGTGCTCGCGGACGCCGGCATCAACTACGTGCGCGTGCGCGTGTGGAACAACCCGTACAACGCGGGGGGTGACGGCTATGGCGCGGGCAATGTGGACGTTGCGCGGGCAACGGAGATCGGCGAGCGCGCGACCGCGGCAGGCATGAAGGTGCTGGTCGACTTCCACTACTCGGACTTCTGGGCGGACCCCGGAAAGCAGAACGCACCAAAGGCGTGGGCGGGCTATGACCTCGCGCAGACCACAACTGCCGTTCACGACTTCACCGAAGACGCGCTCCAGCAGATGGAGGACGCCGGCGTGAACGTGGGCATGGTGCAGGTGGGCAACGAGACCAATGGCGCCATGGCGGGCGTGACCGGCATCGCCAACCTGACGGGCCTGTTCTCCGCCGGTTCCGAGGCGGTTCGCGACGTGTTCCCCGACGCGCTCGTGGCCGTGCACTTCACCAATCCCGAGACCGCGGGTCGGTATGCGGGCTACGCCGCGGCGCTCGACGCGGCTCACGTGGACTACGACGTCTTCGCGTCGTCGTACTACCCGTACTGGCACGGAACCACGACGAACCTCACCAACGTGCTGAGCGACATCGCCACCACGTACGGCAAGAAGGTCATGGTCGCGGAGACGTCTTGGGCGTACACCAACGCGGATGGCGATGGCACCACCAACACCATCACGTCGTCGAGCGACACGTCGATGTATCCCGTCTCCGTGCAGGGTCAGGCGACCGAGATCCGTGACGTCATGGCGGCCGTGAATGCGGTTCCGGGCGGCGCGGGGCTTGGCGTCTTCTACTGGGAGCCCGCGTGGATCCCGGTTCCCGGCACGGCCGAGCAGAAGGAGGCCAAGTGGGCCGAGTTCGGCTCTGGCTGGGCCACCTCGGCGGCTCACGAGTACGACGCCGGCGCGCCCACGAGCGGGGCCGAGGGCTCCGGCTGGGACAACCAGGCGCTGTTCGACTACACGGGCAAGCCGCTCGAGTCGCTGCTCGCGTTCACGTACGCGCGCACCGGCGCTCAGGCTCCCCTCGCTGTCGAGACCGTTGAAAGCCCAACCGTGACGCTCAACGAGGGTGACGCGGTCACGCTTCCCTCCACGGTTCAGGTGACCTACAACGACAGCTCAACGGCGAATGTGGCCGTTACCTGGGATGACGTACTGTCCTTCATCACATCGCCCGGAACCTACACGGTCCACGGCGTGACCGTGGACGGCGACAAGACCACCGCGAAGGTCATCGTCAAGGCGCACAACTACCTGGTGAACGGGGACTTCGAGACCGGCGACAACTCGGGCTGGAGCTTCTCTGCCAGCCCGTGGCCAAGCACGTTCTGGATCTTCGACTCTCCGGGCAACAACGCACAGGGCACGTATGCGGTCAACGCCTACGACGCCGCGGCGTTCTCGTTCCACTTCCAGCAGACCGTCACGGGACTCGAGCCGGCCACGTACATCGCCACGGGTCAGGCCCACGGGCAGAACGTGACGCCCGAGTTCTTCGTGACCACGTCCGACGGCACGCAGACGCAGACGCCCACGCTCACCGGCTGGCAGGCGTGGAAGAAGCCCCCAATCACCGTCACGGTTCCGGCCGACGGTGCTGTCACCGTTGGCGTCAACGGCACCGGTGCCGCGGCCGGCTGGGCGTGGTTCGACGAGTTCACCCTGGTGAAGGCTCCGGCCAGCGCGGCCGATACGAGCGACCTTGAGGAGCTCGTGGACCAGATGAACGGTCTCGTTCGCTCGGTGTACTCGAGCGAATCGCTCGCGGTGCTCGACTCGGCGCTTGAGATCGCGAACATCGTGCTCGCGGCCTCGAACCCGACCGAGGGCCAGGTTGATGCCGCGACCACGGCGGTGAGCGACGCGTTCGACGCACTCGTGGTCGTCGGCGACGTCCCGGACCCCACGGTCAACGCCGTGGCGATCACGGTCACGGATGGCAACCCCATCCTGCTGCCGGAGACCGTGACGGTCACCGCCTTCGACGGCCGCACTCACAGTGAGTCGGTGACGTGGACCGAACCACTGTCGTACATCGACGGCACCGGCACGTACACGATTCACGGGACCAGCGAGAATGGCTACCCGGCGATCGCGACCGTGACGGTCACCCAGCGCAACTGGGTGGTCAACGGCTCGTTCGAGGCCGACGACACCTCGATGTGGACCGTTGACGGCGCGGGCGCCGCGATCGGCTGGTCGGGCGACAGCTCGGACGGCGACAAGTCCGTGGCGTTCTGGCTCGGCAGCGACTACACCTTCTCCGTGTCGCAGCAGGTCACGGGCCTCCCGGCTGGTCGGTACGTGCTGTCCGCGACCACGCAGGGCGACGGTGAGTCCGGCAGCGACACCCACGAGGTGACGCTGTGGAACGGCGAGACCGGTCAGTCCGCTGTGCTGGGGCTCGACGGGTGGCAGGCGTTTGCCACCGCCACCACCGAGCCCGTCGAGGCCGCGCCCGACGGCACCCTCACGGTCGGCGCGGAGTTCACGCTGACCTCGGGTGCGTGGGGAACGGTCGACGACTTCAGGCTGGTGAAGGCGGAGAACAACGCCGACCTCACGGACCTGAACGCCGCTGTCGCGGAAGCGAACGCCATTGACCGCTCGCTCTATGAGCCTGCGTCACTGGTGGACCTCGACAACGCGCTTGGGGCATACGCCCTGGTCACGCAGGCCGACGACCCAAGCCAGGCGACGGTGGACGCGGTGACGCACTGGATCCGGGACGCCCTGAGCGCCCTCGACCTCATCGACGTGCCGTTCACCACCGCTCCCACGCCCACGATCACCGGCACCGCCAAGTACGGAGCCACGCTCACGGCGAACGCGGGCACCTGGGTGCCAACGCCGTCGGGCATCGCCTACCAGTGGAAGCGCAATGGTGCGGCGATCGCGGGAGCCAACGGCACGACCTACTCACCGGTCTATGGCGACATCGGCGCCAAGATCACGGTGACGGTCACGGCGACGAAGGCGGACTACATCACGGCGTCCAAGACGTCGGGGTCGGTCACGATCGGCAAGGGTGTGTTCACCACGCAGCCGACGCCCAAGATCAGCGGCACACCCGTCGCGGGCAAGAAGCTGACCGTTGTCACCGGCACGTGGTCGCCCAAGGCGTCGGCGTACCAGTTCCAGTGGTACCGCGACGGCAAGGCGATCTCCGGGCAGAAGGGCAAGACCTATACGGTCAAGTCCGCGGACACGGGCCACAAGATCACGGTCAAGGTCACGGCGCTCAAGACCGGGTTCACCTCGGCGTCCAAGACGTCGGCGTCGGTCACTGTGGTGAAGAGGTTCTGGAGCACGGGCTACGCGACGATCTCAGGTGTCGCGAAGTCTGGCTCCACGCTGACCGCTCACCGCGGGCTGTGGAACCCCTCACCCACGTCCTACTCCTACCAGTGGTACCGGAACGGGGTGGCGATTCCGGGCGCCACCCACGCCACCTACAAGCTCACGTCCGCGGACAAGGGCAAGAACGTGGCGGTCAAGGTGACTGCGAAGAAGTCGGGCTATCTGCCGACCTCTGACATGTCGCCGGCGAAGAAGGTGGCAGCGAAATAGTCCCAGCGCCGCCATGACGCTGCGGCCCGGGTTGCCTTGAGGCGACCCGGGTCGCTTGCGTGCTGGCGGTGCGTCCTAGAACCCGCCGGAGATTCCGGCCAGCGAGACGCAGCGCGTGGGATCGAATCCTGGCGGCGCGCTGCCTTCTTCCGCGGAGTCGAAGCCAGCCCAGATCGCAGCGCTAACGTCGTCTGGAGTGGGGTCGCCGGTGAGGGGTAGCAGTCCTTCCTCGCGCAGGCACGCAATGAGTACGGGTTGGGCCGCTAGGAACGCGCGCTCGAGCGCCTCGGTTGAGGCAGGCTGAGCCTGGTAAAGCTCCGCGACGAAAGCGGAGTGCGCCCGCTCGCAGTCGGTGGCTTCCGGCAGCGGTCCCGACTCGGGACCCGCGATGCTGTAGTCGATCCAGGGGAACCCGCGGCTGTTGTCTACGCCGTTGCTGCGATAGTCGATGCCGTGTTCACGGAAGCACTCGAACGTTGCTTCAACGGCAGCCTTGTAGGGCTCAAACTCGAGGACGCCTTCTTCTTGGGCCGCGCGGAGAATTGCCAACTGCGCGTCGCTTGCGCCACCCGCCTCCGCCCCCGCGATGGCTGATGCGACACGAGTTGAGAATTCGGCGTCAGCGGAGGACGTGGGTTCAGGTGCTTCTGAACTGCACCCTGCGATCAATAGCGCGCACGTCAGTGCGACGACCGCCGCCCCCACTCTCATGGCATCAGGATGACACGGGCTGGCTGATATACAGCCGGATCGTCATGGGCCGCAGCTCTTGGGTGTCGCCCGGCTTGACCTCGCCCTGCGGAATCTGGTCCGGGCGGTCCACGGCCGAGTCCCACACGAGCGTCCACGGTGCGCCGTCATCCTGCGGGATGGTGACCGATGCCGCCTCGCGGGAGCCGTTGATGACCAGCAGGGCGTCGGCCTCGTCCTCTTCGGACAGCGACCGCATGAACTGCACCACGCGAGTCTTGGGGTCCTCCCACCAGTCCTCGTCCTCGTGCTCGCCGTTGGCCTGGAACCAGGCGGAGTCCGCGCGGAACAACTCGTCGCGGGGGTCGTCGTCCACCCCGTCGTAGAAGCGGCTTGGCCGCAGCACCCTGTGCGCGCGCCGCAGCTCGATGAGCCGAGCGACCGAGGCTCGCAGGTCCAGCTGCCACTGCTCCAGGTTCCAGTCGATCCACGCGATCTCGTTGTCCTGGCAGTACGCGTTGTTGTTGCCGCGCTGGGTGCGCCCCATCTCGTCGCCGCCAAGCAGCATAGGCGTCCCCGCGCTGAGCAGCAGGGTCGCGAGCAGGTTGCGGCCCGACCGCAGGCGCGCACGCCGCACCTTGGGATCGTCCGACGGCCCCTCGACCCCGTGGTTGAAGGACCGGTTGTTGTCGGTGCCGTCGCGGTTGTTCTCGCCATTCGCCTCGTTGTGCTTGTTCGTAAACATCACCAGGTCGCGGCCCGTGAAGCCGTCGTGCGCGGTGATGAAGTTGACGGAGGCGAACGGGCCGCGCATGCCGTATGGGTCCGAGTGGCCGAACATGTCGCTCGATCCGGCGATGCGGGTCGCGAGTTCCGGCGCCGTGGGGTGGTGCCGTTCGCCCACCTTGCCGGAGCCCCACTCAAGCCAGAAAGAGCGCGCGTAGTCGCGGAAGCGGTCGTTCCACTCACCCATGGGCTGCGGGAAGTTGCCCACCTGCCAGCCGCCCAGGCCAACGTCCCACGGTTCGGCGATGAGCTTCACGGCGCCAAGCACGGGGTCCGTGGTGAGCGCGGTGAGGAACGGGTGGTTCGTGGAGAAGCCCTGGCCGGTGCGCCCCAGGGTTGCCGCGAGGTCAAACCGGAAGCCGTCGACGCCCATGGACGTGGCCCAGTACCTCAGCGAGTCGAGCGCCATCTTCACCACCGTGGGATGCGTGAAGTCGAGGGTGTTGCCGGTGCCCGTGGTGTCGTCGTACTGGCCAGGATTGTTTGGATTGGAGCGGTAGTACGTGCGGTTGTCGAGGCCCTTCCAGCTGAGCACGCGATCGGTCGCCGATCCCTCGGCCGTGTGGTTGTACACAACGTCGAGGATGACCTCCAGGCCGCCGCGTGCAGCAGGTCCACCATGCCGCGAAACTCGTCCTGGACGGCCTGCGCGCCCTTGGCCCTAGCGTCGGCCGTTGCGTACGCAGGGTGCGGCGCAAAGAATCCGAGGGTCGAGTATCCCCAGTAGTTGGTGAGTCCAAGGTGCTCAAGGTGAGGCTCGGAGGCGAACGCGTGGATGGGCAGCAGTTCCACGGCGGTGATGCCGAGCGAGGTCAGGTTCTCGATGCTCGCCGGATGGGCGAGGCCCGCGTACGTGCCGCGGAGCTCCTCGGGCACGCCAGCGAGCTGCTTGGTGAAGCCCTTGACATGGATCTCGTACAGGATCGTGTCCGTCCACGGAGTGCGCGGCTTGGGAGCGGGCAGGGGATCGGTGGGCTCGACCGTCACCACCGAGCGCGGCATGAACGGCGCGGAGTCGGTTCCGTCCCGCGTGGACAGCAGGGCCGACGCCCCGGTATCGGTGGCCTTGGCGAGGTTGCCTTCGAGCCCGCGCGCGTAGGGATCCAGCAGCAGCTTGTTGACGTTGTAGCGCAGCCCCTGCTTGGGCTTCCACGGGCCCGACGCTCGGAAGGCGTAGCGCTGACCCTCCGTGATCTGGGGCACAAAGGCGTGCCACACCCCGTTGATGGGGCCGTTCAGCAGGTGCCGGGTTTCCTTGCCCGCGTCGTCGAAGAGGCACAGGAAGACGCCGGTTGCGTGCGCGGCCCAGACGCCTACGGTGGCGCCGCCGTGGACGAGGTGAACTCCGAGCCTGTGGGGGGTGGGGGACTCGGCAAGTGCGCTCTTGGCCATGGGCCCATTGTGCCGGAGCGATGTGTCAGGGGGATTGCGGGGTGGCCGAGTGGCGCTGGCTACGGGAGTGTTGTCACCAGCCGCTGTGCGAGCCGAGCGAGAGGCTCGCTCATTCGAGATGCGAGTTCTTTGGAGTCAGCACTCTTCACCTGCGAGAGCGCGGAGAGGATCGCCTCCGGCGCGTGGCTCGCGAAGTACGCGACGCGCTCACTCACGTAGTCGATATCCAGGCGAGTGTCGCGCGCAAACGTGCGCCAGGAGTCGGGCGTGATCTGGTCGAGCGCGAACTGGTCGCCGATCGCCATTGCGACCTTGGGTGACGCACCGCCGGCGCGGGGGTACGGCGCGCCCGTCGCAGCGTCGTACATCGGGGCTAGGGTCACCGAGTCGCGAGCAAGGAGCACTGCATAGTTGCGCGCATGGGCGTCCGGCGCAGCCACAACGGTGTTGAAGACGACCATGTCGGCGAACCTGGCTACGGCGTCCTCCGCCTGCGCTGAGGTTGCAGCGTGTTCGCGGAACAGTCGGGCAATCTGCCCGACGCTAGGGCCGCCTTGGTCTTCATACTTCTCGGAGATTCCAAGGGCTTGGCACACGTCTTCCTGGTGGGTGCGCCGCAGCCCGCCGTCCGGTGTCGGCGCGCGATCAAAGCGTTCGACGACGAGAGCCGTCTCGGAGAGGAACTCCCGATACTCGGTTCGTGCAGCCGCGATGCCGAGGCTCGCTGCGGCAGCCATGGTGACGTGTTCGGCGAGCGCCTGCAACCTCATCCGCCTGATGCCGGGCTTGACGATGTGGCTCGTAGGCTCCGCGCCGTGGGCGGTGAACCAGTGGCCGTTCTGCTGACGCAACGCGAATTTCTGCTGAGTGCCGCCGAGAGACCAGTGTTCGTCGGGCATGGTCCAAGACGCGGCCTCGTCCATGTCCAGTGCTGCGAGCCGCGCCTCGATGTCCGCGTCGGTGCAGGGTACTAGCGAGCCCGATCTGGCGAGGGTCTCATCGACTTCGCTTTCGAGGCAGAACTGGACGGCCCCTGCGCAGTCCTTGCCGATCGCGTGGAGCAGGCCCATGAGGTTCGACGGCTCGACGCCATGCTGGCGAGCGATCGCCGCGCGTGCGTTGGCATCCTCAGGCAGAAGACCGCTCACGAAGCGCGAGACGCGGGCGCCGGTGTATGCCGTCCCGCGCGCAAGCGCCAGCGACAGGGGGGTGTCATGAGATGCGTCGTCCAGGTACTCGAGACGAAAACTGGCTCTAGTCTGTTCGAGCGTGGCGACGTGATCGCCTTCCAGGAGGACTGCGAGCCGTTTGGGGCTGTTCACAGGGGACTCCGGTCGTCGCGGATCAGGAGCGAAGCGTCGAGTGCGTTGAGCACTGCGAGGAGAGCGCCGAGCTCGGCGTTGTCCTTAGCGCCGTTCTCCAGTTGGTTGAGCCATGTCCGTGACACTCCCGCAGCCGAAGCAAGTTCTTCCTGGGTGAGTCCTCGCCGCGTGCGCAGGAGGCGTACCGACTGACCGATGCGAGTCATGGAGCGGGCGGGCAGGAACTCATCCATGGTTGTTACCGTACGTGAACACCGCGACGATGTCAACGTACATGAACATTGCGACCATGTTCATGTACGTTAACAGGGAACTAGAATCCCGCGTTCATCATGCAGGTGCGGACGGGTCCCAGCGAGCCGTCTGGGAGGAAGCCCTCCTCGCTGCCCATCTCATGGAGTTTCGTGGCGATCTCATCTGCGCTCAGGCCCTCAGGGTCGAACGGGATGCCGGCTCCCTTAAGGCATTCGGAAATCTCGGGGACGGCGTCCAAGATCATCTGATTGCCGGCATCCACCGACGAGGGTTGCATCTGGTAGAGCGCCTCGACGGCTTCGGAGTTCTCCCGGATGCACGCTTCCGCGGTGGGGTTGCCGCTCGCGGGGCTTTCGTAGCTGTACGAGATGAACGGAAAGCCGTATGACTGGTCGTTCATGTCCACTTGGGTGCGGATGCCCGCCAAGTTGATGCACTCGAGCGAGGTCGTGACCGCGGTCTTGTAGTCCTCGAAATCAACAGCGCCAGTGTCGAGCGCCGACTTGAGCAACGCCACCTGCTCGGCGGAGTAGCCGGAGTCTTTGGCTTTGCCGATGTACCCCTTCACGAGGAGCTGGAACGCCCCCAGTTCGCTTGTTGGGGACATGCTGGCCGACGAACCCCCATCGCATCCCGTGAGTGACGCTGCCGCCACGACAAGGCAGATGAGAGCGATGCCGACTCTCGTATATCCCGTCGCCGTCACCGGTCCTTGAGCGCATTCAGCAGCGTGCCGGTGGGCCTGAGTCCAAGCAGGATCACCACGATGGACGCCCCGAGCACGGTCAGCAGCGCGTGCGCGGTCACCTGCGTCAGCGCCTGTTCCACGCGCGCGCCCATCGCGACGGCGCCCACCACGCCAAGCGACCAGCCAACGAGCAGCCCCACCAATGCGACGACGCCCCACTCGGACGCCTGCGCCATCAGGCGCGAGGGCGCGCGCATTCCGAATGTGGCATAGATCGCCACGTGGGAGCGGCGGAACCACTGCAGCATCGCCCACAGCAGGCCCAGCAGCGCGGCGGTTGCCACCCACAGGTAGCGCAACTGGCGGTCCTCGTAGGCGTGGGTGTAGTCCACGGTGAAGTCGGACTCGAACAGGCGAGGGTTGGGGATCGCCGGCAGCCCGTTGTATGCCAGGTAGGAGGGGAGTGCCGCCTCCACGGCGCTGTGGTGGGCCGCGTCGGTGCGCACGTAGCACGTGTCTGCGGTGTCGGTCAGTTGGGAGGGCATGAGCATGGCGCCGTCGAACTCCTCTCCCATCACGGCCGAGTCGGCGACGCGCAACGTCAGGGGGTCGGACTCGCCGGCTGGCGCGGAGAACGACGCCCGCTGCGTCACGCGCACCACGTCGCCGTCGTGCGCGCCCGTGCGCTCCGCGAAGCCCAACGTGCCGATCACGATGCCGTTCGTTGCCGGAGCCACACCAAGGAACGTCGAGACCCCGGAGGACACCGCGTAGATGGACGCCCGCCCACCGGGGATGTACGACAGCGACCCGTTCGCATCTCCGCGCGTGAGCGCGAACGAGCCGTCGATCCCGTCAACCCTTGCCAGCCGGTCGCACACGTCCGCGGGCACGGGGTTCTGCATGCCGTCCTGCCGCGCGCCGGTCACCACGAACACGTAGCCGCCTGCGTCGATCCACGCCTTCTCGCCCTCTACCAGGCGCGTAACGCTCACCGCGTCCGCGGCGCCCGCGGCCACGGACCACGCCACGGCGACAGTCAGTAGCAGCGTTGTCCACCGCCCGGTGCGCGCGGTCGCGACGCCTTCGCGCGCGGCGAGCGACAGCGGCCACACCCGCCGCCGACTCATGCGCGCGCCCTTTCGTGGATCACGCCGTCTCTGAGCTCCAACACCAGATCGCAGCGCTCGGCCACCTCGGGGTCATGCGTGACGACCACCACGGTGCGCTCTCCATGCGAGCCGATCATCGCCTCCAGCACGGTCGCCGAGGTCTTCGCGTCGAGCTGCCCGGTGGGCTCGTCGGCGAGGATGATGGGCCGCCCACTCGCCAGCGCGCGGGCGATCGCCACGCGCTGCGCCTCGCCGCCGGAGAGGATTCGCGCGGGCTCGTCCTCTCGCCCAGCCAGCCCGACGCTGTGTAGGGCCTCCCGCGATCTCGCCGCAGCGTCGGGCCGGGAAGTCCCTGCTGAGTAGGCGCCGATCATCACGTTGTCCAGCGCGGTGCGGTCCGGGAGCAGGGAGACGGTCTGCAGCACCCACGAGGCGACGTCCTCGAGCGGCCGCTCGGTGGCGGAGTCGTCGATGGCGTGAATGGAGCCTGCCTGCATGGGCAGCAGGCGGCCCATGAGCGACAGCAGGGTGGTCTTGCCGGATCCCGACGGCCCGATGATCGCCGCGGACGTGCCGGGCGGGATGTCGAAGTCCACGCCGGCGAGCACCTGGTGATCCCCGTGAGGGTAGGTGTAGGCGACGCCGGTGGCGACTAGCCGCACGTGAGGTCCTGACGCACGTCGCGGGGGTTGATGAGCACCGCCTGACCCACGAGGGACTGGTCAAGGTCGACGGTGCCGAGCGTGCCGCCCGTCGGGGTGACGGCGACTGGCGCGCCGTCGACGCTGGGGAAGATGCAGGTGGCGCCGGTCTCGTCGCTGAAGACCGCGGAACTCGGGACAGTGCCCACCACCTGCGGGTCCACGAGGGCGACCGTGCCCACGCCCTCCGTGGTGGTGCCCATCGTCGCCGCGATCTCGGCCACAGCGTCGGGCTCCGTGACGGCACCCGAGCCGACCGTGTACGGAACCGTAACGCCGGAGACGGTAAGAGTGGTGTCGCCGCCAGTGGGCAGGTTGGGCGTCTCGGTGACCGCGATCGCCGCGAGTCCCGCGGTGGTCTTGAACAGTTCAGTGCCGGGGCTGACGGACTGGCCGAGGGTCACCGACAGCTCCGCGACCGTGACCGGTCCCTGCCCTACCCACACCAGGGACGCCAGAGACAGCGTGCCGTTGTCCTTGCCCCAGCCGTAGTGCTTGTTGAACGCCTTGATGGACTTCTCGGTGGCCGGGCCCGCGTCGCCGTCGACGGTGCCCGAGTAGAAGCCCAGCTCCTTGAGCAGCTGCTGCGCGGTCTTCACGTCCGAGCCCTTGAGCCCACGGTAAATGTCCTGGAACAGCGGCGCCTTGCTCGCGTAAGCCACGAGCTTCGCGTTGTTCACAGCACCGACGACGGTGCCCGTCTTGACGTCGCTCGTTGGCTCGATCTTGAGCGCGGTCAACGTGCCCGACGCGTTGGTTGCGGGGGCCAGCGCCGTCGCGAATTCCACGGTGATGGCCACGGTCGCCTCTTGATAGCGCTCGGCCCGCTCCACGGCGCCGACGAGCGGCGCAACCTCAGAGGCCGACTCCAGTGGGGACTCTCCCGACTTAGCGATGACCAGCGCGATACCTGCGGCGAGCGGTGCAATCAGCGCGAGCGCGACGGCGATCGCGAGCCCGCCCGAACGTGTCTTGCTTGGCATGCTGCCTGATCAGCCCCCTTTGACGGCGCGACGATGCGTTGAGTGTGAGTGTACTGACACGTCAACCTCTGTCTCCGTCAAGGCACACCTGGACCGCGCCTAGCGGTTCGTCGTTGGAAGCGCGAGACCTTGCATACAGTCGGTTGCCGGGTAGATCTCGAAGTCGCCGTACTGGTTGTACAGCCTTACGGCTGCCATCACGATTTCCTCAGTGCTCTCGCCAATCAAGTCTTCGGGTATGTCGTGATCGCGCAAGCACTGGGCGATCGAGGAAGCCTTCTCGTCGGCGGCGAGCCAGTAGGACTCCTTGGCCTGCGGCTGGAAACTGTAGACGCGACTGATGTACTTCACCGTCTCCGCGTCGCACGACTCGATGATCGCGGACTGCTGGTTGGTGTCCATTGTCGCGGGACCAGTGATGTACTCAATGCGCGGGAACGGCGGATACCAGGTGTCGTCCGCGATGACGGTTCCCGTTGTGAATCCGGCGTCACGAAGGCACTGCTGGTTGTCTCGCTGTGCGTCCATCATGTCCGTTATGGTTACTTCCCCGCGCGCATCGGCGGCATCTAGTAGCGCCAGTTGAGCCTCGTCGACGCGGTAGTCGGCGGCAGCCATCTTCTGGGTCTCCGCCATTACTTTCGCGAAGAGTTCCTTGGTGCTGGGGCTAGGGGAGGGTTGGGCGCTCTGTGCGGAACAACCGACCAAGGCAGTGGCCAACACTGCTAGTGCTACGGCTGTTGCGATGCGACTCATGGAGTGTTCCCTTCCGCACATGCAGGAGGAGCCGTCGCAACACGGCTCCTCCTGCCGTGGCTAGTGTGCGATGAACGCGAGGTACGAGGTGGGAGCGGCCGTGCTTGAGTACTCCACGTTGCTCTTCGAACCGTCGAGGTTGACACCGCCGATGGACTTCGGCGAGTACGAGATGATTGTCTGCTGGTCGATGAGGTTGTCGGACCATGGGCCGTATCCGGTCCATGTTTCGCCGCCTACGTAGTCGTAGCGCCCGTTGCTCCGGGTCTCGATGCATCCCTTCTTGGTGTACACCGTCGCGATTCCTCCAGAGTCCTTCGAGCCGGGGCTATACGCACATGTTGCTGCCTCGGCGGGGCTGCCGAATGCGAACACTGCTGCCATCACCAGCGCGGCGATGCTCGCGCCGACTCCACCCTTCTTGGTAACTGCCATGGTCACCCTCCATATTTGGTTGTGGACCCTCGTTGGTCCGCTCGTAACGTTATGAGTGAGGGAGGGGGGGGGCGTCAAGCCCCCATTTATGGGGACACGGCTAACCCCGAGCCAAACGTGGAGCTGTTGCCGACGTCGGGCATGGGTGGTCAAGCAAAGAAGCCCGACGCGTAGGTTGCGGGGGCGAGCGCCGTCGCGAGTTGCACGGTAATGACCACCGTGGCCTATTGGTAGCGCTCCGCGCGCTCGAGAGCGCCCTCGTGAGGCTCAACCTGGGACGCGAACTCAAGTGGAGACTCGCCGGACTTGGCGATGACGAGAGCGATTCCCGCGGCGAGCGGGGCGATGAGCACGGTCGCCGCTATCGCGGGCCGTTCTGAGCGGCAAGGAACCCCGTGGACATGACACACGGTTGTGACGTGGGATCATTGAGAGCGTGGAACGCGTCGGAGTCCACCCGGACGATCTCGTCTATCGGCGCTGCGGGATCAACGTCCACGCCTGCATTCTCGAGGCAAGCGATGAGTTTGTCGCGGTACTCAGCAGCGAGCGTGTTGTACGCCTCTATTGCCGAAGGTTGCGAGGTGTAGAGGTCGCTCACGAGTGATACTTCGCTCTGGTAGCAATTCTCTCTCACCACCTCATCGCCTTCTGTACGTCTTCGCCCTCGGGCATGACGATGCCAACTTCGATGATCGGCAGGCCGAGTTGTTCGTACTGTTCACTAAAGTCCACCCGGCCTTGGATCGAGCCCTCCAGGCAGGCAACGTAGGCCTGCATTCTCTCCTTGTAGTCCTGATACGTGACTTCGCCGGATTCAAGGGACTGCCTAAAGATAGCGAGCTGAGCCTCGTTCGCCTCGGGGTAATGGGGGAGAGTGGATTGCGCGTCCGTCTGCCATTGTTTCGTGATCTCTTCGTGTGAGGGCCCAGATGCTGTTGAGCATCCCGCGACCAACACGCAAGACGCTGCCACGAGCAGTCCAGTGCGGAATCCGTTTTCCACGCCGCCTCCCGTCGAGGTGGGAACCTGCGCGCGAGCGTACACCGAACTCCGATATTCTGGCTGGTGTTACCAGTCGGTAAGCGAAGAGTTGAAGGATCTCGATGGAGAGCATCACCAAGAACCGGCAGTCGCTGGATACCCTGCGCGCGATGGTCGCGCGAGCCTACGGTCCGGGCGCGGTTCCCGGCGGCGACGACTTCGCCGAGGAACTCGGCCACGGCTGGTTCAACGTCGCCTACGCGATCACGCTCGCGGGTGGCCGCAGGGTGGTGCTCAAGATCGCACCGCCCGCCGGGGTGCGCGTCATGACCTACGAGCATCAGATGATGCGCATCGAGCTCGCGGCGCTGGACCTGATCCGCGCCCAGACCGCCGTGCCGGTTCCCAAGGTGGACTTCGCGGACACGACCGGCGAGATCATCGAGGCCGACTGGTTCTTCATGGACTTCATCGACGGCGACAACCTGGGGATCGAGTCGCAAGAGGGGCGCATCTCGGACGCGGAGCGTGCCGACTATGCCCGCCAACTGGGCGCGCTCAACCGCGAACTCAACCGACCCGTCGGGCCGTGGTTTGGGCCGCTCGCCGGACCCGGTTTCGCCACGTGGCGCGAGGCGTTCCTATCCATGATCGAGGACGTGCTGAAGGACGGCGAGGCCCTGGGCGTGGACCTGGCCCGCGACTACGCCGAGATCCGTGCGGCGATCGCTCGCGACGCCGGTGCCCTGGACGCCGTCGCCGAGCCGCGGTTCATCGAGTGGGACCTGTGGGACTCCAACGTGATGATCCGTGACGGCCGAATCGTGGCGATCATCGACCACGAGCGCGCGTTCTATGGGGACCCTCTCATGGAGGCGTGCTTCACCGCTCTCGACCTGCCGGCGTTCGGCGACGCGACCGCGTTCCGCGAGGGCTACGGGCTGGGCGCGCTCGATGCCCCGGCGCGCACGCGACGCCGCCTCTACACCCTTTACCTGGTGCTCATCATGATCATCGAGACCCGCTATCGCGGCCACACCGACGACGACGCCTACGACTGGGCGCGCGAGCGCCTCACCGAGATCCTGTCGCTGCTCGGCGAGCCGGCCGGAGACCCGGCGTGACCGCCCAAGCCGCCCCAGCGTCGGGCATCGCGCGCGCCCGCAACGCCGACTTCGTGGTCTTCGGCATGAGCGGCTTCGCGTTCGCCACCTGGATGTCGCGCGTGCCGGACGTCAAGCAGATGCTCTCGCTGACCCCGGGCATGCTTGGCGTGATGCTCCTCGCGGTGTCGGTCGGCTCGCTTGTTGGCCTGCCAACGGCCGGGCGCATCGCCCACCGCTGGGGAGCTGCCACGGCCGTCCGGCTCGGCGCGCTCGTGTCTCTGCCAGGGCTGATGCTCGCCGCGATCGCGGTTCAGTACGGCGACACCATGTACTGGGTGATGCCGGGCCTGTTCCTGCTTGGGCTTGGCGTTGGCGTGTGGGACGTGGCGCAGAACCTCGAGGGCACCATCATCGAGCAAGGCCTCGGCCGCGCGATCATGCCGTGGTTCCACGCGGCGTTCAGCGGCGGCACGGTCGCGGGAGCGCTCATCGGCGCCGGTCTGGTGTGGGCGGGGGTGCCGCTCGTGCCGCACCTCGTGGCCGTTGCGGTGGCCGCAGGGCTCGCGGTGCTGTGGGCCACGCGCCGGTTCCTGCCCGCATTCGACGAGGGCGGCCACGAGCCCGACGCTGCGGCCGGGTCCGCGGCGCCGGTCAAGCAGCGCTCGGCCTGGCTTGAGCCGCGCACCTTGCTCATTGGGCTGGTGGTGCTCGCGGCCGCCTTCACGGAGGGCACGGCCAACGACTGGATGGCGGTGGCATTCGTGGACGGGCACGACGTCTCGAACGCGTTCGGGGTCGTTGCGCTCGCGGTGTTCCTGAGCTTCATGACGGCGGGGCGCATCCTCGGAACCGGGCTGCTGGACCGGTACGGACGCGTGATGGTGCTGCGGGTCCTCTTTGGCGCCGCGATCGTCGGCTGCCTGCTGGTGGTGTTCGGCAACGTGTGGGTGGCGCTCATGGGATCCGCCGTGTGGGGGCTCGGCGCGAGCCTCGGCTTCCCCGTTGGCATGTCCGCCGCCGCGGACGACCCTCGCCGCGCCGCCATGCGACTGTCTGTGGTCTCGACCATCGGGTACACCGCGTTCCTGGCTGGGCCGCCGCTGCTCGGGTTCCTGGGCAACCACGTCGGAGTGCTCGACGCCCTGCTGGTCGTCGGCGTCGTCTCGGTGCTCGCTCTCGCCGTAGTGCCGGCCACGCGGCCGCTGGAGCCCGACGCGTAAGCCGGCCGCAGCGTCGGGCCGCGCCCCGTCCCGACCTGCTGAAATGGGTTCTGGTGGTCGCGAAATCTGCGCTTGGCGACCACCAGGCCCCATTTCAGGTCGCCGCGGAAGCGGGACGCAACCGCGAAGCGGCGGGGGCACGGGAAGTAGCCAACCCGGGCCCCGCTAGGCTTTTCCCATGCGCGTCCTCGTCACCGTCAAGTTCACGCCCGACCTCCAATCCCACCGCTCGTTCACCGACGGCGCGGTCACGCGCACCGCCGACGACGGCTCCATGAACGAGCTCGATGAGAACGCGGTCGAGGCCGCGCTCCAACTGGTCGAGGCCGCCGGTGAGGGCGAGGTCATCGCGCTCACCGTTGGTGGGCCCGACGCTGTGGCCGCCGTGCGCAAGGCGCTTCAGTTGGGCGTGGGGCGGGCCATTCACGTTTCGGACCCGGCCATCGCGGGCTCCGACGTGTTCGGCACCGCGCGGGTGCTCGCCGCCGCGATCCGGACGGTGCACGAGGACACGCCGTTGGACCTGGTAATCACGGGCATGGCCGCGCTCGACGGGCTTACCTCGATGCTGCCGACCGCGCTCGCGGTGGAGCTGGACTGGGCGCAGCTGACGCTCGCTTCCACGCTCACGGTGAGCGACGGCGTGGCGACCATCGAGCGCCACCTGCCCGATGCGCACGAGACGGTTCAGGCGCCGCTTCCGGCCGTCGTGTCCGTGACCGACGAGGCCAACAAGCCCCGCTACCCCAACTTCAAGATGATCATGGCCGCGCGCACCGCAGTCATTCCCCAGTGGTCTCTTGAGGACATCGGCGTGGTGCCGTCCACGGTGGGCGCGGGCGCGGCGCGCGTGAGCGTGGTCGAGGCGGCGCCGCGAGAGCCGCGCACGCCGGTCATCGTCACTGACACGGGGGAGGGCGGCCGCCAACTTGCCGACTTCCTGCTCGAGAGGGGGCTCGCATGAGCGACGTGGGGCAGAACACTGTTGCGGTGCTCGCGGAGCGGCATGGCGAGCACGTGTCGCAGCCGACGCTCGAGGCGCTCACGCTGGCGGACACGCTCGGCACGCCGGTCGCGGTGTGGCTTGGCGGGGCGCCGTCGAAGAGGCGGTGCAGCAACTGGGCGACTACGGCGCGGTGCAGGTGCGCGTGATCGATGCCGACGTGCGCGTTCCCTCGGTTGCGGCCGCGGCGCTCGCGGCCGCCGGGCATGACGCCGAGGTGTTCATCGTCGTCTCGACGTTCGTCAACAAGGAGATCGTGACCCGGCTGGCGCTCGCGACGGGGGCGGGCGTGGTCGTGGACGCGGCCGGCGCCGAGGTCGTGGACGGTCGCGTGGAGACTACCCAGACAGTCTTCGCGGCCACGTGGAACGTGCGCTCGCGGATCAACAGGGAGCTCGCCATCGTCGCCGTGCGGCCCAACACGACCAACGCGGTCCTCATCGAAGACGCCGCGCTGCCGGCCGTCGTGGACGTTCCCTTCGAGCCTCCGACGGCGCGCGAGACGGTGGTGCACGTCGAGGCCGTGGAGGAAGAGGAGGGCGTGCCTCTGGCCGAGGCGCCCGTGGTGGTTTCCGGCGGACGTGGAACGGGAGGCGACTACACGCTCATCCGCGAGTTCGCCGAACTGCTCGGCGGCGCCGTTGGAGCCTCGCGTGACGCGACGGACGAAGGCTGGATCAGCCACGAACACATGGTGGGCCAGACCGGCACAACGGTGACCCCGGCGCTCTACGTCGCCGCTGGTATCTCAGGGGCGGTGCACCACCGCGGGGGCATGCAGGCGTCGGGGACCATCGTCGCCGTGAACCTGGACCCGGACGCGCCGATCTTCGAGATCAGCGACTTTGGGGTTGTGGGGTCGCTGTTCGACGTGATACCCGACGCGATCGCGCGCATCCGCGAGGTGCGAGGGGCGTAAGTACGGCAGGAGCCGTAGGCAACCCGCGTCCCCAGGCGAGGTAGCGTCGGGCCTTTTCCACAGATTTGCCCTGGTATATCCGCTATGTCAGTGGTCGATGCTTGACTTGACGCATGCAGATTTCCACGGACGCGTTGATCGAGCACGCGACGAGTGTCGCCGCGCTCAACGGCGTGGATCCGGGTTCCTTGAGCGGCGATCAGGCCTCCGATCGGCTGTCCGCGCTCGCGCGCGTGAGGACGGCCACTGAGGCCGTGATGGCGACGTTGGCGCGCCGGCTTGAGGAGCTGTCGACCGTCGACGTGGGGCGCGATCGCTATGCCCGCGCCCAAGGATTCGCGGGCGCGCCAACCTTGGTGGCGCAGAAGGGCCAGATGTCCACGGGCGAGGCCGGCCGGCTCCTTTCGCTCGGCCGGGCAATGGCCGACGCTGATGCCGGGTTGGGCGAGAACGTCCTGGTGGTTGGTGGCGCGGGTGGCAGCTACGACGACTCCGACGTGCTGTTCGAGACCATGTCGCGGGCGGTCGCGGCTGGGGTGCTCGCGTGCGAGAAGGCCACCATGATTCGGGGATTGTTGGAGACGTTGACCGAGCCCACCGTGGCGTTGGAGCAGTCACTGGTGCGGGTGGGCATCCGGTTGGAGCCGAAGGAGCTAGCGCGCCGCTGCGATCGGGAGCTTGCTCGAGATCATGAGGCGCTGCGGGCGCGCGATCGCCGTCAGAAGAAGCAGCGCAGGGTGGCGTTCTTCCGCGATGACGACGGCATGATCGGGATGCGAGGCCGGTTCGACGTCACCACGGGCATCCCTTTGGTCAGTGCCATCGACGGGGAGGTGCGTCGGCAGATGATTGCCGAACGGGAGTTCCCTGAGGATCAGCGCCGAACCGAGGGACAGATTCGTGCGGACGTGTTCGCGGCGATCGCGAACCATGCGATGGGGTGCACCGACGAGGCATCCGGCACCAAGACCGTGATGGTGGTGCAGGTGGACCAAGACGCGCTTTAAGCTGGGGTGGGAGCCGCGACGTGCCAGTCGTGGTCCGGCCCCATCAGCCTCGAGGCCCTGCGGCTGTTCGCGGTGGACATCGCGATCATGCCCGCGGTGATGGGTGGGGCGTCGCTCGCACTTGATCTGGGGCGCGCGAACAGGTGTTTCACCCCGGCGCAGCGCCTCGCGATCGCGCTGCGCGACAAGGGATGCGCCAAGTGCGGCGTTCCGGTGAACTGGTGCGACGTGCACCACATCGTCTTCTGGTCCATGGGAGGCGAGTCGAACATCGACAACGGAGTGATGCTGTGCGTGGGCTGCCACCACCGCCTCCACGAGTACGGCTGGGAGATCGCCGTGGTCGACGGGCACGTCTGGTTCCTGCCGCCCGTGGGCGCCTACCTCGCCCGGGAGTGGATCCCTGCCGTCGCCACTCCCCACGATGCCAGCCCACCCTTTAGCCCCCGCCCCGTACCCGCCTCCGTCTGAGGCGGGGCGCTGGCGTGCGCCAGTTGCGGCGCACAGTGGGGGAGCAGCGCGCAGAGTTCGCCCGGCGGCAAGCGAATCGTCACCCGAGGTTCACCCGCTCGGCGAGCGCATTCGGCGCGAGTCGCATATGGTCGAAGTAGGACAAATTGGACTATGTCCTCATCGCCGTACGGACCAAAGGAGTTCCCATGCGCGCCCACTGGAGCATCTCGCAACGAGCCCTCGCAGGGCTGTCCGCCCTACTGCTGGCCGCAATCGGCGGCGTCATCGCCGTGGCCGCGCCCGCACGGGCGGCGGCCTCGAGCCTGTTCTTCTCCGAGTACATCGAGGGCTCCTCGAACAACAAGGCGCTCGAGATCTACAACGGCACCGGCGCCGACGTGAGCCTCAGTGGCTACAGCGTGGCCCAGTACTTCAACGGCAGCGCCACCGCAGGCCTCACGATCCCGCTCAGCGGCACCCTCGCCGCGGGGGACGTCTACGTCATCGCGCACTCGAGCGCCGACCCCGCGATCCTTGCCCAGGCGGACCTGACGAACGGCTCGGGCTTCTTCAACGGCGACGATGCGATCGCGCTGGTGGGGCCAAGCGGCACCGTTGACGTGATCGGCCAGATCGGCGTGGACCCCGGCACGGAATGGGGGACCGGCCTCACCTCGACGGCCGACAACACCCTGCGCCGACTGCCCACCGTGTGCTCAGGGCGGGCCGACGGCACCACCGCCTTCGACCCCGCAGCCGAGTGGGAGGGGCTCGCCACCAACACCTTTGACGGGCTGGGCGCCCACACTGCTACCTGCGGAGGTGAGCCGAGCGACACCGCCCCCAGCGTCGTCGCCACGTCTCCCGCGAACGGCGCCACCGGCGTCGACGCCGGTGCCCAGATCACGGTGACGTTCAGCGAGGAGGTGACCGTAGCGTCGGGCGGCATTGGCCTCGCGTGCGCCGGAAGCACGGTGGCGGCGACGCTCGCCGGCGGCCCCACGACCTACACGCTGACGCCCGACGCGCCACTGCCCGCTGGTGTCACCTGCACGGTGACGATCGCCGCGAGCGCCGTGAGCGACGTGGACGAGATTGACCCGCCCGACAACCTCGCGGCGGACTTCGCGAGTTCGTTCACGGTGGCGGGCGTGGCGCCCGTGACGCCGATTAGCGCGGTCCAAGGCTCGGGCGAGACTTCGCCTCTCGCGGGCCAGACGGTGACGATCGAGGGCGTGGTCGTTGGGGACTTCGAGGGCCCAAGCCCCGCGCTGCGTGGGTTCTACGTGCAGTCTCAAGACGCAGATGCGGACGCCGATCCCGCGACGAGCGAGGGCGTGTTCGTGTTCAACGGGAACGCCGATTCGGTGAGCCTTGGCGATGAGGTGCGCGTCAGTGGCGCGGTGAGCGAGTTCCAGGGACAGACGCAGCTCACGGCCTCTGGGCCGGTGCAGGTTCTGTCCTCGGGCAACACCGTGACGCCCGCGGAGGTGGCGCTGCCGGTGGCCTCGGCCACGGCTCTCGAGGCAACGGAGGGGATGCTCGTGCACTTTGCGCAACGCCTCTACGTCACCGAGTACTTCCAGTTGGCGAGGTTTGGCGAGGTGGTGCTCTCCGGTGGCGGTCGTCTGGACCAGCCCACCGCCGTCGCCGAGCCGGGAGCGGCGGCGAGCGCCGTGCAGGCGGCCAACGACCTGAACCGCATCAAGATCGATGACGCGACGCAGGCGCAGAACGCGGCGACCATCCTGTTCGCCCGCGGCGGCAACCCCCTCAGCGCCGCCAACCCGCTCCGGGGAGGTGACTACACCGATGGGCTCACCGGCGTGATGACCTACACGTGGGGTGGGGCGAGCGCATCCCCCAACTCGTATCGCGTGCGGCCCGTTGGCGACCTCAGCGACTCGGGGCTCGTGCCGGGCGGCACGGTGCCGATCTTCGACGCGGCCTCGCCCCGGCCGTCGGCCCCCGAGAGCGTTGGTGGCACCCTCAAGGTGGCGAGCTTCAACGTGCTCAACTACTTCCTCACGCTCGACGTCTCCGGCAACGTGTGCGGTCCCGTTGGGTACGAGCAGGAGTGCCGCGGTGCCAACAGCGCCCAGGAGTTTGAGCGTCAGCGCACCAAGCTGCTGAGCGCACTAGACGCGCTCAACGCCGACGTCGTGGGCCTCATGGAACTCGAGAACACGCCCGGCGTGGACGCGGCCGCGGACCTCGCGGCGGGCCTCAACGCCCTCCAGGGAACCGACGTGTGGCACGCGATCGACACCGGGGTACAGGGAACTGACGTGATTCGCGTCGGAGCCATCTACCGGAGCGACAAGGTGACGCCCGCGGGCGCCTTCACGATCCTCGACTCGAGCGTGGACCCGCGCTTCGACGACACCCTCAACCGGCCGACGCTCGCGCAGAGCTTCACGGAGACGGCGACCGGAGAGGACCTCACGCTCGTCATGAATCACCTCAAGTCCAAGGGCTCGTGCCCCGCGGCGGGAACGGATCCCGCCAACGAGGACCACGGTGACGGCGCCGGATGCTGGAACGCGGCCAGGGCGAGCGCCGCCAGCGCCATCGTCGACTGGATCGCCGCCGGCCACGCCGGCAACGGGGACCAGGACGTGGTGCTCATGGGAGACATGAACTCCTACGCCAAGGAGGACCCGATCGACGTCTTCGCGGGCGCCGGTTTCACCGACCTCAGCGCGGGCGGCTACTCGTACGTCTTCGACGGCCAATGGGGCTACCTCGACTACGCGCTCGTCTCGCCGAGCCTGCTGGCCCAGGTCAGCGGCATCACCGAGTTCCACATCAACTCGGACGAGGTTCCGGCGCTGGACTACAACACGGAGTTCAAGTCGGCGGCGCAGATCGACGACCTCTACGCACCGGATATGTATCGCACCTCCGATCACGACCCCGTGCTCCTCGGCGTAGCGCTGCAGGGCGAGCCGAGCCCCGTCTGCTCGGTGGACTACGACGCGTACAGCCTGCTGCGCCCAACCGCCGCCAGCAAGAAGCACCCGGCCACGCCGGGCGCATTCGTGGCGACCGTGCGCGTGACGAACCTGACCGACCAGAAGCTCACCTCGTGGAAGCTCGAGTGGAGCTACGCAAATGGCGAGAAGGCCCTTGTCGCGCTTCCCGGCATCGTCTCCCAGCGTGGCGCCGACGTGACTCTCAAGAACCTGCCATTCGCCGGCACGATCAAGCCGGGCAAGGACACGACCGTTGGACTGCTCGGCACCTATCCAACGTCGCTCGGCGAGCCCACCGAGTTCCGGCTCAATGGAGAACCGTGCGTGGTGGAGTGAGCGCCTCAGCTTCCTAGACTGAGGCCGTGACCGCCCGCACAACCCACTACCTCGACCACGCCGCGACCACGCCCTTGCGCACAAGCGCGCGCGAGGCATGGGCGAGCGCGAACAGTCAGGTGGGCAACCCGTCGTCCCTCCATGCGGCCGGCAGGCGGGCGCGCGCGATCGTAGAGGACGCGCGCGAGTCGGTAGCGGCGAGCCTCGGCGCGCACCCAACCGAGGTGGTGTTCACCTCGGGCGCCACCGAGGCGAACAACCTGGCAATCCAGGGTTCCGCCGCCGCGGTCATCGTCAGTTCGCCCATCGAGCACCACAGCGCGCTCGACCCCGTGAAGTGGCTCGAGTCCGCGGGCGTGGCTCGCGTTCACTGGCTCCCCGTGAGGCCCGACGGCGTGGTTGAGATCGGCGACCTGCCGCCCCTTGGTGACGGGGCCGGGCTGGTGAACCTGCACCTGGTCAATAACGAGACGGGGGTCGCGCAGCCGCTGGCGGAGGCCGTCGAGGCAGCGAGCCGGGCGGGCTATCGCGTCCACACTGACGAGGTGCAGGCCGTCGCGTACCTGCCGGTGGACTTCGCGGCGAGCGGCGTCACGACCATGGCGGTCAGCGCGCACAAACTGGGCGGCCCGGTGGGAGTGGGTGCGCTGCTGGTGCGCCGCGATGCGCGGCTCGCGCCTCTCGCGTATGGGGGAGGGCAGCAGCGCTTCCGCTCGGGGACCTTGGACGCGGCAGGGGCGGCGGCGTTTGCCGTCGCTCTCGCCGAGACGGTCGCGGAGCGGGAGGCCGAGTCGCTGCGACTGCGCGCGCTTCGCGACGGCCTAGCCGCCTGGGTGGCCGGCAACGTGCCGGGCGCGCAGGTCACGGGCTCAGCTGTGGCGACGAGTCCGCACATCCTGCACATCGTCCTGCCTGGCAGATCGGCGGAATCGATGCTCACCGCGCTGGATCTTGCCGGGATCGAGGTCTCGTCCGGCTCCGCCTGCACCGCGGGCGTGGTCGATGCCAGCCACGTGCTCCTGGCGATGGGACGCTCCCAAGCCGATGCAGCGTCGGCCCTGCGCGTGAGCCTTGGCCGCACCACCGTGCCTGAGGACATCGAGGCGCTGAAGCGTGCGCTGCTCGCCCTAGGCTGACCCGCGTGAGCAGCCGGTTCCTCACGCATTGCGGCACCGAGCCCACGACTTCGGCGTCGCGCGGAAGATTGCGCGTCTGGTTCGTGTTGGGACGTGCGAGCGGAGGAGAACTATGCGCGTAATCGTGGTGGGCGGGTCCGGGGCCATTGGCCGCCAGTTGGTGCCCTTGCTGGTAGCCGCGGGGCACGAGGTGGCCGGCACCACCCGGCGACCGGAGCGGGTCGCGGAGATCGAGGCGGCTGGGGCAACGGCCATCGTCGCCGACATCTTCGATGAGGGCTTTGGCGCCGCGCTCGCCGGTTTTCGGCCCGACGCGGTGATCAACCAGGTCACGGACCTCCCGCAGTCTGCGGCTGAGTTGGCGCTCAAGACCGAGGACCAGATTCGCGTGCGCACCCTGGGGTACGACGCCGTGGTCGCAGCCGCACGGGCGGCCGGGGCCGTGCGCTACCTGGCTCAGTCGGTGGCGTTTGACCTCGAGGGCGACGCTGGCCGGGCGGTGCTCAGCCTTGAACGCGGGGCGCTCGAGTATCCGGGAATCGCCATTCGGTACGGCTACTTCTACGGGCCGGGCACCTGGTACGACGGCCCTGCGCCCGAGGGCAAATGGGTGCACATCCGCCACGCGGCCGCGCGGACCGTGGAGCTGCTCACGGCGGAGCCCGGCATCTACGAGGTGCTCGACCCCGCCTGACCGTCCGGCCGTAGCCGGATCCCACGTACCCTTGATGCCGTGAAGGTTCTGGCGGCTTTGAGCGGTGGAGTGGACTCCGCCGTCGCCGCCGCGCGCGCGAAGGACGCCGGTCACGACGTGGTCGGCGTCCATATGGCGCTGTCCCGCAACCGCGACGAGTTCCGCACCGGCAGCCGCGGCTGCTGCTCCATCGAGGACTCGAACGACGCCCGCCGCGCCGCCGACCGCCTCGGCATTCCGTACTACGTGTGGGATCTCAGCGACGAGTTCCATGATCGCGTCGTCACCGACTTCGTCGCCGAATACCAGGCGGGACGCACCCCCAATCCCTGCGTTCGCTGCAACGAGCACATCAAGTTCGACACCCTGCTAGAGCGCGCGGACGCCCTCGGGTTCGACGCCGTGGCAACCGGCCACTACGCGCGCATCGTGATCCGCGAGGACGGCACGCGAGAGCTGCACCGCGCTCGCGACCTCGCCAAGGATCAGTCGTATGTGCTCGCGGTGATGGGCCCGGAGAAGCTGGCCCGCGCCATGTTCCCGCTCGGCGAGTCGGAGTCCAAGCAGGCCGTGCGCAACGAGGCGGCCGCGCGGCTGCTCGGGGTTTCCAACAAGCCGGACTCCTACGACATCTGTTTTGTCGCGGACGGCGACACCAAGAGCTTCCTCGAGCGAGCCATTGGAGAACAGCCGGGGGAGATCGTTGACGAGAACGGCGAGGTCGTCGGCGCTCACGCCGGCGCCTACGCCTTCACGGTTGGCCAGCGCAAGGGCCTTCGCCTGCCGCGGCCGGCCGCCGACGGCGCCCCCCGCTACGTGACGGGCGTCGACACCGTGCGCAACGTCGTCACGGTCGGGCCGGAGACCTTGCTGAGCGTGCGTGAGCTCACGGCCGACGCTGTTGTCTGGCTCGCGCCCGACGTTCCGGCGAGCGAGCCCACCCGTTGCGAGGTGCAGGTGAGGGCGCACGGCGAGGCCGTCCCGGCGTCGGCCGTTGTCAGCGGCGACCGCGTCACGGTGACGCTCGACGAGCCGATGCGCGGCGTTGCTGCGGGGCAGTCGCTGGTGATCTACCAGGGCACCGTGTGCTGGGCCAGGCGACCATCACTCGCTAGGGCTGCGCAGGATCGATGCTTTCGTCCTGGATGAGGAAGTAGGCGTCCGCGGCGGGAAACTGATCCATGCACGCCTCGGGAATGTCGCCGAGGTTCCTGCCAGGGGATCCGCCGCCGGCAGAGAACGAGTCGCCCATGCGGAACTCGTGACCCGCGTAGGTGAGGACCTGTTTGTCGTTGTCCCACGAGGTCAGGCTTCGTGGAAAGACGAGCACGCCGTGCACCGCATCGCCATCCGCGTCGCCCATCACGAGACAACCGTCGTGGAGCACGAGCGTGCCCTGCGCGAGCGCCTCCATCGCGGATCCTCCGTCCCAGTCGTACCTAGCCACGGGGCTATCCGGCGCGTCAAGATCCCCCGAGTCGTGGCCGCAGCCGTTCAGCAGCGCGGCGAGCGCCGCCCCAGCAACTGCGAGCACCACTGGACGCATGCGTAGACCCTGCCACAGCGTCGGGCATAGCCTCAAGGGAAACGGCGTTGGCACAACCGAAGCCCAGCCCCTCAAAGGAGAGAAACCGTGACCTACCAGGCCGATCCCAACCGCTACGACGGTCGCATGCTTTACCGGCGCTCGGGCCGTTCCGGGCTGGACCTGCCCGTGCTGAGCCTTGGCCTGTGGCACAACTTCGGCGGCGACAGGCCGCTCGACGGCCAGCGGGCAATCCTCACGCGCGCGTTCGACCTGGGGATCACGCACTTTGACCTCGCGAACAACTACGGGCCGCCATACGGCTCGGCGGAGGAGAACTTTGGGCGCGTGCTGGCGAGTGATCTCGCGCCGTACCGGGACGAGCTCATCATCTCCACGAAGGCCGGCTGGGACATGTGGCCCGGGCCCTACGGTCAGGGCGGCGGCGGGCGCAAGTACGTGCTCGCGAGCCTGGACCAGTCGCTCGCGCGGATGGGCCTCGACTACTTGGACATCTTCTACTCGCACCGTTTTGACGCGACCACACCCCTCGAGGAGACGGCGGGCGCGCTCGACGCCGCGGTGCGTGCGGGCAAGGCGCTCTACGTGGGCATTTCCTCATACGACGCGGACCGCACCCGCGCCATGGCCGGTCTGCTGCGCGAGCTCGGCACCCCGCTGCTCATCCACCAGCCCAGCTACAACATGCTCAATCGTTGGATCGAGACGGAGGGGCTGCTCGACGCCGCAGACGAGGTGGGCGCTGGGGTCATTGGCTTCACGCCGCTCGCGCAGGGCATGCTGACGGGCAAGTACCTGGGCGGCATCCCGGAGGACTCGAGGGCCGCGGAGGGCTCGTCTCTTGACCGCGACTGGCTCACCGAGGACGTGGTGAGGCGGCTCAACGGGCTCAACGACATCGCGGCGGCGCGCGGTCAGTCGCTCGCGCAGATGGCGATCGCGTGGACGCTTCGCGATACGCGCGTGACCTCGATCGTGACCGGGGCGAGCTCCATGGCGCAGCTCGAGGACAGCGTGGGCGCGCTCGCGAACCTCGAGTTCTCTGCGGACGAGCTGGCCGCGATCGACGCCCTCGCCGAGGACGCCGGCGTTGACCTGTGGGCGGCGCGCGCAAGGGCGAGGTCTAGCCGCTCAGCCCCCGCTGCACGAGCTCCCAGGCCGCCGCCGCCGCCACTTGGGGCCGCGCCTCTCGCGGCGACTGCATGACGATGCCGGCCACCATGCCGATGGCCAGCATGAGGTCGTCAAGCGTGGCCGACGGCCCCAGCAGCCCGTCGTCTGCCGTCATCTTGGTCTCGAGTACGGTTCGAAGCTGCCACTCGAACACGGCCATCCGGTCGTCGGCGTGCTCGGCGCCCACCACGGACAGGAACGCGGCGGTGCCCTCGGTCTGGTGGGTCACGAGGTCGCAGATGTCACGCAGCGTCGAGGCGGGCGACGCCGCGAGCTCGGCGATCTGGGCCATGTTCTCCTCGAAAACGGCCAGCGCGAGCGAGATTCGATCGGGAAAGTGGCGGTAGAGCGAACCCTGGCCAACGCCGGCCCGTCGCGCGACCGCGGACAGGGGAGCGGACATGCCCTGCTCGTCGAACACGGCGCGCGCGGCCGCGATGAGTGCCGCCCGATTCCCCGGGCCCGCGCTCGGTCCCCGGTTGGACTTGCTGGTCTTCGCCGCACTCGTCACAGGCGTAGACTAGCAACCGGACAACGTTGTCCGGTATAGCTGGGAGGAACAGACATGCCAGAGTTTGACGAGGAGGTCGACCTGCTGGTCGGCGGCTCCGGAGCGGCCGCGATGAGCGCGGCGATCGCGGCAAAGAATCAGGGCCTCACGGTGCTCATCGTGGAGAGCACCGACAAATGGGGCGGCACCACATCCATCAGCGGCGGCGGCCTGTGGTTCCCCAACCACCCGGACATGGCCAAGCTGGGCAAGCAGGACTCAATCGAGAAGGCCCTCGAATACATGGACGTCTGCATCGGCGACGTGGGCCCCGCAAGCAGCCTTGAGCGCCGTCGCGCCTACCTCGAGACCATCCCCACGGTCTTCAACCTGTTCCGCTCGCTCGGCCTGAAATGGGCCCTGAGCGCGGACTACCCCGATTACTACCCGGACCGCCCCGGCGGCATGGACGGCGGCCGTGCGGTCGAGACCGAGCCCTTCGACTCCAAGCGCCTCGGCGCGTGGTTCGACGTCTCGCGCGCCAAGGAGGGCGGCGTGCCCATGCCGCTCAAGACCGACGACGTGTGGCTCATGACCCGCTCGTGGTCCACGCTGCAAGGGTTCGGCCGCGCCGCGAAGGTCGTTGGCCGCACCGCGAAGGGCGCGCTCACCGGCAAGAAGCTGGTTGGCCTCGGCGGCGCCTACGCGTCCGGCCTCATGAAGATCGTTCGCGACCTCAAGATCCCCGTTCGCCTCAACACGGCGATCACCGGCCTGGTCAAGGAGGACGGCGTCGTCGTCGGCGCCACCGTGAGCACGCCCGACGGCCCGCGCACCATTCGCGCGAAGGCCGGGGTCATGCTCGGCACGGGTGGGTTTGCGCGCAACACCGAATGGCGCGAGAAGTACCACGGCGTGTCGGGCTTCACGAGCGCCCCGGTCGGCGACATCGGCACCGGCATCCAGGCGGGCATCGACGCGGGCGCTGACGTTGCCCTCATGGACGACGCCTGGTGGGGCGCGAGCATCCCGCTTCCCAGTGGCGAGGCGCTGTTCGTGCTCAACGAGCGCTCGGACCCGTACTCGATCATGGTCGATCAGTCGGGCCGCCGTTTCGTGAACGAGTCGGCCAGCTACATCGACGTTGGCCACGCGATCCTCGAGCGCAACAAGGAGATCCCCGCGATCCCGAGTTGGCTCATCATGGACGCGCGGCACCGCCGCAAGTACCTGTTCAACGCCGCTCTCACGGGCCTCAAGCCGCTCAAGGCGGCGGGCATCTACGTGACCGCGCCCACGCTCGAGACCCTCGCGATCAAGCTGGACATGGAGCCGAGCGTGCTTGCCCAGACCGTCGAGCGCTTCAACGGCTTCTGCGCCACCGGCGTGGACGAGGACTTCGACCGCGGCCGCACCGCTTATGACAACTACTACGGCGACCCCGGAGTCAAGCCGAACCCCAACCTGGGTCCCATCGAGAAGGGCCCGTTCCACGCCGTCCAGATCGTCCCCGGCGACCTCGGCACCAAGGGCGGACTGCTCACCGACGAGCACGCGCGCGTCATCGACACCGACGGCAACGTCATCGAGGGCCTCTATGCCGCGGGCAACACCACCGCGTCGGTCATGGGCCGCACCTACCCGGGCGCAGGCTCCACCATCGGCCCGGCCACCGTATTCGGCTACCTCGGCGCCATCCACGCGGCAACGCGCGTCGGCGTTGCAGCGGCCACCAGCAAGTAAGGGAGGAGACAGCGATGTCAACCACAGGACTCTCAGGCGACACCAGCATCGGCGACTGGTTCAACCACCCGCAGGGCGGCCCCGTGCTGCGCAAGATGCTCGCGGAGAACGGCCAATCCGAGGCCGTCATGAAGCCCGTGCGCCGCTTCGCCATGAAGCGGCTCATCA
Source organism: Demequina sp. (assembly GCA_024707205.1). Lineage (NCBI taxonomy): Bacteria > Bacillati > Actinomycetota > Actinomycetes > Micrococcales > Demequinaceae > Demequina > Demequina sp. Next base: position 1,808,672 of record JANQAD010000001.1, read on the forward strand.
AGCTCAGCAAGGGCCAGTTCACGCAGGAGATCATCGACGACCTCGTCGCCCAGGCGGAGGCGTATGTGCCCGACGCTGGGGTTACCTCGGCGCCCGAGGTCACCACAGCGTCGGACGCCGCGGCGCCCGCTGTGCCAGAGGCCCCGGAACTTCCCGAGTGGCAGGAGGCCGTCACGGCCGGCCGCTTCACGGGCAAGACCGTCATCATCACGGGCGCCGGTTCAGGCATCGGCAGGGCCACCGCTAGCCGCGTGGCTCGCGAGGGCGGCCGCGTCATCGCGGTGGACGTGGTGGAGGCGGGTCTCAACGAGTTCGCCGACGAGCACAAGACGCACGACGTGGTCGCCGTCCGCGGCGACATCACGAGCGAGGCCGACGTCGCGAAGATCGTCGCGGCCGCCGGTGACACCATCGACGGGCTCGCGAACATCGCGGGCATCATGGACAAGATGGGCGGGCTCGCGGACGTCACGGACGACGTCTGGGATCGCGTTATCGCGGTCAACGTGACGGGCATGATGCGCCTCACGCGCGCCGTGCTCCCGAAGATGCTCGCCGCGCACAAGGGCTCGATCGTGAACATCGCGTCCGAGGCCGGCCTGCGCGGCTCCGCGGCCGGCGTCGCCTACACGGCGTCCAAGCACGCAGTGGTGGGCATGACCAAGTCCACGGCCTTCATCTACGGCCCGCAGGGCGTGCGCGTCAACGCCGTGGCGCCCGGGCCCGTGGCCACGGGCATCGAGGGCACGTTCTCGGATCCCGTTGCCGCGGAGCGCATCATGGCCGCGATGGCCGTGCTGCCTCCCATCGCGGATCCCGAGCAGCTCGCGGCCTCGATCACCTTCCTCCTGAGCGACGACGGCACCAACGTCAACGGCGTGATCCTGCCCTCCGACGGCGGGTGGTCGGCGGTCTAGGCGCACTAGCCTTGAGGGCATGACCTCCCTGGTACTGCGCCGCGTCCGGCTCGTCGGCGAGCAGCACGAGACCGATGTCTCGATCGTCGACGGCCGGATCGCGGCGCTGGGGCCCTCGGTTGCCCGCGCTCCGGGCGCCGAGGAGCTCAACCTCGAGGGGCGCTGGCTCATGCCAGGGCTGTGGGACGCGCACGTGCACTTCACCCAGTGGGCGCGGCACGTGGGCAGGATCGACCTGTCTGGTGCCCGTTCGGCGGCCGACGCTGCCGCCACCCTGCTCTCTCACGTCGGCTCGGCGGGTGGCGGTCCGGTAATCGGTCGCGGCTTCCAGGATGCGCTGTGGTCCGACGCCCTCACCGGCGAGGCGCTCGTCGCGCCCGTTCCCGTGGTCGCCCTCTCGCACGACCTCCACTGCGTGTGGCTCAACGAGGCGGCCGCCAGGCTGCTTGGGGCTCCGCACGCAGGCGTGCTCAGGGAGTCGGATGCGTTCGCCGCGGAGATCGCGCTCGACGCGGCGATGGGCGATGCGGAAGGGCTCGTCACGGCCGCGGCGGCCGTCGCCGCGGCTCGCGGTGTGGTCGGGGTCCGCGACCTCGAGTTCGCGGACAACGTGCCCGCGTGGGCCGCACGGGTTGAACGGGGCCTCACCTCGCTGCGCGTCGAGGCGTGCGTCTACCCCGAGCACCTCGCGGACTCGGACGCGCGCGGACTTCGCGGCGGAGCCGCCGTCCCCGGCACCGAGGGACTCGTGACGGTCGGCGGACTCAAGGTCTTCACCGACGGCGCGCTCAACACGCGAACCGCGCTCACGCACGAGCCGTACGGCGCAGCGGGAGGCGAGCGGGGCGTCGGGCATGCCGCGCACACGGCCGGCGAGCTCGCGGAGCTGTTCACCGCGGCCAAGCAAAGGGGCTCGAGGTGGCCGCTCACGCGATCGGCGACCTCGCGGTGACGCGCGCCCTCGATGCGTTCGCGGCGACCGGTGCGCGCGGCACCATCGAGCACGCTCAGCTCGTCGCCGCTTTGGACCTGCCGCGATTCGCTCAGCTGGGGATCGCGGCGTCCGTGCAGCCCCGGCACGCGATCGACGACCGCGACGTCGCCGACGCCGTGTGGCCCGACCGCGCCGAGCGCGCCTTCCCGTACCGCAGCCTGCACGACGCGGGCGCCCGGCTCCTGCTCGGCTCCGATGCGCCGGTGGCGACCCTGGATCCGTGGGTCACGATCGCCGCGGCCGTCTCCCGCACGGGCGACGAGCGCGAGCCGTGGCACCCCGAGCAGGAGCTCTCCCGCGAGGTCGCGACCGCGGCGTCGGCTCGCGGCGAGATCTCCGTGGGCGCGGTCGCGGACCTGATTACCGTGGAGCTCGATCCGCTCACGGTCGATGCGGCCTTGCTGCGCACCATGCCGGTGGCGCTCACGCTGCTCGGCGGCCGCGTGACGCACGCTGCGATCGGCTGAGCTACTCCTCGTCGTAGGGATCGGCCGCGCCAGGAAGCGGTCGGGCGACGTGGCCGAGCCACGCGACGCTCACGATGATCGCGCCCGCAGCAAGCAGCCCCCACCCGATGTCAGCCTTGAGCAGAGCGGCGCCGGTGAACGCGCCGAGCGCGATGAGCACGATCGCCCCCGCGCGGCGCCGCCACGGCTGGCCCTCGCCGCGGCCGAGCTCGGAGTCCGACGCGAGCCCCGTGAGCGTCGACGTCACCACCACCGTGGTGACGTCCTTCACGGCGATATGCCTGGCAGTTGCCGCCTGACAGCCCATCGCGAGGCCGAGCGCGGCCGTGATCGCGTACTGCAGCGATCGCCCCGGCACCCCGTGCCGAATGTTGCGGCCGCGGCCGCCAAGAGCACCAAACCCACGCCCGCGAAGAGCCAGGTGTGTCGCGAGGTCCAGCCATGAGCGTCGGACCTCAGCACGCGGCCCCCGACCGCCGCACCCACCATGAAAGCCGCGAGGGCCACGACAGGGCCCAGCACCGGCAGGCCCGTGCCGCCAACGAGAGCCATGCCGAGGATCACCACGTTGCCCGTCATGTTTCCCGTGAAGACGCGGTCGAGCCCAAGGTAGCCGACCGCGTCGACGATGCCGGTGGTGAAGGTGAGCGCGAGCATGAGGCCCAGGTGCGTGTTCGCGGGATGACGGCGCAGTGTCTCGACCACCGATTACCTCGCCGTCTTCTCGCGCCTTCGGCGCAGGTGCGCCTTGCAGCAGTAATGTCGGAGCCAAGAATACGGGGGCACCGAGAGGGCGGCGATGACCGAGCCACGCGTCACCACCGATGACGGCTCTGCGCCGCCGCCGGGGCTGGTGGAGGCGGTCCTGTCTCACGAGTCCGCGCGCGTCTCCGGAGACACGAAGGCGCTCGCGGGATTCCTTGAGCGCGGACAGGCCACGCTTCGCGTGGACACCTCCGGCCTGGTTCAGGGGCCCGACGCCATTGCGGCTCAGCTCGCGACGCTCGGCGAGGCGGGGGCGAGTTCCGCGATCGACCTGGTAATCCACCGTGCGGGGCCGGGCGTCTCCCACGTGGTCAGCACGCATCTGTCCGCTCGCGGGGGCAGGGCTACGGTCTCGCAGCTGTGGCGGCAAGGGGATGACGGCCGCTGGCGCATCGCCACCTCGCACGTGTCGACGCCCGGTCCGGCGATCGACTCGCGCGTGTGGCGCCTCGTCGGCTCGCCTCTCGTAGCCGGTTCGGGTGAGGGACCGCTGCGCGGTCTCACCGTCGCGGTCAAGGACCTGTTCGCGGTCGCGGGCGTGCGCCGAGGGGCCGGCGTGCGAGCCGCCCTCGCGTCTGCGCCGCTCGAGTTCGTGACCGCCCCCGCGGTGCGCGCGCTGCTCGATGGGGGAGCCGACGTGGTCGGCATCGCGCAGACGGACCAGTTCGCCTACTCGATCGCGGGGCTGAACCCGGACTACGGAACGCCCCCCGAACCCTGCCGTTCCCGGCTCGATCCCCGGTGGATCGTCGAGCGGTCCTGCGACGGCCGTTGCGCTGGGCCAGGCGAGCATCGGGCTGGGCACCGACACGGCGGGCTCGATCCGTGTTCCGGCCTCGTACCAGGGGCTTTGGGGACTGCGACCCACGCATGGCGCGATCCCGATGCAGGGAGTGGTGCCTCTCGCGCCCTCCTACGACACCGTCGGCTTTCTCACCCGCGACGGCGAGACCCTCCTTGCCGCAGCGTCGGTGGGGCTCGCCGGGGCTCCCTTCGCGCGTCCCGGCCAGCGCGTCGTGGTGCCCGACGCTCCCGTCACCCCGTACCCCGAGGTTCAGGCCGCGTTCCGCGAGGCGACCGCGGCGCTCGCACCCAACGCGGATCGCGTCGCCTTCCCGCCCTTCAACGAGCTGTTCGAGGCGTTCCGCACCACTCAGCAGGCCGAGGCGTGGCGAGCGCACAGCGCATGGGTCTCCGCGCACCCCGGCGCGCTCGCGCCCGACATTGCCGCGCGCTTCTCCGAGGCGTCGAGCGTCACGAGCAGCCACGAGGCACAGGCCATCATCCAGCGCGACCGGCTCGCGGAGATCCTCGACGAGCTGCTTGGCGACTCGCTGCTGCTCATCCCCGCGGCCGCGTCGGCGGCGCCGCCGCTGTCCGCGAGCGACGAGGAGCTCGAGCACGCCCGGCAGGCCACACTCGGCCTGACCACCATCGCCGGGCTGACCGGGCGGCCGGCGGTGTCGATTCCGCTCATGCGGGTGCCGGCCGGGCCCGTGGGCATCTCGCTCGTAGGCCCGCGTGGGAGCGACATGTCGCTCATCCGCACCGCGATCACGTGGGCGCGCAACATCGGAGTCATCCGCGTAGGTTGACCAGATGGGCTCGCTCGTCTACCTGATGATCACGTCGGCCGACGGGTACACCGCGGACGCCGACGGCAACTTCGACTGGGCCACGCCAACGCCCGCCCTCCACGCCCACGCCGAGCACTTCACGCGCGGCCTCAGCGGGCAGATCTACGGCCCGCGGATGTGGGAGACCATGCGGGTCTGGGAAGACATCCGCCCCGGCGACGGGCAGGACTACGGCGACATGGCCGAGGTCATGTACTCCTATGGCGAGGCCTGGCGGTCCCTTCCGACCCACGTGTTCGACAGAAGCCAAGGCAACCCCCTCACGGGTGACCGTCTGCGCGAACTCAAGGCAGCGTCGGGCGGGCCGTTGAGCATTGGCGGCCCCGGTCTCGCGGCGGTGGCTGTGCGCGAGGGCGAGGTAGACGAGGTGGCGCGCTATGTGGTGCCGCATGTGACTGGCGGGGGACGCCATGGTGGCCGCGCGATGTGGGCGCGAGGCTCGAGCTCGTAGGGCATGCGAGGGTCGACGCGGGGTGGGTCTACCTGCGCTACCGGGTCCTTTGATACGGTCAACCAGGCACCAAGAGGGGGGTGAAGGAGGCACCCTCGTGGGAAGGCTCGTGTACTCGATGCTCGTCAGCGCGGACGGGTTCGTGAACAGCCCGGACGGCTCGTTCGACTGGGCCGATCCAGACGACGAGGTGCTCGATTTCATCACCCAGCGCATGCGCATGGTTGGCACCTACCTCTATGGCCGCCGCTACTACGAGACCATGACAAGTTGGGCGAACCTCCGTGCGGTCCCGGGCCTCAGCGAACTCGACTATGCGTTCTCGGACCAGTGGAACGCGACCACGAAGTACGTGTATTCGCGAACGCTCCAGGATGCGCCGACGCCCAACACCCACATGCGTGCGGCGATCGACGTTGACGAGATCGCCGCGCTCAAGGCCGCGAGCGAGAAGCACATCACCGTGGAGGGCACTCAGATCGCGCGCGCATGCCTTGAGGCGGGAGTCGTCGACGGAATCTCCGCGTACGTTGTCCCCATCGCGACCGGAGGCGGGACGCCGCTTTTCCCGCTTGGGCTGCCGCTGGAGTTGACCCTCGTCGATGAGGTGCGGTTCCCGAGCGGCATCCTCAATCTGCGGTGGGACGTGTCGAGGTAGGTCCGCGCCTCACAGGTTGTTCGCCGAGAAGTGCATCCAGTCGTCGAACGTGCCCCAGTTGCCGCCCCACGACCAGCCGATTTTGTTGAACTCCGTGATGACTTGGCGCTGCGACTCGATCATGCCCGGCCGGATCCATGACCGATCGGTGTACGCCGTGGCGAGTTCCGGGAAGACGTTCTTGTCGCGATACCAGGGGTTTTGGAACGGATTGATGTCGATCGCGAGCCCGCTCGCGTGCGCGGACCACGTGGTGTAGCCGCCCGTAGTGCGGCGGCATTCGAAGGAGATGGTGACGTTCTGGTCGCCGAAGTGCTCGCCGTTCACCTCTTCGTTCGTCGTGACCCGCATCTCCTCGATGGGGAAGCGGTGCTCGTACATGTACTTGAAGACGCCGACGGCCTTCTTGGCCCAGGCCGCGCTGATGAGCATCTCGCCCGTGTGCGGCTTGTTGTCGAATCCCCAGAAGGGCATCACCACGTAGGAGAGGTCGCTGCTCTTCACCGGGCATTCCTTGCGCCAGCTGGAGCGGGCGAGCACATCGTCCGGAACCGGGGAGATCGTCGCGAACCATGCGTCGTCCTCGGGATCGGGGAGCGCGCTCGGTCCGGGCTCGAGCTGCCTGTTGACGAGCTCCGGGGGAGTGGCGCCCGGCTTCGCGAGCCCGTTCTTGCGCAAGGGAAGCGCCTCGGTGCCGAGAGACTCCGGCCGCGCAAAGGGATTGGCGACGAGGGTCGGGTCCGAAGAGATGCTCACCACGGGTTCGGGCGTGGCCGTCGCCGTGGTCGTGGCCTGGACGGTCACCGTAGCGGTCGGCACGGGCGCCGGCGAGTGCGTGCAGGCGGACAGGGCGAGGCCCACGACGGCAGCACCGCCGAGGGCCCGCATGAGTGTCCGCATTGGGACACGGTACCCGGCCCAGCGGCATGTCAGGGGGCCGTGGTGGAATAGAGAGGTGACCGACCCTCGCGCGCGCCACCAAGAACTCATTCAAGAGATCGAGGCGCACCGTCATGCCTATTACGAACTCGATCAGCCCACCGTTTCCGACTCCGAGTACGACGCGCTCGAGCGCGAGCTGCGCGCGCTCGAGGCCGATTACCCCGAGCTGGCGACGCCGGACAGCCCCACGCAGACGGTGGGCGGCGCGGTAGCCTCCGGCTTCGCGTCCGTGAAGCACCGCGAGCGCATGATGAGCCTCGACAACGCGTTCTCGATCGCCGACGTCGAGGCCTGGCTCGCGCGCGTCTCCCGCGATGCGGGGAAGCAGGACTTCGTGTGCGAGCCCAAGATCGACGGGCTGTCGATCTCGCTCACGTTCGAGGATGGCGAGCTGGTGCGCGGGGTCACCCGCGGCGACGGCACCGTGGGTGAGGACGTCACGGCGAACGTCATGACCATCGCCGGGCTCCCGCATGCGCTCAGCGGTGACCACGTCCCGCGACTGGTCGAGGTTCGTGGTGAGGTCTACCTGCCCGTCGCCGCGTTCGAGGCGCTCAACGAGGCGCTGCTCGAGGAGGGCAAGGCGCCGTACGCGAACCCGCGCAACACGGCGGCGGGATCCCTGCGGCAGAAGGACCCAACTGTCACCGCCGGCAGGCCGCTGGCCGTGACCACGTACGCGCTCGGCGCGCTCGAGTGGGGGGACGCGGCCGCAGACGAGCGCCTCTCCACCCAATACGGCATCTACGAGGTGCTTTCCTCGTGGGGGCTGCCGGTGACGGACCTCGCAAAGGTGGTGGGCAGCGTCGGGCAGGCGGAGAAGTACCTGCGGGAGCTCGAGGACAAGCGGCACTCGCTCGTCCACGAGATCGACGGCGCGGTGCTCAAGGTCAACGACCGATCGGTGCAGGCGCAGCTCGGCTCCACGAGCCGCGCGCCCCGGTGGGCCATCGCGTACAAGTTCCCTCCCGAGGAGGTCCACACCGTCCTCGAGGACATCCGCGTCGACGTCGGCCGCACGGGCCGCGTCACGCCCTACGGCGTCATGACGCCCGTGACCGTGGCCGGGTCCACGGTGACCTTCGCGACCCTGCACAACGCGCATGAGGTCAAGCGCAAGGGCGTCCTCATCGGCGACACGGTGGTGCTGCGGAAGGCCGGGGATGTCATCCCGGAGATCGTGGGCCCGGTGGTCGCGGCGAGGACCGGCAAGGAGACCGAGTGGGTCATGCCGACCGACTGCCCCGCGTGCGGCACCACGCTCGCGGAGCAGAAGGCGGGAGACAAGGACCTGCGTTGCCCCAACAGTGAGTTCTGCCCCGCCCAGATCGTGGACCGCATCGCGTTCATCGGTTCAAGAGGAGCGATGGACGTCGAGGTGCTCGGGGAGAAGGCCGCAGCCGCGCTCGTGGACTCGGGGGTGCTCGCGAACGAGCGCGGGCTGTTCTCGCTCTCCGAGGAGGAGCTGCTGCGGGTGCCCCTGTTCGTCACTAAGGACGGCGCGCTCGCGGCCAACGGCCACAAGCTGCTCGCGAACCTCGACGCGGTGAAGGCTCAGCCGCTGTGGCGCGTGATCGTGTCGCTCAGCATCCGCCACGTCGGGCCAACCGCTTCGCGCGCGCTCGCCGCAGCGTTCGGGTCCATGGCCGACGTTCGGGCCGCCTCGATCGACGAGCTCGCCTCTGTTGACGGAGTGGGTCCCGTGATCGCCGAGTCCGTGCAGGCATGGTTCGAGGTGCCATGGCACGTGGACATCGTGGACGCGTGGGCCGCCGCAGGGGTGCGGATGGAGGACGAGCGCGACGACTCGACTCCGCAAACCCTCGCCGGGCTCACGATCGTCGCCACTGGCTCCCTTGCGGGCTTTACCAGGGACTCCGTCACCGAGGCGATCGTGAGCCGCGGCGGCAAGTCGGCATCGTCGGTGTCGAAGAACACCGACTTTGTGGTCGTGGGGAGAACGCAGGGTCCAAGGCAGCCAAGGCCGAGCAGCTGGGCGTGCCGATGCTCACGGAGGAGCAGTTCGTGACCCTGCTCGAGGGAGGTCCGGAGGCTCTCTCCTAGGCGCGGGGGGCGGCGCTGAGGCGGCACGCGACAAAGCGAGGTGACTGTGCAGCCGCACGCGCCGTCGGGCTGAATGCTTGCTCCGCGCTAATGTTGGCCCATGGCAGTGCGAAACGTTACGCGTGCAGCGAAGCCGCGCGAGGAGACCGCGCGCAAGCGTAAGGAGATCCTGCGCGCGGCCACTGACGTGTTCGGATCCAAGGGCTACACCAAGGGATCGCTCGCCGACATCGCCGAGCAGGTGGGCATGACGCACGCCGGAGTGCTGCACCACTTCGGATCCAAGGATGCGCTGCTGCTCGAGGTACTCGTGTATCGCGACGAGACGGACGTCGAGCACCTCGAAGGACGGCACATACCAGGGGGTTTGGACCTCTTCCGGCACCTCGTGACCACCGCGCGGCTCAACGAGCAGCGCCCTGGAATCATCCAGGCGTTCGCGGTGCTCTCCGCCGAATCCGTGACGGACGATCACCCCGCGAAGGAGTTCTTCCGCAAGCGCTACGAGACCCTGCGAGGCGAGGTCAAGGAGGCGCTCACCGAGATCTGCGATCCCACGGATCCGCCGCGCGCGGAGGAGCTCGACTTCGCGACCGCCAGCATCATCGCGGTGATGGACGGCCTGCAGATTCAGTGGCTGCTCGCGCCAGACCAGGTGCGCCTGGCGCAGTCGTCAGCGTTCGCGATCGACGCGATCCTGGCTGCCGCGATCCAAGGTCACCGCCGCAGCGTTATGTAGCTCAACCGGTGCTTACCGGCGCGCCCGGCCCCCACGGAATGCCGAGCGCGAACCATGCGACGAACAGCGCCGTCCAGGTGATGAGGATCCACATCGTGTACGGGATCATCAGCGCGATCACCGTGCCGATCCCGGAGTCCTTCTTGTAGCGCTGGGCGATCGTCACGATGAACGGCAGGTAGACCATGAGCGGGGTCAAGACGTTCATGGGGGAGTCACCCACGCGGTAGGCGGCGAGAAGGGTCTGTGGCGCCACGTCCAGCTGCGCGAAGATCGGCACGAAGATGGGCGCGAAGATGGCCCACTTGGGCACCACACCAGGCAGGATGATGTCGAGCACCACGATGACGAGGATGAACAGTACCAGCAGGATCACGGCGGGCACGTTCGCGTTCTCGAGAATGTGCGCCACCTCCACCGCTGCGACCGTTGGCAGGTTGGACCACGAGAACAGAGCGATGAACTGCGCGATCATCACGAACATCACGAGCAGGCCGCCGAGCGTGCCGAACGTCTTGGCCACGGCGCCCACGGTCGCGTCCCCACCGCGAAGGGTCTTGGCGCCGTATCCGTACGCGATGCCGCAGACGAGGAACGCAAGCGAGATGATGAAGATGAGGCTCGCCATGAACGGGGTGGCGCCGATGAGTTCCCCGGTCGCATTGTCGCGAAGCGGGGCGTTCGGCGGCAGGGAGAGCGCGCTCACGAGCACGACGACCGCGAGCAGGGCCCACGCCGCCCACTTGAGCCCGCGAGCCTCCGCCACCTCGTCTACCTCGTCGTCGGGGTTGAGGCCGCTGCCCTCCGGCGGCACGTAGGTGCCAAGCCGCGGTTCCACGATCTTGACGGTCACCCAGGTGGCGACGACGGCGAGCACGATCGACGACACGATCGAGAAGTAGAAGTTCGCTGTCACGTCAAGGGGTTCCATGCCCGTGGGCAGCACCTCATTGGTGATCTCGGTGATCATCGAGTCCACGGGCGTGATGAGCAGGTTGACCGCGAAGATCGCGCCAACACCGGCGAACGCGCCGCCATGCCTGCGAGCGGATGTCTGCCGACAGAGAGGAATGCGGCGGCCGCTAGGGGTATCAGGATGAGATACCCGGCGTCGCTCGCCACCGATGACAGGACGCCGACGAAGATCAGCAGGAAGGCGAGGATCCTGGCCGGGGCCACCTTGACGATCTTGCGAATGAGGGCCCCCATGAGGCCCGCCTGTTCCGCGACGCCAACGCCCGCCATCGCGATGAGCACCACCGCCACCACACCAAACCCGGCGAAGTTCGCCACGAAGCTGGCGAAGAACATCTCGATGCCATCGCTGCTCAGCAGCGATCGCACCGGGATCTCAACCTCTTGAGTTATGTAGTCGGGGAGGATCACCTCTTGCCCGGTGGTGATGTCCCAGGGGACGATCATCCCGCCGAGCGCCTCGTTGATGGTCGCCAATTCGGATTTGGGGACCTGGGTCACGATCTCGTCCGTCACCGACACCTTGGCCCACGCCAGGATCGCGGACAGCACCGCCACGATGGCGATGAGGTACAGGAACATGATCGTGGGGTTCGGAACCTTGTTCCCCAGATTCTCGATCTTGTCCAGAAACCCGCTCTTCGCGGGGGCTTCGGCAGTCGCAGTCATGGTGACCCCTTTCCAGTCGCGAGCCTATTGGGTTGCGGGCCCGCGCGCCCACAGATACGGCGAGGTATCAGGGAAAGCCCGGGTAGCGTCGGGCAAGCGCGGCTGGGTAGATTGGCCCTGCTGGGGAGCGCGAAAGGGGACGGTATGGCGGGCACGATTCGGGTGATTCAAGCGGACGAGCAGGTGCGTCTCCAGGAAATCGGCGCGCTCACCGCGCTCGCCTACCTCTCGGACGCGCTCGTCGACAACGCCCACCCCTATATCCCCGCGCTCCGGGATGCGCACGCCCGCGCTGAGAAGGCCATCCTGCTCGCGATGGCGGACGGGGAGCGCGGAGAGGGCGCGATCGTCGGCACGCTCACGGTGGTGCCGCCCGGCAGCCCGTTCATCGAGCGAGCGGGATCCGGAGAGTTTGAGCTGCGGATGCTCGCGGTGTCTCCCATGGAGCGCGGCCGCGGCATCGGCGCCGAGCTCACGCTCTACGGGGTCAAGCTCGCGCAGGAGCAGGGCGCAACGGGAATCGTGCTGTCCACGATGGAGACGATGCACGCGGCGCACCGGCTCTATGAGCGGCTGGGTTTTGTGCGGCGCACCGACCTCGACTGGGTTGTGCAGGACAACCCCGACGGCACCGTGACTCCCGTTGACCACGCCCCCGACGCCTCCGCGGGTGAGGTGCGGCTGCTTGGCTACTCGTGGGACATGACGAGGACGGTCTAGCCCAACCCTGCCTTGCGCCGCTGGAATGGGCTCGTAGGTTCACGAAACTTCGATTTGGTGAACCTCAGGGCCCATTCGGGGAGGGTGTGGGCCGCAGAGAGCCCCAGTAGACTCGAGCCATGTCTTCCCTGGAACGTGCGGATGTGGCGCGCCTCGCCGTCCTTGCCCGCATCGACATGACCGACGATGACCTCGACCGACTCTCCGGGCAGCTCAGCGCGATCGTCGACGCGGTCGCAACACTTGCGACCCTCGACACGCACGACGTGCCTGCTACGAGCCACCCCATCCCCATGGCGAACGTGGAGCGCGAGGACGTGATCGAGGAATCGCTGACGCCCGCGCGGGCGCTGTCGGGCGCCCCGCAGGCCGAGGGCGACCGGTTCCGGGTTCCCCAGATCCTTGGGGAGGAGGCATGACCGACTGGACGCGCCGCACGGCGGCGCAGATGGCCGACGCTCTCGCGGCTGGGGAGGTCACTTCCGTCTCCCTGACGCAGGCACACCTTGACCGCATCGCGGCCGTGGACGGCGATGTGCACGCCTTCCTCTACGTGAACACCGAGCGCGCGCTCGAGACCGCCGCCGCGGTCGACGCCGACCGCGCGGCCGGCATCTCGCTGCAGCGCCTCGCCGGTGTGCCGATCGGCATCAAGGACGTGCTCGTCACGGAGGGGCTTCCCACCACGGCGGGCTCCCGGATCCTCGAGGGGTGGATCCCACCCTACGACGCGACCGTGACGCGCAAGGTGCGCGAGGCGCGCATGCCCATCCTGGGCAAGACCAACATGGACGAGTTCGCGATGGGCTCGTCCACGGAGCACTCGGCGTTCGGTCCCACCCACAACCCGTGGGACCTTGACCGCATCCCCGGCGGTTCCGGCGGCGGCTCCGCCGCCGCGCTGGCCGCCTTCGAGGCGCCCCTGACCATCGGCTCCGACACGGGAGGCTCCATCCGTCAACCCGCTTCCGTGACCGGAACGGTTGGCGTCAAGCCCACCTACGGCGGGGTCTCGCGCTACGGCGCCATCGCGCTGGCCAGCAGCCTGGACCAGCTGGGCCCATGCGCCCGCACCGTCCTCGACACGGCGCTCCTGCACGAGGTGATGGGCGGCCACGACCCCCACGACGCCACGAGCCTGCGCGAGCCCGTCCCCGGCGCGGTGGCAGCGGCCCTTGAGGGAGCGTCGGGCGATCTGACTGGCGTGACGCTTGGCGTGATCCGCGAGCTGGGTGGCGAGGGCTACCAGGACGGCGTGAAGCAGCGCTTCGAGGAGGCGCTCGACGCGGCAAGGGCCGCTGGCGCCACGGTGGTCGAGGTGGACTGTCCGAGCTTCGTGTACGCGCTCGCCGCGTACTACCTGATCCTCCCTGCGGAGGCGAGCAGCAACCTCGCCAAGTTCGACGGCGTGCGGTTTGGCCTGCGCGTGGAGCGCGAGAACATCGAGCGGACCATGGCCGCTACCAGGGCCGAAGGCTTCGGCGACGAGGTCAAGCGGCGCATCATCCTCGGCACCTACGCCCTCAGCGCGGGCTACTACGACGCGTACTACGGCTCCGCGCAGAAGGTGCGCACGCTCATCCAGCGCGACTTCGCCGCGGCATTCGAGAAGGCGACCGTGCTCGTGAGTCCCACGGTGCCAAGCACGCCGTTCAAGCTGGGGGAGCGCATCGACGATCCGCTCGCGATGTACCTCAACGACGTGGCGACCATCCCGGCGAACCTTGCTGGCATCCCCGGCATGTCCATCCCTGCGGGTCTCGCTCCGGAGGACAACCTCCCGGTGGGCTTCCAGCTGCTCGCCCCCGCGCACGAGGACGCGCGCCTGTATCGCGTTGGCGGGGCCATCGAGGCCCTGCTGAACGCGAAATGGGGAGGCCCCTTGAGCTCCCTTGCCCCCGAGCTTTCGGAGGTGTCCCGATGACCAAGCTCACGTATGACGACGCCGTGGAGCGCTTCGATCCCGTGTTCGGCATCGAGGTCCACGTGGAGCTCAACACCAAGACCAAGATGTTCTGCGGCTGCCTCAACGAGTTCGGCGGAGAGCCCAACACCCACGTCTGCCCCGTTTGCCTTGGTCTGCCAGGCTCGATGCCCGTAACCAACGGCAAGGCGGTGGAGTCCGCGATCCGGCTGGGCCTGGCGCTCGGCTGCGAGATCCGCGAGTCCAGCCGCTTTGCACGGAAGAACTACTTCTACCCGGACCTCGCCAAGGACTACCAGATCTCCCAGTACGACGAGCCCACGTGCTTCGAGGGCTCGGTGGACGTGGTCCTCGACGACGGCGAGGTCGTGACCATCGCGATCGAGCGCGCCCACATCGAGGAGGACGCGGGCAAGAACACGCACGTGGGCGGCACCGGCGGCATCCAGGGCGCGGACTACTCGCTCGTGGACTACAACCGCGGCGGCGTGCCCCTCGTTGAGATCGTCACCAAGCCCATCGAGGGCATGGGCGAGCGGACGGCCGAGGTGGCCCGCGCCTACGTCGCGACCATCCGCGACATCGTCCGCGGGCTCGGCATCAGCGACGGCCGTATGGAGCAGGGCAGCCTGCGCGCGGACGTGAACCTCTCGCTTCGCCCCAAGGCGGCCGACGGCGCGGATCAGTCCGCGGTGCCGTTCGGCAAGCGCTCGGAGACCAAGAACGTCAACTCGCTGCGCGCGATCGAGCGCGCGGTGCAGTACGAGGCCGGCCGCCAGGCCGAGCTGCTCACCGCGGGTCAGCCCGTGGTGCAGGAGACGCGCCACTGGCACGAGGACACGTCGTCCACGACTCCGGGCCGCTCCAAGGAGCAAGCGGAGGACTACCGCTACTTCCCCGAGCCCGATCTGCTGCCGGTAGAGCCCTCGCGAGCGTGGGTGGAGCAGCTGCGCGCCACCATCCCCGAGCACCCGGCAAAGTTGCGTGCCCGCTTGCGCGAGGAGTGGGGCTTCAGCGAGCTCGAGATGCGCGACGTTGTCGCGGCCGATGCGGTCCAGCTCATCGTCGACACCGTCGCGGCCGGCGCCTCTCCGCAGGCTGCGCGCAAGTGGTGGGGCGGCGAGCTCGCCCGCACTGCCAACGAGCGTGAGGTGACGCTCCAGGACCTCCCGGTCACCGCGCAGGACATCGCCGAGCTCCAGGGCCTCGTAGATGCCGGAACCATCAACGACAAGCTCGCCCGTCAGGCGCTCGAGGGCGTGCTCGCGGGCGAAGGCTCGCCAGCGTCGGTCGTTGAGAAGCGCGGCCTGGTAGTGGTGAGCGACGACTCCGCGCTCGAGGCCGCCGTCGACGAGGCGCTCGCGGCCCAGCCGGACGTTCTCGAGAAGATCCGCGAGGGCAAGATTCAGGCGGCCGGCGCGATCGTGGGTGCGGTCATGAAGGCCACGCGCGGGCAGGCGGACGCCGGACGCGTGCGCCAGATCATCCTCGCGCGCGCTGGCGTGGAGGGCTGACGCCGGGCGCCTGTCGGAGCCGACGGGCACACTGAGGGGATGGCCCCGGACACGCCATCGGTGGAGGACCGCACCACGCCGTCCCAAGCGTGGGTGCGGAACGTCTCGCTGTTCCTCGCCGGACAGACGGTCTCGCTGCTGGGATCCATGCTCGTGCAGTATGCGGTGCTCTGGTACCTCACACTCACCACCAAGGACGGCACGATTCTGGCGCTGTCGGTGGCGTTCGGGTTCCTCCCTCAGGCGATCGTGTCCGTGTTCGGCGGGGTGTGGGCGGACCGGCACAACCGCAAGTACCTCATCATGGCCGCCGACGCGACCATCGCGCTCGCGACCCTCGCACTCGCCCTGTTCATGATGAACGGCGTCACCTCCGTCTGGCTGATCTTCGCGGCGATGGCGATTCGCTCGGCGGGCGCTGGGGTGCAGACGCCGGCGGTGGCCGCGGCGCTCCCGCAGCTCGTGCCGGCAGAGAAGCTGCTGCGAGTCAACGGCATCAACGGCGCCATCCAGTCGGGAATGATGCTCGCGTCACCGCCCGTCGCCGCACTGCTGTACGCGAATGTGCCGCTCCACGGGATCTTCTTCATCGACGTGGGCACGGCTGCCATCGGCATCGGCATCCTTGCCCTGGTGCCCCTGCGAGCGGTCATGCGCAGCGGAGAGCGCGTCGGCTACTTCGACGACCTGCGCGAGGGCGTGCGATACATCGGCGAGCACCACTACGTGAAGTGGGTGCTCTATCTCTTCGGCGGCATCATGATCGCCGTTGGCGCGCCGTCCATGCTGACGCCGCTCATGGTCGTGCGGTCCTTCGGCGACGAGGTGTGGAAGCTGACGGCGCTCGAACTCGCGTTCTCCGTTGGCATGCTGCTCGCGGGCGCCGCGATCGCCGCGTGGGGCGACCGGTTCGAGCGCACCACCCTCATCGTGTGGTCCACGCTCATCCTCTCCGCACTCACCGTGGCGCTCGGCCTGTCGCCCGTGCTGTGGGTGTTCCTGGTGACGATGTTCTTCGTGGGGCTTGCGGTGCCGTTCTTCTCCACCCCCATCTTCACGGTGCTTCAGGAGTCGGTGGATCCCGAGCGGCTCGGCCGCGTGTTCGGGTTCGTGAGCATCGTGTCGGCGATGGGGATGCCCGCGGGCATGCTGGTCTTCGGGCCGCTCGCCAACGTCATCAGCGTGGAGGCGGTGCTGGTCATCTCCGGCGTGCTGATGTTCGGCATAGGAGTGCTCGCGTTCCTGACGCCGAGCGGCCGCGCGGCGCTCGACTACGTGCGGGCACACCGGGCCCCAACTACGCCAGAGTCAGCCTCACCGCAGCCCAGCTGACCGCCGGCAGCTGCACCGTCACGCTGGCACCGTCAACCACCGCACGGCCCGACGCTGGGGTCACCCGGTCTGGGGCGTCGGCCGTGTTCGTGGCCAGCGGATCGGGGTCGGTGAGCACCGTGACCTCTGCCGAGGCGACCTCACCAGGGACTGCGATCGTCAGTCCGTGCTCGGAGTCCGGGTCGAGGTTCACCGCGAAGACGGTGATCGAGCCGTCGTCGGTCAGCGTTGCGACAGCGTCGACGAACTCGCTGGGCCTGTCGCTGGCGAGGACCGTTGTTCCTGCTAGTCGGGCGGTTATCGCGAAGGGGTAGAACGTGGTCTGCCGCCACGCGCGGCCGCCGGGCTCGGTCATGATGGGCGCGATGACGTTCACCAGCTGCGCAAGGGACGCGGCCCGCACGCGATCCGCGTGCCGCAACAGGGTGATGAGCAGGGAACCCACCACCACGGCATCCGCGGCCGTGTACACGTCCTCGAGCAGGTGAGGAGCCACGGGCCAGTCGTCGCCCTCCGGGAACGGATTCACGGGGGTGGACATGCGCCACACGTTCCACTCGTCGAACGAGATCGCGATGCGCTTGTCGCTTCCCCGTGCGGCCGCGACCTCGTCGGCGATGCCCACCACCGTGGTGATGAAGCGGTCCATGTCGTCGGAGGATCGCAGGAAGGCGCTCAGGTCCTGGTTGGAGGGGTCGTAGTACGCGTGCGCCGAGATGAAGTCCACCTCGTCGAAGCAGTGCTCGAGGACCACCCGCTCCCACTCGCCAAAGGTCGCCATGGAGGTTCCCGAGGATCCGCACGCCACCAGCTCGAGCGTGGGGTCGAACTTGCGCATCACCCGCGCCATGTCCAGCGCGGCGCGGCCGTACTGCTCGGGCGTCATCTGGCCCACCTGCCAGGGCCCGTCCATCTCGTTGCCCAGGCACCACATGCGCACGCCGTACGGCGCGTCGGCACCGTTGGCCCGCCGCGCGTCGCTCAGCGCGGTGGCGCCAGGGTGGTTGCAGTACTCGAGCAGGTCCAGGGCCTCGGGTGTCCCGCGCGTCCCGATGTTGACCGCCATCATCGGCGCCACGCCCGCGGCCGCGCACCACGCCATGAACTCATCGGTGCCGAACTCGTTCGTCTCGGTGGAATGCCACGCGAGATCCAGCCGCGTGGGCCGCTCCTCTAGCGGCCCCACGCCGTCCTCCCAGCGATACGAGGAGACGAAGTTGCCCCCGGGATAGCGGATGGTCGTCACCCCAAGCTCGCGCACCAGCTCGAGGACATCCGCGCGGAAGCCCAAGGCGTCCGCCGTGGGGTGTCCCGGCTCGTAGATGCCCGAATACACGCACCGCCCCAAGTGCTCCACGAAGGAGCCGAACAGGCGGCGGTCCACGGAGCCAGCCACAGCGTCGGGCCGTATGGTGAGGTGCGTCATTGCCATAGTTTCAGCCTGCCAGACTGGACCCATGGCATGGGAACTGACACCGACGCCCGTTGGGGCCGCCCAGGGCGAGGGCCTCGTGGCCGCGCTCACGTTTGACGACGGGCCAAACGGCGCGGACACCGCGGAGTTGCTCGACTTCCTGAGCGACCGCGGCATCCGCGCGGTCTTCGCGGTGGTCGGCTCGCAGATCCAGGCGCGCGGTGTCGATGGGCACAGCGGCGCCGAACTGCTCCGCCGCATCGTCGACGAGGGCCACGTGCTGTGCAACCACTCCACGGGATTCGCGGACATGGGCGAGTACTCCGCCGAGGAGGTGCGTGCGGACCTGGCGCGCAACCTCGAGATCATCCGCTCTGTTGTGCCCGACGTTGTGGTCCCCTTCTGGCGCGCGCCCAACGGTTCGTGGGGGTTACGTGCGAGGTGGCGGTCGAGTTGGGCATGCAGCCGCTCGACGTGATCAACCACATCGGCGACTGGGCCGAGCAGGACGCGGATGTGCTCGAGGCGAGGCTGTGGGAGCGCCTGACGCGCGGTCAGCTGCTGTTGATGCACGACGGCGGGGGAGACCGGTCCGGGACCGTCGCGGCGGTCAAGCGCTTCGTCGACGATGCCGTGAGCGACGGCTGGGAGTTCACGCTGCCGGTGGGGTGCGAGTAGCCGAGCGGCTAGCCGAGCCGCGCTTCGCGGCGTCCTGACTGACCCGCGGCCACGTGCACCGTGGCGCTCAGCCCGTGTGCCTCAACCACGTAGTCCCCGCCCCAACCGCTCACGGTGACCACGCCGTCGGGCCCAGGGGTGAGTTCAGTGAGCGGCAGCCACCACTCGCCGTGAACGAGCCCCTGCAGGGCGTCGTAGGCGGGCTTGCGTGAACCGTCGGCGCGGAGCAGGCCAGCGGGCGCCCCGAGCCAGGTGTCGCGGTCGCACAGTCCCCAGTAGGTGACGGACTCGACGAGCGGGTGCTCCACCGCCTGTCGGTACATACGGGTCGTTTCCGAGGCCTGGCGCTCCTCGCCCTCGGGAGTGCTCGGCCAGTGTTCCACCTGGTAATCGTTCAAGTCCACGATCTCCGGCGGCATGAGTTCCCCGGAGACGAGCGTGACCTCGGTGAACTGCAGGGGCAGCCCAAAGGCGCCGAACCGCTCGAGGATCCGGCCCAGATCGTCCTCGCCGCGGAAGCCCTGATGCATGTGGGTCTGGAGCCCGATCGCGTCGATCTGGATCCTCGCCGAGAGGCACTCCTCGATGAGGTTCGCGTACTCCTCGGTGAGGAGGAAGTCGTTGATCACGAGGCGCGCGGCGGGGTTGGCCTCGCGAGCGGTCTCGAAAGCGAGCCGCACCATCTCGACGCGCCCAAGCTCGGCCGCGAGGGGAGTGATCGCGTTGTCCTCGGCCGTGAAGCGCGGCATGATGACGGCCTCGTTGATCGCGTCCCAGTGGTCGATGACCCCGGCGAACGCGGAGACCTCGCGGGTGATGCGCGCGCGAAGCGTGGCCTCCACCTCTGAAAGAGGGCGCCCAAGCAGCCACTGGGGCGCCATCGTGTGCCACGCGAGCGGGTGGCCCTTGAGGCGCACCCCGCGGTCCGCGAACCACTGGGCCGCGGCGAGCAGCCGCTCGGTTTCCGGTGAGCCCTCGCGCGGCTCGAAGTCCCGCCAGTAGAACCCGAGCGTCGCCTGGTTGAACAGGCCGATCCAGGGATCTACCAGGCCAGACGTTGAAGCGGCACCGCTGGCGACATCCATGAGCTCGAACCCGATGTTCCCGAACCCAAAGTCATGGCTCACCTGCCGTAATGACACCGGTGTACCGAGAGGAGTCCCGTCCGGGAGCAGCACCCTCACATCGACGGTGCCGGTGCGATGGGCGAGAGACGTCACGACAGGGCGCTCAGGACACAGTGCTGCGCGTGAGCCGCGGCGAGTCCTCCCGCACAGCGAGCGTCTCGCCCACGACCGCGAACTGAGACTGCGATACCCGCGACTCGGCGTCTCCCACCCACACCTCGAAGTCTCCGGGTTCCACGACCCGCACCAGGTCGCGGTTGGAGAACGCGAGCCTCGCGGTCGGCACCTCGAACGTGACGGTCGCGGAGCTGCCGGCGTCAAGCGCGATGCGCTGGAAGCCAACAAGCTGCGCTACGGGCCGTGAGACGGACCCGAGCACGTCGCGCACGTACAGCTGCACCACATCCTCGCCCGCCAGGGGGCCCGCATTGGTGACCGTGACGCTCGCGGTGACCACGCCGTCGGGCCGCACCAGCTCAGAGACGGAAAGGTCGCCGTAGTCGAAGATGGTGTACGACAGGCCAAAGCCGAACGGGCGCACGGGCGCGGTGCCCACGGAGGTCACGTCGCCGTCGCCGCCGAGCGCGGAGTGCAGGTAGGTGTACGGCTGGGCGCCCGTTGAGCGCGGCATCGTCACGGGCAGGTGGCCCGACGGGTTCACTCGCCCGGTCAGGACGCCCGCCACCGCGGTGCCTCCCTCCTCGCCGGGGAAGAAGGTCTGGATCACGGCCGCGCAGCGGTCCATGGCCCACCCGATCGCGTAGGGGCGGCCGGTGAGGAGCACGAGGACCACGGGCGTGCCGGTTTCGAGAACGGCCTCGACCAGCTCGCGCTGGACGCCGGGCAGTTCGAGCGACTCGACGTCGCAGCCCTCGCCAACGGTGCCGCGGCCGAAGAGGCCCGCGTGGTCGCCGGCCACCACCACCGCGACATCAGCGGCGGAAGCGGCCTCGACAGCGTCGGCGAACCCGCTGCGATCGTCGGAGGCGACGTCGCTGCCCTTGACGTAGGTCACGTCGTGGTCGCCGAGGCCCTCGCGAACGGTGGGCGACTCGAAGCCGGCAGGGAAGCCGGGACGGTGTGCGAGGACGTGGTTGACGAACGAGTAGCAACCGAACAGCGCCGCCGAGCGGTCCGCGTTGGGGCCGATGAGGGCAACCTTCGCCGTGGGTGCGAGCGGGAGCGTGCCGTCGTTCCTGAGGAGGATGACGGAGCGCTCCGCGAGGGCGCGTGCGGCGTCCCGGTGGGCGGGGGAGTCGAGGTCCACGCCAGTGGGGGCGCCTCGTCGAAGGTGGAGTCGAGGAGCCCGAGCGATTCCTTCTGCCGCAGCACGCGCTCCACGGCGCGGTCCACGATCTCCATGGAGACACGGCCCTCGTCGATGGCGCGCCGCAACGGCTCGAGGTACGCATTGCCGCTTGGGAGCTCGACGTCCACGCCGGCTGCGAGGGCCTGGCCGGCGGCATCCGCGAGGTCGTCGGCCAGGCCATGCAGCACCTCGAGGAAGGCGACGCCGAAGTAGTCGGCGACCACCACTCCATCGAAGCCCCACTGCCCACGTAGGAGGTCCGTGAGCAGCGAGGGGTCAGCGTGTGTGGGGACGCCGTCAAGCTGCGTGTACGCAGGCATGATGGCACGCACGCCGCCGTCCTTCACCGCCATCTCGAAGGGGATGAGCAGCTCGTCCGCGACCTCGCGCGGGCCCGCGTGAACGGGCCCGAAGTTGCGACCGGCGGCGGACGCCGAGTAGCCGACGAAGTGCTTGAGCGTCGCGTGCACACCGGCCCCTTGCAGGCCCTGCACAAACGCCGTCCCAACACTGCCGACGAGGTAGGGATCCTCCGCGATGCACTCCTCGACGCGCCCCCAGCGCGGGTCGCGAATCACGTCGAGCACGGGAGCGAGCCCCTGGTGAATGCCGAGGGCGCTCATCGACTCGCCGATGAGTCCCGCCATGCGCTCGACGAGATCTGGCGCGAACGTCGCACCCCACGCGGGCGGCGACGGGAACGTCGCGGCCTTCCACGCCGCGAGTCCCGTGAGGCACTCCTCGTGCACGATCGCCGGGATGCCGTGTCGCGTGTTGCGCACGAGTTCCCGCTGCACGTCCCACAGCCAGGCCGCGCGCTCGTCGGGCTCCACGGGGTTGGTGCCGTAGACCCTGGTGAGGTGGCCGAGGCCCCCGGCAAGGGCGTCGGCCAGGCCGTGCGTCGATACCTGCTGGCCCTGGAGGGGCGCGACGACGTCGCCGGCCTCGTCCTGCCACAGCCCGACGAGCTGGGCGAGCTTCTCCTCGACGGTCATGTCGGCAATGAGCGCGCTAACACGGCCCGACGCTGTGGCCTGGGGCGCTCCCGCGCCCTGGTGAACGGTGGTCACGGCTCAGCCCTTGACCGCGCCCGTGAGGCCGTCGACGATGCGACGCTCGAGGAGGAGGAAGAAGATCAGCGCGGGGATCATCGACAGCGACGTGTACGCCATGATCAGCGTGGTCGACGACGCGTGGGCGCCCTGGAACGCCGTGACGCCTAGCGGGAGGGTCATGCCCTCTTGCGGTCCGGTGAGCAGCAGCAGCGGCAGCAGGTAGGCATTCCACGAGCCGATGAACGCGAGCACGCCAACCGTCACCATGCCGGGACCGGCCAGTGGCAGCACGATGCGCCAGAAGAACCCAACCCGGGTGACGCCGTCAACGAACGCCGCCTCCTCGAGCTCGTTCGGGATCGCCTTGAGGAACGGCCGCATGATGATCACCGTGATGGGCAGGGCGAACGCTATCTGCGGGACTATCAGGCCCCACAGGCTTCCCGTGAGGCCGAGCCCTCTGATCATGAAGTACAGCGGCAGCACGGCAACCGTGAGGGGGAACATCAGGCCGGTGACGAAGATCAGGTAGATGAACTCCCGACCAGCGAAGCGGTAGCGGGCGAGCGGGTAGGCGGCCATCGTGCCGAACAGCACCACGCCGACGGTGGTGCCGAGCGCCACGACGAGCGAGTTGAGCGCCTGCCGCCAGAACGTGCCTTCCTTGAGGATGTCGATGTAGTTGGACCACATCCACGGGTCAGGAAGCCCGGTGGGGTTCGTCGCCAGGTTCTGCTGCGAACGGAAGCCGCCGATGATGAGGTAGAGGATCGGGCCGAGCGTCAGGGCGATGCCGACGAGGCCGATGAAGACCGCGCCGAGCGCGGCGCCATCAAAGCGGCCACCCCGCCGCGGTGAGCCTGCGCGCGGAGGCGCCTCTGCCGTCGGGCTGGTGGGGGAGCTTCGTTGAGCGTTGCAGTCATGGCTACCTCGCCGTCTCAGAGTTGTCGTTGTCGCGGCGCAGGATGGTCAGCATGTAGAAGACGGCCACGACGAGGGAGATGATGAACATGATCACGGCGACCGCGGAGCCAAAGCCCACGTCGTGTCGGAAGTAGCCGAACTGCATCATGAAGGTCGCGATCGTGGAGTACTGACCCTGTGTTCCTCCGCGGTTGAGCACCCAGACCATGTCGAACAGCTGGATGGATCCGATGAGGGACAGGAAGACCCAGATGCGGATGGTGGGGCCGATGAGCGGGATGTTGATGCGGCGCTGCACCTGCCACCAGCTGGCGCCGTCGATGCTCGCCGCCTCCTGGAGCTCTTGCGGCACGCCGGACAGGCCCGCGAGGAACAGGATGATCGCGAGTCCCAAGTACTTCCACGTGACGATGAAGAACACGGTCCATATGCCCCATGTATGGGACTCGAACCAGCCGCCTTCCGGCGCATGCAGCCCGATCGCCTCCATGAACTGGGTGGCGATGCCGTTGGGGTCGAAGATGATGAACCACATGACGCCGGCGATGACCTCGCTGATGACGTATGGGGCGAAGATGATGACGCGCACGACACTGCGGCCTGGGAACCTGCGATTCAGGACCAGGGCGATCATGAGCGCGAGGGGAAGCTGGATCGCCATCGAGGCGACGATGATGAGCAGGTTGTGGCTCATCGCCGACCAGAAGGGCTCGGTGTAGGCGGTCTTGAACGCCTCCCGCGTGGCCGGGTCGTTGCCGCCCCAGAGCGCGCGGGCGTAGTTCTCGAAGCCAATGAACTCGGCGTCGGAGAACTTCTTGATGCCGTTCCACTTGTAGAGGCTGTACCGCGCTGCGGACGCCACGGGGAACACGACGAACAGTGCGAAGAGAATCAGGGCCGGGCCGGTGAAGAGGCCGATTTCCTGCCACTTGCGGCGCTGGTCGCGGCGGCGAAGTGCCACCATGTCCGGGCTGGCGGTACGGGGCCCCGCCGACGACTTCTCGCCGACGGGGCCCTTTCCCTTGCCCGAGGTCTCCATCGTTGTCACGTGGAGCGCCTCGCTTTCTTGTACTAGGTGCTTGCTCTGGTTACTCGGTTGCTGCGGCTGCGGTCATGTTGTCGACCACGCCCTGCGGGGTACCGGTGCCACCGAAGATGGCCACGATGCCGTCGTTGAGCGCGCCACCGACGTTCGGACCGAGGTCCGTGTCAAGCCAGAGCTGGACGTAAGCGGCATTGGAAGCGGCCGCCGCGATCTTCTGGTTGATGGGATCCGCGACCGCGCTGGAAGCGTTCGGGTTGGTGGGCAGGCCACCAACGGCCTCTGCGAAGCCCTTCTGGACGTCGTCGCTCACAATGTACGCGAGGAAGTCCGCGCACTGCGGCGGGGCGTCCACGTAGCAGGAGAATCCGTCACCGCCACCGAGAGCGGCCGTGGGGTCACCCTGGCCACCGCCGACTGCCGGAACCGGGAACCAGCCGAGGTCGTCGAGCAGCGCCTGGTTGGCGGCATCGCTGCCGTCAGTGAAGCCCTGGTAGACGAAGAAGTTCCACTGGCCCATGAGCTCCATGGCCGCGTTGCCGTTGGCCACCATGCCAGCGGAGGACGTGGCGCCGGTCTGCGCGACCGTCGACATGAAGTCCTTCTGGAACGGCTTGGTGTCAAGGAACGACTGCAGGTTGTCGCCGGCCTGCAGGAAGCAGGGGTCGGTGAAGTCGAACGAGCCGAGGTTCTTGATGACGTCCTGCGAGCAGGCCTGGAGGGCGAAGTTGTACCACCAGTGCGCGGCGGGCCACTTGTCAGCGGCGCCGACGGCGATGGGGGTGATGTTCGCGTCCTTCAGCTTCTGCACGTCCGCGTTGAGCTCGTCGAACGTGGTGGGCTCGGAGGTGATGCCGGCCTTCTCGAAGAGCGACTTGCGGTACCAGATGCCCTCAACGGCGAACTGGAAGGGAAGACCGTAGGTCTTGCCATCCGCCTGCCACGGGCCAACGGCACCACCGAGGGTGTCGATGGTGTCCTTCAGCGTGTCGCTCAGGTCCATGAGGTAGCCGGCCTCGGCCTGTGCGGCCATCTCGCCGCCACCCCACTGCTGGAAGATGTCGGGCGCGTCGCCAGACTGCAGCGCGGTGGGGATACGCGTGCGCTGCAGGTCCTCGTTCTGGATCTGCTCGATCTCGATGGTGACGTTGGGGTGCAGGGCGTGGTAGTCGGCCGCGACCTTGTCCCAGTAGTCGCCGAGCGAGTTCTCGCCGGAGTCACCCGCAACACCGTTGTGCCACCAGGTGAGGGTGACGGGCTCATCGTTGGCTGCGGTGTTGGTGGGAGCCGCAGAGTTGGTTGGGTCTCCGCCGCCGCTGCATGCGGCGAGCACCAGCGCAGATGAGGCAGCGATAGCCGCGAGTGCGGCCATTCGTCGCATGTGTGCCATGAATTTGTCCTTTCGGATCGTCGTTGATCTATGCCGAACAGGGGAAGTCTGGCACCGCCAGGCCGTTAACGTCAAACGATATCGATAACGTTTTCGCAACAGTCGAAAACCCGCTACTATTGCGACCATGAACCCAGCGGCGCGCGTCAAGCTCTCCGACGTCGCCGCTCGTGCGGGCGTCTCCGTTGCCACGGTTTCCAAGGTCGTCAACGGCCGGTACGGAGTGTCCAAGGACACGATCGACCTGGTACAGGGCGTGATCGACGAGCTCGGCTACGTGGGCAACCTCTCCGCCGCGTCCCTTCGCTCCTCGAGCACGAACGTGCTTGGCATTCTCGTCGCGGACTTTGAGCCCTACTCCGCGGAGATCATCAAGGGAGCCGCGACCGTCACCCGGGGCACCGCGTGGGAGCTCTTGGCACACGCCGGCGGCGAGACGCACGGTTGGGAGCGCCGCTCGATCGCCCGCCTGGGCGGGACCCTCATCGAGGGGGCCGTGGTGGTGACGCCCACCACCTCGAACTTCAACCTCATCGTTCCTGCCGTCGCCATCGACCCGCACTATGGCCCCAATCAGATGCCGACCGTGGACGCCGACTCCTATGCGGGCGCGCTCGCGGCGGTGGAGCACCTCATTGGTCTGGGCCACACCCGCATCGCCTTCATCGGCGGTCGCAGCGAGCTCGATTCGTCGCTGCTGCGCGAGAACGGGTTCCGCGACGCGATGGCCGCGGCGGGACTCGAGATTCCCGAAGGGTACGTTCGCGAGTCGCGCTACGACCCCGACGTCGCCGAGGCCATCGCCCTCGAGATGCTCGCGCTCCCGGAGCGCCCGACCGCGATCTTCGCCGCGAACGACGTGACCGCGATCCGGGCCCTCGGCGCGGCTCGCATGCTCGGCATGCGCGTGCCGCACGACGTCTCCGTCGTCGGCTTCGATGACATCCCCCAGGCTTCCCTCGTGAGCCCAACGCTCACCACGGTTCGCCAGCCGCTGGGCGCCATGGGCGAGGCCGCGATGCACATGCTGCTCGACATCCTGGCCGGCAAGGACCGCGAGACCCACGTGCGGATGCCCACCGAGCTCGTCGTGCGCGAGTCCACGGCCCCTCCTGCCGCCTGACGCCTAACCCGCCTCAAGCGTCGGGTGGCCTGCTACTGTCTGTGGGCATGACGGGGGTACGGAGCGTGGTGAGCTCCACGGTGATGACTCTGAGTGTGTTGACGCTCGGCGCCTGCGCGTTCGGCGAGCAACAGGTCATCGAGGGCTACATCGACAACGCCTATGACAACCGCGCGGTCGCTCACGTGGTGGTCGGCGAGCGTGGGGAGAGGGATGGGCAGCCGGTCGTTGATCTCATGATCGAGGATTTCGAGATTCTCGAGGAACCCGCGCTGAGTCTCGAAGTCGGTGAGGTCTACACCGTCGAGACCGGTGGTCTCGCCGTGGACGAGGGCACCAACCTCGTCGTCTTCCTCAACTCGATGCCCGCCATTGCGTACGCCATGGACACCTCGACGGACCTGCCGGTCAAAGGTTTCGACACGCCGACGTTTGGTGGGGTCACGCAAGAGGCCGCTTTGGATTGTCTCGCGGACGTCTACGGAACCACGGGACCGCACCGGCGCGAAGAGGTGCTGCGCGAAGACGTTGGCGCCGATATGGACGACCGGCACCACGAATGCAGGAATCGAAACTGAGGCCGAGGTCCAGGTTCGACGGCGGCGCCGGCTAGACCCCGTAGGCCGCCCTGGCGGCGGCGTAGGCCTGGCGGATGGCCGGCTTGGGATCCGGGGTGGGCGAGGCGAAGGTCGCGACAGGCCACGACGGGCGCGAGCCCGTGAGCACCCACGCGGCCTGGGCGGCCGCGCCGGCGGCGACGTATTCGCCGGGCTCCGGGATCTCGACGGGTGCGTCGAACACCTGAGACGCCACCAAAGCCACAGCCGGCGACTGCGCGGCGCCGCCGACAATCAGCACGCGGTTCGCGGAGACCCCGAGACGCAGGATCGCGTCCATGCCGTCGGCGAGGGAGCACAGCATCCCTTCGAACGCGGCGCGCGCCAGGTTCTCCCGCGTCATCGACGCGAGCGTCAGCCCCGTAAGGGAGGCCGTCGCGTGCGGCAGGTTGGGTGTTCTCTCGCCCTCGAAGTAGGGGACAAGAAGAGAGCCGCCCGCGCCGGGTTCGGCGTCCAGCGCGAGGCGGCTCAGCTCATGGTGATCAACACCGAGGACGCGCGCGAAGGCATCGAGGATGCGCGCGGCGTTGAGGGTGGCGATCAGGGGAAGGAAGTCTCCGGAGGCGGAAGCGAAGCCCGCCACGGTGCCGGTCACATCGCGGACCGGTGAGGGCGTGACGGCGAACACCGTGCCCGAGGTGCCGATGGACACCACAACATCGCCCGCAGCGGCACCCAGCCCCAGGCCGGCCGCGGCGTTGTCGCCGGCCCCCGGCCCCAGCGTCGGGCTGCTTGCTGCGATCGAGGAATGCACAACACCCGGGCTCTCCGCCGCCCGAGCACTCGCGGCAGGACGGCGTCATGCCCGAGCGCGGCGGAGAGCAGGTCGCGATCGTAATCGCCGGATGTGGGGCTCCAGTACCCCGTTCCCGACGCGTCCGACCGGTCCGTGGTGAGCGCCTCGAGGTCTGGGCCGAGCGGGGACTCGATCGCCGGCCCATAGCCTCGGAGGCGCCACGTTAGCCAATCGTGGGGGAGCGCTACTGCGGCGACGCGCTCCGCGTTCGCGGGCTCGTTGTCACGCAGCCAGCGAAGCTTGGTGGAAGTGAAACTCGCGACGGGAACGAGCCCGGTCCGAGAAGCGAGGACGTCGGCGCCGAACTCGCGGACCAGGTCCGCAGCCGAGCCCGCTGAGCGGGTGTCGTTCCACAGCAGGGCGTCGCGGATGACCCTTCCGTCGTCATCCAGCGCCACCATGCCGTGCTGTTGCCCGCCCACGCTGATAGCGGCGACGTCGTCGAGGCCGCCAGCACCCTGGATGGCGGCGAGCAGTGCCTTCCACCAGAAGCGTGGATCCACAGACGTGCCGTCGGGGTGGCTGGCGCGGCCCTCGCGGACCACAAGGCCCGTCTCAAGGTCGCGAATCACGACCTTGCAGCTCTGGGTGGACGAGTCCACTCCCGCAACCAGCGTCATTGCCTCCCCTTGCGTGTTGTGCGCCGAACCGCGCGCGTGACTAGCCGCGTGCCCCCATCAGGTGCTCCGTAGCGAGCTGCTGCAGGCGAACGAAGCCGAATCCCTTGCCGCCGAAGTAGGCCTCCGCGTTGAAGTCCTCGTAGGCGGAGCGGTCTGCCTTGAGCTGGTCCGCGGTCTCGCCGTCGCCGAGCGTGTTCTGGCCAAGCTCGTAGACCCGGGCCGCCTGCAGGGCCTCCTGCACCTCGGGGTCCGCGCGGAATGCGCCCGCGCGCTCCTTGAGCAGCAGGTACATCTGCATGTTGGCCTTGACCGAGTCCCACACGCCGTTCTCGTCCTCGGTGCGCGAGGGCTTGTAGTCGAAGTGGCGGGCGCCGTCGTAGCGCGGACCGCCGTTGGGCGAACCGTTCTCCAGCAGGTCTACCAGGGAGAACGCGTTGTGCAGGTCGCCGTGACCGAACACGAGGTCCTGGTCGTACTTGATGCCGCGCTGGCCGTTGAGGTCGATGTGGAAGAGCTTGCCGTGGTACAGCGCCTGGGCGATTCCGGCGGTGAAGTTGAGGCCCGCCATCTGCTCGTGGCCCACCTCGGGGTTGAGGCCAACGAGCTCGGGGCGCTCAAGCGAGTTGATGAACGCGAGGGCGTGGCCAACGGTCGGGAGCAGGATGTCTCCGCGGGGCTCGTTGGGCTTGGGCTCGATCGCGAACCTGATGTCGTAACCCTTGTCTGTCACGTAGTCGCCGAGGAAGTTCACGGCCTCGCGGTAGCGCTCGAGCGCGGCGTTGATGTCCTTGGCGCTGTCGTACTCGGCGCCCTCGCGGCCGCCCCACATGACGAAGGTCTTGGCGCCGAGCTCTGCGGCGAGGTCGAGGTTGCGCAGCACCTTGCGCAGCGCGAACCGGCGCACGCCGCGGTCGTTGGAGGTGAAGCCGCCGTCCTTGAAGACCGGGTGGGAGAAGAGGTTGGTCGTGACCATCTCGACGATCACGCCGCTGTCGGCGCACGCGTCCTTGAGGTCATCGATGTGCTTCTGGCGCTCCGCGTCCGAGCTGCCGAAGGGGAACACATCGTCGTCGTGGAAGGTAATGCCCCACACGCCGAGTTCGCCGAGCTTGCGGATCGCCGCCGGGTTGTCTAGCGGGGGACGGGTGGCCGAACCGAACGGGTCCTGCGCGGCCCAGCCCAGGGTCCAGAGACCGAAGGAAAACTTGTCCGCCTTGGTGGGTGTGGGCGCCATTGCAACACTCCTGAAGATAACGACTGCTTATGTTGTGACTGACAACATATACTCATTGCGCAGGCCTGTCAAAAGGACGGACATCGAAGTCGGGAGCGCCATGGTGGACACCCCCACGCGGCCCCCTCAGCCATGGACGGTGAGGGGATCCGGCGGCGCGCGCCACGACTCCATTCGCGGCCACAATCTGTCCACGGTACTCAGCGCCGTGCACTACGGCCACGCCGTCTCGCGCGCCACGCTCACGCGGGAGACGGGACTCAATCGCTCGACGATCGGCGCCGTGGTCGCGACGCTCGAGGAGGCGGGCCTCGTCACCTCGGAGGAGCCCGACGCTGCCGGCACCGTTGGCAGGCCAAGTCCCGTCATTCGTCCCGCAAGCGGGATAGCCGCGCTCGCGATCAACCCCGATATCGACGCCGTCCGCGTGGCGCTCGTCGGCCTCGGCGGACGGGTCCTCGCCCAGGCGAGCGAGACCCTCCCGTCGATCCCAAGCCCCGCCGACGCGGCCGCAACCGCCGCCCGACTGGCGGCCTCAATCCTGGGTGAGTCAGCGTCGGGCCTGGTAGGTGCCGGGGTTGCAGTTCCCGGCCTCGTGGACTTCGAGGGCGGAACCGTGGTCAACGCTCCCCACCTCGCGTGGCGCAACCAAGAGATCGCGGGACCGTGGAGCACGGCCCTGGGGATGTCCGTGCACGTCGGCAACGACGCGAATGTGGCGCTGCTCGCGGAGGTGCGGTTCGGCGCCGCGCGGGGCGCGCGCGACGTGCTATACCTCAACGGATCCACCTCCGGCATCGGCGGCGCCGCGCTCGTGGGCGGGAGGCTCATGACCGGCTCGCGCGGGCACGGCGGCGAGTTCGGCCACATGGTGGTGCGCGGGGGAGCGGCGCGATGCGACTGCGGCCGCACCGGCTGTCTCGAGACCGAGGTCAACGTGCAGCGCCTCGCGAGCCTTGCCGGCACCGCGCGGGCCGCCGAGGTCGAGCGCCAGGCAGCCGTGCTCGCGGGCGCGGTCGCCAACCTCATCTCCGCGTTCAACCCCGAGCTGGTGGTCGTCGGCGGCTTCCTCGCCGAGCTCATCGACGCGCAGTCGGCGCTCGTGACCGAGATCGTGGCGCGCGACACCCTGTCGCCGCTCGCGGACTCGGTGCCGATCGTGCGCGCGGAGCTGGGTGACTCTGTGCTCGCGCTCGGTGCCGCCGAGCTCGCCTTCGCGCCCCTCCTGGCGGACCCGGTGCCAGCGCGCGCGTAGCCGCACAGCGTGGCCCGCGAAGTCACATCCCGGAATGGGTTCTGGTGGCTGCGAAACGCGCGATTCGCGACCACCAGAACCCATTCCGGAGGGAGAGGTGCGGGGCGGGCGTGTCAGCATCAGGGCCTGCACGCCCGTGCAAGACTGGCCGGGTGCTCACCATCTCTGTAGGCGACCAGGAGACGGCCGACGCTATCGGCGACGTCGGCGGCGAGGCTCGGCTGGTGCTGTGGGACCCGGGTGCGGGGGACGCGCCGGAGGAACTGCGCGATGAGATCAAGATCGTGTGCGTCCCCCACAAGACCGGAGGTAGGAAGGTCTACGCGCGGCTCGCGAAGCTGCCCAACCTCAAGCTGATCCAGATTCCGTCCGCCGGGTACGAGCACGCTCTCCCGATCACCCCGAAGGGCGTTGCTCTCGCGAGCGCCAGCGGGGTCCACGACTCGCGCACGGCGGAGATGGCGCTCACGCTCGCGCTCGCGAGCCAGCGTATGTTCCCCGAGCTGCTCGAGGCGCAGCGCAACCACGACTGGCGCGGCAACACCTACCCGCCCTCGCTTGCCGATCGGCGCGTGCTCATCGTGGGCTACGGCTCTATCGGCAGCGCGATCGGCGCGCGCATGCGCGCGTGCGAGGCGCAGGTGCTGGGCGTGGCCACCCAGACTCGTATGGCGGCGGACGGAACCCTCGTCCACGCAGTGGAGGACCTGCCGCGGCTGCTCCCCGATGCGGAGATCGTGGTGCTCGTCACCCCGCTCAACGACAGCACGAGGGGCCTGGTAGATGCCGAGTTCCTGGCGCTGATGCCGGACAACGCGCTGCTCATCAACGTGGGCAGGGGGGCGTGGTTGACACCGATGCCCTGCTCGCGGAGCTGAACAGCGGTCGCCTCCGCGCGGGCCTCGACGTGGTGGATCCGGAGCCGTTGCCGGCGGATCACCCGCTGTGGGATGCGAAGAACTGCATCATCATGCCCCACGTGGGCGGGATGACGCCGCTCACGGACCGTCGCTACACGGACCTTGTGCACGCGCAGATTCGCGCGGCGCTCGCTGGCGAAGAGCCTGTCAACTTCGTCGGCATCGGCGAGTGGGTGCCCGAGCCGCGACCGTAGGCGCGTGAGCCGTCAGCTGGCGCGGTCGCGCAGCGCGATCCACGCAGCGACGATGCGCTCAAGCTCGTCGCGGCGCTCCTCGGCCTCCGCGATCGAGACGACCCGCAGCGCTAAACCGTCGTTCCCCGCGGGCTCAAGGTGCGGGAAACTGCCGGGGATCGCGCGACCCGCGTGAAAGATCAGCGTGGCAACGGACGTGGGCTTGGGGTAGAAGCTCGCGAGGAAGCCCTTGTAGACGAAGGTCGGAGTCTGCCACTTGATGCACTCCGAGAGCCGCTCGTCCGACTGCAGCATGATCTGTCGCACGCGCTGCACCACGTCACGCATCGGATTGTCGTAGCGAGCCATCCATGCGTCGACCTCAGGGGACGTCATACGGAGCAACGTACCGTTACATGCGGCCCGACGCTGGTACCAGGTCGCGATTGCGTCGCCGCTCGCGCCGCGCGAGAGCGCGCTAGACGGTGGCGGTCTCGCGCGTGTGCAGGGCCACGTGGGCGGCGGCGGCCTCGATGAAGTTCGTCAGCATCGCGCGGGTGGCGCCGTCGACGATCTCGCCGCCCGCGAAGTCCTCCGCGTTGAAGCGGAGGAAGGTCTCCGGCTGACCCATGGTCGGCGCGTTGTAGTGGCCGAGAATCGCGCGCAGGTGCTGCTGCGCGGCCATCGTGCCGAACAGCCCGCCCGAGACGCCCATGATCGCCACGGGCTTGCCGTCGAAGGAGCCCCTTGCCATAGGGACGCGCGGCCCAGTCGAGCGCGTTCTTGAGTGCGCCCGGAAGCGAGCGCGAGTACTCAGGGGTGACGATGATGATGCCGTCGGCGTCCGCGATGTCCTGCTTGAAGTCGAGGGCGGCGGCAGGGAAGGCGGGCTCGAGGTCCTGGCGATACAGCGGCAGCTCGGACCAGTCGATCTCGAAGAACTCGACGCCCTCGGGCGCGATGGACTGGAAGTGGCTCGCGACCGTGCGGTTGATGGAGCGGCTAGAGAGCGAGCCGACGATGACGCCAATGCGCATGACAACGTCTCCTTATGAGAGGTGAGGGGGATCGCCGACCGCAATGCCGGCACACAATGCTTGTGAACTACGCAGACAACGGGCTTGAAGCCTCAACCATTCCCAGAACTGGTGAGGCGTGCGCCACACCCGGCCACAGCGTCGGGCCTGCTACTTCTTGGCGTTGTCGCGAACCACTGGGAGCGCGGACACGCCGCGGCGCTCGAGCCCGGGAATCGCGCGCGGGGGGCGGGTGTAGAGCGCCCTCGAAGAGTCGAGCAGCCACGGCACGAGCACCACTGCCACGCCGGGACACAGCACCAGTCGGTGCCGGATGCGCCGCGCCTTGCGGTTGTGCAGCATGCCCTCCCACCAGTGGCCGAACACGTACTGGGGGATGTAGACGGAGATGACCTCGGACCCGTGCTGCTCGCGGTGCTCGCGAATGTGCTCGACGAGCGGCGTGGAGACGTCGCGATAGGGCGACGGAAGGATCGTCAGGGGCAGGCGGATGCGCTGCAGCGCCCAGTTCCGCTCGAGCTCTGGCAGGGCCGACGGGTCGGTCGCCACATGCACGGCCTCGAGGCTTCTGTGCTGGGCGGCGATGGCGTAGTCGAGGGCCTTGAGCACGGGCGTCTGCACCTTGTGCACAAGCACGATCGCGTGGTCGCCGGTGGAGCCGAAGACGGTGCTCGGGTCCGGCTCAACCTGCTGGTCGACGTCGGCGTAATACCGGTTCACCTTGCGCATGAAGAACCACAGGATCGGCATGATCACGAACACGATCCACGCGCCGTGCGTGAACTTGGTGATCGTGACGATGACGAAGACCGTTCCCGTGGTGATCGCGCCCACGAAGTTGATGACGCGGATGCGCTTGACCTTCGCCGCTGCGGCGCCGGGGGCGTGGCCGGAGCGGAGCTTGCGCGTCCAGTGGACCACCATTCCGGACTGGCCGAGCGTGAAGCTGATGAAGACGCCGATGATGTACATCTGGATGAGCAGGTTGACGTTGGCGCGGAAGACCAGCTCGAGCAGCGCGGCTGCCGCGCCCAGGATGATCACCCCGTTGCTGAACACGAGGCGGTCGCCGCGAGCCTGCAGCGCCTTGGGCGCGTAGCGGTCGCGCGAGAGCACGGAGCCGAGGGACGGGAAGCCGTTGAACGCCGTGTTCGCGGCGAGCAGCAGCACCAGGGCCGTCGCGGCCTGGATCGCGTAGAAGCCGAGCGACGTGTAGCCGCCGAACACCGACGCCGCGATCTGCGCGATGACGGAGCGCTGCGCCGTGCCTTCGCAGTCCTCGAAGCCTTGGAGTTCACATGGGTCGGCGGCGTAGTGCACCTGGGTGCGGAGAGCGAGGAAGGTGATGCCGATGAACGCGGTCACGGCGATGGCGCCCATCGTCAGCAGCGTGCGCTGCGCGTTCGAGATCTTGGGGCGCCGGAAGGCGGGCACGCCATTGGCGATCGCCTCGACTCCGGTGAGCGCCGAACAGCCGGACGCGAACGAGCGCAGCACGAGCAGGACGATCCCCGCAGTGGCGAGGTCGTGGTGGCGAACCGTGTACCCGGCGGACTCTGCAAGGGGCAGCGTCCCGAAGACCTCGCGGGCTACACCTACGACGATCATGGCGGCGACGCTCGCGATGAAGAAGTACGTTGGCGCTGCGAAGGCGCGCGACGACTCGGCGACGCCGCGCAGGTTCACGGCGATCAGGAGTCCCACGCAGACGATCGCCATCTCCACGCGCAAGGAGTGCAGCTCGGGGAAGGCGGAGATGAGGTTGTCCACGCCCGAGGCCACGGACACGGCGACCGTGAGCACGTAGTCGACGAGCAGGGCCGACGCCACCACGAGTCCCGCCCTCTCACCCAGGTTCTTGGACGCGACCTCGTAGTCACCGCCGCCGGAGGGGTACGCGCGGATCAGTTGGCGATACGACACGACGACGATGATCATGAGCGCGGCGACCGCGGCCGCCACCCACGGCGCGAACACGAGGAAGGCGAGGCCGCCCGCGGTGAGCATGAGCAGCAGCTCCTGCGGGCCATACGCGACGGACGACAGCATGTCCGAGGAGAAGATGGGAAGCGCCATGCGCTTGCGCAGAAGTTGACCTTCTGCCTTGTCCGTTGAGAGCGGTTTTCCGAGGAACCAGCGCTTGACGTCGCGCGCCGAAGAAGTCACGTATGTCAATGCTACGCGCGCGTAGGTCCACGCATGAAACCGCCTGCTACGACAGGTGTTTCGCGGCGTAAACGGCTGCCGCATCGCGCAACAGGGCCGCGGCGCCCGGCGTGATCTCGTCGTAGTGGCTGCGGAAGCGCTCGTCGTCCACGTACATCTGCGTGAGCGACACGTAGGCCTCCGCGCTCGGCGTCCAGATCTTCGCGACCCACTCGTAGTGGCGAGCCGCGACGTCCTGTACCTCTGCGCTGTCGGGAGCGAGGTGGATGCGGGCTGCGGCGCCGAGCGCCTCGACGATCTCGCGGTCGATCTCCATGTGCCGCCGCTTGCCCTCGGCGCCCATGCGCTCCCAGTTGGCGTTCGAGCTGTCGACTACGGCGTCACCCCAGCGCTCGCGGGCCTCTGGCTCGTACTGGGCGTGCTTGAAGCCCTCGAACATCTCGTCGGTTGTCATGGCGGTTCCCTCTTCCAGGTGGTCGATGGTGCGGCTCACCGTGGCGGCGAGGCGCGCAAAGCGGTCGCGCTCCTTGGTGAGCGCCTTGAGGGTGGTCCTTCAGCAGCCCGACGGCGTGGTCGGGGGCGGCGTCCAGGACGCGGGCGGTGGTGGCCAGGTCCACCCCGAGCTCCTTGAGGATCAGGATGTGCTGGAGCCGGAGCAGCTCCTTCTCGCCGTAGTAGCGCCGGCCATCGGCCGCGGTGTCCGCAGGCGGGAGCAGGCCGATGGCGTCGTAGTGGCGCAGGGTGCGGCTCGTGACGCCGGTTTTCTTCGCGACCTGTGCAATGGGCAGCAATAACATGTTATGAATGGTAGAAGTTGACGCCGCGTCAACGTCAAGCCCGCGTTTTGAGCGCAACGCAGCCACAGCGTCGGGCCGGTTCTAGACTCCCCGTATGACGTCAACGCCCGACATCAAGCCCCGTTCACGACAGGTCACCGACGGCCTCGAGGCCACCGCGTCCCGCGGCATGCTGCGAGCGGTTGGACTCGGCGACGAGGACTTCGCCAAGCCGCAGATCGGCATCGCGAGCTCGTGGAACGAGATCACGCCCTGCAACCTGTCGCTGCAGCGCCTCGCGGCCGCATCCAAGAACGGGGTGCACGCCGGCGGCGGCTACCCGCTCGAGTTCGGCACCATCTCCGTCAGTGACGGCATCTCGATGGGGCACGAGGGAATGCACTTCTCGCTCGTGAGCCGCGACATCATCGCGGACTCGGTCGAGACCGTGATGATGGCCGAGCGCCTTGATGGATCCGTGCTGCTCGCGGGCTGCGACAAGTCGCTGCCCGGCATGCTCATGGCGGCCGCGCGGCTGGACCTCGCCTCGGTGTTCCTCTACGCGGGCTCGATCATGCCCGGGCACGTGAAGCTTAGCGATGGCACCGAGAAGGACGTCACGATCATCGACGCCTTCGAGGCCGTGGGCGCGTGCGCCGCCGGGCTCATGTCCGAGGAGGACCGGCTGACCATCGAGAAGGCCATCTGCCCGGGTGAGGGCGCGTGCGGCGGCATGTACACCGCGAACACGATGGCGTCCGTTGGTGAGGCGCTCGGCATGTCGATCCCCGGCTCCGCGTCCCCGCCCTCCGCTGACCGACGCCGCGATTACTACGCGCACAAGTCGGGTGAGGCGGTGGTCAACATGCTGCGGCTGGGCATCACCGCTCGCGACATCATGACCAAGGAGGCGTTCGAGAACGCGATCGCCGTTGTCATGGCGTTCGGCGGCTCCACCAACGCGGTGCTGCATCTGCTCGCGATCGCGAACGAGGCCGAGGTTGACCTCACGCTCGACGACTTCTCGCGCGTCGCCGCGAAGGTGCCGCACCTTGGCGACCTCAAGCCGTTCGGCAAGTTCGTGATGAACGACGTTGACCGGGTCGGCGGCGTGCCGGCCGTCATGATCACGCTCCTCGAGGCCGGACTCATGCATGGCGACGCCCTCACCGTCACCGGTAAGACCCTCGCCGAGAACATGGCCGAGCTCAAGCCGGAGAAGATCGACGGCCGGGTGGTGCGCGCGCTGAACAACCCGATTCACAAGTCGGGCGGGATCACGATCCTCAAGGGCTCGCTCGCGCCCGACGGCGCCGTGGTGAAGTCCGCGGGCTTCGACAACGACGTGTTCGAGGCGACCGCTCGCGTGTTTGATCGCGAGCGCGCCGCGCTTGATGCGCTCGAGGCGGGTCAGATCCACAAGGGCGACTGCGTCGTGATCCGGTACGAGGGCCCCAAGGGC
Organism: Demequina sp.; assembly: GCA_024707205.1. Lineage (NCBI taxonomy): Bacteria > Bacillati > Actinomycetota > Actinomycetes > Micrococcales > Demequinaceae > Demequina > Demequina sp. Next base: position 1,846,558 of record JANQAD010000001.1, read on the forward strand.
GGTCCCGGAATGCGCGAGATGCTCGCCATCACCGCCGCCATCAAGGGCGCCGGGCTCGGCAAGGACGTGCTGCTGGTCACCGACGGCCGCTTCAGCGGCGGAACCACGGGCCTGTGCGTTGGCCACATCGCGCCCGAGGCCGTGGACGCGGGGCCCATCGCCTTCGTTCGCGATGGGGACAGGATCACGCTCGACGTGGCCAACGGCCGGCTCGAACTGCTCGTGTCCGAGGAGGAGCTCGCCGCCCGACGCGAGGGCTGGGAGCCGCTTCCCGCGGTGTACACGCGCGGCGTGCTTGCGAAGTACGCGAAGCTGGTGGGATCTGCCTCGAAGGGGGCGGTGCTCAGCTGAGGCCGACTGGTGACCCGGCCACAGCGTCGGGCCGTTGCCAGACTGTGACCAAATCCCTACCCGATCGGCTCACCCAACCTCCAGCCACCCTCTAGCGTTACGTATCGCAAGAGAGGGGATTGCTATGGAGACCCAACGATGAGTCACCCGATGCTGGAACAGTTGTGCGCGGAGCGATACGGCCGCCTGATTGCTTTCGCAACGATCCTGTCCGGCTCGCGTGCCATGGCGCAGGATCTCGTCCACGACGCGCTCCTTTCCGTGTTCAGCCGCTCGCGCAACTTCCCCACTCTCAACGCCGCAGAGGCGTACGTGCGCAAGGCGATCGCCTCAAGGTTCATCGATTCCAAGCGCCGCGAGAGCCGCGATTCCAAGGCCGGCGCCCGGTTCGGGGCTCAGCAGACAGGAACCTACGCGGACCCCGAGGTGCCCGACTCTCGACTCGCCGCAGCGCTCCAGGCCCTGCCCCCGCGCGAGCGCGTCTGCGTAGCACTTCGCTATCTGGACGATCTCAGCATTCAGGAGACGGCGGACGCCTTGGGTCTGGCCCCGGGCTCCGTGAAGCGGTACGTGGCCGACGGCGTGGGCCACCTCAACATGGCGCTCGGGTTGAACGAGGTGGTGGCCGACCGGCCCACGGTTCCGGTCGACGCCCGGAAGGAGGCATCGTGAGTGACCTGCGGGGCATGATGCGTGATCATGAGGCGACAATGGCCGCCAAGGTGGGTGCGGCGCCCGCGCCGGAGGCCGCCAGGCTGGCGAGGTCAGCGAACCGTCGGCACGCGCTCCGCGTGACGTCGATTGCGGCGGCTGGAATTCTCTGTGCAGGAGCGATCGGCGGGGGCGTGTGGGCGCTGCAGCTCCGTCCCAATGACACTTTGCCCGTGGCGCCCAGCCACACGCCGAGTTCGTCGCCAACCGCTTCGCCAAGCCCGTCAGCGGGCGCGAGCGCGTCGCCGAGTTCGTCTCCAAGCGCGTCACCTTCCGCATCCCCGAGTGCGTCAGCCACGCCCGAGCCCACCGAAACCGCGCAGGCGGCGCCTGACTTCGCCTTCCCCTTCGTGAACACGCCCGTGCAGAGCGAGCTCGCTCGCTTCGACGATTTCGACGCGTGGTTCACGGTGCCCGACTTCACGAGCGACGGCGCGAATGTGCTGCTCAACTACATCGGCGCCCAGCCGCAGCGCATCTACTTTGGTGCGTCCGACGGCTCCAAGCTTCGCCAAGTCACTGGCATTGACGAGTTCTACCGGAACACGCAGCCGGTGTGGTCGCCGGACGGGTCACGGCTCGCCTTCGTGGCGGACGACGGGAGTGGCAGCGCGCTCGCGATCATCAATGCGGACGGCTCCGGACGCAAGGTCATCGCGTCGTTGCCAACGATTGACTATGAGGGCGCGTCGTCAGCGCTTCTGTCGTACTCGGGTGATGGCAAGTACATCGCGGTCACGACAGGGGCGGCGCGGCCGAGCTTGCAGACAGCGTGGTGACGATCGTCACCGTGGCCACAGGTGCCACCGAGACCGTCAAGGGGGCGGGCACCGCGACCTTCGCGCCTACCGGTCACGCGTTCGCCTACTATTCGCTCAACTCGAAGGGCGTGCCAGAACTGCGGGTCCGATCCATTGGTGGCTCGGACTCGCGCGTGGCGAAGGTGGGTGGAGTCACCTGGAGTACCTGGGCGGAGGACGGCATCCAGTGGGCACCTGACGGATCTCGCATCGCGTTCGTGAGCTACGACTCCATGGACATGAACGCGATCTGGCACACGGTGAGCCCGAATGGCAGCGGCCTGGTGACGCAGTCCAAGGCGATGGTCGGCGTTGAAGCCGCGTGGAGCCCTGATTCGTCCAAGGTGGCTGTGCGCGACGCAGACAAGAATCGACTGCAGGTGTTCGCCGCGCAAGGCGGCGAGCTGGCGGCGGTGCAGAGTGTGGGCGTCCTGTGCGGATGGGCCGATGCGGATACCGTGCTCGGAACCCAGTACAACAGGGCATTCGCCCACGCCGTCTCGACGGGCACCGAGTGGTGGGGCGACTATGTGGGCCGCCTTGGTGTGTGGGCCGAGCGGCCCGACGGCCGGGCCGCCTATGTCACCACGGCGGAACTTGAGGACCAACGAACGGTGACCTTTGCCTCCAAGTGACGAGCCTCGTACATCGGTCGTACGTCTCAATATGTAAGATGGTGAACCACGATGCGAGATTGTGCCCCCGCAGCGTGACAAGCGAACCTACGGAGGCGTAGAGTCCCTCACATGCAGGCGATCGTCGTAGTACTTACCGGGCGCGCGGACACCTAAGTCCCAGCCAGGCAACAGTCCGCGCGCAGACCCCGAAGCCACCAGGGCCCAGGGGTTTTTCCATGCGAGGCGGATGCGACGGCCGCCTCATCAACGATCAGGAGAGAAGATGGCACAGGTCGAGACACCGAAGCCCTCAGCGGTGCGCACGCGCCCCGTGACCACTCCCGCGGCGCCGGCCGCGCACGCGGGCGAGAAGATGCTGGGCTCCGAGTCACTCATTCGCTCGCTCGAGATGGCGGGCGTCACGGACATCTTTGGTCTGCCGGGCGGCGCGATCCTGCCCGCGTACGACCCCCTCATGGACTCCAAGATCCTGCGGCACATCCTTGTGCGCCACGAGCAGGGCGCCGGTCACGCCGCGCAGGGCTACGCGCACGCAACGGGGCGCCCGGGCGTGTGCATTGCCACGTCCGGCCCAGGCGCCACGAACCTCGTCACGCCCATCGCCGACGCCAACATGGACTCGATTCCGATGGTCGCCATCACGGGCCAGGTGGGCGCGAGCTTCATCGGCACGGACGCCTTCCAAGAGGCGGACATCGTCGGCATCACGCAGCCCATCACCAAGCACAACATGCTGGTGACGGACCCTGAGGACATCCCGCGCGCCATCGCCGAGGCGTTCCACATCGCCACGCATGGCCGGCCCGGGCCCGTGCTGGTGGACGTCACCAAGTCCGCAATGCAGACCCAGACCACGTTCCGGTGGCCAACCCGCGTGGACCTGCCCGGATTCAACTCGGGCTCCAAGCCGCACGCCAAGACGGTGACGGAGGCCGCGCGCCTCCTGGCCACAAGCAGGCGACCCGTGCTCTACGTCGGCGGTGGCGTGATCCGTTCCGGAGCGTCGGCCGGGCTGCGCAAGCTGGTTGACCTCAGCGGCGCCGCGGTGGTCACCACCCTCATGGCCCGCGGTGCGCTCCCTGACAGCCACCCCCAGCACCTCGGCATGCCCGGCATGCACGGCACGGTCGCGGCCGTGGCGGCGCTGCAGAAGGCCGACCTCGTGGTCGCCCTTGGCGCGCGATTCGACGACCGGGTGACGGGCCGCCTTGACAGCTTCGCGCCCAATGCGGTGATCGTCCACGCGGACATCGACCCGGCGGAGATCGGCAAGAACCGCGTGGTTGACGTGCCGATCGTCGGCGACCTCAAGGACGTGTTCGCGGACCTGGTTCCCGCGCTCGCCGAGGAGCAGCGCAAGCACGGCCAGCCCGATCTTGGCGCCTGGTGGAAGCAGCTCGACGAGTGGCGCACCACGTATGCGCTCGGCTACGACCGCACGGCTGATGGCCTTAGCAGCCCCCAGTACGTGATCCAGCGCCTCGGCGAGCTCAACGACTCCGACTCGACGATCTTCACCGCCGGCGTTGGCCAGCACCAGATGTGGGCAAGTCAGTTCATCAAGTACGAACACCCCAACACGTGGATCAACTCGGGCGGCCTTGGCACGATGGGCTTCTCGGTGCCCGCTGCGATGGGCGCCAAGGTGGGCATGCCGGACAAGACGGTGTGGGCGATCGACGGCGACGGCTGCTTCCAGATGACCAACCAGGAGCTCGTCACGTGCGCGCTCAACGAGATCCCCATCAAAGTGGCGATCATCAACAACTCGTCGCTCGGCATGGTGCGGCAGTGGCAGACCCTGTTCTACGACTCGCGCTACTCCAACACGGACCTCAACACCGGCCACGGCACCGTGCGCGTGCCCGACTTTGTGAAGCTGGCCGACGCTATGGGTTGCGTTGGTCTTCGCTGCGAGTCCGACGCTGATGTGGACGCGACCATCAAGCGCGCCAACGAGATCAACGACCAGCCGGTCGTCGTGGACTTCACGGTGTCGCGAGACGCCATGGTGTGGCCCATGGTTGCGGCCGGTACCAGCAACGATGAGATTCAGTACGCTCGCGGCATGGCGCCGCAGTGGGAACGTGAGGTGTAGGTCATGTCCAAGCACACCCTCTCGGTACTCGTCGAGAACAAGCCCGGCGTGCTGTCTCGCGTCGCGGGGCTCTTCTCAAGGCGTGCCTTCAACATCCACTCGCTCGCGGTGGGCCCAACCGAGCACCCGGATATCAGCCGCATCACGGTGGTCGTCGACGTCGAGGAGCACCCGCTTGAGCAGGTGACCAAGCAGCTCAACAAGCTGGTCCACGTGCTGAAGATCGTGGAGCTGGAGAAGGAGCGCTCCGTGCAGCGCGAGCTGCTGCTCGTCAAGGTGCGCGCCGACGCGCGCCAGCGCGGAGACATCCTGCAGGTCGTTGACCTGTTCCGGGCGCACGTCGTCGACGTCTCCACCGACGCCCTCGTAATCGAGGCGATCGGCACCCCGGAGAAGCTCGACGCCCTGCTCGCCGCGCTCGCGACCTATGACGTGCGCGAGATCGTCCAGTCAGGGACCGTTGCCATTGGCCGTGGCGCCCGCTCCATCACGGAGCGCGCGCTCGACCGCGTCAGCGCCTAAGCCTTCAACCCCACCACAGACCTAAGAACAGAAACGAGAGAAGACCAGTCATGGCCGAGATGTACTACGACGACGACGCTGACCTGAGCATCATCCAGGGCAAGAAGGTGGCCATCATCGGCTACGGCTCGCAGGGGCACGCGCACGCGCAGAACCTGAAGGACTCCGGCGTCGACGTGCGCGTTGGCCTCCGCGAGGGATCTCGCTCCATCGCGAAGGCGGAGGCCGCGGGCCTCGAGGTGCTTTCCGTTGGCGACGCAGCCGAGTGGGCTGACGTCATCATGATCCTCGCGCCCGACCAATTCCAGCGCATCATCTACGCCGAGGACATCGAGCAGCACCTCACGCCGGGCAAGGTGCTCGCGTTCGCGCACGGCTTCAACATCCGCTTCGGCTACATTGCGCCCCCGGAGGGCGTTGACGTCATCCTCATCGCGCCCAAGGCGCCCGGCCACACGGTGCGCCGCGAGTTCGTTGCCGGCCGTGGCATCCCGGACATCATCGCGGTGGAGCAGGACGCGTCGGGCCAGGCGTGGGAGATCGCCAAGTCCTACGCCAAGGGCATCGGCGGCACGCGCGCCGGCGTCATCAAGACCACCTTCACCGAGGAGACCGAGACGGACCTCTTCGGCGAGCAGGCCGTGCTGTGCGGCGGCGTCTCGCAGCTCATCCAGTACGGCTTCGAGACCCTCACCGAGGCCGGCTACCAGCCGGAGATCGCGTACTTCGAGGTGCTCCACGAGCTCAAGCTCATCGTTGACCTCATGCACGAGGGCGGCATCACCAAGCAGCGCTGGTCGGTCTCCGACACCGCGGAGTACGGCGACTACGTCTCCGGCCCGCGCGTCATCACGCCCGACGTCAAGGACCACATGCGCTCGGTGCTCACCGACATCCAGACCGGTGTCTTTGCCAAGCGCTTCATTGACGACCAGGACGGCGGCGGCGAGGAGTTCCAGGCGCTGCGCGCCAAGGGCGAGCAGCACCCCATCGAGACCACGGGCCGCGAGCTACGCAAGCTCTTCGCATGGACCACGGCCGTGGACTCCGACTACGTGGATGGTCAGACGGCGCGATGACCAACTATCGCCTCGCGGTTGTCGCCGGTGACGGCATCGGCCCGGAGGTGGTCGCGGAGGGCCTGAAGGCCCTGCGCGCTGCCACCGAGGGCACGGACCTCACCTTCGAGACCACCGAGTTTGACCTGGGTGCCCGACGCTGGCACGCCACCGGCGACACCCTCACCCCCGCGGACCTCGAGGCTATTGGCGGCCACGACGTCATCCTCCTTGGCGCCATCGGCGACCCGTCCGTTCCCTCTGGCGTGCTCGAGAGGGGGTGCTGCTGCCGCTGCGCTTTGCCCTTGACCAGTACGTGAACCTGCGCCCCTCGCGCCTTTACCCGGGCGAGGTCTCGCCGCTTCGCGACGTTACCGAGGTGGACTTTGTGGTGGTCCGCGAGGGCACCGAGGGCCCGTACGTGGGCAACGGCGGCGCGCTGCGCGTGGACACGCCGCACGAGATCGCCACGGAGGTGTCGATCAACACCCGCCACGGCGTGGAGCGAGTGGTCCGCTACGCGTTCCAGGTGGCGGCCAAGCGAGAGCGCAAGCAGCTCACGCTGGTGCACAAGCACAACGTGCTGGTCCACGCGGGGCACCTGTGGCGCCGCACGGTTGAGGCCGTGGCGCCCGAGTTCCCTGACGTGACGTGGGACTACCTGCACATTGACGCGGCGACGATCGTCATGACGACCAACCCCGGAAAGTTCGATGTGATCGTCACCGACAACCTGTTCGGCGACATCCTCACCGACCAGGCCGCGGCGATCTCCGGCGGCATTGGGCTCGCGGCGTCGGGCAACGTCAACCCGGACCGCACGTTCCCCTCGATGTTCGAGCCGGTCCACGGCTCCGCGCCCGATATCGCGGGCAAGGGCATCGCCGATCCCTCTGCGACCGTCCTCTCGGTGGCGATGATGCTGGACTTCCTTGGCCACGCCGAACTGGCCGCACGAGTGGAAGCCGCCGTAGCGTCGGACGCTGCCGAGAAGGTGCCGGGAGTCACGCGCTCCACTTCAGAGGTTGGCGACGCGCTCGCGGCTCGCATCAGGGAAGCCTGACCCGTTTCCATTACTCATAACATGTTATGACTGGCCAGAAGGAGGACCCGGATGAGCACCACTGCCGCAGAAGTTCCGTCGAGCGTTGAGGCCTTCCGGGTAATCCCCAACGGCGCGCCCCACAGCGATGAGGAGAGGGCCGACGCTCTGGCCGACCTTCGCTTTGGCGTCCAGTTCACCGACCATATGGCCCGGATCACCTGGACCGATGGCGAGGGCTGGCATGACCGCCGGGTTGAGGCGTACGGGCCGCTGCAGTTGGACCCCGCGGCCGCCGTGCTGCACTACGGCCAGGAGGTCTTCGAGGGGCTCAAGGCGTACCGCTGGGAGGACGGCTCCGTGTGGACCTTCCGGCCGGAGGCGAACGCGGCGCGGCTCAACCGGTCCGCATGGCGGCTGGCCCTGCCGGAGCTGCCGGGCGAGGACTTCATCGGCGCCATCGAGGCGCTGGTGCGACAGGACTCCGCGTGGGTGCCGAGCGGCGCGGAGACCTCGCTCTACCTGCGCCCCTTCATGTACGCGCACGAGGCGTTCCTGGGCGTGCGCCCCGCGCGCCATGTGGAGTTTCTCGTGATCGCGTCGCCGGTTGGGCCGTACTTCGCTTCCGGGCTCAAGCCCGTGAGCATCTGGATCGAGAAGGACTATCACCGGGCGGCCCCGGCGGCACGGGCGCGGCCAAGTGCGGCGGAAACTATGCGGCCTCGCTCATGCCGCAGATGGCGGCGTACGCGCGCGGCTACGAGCAGGTGCTCTACCTGGACGCGCGCCACGGCACCCTGCTCGAGGAGCTCGGCGGCATGAACGTGTTCATCGTCATGGACGACGGCACCGTCGTCACCCCCGTCATCAACGGCAACATCCTTGAGGGCGTGACGCGCACGTCGGTGATCTCGCTGCTCGGTGAGGACGACATCAAGGTGGTGGAGCGGGACGTGCCGCTGATCGAAGTGCGCGCGGGGCTCGAGTCCGGCACGATCGCGGAGGTGTTCGCGTGCGGCACGGCCGCGGTGGTCACGCCCATTGGGAAGTTCGGGTCCGAGGACTTTGAGCTGACCGTTGGCGACGGCGAGCCCGGTCCCGTGACCGTGGCGATCCGCGAGCGGCTCACGGATATCCAGTACGGACGCGTGCCCGACACCCACGGGTGGATGCGCCGGATCGTCTAGGGCGGCTCTGCACACGGCCCGACGCTGTGGCTGGCTCTCGGGCGTGAGTCGTGTCTCGGCGTCTCAGGAATTCCTGAAATCAGCGAGCGAGATTCGCCACCGCTGCTCCCGTTATCCACAGATTGACACGACTGGGCCCCGGAGAGAGACTGTCAACCTAACGTTGACACGTGCGGATCGTAGCGAGTGCGCGTCGTCATGGTGTCTCTGACGATGACATCCGGCACGCGCTGGCCAATGCCATTCGCTTTATAGATTTCGACTACAGGGGTGAAGACCGATTGCTCGTCATAGGGCCGGACAGAAGCGGTGTGATGCTAGAGATTGTCGCCGTGCCGGTGTCCGCCCCGGACCGAGTGATCCACGCTGATCGACTCCGACCGAGCCGCTACGACTATCTCCGGTGAAGATGATGACGAAGACCAAGCGCACAATCGACGGTGAGATGGCAGCTCTGGACGCCCTTACGCCGGCGACAAATCCGGGACGCGACGCCAAGCACTTCCGAGCGATCATCGCGGCGGTCGCGGCTCAAGAAGCTGCAGGTGCTCAACTCGCTCGCGCAGTCGAAGAAGCAAGGGCCGCGGGAGACTCGTGGACGGCGATTGCCGTAGCCCTCGGAACTTCCCGCCAGAACGCGCAGCAGCGGTTCGGTGGACGTGTCGAAGGGAACTAACCTACGGCACCGTAAGTTAGACTGGCATGATGTGGACCGAGATGTCCTCGCCATCGCTGGTGACGGTGGAGGAGCGCTGCAACCTGACCCAACTCCTGGACCTGCGCGCCGCCACTGCCCCGGACCATACATTCGCTGAGCTCAAGGCGGAAGACGGCACCTGGACGCCCGTGACGGTCGCCCAGTTCCACACCCAAGTCCGCGCCGCCGCCAAGGGCCTCATCGCCCTCGGCATCGCGCCTGGTGACCGCGTTGGCATCATGGCCGACACCCGCTTCGAGTGGGCCGTCATGGACTTCGCGATCCTCGCCGCGGGCGCCGTGACCGTCCCCATCTACCCGTCATCCTCCGCGGCTCAGGTCGCCTGGATTCTGGCCGACGCCGACGTCACCCACGTGGCCACCGACGCCCCCGAGCGGGCAGACGCCGTGGTGGAAGCGTCGGGCAGGCCACTGGACTTGGCGCGCCTTGGCGACCTGGGCGGCGCCAGCGTGAGCGACGCCGAACTGGACGCCCGCACGGCGGACGTGGGCCCCGACGACCTCGCGACCATCATCTACACCTCGGGCACCACGGGGCGGCCAAAGGGCGCGATGCTGAGCCACGCGAACTTCGTGGACCACGTACGGAACATCGAGCGGGACCCTGACTTTGGCGGGTTCGTCGCCGGCGACGCGCGGCTGCTGCTGTTCCTGCCGCTCGCGCACGTGTTTGGGCGGCTCGCGATGATGCTTGCGATGAGCGCCGGCGTGGTGACGGCGTTCGCGCCCAGTCACAAGACGCTCGCGGCGGACATGGCGAGCTTCAAGCCCACGGTGATCGTGGTGGTGCCGCGCGTGCTCGAGACCATCTACAACCGCGCGGACGCGGCGCAGCACGGCGTCAAGAAGCGCATCTTCCGGTGGGCCGCGAAGGTGGCGCGCGAGTACGGCGCCACGCTCCCCGCGGGCCACGCGGGTGTTGGGTTGCGCGCGAGGCACAGCATTGCGGACAGGCTCGTGCTCGCCAAGATTCGCCACCTCACGGGCGGCCAGCTGCGCTACGCGCTGAGCGGCGGCGCGCGACTCGACGCGCACATTGGCAACTTCTTCGAGGGCGTCGGCGTGACGATCCTGCAGGGCTACGGCCTCACCGAGTCCACGGCCGCAGCGCTCGGCACGCCCGAGCCAACCCGCCGCATGGGCACCGTTGGGCGCCCTCTCGCGGGAACGTCGGCCCGCGTGAGCGATGACGGCGAGATCTTCTTGGCCGGCGCGAACGTCTTCATGGGCTATTGGAATCAGCCCGACGCCACGGCAAGTTCGCTGGTAGATGGCTGGTTTGCCACCGGTGACCTTGGCAGGATCTCCGACGGCGCGCTCACCGTGGTGGGGCGCAAGAAGGAGATTCTGGTGCTGAGCTCGGGCAAGAATGTGCAGCCGGCGGTGCTCGAGGACTCAATCCGGACGCACCCGGCGATCCAGGACTCGGTCGTGGTGGGGGAGGGCAGGCACTTCGTGTCCGCACTGGTGGCGCTGGACGAGGGGATGCTGCCCGACTGGCTGACGTCGCACGCGCTGCCGTCGATGTCCGTGGAGGAGGCGTCGCGGGACTCGCGGGTGCGCGAGCTGGTTTCCCGCGCCGTGTCGTTGGCGAATGCCCAGGTGTCTCGCGCGGAGTCGATCCGTGAGTTCCGGATTGTGCCCGCGAGCTTCACGGAGGCGCGCGAGGAGATGACGGCGTCGCTGAAGGTCAGGCGCGACAGGATCCTCGCGAACTATGCGGACGTTGTTGAGGAGATGTATGCGGGCGCTGCGCCGGCTCTGTAGGCGCGTCACACTAGCTGGGCGTGTGCCGCTCGTTTAGGCATCGTTTGCTGACTCCGAGTCGCGCCATGAACCCTTCGAGCGGAGCCTTTGGCTAGTGCGCTAGCCCGCGGGAAATCCGTCTACCTGGATTGGCAACGCGATTCTTGACAAGAACGCGGCGTACCGTTGCGAGAGGTCTTCGCGATAGAGATCGGCCAGACGGGTGAGTGCCACGCCTCTCATTGCGTGGATCGTGGCGAGGTAGTCCGCGTTCACCGAGAAGTTGTGTTTGAAATCCACGACCAGGTCAGGTAGCCCATCGCCCGCTTTGGACAACGGGAGTTGGTGGTAGCGCGGATTGTTATTCCTCATGAAGTCCTTCGCTGACTGGCTCTTTGGGCTCGCATTGATCGAACTCGCTTGAATATCGAGCAAGGAGAGGTGTTCACCGGCGATCAAGTCGGCTTGGTGGTACGCGGGCGCCAGCAAGACGTGCAGAATGCGTTGCCCAATCGACCCGTTCGCTCGCGCGTTAGCGTCTTGCTCGAGCTCACAATCCTGTGTTAGGACGACGGCGTAGGGAAACCGGGTTATCTTCACGACTACTTCTGCTCCCTCTACCGCCACGCACTCAGGTAGGTCGATGTTCCGGACAATGTCACCTTGCGATACGCGGCTGGCGTTCGGCGCCTCAACGGCACTGCGATCCATCAGGCCTCCAGCGGAATGCGGATTTCAAGGTCGCGCCGATGGGGTTTCCGCAGGCGATCAAGGGTCTCGGCTTCATCATGCACAGCCGTCGACACGACCGTGCTCTCGGAGGCCGAGAAGTAGTCCTTAGGAGGCGTCGGAAACTCCATCTCGAAGACGTCGTCAAGATCGGTCATGCTGCTCTCCCGGGTCCGCGAGTCCCATCGCATTGCGAAGGTCATCTGTGATCGCACGCTCGAAATACTTGTAGGCGAGGTGGTTCAGGCTTTGCAGCTCGTCGAGCACTGCAACGCCCGGAATTCGGGCGGCGATCATCGCGTCCGTGTCGAGGAGAAATGGGGCGCTACCAACCGGCTCCGGGAACGACTCGTTTGGGATTCCGAACTGCAAGCGGATCCGTGCTGGCTCCTCGTCGAACTCCATGAGCGACACCGATCGTACGAGCGTCGCGCCCTTTGCGAAGTCGAGGTGGCGAGTCAAGTCGGTAGCGATCAGGTGTTTCCAACTTGGCTGTTCGACTTCAGCCGGGTCGGCTGGCAACGCCGAAATGTGGTCGATGTAGCGAAGACCCAGCCGACGCAAGTCTGGGTATCCGCCGAGGGCGTCGTGCAGGAAGTCAAGTGCGATTGCAAACTGTGCGGAAAAGTCGTGGAAGCGTGTGTACGAGGTAACGGTGTAGGAGAGGAAGTCACGACACAAGGTGATTTGTCCGCTCCCGTCACGAGTGCGAAGCAGCCACATCGGAAAACTGTCGAGAACCTCATGCTCCATGCTTTGGCGTGTGTCCTCGACCGTCAACGTGACTTGCTGAGTCTTCGCATCCTTCAGTTGTTGCCTCGGAAACGCTGCTACAAACTTGGCGACCGAGTCGGAGGTCATCGCGTCGGAAAGCCCGGTAAGAGGGTTCTCAAAGTCGGCGCGCGCAATTACCTGCTTGATCGTGTTGTCGCGATACACGTTGTAGGTGTCACTCATATTTCTCCTTCATTGGGCTCACGACTGCGGGATCCCTCCATCGAACAAGTGGCTTCTGTGGGTCATGAGTCGGTCGCCTCACCGCTCGAACGAACTCGTTGCCCCCATTGCTTCCGTTACAGTTCGCTCGGCCCTGCACGCGGTTCAAGACGTTGTTTGAGCCACTCCAGCACCGTTCGCTGGTCCGCCAGGTTCGCGCGACGCACCTGCTGAAGTAGCCAGATCGCGGAAGGCTTCTCGAGTGTGAGGTTCTTCGCGCCCTGATTGCACGTGGAGCAGAGCGTTCGCAGATTTGACGGATCGTCAGTGCCCCCGCGGCTCTTGTCGACTATGTGACCGAGGTGAAGTCGGACCTTACGACCGGTGTCGGGGTCGATGTCACCCGCGCCAAGGCCGCAACTTTGGCAGGTGTATCCATCACGATCGAGCACCTCGGCGCGAGTCCGCTGGGAGATCGCACGCTTGAAGCCAGCCTCGACCTGAGTTTCCGGGATGCGCTCAAGGCGGTACTCGCCCTGCTTGAGCGACAGGTCGTCGTGCTGCGTCGATATGGGCCAGCCCTCCTCCTCGCGGAGTTCTCGAACACGCCTGGCCCACTCGCTCGCGGGCGCTGCGACCGCCTGAAGTTCACGAGCTGTTACGACCTTCCCGACGTTCTCGAGAAAGTACGCGCGCAGTTTCGCCTTGACGCTCGGAGAGGTCACCCGCGCACCTCAAGCCGCTCGTGCTTGAGCCAGACGATCGACTTCGTCTCGAACGAACTTACCGATGTACTCGGTGTACGCGGGCGGAATCGACTCATTCAGCTCGTTCTTCGTCATCCAGTCGATCCCGAGGGCGTCGCGCGCGTTGGCGACCGTGCAGTTGCCACCGCCAGTGACCTGCACAAACGAGGTGTCCTGGTCGAGCTTTCCGTAGTGTCCCTTCCGCTTGTCGTGTGTGAAGACGAGCGGGTGCTTGCCGTGAGGCGGCAAGGGGATCTCGAAATTGGCCTCGAACAAGCGGTGACGGATTACGCGAAGTGGCGGAAACATGGTGCCGCACAAGACTGCGGGGTTCCGCAAGGGTGCACCCTCGACGTTCTCGATCACATATGGAAGGCCGGTGGCCCGAAGCATCTCCCGCACGGGTTCGATTAGGCGTGGCCACATGTGGGCGTTGCCGTTGCGGCGCGCGAGGTCCGAGTACGACTGGCACGGCGGTGAGGCGTGGACCGCGTCGAAACTTGCAACGAACTCGGGATCGAGCTTGAGGGCATCCGAACGGATGAATTCGAAAGGGTAGTTGGGTTGCTCGTCAATGTCGACGCCCACTACCTCGAAGCCAGCTCGGTGGTAGCCCATCCCAGCACCACCTGCACAGCAGAAGAGATCTAGAAGTCGGGGTCGTGAACTCATGTAGCGAAGGTACCAACCGGCGCTGACACGGAGCGCGCGACAGGGCCGGGCACGCTCAACTCGACGGCAGTTTGCGACGGGTCGTCACGGCTGACTCGATGCTCAGGGCTACTTGGTCCGCATCCTCGTGCTCCCAGAATCGCAATACCAGCCATCCAGCCGACCGCAGCCTCGCGTCAGTCTCCCGATCCCGCTGCTGCGTCCTCAGGATCTTCGGGCTCCAATAGTCCGAGTGCGTTGCCGGGGATGTGTAGTGCGTCGGGCAGCCGTGCCAGAAGCACCCATCGATGAAGACCGCGACCTTCACTGGCCGAAAAACGATGTCAGCCGTGCGACGTAGCGCGGGGTCGGGCCGTTGTGCGACGCGATAGCGCAGCCCCGCCTCGTGGAGACGGCGGCGCACAGCCAACTCTGGCCCTGTATCTCGCCCGCGGTTCGCCACCATCGAGCGGCGTGTGCCCTCGCTGCTGGCCCAACTCACCCTGTCCACCTAAGGAGGCTACGGCGTTGTTCAGCCGCTCGCACGGCCGTGGGCCCAGTCACGACCATTAGGCGCCGTGCCACACTAACCACCATGAAGTGGCTCGGCGGCACCCTCGTCTTCCTCGCGGAACTCGCAATGTACGCAGGAATGTTCTGGTGGGGCTACAGCACCTTCCCGCACTATTGGGGCTGGCTTGTGGGCCTCACCGTACCCTTCGCGGTGTCCGTGATCTGGTCCCTCAGCCTTTCGCCCAAAGCCCCGCGGCCCCTCCCAACCCCCGCGAAGGTCACCACCCGCCTCGTCCTGCTCCTCGCAGGAGCCGCAGCCTGGTGGCTCGCGGACCTGCACCTCGCCGCCATAGCCACCGCAGCGTCGGCCCTGGTGGGGACCGCTATCGCCGCGAAGTACCCCATCGACGAGCCGGGCGTCAACGCCCCCAAAGGAATGGACGCGGACGAGACCACGTTGCCGCCTGCATGACAACACAGCACACCCAAACTCTCGGCATCATCGGCGCAGGCAACATCGGCTCCAACGTCGCACGCGCGGCCATCGCCGCCGGCTACGACGTAGTGATCTCCAACTCCCGCGGCCCAGAAACCCTCACGGACCTCATCGAAGACCTGGGCCCCAAGGCCAGGGCCGCCACGGCCGCAGACGCCGCACAGGCTGCGGACTTCGCGCTCGTCGCCGTCCCGCTCGGCAAGTACAAGAACGTCCCGGTCGAGGGCCTCGCGGGCAAGGTCGTCATGGACGCCAACAACTACTACCCGCAGCGCGACGGCCGCATCCCCGCGCTCGACAACAACGAGAACACCACCTCCGGCCTGCTCCAGGAGCACCTGCCCACCAGCAAGGTCGTGAAGGCGTTCAACAGCATCCGCTCCACCGACATCCCCCAAGACGGGCTTCCCGCCGGCACCCCCGACCGCCGCGCCCTGCCCATCGCGGGCAACGACGCCGACGCTCGCGCCAAGGTCGCGAAGTTCCTCGACGACATCGGCTTCGACGCCGTTGACCTCGGCACCCTCGACGAGTCCTGGAAGGTCGAGCGCGACACCCCCGCCTACGTCAAGCGCACCACCGCCGACGAACTCACGAACCTCACCGCCAACGTCAATAGGGTTCGCCAGCTCTAGCGGCCCGACGCTAGGGTCGCCTCATGCGCACAGGCTCGCTTGAGACGGCGGACGGTCGCGCACTGCAGTTCTACGACGTCACCCCAGACGCGACGGACCACGTGCCGATCATCTGGCACCACGGCAGCCCCAACGTCGGCGAGCCCCCGGCGCCGCTGTTTGAGGCCGCGGCCGAGCGCGGACTGCGCTGGATCGGCTACGACCGCCCAGGCTACGGCGGGTCGAGCGCCCAACCCGGCCGCAGCGTCGGGCAGGCGGCGTGGGATGCCCAGGCGGTTGCGGACCACCTGGGCGTGGGCCGCTACGTGGTGCTCGGCCACAGCGGCGGGGGAGCGCACGCGCTCGCGTGCGCGGCGCTCACCCCGGAGCGTGTGATCGCGGCGGTGAGCATCAGTGGGCTCGCGCCCATGGGGGCACGCGGGCTGGACTGGTTCGCCGGCCTCAACCCCGGAGGCGAGGCCGAGCTGCGCGCCGCCACCCAGGGCGCCGACGCGCTGCGCGCCCACCTCGAGACCGCCGAGTTCGACCCCACGATGTTCACCGAAGAGGACTGGGCCGCGCTGGGCGGCGACTGGGCGTGGTTCAACGAGGTCGTGGGCAAGGCCGAGGCGAGCGGCTCGGAACCCTTCATCGACGACGACGTGGCATCCGTTGGCGACTGGGGCTTCGACCCGAGCGACATACGTGTACCAACGCTCCTGGTACATGGCACGGATGACCGCGTGGTGCCGGTGACACACTCCCGCTGGCTCGCCGACCACATCGACGGCGCGGAGCTGCTCGAGGTGCCGAACGCGGGCCACCTCGCGGTCATGGCGGCCGCCGAGAGGGTGTTGGATTGGGTTGCCGCGAGGGCGGCGCACGGAACAGCGGATTGAGGATGAGGTAAGCGTTGAAGACCTTGCGGCTCAAGTGGATCCCGCTTATTAGTTTCGGCGTCTTTCTCGTAGGGGCATTCCTCACCGGGGTGCTGAACTACCTGCTCGTCTCTCCGGAGGAGACGCTGGATCCCGCCGCACCCGCGTCGAACTGGGCGGAGGCCGGCGCGAACGCGCTGTTTGGCGCCGCCGTGTTCGGCATCTTCGCGATCATCGCCACGGTGCTGCGCTTCTTGGGCAACAGCCGCTTCGAGGCCCGGCACGGCCGCCCGCGCTGGTTCATCACCGGCACGCTCGTGGGCGAGATCCTGTTCATGGCGCTCGCGTGGGCCGTGATCTGGGCCGCGGTCACCCCCAAGGTGGACGCCGGCTTCATGTGGATCTCGTACGTGGAGCTGACCATGTTGTGGCTGGTGGTGAGCTGCGCCCCGCTCATTCTCAGCTTCATGCGGCTCGGCGCCCGCGAGAGCTAGGTAGTCGCCGGGGCCGCGTCGGCCGAGACGCGTATCCACAGGGTCCGGTTGGGTGTCGGTGGCGACACGTACCCTTCATCCATGAACCTGCCCGCCTACACGGTCACGCGGAAGCCCGTGAAATACACGCGGATTCGCGTGCACCCGCCCGACGGCAGGGTCACCGTCACGGCCCCGCGTCACGTGAGCGCTCGGGAGATTGAGCAGTTCGTCGCCACCAAGGCAGGGTGGATCGCCAAGCATCAGGAGCGCATCGCCACGGCCGAGCCGGTGACGAACCCGGAACCGGTCCCGGAATACCTGCGGCCCGTGCTGTATGCGCGGATCGGGCCGCTCGTCGAGTACTGGGCGGACCGAATGGGACTCGCGGCGCCCACGTTCTCGGTGAGGCGCATGAAGACCAGGTGGGGAACCTGCAACATCCAGCGACGCCACATCACCATCGCGCTTGAGCTTGCGCGACGGGACGAGGAACTGCTCGAGTACGTTATCGTGCACGAGCTCACGCACCTGCTTGAACGCGGCCACGGGCGGCGTTCAAGGCGATCATGAGCCGCTACTTGCCGGAGTGGCCGCAGCTGAGAGCACGGCTCAACGGGAGGTGAGCCCCGTGAAGGGGCTCGTTGCTGAGGGCTATCCTCCCGCGAGCCAGTGCTCCAGCTCCTCACTGGGCATGGGGCGGGCTATGTAATAGCCCTGCGCAAAGTCGCAACCCCAACCCGCAAGCTTGTCCAGGATCTGCTGGTTCTCCACGCCTTCGCCGGTGCACTCGATGTCGAGGTCGCGGGCGGTCATGACGAGCGACTCCACGAGCGAGCTCGCGGCGTCGGACCGCTGCACCTTCCGCACAAACCTCGTGTCGATCTTCACCTCACGGAACGGCAGCGCCGCGAGTCGCGCGGCCGTCGAGTAGCCAGTGCCGAAGTCGTCGATCACCAGGTGGAAGCCATCGGCCTCCAGTCCACGCAGGGCGGTGAGCGCAGCTGCGTCGTCCGCGAGGGCGGAGGTGTGGCTCACCTCCAGCGCAACCCGCTCCGGTGCCACGCCGAAGTGCTCGCATGCGCCGATCAACTGCCGCAGCTGCTCGCGGTCCTTCAGCTCGGCGGTGGAGAAGTTGATCGAGATGCGCTCATCGGTACCTGCTCGCGCGGTTGCGAGCCACTCGAGCGCTCTCGCGGTGACTGCCTCTGTGATCGGCCGCAGCAGCCCCTGCTCCGTGGCATACGGGATGAAGGTGCTCGGCGGGATATGACCCAGCGTCGGGTGGTCCCACCGGGCCAGCGCCTCGAAACCCGCCGGCTTGCCAGTGGTGCAGGAGATCTTGGGCTGATAGACGTTGTGCAGCTCCTCATGCTCGATGGCGCGGTTCAGCGCCTCCGCGAGCTGATCCTCGCTCCACCCGTCGAGCGGGTCCGCCACTCGCTCCACGGTCTCCAGAGCGTGCGGGTTGCGCGCGAGCGCCACGAGCACGTGGCCCTTGGAGAACGGCTTGCGCAACAGGCCGGCGTGAACGAGTCCCTGGGCGGCGCCGAACTCGCGCGCCGCGCGGATTCCGCCGCGGCTCGAGCCGCACATGATCACGATCCCCGCGCGCGACCGGGCGCGAGCGAGACGATCGAGCACCGACATCGCCTGGTGCTCGTCGCCCACGATGTCCACGAACGAGAGCGCCGGCAGCCAGTCAGATGCCCACTCCACGAACTTGTCCGGGTCCGCCGTGGCCCGTGCCTCGAAGCCCTCTTGCTCAAGGACCTCGGCGAGGGAGTGAGCGACGGCCGTGTCGGCGTCGAAGATCGTGACGCGGCGAAGCTGGTCGGTCATGGCGCCACCGGCGTCCGAGCGCGCGCTACACGGGACGCGTATGCCAACGCAAGAGTCACTCCCATTGCGCCCCCAGCCCTCAGTTGCGGGAAAAGCTCGATTTCCAGCCTAGGCGCGCAAAGGAATGGCGTAAATAGCGCTCTGCGGTAATGGGAGTGGAATTGCTCACTCCCCGCGCACGGGGTTTATCGACCCGTTGTCGAGACGTCGACGGTGATCGGCGATCCAAGCTCCACCATGTACGTCGAGTGGCCACTCGGGTCATCCTCGTGCACGCGCGCCCAGAACGACACTGTGTATGGCTCGCGGGAGGCGATGATGTCGCCGAGCACGCTTCCGCTCAGTGCGTAGTCGCTGACCACGGCCGCGGCGGCGAAGTCCTCGCCAGGCTCAACCACTTCCACCTGGTCGCGGGAGTTGAGCAGCATGACATTCGACGTTGCCGTCTCCCACATGGAATCGCCGACTATCGCACTCGAATACGCCGTCACCGAGTGCTTGCTGACCTCATTGGGCGCCGTTTCCACCCACATCACCACCGAATCGACGTCAATAGCGAGGGGCCTGCTGGAGGTGTTAGTGAAACGGACGTGGGCCGAGATGGTGTGGTCGTCATCGACCGAGAAACTCTCAAAGTTGCTGGTAGACGTGGGTCCGGCGGAGTACCACACCGGCGCGCAGCTCTCGAGGCCGATGGCGCTGCTCACCGTCGTATCCGGGTTCCCCTGAATCGCGACTCGGGGGTCGTCCTCGGGCTCGTCGTGGTGGCAGATCATGCCCTTCACCGCCGAGCTGCGGTTCGCGTCGCCGATCTTGCGCGGCTGCGCAGCGGGGGCGAACTGCAGCGCTGACCACGGGGCCGCCACCGCCGTCCCCTGAACGCTTGGCGTGCCGGCCGGGTCCATGGTGGCCACGGTCCCGAACGTCTGCGCGCTCCACACCAGCCCGCCGGCGAGCGCGAACAGGCCAACCGTTCCGGTGGTCACGATCGCCGCCCGCTGGCGACGAATCCGCCGTGCAGCAGGCTGAATGACCTCGTCCGCATCCCGCAGCTCAAAGCTCGCGCGGCCCGTGTTCGCCGCGGCAGTCAGCGACTCGTGCAGTTCGGTGCTCATCGCCTGCCTCCCTTCACCTCAACGACAACGGTGATGCCGTCGTCCGCCTCGTATACGTCTTCTGGGGCGAGCCCAAACTCGCCGTGTGTTCGCGTCAAGGTGGCCACCCCGTCGGCCAGATACCGGCGCACCGTGCCGGGCTGCAAACCCAGCTCGCGCGCAATCTGGCTCGCGTTGAGGCCATCGAAGTAGCGCATGACCACGCACGTGCGCTCTCGCGGCGGCAGCGACAGCACCGCCTGGTGCAGTGCCGTTCTTGTGTCCGACGCTGTGGTCGGGTCGGGCGCACTGGCGTCGGCCTCGCGGTGGTCCGGCCGTGGGCGGGCGCTCGCACGGCGGTGACCGTCGACGAGGGCGGTCTGCATCGCGCGCTTCACGTACGCATGGGCGGCGTCGAGCGGCATGGCCCGGCGACTGCCGCGGAAGGCGCGCACGAGAGCGTCCTGGAGGAGATCGTCGGCCGCGTGGTGGTCGCCGGTGAGGACGAATGCGTACCCGTAAAGCGCCCCGCCGCGCTCGCGGACGAGCGCATCAAGGGTCTCGCTCCACGTGCTCACGTCGCCGACCTCCCGCCTTCGGTGATTGTCTCACCGGCTAAGACGCAGCGGAGGGCGCAAGTGTGGGGTAGAGGTGCCGTCAGTTTGCGGACGGGGAGGTCATGACCGTGCCGTCGCTGACTGTGTAGGTGGCGCCGTCAGGCAGTGACACGAGCAGCTCGGTTGGGCCCGCGTCAGATCTGGGTCCAATGCGCACCTGCAGCGCGAGCTCGAATGGAGTGTCCCCGGCGATGGCGCTGCCGACCAAGGTGCTGTCGCTCGCGTTCCACGTGATCGAGCCCTCGAGTGGCGTCCCGGCGACGAGCACAGCCAGGTCCTCGCTCGAGTTCAGTACGCCCACCTCAGTTGACGCGGAGGTCCAGGTCGTCGTCGCGGCGAGGGTAGTGTCCGTGTTGGCGACGTCCGCCGCGAGGCCATCGGAGCCGGTCGTGAGCACGCCGATGATTCCCGCGCGGTCGAGGAGCACCGGGTAGGAGTAGTTGGCGAGGCGCCAGTTCAGCGTGATGGTGCCGGCCGCGGGATCGACGCTGACCTCCGAGGTCAGCTTCAGCGCCAGTTCCGAGGTGAGCCAGACGGTGACGCAGTCCGTGGTGACTGCAGCGTCTGTGGCCGGGTCAAGGTGGGGATTCTCGTCTCCCACCTCGCACTTCAGCCCGGCCGGCCCCGGGTATTCGGAGCCGCGCGCCCTGTTGCTCGACTCGGAGATGAGGTAGGTGGCGTCGATCGTTCCCGGGGGCCTCACGATCCCGGACGGCGACGGCTCGGGCGCGGGTTCGCCAGCGATCACGCTCGCGGTGATCCACACCGCTCCGATCGCGACCAGCACGGAAGCGGACCAGGAGAGGGCGACGTTGCGCCGATGCTTCCGGGCGCGGCGCGTTGCGGGTCCGATGGCGTCCGTCATGTCACGGCTGCCAAGCGACTCCATGCCCGCGGCGATGGCCCGGTCGACGGACTCGCTCTGAGAGGCGTCGGTCACGGCGCGCACGCGGTCTTCCGCCGACAGTGCGCGCATCTGTTCGCGCACCTCGGCGTCGGCCTGGTCTACGGTCGCGGGCCCGGCCCCGCGTCGGAAGGTGCGGTAGAGCGCCTCCTTGACGAGGTCATCCGCCGCATCGCGGCTCTCGGTGAGCGCGAACGCGTACCCGTATAGCGCGGGACCGCGATCGCGCATCAGCGCCTCAAGCGTCTCGCTCCACTTGCTCATTCGTGCCTCCCAAGTGTGCGAGTCTGCCATGAACCGGGCGGCGGCGGAGAAGTGTGGGTCAGAAGTTGTCCACAGCGCTTGACAGCCCAAAGCGCCCTTGTGCAATGGTGAAACCTCGACAATCCGATACCAGAGTGGTATCAAGGAGGTATGGCTATGACACTGAGACTCGACGAGCGGCACGACGAGATGCTCGCGCGCCTTGCCGAGAAATGGGGCGTCTCCAAGAACGAGGCAGTCCTCCGCGCGGTAGAGGCGGCAGATAGTGGCACGGACCTGGACCTCGATGTTGCGTCGGCGTACGGGCGCGCAGTTTTTCAGTACAAGGACGCGCTTGACCGCCTTGGGTCTGTCTAGATGATCCGCTATCTCGATTACCGACACATCGTCGACATCGTGCATGCGGAGGGACTCGGTCCCATTCGAGACGCGGGACTCCTCAAGTCCGCGATAGAGCGACCGCAAACAACGCTCATGGGTGTCGACGCCTATCCATCGCTTCACCTCAAGGCGGCCGCGCTAGCGCACTCGCTATGTCTCAACCATGCGCTCGTGGACGGCAACAAGCGCATTGCTGCAATCGGGCTCTACGTGTTCCTCGGAATCAACGGGGAGGATCTGGTGCTCACCAATGACGAACTCTTCGACCTCGTCATGGCCGTGGCCTCCGGCGAGCTGCGCGACGTTCCCGAGATAGCGGCGAGGCTGCGTACCCAACCCAGGTGAGCGTCGGGCCGTATCGCGCACGCGAAACCTGTGCCAGAATGAAACCGATGTTTACGTCGATCATCATTCCGTAGCGCGTCGGTCACCCCCCGACGCGCAGCCTCCCGCACCCATGGGAGGCTTTTTTGTTGGGAAATGGCCGCGCACAACCAGAAGGAGTCACCGATGTCCGATCTCACAGTTGAGGTCTACGACACCACGCTGCGCGACGGCGCGCAGCAGGAGGGCATGAACCTGTCCGTTGCGGACAAGATGGCGATTGCGCCCCTTCTTGATGAGCTCGGCGTGGGCATCATCGAGGGCGGCTGGCCCGGCGCCGTGCCCAAGGACACCGAGTTCTTTGCCCTGGTAAACAAGGAACTGAAGTTCACCAACGCGCAGTTCGCGGCGTTCGGCATGACGCGCCGCGCGGGCTCCACGGCTGCGGCGGACCCCCAAGTGCGCGCGCTGCTGGACTCCGAGGCGCCCATCATCACCCTCGTGGCCAAGAGCGACATCCGGCACGCCGAGCGTGCGCTGCGCGTCAGCGGCGACGAGAACCTCGCGATGATCGAGGAGACCGTCGCGTTCCTGGCCGGAGAGGGGCGGCGCGTCGTCCTCGACGCCGAGCACTTCTTCGACGGCTACCGCTTTGACCCCGAGTACGCCGTCCGCGCGCTCCTCGCGGCGGAAGCGGGCGGGGCGTCCACGCTGTGCCTCTGTGACACGAACGGCGGCATGCTGCCCGACGACGTGGCCGGGATCGTCGCGGCCGTGCGGGGGCGGACGTCGGTTCAGCTGGGCATGCACGCGCACAACGATTCCGGCTGCGCTGTGGCGAACTCGATGGCGGCGGTTTCTGCGGGGGCCACGCATGTCCAGGGCTGCGTCAACGGCTACGGCGAGCGCACGGGCAACGCGGACCTCGTCGCGATCGTCGCGAACCTCGAGCTCAAGCGCGGCGCCGTGGCGCTGAAGGGCAACGGGCTCGCCGAGTCCACACGCATCGCCCACGCGATCTCCGAGATCACCAACATCGCGCCGTTCGCGCGCCAGCCCTACGTGGGCGCGTCGGCGTTCGCACACAAGGCGGGCATCCACGCGTCGGCCATCAAGGTAGACCCGGACCTCTATCAGCACACCCAGCCCGAATACGTGGGCAACGACATGCGCATGCTCGTCTCCGAGATGGCGGGCCGCGCGTCGATCGAGCTCAAAGGCAAGGAACTGGGCTTTGACCTCAGCGGCCAGACGGAGCTGCTCGGTCGCGTCACCGAGCGTGTCAAGAACGCGGAGGCGCAGGGCTACACGTACGACGCGGCCGACGCGTCGTTCGAGCTGCTGCTGCGCTGGGAACTCGGACAGGCGCCCAAGTACTGGGACGTGGAGACGTGGCGCGTGCGCGTCTCGTCCACGCCGGGCGATCCCCGCAACGCCGACGCGGAGGCCGTCATCAAGCTTCACGCCGGTGGGGGAGAGCGCGTTGTCACCGTGGGCGAGGGCAACGGGCCGGTCAACGCATTGGACCACGCGCTACGCGTGGCGCTCGAGTCCGTCTACCCGGAGATCGCGCGGTTCGAGCTCGTCGACTTCAAGGTGCGCATCATGGACGCGTCCCACGGCACCGACGCGGTGACGCGGGTGCTCATCACCACGGTCGATTCCGAGACCGGCCTGTCGTGGCGCACCGTTGGAGTCGGCCCGAACATCATCGAGGCGTCGTGGGAGGCCCTCACCGATGCGCTGTTCTATGGACTGCTCAAGCTGGACGTGACGCCCAACCCGTAGACAGCGTCGGGCCTAGGCGCCTAGACCGCGGTGCCCACCAGGCTGCCGATGCCGTAGGTGATCGCCATCGCGAGCGCGCCGCCGACGACGTTGCGCAGCACGCCGATGCGGCGCTTGGAGCGGCCGAGCCGCGCGGAGATGAAACCGGTCGCGGCGAGCGCCACGACGACGATCGCGAAGGTCGCGGCGATGCGCGCGGCGTCCGGCGCCAGCAGCATCGTGAGGAGCGGGAACAGCCCGCCGGTGGTGAAGGCGATGAAGCTTGCGATGCCGGCCGACCACGGGTTGACGATGTCGTCCGGGTCGATGCCGAGGTGCATCTTGGCGTGAATCGCGACCGGGTCGTGGTCGTGCTGCTCGGTGGCCGCACGCCGGGCAGTGTCCTCGGACATGCCCGTCTCCATGTTGAGGCGCACGAGCTGCTCGAGCTCCCAGTCGGGCCGCGTCTCCTGCCACAGCTGCTCGCGCTTGAGCTGCGCGCGCTCGGCGTCACGCTGGCTCGAGACCGAGACATACTCGCCGATGCCCATGCTCAGCGCACCGGCCGCAATTCCCGCGATACCTGCGGTGACGATGATGCCTTGAGGGGGGTTCGCAGCCGCGACGCCGACGAGCAGCGCGGCCACAGAGACCACGCCGTCGTTCGCACCCAGCACACCGGCGCGCAGCCAGTTGAGGCGCGCCGAGAGGTTTTCTTCCTCGAGGTGCTCCTCGAATTCTTCCTCCACCATGCGTTCAGGGTAGGGAAGCGCTCGCGGGCGGCGCTAGGAAGGTAAGCCTGTCTTCGGAGGGCCGAACTTTCGCTATGCCTGGAAGGCTCGGACCTCTATCGGCAGCCCGACGGCGCGGCTGGCTTGGGCGGCCCAGTCCTGTGCGGCCTCTGGAGAGTCCGCGCGAAGGATCCAGAAGCCGCCCATGGCCTCACGGGTCTCGAGGTACGGGCCCTCGGTGACGAGCGGCGGATCGCCGGCGGTCACCACGCGGGCAGCGCCCGCAAACTCGAGGCCGTTGGTCCAGACGAGGGCGTCCTGTGCGCGCATCCGGTCATTCAGCGCGCCAACGCGCGCCATGATCTCGTCGATGTTGTCGGGCACGGCGCTCGGGTCCTGCACGTAGTACATCGCGAGCATGTAGTCGGTCATGGTCTCTCCCTTCTGGCAACTCTACGAACGGCCGCGCGCGATTTCGACAGGGTAGCCGCGACGATCCCCGCGACCTACTCAAGGTGCGCGACTACGCCCGGTGTCCCATCACCGCGGTGCCTACTCGCACGATGGTCGCACCCTCCGCGATGGCCCACTCGAGGTCGTTGGACATGCCCATCGACAGCTCCCACGCGGAGCTCAGCGGCACGGACCCGCGCTCCGAACGAATAAGCGCCTGATCCCGCAGTTCGCGCAGTCGCGCGTATCCCTCCCGCACGGGCGCCTCCTCTCGCGAGTTGAGCCCGATCGTCATGAAGCCCGTCACCGTCAGCGCTGGTAAACCCTGCACTGCCGACGCGAGGTCCAGGGCCTCGCCCGGCGCGACCCCGGCCTTGCCCGCCTCGCCGGAGACGTTTACCTGGATCATCACATCGAGCTCGCGTTCCGCCTCAAGGCAAAGCCGAGACAGCCGCTCCGCAAGGGCGAGCGAGTCCACGGTCTGCACGCACCGCGCGTATCTCACCGCGATTGCCGCCTTGTTGCGCTGCAACTGCCCAATGACGTGAATGCGCGCCCCCGCCGCTTCAAGCGTCGGCCCCTTCTCGGCGAGTTCCTGCATCCGACTCTCGCCAACCAAAGTGCCACCCGCGCGCACGACGGCGGCCACAGCGTCGGGCCCCCAGAACTTGGTGGCCACGAGCAGGCGAACCCCGGCGCCGGCGCGGCCGCAGCTGGCCTCGGCCGCGTGGATGCGCGCCTTGACCTCCGTCAGACGGGCGGCGTAGTCCCAGCTCATTCAGGCGTCCTTCGCGATGGGGGCGATGATGGCGCCGGTGACGCGCACCAGGTCCGCGGCGGCGAGGCCGATGTCCAGGCCGCGTCGGCCGCCGCTGACGTAGATCACGTCGTACAGCTCGGCGGTCTCGTCGAGCGCGGTGGGCAGGGCGCGGCGCTGGCCGATGGGGGAGATGCCCCCGACCACGTACCCGCTGGACCGCTCGGCGTCGGCAGGGGGCGCCATCTCCGCGCGCTTACCACCGAACGCCGCAGCGAGGGCCTTGAGGTCCAGCATGCCGCTCACAGGCACAATCCCCACGCTCAGGTGGCCGTCGACGTAAGCGCACAGGGTCTTGAAGACCTGATCGGCGTCAACGCCGATCGCCGCGGCGGCCTCGAGTCCGTAGCCCAGGTCGCTGCTTGGATCGTGGTCGTAGGGGTGCAGCGTGTGCGCGATGCCGGCCTCGACCAGGGCGTGAACGGCGGGAGTCGCCCCCACGTCGTGCTTCTTGGCCATGCGCCCATTGTTCCGGATGCTCGTCACGTACAGTTGCGCCGTGCCCGAAGCGATGCCGACCGTCGAGATGTGGACCGACGGGGCGTGCAAAGGCAACCCCGGAGTGGGCGGGTGGGGCACCTGGATGCGCTACGGCGATCACGAGCGTGAATTGTGTGGCGGCGAGAAGGTCACCACGAACAACCGGATGGAGCTCACGGCGGTCATCGAGGGGCTGCGCGCTCTCACCAAGCCGTGCGAGGTGACGCTGCACGTGGACTCCACCTACGTCATGAACGGCGCCACCAAGTGGATCCACGGGTGGAAGCGAAACGGCTGGCGCACGGCGGACAAGAAGCCCGTCAAGAATGGCGAGCTGTGGCAAGAACTGGATGCGCAGATGGCGCGGCACCAGATCAACTGGGTGTGGGTCAAGGGTCACGCGGGGGACCCGGGCAACGAGCGAGCGGACGCGCTCGCGAACGCGGGAGTCCTCAAGGCGTTGTGACACCCGACGGCGGGCTACAGTTCACGCGTGACGCTTGAGATCGTGAACCCCGCCAACGGCGCCCTGCTGGCGACGGTGCCCATCACCACCGCAGACGAGGTCGCCGAGCACGCGCGTGACGCGGCGGCCGTGTTCGCATCCGGCGTGTGGTCCGGGCTGGCGCCGCGGAGCGCGCGGCCGCGCTCCACGCGCTCGCGGACCTCATGGAGCGCGACGCTTCGCTCCTCGCGAGGCTGGATTCCGAGGACGCGGGAAAGCCCATCACCGAGTGCGTCGAAGGCGACATCCCCAGCGCGATCGAGTCGATCCGCTACTTCGCGGAATGCGCCGACAAGCTCTACGGCGCCGTCGCTCCCGCGCCCGCAAACGTGCTCGCCTTCACCCAGCGCGAGCCGTTCGGCGTCGTAGCCGCGATCCTGCCCTGGAACTACCCGCTCGCAATGGCGGCGTGGAAGATCGGCCCAGCCTTGGCGTCGGGCAATTGCCTCATTCTCAAGCCGGCCGACGCCACCCCCAGGTCAGCGCTCCACGTCGCCTCGCTCGCGGAGGAGGCGGGCATTCCGGCCGGAGTCCTGCGCGTCCTCCCTGGCACCGGGCCGATTACGGGTGCGGCGCTGGCGTCAGATCCCGTCATTGGGGCTTTGTCTTTCACCGGATCCACGCGCACGGGCCGGACCATTCTGAAGGCCGCGGCCGACTCGAACCTCAAACGCGTGAGCCTCGAGATGGGGGGCAAGAGCCCGCAGATCGTATTCGCGGATGGGCTCGAGTTTGGTGACACGCTCATCGACGGGCTTGTCACCGCGGCGTTCATGACGCAGGGGCAGAACTGCACCGCGGGCTCGCGGATCCTGGTCCACGAGTCCATCCACGACGAGGTCGTGGCGCGCTTCGCGAAGGCGGCGTCGGCGCTCAAGGTGGGGGACCCGTCGGACCCTGAGACGCAGATTGGGCCGATCATCAACGACGCCGCCGCGGACCGGATTCTGGCGGCGGTGCGCGCGGCGGTCGATGCGGGCGCGGTCGTGGCGACCGGTGGCCGCGAGGTCGACGTGCTGCCCGGCGGCCGGTACATCGCCCCCACGATCCTCACGGACATTCCCGCCGGCGACCCCATCATCACCACCGAACTCTTTGGCCCGGTGACGATCGTCCAGAAGTTCTCCACGCGCGAGGAGGCAATCGAGATGGCGAACGTCGTCGACTACGGCCTCGCGGCGTCGGTGTACACGAAGAACATCGATGACGCGCTCGCGACAGCGCGCGGCGTGCAGGCGGGCGTGGTGTCTGTTGGCAACTACTCGGAGGGAGACCTCAGTTCGCCGTTCGGAGGGTGGAAGCAGTCCGGCTTCGGCGGCGTGGAGAAGTCGTTGCGGGCCTTCGAGCAGTGGACCCGCGACAAGGCGATCTGGATCGAGCTGCAGGGTCAGTAGGAGTCTCACGCCTGTCCGACACAACGGACGACGGCCCGTTTCAGCCCCGGGATCGGCTCAAACTCGGTGCGAACCGTCGTGATGGACACGCGTTGGCGTTGGAAGGACGTCGGCCTCGCGCCGAATCGCGTCGCACGCCTCAAGCAGCCTGCGCCGCAGCGCCTCGCCGCGCACGGCGAATTCCCGCTGTCGCGCCGCGTACTCGCGCTTTCCGTCCGGGGTTTCGATGCGCACAGCCTCGAGCCCAAAGTCCGAGACGTCGTACGGCGACGCCGCCATGTCCAGCCGCCGCACCTCCGCCGCGAGCTCGAAGCAGTCGAGCGTCAGTTCGCTCGGCACCGCCGGCGACAGCTTCACGCACCACTTGTACAGATCCATCGTCGCGTGCAGGCAGCCGGGCTGCTCCATCTCCACCTGCGTCTCGCGCGATAGCGCCTGCGCATTGCGCGGCACCGCCTCGTCGGTGAAGAAGCGGTAGGCGTCGAAGTGAGTGCAGACCACATCATGGGATGCGACCACCGCGTCGGTCCCGTCCGCACCCAGTCGCAGCGGCAGGTCGTGCCTGGTGTCTCCGTCTTTGTAGACCATCGCCCACTCGTGCAGCCCAAAGCAGCCGAGGGCCGCGCGCCGGGACAATGTGGCCGCTACCAGGCCCGTCACAAAGTCAACGGTGCCCCCGCGCGCCTCCCAGAAGGCGGCCGCGTCCACAGAGGTGACCCCGCCGTCGGACCGATACCAGCGCCAACCCGAGTGGTCAGCCGCACCCTCTAGACCCACGCCGACTCCCGGGTGCCAGCGCCTCAACAGCGACGGTCGCGTGGAGTAGTAGTCGTAGAGGAAGTCGTCCACGGCGTGTCCCTCGCCGCGCGCCACGCGCTCTCGCCGCGCCGCCGTCAAGGCATCTGCCCGACGCTCAAACGCCAGCGCGCGCGGGCGCCACTGGGTTTGGGTCAGGACGGCAAGCACCGCATGATTGTCTCAGGAGGTCACCATGACAGGACCCATCCCGTTCGAGGAGTTCCCCGGAGGCCAGTTCCTGCACGGCACCAAGGCCGACCTCAAACCAGGGGATCGCCTCACGCCTGGCGTGAGCCCCAACTTCAACACCGTGCTCGGGCACGTGTACTTCACGCAGACCCTCGACGCCGCGGCGTGGGGCGCCGAGCTCGCGGCCGGCGATAGACCGGAACGCATCTACATCGTTGAGCCGACCGGGGAGTACGAGGAGGATCCAAACCTCACGGACAAGAAGTTCCCGGGCAACCCCACGCGCTCATTCCGCAGCGCGGACGCGATCACCGTGGTCGGCGAACTCACCGACTGGGAGGGGCATTCTCCCGAGCAGATTCAGGCGATGCGAGACGGGCTCGCCGCGCTCAAGGAGCGCGGCGAGGACACGATCATCAACTAGGCCGCCGCCTGCGCCGCGTCCCACCAGTTGAGCACCCTCGTGGCGACGAGCGTGGTCCAGCGTCCCGGCTCGCCCCGTTCCTCGAGCAGGAACGGAGTCCGCCCGCGCATCGTGCCCTCGTGCAGCCAGCGCCCATCCTCCCCGCGGCGTGACCGGATGATCTCGATGGCCTCTGCAGCGCGCGGGTCCGGCGCGCTGCCGGAGGAGCGGATGAGGTCGAGGATCCGCAGCACGTGATAGTTGTGCCGGTTGGGGTAGGTGAAGAAGAGGTAGTACTCCTGCACGGGCTCTCCGGAACGCAGCCCGCGGAACAGGTTTCGCGAGTACATGTACTCGAGCGCGCGGTCGACGGCATCGTCCACGCGAGCATCCGGCCCGCGCCGCGCGTTGAATTCGACGAAGCCCTCGAGCACGCCCAAGGTCGAGTCGAAGCTCGACACGTCGGACTCGAAGCAGTTCCAGCCGCCGTCGGGTTTCTGTTCGCCCAATAGCCGTTCTACCAACGGTGACATATCGCGGCCGAAGTATTCGCCGCCCGCACGGTTCGCCCGTTGATGCACGCCTCCACCTCGCCGTCAAAGTAGTCCTCGCCCGCGTACTCCCACTTCACATTCGCGGCGACGCGCTCGATCGCCTCTGCGACCCGGGGATTGGCCGGGTCCACCCCAAAGTCGGCGAGTAGCGCAAGCGCCCACATGGTCGACGTCCACGCCTGACCCTCCGTCTTCCACGTCTCCTCGGTGAAGTCGGCGGGTCCCCACGCGCCGCCGTCCCACGAGCCGTCATCCCACTGCAGATCCAGAAGCGCCTTGCCCCACCCCTCGGTGGCGACGCGAGAGCGCTCCTCAGCCACGGCGTCGGGCGGCGAGCCCACCAGATCCTGGAGAACCTGCCACCGAATGGCGGGGTCGGAATCGAGCAACCACGCAATCGTGTCCATAACGCCGACCCTAGACAGACCCACCGACACGCGCGCGGCGGCGGGCATCGCTGTCCGCGACCGCGGTGGACGCGACGGTGAAGACGTTCTCGAGCGGACCCTGACCCACCCTCCAACGCCACACGCACGCGAAGGCCACGGATACCAGGCACAGCGCGATCCACGCGGCATTCGTCGGTTGATACACGATCGACTGTCCCACGATCGCAATCATCACGATCTGCGCCGAATACAGGGTCAGCGTCATGGACCCCGCGGCGGCGAGCGGCCACGTGACGCGCGGCAGCAGCCCAGCGAGCCAACAGCTCACGCCAATCACAACGCACGCGACGCCCACATTGCCGAGCGTCTCGAACGCGGTGTAGCTGTGCGACTCCACGCTCGTCCAGTCCGCGTGCCGTGCGCCCCACAGCGCCGTGCCCGTTCCGTACGCGATGACGGCAAGCAGCAGGCCCGACGCTGTGAGCCAGGCGAGCGCCCTGCCTCGCCATTGCGCGAGCTTGCCGAGGCCCATTCCGATCAGCACGTACCCCACCCAGACGAGTGCGGGGTAGTGGAAACTCCAGAGCTCGTGCACGACGGGCAACTCGTACAGCCAGCGGGGCAGGTGTTCGGCAAGCGGCACCACCACCTCACGGCCGAGCATGAGGAAAGCGGCACCTGCGGCGATGAGCGCCCACGGGCGCCAGCGGAACGCGACGAGCACCATGAGGAACATCACGCCGAGGTTGTCGAGGATGATGTCCACGGGGGTGGCGAGGATCGACAGGATCCAGCCCAGCACGATGAGCATCCCGCCTCGCACCGCAACCCGGATGCGCGTGTGGCGAACCGGGTCGTCTGCGGGGGAGCGGGTCAGCATGAGCGCGATCGAGACGCCCGCGAGGAGGGCGAACAGGGCGGCAGAGCGGCCATGCGTCACGAAAAGCCACTCCCACCCGGCGTAGCCGTGGGTCCCGTCGTTTGCGACGTGCGCGGCGAACATCCCGAACAGCGCGAGCGCTCGCGCAACGTCGAGGCCCGTGACACGCGCAGGGCGCGCGAAAGGGGAGTCGGTCACGCCATCCCAGCAGCATCGAAGGTCTTCAGTGCCCACTCGTAGTGTTCGCCGAGGCACTCATCCGCGACGTCGCCGAGCGACTGGCCATTAAGCCAGGGATAGCGCTGTGGATCCGTGAGTTCGGCCTCGCCGAAGGTCGTGAGCAAGCGCAGCATTCGCGCATGGGAGGTCACGAGCATCGTCCGGATCGCGTCGTACGGGCGCTCGCGGTGAGAGCGGTAGAACACGTCGTTGAGGTCATCGAGGCGGTCCCACGTGAAGCCCTCCGCCGGGTATGCGGGGACAGAGCCGGCGCGATCCTGCGCCACCCAACCGTCGAATACCAGGTGCCATGCGTGAAGGTGAGCCAAGACGTCGGCCACTCTGCGGTCGTGATAGGCGACGCCCAAATCCCAGTCGGGGGCAGCGTCGGCGCGGCGAAGCACCTCCGCGAGGCGATCGTCGGCCTTCGCGGCGAGCGACGTTGCGCGCGCTGACGGCATCCACACATGCTACGGGCGGCCGCCCGAGCGGGCGCGGCGAGCCACTACCCTTGAGGAATGCGCATTGCACGTTTCACCACGGGAGACGAGCCTCGCTACGCGATCGTCGACGGCGACGAGGGCAAGGAAGAGCTGGTGGTCCTCACCGGCGATCCCATGTACACGCCGGGCACGATCACCGACGAGCGGATCCCGCTCACCGACGCAGTGAGGCTCCTCGCCCCCGTCATCCCGCGGTCCAAGGTCGTGTGCCTCGGCAAGAACTACGCCGAGCACGCCAAGGAGATCAAGGCGCGCGGCCCCGCGTCCGAGGTGCCCATCCTCTTCCTCAAGCCCAACACCGCGGTGATCGGGCCGGACGACCCCATCGTCATGCCCTCGTACTCCGAGGACGTGCAGGTGGAGGCGGAGCTCGCGATCATCATCGGTCGCGTGTGCCGCAACGTCTCTCCCGAGAACGCGGAGGACTATATCTACGGTTTCACCTGCGCCAATGACGTCACCGCTCGCGACCTGCAGCGCATGGAAGACCAGTGGTTCCGCGCCAAGGCGTTCGACACCTCGCTGCCGCTAGGCCCCTGGATCGAGACCGAGCTCGCGCACGACGACGTTGCCATCACGGCCCGGATCAACGGCGAGGTCAAGCAGAACGGCAACTCGCAGGACATGATCCTCGACGTGCCGAACGCGATCGCGATGATCTCCGAGATCACCACCCTCCTGCCGGGCGATGTCATCCTCACCGGCACCCCCGCCGGGGTGACGCGCATGGAGCACGGCGACGTGGTCGAGGTGGAGATCGAGGACATCGGCGTGCTGCGCAACCCTGTCATCCGCCGCGACTGAACCCTTCCCTCACACACGAAAGGCATCATGTCCACCGTTCGCGTTCGCTTCTGCCCGTCGCCAACGGGCCTGCCCCACGTGGGCATGGTCCGCACGGCGCTGTTCAATTGGGCGTACGCGCGCCACCTTGGCGGTCAGATGGTGTTCCGCATCGAGGACACGGACGCCGAGCGCGACTCGGAAGAGTCGTACGACATGATCCTCGACGCCATGAGCTGGCTCGGCATCGGCTACGACGAGGGGCCCGACATCGGCGGGCCGTACGGGCCGTACCGCCAGTCGCAGCGGCGCGACCTCCACGTTGACGTGGCTCGGCGGCTCTTCGAGGCCGGCTACGCCTACGAGTCCTTCTCCACGCCCGAGGAGATCGAGGCGCGGCATCTCGCTGCCGGTCGTCACAAGGCTCTCGGTTACGACGGCTTCGATCGGGACCTGACGGAGGAGCAGAAGGCCGCGTACCGCGCGGAGGGTCGGCTACCCGTCATCCGCATGCGCATGCCGGACGAGGACATCACCTTCACCGACCTCATTCGCGGCGAGGTCACGTTCCCCGCGGGCTCTGTGCCGGACTACGTGATCGTCCGCGGCAACGGCGACCCGCTGTACACCCTGGTAAACCCCGTAGACGACGCGCTCATGCACATCACCCATGTGCTGCGCGGCGAGGACCTGCTCTCCTCGACGCCGCGCCAGATCGTGCTGTGGCGCGCGATGGTGGAGCTTGGCATCGCCGACGCCGTGCCCACCTATGCGCATATGCCGATGGTCATGGGGGAGGGGACGAAGAAGCTCTCCAAGCGCGATCCGGAGAGCAACCTCTTCCACCACCGCGATCGCGGCTTCCTGCCGGAGGGGCTGCTCAACTACCTCGCGCTCCTGGGCTGGTCCATCGCGCCCGACCGCGACGTCTTCACCCGCGAGGAGCTCGTCGCGGCGTTCGACATCGCGGACGTCAACCCCAACCCCGCTCGCTTTGACCTCAAAAAGGCGGAGGCGATCAACGCCGAGCACATGCGCATGCTGCCCACCGCCGAGTTCGCGAAGCGCCTGCTCCCGTATCTGTACGACGCGGGACTCATCGGCTCGCCGGAGGTCCAGGGTCTCGACCACCACGAGGAGGCCACGCTCGCGGCCGCCGTTCCGCTGGTGCAGACCCGCATGACGCTGCTTGGCGAGGGTCCAGGGATGCTCGGGTTCCTGTTCGTTGACACCAACGGCCTCGTCATTGAGCCCGACGCTGTGGCCAAGTTGCCCGAAAACGCTGCGGAGATCCTGGACGCGGCTATCGGGGTGCTCGAGGGCCTGGACAGCTTCAAGCCCGAGGCGCAGCAGGAGGCGCTCAACGCCGTGCTCGTTGACGAGATGGGCATCAAGCCGCGGTTCGCGTTCGGCCCGTTGCGCGTCGGCATCACGGGACGCCTCGTGTCTCCGCCGCTGTTCGAGTCGATGGAGATCCTTGGCCAGTACCAGTCGGTGGAGCGGCTCAAGCGCCTGCGCGCCTCGCTCTAGTCACCCCGCGTCCGCCAGTGTGAACCCACACCCAGCTGCCCAAATGGGGCGTGGTGGTCGCGAAACTGCGATTTCGCGACCACCAGAACCCATTCCACGCGCCGCGGGAGCCGCTCGCGCGGACGCAGGATGACAGCGCGCGGACGCAGGATGACAGACTTGTTAGCGTGATCCGCGCCGTTCTCTTCGACATCGACGACACCCTCGTCGACACCCGTGGCGCCTTCCGTCACGCCCTCGGCACGGTCGCGGCCGAGTACCTGCAACGCGTTCCCAGCGCCGATGAGCTCGCGAACGTGTGGCGCACCGACGCGGGAGGTTACTACCGCGCGCATACGCGCGGAGAGATCAGCTACCGCGAGCAGCGCATGCTTCGCGCCAACGCACTGCACGTGATGTACGGCGGCCCGGAACTCGACGACGAGGCCTATGACGCCTGGAACGAGGACTTCGAGCGCGCGTTCCAGGAGGGCTGGCGAGCGCACGAAGACGCGGCGGCGAGCCTCGACGTCCTGGATGCAGAAGGTATCCCGTACGGCGCGCTCAGCAACGCGGCCGTGGCGTACCAGGAGCTCAAGCTCGCCAAATGTGGCCTCGAGAGGGTCCCGATGCTCGTCGGCGTCGACACCCTCGGCTTCGGCAAGCCAGACCCCGTGTCTTCGCGCTCGCTTGCGAGCGCATCGGCTTCGCCCCAGGCGAGGTCGCCTACGTTGGCGACGAACTGGACATCGACGCTCAAGCCGCCGTGGCCGTCGGGCTCACAGGAATCTGGCTTGACCGCAACGCCGGCGCCGACGAACCGCCGCCCGGCATCCTGCGCATTTCGAACCTCAGCGAGATTGCCCTCGTTACAACCATTTGACGAGATCATGCGTCGCACACTGTAGACGGGGAGGGAGCAGGAGAAGCATGGCGAAGTGGGCAGAGGTGATGGACCAGGTGGTGCGTGAGCGCCGCCCAGCGCTCGTCGGCTATGCCTACTTGGTGTGCGGCTCCCGCTCCGACGCCGAAGAGATCACTCAGGAGGCGATTGTGCGCACGTTCGCTCGTGGCCGCACCAAGACCTCCGTGGCGCAGATCGGCGTCGCCATGAAGCTCGCCGACGGGACCGTGAAGCGGTACCTGTCCAACGCGGCGGCAAAGCTGCGCGGGCTTGTTGAGGACGATGCGGCAGAGGTTGCGGAACTCCACGTTCACGCGACCGTAATCGAGGGAAGGTACGCATGAACGAGTTCAGCAACCGGCTGGGCGCGCTTGCCCAGAACATTGGCAAGGAATACGCACTCTCGGCTCCGGACGACTCCGCGGTGCTGGTGCGCCGTGCGCGTCGAGGTCGCGTGGTGTGGACCGGTGCGGTAGGCACCGCGAGCCTCGCGGGTGCGGCGGCTGTCGCCTTCGGGGGCAGCGCGGCGGCAAGTTCCGTGTTCAACAGCACGGCGGCGCCGGCGCATCACGTGCCTGCAGCCGTGTCCCCGACGGCGTCTGACGACCCGTCGCCGACCGCGACGCCAACCGCCACGGACGAGCCAACGCTGTCTCCGTCGCCCAAGCCCACCAAGACGCACGACGACGACCCCGCCACGCACGAGAAGGCGGAGCACGCCGCTGGCGCCCACAAGCACAAGAGCGACGACGTTTCCAAGCACAAGGGCAACAAGGCCGACTGCGACGTGAAGAAGGGTGACAACTCCAAGCGCGACCACGCGGAGGATGGGACGCACCACCACAAGCACGGCGGCGACGGTTCCAAGGGCGAAGACAACGAGGACCAGGGCAAGAAGGGTTCGGACGACTCCGCGGGCTCGGACGACTCCGGCGGCAAGGGCGAGACCGAGAGTGGTGACGACTCGTCCCAGGGCTGATAGCCCCGCCTATTGACTGTGCCGCCGCGCGCGATCACCACCCGCATCGATTCGCGCGCGGCGGCGCTACGCTTCCCATAGGAGGCGTCCATGAACGCGATCAACCGGGAATGGCACAAGGCCAACCGCATGCCGGTTCGCCCCACGCGCGCCGATCGCGCCAAGTGGCACTTTGAGCATCAGAGAGCATGCGGGTGCCGAACGCCCAGTGAGGCCGAGGCGGAACTCATCGCGGAGTATGAGGCAGCTCTCGCGCGGCGCGAAATGGGCGACAACCCCTCCTGATCGGCCGCACCTAGCGCGCGCACGGCGACGGTGGCACGCTTGAGGCGATGATCATCAGCGTCGAGGCCGATGCTCCCACCCGTTCCGATCGCCGGACATCGTGGATCGTGGGCGGACTCGTTGCGGCGATCTTCGCCTGGATGATCGTGGCCGCGCTCACCAACGATGGCCCGGCCCCCGTGCCAAACCCGCCGCCGGAGCAGTCCACCGTGGCGCTCAGCTCCGCACAGGCGACGTATCTCGTCTACACCAGTTGGCTCGACAGCGCGGCGTTCTCCCAGTGCATGACGTCCCGCGGATTCTCCCGCGAGCCCGTAGCCGGCACCGAGCACAGTCGCGTGCTCGCGGTGGCGGAGTACCTGGGCATCGTGCCGACGGCGCCGGAGTCATGGATTGCGCCGGCGGAGGCCCGGAACGGGTACCCCTCCAGCTCCTTCTCGCGCTCCCGGGACCTGAATCTGGCCCTCCAAGCCGTGGACGACGGAGGCTGCCAGGGTCCGCGCACCAAGGCTGACGTCCGCGACGAAGCCGCGGTGACGGCCTCCGTGGCGAGCGCGCGCGGGGACACCGCCTTCTATCGCTACCTCGCCGAGTCCATGTGGCTGGACCAGCACCCCGCGGACGCGCTCCTCTACTCCACGCACCGGATGATCGCGGTGGTGGATCCCGAGGCGCCGCGGATGTCGGAGCAGTGGACGCCCGCCCTCGCGTCCGTCATGGAATCCATCGACGAGATCGAGGGCTGGACCGAGGGCCCGAGCGAGGGCTACGCGGACTTCGCGCAGGGCGTCGCGGTCGCCCCTGGCGGCGCCACGGTCCTGGTGCGCGTGGGCGATCCCGCGGTCATCGAAGGGGGCTTCGTCTCTGCGGTGGATGCGCCGATGATCGAGTGCGGCGACGTGGGCGTGCTCCTCGGCTCGGGCGCGTTCGCGAGGGCCGACGCTGCGCCTCCGGTGCCGTATGAAGGGCTCGCCGACGGCGTCTGCCGCGTCGTCGGGTGACCCGCGCGCAGTTTGGGCGTAGCCCGGCAACGGGGTACAGTAGGTACCCGGTTCCGCGAGGAATCATTGGGCTATGGTGTAACTGGCAGCACGACTGATTCTGGTTCAGTTAGTTGAGGTTCGAATCCTTGTAGCCCAGCTTGGGCCCCGTCTCGACGGGGCCTTTTGCATGTCCGGCGGACCGGATGGACAGTGCGGCGGTTCTTCCCTAGGGTGGGCGCAACCCACGCGTGCTGAGATCGCGTGCCGTCCGAGGGGTAACCATGACTCTGCGCCACCGCGCCTCCTATTCGCTCGCTCCGCGCCTGTCCGCGCTGCTCGCCATTGCGGCGGTGGCGCTCGCGTCAGTCCTGGTATCGGCCGCACCGGCCGACGCTGCGGGCACCCGGGTCATCAGCGGCACCTTCAGCATCCCGACTTCGGGTGTCCAGAGCTTCTGGGCGGAAACGGTGTCAGTCACGCTCTACACGGAAAGCGGCGACTACTACACGAGCGCGTCGCTCAACACTTCGGCGAAGACCTTCTCCATATCCGGAGTGGACAACGGCAAGTACCGCCTGAAGTTTGAGGCGAGTTTCCTGTGCGGGGAGGACGCCGGGTGCCGCTCGGCAAACCTGCTGTCCGGTTACTACGGGGGCGGAAACGGCACGCTCATCGACGTGACGAGCGCCAACAAGACGGGGCTCACCTATGCCTACGCGGCCGGTCGGACCATCTCGGGCACCATCTCTCTGGGTTCGGGGGGCGAATGCCGCGTGGAAGAACGCGCTGTTCGCAACGGTCTCCATTCCCGGGCCCGCAGGCTGTGAGTGCGGCGACTCGATCCCGTTCAAGGCGGACCCGGTCACGGGCGCTTACGTGATCCGCGGACTCAAGCCCGGCTCCTACACGGTCTCGTTCAGCGGGCAGCCGAGCGACGCGATCGTGCCCCGCGTGAACCTCGTGACCGAGTACTACAACAACTCGTACTCGTGGTCGGGGGCGACCCCCGTGAACCTCACCAGCGCAAACGCCACGAACATCAACGCCACCCTCGAGGTGGGACGCACCATCTCGGGAACTGTGACCCTGCCAGGGGGCGTCGACACCGCGGCACTCAAGGGGATCGACGTCTATGCAGACGGCGCCAGCGGCGAGTGGGCGTACACCGAAGTTGACACCGGCACCGGGGCGTACACGATCTACGGGCTCGCGCCGGCGGTCTACACACTCGAGTTCTCCAGCAGCGACTGGTGGAACGAGGACTACTCCGTGCGCACCTACACCCCGCTCGCGTCGATCTATTACGGCGGCAGCTACACGGCGGGAGGCTCCACGACGGTCGATGTCACCACAGTGAACGCCACCGGCAAGAACCAACTCATGGTGGTGGGCCGAACGATCTCCGGCACCGTCACGTTGGGCTCCGGAGCCGACGCCGTGTGGAAGGACTACCTCAACGTCTACGCAGAGAACGACACCGCGTTCCGCAGCGCCAAGGTGGACCCCACCACTGGCGCGTACACGGTCAAGGGCCTCGCGCCAGGGTCGTACACGCTGAACTTCGAGGCGAGCGGGCGATACGTCGGCAGCGTGTGGACGGACGCGCCCTTCGCGTTCGAGTACTACAACAATCAGCGCAGCCCGTACTCCGCGAACGCGGTGAACGTGACATCCGCCAATGCATCCGGCATCAACGCCACGATGGACCTCCAGGTGGGCAACAGGGACTTCTGGCTTACGCCCAAGCCCACCGTCACCGGAACGCCCGCAGTGGGGCAGACCCTGACGGCCGTCACCGGCACGTGGGAGCCCTACGCCGAATCCTTCACGTATCAGTGGAAGCGAAATGGCGCGTCGATCGCGGGCGCCACCGCAGCGAACTATGCGGTGACCCTGGCCGACGCGGGAACCGCACTCACTGTTGAGGTCACCGGATCCGCGGCGGGCTACAACGCCGTCTCGAAGCCCTCGGACTCGCTCGCCGTGCCGCTGCTGCCGTTCACGACGGCACCGGAGCCCACCGTCACGGGCACCGCCGCTGCGGGCCAGGTGCTGACGGCCGTCGAGGGCACGTGGAGCCCTGCCGCCACCTTCACGTACCAGTGGAAGCGCAACGGCACGAACATCGGCGGCGCCACCGGCAAGACCTACACGGCCACGCAGGCGGACGCCACCAACAACCTCACGGTGACCGTCACGGGCTCCGCGACCGGTTACCAGCCAACGTCGAAGACCTCGGTCGCGGTGCCGATCGTGGCCACGCCGTTCACGTCGGCGCCGGCGCCTGGGGTCACCGGCACCCATGAGGTGGGCAGCACCCTTACGGGGAATGTCGGCACGTGGAGCCCGGCCGCCACGTTCACCTACGCGTGGCTGCGCAACGGCGACCCGATTCCTGGCGCCACGGGTACCAACTACACCCTCGTTGAAGACGACGGCGGGCAGTACATCACGTTCACCGTCACCGGCTCCGCCGCGGGCTATGCGACGACCACTCGCCTGAGTGGCGCGATCGTGCCGACGGGCCACAGCTTCACCGCCACTGCGGCGCCGACCATCACGGGCACGTTCAAGGTGGGGAAGACGTTGACGGCATCCACCGAGGCGTGGACCCCCGTCGCGGACTTCAGTTACGAATGGCTGCGCGACGGCGAGCCGATCGACGCCTACGGGGCCACCTACGAGCTTGCCGCAGCGGACTATGGCCACCAGGTCTCGGTCCGCGTCGCCGGCATCCTCCTGGGATACGAGCGTGAGCAGACGACCAGCACGGCCACCACCGTGGCCATCGGCACCTTCAGCGCCACGCCAACGCCCACGATCTCCGGCAGCGCATACCTGGGGGCGACTCTCACCGCGAAGGTCGGCACCTGGGCGCCCACGCCGTCGGCCTTCACCTACCAGTGGTACCGGAGCGGCAAGGCGATCTCCGGGGCCACCAAGTCCACGTACAAGCTCACGAGCTCGGACTCGGGCAAGAAGATCACCGTGAAGGTGACGGGCAAGAGCACCGGGTACACGTCGGTCGCCACGACGTCCGCCGCCAAGACCCTCTCGAAGTTCTTCACCAAGGCGGGCACCGCGTCCATCAGTGGCACCGTCAAGGTCGGCAACACGGTGAAGGCGTCGGTCGGCACGTGGTCGCCCAAGCCCAGTTCATACGCGTACCAGTGGTATCGCAGTGGGGTGGCGATCTCTGGCGCCACCAAGTCAAGCTACAAGGTCGCGGCCGCAGACGCGGGCAAGAAGCTCACGGTCAAGGTCACGGCCAAGCGCTCCGGGTACGCGTCAACGCCAAAGACGTCGGCCGCAAAGACCGTCGCGAACGGCACCTTCAGCAAGGCGCCCGCGCCAAAGATCACCGGCACGGTGAAGGTGGGCTCCACGCTCAAGTTCACGCGTGGCACGTGGTCGCCCACGCCGAGCTCGTACAGCTACCAGTGGTACAGGAGCGGCTCCGCCATCTCCGGCGCCACCGGCACCAGCTACAAGCTCGTTGCCGCCGACAAGGGCAAGACGATCACGGTCAAGGTCACGGCCAAGAAGACGGGCTACACCACCAAGTCGGCGACGAGCGCCAAGACCACCACCGTCAAGTAACCGGAGTGGGGCGCTCGCGGCCCTCCTCCACACAAATTAGCCGTTGAGGTTCACTGGCCATAGCGTCGGGCCTGGTATTAGGCCCGACGCCGTGTGCCACTCTGCATATTGTGTGGAGGAGCGCCGTGGCTGGGTATGGCTACCAGACGGAGTCGCCGCGAATGACGGCGTCGGAGCCGCCATCCACGAAGACCACCTGACCGCACAGGTGCGTGTTCTCCTCGCTCGCGAGCCAGGCCAGCAGCCGCGCCACGACGATCGCCTCCGCGAAGCCGTTGAGCGGCATCGGCACCATCGCTGCGAGCCCTGCCTTCGCCTCGTCCGTCTCCATGAGCGGGGCCACCATCGGCGTGAGAATCACCCCTGGAGCCACGGCGTTGAGCGGGATGCCCTCACCCGCCCACTCGGCGGTCGGCGCGTTGCGACGGATCCAGCGTGAGAACCCCACCTTCGTGGAGGAGTAGATGAGCTGGCCGTGCTCGGCGTCGGCGGCAAGGACGTCGGCGCGCGCGAGGGCGGCGGCTCGTTGTTGGCCACGAGGGCCTCGACGAGCTCGTCGTCAACGGGCATGAGGCTCGCCATCGAGGAGACGCCAACGGCGCGCGGCGCGTCCGACTCATCGAGCATCGGCCTCAGCCGCTCGAGCGTGGCGACCATTCCGAAGTAGTTGACGCCCACCGTGGCGACGGTGGGGGTGGCGAGGCCCGCGACGGCGACTATCGCGTCGATGCGGCCCCCGGTGAGTTCGTGCACGCGCTCTGTCATGCTCGCGCGGCCGGACTCCGTAGTGAGATCCACGACGATGTCCGCGTCGTGGATGTCGACACCGATCACACGGTGTCCTTGAGAAGCGAGCAGGTCGGCGGTTGCCTTTCCAATGCCAGACGCCGACCCGGTCACCACATAGGTGCGGGTCATGTTGACACCTCCTCGTTGAGGCCCCTCGTACCCTCCACGCTAGGACTGCGGCGCCCCCTTGGTGCGGGACCTTAGGCCCCCGAGCGACCAGGTTCCGAGCACGCCCGCCAGCACGGCAGAGGCCGCGAGCAGCCACCCAAGCGAACTCGCGCTCAACGACTCGGTGGCCAGTCGGATCCACAGCCCAACCAGCACCATGGGCGCGGCAATGAGGCTGGCCGTCACCCAGCGTCGGGCCGTGCCGCTGAGCAGGTGGGCCGCCCCGCTCGCGAGGCCAAAGCCGCCGATGCCGATGCCGAGCATCCACGCGGTGTGGGCGCTCACCGGTTCGTAA
Source organism: Demequina sp. (assembly GCA_024707205.1). Lineage (NCBI taxonomy): Bacteria > Bacillati > Actinomycetota > Actinomycetes > Micrococcales > Demequinaceae > Demequina > Demequina sp. Next base: position 1,889,267 of record JANQAD010000001.1, read on the forward strand.
GGCTCCTCGAGGAGCTTGCCGAGCGCGGCCATGAGCGTCACGAGGGACATAGCAACGACCAGGTGCCCTATCCACAAGGCGCGAGGTGGAATCGCGTCTGCGGGCAGGAGCGCGAGGCCCGCGGTGCCGCGCACCACCGCGATGAAGAACAACTCGCATACCAGGGCGAACGCTCCCGCGGCTGCCACGAGGAGGGCTCGGTTCCAGTGCTCGCTCGCGTCCGCGGCACCTATCAACTGCACGATCCCCCTCCCCGAGCACAATGAGGATGAAGAGCCCCATGCGCTCGCTCAAGTGCGCGGTGTCGCCGCGCAGGGCGGTGATGGTGGTGGGCAGCTCACGGCCCTCGCGGCGATCGACCTTGTGCTGCGGCGCGCGCTGCGCGCGCTGCCCGCGCCGACTGCGCATCTCGAGCGCACGGTTGAGCCGCTCTTGCGCCTGGATCACGCGATTCTCGCCCGACATGGTGGCGAGCACCCACAGGTCAAAGGCGATCCCGACGGCCCACCAGACGTAGCGCGCGTCCCCCTCGATCCAGAACGACACGATCCACGGGATCACCCCGAAGGTGGCCTGCACTATCGGCATGTCCACCACGACCGCGGCGCGCGACCACGGCCGCGCGATGATGAGCCTGCCGATGACGTACGCGATGGCGAACGCGCGCGCGTGCTCCCCATAGATGCCCGGCACCGAGGCCGCCATGACGCCGAGTATCGCCATCGAGGCGAAGAGCACCGCGATCGATGCGTTGTCCGCGAGCAGGTTGCCGTACGTGGTCACCGACGCCCATACGATCCAGAACGCCACGAACGCCAGCGCGAGCACGGCCACGTGCTGCCAGGGCTGGTCATGCTCCAGCTGGAACGCCACCACCGAGACGCCCGCGACGGCTACGAGATCGAAGAAGAGCTCGGGCCACGAGGCGTGTCGCTCCGACTCCTCGGCGGTGGCTGCGGCGGCTTCGCTCATGTGCCCATCCTGGCGCACCCACCCGGCCGCGCGCGGATTGGCGCCACCGGGGTCCCGTCCGGTACAGTTGGTACTCGCGTTCGCCGCCCTTTGGGTGAGCAGACGACGCTAGGGCCCCGTTGTGTAGCGGCCTAGCACGCCGCCCTCTCAAGGCGGTAGCGCGGGTTCGAATCCCGTCGGGGCTACGTTCAGACCTCGCCGATCACGGCGAGGTTTTTGCGTTCCCTGGCACGTCGGCCGTCGTCGCGAGGCGAGAACGCCATTCGGCGACCAGTTCCGCTGGGGGCACTCCGCACGCGGCGTCCTCTGCCTCGAGTCGGGCCCGACGCTTGGCAACAGCCCCGTACGCGGCGTCTCGCCAAGCGCGGGGGAGCGCCTTCGCGACTCCCAAGGCGCGCCACGGCCAACCGAGCCTCGTCACGATGGCGAGCACAGCGTCGGACCGCGTGAGGCCCCGCTGGCCGTCCCACACCACGATCGTGGACTGGATGACAGTGCCTTCGAGGCCAGCGGCCGCGACGATCGCCTTGCCCACCTCGCCCGCGCTGCCCGCGATCTTGAAGACGGCGCGCGTGTCATGGCGGATGAGCCACGCGACGAAGCCGTTGCACAGCGCGCACTCGCCGTCGAAGACGACGATCGGTGTTGCGTTCATGCGGCCAGGTTAGCCAACGTGAGACCTACGTGAGACTGACTCTGCGCCTCGCGCTAGGTACGTTTGGCAGGCCAAGGTCAGTCGCCGTGCCGTCAAGAGGGAGGCGTTGTGTCACGACGTCGCCGCGTTGCGGTCGCGCTTGGTGCTGCCCTCCTCGCCGTGCTGCCGGTGGTGGCGCCCATGACCTCGCCTCCAGCGGCCGCCGATACTGCTGGCGTCATTCCGGGCGCCTCCGCGCTCGGCAACACCGTCGCCTACCCGGATGTCGCTGCAGGTTCTGGCGGGGTCTATCACGGGGTTGTCATGGACTCCACCTTGGGCAGCCGGATCCTCTATGTGCGGTCCACGGACGCGGGCCGCACGTGGGCGAAGGTTGCGATCCTCAGCGGATCCATTGGGGTCACGCGCCCCGCGGTGGCCGCGGACGGAAAGCACGTGGCGGTGGCGTTCATCGGCGCCTGGACAGATGCCGACGGTGCGCATGGTGAGGCGCCGTACCTCACGACTTCGAGCGACGGCGGCAACAGCTGGACGCCCGCGCGCCGGCTCGGGACGTGGGCCACCGATGTCGACGTCGCCGTGGACGGCGAGCGGACCTGGGTGATCTGGGGCGGAACGGGCGGCATTCGCGGCACGACAGACGGGGGCGAGACCTTCTTCGTCTCCCGCGCCCTGACCGGTGTCGCGAGCGCGCGGATCGCGGCCGAAGGCGGCGTCGTGAGCGCCGCCTATTGGGACGGCGGGAACGACATGGGGAACACCTATGTCGCCGTGGGCCAAGGCGAGAACTTGGGAGACTTCAGCAAGGTCGAGCACGCGAACCTGCGCGACGTTGCCGCCGGAGACGGGCTCGGGTACGCGCTGGTGACGGACGGCACGGACTACTCCGTCCTCGCGTCTTCCCCCGGGGGCTCCCCGTCGAGGGTGCATGTGCCCTCGCCGGAAGGAGGCTGGCCAGGAGGGGACTTCACCACGGCGTCGGCCGGTATCGCGGCGAGCCGTGGGCAGGTGACGTTCGCAACCTGTCAGGCGGGCAGTGTGTGGGTGTCGCAGTCGACTGACTGGCCGACGTTCGGCGAGCCGGCGGCGACCACGACCTTCGATGATGCGATCGGATCGCCATGCAGGCTGACCGTGAGCGCGGCCGCGGGGGGCTCGGACCCACAGCCCCGATTCGACTGGTCCGTGGCCCCCCACTACACGGACACCAACGGCGACGGGCTGCCGGAGCCGCAAACGCGTCGGGCACCCCTGCCGACAACGTGATCGTCGGCGACAACGCGGTGCTCGAGGTGACGCTAGACGGCTGCGCGTCGCTCGCGTCTTCGGGCGGGGCGTTCATCACTCACTACGTGTGGTCCGTGAATGGCACCAAGTGGCGGATCTTGACCATTGCCAGGGCCCCACGATCGAGGTCCATTCCGGCGATACACCAACGGTGCGGCTCGAGGTGCGCGACGACCATGCGGGGCGCGCGGTGACGAGCCGCGAGATCGCACCAAAGGACCTGGTAGTCGTCTCGCTCGGCGACTCGGTCGCGTCCGGTGAGGGCTCGCCGCTCCGCGACCAGAGCGGCACAGCGGAGGTCGCATGGACGGACAGGTCCTGTCACAGTTCGCCGTACGCGGGGCCTGCGCTGGCAGCCAAGCAACTCGAGGACGCGGACCCCCACACGGCCGTGACCTTCGTTCAACTCGCGTGTTCTGGTGCCGCGATCGTCGACACCTTCGACGACCCGAGCCACCGCAAGGGGCCGGGCGACGCCGACGACCCGTCCACGGGGGGCGTCAAGGACGCATACGCGGGGGTCGAGCACGCCAAGACGTGTGACAGCCCCGGCACCCCGTGCCCGTCGCAGCGCCCGTCGCAGCTCACCCAGATGCAGCAGCTGCTAGGCCCGCGGGACGCGGATGCCGTCCTGGTCTCCGTTGGCGCCAACGACGTGCGATTCTCCGGCACCCTCAAGTCCTGTCTGCTGCCGCCTATTGCGCTCCCAGGGCTTATCAACGGCTGCAATGACGGCGCGGCCGCCGGGGAGCACGACTCCCGCATGGACGAGCTCCCCGCGCGGTACCAGCAGCTCGCCAACGGCTTCGACGCCGCGAGTGTGGACCCGGCCACCGTCCACATCACCGAGTACTTCGACCCCACCGGAGACAAGTACGGCGTCTCCAATCTGCGGTGCGTGGGCAAGCCGGAGGGGCTGCCGGCGCTGGACGTGCCGACCGCAGGGCTGTGGGCGCTCGCCTCGAACGTGGACCTCATCACCGACTCCGAGGCGATCTGGGCGCGCAGTCACGTGGTCGCCGGCCTCAACGGCGCCGTTCGCGACGCCGCCTCAGGGCACGGCTGGGACTACGTTGGCGGCATCACGAGCCGCTTCGCCACCCACGGCTACTGCTCCGACGAGCCGTGGATCGTGCGCTTGGGAGAGTCGGTCACCAAGCAGCACGACGAGTTCGGCGCCTTCCATCCCAACAAGGCCGGTCAGGAGGTCTACGGCGACGCGCTGTACACCCACCTGGCACCCCTGGTGCAGGTTCCCCCAACCAAGGTGACCGACGCTGCTCCCGGCGGATCTGCCTCGGTGGGCGACGTCGTGGTGCTGGCGAGCGACGTGTGGGCAGCGCACCCGGAACTGCGCTCGGTGACCCTGACGACGACGGGCGGGCAGCCCCTCGTGGGAGCCGTGCGCAGGCTGCAGAGCGGAAGCGGATGGGGCGAGGTAGCAACGGACGGCAAGTCCGCCGTCGGCGTGTGGGCGGGAGAGCACGGCGGCTTCGCCGCGCAGATCGCGAGCCGTCCCAACGCCACGGTGAATGCGGTGTCGGTGGTTCAAGCGAGTGACGACGCCTCGCGGCTCGTCACGAACCGCAAGACCGCCGTGCATGCGACGCTTTCGCTCGCGGGCGCGGGGGCGAGGGCCACGGCGGTGACCACCACCGTGACCGCCCACGGCGACCTTGGCGACACGCAAGTGTTCGGTCCCACGACGGAGCAGGTGCTGCTGCAGCCGGGCGTGAACGACGTGCTGCTGCCCGTGGACGAGGTGCTGGAGGCCCCGCCCGGAGCCACGCTCGTGGCAACGGTCAAGGTGGACGATCCTCCCGGCGCCGCGGAGGGGGACGATGTCGACAACGAGCTGAGCACATCGACGGGCGCCTTCGCGCCCACGATCGACACGCGACCCCTGAAGGTTGTCTTCATCCCCCTCGATTTCGGCTCGGCAACGGTCACGTGCGGTGACATCGCGACGCAGGCGAACATCTGGGTGGCATGGGCGCAGCAGCTGCTCCCGGTTCCCGACTCCGGCGTTCAGGCGAACCTGTCGTGCACGCCTGAGCTGCTGGCAACGAGCGCGAGCGCGGACGGCGTTGCCCAGGCGCTCGGCGAACTGGACCTCTTGGCCCGCGAGTCCGGCGTGGACTCCGTGGTTGGAATCGCCCCGCACGGCTGGCTCGGCAACGCGCTCGGCGACAGCTCCGTGGCCAGGGCGAGCGTCACGGGCCGGTCCATCATCATCGACTCGGGAGCGCCGCAGGCCACGCTCGCCCACGAGCTGGGCCACAACCTGGGGCTCGAGCACTCGGAGCTGCCGCCCGCCACCGGGGCGTGGGTGAGCCGCAACCGCATCATGCACGGACCGGACTTCATGAGCGCCGTGACCGACGGCACCACCCAAGAGTGGGTGTCCGGCGAGACCTGGGACCTGCTCACTGGGGCCATCGCCGAGGGCTCCGCGCCGCAGCAGCCGGAGCCGGGCGGTTCCGCGTTCTGGGTGCGCGGAGTGATGCCCCTGAGCGGCGACAGCCTCAGCCTCGACCCGTTCATCGACGACGGCAACATCCCCAGCCCGCCGCCGGACGGCTCCGACGTCAGCAGACTCGTGGTGGTTCCGCTCGCCGGAGACGGCACCCCGAGCGGCGCGGCGGTCCAGGTTGGACTGACGCGAGACGAGAGTCTCGGCGGGGACGAGGGCGCGACGCTGCGCTTCGCGCAGAAGGTCGTTGCCCCTGCGGGCACCGTCAAGTTCCGGTTCATCGTCGACGGGACGACGGTGGCCGAGCGCACCCTCGGCAGCGCCCCCACGATCTCGTTGACTTCGCCCACCGCGGGAACCTCGCTTTCTCGCGCGGACACGATTCACGTGGCCTGGACCGTCAGCGACCCGGATACCAGCGATGACGTACCCGCTCCAATAGTCAACCTGCTTGTCTCCGATGACGGCGGCGCCACGTGGCGCCCGCTCGCGAGCGGCTTCACGGGCAGTTCCGCGGACGTCGCCGTGCCGCGAGACCTCGGCGGGGACGCGATCGTCGTCCGCGCGGTGGCGTCGGATGGCGTGCATCTGCGCTGGGCCGACTCCGGCACCTTCAGCATCGACCCCGCACCCAAGCTCACCTCCGACCGCATTGCGTTCGTCTCGGGAGACCCGGACGTTGGGCGCCAGGGCACGGGGGGCTGGGCGGGGATCCGCCCCACGTGGGACCGGATCGGCACCATGAAGCCGGATGGCACGGACGTGCGTTTCTTCGCTCTGCCGACGGACGACGAGGACCCTCCGGGCTGGACCATGCCGGCCTCGTACTCGTCGCCCACGTTCGGACCAGACGGGCGCATCTACTTCCGCAAAGGCAACGGGCGCGTGGTGTCAACGGAGGCAGACGGCACCGATTTGCGCAACGAGACCACCTCCACGTCCGCGTACGGCGCATTCTCGACGGACGCCAACCGCAGGGGCTGCCTGTCGATGAGCGCGGACGGCAGTCGCATGCTCGTCGACCTCACAGTGTTCGAGCGATCGGGATCTGGCTGGACCCCGATCGCCGGGCTGGAGATGTTCCAGAACTTCTGGGGGCCCGCTCCCGGAAACTGGAACGGGCTGTTCCCGTTCTCCGGTGCCCCGATCATGAAGAGCGACCAATGCCCCGTGCTGTCGCCGGACGGCAAGCACGTGGCGCGCGCGTTCTCCGTCGAGGCGGAGACTACGGCGCCCGGGGTCGCCGTCGTCACTGTCGATCCGGGAGCGACGGACTTCCTTCAGTGGCGCTTCGTGACCGAGGCCGCGGACTCCACGCGGATGAGCGCGAGTTGGCTCGACAACCACGACCTGTTGGTCACGAGGGGCAAGGCGGGCACCGATCAGGCGACGTTGCAGCGGGTCGACCTCTCGAACATCCCCGCGACCGACACCTCGGGCGAACGGCCGGTGCTTCTCCCCGCGGCCGCGACCAACCTCGGCACGATCACCTGGCCGCAGAGCACCGCGCACGACCGCGCGCCCAAGTTGCTCTCGGACGGCCGCTACTACGGCGACGCGCAATGCGGCCTGTGGGTGGCGGGCACCTCCACCACTGTGGTGCCCTCGGGCTACGTCCCCGGCAGCTCCACATGCTTCACGCAGTTCGCGTGGGACGACGACGCCGGCTCGACCGGGGGCGGAGGCGACACCATGCTCGGCCTCGACCCCTCACAGGCCCCTGACCCGGCCGCACCAGGGCCGGCTGATCCGGCGCTGGTCGAGGAGGGCCCGCCCGCTCCCGGCGCGGGGACCGACGCTTCCCACCCAACTCCTGACAGCGTCGGGCCGTCTTCGTTCACGATCGCGCCGGGGCAGACCGCCGACCTGGTGCTGAGCAACAACCTTGGCGCCCTGGTTCGCTACGAGGTGGATCCCAATGTGGTGCAGCCGCCCGGCGGGGGCACGGTGACCGCAACCGGCGACGTGGACAGCGCGACTGAGCTCATCACCACGTGGGGTCCCGTTACCGTGAGCGCCGATGCCGCCACCGCGGACGCGACGGGACCGGCACGGATCCGCGTGCGCGCCGTGGGCGCAACCAGTTGGGACACGATCGAGATCAACATCGCCACGCCGCTGCGTCCGTCCGCCTCAGATGACGAGCTCGTGGTGCAGGCCGGTGTCGAGGCCACATTCCCGGAGTCCGCGCTGCTGGACAACGACTCACCCGCGCGGCCGGGTGCGGAACTGTCGGTCATCCAGCTCAGCGGATACGACCGCGGGTCCGCGTTCCTCGACGCCGACGGCGTGGTCCACGTTGTCGCGTCTGATGCGGGAACCGGCACGTTCACGTACGCGGTCGCGGAGGACAGATCGACCGCATACTCGACCGCCACGGTGACCGTCTCCGCTGCGGACACGCCCGTTCCGGTGCTCTCGATCTCGCTGAGCTCCGCGAAGGTCCACCGCGGCGACACCATCACGGTGACCGGCTCCGGCTTCGCGGCCGACGAAGAGGTCACGGCCGTGATGCACTCCGGCGAGCCGTTCGAGATGGGCGCGGTGAGCGCCGACTCCACGGGCCGAATCGTGCTCACGTGGACCATTCCGCAGACCGCCGAGATCGGCTCGCACAGGATCGTGCTGACCGGCGCCAGTTCCGGCACGGTGGAGGGCGCACTGCAAGTGGTCGCGCCGGAGACCCAGGGCGGTGGCGACCAGGGGACGGGCGGCGGCGGACAGTCGGGGACCGGCGGCGGGCTCTCCGGGACAGGCTTCGATGGCGGCGCCTACGCCGCGATCGCCCTCGCGTTGCTGTTGTGCGGCGCCTTCATGATCCTCATCGCGCGGAGTCTCAAGCACCGCAACTGAGCGCTTCGCACGGCGCGCATCACCATCGAACACGATGACCGGTTGGGTCATGACGCCAACCTACTTTCGGCCGGCGTCACGACCGCGCCGTTACTTCACCTTCGTGGACTTGGCGCCCTTCGCCGAGAGGTCGTGGTAGCCCTTCTTGTGAACCGTGACCTTGACCGAGAGGTACGAGCCGCGATCCGCCTTCACCAGGGTGTACGTGGACTTGGTCGCGCCCTTGATCGCCTTGCCATTGCGATACCACTGGTAGCTGTACGAATCCGGCTTGGGCGACCATGAGCCGACCTTGACCTTCTGCGTGTGCCCCACCTTCAGCGTTCCGGTGATCTTGGGGATCGTCCAGCCGGTGAAGTACAGCTTGGCGATGGTCTTTGCGCCCGACGCTGTGGTCACCGTCGCGTACCCCGAGCGCTTGGCGGTGACCTTCACGGTGATCTTTGACCCAGCGTCCGCCTTCGTGAGCTTGTAGGTGGACTTGGTCGCCTTCGCGATCGCCTTGCCGTCCCGGTACCACTGGTACTTCACGGTAGTCGGCTGTGGCGACCACGTGCCCACGTGCGCCGTGAGCTTGTAGCCGGGCCACGCCGCCCCCGTGATTGTCGGCTTCGGCGTCTTCGTGAAGAACTTCGGCAGCGTCACCGAGTTCGAGGTTTTCGCAGTGGTCGCGTAGCCGGCCTTGCTCGCCGTCACCGTGACGGTGATCTTGGTGCCCGAGTCCGCGGCCTTGATGGTGTAAATGGCAGCCTTGGCGCCCGAAATTGCCTTGCCGTTGCGGTACCACTGGTACTTCACTGTGGCGGGTGCCGGTGCCCACGTGCCTGCGTGCGCCGTGAGCTTGGAGCCAACGGCCTTGGTGCCCGTGATGGTGGGCTTTGGCGCGGTGGTGAATGCGCGGTCGGGAAGCGTCACCCTGGCGTTGGGTGCCGAGAGGAAGCCTGCGGCCGCGCTCAGCGCCGAGTTCCAGTTGACCGTGATCTCATTTGTCGAGTACGACGTGATGTCGTCCACGTAGCACAGCTGCGGCGCGCAGTCCTTGTTGGGGTACAGCGCGGCGAACGTGGGGTCCCACGTCCCTGACTGCGCGTTGGGCCCTCCGGACACCGCGCCTTGCGGCGGGTGCGGGTACTCGGGGTTGAGCTGGGCCGCGAACCAGCGAGAGTGCTGGTTCTGGCTGTACTGGGTGCCGTAGCCCGTGACAAACGAGTTGGCGAGCGCGTTGCGCCCAAGGATGTAGTCCATGGACTCGTACGCCGCGTTCTTCAGGTCTGCGGAGCCGCTGAGGTCAAAGCCCGCCGCGAGCACCACGATGTTGTTGAGCACCTGGCTGTTGGAGCCCCAGACGTAGCCGTTCTCCGGAAGCGCCTGGCCGAACGCCTCGCCCTGCTGCACGTGAGCGATGGCGTTGGCGCCAGCGACCACCTGGTCGGCGATCGCGAGGCGGTCAGGGAAAGCGCTGTCAACGGTCGCGAGGTCGATCTTGGCGATTGCGTCCAGCTGGTCCCAACTGAAGCCGACCGTGGGGAACGAGTTCTCTGCGGCCACCGGCGAGGACTGGAGGAAGTCCTTGAACTCGGAGTCACCGGTGGTGAGGTAGAGCTCGGCGGCGGCCCAGTAGAACTCGTCGGTGACGTCGTTGTCGTTGTAGGGACCGCCGCCGTTGTTACCGTCGGCCGCCGTCGCGTAGATCGCGGGGTGGGCGAGCGCGGCCGCCCACGCGACCTTTGCCGCGTCGAGGAGATTCTGCGAATACGTGGGGTCATAGTCCGCGAACAGGCGTGCGCCCTGTGCGGCCGTGGCCGCGAGGTTGAGCGTCGCCGCGGTCGACGGGCGGTGCAGGTAGCGCGTCTTCGCGTCCTGGTCCGGCATGAGCGGCAGGCCCGTCCAGCCGTAGTCGTGCACCTTGTGGTGCACCATGCCCGCGAGGTCCTGACCCTCCGGAACGGTCATCGACATCATGAAGTCGAGCTCCCACTTCGCCTCGTCGAGGACGTCAGGGATGCCGTTCGAAGACTCGGGGACGTTGAGCGAGCCGTCGCCGAGCGCATCGGTCGCCTCCTGTCCCGCGCGCTTGGCACGCTCGTACGTGCCGAGTAGCTGGGCGGTGGCGATGCCGCCGTTGACCACGTACTTGCCGTGGTCTCCCGCGTCGTACCAGCCGCCCACCACATCGAGCGTGTAGTCGCACGTCCACGCCTCGCCGTACACGACGAGCGACTCCGCCTCCGGCTGGCAGCCGACGTTGTCGTCGCCTTGGTTGATGTCGCTGCCGCCTGCGGTCGAGGCGTGACCGGCGGGGCGCGCGTAGTCGTCGCCGACAATGGACGCCTCGATCGGCGTGCCGGAGCGCACCAGGTAGAAGTAGTCGAGGGCGTCCTTCAGCAGTCCGCCGTACAAGGACGAGCCGATCGTGAACGGATAACTGGTGTCGCCGTCGGCCGTCAGTACGTAGGTGCCGTCCGGGTAGGTGCCCGCGAAGTCGATCACGTGCACGTCCTCGTTGGACGACTCGTCTGTTCCCTTGGGCGTGGATATGCCCGACGCCACGGTTGTGTCATCGCTCGTGCGCTTCAGTTCCCATGCGACCGGGTTGGTGGCGTCCGTCACCAGGGTGGCGCGCTTGGGGCCGTCGGTGAGGTAGCCCACCTGGTTGACCTTCACGCGCGGCCCGGTCTCCGGGGCGTAGGCGGGCTTGGTGCCGCCGCTCACCAGGGACACGTTGTCCAGGCAGAACGTCCACGGGCTCGACGCGCCGCCAAGCTGGAAGGCGATCTGGGCGTTGGCGCTCGCGCTGTTCATCGTGAAGTACACGACGTAGTCCTTCGCCGTGGCGCCGGGCGTCTCGTTGTACTCGGTGTACACGGTGTAGGGCGATTGCCCAAGGCCAACCAGCGCGCGCATCGGGCCGCCTGTGCCGGAGGCGCTGAAGCGAAGGGTGTACGGGCCCGCGGGAAGCTGCATGCCGTCGTAGTGGACGTTGATGTCCCAAGGGTTCGTGGTGCCGCCGGGAACCGCCACGCAGAGGGCGCCGCTGTCCGTGGTGGAGCTCGTGACGCCGTCGGTCGACCACGGCGCCTTGTCCGAGTCGAATGTGCCGTTGGTGACGTACTCCACGGCGGGGGCGCCGAGGAAGACGTTGTCGATGCACACGTCGTATGAGACGGCGCCGATGCTGCCGAACTGGAACGCGAGCCCCGCCACCGGAACCGCGTCAGGGAGGGAGAACGAGAGCGAGTAGTGGGTCATCGCCTCGCCCGTCACCGCGGTGGAGGCATACGTGGTCCAGCTGCCACCGGTCTGTTGAACGATCGCCGAGAACGAGCCCGTTGTAGAGGCATCGAACGAGAACTCATAGTCGCCCGCGGGAAGTTCGAGGTTGTTGTAGCTGAGGCCGGCGTCATACACGTTGGCGACGGGACCCGTCACGGTGGCGCAGTAGGCGCCGCTGGACGCGCCGCCGACCACCGAGCCCTGGTTCGCGTAGGCGCCCCACGGGCTCAGGTCCGACGCAAAGTCGCCGTTGTCGAGGAGGTTGACGCCGCCCTGGAGCGCTGGCTCTTGGGGTTCCTCGGGACCGCTCGCCTCGACGACCGTGAGCGTCACGTTGTCGAAGCACACGTCCTCGCCGCCCACCTCGAACAACAGCTTCCCGGCGCCGGCCGCGAGGTCGAAGTCGAAGGACTGGTGGGACCACGCCGTGGGATCAGAGACCGTGAACTCCTGGCCAAGCTGCGAGGTGCCGTCGGGCACCTCGACATTCGCCTTGTAGGTGCCCTGGCCCTTCACATCGAAGGACAGGGTGGCGTCGCCGGCAACCGCTGTCCAGCCGCTGAACCCGAGTCCCGCGTCCCAGCGATTCGCGGCATCGGTGGTGTAGCAGATCGCTCCATCGGTGACATTGATGGCGAAGCTCGCGCCGCCGTTGGTGTAGCCCCAATAGCCAGGGTCGCCGGATTCGAAGTCGTGGCTGAGAAGGGTGATGGCATCGGCGGCCTTGTCGGTCACCGAGATGTTGTCGAAGCAGACGGTGTGCCCACCCGCTTCGCCACCCACCTCGAAGAGGACCTTGGCGTTGGCGGTGTCCGCGGCGGTGAAGTCGTAGGTCAAGGTCTGGGTGCCGGTGACGGTGAACTCCTGGCCCAGGACGTTGGTGTTCTCCGGGGTCTCGACGTTGACCTTGAAGGTGCCTTCGCCGGTCACGGTGAACGCAATCGTCTTGTCGCCGGCGGTCATGGGGATGCCGTCTTGACCGACGCCCGCGTCCCAGCGGTTGGCGGCGCTCGACGTAGCGCACAGCTGGCCGTCGACGTTGGCGAGGCTGGCTCCATAGGACCACCACGGGTCCACCGAACTGTCGAAGGTCCCGTTGGTCACGTCCGCTTGCGCTGCGACGGTTCCTGTGAGCGTGATCGCGACGGCCACGATCGTCGCCGCGGCAACGCGACGAAGTACAGTGCTGTTCACCTTGACTCCTTTGTCAACGGCACCGGCGAAACGTTTCGCGGGTTGTGGCGGATGCTAACAGCGGCTCTGTTTGGCGGCGCAAACGCTCAGGTGAGGTTCTCCGAAACGGTTCGCTGTTCACGCGCACATTTGTGGGAAGCCTCCAAGGACCGTGGGAGAAAACTGTGCGTCGAAGCGCACTGGGCGCCGGTGGCGCACCTCGTCATCCAAGGTGCGTGCGGATCAGGACGTCGCTGAGCTGGCGGGCGGCGTCGAGCACCGCGCCTGAGTGCTCCTTGCCGGGCGTGGAGCCAAGGCGCTCGGCGGGCCCGGAGATCGAGACGGCGGCGATCACCGTCCCTGATGTGCCCCATACGGGGGCGCTCACCGAGCTCACGCCGGCCTCGCGCTCCGAAGAGCTCTCCGCGTATCCGCGCTCGCGAACCACGGCGAGGTCGTTCGCGGTGAAGCGCGCTGTCGCGAGAGCAGGGTGGATGACTTCCGGGGTCTCCCACGCGAGCAGCACCTTCGCGGCGGATCCGGCCGTCATGGTCATGGTGGTGCCCACCGGGATCGAGTCCCTGAGGCCCACCGGACGGTCCACGGCCGCGATGCAGATGCGCTGCGAACCGTGGCGGCGGTAGAGCTGGCTGGACTCGCCGGTGCGGTCCCGCAGGGTAGTCAGCACGGGAAGGGCGGCGCTCACCAGGCGGTCCTCGCCGACGGCCGCGGCAAGGGCAGCGAAGCGGTTGCCGAGGACGAACGCGCCGGTGGCGTCGCGGCCCACGAGGTGGTGGTGTTCGAGGGCCAGGGCTAGCCGGTGCACGGTTGGGCGCGCAAGATGGGTGGCATCAACAAGTTCGGCGAGGGTGGCGGGGCCGTCCTCGAGCCGGGCGAGGATGGCTGACGTCTTGTCAATGACGCCAACGCCGCTATGATTGTCCATAGAGCGATATTAGCGTCTCACATCGTGAGATGTCTAGAGTATTGACAAGGGTAAGGAAGTAGGAGCACGACATGGGCACGACTCTCGCCGAGAAGCTGTGGGACTCCCACCTGGTCCGCAAGGGTGAGGGCGGCGCGCCCGACCTCATCTACATCGACCTCCACATGTGTCACGAGGTCACCTCGCCGCAGGCATTCGAGGGACTCCGCCTCGCCGGCCGCCAGGTTCGCCGCACGGACCTCACCATCGCGACCGAGGACCACAACACCCCAACCCTCAACATCGACCTGCCCATCGCCGACGAGACCTCGCGCGTGCAGATCGACACCCTGCGCAACAACGCCAAGGAGTTCGGCGTCCGCATCCACTCTCTCGGCGACGCCGACCAGGGCGTCGTCCACGTCGTGGGCCCGCAGCTCGGCATCACGATGCCCGGCATGACGATCGTCTGCGGAGACTCGCACACGTCCACGCACGGCGCGTTCGGCTCGCTCGCCTTCGGCATCGGCACGTCCGAGGTGGAGCACGTGCTCGCCACCCAGACGCTGCCCCTCAAGGCGTTCAAGACGATGGCGATCAACGTCGTGGGCTCGCTGCCGAAGGGCACCACGGCCAAGGACATCATCCTCGCGGTTATCGCGAAGATCGGCACCGGCGGCGGCCAGGGCTACGTGCTCGAGTACCGCGGCGAGGCCATCCGCGCGCTGTCCATGGAGGCGCGCATGACGATCTGCAACATGTCGATCGAGGCCGGCGCTCGCGCGGGCCTCATCGCCCCTGACCAGACCACCTTCGACTACGTCCACGGCCGCCCCCACGCGCCGGAGGGTGCGGACTGGGATGCGGCAGTCGAGTACTGGAAGACGCTCGTCACCGACGAGGACGCCGTCTTCGACACCGAGGTGGTTCTCGAGGCTAGCGACCTAGAGCCGTTCGTGACCTGGGGCACCAACCCCGGCCAGGGCCTGCCGATCTCCGCGAAGGTCCCCAGCCCGGAGGACTTCGCCGACGAGACGGACCGTGAGGCCGCCGCCAACGCGCTCGCCTACATGGGCCTCACGCCGGGCACGCCCCTGCGCGACATCCGCATCGACACGGTGTTCCTTGGCTCGTGCACCAACGGCCGCATCGAGGACCTCCGCGCGGCCGCGGACATCATCAAGGGACGCACCAAGGCAGAGGGGACGCGCATGCTCGTCGTGCCTGGCAGCGCCCGCGTTCGCCTGCAGGCCGAGGCCGAGGGCCTCGACCAGATCTTCATCGACTTCGGTGCCGAATGGCGCAACGCCGGCTGCTCGATGTGCCTTGGCATGAACCCCGACCAGCTCGCTCCGCAGGAGCGCAGCGCGTCCACCTCGAACCGCAACTTCGAGGGACGCCAGGGCAAGGGCGGCCGCACCCACCTCGTGAGCCCGCTCGTCGCGGCCGCCACCGCGGTGCGCGGCACACTGTCCACCCCCGCCGACCTCGACGTGCCTGCGCTCGTCTGAACCCGAGGACAACTGATGGAGAAGTTCACCACCCACACCGGCGTCGGCGTTCCGCTGCGCCGTTCCAATGTGGACACCGACCAGATCATCCCTGCCGTCTACCTCAAGCGCGTCACCAAGACGGGCTTCGAGGACGCGCTCTTCGCCGCCTGGCGCGGCGACCCCGAGTTCATCCTCAACCAGGAGGAGTACACGCACGGCAGTGTCCTCGTTGCCGGTCCCGACTTCGGCACCGGCTCCTCGCGAGAGCACGCGGTGTGGGCGCTCAAGGACTATGGCTTCCGCGTTGTCCTCGCGTCGCGCTTCGCGGACATCTTCCGCGGCAACTCCGGCAAGCAGGGGCTGCTCACGGGCATCCTCTCCCAGGAGAACGTGGAGCTCCTGTGGAAGATCCTCGAGACCGAGCCCGGCAAGGAGATCACCGTCTCGCTTGAGGACCGCACCGTCACGTGCGGCGAGCTCACCGTGCCGTTCGAGATCGACGATTACGTGCGCTGGCGCCTCATGGAGGGCCTCGACGACATCGGCCTGACCCTCCAGCACGAGGAGGACATCACGGCCTTCGAGGCCACGCGTGAGTCCTGGCGCCCCAAGACCCTCCCGGCCAAGACGGAGCCCAAGGAGCACGTCGAGGCCGCGCGGCCGGTCGCCTAAGGTTCGTGTTCCGTGCCGCGTCGCGTGCTCATCGGCATCAGCGGCGGTCCCGGCACGGGCAAGTCGACCTTCGCCGCGCGCACCGTCACTGAGCTCGCCGCAAAGGGTGTCACGTCCGTTGTGGTGCCCATGGACGGCTTTCACCTGCCCGACGCTGTCTTGAGTGAGCGGGGGCTGCTGGCTTCGAAGGGGTCGCCAGCGACGTTCGATCGGGCCGGGTTCGAGGCCTTGCTTGAGCGCCTTCGCGACCCGGCGCTCGCGACCTTTGCGCCCGCGTACTCGCGCGAGCTCCACGAGGTGATTCCGGACGCGATCGAGGTGGGCCCCGAGGTGCAGATAGTGCTGGTTGAGGGCAACTACCTGGGGCTTTGGGCGTCCACGGCGGCGCTTCTCGACGAGGTGTGGAAGCTCGAGGTGCCGTGGGAGGTGGCCCGCGAGCGGCTCATCGCGCGCCGGATCGCAACGGGCCGCGAGCCTCGAGAGGCGCAGGAGTGGGTGGACCGCGTCGACTCTCTCAATTTCATGCTCGTGCGGGACTCGTTCGCCACGCGGGTGATCACGGACTTGGTATAGGTTCGCACCAGAACGGGGGATCCGATGCAGCTCATCCGCACTCTCGCGATCGTCGCCGTAGTTGCCGTCCTCGCCACGGGCTGTACCGGAAACAAGGCTGACTCGATCAAGGGGTCCGATCACGCCGAGGCCGGCATCTGCATTGACCCCAACGAGAACCCCAACGGGATCCTGACCGGCGTGAACTTTGTGGTGATGGGCGACAACTCGGCAGACCTCACGATCGGCGACGTCACTCTCATCGAGCCGCAGAACATCGACCTCCTTGAGTCATTCATCGTTCGCGACGGATCGTTCGACACCGCCACGATGGCACCTGAAGACATGGCGAACGGCGAACACGAGTTCGAGGCCGCGGCGGGGGCCGCGCTGGCGCCCGACGAGGTCGACTTCTCCGTTGCGGTGCAAGTCGTGGCGAAAGACCCCGCTAAGGTCGCGACCTTTTCCGGAGTGCGGGTGACCTACGTCGACGAGGCTGGCAGTTCACGGTCCGAGGACAGCGCCTTGGATTTCTCGTTCTCGCCCGGCTGCGGCTAACTGAGCCATCCTCTGGTGCCGAAGCTCGTGATCGACTCGGCGACCACGCTCGCGGCGAACGCCAGGTCTGCCGGGAAGCGATCGCCGTCCAAGCCGAGCGTTGCGATCCGGTGCGCGAGAGCCCCGTGGAAGAAATCGCCCGCACCCAGGGTGTCGACCACGCCCTTGACCGGCGGCACCGTGATCTCGCCGGAACCGCCCGGACACATGTACAGGATCGAGTCGCCGCCGCGCGTGATCGCGGCCCACATGACGCCGCGGGCGCGCAAGTAGGCGAACACGGACTCGGGGCTGCCGTCGGTGCCGGGGGGACGGAACACGGCGGACGCGGCCACAACGTCGACGCTTTGCAGGAACTCGTCGGTGTACGGCCGCGAGCTGCCCGCATCGAGGACCACGGGGATGCCGTGCTCCCTCGCTTCGCGCGCGATGGGCAGGGAGATGGAGGGGAAGTAGCCATCTACCAGCACACATAATGTGTTATGAGTATCGAGAGCGTGTCCGCCCTCGAGGAGCAGGTCGGTCGCAGCCGACGTCGGCGACACGATCGCGCGCTCGCCCGTTGACGCCGTCACCATGATCGACGCCGAGATCGGCGGCCCCTCGTAACCCGCCGCGATGGCGAGCTCGACGCCGCACCCGGCCAGGTCGTCGGCGATGAGCGAGGTCACGGGATGCGAGGGGAGAGCCGTCACCAGCGTCGGCCGGCTGCCAAGGTGAGCACACGCAACCGCAGCGTTCGTGGCCGGGCCTCCCGCCGCTGTGAAGAAGTCGAGGGCGGCCACCTTCTCGTCCGGTGAAGGCAGGCGCGTCACCAGGTGAACCACGTCCCACGTGCACAGTCCCGCGAACACAACACGGGCGGGACCGGACATGACGTCAGCCTACGATTGCGAGCAACGCGGGGCGGCAATGAGACACTAGAACCATGACCGACTCCATTCGCGTGACGGGTGGGGCGCCGCTCAGCGGAGAGATCCGCGTTCGTGGTGCCAAGAACTTCGTCAGCAAGGCAATGGTGGCGGCGCTACTGGGATCCTCGCCCTCGACCCTTCGCAATGTTCCAGACATTCGCGACGTCAGCGTGGTGTCGTCCCTGTTGCGCCTGCACGGCGCCGACGTCGACTACGACGTCGAGACCGGCGTGCTCACCATCGACCCAAGCGCCCTCACCAAGGCTGACGCAGTCAGCATCGCCGAACACGCGGGCTCATCGCGCATCCCGATCCTGCTGTGTGGGCCACTGCTGCACCGGTTGGGCGAGGCCGTCATTCCAGACCTTGGGGGCTGCCGCATCGGCGACCGGCCCATCGACTTCCACCTCGAGATCCTGCAGAAGTTCGGCGCCGTGGTCGCCGAGCACCCAGACGGTCTGCACCTCAGCGCCCCCAACGGACTGCACGGCATCAAGTACTCGCTCGCGTACCCCTCGGTGGGCGCCACCGAGCAGCTGCTGCTCACCGCGGTCATGGCCGAGGGCATCACGCGCCTCGAGAACGCGGCCGTGGAGCCCGAGATCAAGGACCTCATCGACACCCTCCAGAAGATGGGCGCGATCATCTCGGTGGATACGGACCGCTCCGTGACCATCGAAGGCGTCGGCCGGATGCACGGATACGACCACGTGTCGCTGACAGATCGCATCGAGGTGGGGTCGTGGGCGTCCGCGGCGCTCGCCACGGGGGGCGACATCATGATCCTCGGCGCCCAGCAGCGCCACATGGGGACCTTCCTCAACGTATTCCGCAAGGTCGGCGGCGAGTTCGACGTGGTGCCGCAGGGCATTCGCTTCTACCACCCCGGCGGCCAGCTGCGACCGATCGCGCTGCAGACCGACGTGCACCCCGGATTCATGACGGACTGGCAGCAGCCGCTCGTCGTGGCGCTCACCCAGGCGAAGGGCCTGTCCATCGTCCACGAGACCGTCTACGAGAAGCGCTTTGGGTTCACCGACGCCCTGAACGCCATGGGCGCGCAGGTTCAGCTGTTCCGCGAGTGCCTCGGCGACAAGGAGTGCCGCTTTGGGCAGCTCAACTTCAAGCACAGCGCCGTGATATCCGGGCCGACGCCGTTGACGGCGGCGGAGATCACCGTCCCCGACCTGCGTGGCGGCTTCTCCCATCTCATCGCCGCGCTCGCCGCCACAGGCACCTCGACGGTGCACGGAATCGGCATCATCGACCGTGGCTATGAGGACTTCCGGGGCAAGCTGGCGGCGCTGGGCGCCACGGTCGAGTAGGCGGCATGCCCACACGTCCCAACTGGGCCTTCCGCACTGTGGTCAATCTGGTGCGACCGCTCGCGACGTTCCTCCTCAAGCGTGACTGGTCCGGAGCAGAGAACCTGCCGACGGACAGAGGGTTCATCGCGGTCTCGAATCACGTGAGCTACGTGGATCCGCTGACGTTCGGTCATTTCCTCTACAACAACGGCCACCCGCCCCGCTTCTTGGCGAAGAAGGAGCTCTTCGAACTGCCGGTGATCGGCCGCGTGCTCAAGTCAGGCGACCAGATCCCCGTCTACCGAGGAACCTCGCAGGCGAAGGACTCGCTCAACTACGCCCGCGTGGTGCTTGACCGCGGAGACATGATCGCGATGTTCCCCGAAGGCACGCTCACTCGCGACCCGGAGCTGTGGCCCATGGTCGCGCGCACGGGTGCGGCAAGGCTTGCGCTTGAGAGCGGCGCGGCGGTCATCCCGGTGGCGCAATGGGGGGCGCACCTGCTGCTCCCGCCGTACTCCAAGAAGCCAGACCTCTTTCCCCGCAAGCCCATGATCGTGCGCGCCGGGCCGGCTATCGACCTCGACGATCTGAGAGGCAAACCTCTCGACACTGACTTGCTGCGCCTCGCGACCGACCGGATCATGGCTACCCTGACTGCCATGGTGGCGGAAATGCGCGGCGAGCCTGCGCCCCAGCACCCGTACGACATGCGCGCGAACCCCAGCCCTCAGTCGAGCGAGGGGGAGCAGTGACCCGCGCGACCGTCATCGGCGCCGGGGCTTGGGGAACGACGTTCGCCTCGGTGCTCACCGACGCCGGCACAAGCACGACGCTGTGGGGACGTGACCCGCAGTCCCTCGCCGAGATCTCCGCTCACGGCCGCAACACGCGAGCGCTCCCAGACCTCCAACTGGCCTCCGGCATCGCCACCACGATGGACGCCGAGGAGGCGCTCGCGGAGGCGGACATTGTCGCCGTCGCCGTTCCGGCGCAACGGGCGCGGAGCATCATGGCGCCTCTCGCGAAGCTCATTCCCAGCGATGCCGTCGTCGTCTCGCTCATGAAGGGCGTGGAGGCGGGAACGCACTCGCTCATGTCTGAGGTTCTCAAGGAGGTCCTCGGCGTGGGCAACGAGCGCACGGCGGTGGTCTCGGGGCCGAACCTCGCTCGCGAGATCGCCGCCCGCCAGCCGACCGCAACCGTCGTGGCCTCGACCGAACTCGAAGCCGCCGAGCGGGTCGCCGCCGCAACAGCGTCGGGCTATTTCCGGCCGTACACGAACACCGACGTCGTTGGCGTGGAACTGTGCGGCGCCTACAAGAACGTGATTGCCGTGGGCGTTGGGGTCTCCGACGGCCTCGGCTTCGGTAACAACACCACAGCAACCGTCATCACCCGCGGGCTCGCGGAGATCTCGCGCCTGGGCTTGGCGCTCAACGCGCGCCCGGAGACTTTCAGCGGCCTCGCCGGCATGGGCGACCTCATCGCGACCTGCGCGTCGCCGCTCAGCCGCAACCACATGCTCGGCAAGCGGATCGGTCAGGGGGCGACGCTGGACGAGGCCCTCGCATCCGGTTCCGGCACGGCGGAGGGCGTGACGTCCGCGAGGTCGATTCAGGAGCTCGCGGCGAGCCTTGGCGTGGACGTGCCGATCTGCGACGCCGTGGTCACGATGCTTGCCGGGGCCGTGGCACCGCAGGAGGTGCTTGGCCTGCTCCTCAGCCGCCCTCGCAAGGCCGAGGTGGGCTAGTGGCGGCCCGCCCCGTGGTCGCCGTTGTCTTTGGCGGCCGCTCGTCCGAGCATGGGGTCTCGTGTGTCACGGCCGGGGGAGTGCTCGCTGCGATTGACCGTTCTGCCTGGGACGTTGTCGCGATCGGCATCACTCGCGAGGGCCGTTGGACGCTTGCTTCCGCCGATCCTGCGCAATGGCGCATCGTCGACGGTCAGCTGCCGACGGTAGCCGACGCCCCGCACACCGTGCTGCCGCCATCGCAGGCAGGCACCGGCGAGTGGCGCGTGTTGGGCGACGACGGCGCGGTCCGCTCGCTCGGTCCCATTGACGTGGTGTTTCCCGTGCTCCACGGCCCCTTTGGTGAGGACGGCACGGTCCAGGGCGCGCTTGAGCTCGTCGACGTGCGCTACGTAGGGTCCGGGGTGCTGGCGTCCGCGGTTGGCATGGACAAGCAGTTCATGCGCGCGGCGTTCGTCGACGCCGGCTTGCCGGTGACCGACGCTGTGGTGCTGCTTCCCGGTCAGGATGCGGCCCCACGCATGGCCGAGATCGAGGCGCTCGGGCTTCCCGTGTTCGTCAAGCCCGCGCGTGCGGGCTCGTCGATGGGGATCTCGCGGGTCGATGACCTCGCCCAGTTGGACGCCGCCATCGCGGCGGCGCTCAAGCATGACCCCAAGGTGCTCGTGGAGCGCGGCGTCGTTGGCCGCGAGATCGAGACTGCGGTGCTCGGCACACCCGATGGCCCGCGCACGTCTTTGCCTGGGGAGATCGTCACGGGCGGGGAGCACTCGTTCTACGACTTTGATGCGAAGTACCTCGACGAGGCGCACGTGCAGCTCATCTGTCCCGCCGACCTGTCCGAAGACGTCATCGCCCGCGTTCGCGCGATGGCCGAGGCCGCATTCACCGCCGTGGGTGCGGAGTCGCTCGCGCGGGTGGATGTGTTCGTTGGCGAGGACGGCACGGTCACCGTCAACGAGATCAACACGATGCCGGGGTTCACGCCCACGTCGATGTATCCGCGCATGTGGGCCGCCACGGGCGTTGAGTACCCGGAGCTCGTCTCCGCCCTCCTCGAGACGGCTCTCAGCCGCCCGCTCGGATTGCGGTAGGGATTCGTGCCCCAGGGTAGGCAACGCTTCGCCACGCCCCTTCCGCACTAGGCGGCGGGGCGTACGGAGCTGCCGGGTTGTCGTCGCCGGCGCAGGTCCACTGAGGCAGGCGGGATGAACCACACCTGGTTGTCCTCGATGACCACACCCCAGCCCT
Source organism: Demequina sp. (assembly GCA_024707205.1). NCBI lineage: Bacteria > Bacillati > Actinomycetota > Actinomycetes > Micrococcales > Demequinaceae > Demequina > Demequina sp. Next base: position 1,911,378 of record JANQAD010000001.1, read on the forward strand.
CCTCGTGAATGATGGTGTGACAGCTCACGCACAGCATCACCAGGTTCCGCTCATCGGTCGGACCGCCATCGTCCCAGGTAATGATGTGGTGGAAGTTTGCCCTGGAGCGAGCCGCGGAGCACTTTGCGCACCCTCTGTCGCGTTCGGCGACGGCGAGGCGCTGCCCTCCGCTTGCGAGCCGCCTGGTGCGCCCCAGGGCGAGCGGGACGCCTCCCTTGCCCTGAAGCAGGGCAGCGAACTGCACGTCCGCGGCCATCGCGAGCACCCGGCCGATGGTGATGGGCGCCTCGACGCCATCGCACGAGGCGAAGCCCGCGCCTGACTCAAGTGACGTCTTTGAGGCGCGGATCACGAATGTGCTCTGCGGCCGAGTGGTCGCGAGTTCGCAGCCGCTCACGTGCAGTGCCATCGCGACCAATGTGTCCGCCATGATCTGGCCCACCTTGCGCTGCGAGCGTGGATCGTCGTCGCGTTGGGTGTTGAGCGCAGTCTGGAGCTCCGCGTCGAACCACGCCTTCACGGGCGCCGCCAGCGCCGGCGGCAGTGACCCAAAGAAGTTGACCGTCCCGTCGACCTCGTCGTAGACCTTGAAGAATCGCTTCTCGTGCTGCCGACGCTCTCGATCCGCGTAGCCCTCGGGGTCGAGCTCCGCGAACGTCTCGAGGCACAGCCGCCTCAGCGCCACGATTGACAGTTGTCGGGCGCTCTCGACCATCAACGCCTCTGCCTGCGCGCGGTTGACGGTCATGTCCTCGAGGTTGCGGCGGATCAGGACCGCCTTCTCAGTGCCCAACCAGCCAGCCCGGATCGCGGCGGCGAGCGGCGACATCTGGGGCTGGGTGTGCGGTGGCGTCGGCACCGCGGGCGCGGGGAAGGAGAGGGAAGTGAGCGACGGCTCGCCGAAAGCAAGTTCGTCGCCGGCCGGGTCGCCGGCATTCGGTTGCTCGACATCCGGAACCACAGACAAGACGGGGCCGTCAGAGGCCCTCGCCCCAGCGTCGGCCAGTGCCTGCCCAAGCCCGATAAGTTTGCCCGCCTCCGTCGTGGACAGCCCCGTGTGCTTGGATAACAGCGCCGCCGCGTTCGGGCTGCCCTTGTATCGAGCGAAACCCTCCGAATCCGAGAGCTCCTCGAGGCGCGCCGCGTACGGCGCGAGCAAGGCATCCGCCGCGTGCCGCACCTTCGCGATCACCGTGGCGGCGTCGAGCGCGCGCTGCCCGGAAAGCTGGCTGGCTGGGCGCAGCGCATTCAGCTCATCGACGTGCCGCCACAGCTCCACGAGCGCGGCGTCGCCCGAACCCTCGAGGGGGTAGGCGATGGCTTCCGCGGTCATGACAACACTCAACCACGAGGGTCTGACATGGCCCCCAACAGCCCATTTATCAGGCTACTTACACTCAAGCCCATTGCTCGGCGCCAAAGACGCCGGCCCCGAGACCTCCGCCAACAGATCGGCGACGGCGTCCTGCGCTCGCGCGGTAGGGATCAGCACCTCAACGGCTGGCGAGCGCCCAAAGGACGTCGCCCGCCACTGGTCGCCGTCCTCGACAACCAGCCAGTCCTGTGATGCCCCCGTGGCAGTCACGGCAACGCACTGATCCGTGGTCGGCCCGGGCGGCTCCACGCCGCATCGCACCACGATTGGGTACTCGGCGCCGTACGCGGCGGTCGCCTGCGAGGACGTGCCGCGCACGTCCAGTCCGCCAAGAGAAGAGGGCATCGCGAGCATCACGCGCGCGCAGTCCGGGTCCGCGGCATAGGGCGCTGGGTCCACAATGAGCGGCTGCGAGCACCCGGCCAGTAGCGCCACACTGGCGCCTGAAATCGCCACCACGCCAAGAAGCCGCACGCCCCAAGCCTAGGCCCGCGATACCCTCGCCGAATGACCACCGGCGTGCGCACCTGGCCGCACCGCCGCGCGTTCTCGATCGCGTGGCCCGCGATCCTCTCCAACCTCTCGGTGCCGCTCGTCGGCCTCATCGACACGGCGATGCTCGGCCACTTCTCCGACGAGACCAACCTCGCCGCCGCCGCCCTCGGCTCCACGGTCCTGGGCGCCGTCTTCTGGCTCCTATCCTTCTTGCGAACGGGCACAACGAGCCTGGTAGGACGGGCTTTGGGCGCCAGCAGGCCCGACGCCGCCCTCACCCACGCGCAACGCTCCGCCATCCTCGCGGCCGGTTTGGGCGTCGGGATTCTGCTGGTTCAGTGGGCGATAGTGCCTCCCCTCATGCGCCTCCTGACGCCCGACGCCGCGATGGCCGATCTCGCCTCCTCCTTCACCTCGATTCGGCTTGCGAGCGCGCCCGCGGTGCTCCTCACCTTGGTAATCGCGGGCTGGTTCATCGGCGCGGGGGACACGCGGCGGCCGCTCGCGGTGGTGGTGACGATCGGCGGGCTCAACGTCGTCCTCGACCTGCTGCTCGTCGCCGGCATGCACCTGGGCGCCGAGGGTGCCGCCGTGGCCACCGTCATCTCCGAGTGGGCGGGCTTCGCCCTGGCCGTGACGCTGTGGTGGCGCGCTCAGACCGAGGCGACCAGAGCGTCGGCCCGGCTGTGGAGAGGGAAGGGGCTGCGCACGGGGTGGCGGGCCGTGCTGGGGCTCAACCGCGATATCTTCCTGCGCACCGCTGTGCTCTACACGGTGCTCACGTTCATGACCGCGTACGGGGCGCACGTATCAACGACCGTGGTGGCTGCGAACGCGATACTGATGCAGCTGATGCTGCTCGCGTCCTATGGGCAGGACGGATATGCGCACGCCGCCGAGTCGCTCGCTGCGCGCGAGATCGGCGCGCGCGATGTGCCGGCCTTCCATCGCGCGGTGGGCGCCGCGGCCGCGCCCGCGGTGGCGATCGGGGCGGTTTTCACGCTGCTATATGCGGTGGCGGGCTCGGCGTTTGTGGCCGTCCTGACCTCGCTGCCCGACGTCACCGCCGCCACGCAGGCGGTGATCCCGTGGCTCGCGGCGCTGCCGTTGCTGAGCTCTGCGGCGTACCTGTTCGACGGGGTGTTCCTGGGATCTGGCAAGGTGCGGTGGATGCTCGTCACGATGGCCGCGTCTGCGCTGGTGTTCTTCCTGGTCTGGTGGCTGGGCGCGTCCGTGGACGGCGACAACGAGCGCAACATCAACCTGTGGCGCGCGTTCCTCGTGTTCAATGTGTGCCGCGGGCTGTTCCTCGGGCTCGCGTATGTGCGCGTGACGCGGGCGCGCGCGTGGCTGGTGCGTAGCGCCGCCTAGGCTTGCCTCCGTGACCACGATCGGCGAGCTTGGCGAGGACGCGCTCATCGCGGCCTTCGCTCCCCGCCTGCCAACCACTGACGCGGAGATCCTCGGCCCCGGCGACGACGCCGCGGTCCTTTCAGTAGACGGGCACCTGGTGGTCAGTTCGGATGTCCTCGTCGAGAACCGCCACTTCCGCCTCGAGTGGTCGACCGGCGAAGACATCGGTTGGCGCGCGGCCGTGCAGAATCTCGCGGACATCGACGCGATGGGCGCCGTGCCAACGGCCCTGCAGGTGACACTCGCTGCGCCCCCGGACACGCCGGTCGCTTGGGTCCTCGCCTTCGCGGATGGGCTGCGGCTAGCGTGCGAGCCCCACGGCGTCGGCGTGGTCGGCGGCGATCTCAGTGCCTCAAACGAGATCCACATCGGCGTCACCGCCATCGGAGAGACCCACGGCATGGATCCGGTCACGAGGGCCGACGCTGTGCCCGGGGATGTCGTGGCAGTTTCAGCCCCGCTCGGCGCGGCAGCGGCGGGTTACGCGCTCCTCGACGCAGGCATCACCGAGGGCGAGGCGGTTCAGCTCTTTCTCAGGCCAAGGCCTTTCATAGGCGCCGGGCTCGAGGCAGCCCTGCGTGGCGCCAGCGCGATGATGGACATCAGCGACGGCCTCTTGCGCGACGCAAGCCGCATCGCCCGTGCCTCTGACGCCGCCCTGGAAATAGCGTCGGGCCTGGTACCGGTGCACCTGGCTGCGGTGGCCGCGGGCAAGCAGTTGAACCGCGACCCCAAGCAATGGGCGCTCACCGGGGAGAGGACCACCACATCCTCGCGACGTTCCCAACCGCCGGCGCCGTGCCTACCGGCTGGACGATCATCGGCGACGTTCGCGTCGGCAGCGGCGTCACCGTGGATGGCGTGGCGCCAACAGAACTGGGCTGGGACCACTTCGCCGGCTAACTCGCGCCTGTACGCACATGAGCGTCGAAAGTGAGCCCGGATCCGACGTTCATGTGCGTACAGCGCGCGGGGGCACAGAAAAACGGGCGCCCCCATCAGGGGACGCCCGCTCGTCGCGAAAGCGGAAATTACGCGGAGACGGCGCGCTGCACCTTGCCGGCCTTGAGGCACGACGTGCACACGTTGACGCGCTTGGGGCTCCCGTTGACGATCGCGCGCACGCGCTGGATGTTCGGGTTCCAGCGACGCGAGGTGCGGCGGTGGGAGTGCGAGATCGAGTTACCGAAGGACGGACCCTTGCCGCACACGTCGCAGTTGGCAGCCACGATAGTTCTCCTTGAAGACTTTTGGATGGGGCCCGAAGGCGTTCGGGCAACCGCACAAGAGTACCCGATGCGCGCCCGTTTGGCCAAGTTCCTATGCCCGACGGCACGGTTGCGGTGGGCGTGTCGGCTCACCGTGGGAACATGGTACCCACCCGATGGGCGGGGGACCTGGGCTTAGGAGGCACGTTGGCGGACGCCGCAGAGTTGCGACGGTGGCTCGACAGCGGCGCGAACGCGGTGAAGCGCGCTCGTGACCGGCTCGACGCCATCAACGTGTTTCCCGTTGCCGACGCCGACACCGGCACCAACATCTACCTGACCCTGCGCGAGGGGAACAGGGCCGTTGGGGACCTGCCGAAGGACGCCACCCACAAGGAGGTCGTGGCCGCGTTCGCTCGGGGCGCGTTGCTGGGCGCGCGAGGGAACTCCGGCGTGATCGTGAGCGCCTACCTCAACGCCTTCCTCACCTCTGTCGACGCTCGCGGCGGCCTCTCCTCGACCACCGCGGCCGACATCGCAGCGGCGCTCGACTCCGCGTCCCACGCCGCGTACTCGGCCGTCGGCGCTCCTGTAGAGGGGACCATCCTGAGCGTCGCGCGCGCCGCCGCCCACGCCGCGCACGGGGCGGCCGCCGCCGGCGCCGCGAGGGAGGCGACGATCGTCGCGGCCGTTGTCGCCGCCCGCGCCGCTCTCGCCCAGACCCAGCACGAGCTTGGCGCCGCGCGCGAGGCCGGCGTGGTCGATGCCGGCGCGGCGGGCCTGGTGCTGCAGCTCGAGATGCTCGCCGAGACCCTCGCCGGGCCCGACGCCCTCGCCGCCTACGACGAGGTGGACTGGTCCGCGGACATGGACGCGTACCGCTCATTCCACTCCCCGCACGGTCATGAGGGGGGCTTCGAGGTGATGTTCGTCGCGGTGAGCCGCACGGACCTCACGCGAGAACTCACGTCGCGGCTCGAGGCGCTCGGAGAGTCGGTTGCCGTGATCGGTTCCCACGGGTTGTGGCAGGCGCACGTGCACACCGAGCGGCCGGGCGATGCGGTGCGCGTGGCGATGAGTACCGGCGCGCGCAAGGTGGTGGTGCGCGGCATCGACGACCACGCGAAAGACGCGTCAACGGTGGTCGCGCTCACCGCGTGCCCCGGCCTGGCCGACGCTCTGGCTGAGGCCGGCGCGTGCGTGCTGCTGGTGCCGCAGCCGGAGCTCGCGCCGCGGAAGGACCTGATGCGCGCGCTGCGCGATGCGGTGGGCTCCGCAGGGGTGGTCGTAGCCGGCCACCCAACACTCCTCGCGGCCGCGCGCAAACTCGGCGCGAAGCGGCGCGGCCCGCGTCTGACGGTGCTGGACGCGGCCCATGAGGCCCACGTCGTTGCCGCCATAGCGGCGTCCGCGCTGGTCACGCCGGGGGAGAACGTCGCCGAGCGCATGGCGGCCGCCGTTGCCAACACCACGGTCGTTGACACCACGCCTGAGGACCTCGACGCAGACGTGGAGCAGGTCCTGACCCAGCGCACGGAGGTCGTCACGGTGATCGTCGGCCGGGGCGTGGACCCCGCGGTGGCCGACCAGGTGCGCCTCTCGGTCGCGTCCGTGGCGCCCGGCGCCGACGTCTCGGTCTTCGAGGGCAATCAGCTCACGCCGGCCATCGCAGTGGGCGTGGAGAACGCGCGGCCGTGACGCCCCAGGCAGGCGGCGAGCGGCTCGCGGAGCCGCTGACCCGCGCGCTGGGCACGCGAACCGCAGCGGCCCTCGAGAAGCTCGGCCTCGCCACCGTCGGAGACCTGCTGCGCCACTACCCCCGCCGCTACGGCACGCCCGGCGAGTTCACCGACATCCGCTCGCTGCGCACGGGGAGCACGTGACCGTCATGGCGGAGGTTCGCTCCGCCACGGTGCGGACCATGCGCTCCCGCGGCGGAGCCATGCTCGAGGCGATCGTCTCCGACGGCCGCGACACCCTGCAGCTGACGTTCTTCGCCAAGCGAGCCGGCGTGCTGCGCATGCACGAGGACAAGTTGCGCCCCGGCCGCACCGGCCTCTTCACGGGCACGGTCGGCGAGTACCGGGGGAAGCGTCAGCTCACGCATCCCGACTACATCCTCGTTGGCGTTGACGCCGCCGACGCCGACGCGGCCATCTACGAGGCGCTCCGCCCCATCCCCATCTACCCCGCAGCCGCATCGGCCCCCACGTGGCGCATCGCGCGGGCCGTGCGCACGGTGCTTGATCCGCTGCAAGAGGGTGACGTTCCGGACCCGATTCCGGCCGAGCTCCGCGAGCGCGACGACCTCCCAACCCTGCTCGAGGCCCTCCGCCTCGTCCACGAACCGGAGCACGAGTCCGACCACGAGCGAGGCCGTGCTCGCCTCCGTTACGAGGAAGCGCTGGTGCTCCAGACCGCCCTCGCGCGGAGGCGAGCGGAGCACGCCTCCCTCGCCGCCGTTGCTCGGCCGCCGCGCGCCGGGGGACTCGTTGACGCTCTCGACGCCCGCCTCCCCTTCGCACTCACCGAGGGGCAGCTCGCCGTGGGCGAGGAGATCTCGCGCGACCTCGCGGGTGACGTCCCCATGCTGCGGCTGCTGCAGGGCGACGTCGGGGCCGGCAAGACGGTCGTGGCGCTGCGCGCGATGCTTCAGGTTGTCGACGCCGGGGGCCAGGCCGCGCTGCTCGCCCCAACAGAGGTTCTCGCAGCGCAGCACGTGCGCGCCCTGCGCGCACTCCTGGGGCCCCTTGGCGACGGGGGAATGCTGGGAGGCGCCGAGAACACGACCCGAGTAGTGCTGGTGACGGGCTCACAGGGCTCACGGGAGCGTCGGGCGGCCTTGGCGGAGGCGGCGGGAGGGGCCGCGGGAATCGTGGTCGGCACGCACGCGCTGCTCAGCGAGACGGTGCAGTTCGCGGACCTTGGCCTGGTGGTCGTGGACGAGCAGCACCGCTTTGGCGTGGAGCAGCGGGACGCGCTGCGGTCGCGGGCGCAGACGCCGCCCCACATGCTCGTCATGACCGCAACGCCCATCCCGCGCACCGTGGCGATGACCGTGTTCGGAGACCTCGAGACGTCCGTGCTCGCGGAGCGGCCAGCGGGGCGCGCGCACACCGTGACGCACCTGGTACCCGCCGACAACCCCGTCTGGATTGACCGCACGTGGGCGCGGGTGCGCGAGGAGGTTGACAAGGGCGGGCGGGTATACGTCGTGTGTGCTCGGATTGACCCCAGTGAGCTGCCCGACGCTGTTGACGACTCGGAGGCGGACGACGTCCTTCCCTTGGAGTCGGCTAAGGAGCGTCCCCCGCTCGCCGCGGCCACCGAGGTGGCCGCGATGCTCGCGGAACGTCCGGAGCTCGCGGGCGTCCGCATTGGCCTGATGCACGGCCGGCTCTCGTCCGAGGACAAGGACGTCGCCATGGCGCGGTTCGCCTCAGGGGAGACTCCCGTGCTTGTCTCGACCACCGTGATCGAGGTGGGGGTGGACGTTCCGGAGGCGACCGCGATGGTGATCCTCGACGCCGATCGTTTCGGCATCTCGCAACTGCATCAGCTGCGCGGGCGCGTGGGGCGCAGCTCCGCGCCGGGAGTTTGCCTGCTGGTCACGTCGGCGGAGGAGGGGACCCTCGCCCACGAGCGGCTCACCGCGCTCGCGGCCACCACGGACGGCTTCGAGCTCGCGGAGAAGGACCTTGAGCTGCGGCGAGAGGGCGACGTGCTTGGCGCGGGTCAATCGGGCCGGTCTTCGCTGCGGCTGCTGCGCGTGGTTCGCGATGCCGCGCTGATCGCGAAGGCGCGGGACGATGCGCGCACTGTCGTTGAGCAAGACCCGAGCCTTGACGCTCACCCGGCCCTGGCGTCGGCCATTCGCGACTGGCTTGGTGAAACCCAAGAGGAGTTCCTGGAGCGGGCCTGAGGCTAGTTGCCTAGTGCGCTAGACATCTTAAGTCTAGGGCTATAGACTAGGTGAATATCCGAGCGGAGTCTGGGTGACGGTTCCGGATGGGCACCGGATCATCAGTCCGGGCGTGTACCGAGCCATATTGAGAGCAATTGCGGAGGCTGACTCGTGACGGTCGAGAAGTTCGAAGGTGTTGCAACTCGCGAGGGTCGCTGGTGGATCGTGAGGGTCGAAGGCATTGGCGTGACCCAGACGCGTCGCTTGCAGGATGGCCCTCAGATGGCACGGGAGTTGATTGCGGCGTCGCGAGAGGCGGCGGTGGACGATATCGAGGTCAGTATCCGTGTCGACACGGTGGAGGGTTACGCGGTGGGAAGCGCCGTCGAGCGCGCGCTCGAGGCTCGAGTGAGCGCAGCAGACGCAGAGGCACGCGCAGCGGAACTCACTCGAGAAGTTGCGCGCGACCTCGCAGATCGCCAGATTCCGTTGCGGGACATCGGCGTCATCCTGGGAATCTCACATCAACGAGCGCATCAGTTGATCGTCGGATAGTGGGCTGTCCTCGACACTGTTCGCCGCGGGCCTGACGCCTAGAAACTCCGCCGCATCTCGCTGTCCGCGAGCCGCGAGGCGGCCACGCCGTTGAGGTGGGCGTCCGCGACCATGCGCCGCATCTCGCTGCGCAGCTCTGAGGACCACTCGAGTGGTAACAGTCCGCCAACCTTGTCGACCGCCTTGTCGATGTCTGGTCCGTAGGCTTCCTCGAGTTCTGGCGTCAGCATGCGACCAATGTATGGCGGCGTTGGCGCTGGCAGAAGCGCCAATGGTGTGACATTGGCCATTCTTGGGGTCCTTTGCGCAACATGTCACACCGAGAGGCCAGGGAGTCACTCAGGCGCGGGGTATCCGGCCGCGTAATACTCCGTCAGCGACACGCCGCCGGGCAGGGGTGTGACGTGGTCGAGGCTCACGAACTTCCCGTCCTTCGTCTGCCACAGCGCCGGCCTCAGCATCTCGTACTTCGCCTCGTCCCACGCGCCCCAGCCGTTCGCAAACAGGCCGCCCGTGTCTCCAGACTCGGGGTTGAGGCACCAGAACGTGAAGGACAGGTGCTTCTCCACGATCAGGTCCCGTAGGGCGACCATCCACTTGTCCTGCCGCGGGTCCTGACCAAGCCGGCCGCCCCACTCGCCGATGAGCAGGGGAGCGGTGCCGTCGTCGTGCAGGTAGAGCCAGTTGGGCTCCCACACGTCCGCCTTGAGGGTCTCCGCCGTGAAGGTCTTCTGGAACCACGGCTGCTCATACACGAGCGGGCCGTAGTCATGCGGCGAATACACCAGCTGGTTCGGCAGTGACAAGGTCACGGGGAGTTCGCCCGCGAACCGCAGGTCGCCGCCCCACCAGGTGAAGTCGTAGTCATTGTTGTCGGTCGACTCGAAGCTGGTCCCCGTCTTGGGGGTCGCCTCGATGCCCTCCACAAAGATGAGCGTGTGGGGGTTCTTCGCGAGGATCGCGTCGCCCGCCTGCTCGGCCGCGCGGCGCCAGTTGGTGGCCGCCTTGGAGGCGTCCCAGATGGCCCTGGGGCTCTCGCTCGGCTGGCCGTGCGGCTCGTTCTTGAGGTCGAACCCGATGAGCGTGTCGTCGTCTGCGTAGCGCTCCGCCACCCAGGCCCAGGCGTCGACGAAGTCGCGCGTCGTGATGGGGTCGTTGAACCACACGGGGTAGAGGTGGCCGTCGTCGTCAGCAAGCGCGGAGTGCACGTCGAGGAACACCTTGACCCCGCGGCCCTTGGCATCCTGCAGGAAGGCGTCGAACACCTCGAGCGTGGTCTTGCCTGCGAGGTCCGGGTTGAGCGAGGCGTTGACCGCTTGCGGCACGCGCGCCTTGCCATCACGCCACTCAAGGAGCAGCTCAGTCGAGATCGGCACGCGAATGACGTTGATGCCGCGGCTCGCGATCTGGTCCATGAGCTCGTCGTGGTTCGCAACGTTCAGCCCCACGAGCATCCGCTGCTCGAGGTTGAACCCGTACCAGTTGGCGCCGGTCAGCCACACGGGCCTCCCTTGCGCGTCCACGATGCGGTTGCCGTCCGTGTGCAGCCAGTCGTCATCGCCAGGGGAGTCAACGTTCGACTGCGACGTGAACGTGGGCGGCCCCGTTGGCGCCGCACTCGGCCGGATCGCGATCGGCCCCGTCGCCTCTCCCGTGCACACCGTCGCGAGGTCCGACGGCGAGGTTCCATCCGCGGTGAAGCCAAAGGTCGCTGTGCTCCCGGCGGCGAGGGTGCCGTTGTACGGGAGGTTCGCGGCCGTGGCAAGCCCGGTGGCGCCCGCCGCGAGCGTCGAGTCCCACGAGGCGCTCACCGTGGCGCCCTCAAGATTGAGCGCCACCTGCCAGTCTGCGAGCGGCGCCCACGCGGTCACGATCACCTCTCCCTGGTAACCGCCCTCCCACTGCTTGGTCACGGAAAGCAGGGCGCCGCACACGGGGCCCGACGCTGAAGCCGAGGGCGTCGCAGAAGGTGAGGGCGCCGTCGGGCCGGCTTGGGAAGACGGCCGCGTACCAGCCCACAAGGCGCCACCCACAAGAGCGACGGCGAGCACGCCGACAACGAGCGCGCGCCGTCGCGTCCACCAAGCCATGGGGACACGTTAGCGGGACCGGGTCGATACGTTTCGATTCTGCCGCTACCGTTGGTGCATGCCTCAGATTGTCGTGGGCGATGCGGCCCTCACCGAGCTCGCGGCGCGAGCGCGCGCGGAACTGCTCGACGACATCCTGCCGTTCTGGCAGCGCCATGGTTTCGACTCGGACGGCTGGCTCCCTGGCGCGGTGCTCGATGACCTCACCATCGACGATTCGCGCCCGCGCCACTCGGTCATCGCCGCGCGAACGCTGTGGACCTTCGCGGTAGCCGCGCGCGACCTCCCCGAGCAGCGCGACGAGCTCTCCGACACGGCGCGCAAGGCGTTGCGCCTGGTACTCCACGACTTTTGGGACGCGGCAAACGGCGGCGTGTTCTGGGCGCTGGACCCTGACCGCAGCGTCAACGCCGACCGCAAGCAGATCTACGCGCAGGCCTTCGCGATCTACGGGCTGGCCCAGTGGTTCGAGATCAGCGGCGACGAGTCCGCGAGGGCCGCCGCGCTCCGCGTGTTTGAGCTGCTCGAGACCCACGCCCGTGACCGTGCGAGGGGCGGCTACCTTGAGGCGCTCTCGCGCGAATGGGGCCCGCTCGCGCAGACCGCGCTGAGCGCCAAGGACCTCTCCGTGCCCAAGTCGATGAACACGAACCTCCATGTGCTCGAGGCGTACACGACCCTCCTGCGCGTCACGGGAGACGAGGGCGTTCGCGAAGCGCTTCACAACCTGCTCGCGGTGTCGCTCGACCACATCGTGGCGCTCGCGCCCTTTGCGCACTGCGAGCTGTTCTTCGACATGGAGTGGCGCTCGCAGGTGGACACCGTGAGCTACGGGCACGACATCGAGGCGAGCTGGCTGCTGTGGGACGCATGGGAGGCGCTCGAGGCTTCCGGCACGGTGGACGGCGCGCTCGAGGAGCGCACTCGCGCGGTGGCGCTCAAGCTGGCAGATGCCGTCCGCAAGCACGGACTCGATGGGGACGGCGGCGTCATGTACGAGGGAACGCCCGCTGGCGTGGTGAATGACCAGAAGCACTGGTGGCCGCAGGCCGAGGGCGTCGTTGGATGGCTCAACGCGTACCAGCTCGCGGGGCGCGCGGAGGATCGCGGGGCGGCGCTTGACGCGTGGGAGTTCATCGAGGCCAAGGTCATCGACCGGGAGCACGGCGAGTGGTTCGCGGAGCTCAATCGCGACGGCACCGTCCGGGCCGGTGAAGAGGGCGACGTGAAGATCGGGCCGTGGAAGTGCCCGTATCACAACGCCCGCGCGTGCCTGGAGGTCATGCGGCGCGTCGCGTGAGCGCCCGTAGACTTCCCGCATGACGCGGATCATCGCGGGAGACTTCGGCGGCAGGCGGCTCCAGGTGCCGACCGCGGGCACGCGCCCCACCACCGACCGCGTCCGCGAGGCGCTGTTCAGCCGCCTGGACGCGGCGAACGCCCTCAAGGGCGCCCATGTGCTTGACCTCTACGCCGGCTCCGGCGCCCTCGGCCTCGAGGCGATGAGCCGCAAGGCCGCGACGGCCACTTTCGTCGAGTCGGCGACGCCGGCGGCACGCGTGATCGAGGGGAACATCCGCGAACTGGGGGTGGGCACCAGGACGCGGGTGATCAAGGAGCGCGCGCTGCCATTCCTGCGGCGCACGCGCGAGAGCTACACATTGGCCCTGGTAGACCCGCCATACGACATTGCGAGGGGGGACCTCGCCGCGGTCCTCGAGGCGCTCGCGGAGCGCCTTGAGCCCGAGGCGAACGTCGTGGTGGAGTGGACACGTCGCGCCCCCCTCCCCGAGTGGCCGAGCACCATCGCGCCCATCGTCTCGAAGGACTACGGTGAGACGGTGCTCCACTACGCGCATAGGACCAACCCATGACGATCGCCGTGCTGCCCGGCAGTTTTGACCCGGTGACCCTCGGCCACGTCGACATTGCGACACGGGCCGCGAACCTCTTCGACCAACTCATCGTCGCGGTGGCGCACAACTCGTCGAAGGCGCCCCTCCTGGACGCGACAACGCGAGCCGACCTAGCGTCGGGCGCCCTCAGCCACCTGCCCAACGTGACGGTCGCCGTCGCGGACGGCCTGCTCGTGAGCTTCTGCAGGGAGCGTGGCGCCACGGCCATCGTGAAGGGCCTGCGCGGTGGCGCCGACTATGACTACGAGCGCCCCATGGCCCTCATGAACCGATCGCTCACGGGCATCGAGACCGTCTTCATCACCGGTGACGCCGCGCTGGCGCACGTGGCCTCCTCGCTTGTGAGAGACGTTGCGCGGCACGGCGGCGACATCTCTCCCTACGTGCCCGCCGGGGTGGCCGACGCTGTGGCGGCAGCGCTCTAGGCGCGCCGGGGAATCGGGTTGAGTCTGAGGGTCCCTTTCCCGTACACTTGATCGCTGGTCCTGCCGTAAGCGTCAAGGGCCAAGGTCCACCCGGACCGGAACGAGCTGGAGGCGTGCGTGCCTAAACACCACCGCCCTGCCGCCTCGCCCTACCTGTTCTCGATGAGGGAACTCGTGCGGCGTCCTGGCGAGCAGCGCACCGCCTCAGGTGAGTTTCCGGCCCCAGCGGTCCTTGGCACAGATGTGATCGGTGTGCCGGAAGGCGCAGACGTGAAGCTCGAGGTGAGCTTTGAGTCTGTGTCCGAGGGCATTTGGGCTCACGGAACCGTCACGGCCGAGGCCGTCGGGGAGTGCAGCCGCTGCCTGGACGAGGTTCGACTCGATGTCGACGCCAACTTCCAGGGGCTGTTCACCTACCCCGATCGCGCGATCGACGACGAGGAAGAAGAGCCCGAGGACGTCTATGAGTTTGACGGCGACTCGATTCACCTCGAGGAGCTGGTGCGGGACGCGGTGGTGACTTCGCTGCCGTTCATCCCGCTGTGTAGTCCGGATTGCCCCGGGTTGTGCGACCAATGCGGCGCGCGGCTCGCGGACGACCCAGGCCACACGCATGAAGTGATCGATCCACGATGGTCGGCCCTGCAGGGTCTGACCGAAACGAAAGAGAGTTAGCCGTGGCTGTTCCCAAGCGCAAGATGTCGCGCAGCAACACGCGTGCGCGTCGCTCGCAGTGGAAGGCGACCGCCGCCGACCTCGTCGCCTGCCCGCAGTGCAAGGCCCTGAGGCTTCCGCACCAGGCGTGCCCCACGTGCGGCGCCTACAACGGTCGCCAGTACGTCGAGGCGCTGCGCACCGAGCACGAGGCGTAAGCCCCCGCTTTCATGACCACACCGGGCCAGGCGTCAGCTGATGCCCTTGTGGAGCGACTCGGAGTCAGCGTCGACCCCGAGTTGCTTATTCTTGCCCTCACGCACCGTTCGTTCGCGTACGAGGCCGGGGGTCTGCCGACCAATGAGCGCCTAGAGTTCCTTGGCGACTCCGTGCTCGGCATCGTCGTGACCGATTGGCTGTACCGCACCCACCCGGACCTCGCTGAAGGCGACCTCGCCAAGATGCGGGCCGCGTCCGTGTCGCAGCGTGCGCTCGCCGTGGTGGCGCGCGAACTCCAACTCGGCCCGTGCGTTCTGCTCGGCAAGGGCGAGCGCGCCTCCGGTGGCGCTGACAAGGACTCGATCCTGTGCGACGCGTTCGAGGCGATCCTCGGCGCCATCTACCTGACCCACGGGATCGAAGTCTCGCGCGACGTGGTGCTGCGCCTGGTGGGCCCCACCCTCGCCGCCGCCGCGGTCTCCGGCGTCGCCCTCGACTGGAAGACCTCGCTCCAAGAGGCCACCGCGGAGCGCGGCCTGGGTGCGCCCGTTTATGACGTCGACGGCACCGGCCCCGACCACCAGCGCGAGTTCACCGCCCGCGTCCTCGTTGGCGGCGACGTGATCGGCACCGGCACCGGCAGCGCCAAGAAGCACGCCGAGCAGGCCGCCGCCGCCGAGGCGTATCGCGCGATCGTCGCGACCGACGCCGCGAATGCCTGACCGCTCCATTGCCTGAACTGCCTGAGGTCGAATCCGTCCGACGCGGACTCGAGTCCCACATCCTTGGCGCCAGGATCGAGCGCGTCGAGATCCTCCGCGGATCATGCGTTCGCCGCGCCGCCAGCCCCCAGGCCTTCGTTGATGCCATCACGGGAACGCGCATCGACGCCGTTGTGCGTCGCGGCAAGTTCCTGTGGATGGTTCTCGATGGCGGTGCGCTCGCGCTCTCGGCGCACCTGGGCATGTCCGGCCAGTTCCGCGTGGCGCCCGTGCCGCCGCCCACTCCTCACCCGCACTGCAGGGCTCGCCTCTCACTCTCACTGCCCGACGGCCCGCTCACCCTTGACTTCCTGGATCAGCGGACCTTCGGTTACCTCGACGCCGAGCCCTTGGTGCCCACGCCGGACGGGCTCCCGGGTGGCTTGGGCAGCGCGCTGCCCCTGGTTCCCGCCTCTGTCTCACACATCGGTCGCGACGCGCTGGACCCGGCGCTGCGCCGCGCTGCGGTGCTCGTGCAGTGGCGGCGGGGAACCAGAGGTATCAAGCAGGTGCTGCTCGACCAGACGCGAGTGAGCGGCATCGGCAATATCTATGCCGACGAGGCGCTGTGGCGAGCGCGCGTGCATCCGGCGACCCCAGCGTCGGGCCTGAGCGGCAAGGCAACCGGAGCGCTGCTGGACGCGACGGGCGAGGTCATGGCGGAGGCGCTCGCGGCCGGGGGGACGAGCTTCGACGCGCTGTACGTCAATGTCAACGGCGAGTCCGGGTATTTCGATCGCTCGCTCAACGCGTACGGACGCGGGGGAGAGCCGTGCCCTCGGTGCGGCAGGGCCATGGTGCGTGCGGTCATGGGAGGTCGGTCTACGCACTGGTGTCCGCGCTGCCAGCGCGAGCGCTCACGCTAGGCTCGGGGCATGGCCGACATCACCGTGATGGTGCTCGATGACCACGAAGTGGTCCGTCGGGGCATCTGCGACATCATCGATCGCGCCGACGGCTTCGCCGTCGTCGCCGAAGCAGCGAATGTGGCGCAAGGAGTGCGCAGGGCGGTCGCCGTGCGCCCGCAGGTGATTCTCAGCGACCTCAGGCTTCCCGACGGCACCGGCCTCGACGTCATTGCCCAGGTGCGGCAGTCGCTCCCTGAGACCCGCGTGGTGGTGCTGACCTCTTACGACGACGACGAGGCTCGCGCGGCGGCTCGCGCTGCCGGAGCGGACGTGTTCCTCGCCAAGACGGCGGGCTCCGCCGAGGTGCTGCAGGCCGTCAGGGACGCGGCGAGCGGGCGGGAGCACGGGCAGCACATCGCCGTCCACGAGGATGACGCCATTGCCCGCCTCACGCCCATGGAGCGCCGCGTGCTCGAGCTCGTGGGCGAGGGGCTCGCGAACAAGGAAATCGCGGATCAACTCGGCATCGCGGAGAAGACCGTCAAGAACCACGTGACGAGCGTGCTGGCGAAGATGGGTCTTCAGCGCCGCACCCAGGTGGTGGCGTGGGCCACCGCCAAGAAGGCGCAGTCGTTCAGGGGCTGACCGCCTGCGCGCGGTGACGGCGCGCATCCATCACGATCGCGACGATCCCCAGCACCAAGAACACGGCATTGAGCGGGTAGAAGAAGCCGGGAGCCACCGCGAGCCCGATCGCCCCCACCCCCGCGGCCCACAGTGGCCCCGGCAGCAGGCACAGCACCACGCCGGCCGCGCCGACGACGGTGAGTGTGATCAGGCCAGGGTTAGGGCCCTCCTCTGCCGCGTCCGCCATGAACGCCCACGTGTTGAACACCGCGAGCACCGCGGCGATCCTGAGTGCAGTCTTCATCGCTTCTCCTATCCCTCGACCTCGACGTTCCACTCGGCGCGCGTGCCCGGATGGTCCGCGGCGGGAGCCACCGGATCCAGCGTGAAGGTGCCGTTGCGGCGCAGCGCGCGGCCCGCGAGATTGGACGTCCCGGAGTGCCGGTTGCGGGCGCCGGCCGGCCCGATCCCATTGTCGGTGACGACCAGGCTGAGACGCCCGTCCGCGACGGACAGATCGATGTGCACGGCCTTGGCGTCCGCGTGCCGCGCCACGTTCGAAAGCAGCTCGCGGAGGACCGCGACCACGTCGTCGCCAAGGCTGACGTCTCCCGCCACGGCATCGTCGACGCCGCTCCAGTCGGTGTGGAGCGTTGGGGCGAAGCCGAGCGAGTCGTGCGCCATGATCAGTTCGCGGTTGACACGCTCGCCGAACGGCTCGCTCGAGCGGTGTCCCGCGAGCGTGCTCATCACGCCGCGCACCTCGTGCTGGGCGCGCTTGACGTGGTCGAGCGTGCGGGAGAGGCGCTCGGCGGCCTCGGGGGACACGTCCGCGGAGATCGCCTCGATCTGCATCGCCGTGGCAAACAGCTCCTGTGAGACGAAGTCGTGGAGATCGTCCGCGAGCCGCTCTCGCTCCTCGAGCAGTTGGCTGACATTCTTGGCGTGCGCGAGTTCGGACAGCGTCAGCGCGATCGCCGCCTGATTGGCGAACCGCTGCGCGGTCGCGAGATCGTCGGCATCGAAGGGCCGCTGCCCCTGGTCTCGCCACAGCATCAGCAGCCCGACGCTGCGGTCACCTGCGCGCAGAGGCGCGTACAGCGTCGGGCCCAGTTCTTGGACCGGCATCAGAATGGTGCCCCCAGGCGGGGCCGCGGCGATCGTGCCCTCGCCGGACCGGATGGTGGAGAGTGCGTAGCCATCCTCCGGCAGGGCGAGGCCGAGCATCTCGGCGGCACGCGGCCCGGACGTGAACTCCATGACCCACGAGTCCCTGAGGCCGGGGAGGACGAGAGCCGCGTGGCCGGCCCCCGCGAGGCGCTTGGCGGACTCGACGACCACCGCGAGTGCTTCCTCGTCGCCGGGATTGCTGAGCAGCCCGGTGGTGATCTGTTGCGACGCCTCGAGCCAGCGCTCGCGGCTCACCGCGCGCTCATACAGCTGTGCGTTGTCGATCGCCACGGACCCCGCGGCGGCGAGCGCGAGCACCGCGGCCTGGTCGGCGTCCGTGAAGCCGGACTCCTTGTCCGCGAGGTAGAGGTAGCCGTACACCTCCCCTCGAACCTTCAGCGCGGTGCCAAGGAAGGCGCCCATGGGAGGGTGTCCTGGGGGGAAGCCCGCGAACGAAGGGTGCTTGGTCAGCTCATCGATGACGATGACGCCCTCATCTGGGATCCGCGCCAGCGTGGCGACGTGATTTGGTGCGCGGCCAATCCTCTCCCACACCCCGTCACGAACGCCCGTGAAGTGGAATTCGATGCTGGTGCCGTTGGAGTCGACGATGTTAATGGCCCCGTAGCGGGCTCCCGTCTGCTCCGTGGCCGCCGAGATGAAGCGGTCCAGGATGCTTGGCAGGTCGAGCTGCGAGTTCAGCGAGAGGATCGCGTCGAGCAGCGGGCTCCCGGTCAAGGCGTCATCACGTCCCACGTTGCCCACGCTACGGCACTCCGACCCGTGTGAAGTTGCTCTCACTGGGGCGTTCGATGCCTGCGATGTCTTACCGGCCAGTTAGTGTCTGCTACGTGCGCGTGGGGCGAGGGCCCCGCGATTGAGGCGCACCTAACCGAGGGGTTCCATTTCTATGACTATTTCTCATGCCGCCACAACGAAGAAGACCTGGGCGGTCCGCACCGGAATTGCTGGCATTGCAGCTGCGACGCTCGCCGTCTCCGGTATCGCCATCGCCGCCAATGCGGCGGCCCGGCCTTCGCGCCGTACGACGAGACTGACTCTCCCAACCCGTACGAAATCACCAACGGCCTCGTGTTCTACAGGGCCGCTGACATGGGCTGGGTTGTCAACGCCCCCATTGCGGACGTCGAGTCGCTCGCGTACACGGTCGCCGACGGCACGTCCTACGCACCGTCGTTCCAGCTCGTGACCACCGCCGACCGCGATGGCGGCACCGCCAAGTACGGCCGCCTTGTGTGGGAGCCCTACATGCAGGCCGGCGAGCTGAACCCCAACTCGGGTGAGTACACCGACCTCGAGGATGGCCTCTGGTGGACCAGCAAGATCGTCTCCGGCGCGGGCAGCCAGTCCGAGCCGCAGCCCCTCGCGTTCTTCGAGAACGGCGGCGGTGCAGGCTGGGACAACGTCAACGTCATCGCGGTTGATGTCCACCAGGGCACCACTTCCGACGTGACGAGCGTCGTCACCAAGGTGAACTACAACGGAACGGACATTGCCCTGGGCAACGCCGACGCCACGCCGTTCGCGCAGTCGGACATCGAGGCCGCCACGGCGCCGCTGGTGTCCGCCCTCAACGCGTACAAGGCCAACCACCACCTCAAGGACGGCACGTCCATCGGCACGTCGTCCGCGACGCTCAGTGGTACGCCCACGGTCGGCAAGAAGCTGGGCGTCAAGCTCTCTGGCAACATCACCAAGGCGACCGGTGTCAAGTACCAGTGGTACGTGAGCGGCGTGGCCGTCAAGGGCGCCACCAAGTCCACCTTCACGGTTCCCAAGAGCGCCAAGAAGCACACCGTGACCGTCAGGGTCACGGGCACGTACAACTACGTTACGTTCGGCGTTCAGTCCAACGGGGCTGTCGCCAAGTAGCACGTCTGTATCACGCGATGGGCGGCCCTTCGGGGCCGCCCATTGTCGTTTCCGGGTCAGACCTCGTCGAGGGAGATGACCTGATCGGCGATCGCCATGACGTCATCGTCGTGGGTCACGATGACCACGGCGCGGCCCTGCTCCCGCATCCGCGTCACGGCTGCCTCAAATGCCGCAATACCAGCGGTGTCGAGGTGCTCGCCCGGCTCATCGAGCAGCTGCAGCGGCACGTCCGCAAGGAGCGCTCGCGCCATGAGCAAGCGTCGCCGCTCGCCGCCGGAGACCGTGTGGCCACCCGTGCCCAGCTCGGTGTCGAGACCGTGTGGCAGAGAGCGCACCCAGTCGGCGAGCCCCACGCGGGCGAGCGCGTCCCACGCGTCGGCCTCCGTCACCCCGCCGCGCGCCACGCGCAGGTTCTCGAGGACCGTCGTGCCGAACAGGTGCGCGTCCTCAAGTGTGAGCGCGTAGGCGATCCCAGCGTCGGCCGGCGAGAGGTGCACACCGCCAAAGGTGGCGTCGCCCGCTACGGCGGGCAGCGCGCCCGTCGCGGTGAGCAACAGCGTTGTCTTGCCGACGCCCGATCTGCCGACGATGGCGAGGGCCGCGCCCGGCTCAACGGACGCGGTTACGGGCGGGGTGGGCGTGGCGCCGGGCCAGCCGACGCTGAGATCCGTCAGCGATAGCGTCGCCTTCGCGCTCGTGGCGGAGGCGACGGCGGTGTCGCGCTCGTCGCTCATCTGCGCCAGGCGGAGGGCGGCCGCGCTGGAGCGGTGGTACTGCATGATCGCCGCGGGTATCGCGCCAACGGCCTCGAAGGCGGCGAGCGGGGTCAGCACGACGATCGCGGCCGCCGGCCCGGAGATGTCGCCGTTCTTCGCGGCGGCGACGCCTAGCGCGAGGCAGACCAACAGGCCGAGCCCGCTGAAGAACGTCTGCGAGGCCGCGGCCAGAGCCGCAGGCCGCGCCGCCGCGTCCGCAGCATGCTCGACCGCACGATTCGCAGACCGGACGGCCTCCATCGCCGCGCCGTCCTCGTCCCACACGCGATGCTCCGCGCTCGCCTCGACCGCGCTGAGCGATGCCGCCGCGGCCTCCGCCGCCGCGGTCACGCCGGCGTCGGCCGCGATCCGCGCCTGCCGCGACGTGAGCAGCGCGGGCACGAACCCAGCCAGCGCGAGCGCACCGGCAAGGGCCAGCCCCGCGAGCGGCAGCTGCCACGTCACGATCGCCGCGGCCAGCGCGGACACCGTGACGGCGACCCCAACGGGGATAAACGAGCGGACCACGGCATCGCCGACCGCGTCGAGATCGGAGCCGGCGCGCGCGATGATGTCGCCGCGGCGCAGCGACAGCACCGTGCGCGCGCTCGCGCCCGCGAGCCGCTCATACGTGCGCTCGCGGAGGGTGACCACGCCGCGCAGCGCGGTGTCGTGGGACAGCAGCCTCTCGAGGTACCGGAACACGCCGCGCCCGATGCCGAAGAAGCGCACGGCGACCGCCGCGAGCGCGAGGTCCGCGGGGGAGGGCAGCTGCGCTGCACGAGCGACGAGCCACGCCGCCACCGCAGCAAGACCAACCGCGGAACCGAGAGCGGCCGTGCCGGCCAGCACGGAGCGGGCATAGGCCCAGCGGGTCATGCCGGTGTTGCGGACGGCGTCCCAGAGCGCGGATCGCGGTGTCACGCCGGTACCCCCGCTCGCACTTCTACCTGGGACGTTGCCGCCCGCATGAGCTCGCGCTCATGGGTGGTCACCACCACGGTCCTGCCCGCGGCCGCGGCGGCGATGATCGCGGAGATCACCTCGGCGCGGCCCTCGCGGTCAAGGTGCGCGGTCGGCTCGTCCAGCAGGAGTACCGGTCGCTCTGATGCGAACGCGCGGTCGAGCGCGATGCGCTGCCGCTGGCCAAGGCTGAGCTCTCGGCCGGCAGGGCCGAGGTCGGGGCGTTGTGGCACCCACGCGCACTGGCGCGTCCAGGACTCGTCCTCAACAGCGTCGGACGGGGAGCCCAAGGTGACCTCGCCCGCGGACACGACCCCAGCGTCGGGCGCGACCAAACCAGCAAGCGCAGCCAACGCCGTGGACTTGCCCTCGCCGTTGGGCCCAATGAGCACGGTCACGGTGCCGGGGGCGGCCGTGAACGAGAGCGCAGCCGGTGCCAGGCGCCCGTCGGCGGCGACCACCCCAAACCCGTGAAGCGACACCGGTGTACCGACAAGAGACGGGGCGGCGCCGGTGCGCGGGCGCTGGTCCGTGCGCTCGTCGAGGAACTCGAAGGCGGCGTCCGCGGCGGCCATGCCGTCGGCGCTCGCGTGGAAGTGTGTGCCCACGTTGCGCAGCGGCAGGTATACCTCGGGCGCGAGGACAAGCACCGCGAGGGCGGTCTCGATGCCGATGCCGCCTTCAGCGAGGCGGAAGCCCATCGACACCGCCACGAGCGCCACCGAGAGCGTCGTGAGCAGTTCCAGCACCATCCCGGAGAGGAACGCGACGCGCAGAGACGACATCGTGGCGCGGCGGTGCGCGTCACCAAGCTCGCGCACGCGCGCGGCCGGCCCGTGCGCCCGGCCCAGGCCGCGCAGAGTGGGGATGCCCGCGATCAGGTCCAGGGTCTGCGACCCGAGCCGCTGCATCGCCACCAACTGCGAGGCAGACCGCTGCTGCGTGAGGCGGCCGATGAGGATCATGAAGATCGGCACCAGGGGCAGCGTCACGAGCACAATGACGGCCGACGTTGGGTCCAGTCCCAGCACCACGACCACCATGATCGGCGTCACCGTCACGGCGAGAAACAGCTGGGGCAGGTAGCGCACGAAGTACGGCAGCAGGTTGTCGAGGCCCCTGGTTGCGAGCGTCGTGACGTCGGCGGCACGGCCCGACGCTGCCCACCGGAGCCCGAGCGTCGCCGCATGCGCCACCACGGCTTCGCGCAGTTCGCTCACCACCCGCGTGCCGGCCCGGTGGGCCTGCCGCTCCTGGAGCCACATCACCGCGGTGCGCAGCAGCACGAACACGGCGAGCCACGCGATCGCGACGGGAAGCCGCCGCACGTCCTCCGGCACCACGTGCCCAAGCCAGCCGAGGCCGTCGGCCGCTGCGTTGTTGGACAGCAGCGGCGAAGGTGACAGCACGGGAGAGAGCGCGCGAGAGATGACGAGCGCCTGCACCAGGATGAGCAGGGCCGTGCAGACGCCAAGAACCGCCGTCACGGCAACGTAACGGCGGGCCGGGCCGATCCGCGCTACGAGGCGCGGATCGAGGGGACGCATGCGGGCTTACGCCTTGGAGAAGGTCAGCTCGTTGTGCTCAGGGATGTGGTCCACGTGGAGTCGCTTGCGGAACACCCAGTACGACCACGCCTGGTACGCGAGCACGATCGGGGTGAAGATAGCGGCGACGATCGTCATCACCTTGAGGGTGTAGTCGGTGGACGAGGCGTTGTATATCGTGAGCGAATTCGCGGGGTCGTTGATCGCAGGCATGACGTTAGGGTAGAGCGCCCCGAAGATGAATACGACGGCGGCCGCGATCGCGACGGCGTTGAAGGCGAAGGCGAGCCCGAACTTCTTGGCGCCCACGAGGTACCACGCGGCGACCAGCGAGACGGCCGCGACGCCGACCGCACCCCACGTCCACGCGTTGCGCGAGTAGGCGAGCTGGCCCCATACGGCCCACGCGCCAGCGGCGACGATCGCGAAGAGGCCGAACTGCTTGGCGAGCTTCTCTGCGCGCTCGCGCACGATCCCATCGGTCTTGAGCGCCAAGAAGATGGACCCGTGGCTGAGGAACAGCAGCAGCGTCACCACTCCGCCCAGCAGGGCGAACGGGTTGAGCAGGTCAAAGAAGTTCCCCGAGTACTGGTGGTTCTCGTCGAGGTTGACTCCGCGCACGAGGTTGGCGAACGCAACGCCCCACAGGATGGAGGGGAACCATGCGGAGGTGATGATCACCCGGTCCCACCGACGCCGCCACGCGTCGGAGTTGATCTTCCCTCGGTACTCGATGGCCACGGCGCGGACGATGAGGGCCACCAGGATCAGCAGCAGCGGCAGGTAGAACCCGGAGAACATCGTGGCGTACCACTCGGGGAACGCGGCAAAGGTGGCGCCGCCGGCGGTGAGCAGCCACACCTCGTTGCCGTCCCACACGGGGCCGATGGTGTTGAGCGCCACGCGACGCTCGGTGTTGTTGCGTCCCACGATGGGCATGAGCATGCCGACGCCGAAGTCGAAGCCCTCGAGTACGAGGTAGCCCGTCCACAGGACGGCGAGGAGGATGAACCAGACGAGTGCGAGTTCCATGGCGGCCTCCTAGTACGCGAACGACAGGGGTCGGGAGGCGTCAACCTCGTCTGGATGAGGCGGCGGTTCCACTTGCGGCGCGCCCTCCACCGCGTAGCGATGAATGAGCCGGAACCAGAACACCCCAAGCACCGCGTACACGAGGGTGAAGGTGATCATCGACGTGAGTACGAGGCCGGCGGACACGGCCGTTGACACGCCGAACGTGGTCAGCAGGAAGATCTGGTCGGAGCCGGTGGGATTGGGCGCCACCACGAACGGCTGGCGGCCCATCTCCGTGAAGATCCAGCCAAAGCTCGCCGCGAGGAACGGCATGGGCAGTGACACGAGCGCCAGCCCTCCGAGCCACCTCTGATCCGCGGCCCGCTGCTTGCGGGTGAACCACAGCACGGCGAGCGCGAGCGCGGCCGAGAAAACCGCGAGCCCGATCATCAGGCGGAACGACCAGTACGTGATCAGCAGGTTGGGCTGGTAGTGGATCTCGTTGCCGTTGGCGTCGGTCGCGCCGTACCTCTCCGCGTACTGCGGCTGCAGCTGGTTCAAGCCGGTGACCTCGGCGTTCCAGTCCCCGGTGGCGAGGAAGCTCAGGAAGCCGGGGATCTTGATCAGAGTCTTGACGTCGTTGCAGTCGGTGGCGCCGAGGTGCCCGATCGACAGGATGGAGAACGCGGCAGGCTGCTCCGACTCGCACAGCGCCTCGGCCGCCGCCATCTTGATGGGCTGCTGCTGGAACATCAGCTTGGCCTGCTCGTCACCCGTGATGAGAATGCCGATCCCCGAGACGATCATCACCCACGCGCCGAACCGGGCCGCCGTGCGATACATAGGCAAGTCAGCGTCGGTCTTGTCCGCACGTGCCTTCTTGACCATCCAGAACACCGCGATGCCGCACACGAACGTGCCCGCCACGAGGAACGCGGTGGAGATCACGTGTGGAAACGCGACCAGCGCCGTCGTGTTGGTGAGCACATCGACGATGCTCTTCATCTCCGCGCGGCCCGTCTCCGGGTTAAAGACGGCGCCGACCGGGTGCTGCATCCACGAGTTCGCGGCGATGATGAAGTAGGCGCTCAGGGTGGAGCCGATCGCGAGCGCCCAGATGGTCGCGAGGTGCACGCCCCGCGGGAGCTTGTCCCAACCGAAGATCCACAGGCCAAGGAACGTGGACTCGAGGAAGAACGCGATCAGCGCCTCCATCGCGAGTGGCGCGCCAAAGATGTCGCCGACGTAGCGGGAGTACTCGGACCAGTTCATGCCGAACTGGAACTCCTGCACGATGCCCGTCGCCACTCCGAGCGCGAAGTTGATCAGCAGGAGCTTTCCGTAGAACTTGGTGAGCCGCAGCCACTTCTCGTTTCCGGTGCGATACCAGGCGGTCTGCATGATGGCGACCAGCGCCGAGAGGCCGATGGTGAGCGGCACGAGGATGAAGTGATAGACGGTGGTGATGCCGAACTGCCACCGTGCAAGGTCAAGCGCTTCCATGGGGCAGGGGGGACCTTTCTATGCTCCTACTCGCGAATCTACTCAGTGCCCCGCTCGGGCGCACCAGGACCAAGGTCCCGGGTGCGTCTCGCGGCTCGCCGGTAGTTGGGGGCTGGGGCTTTGGACGCCACTGTGTCACAATGGTCACCAAGGATGCGCCCAGCCACACCGGACGCCACCCGCGCGACACTCGCAGTCAACGAATTGCTGCCAGTCCCGTCAGAACTCGCCTCACAAGGTGGGTTATCGGGGATGGGCGCACAACAAAGACTGCCGCGATCAGACTTGCGCGGTCGGAGACTCCGAACCGCGATTGACATATATCGACGGCCCGTGTGGGGGTCGCCGATCAGGAGTACCCGCGTGAGCGAGGACAACACCACACCCGAACTTCCCTCCACCGCCGTGATCTTCCAGGCGCCGGAGCCCATCTCCCAGCCGGCGCGTTCGCGCCGTGCCTCTGCCCCCGCCGGCCCGCCTTCGGTGCCCGACGCTGGGGCCGAGTCCGCGCCCGCCGCACCTAAGGCGCCGCGCAAGAAGGCCGCTCCCAAGTCCGCTCCCAAGTCCGGCGCGAAGGCCAAGCCCGCGACCGAGGGCGAGGCAACGCCCAAGCCCGAAGCGACGAACGAGCCGAGCCCCGAGGCCGGCGAGTCCGCAGGTGACGGCGGCGAATCCGGCGAATCCGCCGAGGGCGCCGCGCGCCGCAGGCGCCGCCGCGGCGGCCGCGGTCGGGGCAAGAAGACCACGAATGGCGCGGGCGGCGACGAGCAGCAGGACGCCACCGACGCCGAAGGCGACGACGGTGCGGAAGGCGAGTCAGCGTCGGGCGATGGCGAAGGTGAGGGCGCGGGAGCCAAGCGCCGCCGCTCGCGTGGCTCGCGCGGCGGCGCCTCGACCGCCGCTGCGGACGACCAACTGCAGGGCTCCACGCGACTGCAGGCCAAGCGCCAGCGTCGGCGTGAGAACCGCGACGGCCAGCGCCGCCGCCCCGTGATCTCCGAGGCCGAGTTCCTGGCCCGCCGCGAGTCCGTGAAGCGCTCCATGGTGGTGCGCGAGAAGGACGGCCGGGTGCAGATCGCGGTGCTCGAGGACGACGTGCTCGTGGAGCACTACGTCTCGAGCCAGGCGCAGGAGTCGATGGCGGGCAACGTCTACCTGGGCCGAGTGCAGAACGTGCTGCCTGGCATGGAGGCCGCGTTCGTGGACGTTGGCCGCGGCCGCAACGCCGTGCTCTACGCGGGCGAGGTCAACTGGGACGCCGCGGGGCTCGAGGGCAAGCCGCGCCGCATCGAGCTCGCGCTCAAGCCGGGCGACACCGTGATGGTGCAGGTCACCAAGGACCCCATCGGCCACAAGGGCGCTCGCGTCACGTCGCAGATCTCTCTCGCGGGCCGCTTCCTGGTGTACGTGCCGGGTGGGGGAGTGACCGGTATTTCGCGCAAACTGCCTGATACCGAGCGTGCTCGCCTCAAGAAGCTGCTGCGCGAGGTCATCCCCGCGGACGCGGGCGTCATCGTGCGCACCGCCGCCGAGGGTGCCTCGGAGGAGGAGCTGCGCGCGGACGTCGAGCGCCTCAAGCGCCAGTGGCAGACCATCGAGGACGAGGTCAAGAACGGCAAGGCCCCCAAGCTGCTGCGCGGCGAGCCCGACATGGCCATCCGCGTCATCCGCGACATCTTCAACGAGGACTTCGACTCGCTCACCATCCAGGGCGAGGACACGTGGAACTCGCTGTCCGCCTACGTGGGCCAGGTGGCGCCCGACCTCATGCCTCGCCTCCACAAGTACGTCGCGGACGGCGACGTCTTCAAGGACTCGCGCATCGACGAGCAGCTCGCCAAGGGCATGGACCGCAAGGTCTGGCTGCCGTCCGGCGGCTCGCTGGTCATCGACCGCACCGAGGCCATGACGGTGATCGACGTCAACACCGGCAAGTTCGTGGGCAAGGGCGGCACGCTCGAAGAGACGATGACGCTCAACAACCTGGAGGCCGCCGAGGAGATCGTGCGCCAGCTGCGACTGCGCGACATCGGCGGCATCATCGTGATCGACTTCGTCGACATGCTGCTCGAGTCCAACCGCGACCGCGTGCTGCGGCGCCTCATCGAGTGCCTTGGCCGCGACCGCACCAAGCACCAGGTGGCCGAGGTCACCTCGCTCGGCCTGGTTCAGATGACGCGCAAGCGCGTGGGGCAGGGGCTGGTCGAGGCGTTCTCCGAGACCTGCGAGCACTGCAAGGGCCGCGGCTTCCTGGTGCACGGCGAGCCCGTCGCCGAGGCCTCGGAGAAGCAGCCGGAGGCCCGACGCTCTAGTCGCGGTTCGCGCGGCGGCGCCAGCAAGGCGCCGGTTGAGCACAACCACAACCACGGGGCTGCCAATGTGGAGACGCACGCGCTCGACGACCGCGAGGACGCGCGCGCGGCGGTGAAGGCGACCTTGGCTTCCATTGCTGCGGCCGCCGAGAAGGCCCACCCGCACGAGGACGGCGAGGTTACGGCGGAGACCGTGGACGTGCCCGTGGAACTGCCGGAGCCAACCGAAGAGCCAGCCGAGCAGCAGGCCTGACCCGGCCGCAGCGTCGGGCATCCTGTGTCCGCCACGACGGTTGACACGGCAATCCAGCGTTTTCCGTGCCTGAAACCGCCGATCAACCGTTGTAGCGGACGGGAACGCGCCCTCTAGGCGAGGTCGGTGACGCTTAACCGGGCCGCGGCGTCGGGCCGTGCTGGACCGGAGGGACGGATCCCCGATCCATCCCTCTCCAACGCGAGTTTTCGCGAACCAGAGGGACTGAACGCGCGACCGTCCCCGCGGTCGCGCGCGAAGTGGCGAACCGCGTGAGTTCTCCGGCGCCAGCAACCGGGCGCGGCGTTTGACCGGACCCCCCTCGAACGGGTACATTTGTACGTCGGCGCGAGAGCGCCCCAACCCGCCTGCGCCCACCTTGGGTGCGGCTGCGGCGGGAAATCTGACTAGACGTAAGAGGAACGCATCATGGTGTACGCGATTGTGAAGGCCGGTGGCCGCCAGGAGAAGGTCTCCGTTGGCGACATCGTCGTGGTCAACCGCCTGAAGGCGGAGGCGGGCTCGTCCATCGAGCTCGCGCCGCTGCTGCTCGTCGACGGCGAGACGGTGACCTCGGACGCGAAGGCCCTCGCCAAGGTGAAGGTCACCGCTGAGGTGATCGGCAACGAGCGCGGCCCCAAGATCGACATCCTCAAGTACAAGAACAAGACCGGCTACCGCAAGCGCATCGGCCACCGTCAGGACCTGACGCGGCTGAAGGTCACGGGCATTAAGTAAGGCGAGGAAGAACTTATGGCACACAAAAAGGGCGCAAGCTCCTCCCGCAACGGCCGCGACTCCAACGCGCAGTACCTCGGCGTGAAGCGCTTCGGCGGCCAGGTCGTCTCCGCCGGCGAGATCATCGTTCGCCAGCGCGGCACCCACTTCCACCCCGGCGAGAACGTTGGCCGTGGCAAGGACGACACCCTGTACGCCCTCGCCGCCGGCGCGGTGCAGTTTGGGCAGCGTCGCGGCCGCAAGGTCGTCGACATCGTGGTTGCCGAAGCGTAACCGCACTCGTTTTCCGCTCAGGGGCGCGCCGCATGGCAGCGCCCCTGACGCATATCTAGGCTCATTTCGTTAGGAGGGCGCCATGGCTTCGTTCGTCGATCGCGTGGTCCTCCACGTCACGGCCGGCAATGGCGGGCACGGGGTTGCGTCCGTTCACCGCGAGAAGTTCAAGCCCCTCGGCGGGCCCGACGGCGGCAACGGCGGGCGCGGAGGTTCCGTCATCGTTCGTGTGGGTTCGCAGATGACGACCCTGCTCGACTACCACCACGCCCCGCACCGCCGCGCGCAGAACGGCGCCCAGGGTGCAGGCGACATGCGCCACGGCGCCAACGCGCCCGACCTCGTGCTCGAGGTGCCCAACGGGACGGTGGTGAAGTCCGGCGAGGGAGAGGTGCTCGCGGACCTCGTTGGCGAGGGAGCGTCGTACACCGTGGCGGCCGGAGGCCAGGGCGGGCTCGGCAACGCCGCGCTCGCGACCACCAAGCGCAAGGCGCCCGGATTCGCGCTGCTCGGCGAGCCCGGCGAAGAGGCGTCCGTTGTTCTCGAGTTGAAGTCCATCGCCGATGTGGCGCTCGTGGGGTATCCGTCCGCGGGCAAGTCCTCGATCATCGCCGCGATGTCCGCCGTGCGCCCCAAGATCGCGGACTACCCGTTCACGACGCTCGTGCCCAACCTTGGGGTCGTTGAAGCGGGAGGCGCCCGGTTCACGATCGCCGATGTGCCAGGGCTTATCGCCGGAGCCAGCGAAGGCAAGGGCCTCGGCCACGACTTCTTGCGGCACATCGAGCGCTGCTCGGTGATCGCGCACGTGCTGGACACCGCCACGCTCGAGAGCGACCGCGACCCGCTGCGGGACCTCGACGTGATCTCCGCAGAGCTGCGCGCCTACAGCGGCGACGAGGCCATCAGCGGTGTGCCGCTCTCCGAACGCCCCCAGATCATCATCCTCAACAAGGTGGACGTTCCCGACGGCCGCGATCTCGCGGCCATGGTCCGCCCGGAGCTCGAGGAGCGCGGGCTGCCCATCTTCGAGGTGAGCGCCGTGTCTCACGAGGGGCTGCGCGAGCTTGGCTTCGCGCTCGCCCGCATCGTGGCCGAGGAGCGCGCCAAGGCGCCAGAGCTCGAGGCCGCGCCCATCGTCATCCGCCCGCGGGCCGTGAACGATTCCGGATTCACCGTCACCCACGTCCGCGACGGCGCCGAGGACTACTTCCAGGTGCGCGGCGTCAAGGTGGAGCGCTGGGTCAAGCAGACCAACTTCACGAACGACGAGGCCGTCGGCTACCTCGCGGACCGCCTCGCGAAGGCGGGCGTGGAGGACGCGTTGTTCAAGGCCGGCGCCGTTCCCGGTTCCGAGGTGGTCATCGGCGCTCGCGAGGGCGGCATGGTCTTCGACTGGGAGCCCACGATGATGGCCGGCGCCGAACTGCTCGGCGCCCGCGGCTCCGACCTGCGCATCGAGCAGCACGAGCGCGCGGAGCGCGCCACTCGCGCCCAGAAGCGCGAGGAGCACAAGGAGCGCTTCGAGGGCCGTGCGGCGGCGCGCCGCGAACTCGACGAGGAGCGCGGTGCGGGACACTGGACCGACCCCAAGCGCGACGATCAGGACCTGGAGGACGAGTGAGCGACTCACGCGCCGCAATCGCCGGCGCGCGTCGTGTTGTCGTCAAGGTTGGCTCCTCGTCTCTCACCGGCGCTGACGGGCACCTCGACGAGGCCCGTCTCGCTGTCATCGCCGACGCAGTGGCGTCGATTCGCGCGAACGGCCGAGACGCCGTGCTGGTCACCTCCGGTTCCATCGCCGCTGGTATCGGTCCCCTGAACCTGCCGTCGCGTCCCCGCGAGCTCGCGCTCCAACAGGCGGCGGCGTCGGTTGGCCAGGGCAAGCTCATCGCCGCGTACTCCACCGCGTTCGCGCGACACGGCCTCACCGTTGGCCAGGTGCTGCTGACGGGCGACGACCTCGTTCGCAGGGTCCACTACGGAAACGCGCAGCGCGCGCTCGCCCGCCTGCTGGAGCTCGGCATCCTGCCCATCGTCAACGAGAACGACACGGTCGCGACCGACGAGATCCGCTTTGGCGACAACGACCGCCTCGCGGCGCTCGTCGCGACCGTCGTCCACGCGGACGCGCTCGTGCTGCTCACGGACGTCGACGCGCTGTACACCGCAAAGCCGGGCACCGTGGGAGCGCGCCGAATCGCCACGGTGAGCGGGCCGTCGGACCTGGAGGGCGTGGACGTGAGCCAGCGCGGCACCGCCGTGGGCACGGGCGGGATGCTCACCAAGCTTGAGGCCGCGGCGATGGCCACCTCCAACGGCATGCCCGCGCTGCTCGCGGCCGCCGCGGACGCGTCTGCCGCGGTCATGGGCGAGGACGTCGGCACGCTGTTCGTCGCGACGGGCAAGCGCTCGGCGACCCGCCTCACGTGGCTCAAGCACGCCGCGAAGACCCACGGCCAGCTGGTGCTCGACGCGGGGGCCGCTCGAGCGGTCTCCGGCGGACGCGCGTCCCTGCTCGCGGCCGGCGTGACCGCGGTGCGTGGTGACTTCGAGGCAGGGGACCCCGTGGAGATCGTGGGTCCGGATGGCGTCGTCATCGCCCGCGGCCTCGCCGCGTTCCCCGCCTACGAGATCCCCGCGATGCTCGGACTGTCGACCACCGAGCTCAAGAACACGCTCGGCGAGCACTTCGCGCGGCCGCTGGTGCACATCGACGACCTCATCGTGGTCGAGTAGCCGAGCAGCGCGCCGAACCCAACCCCGCCGTCGGACCGCTTCCAACGTCCCAACCGCCCGGGGCGCTTTCGAGGCCAAGAATGGGCCGCAAACCTGCTGTGAGCGGTTGAGGCTTTTGAGGCGCTCCGCCCGAGCTCGCGCCATAGACTCGTCGTGACCGTCCAAGGAGGACATATGAGCGTGGACACGACAACCGAGGCACCAAAGACCCCCTGGTGGTCCATGGGGCCCGACGCTGTGGCGAGCGAGCTTTCCACCTCACCTGACGGCCTCACGGGTGCCGAGGCCGCGTCGCGACTACAGAAGTACGGCCGCAACCAGCTGACGGCCACAAAGCCCGCGTCGTTCATGCAGTTGTGCCTCAAGCAGCTCGCCGACCCGATGAACATCATGCTCGCGGCCGTGGCGGTCATCTCGTTCGCGATTGGGCAGGTATCCACGGGAATCCTGGTGGCGCTGCTGGTCGCGTTCAACGTGCTTTCCGGCGCGCGGCAGGAGCAGAAGGCGCAGGCGAGCGTGGACGCGCTCGCGACCATGCAGGTGCCGCAGGTGCGCGTGCACAGGGACGGCGCGGTCGTGTCGATCCCCGCGCCCGAGCTGGTTCCCGGCGACGTGGTGGAGCTCGAGGCCGGCGACATCGTTCCCGCCGACGCGCGCATCATCCGCGCCACCACGCTCGAGACCCAGGAGGCGGCGCTCACCGGCGAGTCGACGCCCATCGAGAAGTCTGCGACCGAAACCGCGGTCGATGCGGTGCTCGGAGACCGCAAGTCGATGGTCTACCAGAACACGTCGGTGACGCGCGGGACGGCGACAGTCATCATCGTCGCCACCGGAATGACCACCGAGATGGGCGCGATCGCGACGATGCTCGCGAACGTGGAGCGCGTTCGCTCCCCCTGCAGAAGGAGTTGGGCTCCCTCACCAACGTGATCGGTGCGGTCGCGTGGGGCGCGGTGGCGATCATCATCGGAATCGGCCTGCTTCGCGATCAGTCCTTCGCGGACCTCATGTTCCTGGGCACGGCCGTCGCGATCTCCGCGATCCCCACCGGCATGCCGACGTTCGTGCAGCAGATGCTCGCGTGGGGAGCGAATCAGCTCGCGAGCTCTAAGGCGATCATCGCCTCCCTCAACGACGTGGAGACGCTCGGCGCCACGAGCGCGATCTGCTCGGACAAGACGGGCACGCTCACCATGAACGAGATGATGGCGCGCTCCATCTGGGTCGGCGGCAAGACGTACGCGGTCGATGGCGCCGGTTACTCGTTCCAGGGCGCGGTGCGCAGCGCCGACGGCGAGCCCGTTGAGCGCGCGCAACAGCTCGCATACGCGCTCGCCCTGCCGAACGACGCGACCGTGAGCGCCGACGGCGTGGTGATCGGCGACCCCACCGAGGCGGCGTTCGTGGTGCTCGCGGAGAAGCTCGGCGTGGACGTCCCGGAGACCAAGCGCAAGTTCCCCCGCCTCGCCGAGGTCCCCTTCGACTCTGACTACAAGTTCATGGCCACCTTCCACAAGGTGGACCTCGCTGGCTCCGAGCGCGTGGTCATCATCGCGAAGGGCGCCCCGGACGTGCTCCTTGCCCGCTCCACACATGCCTTCGTGACCCGCGACAAGCAGGTTCCCGTGGCCGAGCTCTCTGACGACGTCACCACGGAGATCGAGTACCGCTCCTCTCAGGGGCTGCGCACGCTCGCGCTCGCGATCCGCGTGGTCGAGGACACGGACAAGGACGAAGCCGCCGCGATCGCCGACCCGATGGCCGCGGTCAAGGACCTCACCTTCATCGGCGTCGTCGGCATCGTGGACCCGCTGCGGCTCGAGGCAAAGCTCGCCGTGGAGGAGGCAAAGGCGGCCGGCATCACGGTCCGGATGATCACGGGCGACCACGTGGTCACCGCCGCCGCGATCGGCAAAGAGCTTGGGCTCACGGGCGGCGGCATGGCTGGCGTCGACTTCGCCGCGCTTTCCGACGCTGAGGTTGACTCCCGCTTGGACGACCTCTCGGTCTTTGGTCGGGTCACGCCGCAGGACAAGCTGCGCCTGGTTCAGCGGCTGCAGAACCGCGGCGAGGTGGTCGCCATGACCGGTGACGCGGTCAACGACGCGGCGGCGATCAAGCAGGCGGACATCGGCGTCGCCATGGGCTCGGGCTCCGAGGTGACTAAGCAGGCCGCGAAGCTCGTGCTCACGGACGACAACTTCGCCACGCTGGTGCACGCGGTCCGGCTTGGCCGAGCGGTGTATCAGAAGATCGCCAACTACCTCACCTTCCAGATGGGGCAGCTCATCTCACTCGTGCTGCTCTTCCTGGTGGCGAGCATCTTCAACGTGAACGAGGGCATGGCTCTCACGCCCATCCAGGTGCTGGTGCTGAACTTTGCCGTGGCGATCTTCGCGGTGATCGTGATCATCATGGAGCCCGAGCAGTCCGGTCTCATGCAGCGGCCCCCGCGCAACGTCAACCAGGGCATCGCGAGCGGCAAGAACATCGTCCGATGGCTGCTCTACGGCGCCGTGCTGTTCCTCGTCTCGTTCGCGCCGCTGTGGATCTTCGGCGACGACCTGCAGGGCGCCAACGAGCCGTCCTATCCCGTCACGATGACCTACGTGATCATGGCGTTCGGCACCCTCGGCACCGCGATCGCACTGCGCCGCGACCCCGACTTCGGCTTCAAGGCGCCCTGGGGCAAGGCGATGCAGCTGCAGATCTGGCCCGTGCTGTTCATCATCGCGTCCACCGAGCTGGGCTTCCTGCAGCGCTGGATCGGCACCACGTCGCTCAGCCCCAACGAGTGGCTCATCTGCATCGTGATGACGCTCATCGTCGTTGGCGTGGTGGTGGGCGACACTGCGCTGCGGCGCAAGAAGCCGGCCTCGGTGGCACCGACGGTTCAAGAGGCCGTGGAGCCCGCTCGAGCGCGCTGACCGTCGGTGGTACGGTCTCGGTAGTCGATCGTCAGGAGGTGATACCCATGCAGGCAGTCCCTACTTCGGGTGTCGCCTTGGAGTCCGCGTAGCACGCACCCCTGGCGCGCCCTTCACACAATTGTGAAAGGCAGTTCCATGGATCACAGGTCTTCTCTTCGCGGCCGCGCCCTCGTGCTCGGGGGCGGCGGCTCTTCCGCGAACGCGTGGCTGATCGGGGTCGTCGCCGGCCTCGCGGCCCAGGGCGTTGACATCTCAGACGCCGATCTGGTCGTCGGCACGTCAGCAGGCGCCACCACGGCGGCACAACTCGCATTCCAACCCGCGACCGAGCTGTACGGCGGGGTGCTTTCGCAACCTCCCGTGGCGCCGCGCGCGGCAGCGGGCCCGACGCTGGATCACCTTGCGCGCGTGCGTTCCGTCAGCGCGGCTTCCGTCGACGCCGATGACATGCGACGGCGCATGGGGCGTTCCGCCCTCGAGCTGGCCGAAAATGCCGACGGATCGGCAGCCGAGCGGTGGCGGTCGATCGTCGCCGCGCGCCTTCCCCACGCAGACTGGCCCGAACGCCGTCTGCTTGTGACTGCGGTGGACGCGCACACCGGCGAGGGTCTCGCTCTGGACCGTGACAGCGGCCTCGATCTCGTCGACGCCGTGGCGGCGAGCACGTCCGGAGGTGGCGCGTATCGCGTTGGCGACCGCGCGTTCATCGACGGCGGCTACTGGCGCAACGAGAACGCCCAGCTCGCGGCCGGATGCGAGCGCGTCCTGGTGCTGTCGCCCCTCGGCGGTCGCACCCTGCATCCGCTCGCGTGGCGCATGCAGCTCGAGGCCCAGGTCCAGGATCTCGAGGCGGGCGGCAGCGAGGTCGTTACGGTGGTGCCGGACGCAGCAGCTCTCGAGGCGATGGGCGACAACATGATGGATGTCGCGCGTCGCCCGGCCGTGGCCGCGGCAGGCTACGCGCAGGGCCGTTCCCTCGCGGACGCCCTGGCCACGTTCTGGCCCGCCGCCTAGACTGGTCCGCATGACCGCAACCGACATCGACGTGGAGCGCGCCGTCCTCGAGGCGTGCCAGCGCGCCAAGGTCGCATCGCGGGCGCTTGCCACCGCCACGCGCGCACAGAAGGACGCCGCGCTCGAGGCGATGGCCGACGCCCTGGTCGCCAACGCGGCAACGCTCATCGAGGCGAATGCGAAGGACGTGCAGCGCGGCCGCGACAACGACATGTCTCCCGGGCTCCTTGACCGGCTCACGCTCACCGAGGACCGGGTCGCGAAGATCGCCGAGGCGCTGCGCTTCGTCGCAACGCTGCCGGACCCCGTGGGCGAGGTCCGTCGCGGCTCCACGCTTCCCAACGGACTGCGCCTCATCCAGAAGCAGGTGCCACTCGGCGTGGTCGGCATGATCTACGAGGCGAGGCCCAACGTCACCGTCGACGCCGCCGGGCTCGCACTAAAGTCCGGCAACGCGGCCGTGCTCAGGGGCGGCAGCGCCGCCGCGAGCTCGAACGAGGCGATCGTCGCCGTTCTCCAGGACGCCCTGGAGACCGCGGGCCTGCCCAGGGACGCCGTGCAGTCCATCGACGCCTACGGCCGCGAAGGCGCGCGCGTGCTCATGAACGCGAGAGGCCTGGTAGATGTGCTTGTTCCCCGCGGCGGTCGCGACCTCATCCAGACCGTGGTCCGCGAATCCACCGTCCCCGCCATCGAGACGGGCGAGGGCAACTGCCACGTCTACCTCGACGCGACGGCACCGCTGGCGCGCAGCATCGAAATCGTCCTGAACTCCAAGACCCACCGTGTGGGCGTCTGCAACGCCGCCGAGACCCTGCTGGTCCACAGGGACCGCGCCGGGGACGTGCTGCCCGCGGTACTAACGGCACTGGCCGACGCTGGGGTCACCCTCCACGCCGACCCCGCCACCGCGCAGGCCGCCCCGGAAGGGGTGGCGACGGTTCCCGCGACCGACGAGGACTTCGCGACCGAGTACCTGTCGATGGACATCGCGGTGAAGGTCGTCGACGACCTCGACGAGGCCCTCGCGCACATTCGCCGCTTCACCACGGGCCACACCGAGGCGATCGTCACCGACGACATCGGCTCCGCGGACCGCTTCGTTGCCGGACTCGACTCGGCCGCGATCATGGTCAACGCCTCCACTCGCTTCACGGACGGCGGCGAGTTCGGTCTCGGCGCGGAGATCGGGATCTCCACGCAGAAGCTCCACGCGCGCGGACCCATGGGCCTTGGCGAACTGACCACCACCACGTGGATCGCCTACGGCGACGGCCACGTCCGCCCCTGACGCGCCTCAACTCGTGAAATACTTGAGGCTCACGGAACGAGAGGAACCGAGATGGTGACTGCACTGCTTGCCGAGGCCACGGAGAAGGCCAGCGAGTCCAGCGTCCCACCGGCTGCCTTCGGCCTGCTCGCGTTCATCATCCTCACCGGCCTGCTGGTCACCGCGTTCGCATTCCGGAGCGTCGGCACGCGTCACTGATCGTGACCCGGATCGGCATTCTCGGCGGCACTTTCGATCCCGTCCACATCGGCCACCTCGCGGCCGCGTCCCAGGTTCACCACGACCTCGGCCTCGACGTCGTCCTTCTCGTCCCAGCGAATGCCCAGCCTTTGAAGCCGCCCCCAACAGCGTCGGGCAGCGACAGGCTGGCGATGTGCCAAGCCGCGATAGCGGGAGACCCAAGGCTCAGCACCAGCGACGTTGATCTCGTTCGGGGAGGCGCCACCTATTCGGTCGACACCCTGGCGGACCTTCGCAGTGAGCACCCTGTGGCGGACCTTTTCTTCATCACGGGGGCGGACTCGCTCGCGACCCTGCAGCGGTGGAAGGACTACGAGACGCTGATCACACTGGCCACGTTCGTGGGAGTCACGCGGCCCGGTCATTCGTTGACACAGTTGGATGCACCACACGTCCTGGTACCGGTTCCAGCGTTGGCGGTATCCTCGACAGATATTCGCGACCGTGTGAGGGCTGGCGCACCCATCCGCTACCTTGTGCCCGACGCGGTTGCACAGTACGTAGACGACCATCAGCTCTATCTCGGAGGATTGCATGACTGAGGCGGCCCAGCCATTGTCGCGCCGTGAGCGGCGGGCAATGGAAGAGGCGGCGCGCGCAGCCGAGGGCGAGGTGACCCAGGCGCTGCCCGTCGCGGGCGAGCCCGAGACCGTCAGCATCCTCAGCCGGCGCGAGCGCCGTCGCCTTGAGCGACTCGCAAACCCGCTTGAGACGTGGACCGAGGAAGAGGAGCTCATCGCAACGGGGCAGATGCCCGCGATGACCCCTGAGGTCATCGCAGAGCAGGAACGCCTCGCCGCCGAGCGCGCCGAGCAGGAGCGAGCCGCTGCCGCGTTCGCCGAGGTTGCGCCGCAGCCGGAGCCGGTGGCCGAGCCCGAGCCGAAACCCGTCGCCGAGGTCGCGCCCGAACCTGAACCGCAGCCCGAGCCAGTGGCCGAGGTCGCGCCTGAGGCCGAGCCTGAGCCCGAGCCCGCCGCCGAGCCCGCGCAGCCGGTGTCGCAGATCCCCGCTGACCTTCGCCACCTCTTCCCGCCGGGCTCGCTGCAGGCGCGTGCCTTGGAGACCCAGCGGACAAACGACGTCTTCACGACCAACCCCTCCGCCGCGGACGAGATCCGTCAACTCACTCATGAGGCGATGGAGGACATCACTCGCGCCAGCACCGGCGCGCACCCGGTGGTCGAAGAGGCGCCGTCCGAGGTCCCCGCGCTTCCGGAGGGCGTCGATGTCGAGGCGCTCTGGAACGCCCCAACCGTCGACGAGCCGGTTCGCGAGCCCAAATTGCCTCCGGCATCCGAGCCGGCGTCCGCCGAAGCTCCGCATGACGCCCCCGTTGACCTCGCTGAGGTGCCGTTCGTCCAGGACCTGCCCGTTCCGTCGGAGCCCAAGAAGGGCGACGCGCCCGGCCTGAGCCCCGTGTGGAGCGCCCTTGTGCCCGCGACTCCTTCGGAGCGCGGCGAAGGTCGTGGAGCCGCCGCCGTGCCAGTGGCAGACGAGAGCCCCGCGCCCTCGCTGTGGGACTCCCATCCGCTGATCAACCCCGGCGCTTCGCCCGTGCGCGAGCTGCCCGCCGAGCCGGTTCAGCAGGAGCTTCCCCGCCCCGATCTCAGCGCGCTGCTGAACACGCAAGCCAACCCCACCGTCGAGCAGCAGGCGCAGTTGCGCTCCACCGAGCCACTGACGTCAACGGGAGCGATCCCGCAGCGAGTCGTCGAGCCCCAGGTGGGAGGCGGCACGCGCCACTTCCGGTGGGCGCACCTTGCGGTGATCGGCTCCATCGCGTTCCTGCTCGGCGTAGTCGCGTGGAACATCGCGAGGTCCGGTTCGTGACGGCTTCCGAGCGGGCGCTTGACCTCGCGCGCAACGCGGCGCTCGCGGCGGAGGACAAGAAGGCCGAACAGATCATTGCGCTCGACGTGAGCGAGAAGATGCCCCTCGCCGACGTGTTCCTCATCGCGTCCGGGGCGAACGAGCGTCAGGTCGTGGCGATCGTGGACGCGATCGAGGAGAGGCTCCACTCCGGCGGCGCCAAGGCGCTGCGTCGCGAGGGCGCACGTGGCGGTCGCTGGGCGGTGCTGGACTTCAACGACCTCATCGTGCACGTGATGCACCAGGAGGATCGCGCGTACTACGAGCTTGAGCGACTGTGGAAGGACTGCCCAGTGGTGCCCCTTCCGTCGGCGCCCGCCCCCGCAGCCGAGTGAAGCGCCTGGTCATCGTCCGTCACGGGGAGACGGACTGGAACGTCGAGCGTCGGATTCAGGGCAGTTCGGACGTGCACCTCAATGCGCTGGGTCGCGCCCAGGCTGCAGCGGCCGCCGACGCTCTCGCCGGCGAACTCGTCAGTCCCCTCATCGTGGCGTCGCCGCTGGCACGCGCCCTGGATACCGCCCAGGCTGTCGCCGACGCGTGCGGCACCGAGGTCACCACGGATGCGAGGCTCGTCGAGCGCACCTATGGCGTGTGGGAGGGGCTCACCGTCGCGGAGCGCGACGCGGGCTACCCCGAGGCGAGCGCCACCTGGAACGTCGGCAATGAGCCCGTCTCGCTCGAGGGCTACGAGCGTCATGAGGCGGTGGCCGCACGCATGCGCGAGGCGCTCGCCAACTGGCAGGATCGCGCCACGAACGACCTGGTATTCGTAACGCACGGCTCTTCAGGGCGGATGCTCATCCTGGATCTCATGGGGCTCGCGCACAACTCGCCGCTCATTGGGTACCTGGGCAACTGCACCTGGTCCATCCTCACCCCGTTCCGCACGGGAGCATGGACGCTTCACGAGCACAACGCCCGCGCACGTCGCTAGGGTCAAGGTGTGACCCGCGTATTCATCGTCCGCCACGGCGAGACCGAGTGGAACGCGCGCGGGCTCTTGCAGGGGACATCGGACGTGCCGCTCGCCGACGCTGGGCGTGAGCAGGCGCGGCAGATGGCTTCCGCGCTCGCTCGCTTGGTATCGCCCGACGCTGTGCTCGTCTCCTCGCCGCTGTCCCGCGCGCACG
This sequence comes from Demequina sp., assembly GCA_024707205.1. Taxonomy (NCBI): domain Bacteria; kingdom Bacillati; phylum Actinomycetota; class Actinomycetes; order Micrococcales; family Demequinaceae; genus Demequina; species Demequina sp. The sequence continues at coordinate 1,951,511 of JANQAD010000001.1, forward strand.
ACACCGGTTTGGCGCTCGGTTCCGTATTGGGACAGCCCGTCGCGGTTGACGAGCGGCTGCGGGAGCGCGCCTACGGACCGTGGGAGGGCATCACGGCCGAGGCGAGGGAGGCCGGCTGGCCCGCCGAGGTGGAGGCCTGGCATGAGGGCGGCAACCCTCACCTGGACGGCTTCGAGGTGCACGACGTGGTGGCCGCGCGCATGTCCGAGGCGATCGAGGAATGGGCGTCCCGAGCGCCGTCCGACGTTGTGGTCTTCTCCCACGGATCCTCGTCGCGCATCGGGATGATGGGGCTGCTCGGGCTGTCTCTGAGCCACCGGACCCTGGGAAATCTGGGCAATACGTGCTGGTCCCGGCTGCGGCGTAGGCCCGACGGCCAATGGACGCTCGAGCGCCACAACGTGTGGGTGGACGTGCTGTACCCGGGGGTGGGGCAGTGAGCCGGATCATCCTGTGGCGGCACGCGCCGACTGCCTCCAACGAGGGCGGCGTGGTTCAGGGCCGCGTCGACACTCCGCTCGACGATGCGGGGATCGCGCGCGCCACGTGGGCCGCCCGGCGGATCGCCGATCGGTATGTCGCTCGCGACTGGCCGGAGCTGCGCGTCTACTCATCACCCCTGCTACGGGCAGTCCAGACGGCCCAGACGCTCACCCAACTGCTAGGCGGCTCCGTGATCGTCGACGAGGCCTTCACCCAGCGCTCGTATGGCGCGTGGGAGGGGCTGACGTGGGACGAGGTGCGCCGCGACTGGCCCGAGCAGTGGGCGCAGCGCGAGAGCGGCGTAGACCCGGATATCCCTGGCTGGGATGGTCAAGAGGCCGTGGGCGCGCGGGTGCTCGCTGGGCTCGAGAAGATCTGGGACGACGACAGCCCCGCGGTGGTGGTGACCCACGGCAGCCCCATCACGCTTGGTCTGCTCGCCGCGATAGGCGAGCCGGCGTCGTCCCTTGCGCTCGGCCGCGTGCCGCACGCGGGGTGCGCGTCGGTGCGCAAGGTCGAGTCGGGGGCGTGGCACATCGAGGCGTTCGGAATCGGCGCGGACTGATTCGCGCCCCGGCGCCTCAACCTCCACCCGTTTAGGCAGCTGAGTCCTGGTCACAGCCGGTCCGAGGCTTGGTTTAGGCATCTCAGTCCTGATCTCGCGGTGCTGCCGCGCCCCCGTCGCTCGGTTCGCGCCACGTCACCCCACAGTTGCGGCACGAGGTCGGAACAGGACTGAGATGCATAAGCCAGGCACTTTGCAAGGCAGGAGCAGGACTGACGTGCCTAAACCGCGAGGCGGGGCGGTCATACTGGGGTGATGAGCGAATTGCAGACCGTGAGCGGGAGCGCGCTGCCCGCAGACTTCCAGAATCGCCTGTTCGCGATCATCGCGAAGCAGCGCCCCGCAGCGCTCGCGTACATCAAGGAGATCCGCCGCAAGCACCCGGACGCCACGCCCGCGGAGGTCATGAAGATCATCGAGCAGTGGTACCTCGCGAGCACCACGGGAGCGAGCGCCGCCGCCGGTGCCACCGCGACCATTCCCGTGGTCGGCATCCCCACAGCGATCGCCCTTGGCGTCGCGGACCTGACCTTCTTCTACGAGGCAACGGCGCTGTTCGCGATCTGCATGGCGGAGCTGCGCGGCTATCGCATCGACGACCCCGACCGCGCCAAGGTCGTGGTCCTGGGCGCGATGCTGGGGGAGAAGCGCAAGAGCCGCGTGACGGACCTCGTCATGACCGCGCTGCCGGCCGGAGCCACGTTCACGGGCGCGCGCATGGCCACCGAGAACACGATCTCGAAGGTCTCGCCCAAGTGGGGCGACCTCGTGTCACAGCAGTTGCCCGATTCGGCCCTCGTGCCGGTGGCGATGGTGCTCGCCAAGGAGGCGCTCGCCCGCGGGGCCGTGATGGGCACGGCGCGCGTCGGCTCCAAGGCGCTGCCGTTCATAGGCGCATTCGTCGGCGGCGCCACGAGCTACTGGTTCGGCTCGGGCGTGGTGAAGTCGTGCCGCGAAGGATTCAGCGCGCCGCTCGGGGAGTGGCCCCACTGGCTTGGCATCGGCGATGAGCCCACCGTTGCCACGCAGGTCTCTTCGAAGGCCATCGAGGCGGCCAAGAAGGGGTCCGACGCTGTGGTCGGCACCGCGAAGAGGGCAAGCTCCGCGGTGGCCGGCAGACTCAGGCGAACCAAGCCCTCCGATTAGGGGTTGCCCGCGCGGTTGGGCTACTATGGCAGTCGCTCTTTCGAGAGCGCCGTGTTGTTTGTACAACTGCGGGGCTGTGGCGCAGCTGGTAGCGCACCTGCATGGCATGCAGGGGGTCAGGGGTTCGAGTCCCCTCAGCTCCACTCTGGTTGAGACAGAGCGTAGGGACCGCCCGAATGGGCGGTCCCTTTGCGTTTGCCCCCTAGAGAGCCAACGCCTTCACGGCTCCGTCTTGCGCGGGGTCGCCAGCGCGGCTCGTGTGCGCGATGCGAATTGCGGCCCAGGTCCCGGCGACGCATGCGAGCAGCGTGGAGGCCAGCACCGTTGGGGGAGAAGGGACCGCCGCGTTGGCGAGCGACCCCACGAGGCACAGCACAAAGGGCCACACGGGGATGATGCGACCGCGCCACAGGCCAAGGAACACGAGAGCGAACCCGATGAGGCCCACGATCTCGAGGATCCATCCCAGGCTGCTCCCGGTGAGCAGGGGTCCCGCGTCCGTGATGGCCTTCGCGAATGTGAAAGCCGTGTCGGCGTCGGACTGCGTGGCCAAGGCGAGGACGGCGAGGCCCGAGCCGTTGGCAAGGCCAAACCCGGCGATGCCGAAGCCCGCCATGATCGCGCCGATCGTCGCGACCACCCCGCCGCGTGCGCGCACGAGCGCGGTGGCGGCGATGAGCGCGAGCGCCGTGATGGCGAAGCCCGCAATCTCGATCATCTCGGACATGACGAGCGTGTTCGCGTGCTCGCCCATGGTGGTGAAGCTCGTGCGCATGTCCTCGGACTGGGGAACGCCAAGGATGATGAGGGCGGCGATGGAAGCGAGGATGGGGCCGGCGATGAGTCCCATCACGGTGAGCCAGCGACGCGCCCTGTCGGTTGATGTCTCTTGCATGATCTCTCCTTCGGTTGGTGGTAAGCCCGACGCTATGGATGTGGGCACCCGGCTCACGTCTGGCTGGGGTCTCGTGTGCATGGGCCATGCGGCCAGTTCGCATCTGTCGTGCGGGGGATAGGGGTCCTCCGCGCGACCGATGCCGTGTGAGTGCGGCATGGATAGGCTGGCGAACATGGTCGAGGCCGACGCGCGCGAGCCGCTGTGGCGAGTGCTGCTGTTCGATGTGACGCCAGCGGTGGCGTTCCTCGTCATGGGACTCGTGGATCTCTACGCGCCGCTGACGGAGCCTTACGGCGATGCGCCGCTGTCGAGCGCGGTCATTCCGATTGTGCTTGCGAGCGGCTCGTTGTTGATCCGTCGCCGGTGGCCGCTCGCCGCGCTCGCGATCGCCGTGGCCGTGGTGGTGATTCCCGCGATGCTGTTCTCGGTGCTGCTGACGCTGTGGGGCCAGTTCCTGGTGTGGGTCGTGGCGATGTACTCGGTGGGGCGCCACGAACCGTGGGAGCGGGCCGTGTGGGCGCCCATCATCTCGCTCGCGGGGTTTGGCGTGGTGATCGTCCGCTACCCGGGGCTGCACATCGCGAGCGACGTGCTGATCGATGTGGTGATGCTGCTGGGTGCCTGGGGGATTGGGCGCCTCATCGCCGGCTCGGCGAGCAACAGGGCGAAGGCGATGGCGCTCGAGTTGGAGCGCGCACGGGCCGAGGAGCGCGCTGCGCTGAGCGAACGCACGCGCATCGCGCGCGAGCTTCACGACGTGGTCTCCCACTCGATCACCGTGATCGTGATGCAGGCAGGCGGGGCGCGATTGGCCGCTGCCACGGACCCCGGTGCGGCCAACAGGGCGCTCGAGCTCATCGAGAACGTGGGCAGGGAGACGCTGCACGAGCTGGCGACCATGCTCAAGGTGCTGCGCAACGACGATGCTGGGGCCGCCCCGCAGCCGGTGCTCGCGAACATCCCCACGCTGTGCGCCCGCATGCTGCAGTTGGGGATGACCGTGGACGTGGACGTCGCCGAAGGGCTCGACCACGTGCCGCCGGGCGTTCAACTCGCGGCCTACCGCATTGTGCAGGAGGGCCTCACCAACATCCTCAAGCACGCTGGGCCGGTTCCCACGTCCGTGGTGGTGAGCCGAGACCAAGGCGCGCTTGAAGTGCGGGTGGCCAGCGCGTCGGGCCGTGACGACGGAGCCCTTGGGGGTTCCGAACTGGGGTTGGTGGGATTGAGGGAGCGCGTGGACTCGCTTGGTGGGCAGCTGCAGGCCGGGCCGAGCGGCGACGGCTATGGCATCAGGGCCGTGCTGCCTACGGCGGTGGCTACGTGACTGGCGCCGAGATCTCCGTGGCGGTTGTTGACGATCAGCAGCTGCTGCGTGCGGGGGTTCGCATGATGCTCGACTCGCAGGCCGACCTCGTGTTTGCGGGCGAGGCGAGCAGCGGCGAGGAGGCGATCACGCTGGCGCGCACCGCGCGGCCCAACGTCATGCTGCTGGACATTCGGATGCCAGGGCGTGACGGTGTTGAGGTCATCGCGCCCATCCTCGAGGCGAGCCCGCAAACCCGTGTGGTGATGCTCACGACGTTCGGGATCGAGGACTACATCTTCGCGTCGCTGCGTGCGGGCGCGAGCGGGTTCCTGCTCAAGGATGCGACGCCGGAACAGCTGCTCGCGGGGATTAGGGCCGTGGCTTCGGGAGAGATGCTGCTGGCGCCGGACGTGACGCGCAGGATCATCGAGAACTTCATGACGGGCGCCCCGCGCCTCGAGGACGGGCCGCTCGCGGCGCTCACAGAGCGGGAAAGGGACGTGCTGAGCGAGGTCGCGGCCGGGCGCAGCAACGCGGAGATAGGCGCGGCGCTGTTCATCTCCGAAGGCACGGTCAAGACGCACGTGAGCCGCGTGCTCGCCAAGCTGCAGCTGCGGGATCGGGTGCAGGCCGTCATCGCGGCGTACGAGTACGGGCTCGTGGAGCCGAGGCGGAGGCCCGGGTAGGAGGCAGGACGCGGCGTCCGCCATTCCACGGGCGAGCGAGAATCGCACGGCCGCAGATGCACCAACAAGGTGTACGGTATGTGTATGACGCGCACCAACATCGAGATCGACGACAAGCTCGTCGCCGCGGTGATGTTGCGATACCACCTCCCCTCAAAGCGCAGCGCGGTGGAGTATGCGCTTCGCCAGTTAGCGATCGCGCCCAAGACGCGGGAAGAGGTCCTCGCGATGCGGGGCAGCGGCTTCGAGCTCACGAATGAGGAGATCGAGGGCGATTGGTCGCTTGACGGATGATCGTCGACACATCTGTCTGGATTGAGTACCTGCGTCCAGGGGCGAGCGAAGTCGGCGACTATCTGGAGCGCATGATTCGCGCGGGCGCGGACATTGCCGTGCCGGAGACCGTCATGATGGAGTTGCTAAGCGGGACCACGGACGAAGCGACTGCCAACGACCGGCGTCGCATGCTGGAAGCGTTCGACGTCCTGCCCGCAGTGCCGCTGGCCGATTCCTTCCTCGCTGCGGCCCTCCAGCGCTCGTGCCGCCGCGCGGGCCAGACTGTCCGCAATCTTGGCGACTGCCAGATCGCGGCCGTCGCGCTACGCCTGGACCTGGTGGTGTTGCATCGCGACCGGGACTTCGAAGTCCTCGCCGCCTGCGGCGGGCTCAATACCGTGTCGCTCTTGTGACCGAGATCGACCTCTGAGGGTTCGCGGAACCTGCGGCCGCGCGTAGGGCGACGTCCACTCACGCCACTTGGGACCAAAGTCCCAAGAAGGTCCCATGCCACTACATCTAGTGTTACGTAACGTATATTCACACAACATGTAGTGGCCAACTCCCCGGTGGCGCCACGCTTGATCCCGCTCGGAGGAGCACCATGACTGCCACCGATGTCAGCCGTACGTCCCCACCCAACCTAGCCACACCGTCGGGCACCCTGACGGTCGTCAAGCGCGACGGCCGCACGCTCACGTTCGATGACGGCCGCATCCGCGAGGCGCTCCACAAGGCCTTCGCGGCGGTCCACGACGACGTCACCGACCAGCACGCCCGCACCATCGCAACACTCACCCAGCAGATCGACCGCGAGCTCCAGGAGCGCTTCACAACAGAGGTCAAGATATATGAGATCCAGTCCGTCGTGGAGCACGTCCTGCTCGAGGCCCGCGAGTACGAGGTGGCCCGCGCGTACATCGACTACCGCGTGCAGCGCGACTTCGCTCGCTCCAAGGCCACGGACCTCAACCACTCCATCAACAAGCTGCTGGACAAGGACGCGACGCTCGTCAACGAGAACGCCAACAAGGACTCGCAGGTCTTCAACACCCAGCGCGACCTCACCGCCGGGATTGTGGGGAAGTCGATCGGCCTGCGAATGCTCCCGCCGCACGTGGCGAACGCCCACCAGAAGGGCGACATCCACTACCACGATCTCGATTACCACCCCTATCAGCCCATGACCAACTGCTGCCTCATCGACTTCGAGACGATGCTCGCTACGGGCTTCCGCATCGGCAACGCCGCGGTCACGCCCCCAAGAAGCATCCAGACCGCCACGGCCCAGATCTCGCAGATCATCGCGAACGTCTCCAGCAGCCAGTACGGCGGCTGCACGGTCAACAGGGCGGATGAACTGCTCGCGCCCTATGCGAGGCTGAACTTCGAGAAGCACCTGGCAGATGCCGAGATCTGGATTGGCCCGGAGTGGATCGATGACGCCAACAGGAGGCGCGAGTACGCCCAGGCCAAGACCCGCAAGGACATCTACGACGCGATGCAGTCGCTCGAGTACGAGATCAACACGCTCTTCACGTCCAACGGCCAGACCCCCTTCACGTCGGTTGGCTTCGGCCTCGGCACCGACTGGTTCGAGCGCGAGATCCAGATCGCGATCCTGAACATCCGCATCCGCGGCCTTGGCGGCGAGGGCCGCACCGCGATCTTCCCCAAGCTCCTGTTCACCCTCAAGCGCGGCCTCAACCTGGACCCTGGCGACCCCAATTACGACATCAAGCAGCTCGCCGTCGAGTGCGCCACCAAGCGCATGTACCCGGACGTGCTCAGCTACGACCGCATTGTGGAGATGACGGGCTCGTTCAAGGCGCCCATGGGCTGCCGCAGCTTCCTGCAGGGGTGGGAAGACGAGGACGGCCGCGACACCGTGGAAGGACGCATGAACCTCGGCGTCGTGACGCTCAACCTGCCGCGCGTCGCGCTCGAGTCGCGCGGCAGCAAGGAGGTGTTCTGGGCGTTGCTGGAGGAGCGGCTGAGCATCGTCCACGACGCCCTCATGTTCCGCATCGCGCGCTGCAAGGAGGCCGCGCCCACCAACGCGCCCATCCTGTACCAGTTCGGCGCGTTCGGTAAGCGCTTGGGGCCGGCCGACGCTGTGGACCAGCTTTTCGCGAACGGTCGCGCCACCGTGTCGCTGGGCTACATAGGGCTCTACGAGGTGGCGGCCGCCTTCTATGGCGGCGCGTGGGAGGGCAACGCGGAGGCGAAGGAGTTCACGCTCGACGTGCTCCGCGCGATCCGGACCCACGCGCGGGACTGGACGGCAGCGTCGGGCTACCAGGTCAGCGTGTACTCGACGCCGAGCGAAAGCCTCACCGACCGCTTCTGCCGCATGGACAAGGAGCGGTTCGGCGAGGTCGCGGACATCACGGACAAGGACTACTACACGAACTCCTTCCACTACGACGTGCGCAAGAGCCCAACTCCCTTCGAGAAGCTGGACTTCGAGGCGCCCTACGCGGACCTCGCGACGGGCGGGTTCATTCACTACTGCGAATACCCGGTGCTGCAGCAGAACCCCAAGGCGCTCGAGGCGGTGTGGGACTACGCCTATGACCGCGTGGGCTACCTGGGTACCAACACGCCCATCGACCGCTGCTACGAGTGTGGCTTCTCGGGCGACTTCAACCCCACCGAGCGTGGATTCTCGTGCCCGGAGTGCGGGAATGAGGACCCGCGCACGTGCGACGTCGTGAAGCGCACGTGCGGCTACCTCGGCAACCCCCAGCAGCGGCCCATGGTGCACGGTCGCCACCAGGAGATCGCCTCACGCGTCAAGCACATGCCTGGTAGAACCCGAGTTCCGTAGCCATGCCCCTTGCACCAGACCCGACGCTGTGGCGAAGCGAGCGCGTGAGCCAAAGCTTCGTCGCGGACTACAAGCCGTTCACGTTCGTGGATGGCGAGGGGGTGCGCTGCGCCCTGTACGTGAGCGGTTGCCTGTTCAAGTGCGAGGGCTGCTTCAACGAGGCCGCGTGGAGCTTCCGCTACGGGCGACCCTACGACGGCGAGCTCGAGGCGCGGATCCTCGGCGACCTCGCGCACCCGGCCGTCCAGGGGCTGTCGCTCCTGGGCGGCGAGCCGTTCCTCAACACCGGCGTGTGCCTTTCGTTGGTGGCGGCGGTGCGTGAGGAGTTCGGCGGGTCCAAGGACGTGTGGGCGTGGTCGGGCTACACGTTCGAGCAGCTCTGCGCCGAGGGAGGGGACAAGCTGGAGCTGCTCCGCGCGTGCGACGTGCTCGTGGACGGGCCGTATCTGGCGGGGGAGCGAGACCTGACGCTGCAGTTCCGCGGCAGCCGCAACCAGCGAGTGCTGGACGTGCGGGCGTCACTGGAGGCAGCGTCGGCCCGTGCAGTGTGCGCGATGTGACATTGGCAACGGGGGCATGCCCATGCGCGCCGGCCGCCCGTAGGATTCATCCGTGCGAATCGCTTTCGTGGGGGACAGCTTCATCGAGGGCGTCGGCGATGAGCAGGCCGACGGCTCCGTTCGTGGCTGGGCGGATCGCGTGGCCGAGGGACTCGCGGTCAACGGCCTGGAGCACGTCTTCTACGCGAACTTCGCGGTCCGCGGGCGCCTCCTGGAACCCATCGCCACCGAGCAGGTGGATGCGGCGCTCGCACTGGAGCCCAAGCCCGATCTGCTGGTGATCAACGGCGGCGGCAACGACATGATGCGCCGCGGGTATTCGACGCAGCGCTGCACCGAGTTGTTGGCGCGAGTCGTGGAGCGCACCGCCGAGGCGGGTGTGGACCTCCTGATCCTCAGCGGGCCCAACCCGAGCGACCGGCTCCCCATGGGCGCCACCTTCAACGGCCGCGGGCGTGAACTCACCGACGCTATACCAGGACTGATAGCCGGGATTGCGGGTGCCAGCTTCATCAGCTGTTTCGACGATGAGGAGCTGCGTGACGCGCGCTATTGGTCGGAGGATCGGCTACATCTGAACTCGCTTGGCCACGAGCGCGTTGCCGCGATAGTGCTCACTGCGCTCGGTGTCGCGACGCCGACCCCGCCACCGGGAAGCCCCGCGCCCCCACGCACCAGGCGCGGCGACGCGGCGTATGGCGTGCGGTACGCGGCACCGTGGGTGGGTCGGCGCATCCTCGGAAGGTCCTCGGGCGACGGCCGCAGCCCCAAGCACCCCAGTTGGACCGCCGTGCAGGTGTAGTACAACGCAGGTAGGCGCCCCATCGGCATACGATCGATGGGTGCGAATTGCGGCCGTCGGTGACAGCTTCATGGAGGGCGTCGGCGACGAGGACGAGCACGGCGAGCCGCGCGGCTGGGCGGACCGGGTGGCACACGCGCTCGCCCAGCGCCTCGACGAGCCGGTCTACTACGCGAACTTTGCGATCCGCGGGCGCATCCTCAAACCCATCGCCACCACCCAGCTGGACGCCGCCCTCGCGCTCGACCCCCAACCCGACCTGATCCTGTTCAACGGCGGCGGCAACGACATGCTCCGCCCAACCTTCAGCGTGAAGAAGATGATGCGGCTCACGCAGCGGGCCGTGGACGCGTGCCGCGAGGCGGGGGTCCCGCTGGTGTTCGTCACGGGAGCGCACCCCACGCCGCGGCTGCCCCTGGCGCGGCTCATGGACGGGCGCGGGGACGCGTACATGGAGGCGGCGCTCGGGCTCGTGGCGAGAACGGGCAATCGGCTCATCAGCAATTGGGAAGACGAGGACATCCGCGACTTCCGCTATTGGGCCGACGACCGCCTGCACTTGGGGCCCCTCGGTCACGCGCGCGTGGCGGCCGCGGTGCTGACGGCGCTCGGTTACCCCACCGACCCGCCGCCGGAGGGCGACCCGGCGCCTGGAGCGACCCTCCGGTCCGAGGCGCGGTACGTTCGCGTCCACATGCTCCCGTACGTTGGGCGCCGCCTCGCTTCGCGCTCCACGGGCCGCGGCCGCGAGCCCAAGTACGCGACCTGGCACCGGATGGGAGCATAGGCGCGTGCACGCAGACCTCGCCTTCGTCGGTGGTTCCGTCTTTCTGCCCGACGCTGCTTCCAGACCCGCTTCCGCCGTCGCCGTCGCCGGTGGCCGGGTGGTCGCGGTTGGTGGAGATGAGGTTCGTGACCTCATCGGGCCTGGTACCGACGTTGTAGAGCTACACGGTGGGCTGCTGATCCCCGGCTTCCAGGACGCGCACGTCCACCCGTACCAAGGCGGGATGAGCCTGCTCAGTTGCAACCTGCGAGGCGCCGCCACCGGACCGGAGGCCGTGGCCATCGTCGCCGAGTACGCGGCCGCGCGCCCGCATGAGTCATGGATCACGGGCGGGGGCTGGTACATGTCGATGTTCCCCGGCGGCACGCCGGAGGCGTCCCTCCTGGACGCCGCCGTGTCCGATCGCCCGGTGTTCCTCATCAACCGCGACGCGCACGGCGCGTGGGTCAACTCGCGCGCCCTTGAACTAGCGGGCATCACCCGCGCGACGCCGGATCCGCGAGACGGGCGCATCGAGCGCGACGCCGCCGGCAACGCCACCGGCACCCTCCACGAAGGCGCGATGGCCCTGGTAGGCGCCCTCATTCCCCAGACCACCGTGGACGAGCGGGCCAGAGCGCTCCTCGCGGCGCAGCAGCACCTGCACGGATTTGGCATCACCGCGTGGCAGGACGCGATCGTGGGCGACTATGCGGACATGCGGGACCCCGGCCCCGCCTATCACTCTCTCGGTACACAGGGGTCGTTAACTGCCCGTGTGGTGGGGGCCCTGTGGTGGGACCGGGACCGCGGACTCGAGCAGATCGGCGAGCTCGAGGAGCGGCGCGCGACCCTCGCGGCCGGGCGATTCGCCCCAACGAGCGTCAAGATCATGCAGGATGGCGTCGCCGAGAACTTCACGGCCGCCATGCTCTCCCCGTATGAGGATGGGCACGGCCATTCCACGAGCAACGACGGCATCTCCTTCGTGGAGCCGGACCTCCTGAACCGCGCCGTCGCCGAGCTGGACGCCCGCGGCTTCCAAGTGCACTTCCACGCGATCGGGGACCGTGCAACGCGCGAGTGCCTCGACGCCGTCGGGCACGCTCTGGAGCGCAATGGGCGCCGCGATACCCGCCATCACATCGCCCACATCCAGGTGGTGCATCCCGAGGACATCCCGCGCTTCGCCGCCCTTGATGTCACCGCCAACATGCAGGCCCTGTGGGCCACGTACGAGCCGCAGATGACCGAGCTCACGCTGCCGTTCCTTGGGGAGGTGCGGGGGGCGTGGCAGTACCCGTTCGGCGAGCTCGCTCGATCCGGCGCACGTCTCGCTGCCGGGAGCGACTGGCCGGTCTCAAGCCCGGACCCGCTCGCCGCGATCCACACCGCCGTGAACCGATGGGCCCCGGACGAGGGGGAGCAGGAGCCGTTCCTCCCGGGACAGGCGCTGACGCTGCGCCGCGCGCTCACCGCGTACACGGCTGGGTCCGCCCATGTGAACCACCTGGACGCGGAGACGGGAACCATCGAGGTGGGCAAGCTCGCGGACCTCGCGGTGCTGGATCGAGATCCCTTTGCCGGACCGCAACAGGCCATTGGCGAGACGCGCGTACTGCAGACCTTCGTCGAGGGTGAGCGCGTGTTCGCCGCGGGGGATGCCTCGTGACCCTCCACGCTGTCGGTTCATACGGGTCGCTTCCCGGCCCCACAGCGGTGTTCTTGCACGGCTGGGGCTCCGACGAGAACGACCTTGCGGGCCTCGCGCGGTACCTTCCGCGTGGCCTCGCATGGGCCTCCGTGCGCGCCCCGCTGCGGCACCCAAGCTTCGGTTATGCCTGGTATCAGCTGGATACAGAGGACTCATTCGGGAACCTCGACCGCATCGGCGCTGCCACGGAGTCCCTCTGGGAGTTCCTCGACGACGCGATCCCCGCGCCCACGCCGCTGATCCCCATCGGTTTCTCCCAGGGAGGGCTCATGGCCTCGCAGCTGCTGCGCACTCGCCCAGAGCGCGTGCATGCCGCGGCGATCCTGAGCGGCTACGTCGCCCCCGGCGCGCTTCCGGCCGACGCCGCGCTTGCTGTCGCACAACGTCCCGTGTTCTGGGGTCGGGGCGACGCCGACCCGGTGATTCCGGACGCCGCCATCGCCGTGACGGAGGCGTTCCTGCCTGAGCACGCGGATCTTGAAGTGCACATCTACCCGGGGCTGCCGCACTCGGTGAGCGAGCGGGAGTTGGCGGATCTGACCCATTTCCTCGAGCGTGCGCTGGCGCGCTGAGGACCGCCGCCTCCCGTGAGGCGAACCCGCTGCCGCTACCGTTTCCCTATGACAGAGCCCGCCGAGTCGCGGTTTGACCGACGCAAGGCCGCGACACGCGCCCGGATCGCGGCTGCGGGCGAGGAGCTGCTGGCCACGCGCGGATACGACAACACGTCGATGGAGGACATCGCGGAGCTCGCGGACGTGGCGATTCGCACGATCTACCTGCACTTTCCCTCGAAGGCAGCGATCATGCTGGCGCAGTTCGACGGCTGGCTCGAGGCTTTCGTCGATGCGCTCAACGCGCGGCCCATCGAGGAGGCGCTGGCGGCGAGCGTGAGGCACGCACTCGCCGAGCTCGACGCGCAAGGTTGGCCGGATCGCTCGTTCGGGTCCATGGCGGACCTGCACCCGATGGCAGAGATGCTCGCCTCTGGCAACGCCGAGGTCGCGGGACACGTCATGCACCAGTGGGTGCTCGCCCAGGACCGGATCGCGGCTTCAGCGGCCCAGAGGTCCGGGGCAAAGCCCGGCGACCTGGCGCCGCGTGCGCGCGCCGGCACCGTGTTCTCTATCTGGATCTCCACCATCCTCATGGTCCGCGACCGCTTCGAGAGCGGCGACTTGGAGCCAACGCGAACGGGCAATCAGCTGGGCGCGGACCTCATCGATCTCGCCGTGCCGCCCACACTCTGACCGAGTACAGCAGCCGGGCGCGAGGAGCTGGGGCTAAGCGCACTGGAGCTGACCCTGCTGCGTCTCGCCCACCTCTGCATACGCCACGGATCCGGAACTGGCGACATACCCGGAGGGGAGCACGATGGTCACCGAGCAAGACCACACGACGCCGCCGACGTAGGCCGACGCGTAGAACCCGGTGATCATGTCGTCGAGCGAGTAGACCTGGCTCCCAAGGACGTAGGTACTGGTCCTCACCCCGCCGCTGTTGGTGACTGTCGGCGTCGAGAGGGCGCTGCCGGTGACCTGGTAGGCGTGGTTGTACACACCGCCCTTGGTCTCGATGATCACGAGGGTGCCGGCCGGGAGCCCGGCCGCTCCGAGCGCGAAGTTCCACCTGATCCTGAATTCGTACGCGACGCCCTTCTGCGTGCGCGAGTAGCACGTGCCGGCCACGGAGAAGGGGCCCGCGGCGATCGGTCCGGAGGCCGCGGCCGCCGGCAACGAGGTGGCGAGTGCTATCGCGGGCAGCGCCCACGCAGCGGACCGCACAATCGTGCGGCGGCTTGGTTCCGGCGTGGCGAGTTCCATGTCGAGTGCCATGTGCGTGCTCCCTCAGCATCAGTGACGACGGATGCAAGCATAGCAATAATGCAATGATGGCAATAAACAACGAAGCGCGTCGATCCCAGCCCCGTGCCGGGGTGCGAGTGGGCCCTACTCGTCGCCGCCCAAGGTGAGCTGCACCGTGGCCCACACATCGAGCGGAAGGTGGGCCACAGCGTCGGCCATGGCGCGCCGCACCTGGTCCTCGAAGCCGATGGTGACATCCGGGGAGACGACCACGTAGCGCACGTCGAGGTAGACCTTGAGGCCCAGCTTGGTGGCGCGAACCTGCGGCTGGGGCAGGTCGAGCGACGCCGTGACGGTGGCGACCGCGTCCTCGAGTGCCGCCATGGTTGAGCGGTCGGGAAGGCCCTCGAGCAGTTCGTTGACGCCGTGACGCACCAGCTTGACCGGTACCGGAACAACGAGTGCGCACGCGAGGAGCACGAGTGCCGAGTCGACGTAATCGGTGAAGGGGGCCCCGCGAGATACGGCGATCGCGCCAAGTGCGGCGCCGACCGCGGCCACGAGGGCGCGCACGCCGCCGGCTCGCCACTGGTGCGCCTCGGATGAGATGAGGTCACTTCCCGGCTTGATGCGTCGCAGCCACGCCGCAAAGCCCACGCCCACCAGGCCTGCCACGCCAGCCATCACGGCGACAACACCAGCGTTGACCGGATGCCCGCCGTCGAGAATGTCCGCAACCGCGGTCACCGCCGCGTACACGAGGGTGGCGCCCAGCGCGACGCCTTGGATCGCGACCACGAGCGGCGTCAGCGAGTCCAGCCCAAAGGGATAGCGCCGGGTGGGGCCGCGCTCGGCCGCGCGCGAGGCCGCGAGCGCCATCCACGTGGACAGCAGGCCAATCGTGCCGAAGGCCGCCTCGAGGATCAGCAGCTGGCTGGATACGACCAGACCCACCGCAGCGGTGACGGCGGTCAGCGCGATGGACACCCACATCGACCCACGCAGGCCGCGCTCCTCGCCCTTGGCGATGAGCTCCAGTTGGGTGGGCATAGTTCCATCTTGGCCGATGCGGCCTCCGCGCGCCGGGACCTGAACGGCTAGCGCTGCTCGGGGAAGTTCACGTCTGCGCCCGGCACCTCGTTGCGCTCCAGGTAGCGGCGGATGAACGGGCACAGGGGAGTGATCGTCAGCTGTCGCGACACGGCGTCGGCGATGGCGCCTTTGGCGAGTTCGAGGCCAAGGCCCCGCCCCGAGAAGGCGGGGAGCGTCTCGGTGTGGGTGAAGGCGATTCCGCCGTCTCCGGCGATGAAGTCGGTGAAGCCCGCGAGCTCTCCATCCACCTGAATCTCGTAGCGGTTGCGCTCGTCGTTGCGGATGATCGTGGTCTCGGCCATGCCTAGACGCTAGCCTTCCGCGGCCCTGAGGAGCGATTCTCGCGTCAGCGCCCGGCCAAACGCGGCCGATCCTGGCTGCAGCGCCACACCCTGGTCGAGTCCGCCAAGGACAACCGGCACAAAGCCCAAGGCGCTCACGAAGTCCTCCACAATCGCCGCCGAGTGGTTGTGGTTGGTCGCGATGCCGATGGCGATCGGCCTGCCGTCTCGCGCGTGCTGCGCGAGATCTGCAGCGCTCACGTGATTGAGCGACTTGACCACATGCGCCCCAGGAAGGGCCGACGCGACCGCGACGGATGTGCCGCCGGGATGGTCCGCGAACTCGGGGAGTTCGCCGTCGACGTCCTTCCAGTAGTTCGTCGCGTCGATGACCGTGTGGCCAGCGAGCGGCGGGAGCTCGAGCACCCGGTGAAGGGGCACCGCGAGGATGACGATCTGGGCGTCCGCGATGGCCTCGAGGCTCGTGGTGGCGACCGCGCCCGGCGCCTCAATCTGAACGGAGAGCGCGATGAACTTGGGGTCACCAGAGCCGGCGATCCTCACGTCATACCCCGCCGCGGCCGCGAGCCGCGCGAGCACCCTGCCGAGCGCGCCCGCGCCAAGGATGGCGACCCGGTCAGGCATACGCGCTTCCTCCTGCCCCACGCACACGTGCCCTTCGCACGCCTCGTGGGGTGCAACCCGGCCAGGGGTACGCCCATTCCTCCCGGTGCCTCGTCACGCAGGCCGTGCCATAGTGGGCGCTAGAAGCGACGAAAGCGAGGGGGCTATGCGCAGGATTCTGGCGGCAGCGGCGTCGGTCACCGCGTTGGTGCTGGTAGCCACCGGCTGCACGGACATGGACCAAGAGACCTCTCCCGACCCGTCCCTCGCCGAGACGGCAGAACCGCCATCCGCGCTGCCCGACGTCGCGCCCGCGCTGCCTCTCGCCGAACTCGAGGCGTTCTCCGGTGTTGCCACCATGAACGCGGGCGGCAACTGCACGGGAACCCTCATCGACACGGGCGTGCCGACGGGGCCCGCGTACGTCCTCACGAACGGCCACTGCGTTGGCGACATTGGGCGCTCCGCGCAGGGAACCACCACCGCCCTTGAGTGGTTCGGCGACGCCGAGTTCTTCCGCGCCGAAGGCAACCTCGAGAACACGTACACGGTGCCCGTTGTGGAGCTCGCCTACTCGACCATGCGCCTCACCGACACGGGAATCGTGCGCCTAGACGCCACGCTCGGCGAGCTCGAGCAGGCGGGCGTGAATCCGGTGCCGATCGCGGACGCCGAACCGGCAGGCGGCGCCAGCGTGGTCAACATCGGGGTACCGGTGCAGGACCTGATGGATTACCAATGGGTGATGCGCAAGGGCGCCTGCACGCTCGGCGAGCAGCACACCCTCATCGAGTTCCACTGGCTGTGGCAGAACGTGTGGTCAAACGACTGCCCCGGAATCATCCAGGGGTCGTCGGGCTCGCCGCTGTTCCAGACCGACGCTGCGGGCGCCCCCGCGCAGATCGTGGCGATGATCAACACCACCAGTTGGGGCACGTCCCAGGCGGAGGGCGGCGCCTGCGCCATCAACCGGCCGTGCCAGGTGGATGCGGACGGCACCGTGACGATGGTCGAGGAGACGAGCTATGCGCAGTCCGTAGCCGGGATCGGCCGCTGCTTCGACTCGGCCACCGGTGAGTTTTCGCTCTCTGACGACTGTCCGCTGCCGACGTCGAGCATCTGGACCACCAGCGGCGGCGGCACATTCCAAGGCGGCACCACGCCAAATGTCTCGGAGCGAGTGCCCTGGGCGAACTTCGTGGGAGCCACGGTGAACACGTTCCGGTACTCGCTGGTGCCCCTTGGCGATGGCGGCGTCTGCACGGATCCCGCCACCTACGCGCAGGCGCCGTCGGCGACCCTTGAGGTTGCAGGCGAGGCCTGGGAGGACAAGGGCACCCTGGTCGAACCCGTGCTTCCCGACACCGAGGGCTGGTATCTGCTGTGCGCCGTGAACGGTGACGACTACGCGGGCGCAGCCTCCGTGATCTTCCAGGTGGACGAGACGCCGCCGATCTTCCCCGCGGACGCGTCGCTTGAGCGCCAGGACGACGGTGCCGTGATCATCCACCCGCACTTCAATCCGCCGGAGATCTCGACCATTCGCTACGTGCTGGGACCAGAGGGCACGGTGGACTGCGACGACACGGACGCGTTCCAGTCGTCGCTGACCTTCTTCACGTGGGTGGAGCCGGCGGACATGCCCGCGACGTACTGCCTGTTCGGGCTCGACGCGGCAGGAAACCGCTCGCCGGTCACGCAGATCGACATCCCCGCTCCCTAGGTGCGGCCGTGAGCTCCTAGACCAGCCCCAGTTCAGCGAATGCGGGCGCGAGTCCCGCGCGCTCTGGCCCCGGGATCACACGGTCGGCGGCGGCGATCACGCGCGGATCGGAGCCCTCGATCGCCACGGCGAGCCGGGCGAACTCGAGCATCTCTAGGTCGTTGAGCCCGTCGCCGAACGCCACCACCTGCTCGCGCGACATCCCGAGTTCTTCGATCACGGCTCGGATGCCCACCGCCTTGTTGATGTGTGCCTGGAACACCTCGCCCGCACCCGCGCCCAAATCGGGAATCGAGTTCGGCACCACGGCCACGGCGGGCGCGAGCGGCGCGATGATGTCGGTCAGCGCGCGGTCCCCGCCAAAGCAGATCACCTTCGCCACCGGCACATCGGTCAGGTCGTCGACGATTTCGATGCGCAGCTCGGCGTTCTCTCCGCCGTACGCGCCGAGGGCGCGCGTCATGAGGTGCGCGGCACCGCGTCTCAGCAGCAGCTCGCGCGAGTTCTCGATGATGTACAGCACCTCGTGCTCGTCGAGCAGCGCGAACAGCGCCGCGGCGGACTCCGGCTCAAAGTTCACGTCCGCGATCGTCTCGCCGTCGATCTCCGCGTACGCCCCGGCCGCGCACACAAAGCCGTCGAACCCGGCCGCCGTCAACGAGTGCGGCAGGGCGGACACGGGCCGCCCGGTGCACAGGAAGACCTTGTGCCCCGCCGCCCTGGCCGCGCGAACCGCCCCCACGTGAGCGTCGGGCACCCTGCCGTGGAGGGCGTACGTTCCGTCCACGTCAAGAAATACGGCCCGACGCTGGCTCACTTCTGCGCGTCCCGCGGCTTCGATTTGCCGCCTTGGGCGAGGCGCATCAGGTCGCTGCTCAGGTCGATGCTGAGCTCCGTGCCCCCGGCCGAGCCGTATTCGTGCTGGTACCGCTTCCAGGACTCGTCCTTGACGGAGCGGGCGAAGCCGGACTCCATGAGCAGGACGACCTCGAATGCGGCGCGGTCGATGCGCTCGCCGAGCGCCTTGTCGTTCCAGTCCTCGGTCGAGGCGAACAGACTCGTGGGAACCGGGAGGGTGCGCAGGTAGGCGAACAGCGCGCGCAGCTCCTCGTCGACGACCAGGGCGTGACGCGCCGTGCCGGCCGTGGCCGCAAGCACCACGGGCTTGCCGATGAGCAGGTCGTTGTCGAGCACCTGGAAGAAGCTCGTGAACAGGCCGGAGGCACCCGCCTTGTAGACGGGGGTCGCCGCGACCACGGCGTCCGCTTGCGCGAGCGCGCCGATCGCGGCCTGGAACTTGGGCCCGAGCAGCTGGCTCGACAGCGCGGCGGGAAGCTCGGGGAGGAGCTCGCGCAGGTCAATGGTCTGCACGGCGACCTCGTGGCCGCGCTCCTTGGCGAGGCTCGAGACCCGCTGCGCGGCGCGGTCCGCGAGCAGGCGCGTGGAGCTGGGATCCGACGCTCCCGCGTTGACGACGACGATGGTGAATTCGGTCATGACTGCTCCCTCTTGGAGACAAGTTTGGCGGTGAGTCTGGCGAGGTCCTGAAGTTCCTCGTCCGTGAGCGCGGCCATCGCTGCGGCGACGTCGGCCGCATGGGCGCGACCGATGCTTCGCTGCAGGTCAAGGCCCGCGTGTGTGAGCGAGATGCGGACGGCGCGGGCGTCGAGCGGATCCTCGCAGCGCGAGACGAGGCCCTTCTCCACAAGGCGATCTACCAGGCGCGACAGGGCAGGCTGACTCAAGAGGACGTGCTCGCGCAGGTCGCTGATGCGCTGCCCCTCGCCGCACTTGGACAGCGTGTAGAGCACGTCGTATTCGCGGAGAGATGCGCCCTGCCACACGTCGCGTTCCGCGAACTGGCGCATGAGGACGGCGTGCGCGGTGAGCACTCCCTCCCATGCGTCGTTCGCGAGTCTCGCTCCCATCACGACACCGCGGAGGCTTCCGCAACCTGCTCGCTGTCCTGGTAGGGCGAGCCACCGGTCACGTTGTCGCCGCGGTTGGCGTTGGGGCGTGGCTGACGCGGCTCGGCGTCGCCGTACTTGGCCTTGACCAGCTCGGCGTGCGTTGGCGGGTTCGCGGGAGCCTCGGGATCGCGACGGCTCTCCATCTCCTTGCGCAGCACGGGCACCACCTCTCCGCCGATGAGCTCGAGCTGGTCCAGGACCACATTGAGCGGCAGCCCGGAGTGGTCGCCGAGGAACATCTGGCGCTGGTAATCGCCGACGTACTCGCGGAACGTGAGGGTCCTGTCGATGACCTCCTGAACGGAACCGACGGTCATGGGGGTCATCGAAGCGAACTCCTCCAGCGTCGGGCCGTGGCCGTAGACAGGGGCCTCGTTGAAGTACGGGCGGAACTGCTTGACCGCGTCCTGCGATGTCTTGCCCACGAAGATGTGGCCGCCCAGCCCGACGATAGCCTGCTTGGCGGTGCCGTGGCCGTACGCCTCGAAGCGGCGGCGGTAGAACTCCACCATCCGCTGCGTGTGCTCCTTGGGCCAGAAGATGTGGTTCGCGAAGAAGCCGTTGCCGTAGAACGCGGCCTGCTCGGCGATCTCCGGGGTGCGGATGGAGCCGTGCCACACGAACGGCGGCACGTCGTCGAGGGGGCGCGGCGTGGAGGTGAAGCCCTGCAGCGGGGTGCGGAAGGTGCCTTCCCAGTCCACGACATCCTCGCGCCACAGGCGGTGCAGCAGGTTGTAGTTCTCGAGCGCGAGTGGGAGTCCCTGGCGGATGTCCTGGCCGAACCACGGGTAGACGGGCGCCGTGTTGCCGCGGCCGAGCATGAGGTCCATGCGGCCTTTGGTGAGGTGCTGCAGCATCGCGTACTCCTCGGCGAGGCGCACGGGGTCGTTCGTGGTGATGAGGGTGGTGGAGGTCGTGAGCTGGATGGTGCTCGTCTGGGCGCCGATCGCGGCCAGGAGGGTGGTGGGGGAACTGCTGAAGAAGGGCGGGTTGTGGTGCTCGCCGATCGCGAAGACGTCGAGGCCGACCTCTTCGGCCTTCTTGGCGATCTTCACGATCGCGTCGATCCGCTCGGCCTCGCTCGGGGTGTAGCCGGTGACGGGATCGCGGGTGATGTCGCTGACGGACATGATGCCGAACTGCATGGGAGGCTCCTTGCGGGTTCTGGGTCCGGGGTTCTGGACCCAATTATATGCGTTTGCATGTAATAACGCATGGCGCGGCGATTCATTCCCGGTTCGCGTGGCTGGTCGCTGGTCGCTGGTCGCTGGTCGCCGTTCCGTCCAGCCTGGAATGGGTCTTGAGTGTCGCGAGGAGCGAGTTTCGCGACACTGAGGACCCATTCGGGCTCAAGTTGGCGCATCCGGCGTGGGCTCCGCCTTCGCGGGCACCGCCCACTCGATATCGCGATATGATGGAACCGTCATATCAGGAAAGGCGACTCCATGGACTCCGGACGCCCGCTCAACATCGTCAAGGCCGAGCTCTTCAAGGGCCTCGCCCACCCGGTGCGCATTCGCCTTCTCGAACTGCTAGACGCGGGCGGCGAGTTGGGAGTTGCCAGGCTCATCGCCGAGACCGGGCTCGAGGCCTCGCACGTATCGCAGCACCTGCGCGTGCTGCGCGGCTATGACCTCGTGAGTTCCGAGCGCCGTGGCTCCGAGGTCTTCTACCGACTCGCGCACGATGGCGTCTCGGACCTGCTCGCCGCGGCGCGGTCTTTGCTGAGGGAGGTGCTCGCGACCCGCCAGGCGATGGTGGCCGCCGCCGAATGAGCGCGCAACTGAGGTCGCTGCTGCCCGGCCGCTCTGACTACGCCGACCTGCGACACACCTGGCGCATCGACGCGCTCGCGGGCCTCACCGTTGGCGTGGTCGCGCTGCCTTTGGCGCTGGCGTTCGGCGTCTCGTCGGGTGTGGGGGCGGAGGCCGGAATCGTCACGGCCATCGTCGCGGGCGTCGTCGCCGCGATCTTCGGCGGCTCCAACGTGCAGGTCTCGGGGCCCACCGGCGCCATGGTCGTGGTGCTCGCGCCCGTGGTCGCCGCGCACGGGACCGGCGCGCTCGCGACCGTGACCCTCATGGCGGGCGTCATCGTCGTGGCCGCGGGCGTGCTGCGGCTCGGGTCCATCGTCGGAGCCATACCGTGGCCCGTTATCGAGGGCTTCACCGTGGGCATCGCGGTCATCATCTTCCTCCAGCAGGTGCCGGCCGCCCTGGGCCTTCCCGCCACTTCGCATCAGACCAACGCGGCACTCGCGGCGATAGACGCGGTGCGGCGGTCCTCCCTCACCTCAGCATGGCCGACGCTGCTGATAGTCGCCGTGGTGGCTTCGATCATGCTGGGGGTGCGCAGGTTCGGGCCCAAGATCCCGGGCTCGATGATCGCGATCGTGGTCGTGACCGCAGGAGTCGCGATCACCGGCGCCGCGGTGCCCGTGATCGGTGAGCTTCCCAAGGGACTCCCGATCCCTTCGTTTCCCGCGATCACCCCCCACGCGCTCGCCGCGCTCGCGGCCCCGGCGCTCACCATCGCCGCCCTCGCCGGAATCGAGTCGCTCCTCTCAGCCCGCGTCGCCTCCCTGCACTCTGACACCGGCCGCTATGACGGGGACCGCGAACTGGTGGGCCAGGGACTGGCCTCCATAGCGTCGGGCCTGTTTGGGGGAATGCCGGCGACCGGCGCGATCGCTCGCACCGCCGTGAACGTGCGCTCGGGCGCGAGGACGCGGCTCGCGGCCATCATGCACGCGCTGACCCTGCTCGTCATCGTGACCGTGGCTGGGGTGCTCGTGGCGAACGTCCCGCTCGCCGCGCTCGCGGGGATCCTCATGGTGACCGCGGCGACGATGGTGCCGCGGCGCTCGGTCATGACAGTGATCCGCACCTCACGACAGAATGCCCTGGTATTCGCCGTGACGGCCGGCGTGACGGTGGCGGTGGACCTCATCTACGCGGTGATCATCGGGGTGCTGGTCGCGGCCGTGTTCGCGTTGCGCACGCTCGCCCGCTCTGCCGGAGTACACCGCGAGGAACTTCCGGGTCCGCCGGCGCCATGGGACGAGAGCATCGCCCTGTTCCGCATCGATGGGGCGCTGTTCTTTGGCGCGGCCGAGCGAGTGCTGGATCGCGTGGCCGCCACCGAGGGGGTGAGCGTGGTGATCCTCAGAATGTCGCAGGTGCAGCTCATGGATTCCACCGGCGCCCAGGTGCTCGCGGAGCTCGTGGCCGGGCTGGAGAGGCGTGGAGTGACGGTGATCGTCAAGGGCATCCAGCCGCAGCACCTCGAGCTCGCCACGCGGGTGGGCGTGCTCGCCGCGCTGCGTGACGAGAGGCACCTCTTCGACGCCCTCGAGCCCGCGGTGGAGCATGCGCGCTCCCACGTGCGGCGATCCTCGCCGTCCCGCTCCTGATCCCGCTCGCTCTCGGTACAACGAGGTCGTTTCCCGCGCGGGAAACGACCCGTATGTACCGAGAGCATGCGAGGGCGTAGCGTGGTGGAATGCGCCTCACCAAGTTCACCCAGGCATGCGTCCTCATCACTGACGGCGAGCGCCGGGTACTCATCGACCCCACCCCCATGGAGCCCCGCGCGGCGGAGTTGCTCGCCTCCACGGCGGCTTTGCTCGTGACACACGGCCACCGCGACCACGTGGACCCGGCGATGCTCGCGGAAGCGCTCGTAGCGCGCGCGGACCTCTCGGTGTGGGCCCCTCGCAGCGTGGCTGAGGAAGTGCGCAACGCTATGCCCGACGCTGGTGCCGGGTTTGCGGGCACGCTCACCTCGGTAGTGCAGGGAGACGAGCTCGTGGCGGGAGGCTTTGGGGTGCGGGTCTTCGGCGGCAAGCACGCGGAGATCCACCCCGACATGGACACGGGCGAGAACGTCGCGTACCTGGTAGATGGCAGGGTCTACCACCCCGGCGACTCGTTCTTTGCCCCCGGGGAGCCTATTGAGGTGCTGTTGCTGCCGACCTCTGGCCCATGGCACACCACGGGAGGCGCCATGGACTTCGTGCGCACCGTAGCCCCGCGCAGGGCGATCCAGATCCACGAGATCTTCGCGAGCGATTTTGGGCAGAACGCCATGGTGCAGCGCATCGCGGGCGCGGCAAACGTGCAGCTGGAACTGGTGCCGAACGGCCAGGAGGTCGAGGTCTAGAGAGCGCTACCTCTACAGAGCGCCGTGGGGCTCCACCGCGTCCACCTCAAGCGCACGCCCGCGCGGCCTCTGCGACAGCGCCTGCGAGAACACCGCGATCACCACGCCCGCCACGATCATGAGCGTCAGGCCCACGCGCAGCGAGTACGCGTCCGCAATGAGCCCCACGAGCACGGGGGAGAGCAGGAAGCCCAGCCGTAGTGTCCACGACAGGATCGTGAGGCCGGTCCCAACGCGGAAGCCGGGCAGTTCGTCTGCCTCGTGCATCGCGGCCGGGATGGTGGTCGCCACGCCTAGCCCCGCTAGCCCAAAGCCCACGATCGTGAGGGGAATCGACGGCCACAGCAGCGCGGGACCCATGCCGATCACCACGAGCACTCCGCCCGCCCGCGCCACGGTCCGCTGCCCAAAGCGATCCACCATGCGGTCGCCGATGAGCCGCCCGATCGTCTGCATCGTCATGAGCGCCACAAAGCCGAGCGCGGCGATCGTGGGGCCAGCGCCCAACTCGTCCTTGAGATAGCTCGCGGACCACGTGCCGCCCGCGTCCTCGACCCAGCCGCCCGCGATCGCGACGACCGCCAGCGCGCCAAGGATCAGCCAGACGCGCACGGCGACGGCCTTCAGTCCGCCTCCGCCCGACGCTGCGGTCGCCGGGGGCACGGGGTCGTCACCTGGGAGCAGCATCCGGTAGCCGACCACGTTGACGATCGCGACGATGACCGCGACGCCCGCGAAGTGAATCGGGACCGGGATGTGGAGACCGGCGGCGGCCGCGCCCATGAGGCCGCCGAGCACGGCGCCGATGGACCACATCGCGTGGAACGCGTTGATGATCGATCGCTTCAGTTCTCGCTGCACTCGCAGCCCGTGGGAGTTCTGGGCGACGTCCGCGATGGAGTCGATCGCGCCTACGCCGAACAGCGCGGCGGCGAACAGGATGCCGTTGGGCGCGAGCGACGCCAGCAGCGCGAACACCGCCATGAGGATCATCGAGACCACGGCGACTCGCGATGAGCGGTAGCGGCGGATGACTGCCGCTGCGGTGAGTCCCACGACCATCGCACCCACGGCGCCGAACATCACGGCGGTGCCGAACTGCGCATAGCTGAGGCCCAGCCCGCGCCTGATCTCGGGGTAGCGCGGCGCCAAGTTGGACCAGATGAGGCCGTTCGTGACGAAGAGCAGCGTCACGCCAAGCCGCGCGCGGCTCAGCGCGGGGGTGGCAGGGGCCTCAGCCCGGGCGTCCGCCACTAGACCTTGACCTCGAAGGGAGCGACGAGCAGATCATCGAGGCGAGAGGACGGGCCGACGAGCAGCTCGAACGCGCCGGGCTCCACGACCCGGCGGCCGTCTGCGGTCACGATGGTGCATGCGGAGACCGGGATCTCGATCGCCACACGCTCACTCTCGCCGGGCGCCAGGGATACCTGCGCGAACGCCTTGAACTCCCTGTCCGCCCAGGTTGCGGAGGTGTTGACGTCGCGGACGTAGGCCTGCACGGTCTCAAGCACCGGGCGGTTGCCGGTGTTGGTCACGAGCACCGAGGCCCGCACGGTGTCCTCCGGGCGCAACAGCGGCAGCGAGATCGCGAGATCGTCGTACGAGACCGAGGAGTACGAGAGGCCCTCGCCGAAAACGAAGTGCGGCTCCTGGGTCAGGTCCGCGTAGCGCGTGCCGTGCTGGGCGTGAATCTGGTTGTAGAAGGTGGGCTGCTGGCCAACGTGGCGGGGCCACGAGATGGGCAGGCGCCCGGTGGGCTCGATCTCGCCGAAGATCAGCTCGGCGACGGCCCGCCCGCCCTCCATGCCCGGGTTCGCCGCCCAGATGATCGCGGCGCAGCGCTCCGCGGATGGCGGCAGCACGTGCGGCTTGGATGCGAGCACCACGAGGATCACCGGAACGCCGGTCTCGACGAGCGCATCGAGAAGCGCCACCTGCCCGCCCTGCAGCTCGAGGGTCGCCGTCGAGCGACCCTCGCCCACCAGGTAGATGCAGTCGCCGAGCACCGCGATGACGGTGTCCGAGCCCTCGGCGGCGGCGACGGCCGCGGCGATCTGCTCGGGGTCCGGGGGGATCGGAATCGCGATCGGGTGCCGCGGCTGGCCGTCGGCGTAGAACTCGCCGTCGGGATCGGGACCCGTAGCGACGATCTCGGCCCCGCGCTCGTAGGTGACCACAGCGTCGGGCACAAGGGAGCGCACGCCGTCCAGAATTGTGGTGATCTGCTCGCGGCGGTGCCCGTCCGGCAGCCAGTCCGCCTGGCCGGAGTTCCCTGCCCAGTCGCCAAGCTGGTACTGGGCGTCGTCGGCGTTGGGGCCCACCACGGCGATGCGGCGAGTGGCCGACGCTGCCAACGGCAGGGTGCCGTCGTTGCGGAGCAGCACGAGCGAGCGGCGAGCGGTCTCGAGATTCAGGGCGGTGTGCGCGGGCTGGCCGATCACCGCGGACTGGCGCGCAGCGTCGGGCACGCGGGGGTCCTCGAACAGCCCAAGCTCAAACTTGAGCGTCAGCACGCGGGCCACGGCCGCGTCGATGTGCGCCTCGTCCAGCAGGCCTTGCGCCACGGCGGCCTGCGCACCCTCGAAGAAGGCGGGAGTCGTCATGATCATGTCGTTGCCCGCATTGACCGCGGCCGCACCGGCCTGCGCGTAGTCGGGGAACAGGCGCTGCTCGCGCACGAGGTTGCCCACGTTGTCCCAGTCGGTGACGAGTGCGCCCTGGTAGCCCCATTCGCCGCGCAGCACGTCGTTGAGCAGCCACTTGTTGATGGTGATCGGAATGCCGTCCGTTGACTGATACCCGAGCATGAAGGAGGCGACGCCCTCGCGGGCCACGCGCTCAAAAGGCGGCAGATACCAGGAGCGAAGCTTGCGCTGCGAGATGTCCGCCTCGGACGCGTCGCGACCGCCCTGGGTCTCCGAATACCCGGCGAAGTGCTTCGCGGTGGCGAGGATCGCGTCGGGATCGGCGAGGCCATGGCCCTGGTAGCCGCGGACCATCGCGGAGGCGAGCTCGCCGATGAGGAACGGGTCCTCGCCGAACGTCTCGTCGACGCGCCCCCAGCGCAGGTCGCGAGCGATGCACAGCACGGGGGAGAAGGTCCAGTGGATGCCGGTGGGCGCAACCTCAACGGCCGTGGCGCGGGCCACGCGCTCCAGTAGATCAGCCGAGAAGGATGCCGCCATGCCTAGCTGCGTCGGGAAGATCGTGGCGCCCTCGAAGAAGGAGTGGCCGTGAATGCAGTCGTCGCCGATGAGCAGGGGAATGCGCAGCCGCGTCTGCTGCACCAGCTCGTGGGCGCGCGCGAGGTTCTCCGGCGAGGCGTGCAGCAGGGAGCCGACGGTGTACTCGAGCACGTACTCGTCCACGCCGTTCTTGGCGTCCAGTTGGAGCATCTGGCCCACCTTCTCGGCGAGCGTCATGCGGGAGACGAGGTCGGCTACGCGGTCTGCGATAGGCAGGGTCGCATCACGAAACGATTCGGTCACGCGCGCCAGTGTAGCGCAACTCCTACCGTGTGGTAAGTTGCGGGAGCGAGTTACTTACCGATGGTCGAAAGGGGGCCTCGATGGGCGAGTCAGAGCGCGGCGCGGCAACGCGTGAGCACATTCTCGCGACGGCGACCGCGATGTTCGGCGAGGCCGGCTACCGCGGAGCCTCCCTGCGCGATATCGCCGCCCGGTGCGGTCTCACGCACCCCGGCCTGCTCTACCACTTTCCCACCAAGGCGGGCCTGCTCGAGGCGGTGCTCCAGCGTCGGGACCAGGACGACACCGCAAGGGCGGAGGAGGGCGCCCGTGGATTGGCGGCGCTGAACGGACTCGTGGAGGTGGCGCGCAAGAACGCCGGCACCCGCGGCCTCGTGGAGCTCTTCGCCACCCTGTCCGCAGAGGCGACCGCCACCGACCACCCCGCCCATGCCTACTTCGTGGCGCGTTACGACCGCGTCGTCGGCGAGGTCACCGCGCACTTCGAGGAGCTCGTCGCGGACGGCGCCGCGCGCCCCGGGCTGGATCCGCGGGCGGCCGGCCGTCAATGGGTCGCCCTCATGGACGGTCTCCAGATCCAGTGGCTGCTCGACCCTTCAACCGACATGGCGGGCGTGCTCAAGGCGCACCTGGACGCCCAACTGGCCTGAGCGTCGGGCATTCACAAGCCGGCCCGACGCTGGCTACAGCGAGGCGAGCCACTCCCGGTAGGCGTCGGTTGAGTAGGGACGCCCAAGGAACGCCTCGATGCTCTCGGCGGCGTGGCGCCGATTGCCCGGATCGAGCACCTCGCGGCGGTAGCGCTTGGAAACGGAAGCGTCGAGCATGTTCTCGGGATCGAAGGCGGTGAAGAGGTCCTTCGCGATCGACAGGCTCCACTGATACGTGTAGTAGCAGGCCGAATAGTCGGTGAGGTGCCCAAACGACGCGTACTGGTGCGTGTTCGGGATCATCTCGCGCACGTCGTATTCGGCCTCGATCGCCTCGGCGAAAGGAGCGATCTCCGTGGGATGGTCCCGGTGCAGGCGGTGGGAGAGCGCCGCGTAGGCGAGCTGACGCGCCGTCATGAGGCCCTCGCAGAAGTCGCGAGACGCGCGAAGGGCGTCCACGAGCTCCGTCGGAATGGCCTCCCCAGCTGCGTTCGTGGCGAAGCGCTGCAGTACGGGTGCGGACCAGGCCCACTCCTCAAGCATCTGCGACGGCGCCTCTACGAAGTCCCACTCCTGCTGCTCGATGAGGCCGGAGCAGCGCGCCCAGGTCTGCCTGCCGGCCGCGATCTCGTGCACGAGGTGCCCGAACTCGTGAAGGAAGGTGACCAGGTCGTCGAACGTCATGAGGCCCCGCGAGAAGTTGCACATGAGCGCGGACTCCGGCACGTTGCGGTTGGTGAACCCCGAGGCGATCGGGAAGCACGCCATGTGGCTGAACTTGCCCTCGCGGGGATGCATGTCGAGGTAGATGCGCCCAAGCAGTTCGCCGTCCTCCACCACGTCGAGCGCCTCCACGTCCGGGTGCCACGTCGCGACGTCCGGCGCGGGCACATAGTCGAAGCCGAACAGGTGCGCGGTGAGGTCGAGCACGCCCTGGCGCACCTTGGAGAAGTCGAGATACTCGCGCACCTCGTTCGCATCCACACCGAGCTCCTCGGCCTTGATGCGCTCCATGTAGTACGTCGAGTCAAAGACGGTGACGGTCGTGGCGTCCGGGTAATCGCGGCGCTTGCGCTCGAGCAGCCGCGCGTGGTCGCGGAGCGCGGCGGGACGAGCCTCAAGATTGATCTCGTCGATGAAGGCGCCAATCGCCTCGCCGTCGGCGATCATCTGGCGCTGCGTGGCGACGTCGGCGAACGACTTCAGCCCCAGCAGCTCCGCCTTGCGGTGGCGTGCCGCGAGCAGGTCCACGAGCACGGCGTCGTTCTCGGGGTACGCGCGGGCGTAGTCCGCCATGACGAGGTCCCTACGGGCATCGGCATCGCGCGCCATCTCCATGAAGGGGAACTTGTCCGGGTACGCGGTGGTGATCTCCACGAGCCCGTCCTCGCCAACGGGGTGGTCGTCGATGTAGTCCTGAGGGAGCCCGTCCAGGCGCTCGGGCGAGATCCGAATCGACGCCTGGGCGTCGCGAATGTTCTCGGAGAAGGTCGTCATCAGCGAGGTGATGCGCTCGTTGACCGCGGCTAGCTCCATGCGCGCCTCGTCGCCGAGGTGCGCCCCCTCCGCGCGGAAGTCGCCGAGGATCAGCTCGCGCACGGAGGCGGCATCCGGGGTGAGGGAGTCCGCGTCGAGTCCGTCGATGAGGGCGAAAAGCGCCGCGTCCTGATCCCGGTCAAGCCGCAGCGCCTTCGCGCGCACGTACAGGGTGCCCGCGAGTTCGCGGACCTCCGCATCGGGGTGGCATTCCGCGAGGATCTGCGGCAGCTGCTCCGCGTGAAGGATGGAGATGTCCGCTTCGTTCCACTCACTGAGCACGTCGTTCCCTCGCCCCTCGCGCAGCGCGTCAAGAGTTGCGCGCGCGGCGTCGAGTCGCGAGGTCACATAGATCTCGAGGTAGTCGCTCCACGACACGCCGTCACGAGGAAAGTCAAGGGTGGTCATGGGTTAGGAGCCTATGCCGAATCCCGTGCTCCGCGCTCGCCAGTCACTGATCGCTCGGTAAGGGTAGCGGGACTGTGGTCCCGGGCCTGGGGCCAAACCCGCTCCTAGATTGCTCAGTGGGTGCTACCCCGGCGCCCCGGGCCAACAAGGCCCGTGTGATGAGGAGAAAAATCACCATGGCAACGACGCCCGAAGCGCCAGCGGTCACCACCGCAGCGGCGCCCACCCTTACCGGCCACAAGCTTGGCTGGGTATTTCTGAGCCTGGCTCGCATTGGAGTCGGCTTCGTCTTCCTCTGGGCCTTCTTCGACAAGCTGCTTGGCCTCGGCTTCAGCACCTGCCGCACGGTGGCAGAGGACGGCACCTTCTCGATCGACGCGTTCTGCGACAAGGCGTGGATCAACGGCGGCCACGTGACCGAGGGTTACCTCGTCTACGGCGGCAACGTCAACAGCCCGTTCCACGACTTCTTCGTGAGCCTGGGTGCTCAGCGCTGGACCGACTGGGTATTCATGCTCGGTCTGCTCGGCATCGGCTTCGCCCTGATGGTGGGCGTGGGCACCAAGATCGCGATGGTCACCGGCCCGCTCATGCTGCTGTTCATGTACATGACGCAGATGTGGCCGTCCACCAACCCCATCCTCGACGAGCACATCCTTGAGGCCCTGATCATCATCGCCGCAGTTCTCCTTGAACTCGGCCACCAGTCCATCGGCCTCGGTGAATGGTGGAAGAAGAAGGTCGGAGTCAAGCACTGGTCTGTCTAGACCCCCAGATCCTCCCTCGACGGGCCCCGCAGCGACAAGCAGCGGGGCCTGTCGCTTTCTTGCGACACGCCACGTATCCCGCGCATCTGTTGCGTGCCAGGACTAGCGTTGAGCGCGGGGGACGGGTCCCCGGTCCCCTCTGTGTCCATCCTGGGAGGGAACACATGAGTTCGGAAGTGACTGATACACCTGCTTCCGCGGCAGCGTCGCCGTCGGAAAGCAAGGCCGGCTGGTTCTTCCTCAGCCTCACTCGCATCGCCATTGGATTCGTCTTCCTCTGGGCGTTCTTCGACAAGCTGTTCGGCTTGGGCTTCAGCACGTGCCGCACCATGAACGATGACGGGTCGTGGGGATCCGTCGAGTACATGTGCGACAAGGCGTGGATCAACGGCGCGCGCATCACCGAGGGTTACCTCGGCTCGTCCACAGGCCCATTCGCCGACTTCTTCAAGGATCTGGGCCAGCAGGCGTGGACTGACTGGCCGTTCATGCTCGGCCTGTTCGGCATCGGATTCGCGCTGTGCTTCGGCGTGGGCACTCGGATCGTGCTTTTCGCGGGACCCGCGATGCTCATGCTGATGTACATCTCGCACTACTGGCCGGGCCAGGGTGGCAACACCGCGAACCCGTTCGTGGAGGAGCACCTTATCGAGGCGCTCGCGATCATCGCGATCGTCCTGCTCGAGCTGCACTACCGCCAGGCCATCGGCTTTGGCGAGTGGTGGAAGCGCAAGGTAGGCGTCAAACACTGGACCGTGTAGCGGTTCTGCTGTCGAGGGTGGGTCACCTTTGGGTGGCCCGCCCTTCGCATGCCCGACGCTGTGCTCACCGGTGCCAGAATGGTCACCATGCCTCCCCGTTCCCTTGGCTTGCGCGCCCTTGCGGTGACGGCGCTCACGGTCGCCGCCGCTGCGCTCGCGTTGCCGGCGTCGGCGCACGCCGAGCTTGTCTCCTCCACACCCGAGGACGGCGCGACTGTGAGCGAGCTGACCACGGTCCACCTCGAGTTCTCCGAGGATCTGCTCGAGATCGGCAACTCCGTGGTGGTCACTGACGGGGCGGGCGTCGAGCACGACGCGGAGCTCACCTTCCCGCAGCCCAACCAGATTGACGCGGCCGTCACCGATGTGGCGCCCGGTGAGGTGACGATCGCCTGGCGCAATGCCTCCGTTGACGGGCATACCGAGGAGGGGGAACTCCACGTGACGCTTCTCGCTCCCTCGCCCAGCCCGTCGGCCACCCCCAGCCCCACGCCCACGGTGACCGTCACGGCCACCCCTTCGCCGTCGGCGAGCCCTTCGCCAAGCCTCACCGTGGTGCCCATCGACAGTGGCAGCGGCGGCACCGGGTGGTGGGCGTGGGTCCTGCTCGGCGTCGCCGTCATCGGTGGAACTGCTGCCGCCCTCATCGCCGCCTTGCGCAAGCCGCCCGCGCCACCCTCGGAGTCCTGATGAAGATTCGCCTCGGCACCAGGGGTTCCGCTCTCGCGACCACGCAGTCCGGCATGGTCGCGGAGTCGCTCGTGGCCGCTGGGGCGAGGCACGGCATCGAGGTTGAGGTCGAGCTCGTCACCATCACCACCCACGGCGACATCTCCAAGGCCTCTCTCGTGGGGCTGAGCGAGGTGGGTGTCTTCGTCACCGCGCTGCGAACGTCGCTGCTGGCGGGGGAGTGCGACGTCGTCGTGCACTCGCTCAAGGACATGCCCACCGCGCCCGCCGAGGGCCTCGAGCTGGCCGCGCTGCCCATCAGGGAGGACGTTCGCGACGCGCTGTGTGCCAACGGCCGCAAGCTCGCCGGGCTGCCCACGGGCGCGCGCGTCGGCACCGGATCTCCAAGGCGCTCCGCACAGATCCTGTCGCTCCGCAGCGACCTCGTGGCGGTCCCCATTCGTGGGAACGTGGACACCCGGTTGGCGATGGTGGGCAAAGACCTCGACGCCGTGGTGCTCGCCGCCGCCGGGCTGCACCGGCTTGGCCGCGGCGACGAGGCGAGCGAGCTGTTCGATCCCGCGGACATGCTGCCTGCCCCCGGCCAAGGCGCCCTCGCGGTGGAGATTGCGGCGGACGCGCCGGTGGAGCTCGCGGAGCTTGTCCGCTCGCTCGACGACGCCGATACGCGCGCGGCCGTGACGGCGGAGCGCGCGGCGCTTGCCGTGCTTGACGCCGGCTGCAGTGCTCCCGTTGGCGCGTTTGCAACCGTGGGCGGGGGGTCGCTGAGTCTCACGGTGCGCGTTATGAACCTGGACGGGACGCTCGCGCTGACAGAGAAGGCGTCCGGCCGCGCAGGGGACGCACTTTCGCTCGGTCGCGCGGCCGCGTACGCGCTGCTCGGCCGAGGCGCGGCAAGCCTCATGGGGCGCGCGTGACGCTCGCGGGCCGTCGGATACTGGTGCCGGTCACGGCGGGCCGGCGGGACCTCGCCGAGCGCCTTCGCGCTTCGGGGGCGATCGTCGACGAGGTGGAGTTCATCGAGATCGTCGAGACCGCGCAGCCGGAGGTGCTTGCGGCCGCGACTCTCGAGTGGTGCGACGGGGGCTTCGACTGGCTCGCGGTGACGAGCCGCAATGCCGTGCTCGCCATGGCGGCCGTCGCCACCGCGAATGCCCGACGCTTGGGCGAGCCCGTCCCGCCCGCTCGCGTCGCCACGGTCGGCGAGGCCACGCGATCGGTCTGCGCGAGCGTCGGGCTCGAGGTTGCGCTGGTGCCGAGCGAGCGACAGGACGCGCGCGGCATCGTCTCCGAGTTTCCCGACGGGCCCGGGCGGGCTCTCGTGCCCCTTGGCGACCTCGCGGGGCCGGTCTTGGCGCGCGGGCTCGTGCGCAAGGGCTGGGACGTCACCGAGGTCGAGGCCTATCGAGTGGTTGACGGACCGGGCATCTCCGCGGACACGGCCACCGCGCTCGCGGCGGGGGAGTTCGACGCCGTGCTCCTCACGTCCGGGAGCGTCGCTGAGCGTTACGCACCGCACGCGGCGCCCGCCGGGACGCTGGTGGTGGCGATAGGGCGCACCACCGAGGCCGCGGCGAAGGCGGCGGGGCTGACCGTGGGGGCCGTGGCAACCACGCCGAGCCACGCGGGTATCGTGGAGGCATTGGAAAACGCCTGGAATACCAGGGAGGACGCATGACAGGACCGATCCGCCCGCGCCGATTGAGGGCCACGCCCGCCCTGCGTCGCCTAGTTGCGGAGACGCGAGTGAGTCCCTCGCAGCTCGTGCTGCCCGTGTTCGTGCGCGAGGGCCTGACGGCCCCACGGCCCATCGACTCACTGCCCGGCGTGTCCCAGCACTCGCTGACGTCCCTGGTAGACGTGGTTGGCGCGGCCGCGGATGCCGGGCTGGGCGGCGTCATGCTGTTCGCCGTCCCGGAGGTCCGGGACGCTGTCGGTACACAGGGGTCGGATCCGGATGGGATTCTCAACCGCGCCATCGCCGTGGCGAGGGACGCGGCAGCCGGTCGCCTCGTGGTCATGGCCGACCTCTGCCTCGACGAGTTCACCGACCACGGCCACTGTGGCGTGCTCGCTGCCGACGGCACCGTGGACAACGACTCGACCCTCGTGGTCTATGCGCGCATGGCCCTTGCGCAGGCCGACGCGGGCGCCGAGGTGCTGGGCCTGAGCGGCATGATGGACGGCCAGGTCGCCGCCGTGCGCGCGGCGCTCGACGACGCGGGGCACACCGACACCGCGGTCCTCGCCTACGCGGCCAAGTACGCTTCGGCGTTCTATGGCCCGTTCCGCGACGCCGTCGAGAGCCAGCTCGAGGGCGACCGCCGCACCTACCAGATGAACCCGGCCAACCGCCGCGAGGGGCTGCTCGAGGCCGCCCTCGACGAGACCGAGGGCGCCGACATCGTCATGGTGAAGCCGGCCCTGCCCTACCTGGACGTGCTCGCGGACGTGGCGGCAGCGTCGGCCATTCCGGTGGCCGCGTACCACGTGAGCGGCGAGTACGCCCAGATCGAGGCCGCGGCCGCGAACGGCTGGATCGATCGCCGCGCCGCCCATGTGGAGGCCGTGACGTCGATCGTGCGCGCTGGTGCCGACATCGTGCTGACGTATGCCGCGCTCGAGTTGAGCGAGTGGCTCGCGTGACGTTCTATGAGCGGGCCGCCGCGATCGTCCCCGGCGGTGTGAACTCGCCGGTGCGCGCGTGGAATGGCGTTGGCGGGCACCCGGTGCCGATCGCGTCGGGCAGCGGGGCGTACGTGACCGACGCTGAGGGCCGTACGTTTGTGGACCTGGTCTGCTCGTGGGGCGCCGGGATCGTCGGCCACGCGCATCCCGTGGTGGTGGAGGCGGTCACGCGTGCCGCCGAGCGCGGGCTGAGCTTCGGCGCCACGACGGAGGGCGAGATAGCGCTCGCCGAGGAGATCAGCCGCCGCTATCCGCCCGCCGAGCGGGTGCGCCTGGTCTCCACCGGCACCGAGGCCACGATGACCGCGCTGCGGCTTGCCCGCGCGGCCACGGGTCGCGACGTGATCGTGAAGTTCGCAGGTCTCTACCACGGACACTCGGACTCGCTGCTGGTGGCGGCGGGCTCGGGCCTTGCGACCTCCGGCATCCCGGATTCCGCGGGCGTCACCAAGGCCGTGGCCGCGGACACGCTCGTGTTGCCCTACGGCGACGAAGCCGCGCTCACAGACGCCTTCGCCGAGCACGGGGCCTCCATCGCCGCCGTCATCGTCGAGGCGGCGCCGTGCAACATGGGCGTGGTCACGCCCCCGCTCGGTTTCAACCGACTCATCGCGACCCTGTGCCGCAACGAGGGCGCCGTCATGATCTGCGACGAGGTGCTGACAGGCTTCCGGGCCGGTCCAGCAGGGTATTGGGGGGTGGAGCGGGACGCCGCGCTGGCCGCCGGGGACGAGCCGTGGGTGCCGGACCTGGTCACCTTCGGCAAGGTCATCGGCGGCGGACTGCCGGTGGCCGCGGTCGCCGGCAGGCGGGACCTCATGGAGCAGCTCGCGCCGCTCGGTCCTGTGTATCAGGCAGGCACGCTATCTGGGAATCCGGTAGCCGTGGCCGCCGGGCTCGCGACCCTCTCGCTCATGGATTCGGCGGCTTACCAGGGACTTTCCCTCACGTCCGACGCTCTGGTTGCCGGAGTCTCGGGGGCGCTGGCATCTGCTGGAGTGCCGCTCTCGGTTGGCCGAGCGGGCACGCTCGCCTCCTTCTTCTTGGGCCTTCCCGACGCTCCGGTCACCTTCGATGCCGCGCGCCTCCAGGACTCCGCGGCCTACGCGCGGCTCTTCCACTCGCTTCACGAGGACGGCGTCTACCTGCCCCCAAGTGCGTTCGAGGCGTGGTTCGTGTCCACCGCGCACGGCCAAGCAGAGGTGGCCGCGGTGGTGAGCGCCGTGGAGGCGTGGGCGAACGCCTGACTTCTCCCAGCGTCGGGCCGGCCGCCCACCGCGCCCCAACACTCCTGACCACTCAGGAGGACGTTGAGCGCTCACAAGTGCGGCGAAGGCCCCGAAAGTGGTCAGGAGTGTTGGGAGAGCGGGTGGTGTGACCGGAATTTCACAGTCGGCGGCGGTGGCGGGTGAGACGGAAGTTGCGCCGCATTTACGCCCGAAGGGAGTCGCTGTAACACGCCCTTCCTAGCGTGGTGAGCATGATCCAGTCTCCGGAACACGTGGTGGTCGTTGGCGGCGGGATGGTGGCGCATCGGTTCGTTGAGGCACTGCGGTCTCGCGACACCGAGGGCCGCTATCGCGTGACCGTGTGCGCGGAGGAACCCCGCCGCCCCTACGACCGCGTTGCGCTCACCACCTACTTCACGGGCCGCCACCCAGAGGACTTGGAGCTCGGCGACCGTGGGCTGTGGGACGACGCGCTCGTGACCCTGCGCCGCGATCACCGTGTCACCGCGATCGACCGCGAGCAGCGCACGGTCACGGCTGCCGATGGAACCACCGAGCACTACGACCACCTGGTGCTCGCTACGGGCACCTACGCGTGGGTGCCGCCCATCAAGGGCGCCGATCTGCCAGGGGTGTTCGTCTACCGGACCATCGACGACGTCGCCGAGATCCGAGGCTACGTGGAGCGGCTGCGCGCTGAGCGCGGCGGCGGAGTGCTGCGGGGAGCCGTGCTCGGTGGCGGTCTTCTGGGCCTCGAGGCGGCTGGTGCACTTCAGGAGTTGGGCCTCGTATCTACCGTGATCCAGTCCGGACCGCGCCTCATGAACGTGCAGGTGGACGACGCGGGCGGGGCCGCGCTCAAGCGGCTCGTCGAGAAGCTCGGCGTCTCCGTGATGCTCGACGCGAACACGTCACGCTTCGCGCCCGGCCGCACCGGCACAGTGGGCTCGGTGAGGTTCGCCGACGGCGCCGAACTGGCCACCGACGTCGTCATCGTCGCTACCGGGGTGAGGCCGCGAGACGAACTTGCCGCAGCGTCGGGCCTTGAACGGGGCGAACGGGGGGCGTGACCGTTGACGACACGTGCCTGACCGCGGACCCGAACGTCAGCGCAATCGGCGAGGTCGCGTCCATCCAGGGTGCGTGGGTGGGCCTCGTGGCCCCCGGCTACACGATGGCGGAGATCGCGGTGGACCGGCTGCTCGGCGGGACATCCACGTATCCGGGAACCGACACCTCGGCCAAGCTCAAGCTGCTGGGCGTGGATGTTGCGAGCTTCGGCGACGCATTCGCGACCACGCCGGGCTCGCTCGAGGTGGTCTTCGCCGACCCGGTCGCGGGTGTGTACAAGAAACTCGTGCTGACGGACGACGCGCGGACACTGCTCGGCGGCATCCTCGTGGGCGACGCCTCCGCGTACTCGAGCCTGCGGCCGATGGTCGGCGCGGAGCTTCCCGGCGACGCCGCAACGTGGCTGCTTCCCGAAGGGGCAGGGGAC
This sequence comes from Demequina sp., assembly GCA_024707205.1. NCBI lineage: Bacteria > Bacillati > Actinomycetota > Actinomycetes > Micrococcales > Demequinaceae > Demequina > Demequina sp. The sequence continues at coordinate 1,988,920 of JANQAD010000001.1, forward strand.
CGCCCGCAGCTGGAGCTCCCGGACGCCGCCACAGTGTGCTCGTGCAACAACGTCAGCGCGGGCACCATCCGCGGGGCAGTCACGGAACACGACTGCACCGATCTCAGCGCGGTGAAGGCCTGCACCAAGGCGGGCACCGCGTGCGGCTCGTGCGTGCCACTCGTGAAGAAGCTCATGACCACGGAGCTGGAGCGTGCCGGCATCGCGGTCTCCAACGCCATGTGCGAGCACTTCGCGATGAGCCGCGCGGAGCTCTTCAACGCCGTGCAGATCGCGGAGCTCACCGCGTTCAGCGACATCATCGAGCGGTTCGGCACGGGGAGGGGCTGCGACATCTGCAAGCCCGCCGTCGCGTCGATCCTCGCGAGCCTGTACAACGGCCACGTGCTCGCGGAGGGCCGCGCGGCGCTGCAGGACACCAACGACCGCGTCATGGCGAACATGCAGAAGGACGGCACCTACTCGGTGGTGCCGCGCGTGCCCGGCGGCGAGATCACTCCGGAGAAGCTGATCGTCATCGGCGAGGTCGCCAAGGAGTTCGGCCTCTACACCAAGATCACTGGGGGCCAGCGCATCGACCTGTTCGGCGCGCGCATCGAGCAGCTCCCGTTGATCTGGAAGCGCCTGGTAGATGCCGGAATGGAGTCCGGGCACGCGTACGGCAAGAGCCTGCGCACGGTCAAGTCCTGTGTTGGATCAACCTGGTGCCGCTACGGCGTGCAGGACTCCGTGGGCATGGCCATCGCGCTCGAGCTCAGGTATCGCGGCCTGCGCAGCCCTCACAAGCTCAAGCTTGGCGTCTCGGGCTGCGCGCGCGAGTGCGCGGAGGCTCGCGGCAAGGACGTTGGCGTGATCGCCACCGAGAAAGGTTGGAACGTCTACGTAGGCGGCAACGGCGGCTTCAACCCCAAGCACGCGCAACTCCTGGTGGAGGACGTCGATGACGCAACGCTGCTCCAGGTCATCGATCGCTACCTGATGTTCTACATCCGCACGGCGGACCGCCTGCAGCGCACGGCGCCCTGGCAGGAGGACTTCGAGGGCGGGCTTGATCGCCTGCGCGAGATCATCGTCGACGACGCGCTCGGCATCTGCGCGGACCTCGACGCCCACATGGCGCGCCACATCGACTCCTACGAGGACGAATGGGCGGCCGTGCTCCGCGACCCGGCTCGCCTCGCGCAGTTCGCGAGCTTCATCAACGCGCCCGACGCTCCCGATCCCTCGCTCGCCTACGTCACCGAGCGCGGGCAGCGGCGTCCCGCCGGGCCGGTTTTCGTCGCAGGCGACACTTTGGAGGTGCGGGCATGATTCCGACGCTGACGCCAGTCTGCGACCTGGATCGCCTCACGCCGGACCTGGGTGTGGCGGCGCTGTTTCACGACACGCGGCTCGGCGACGTCCAGGTCGCGATCTTCCGCCTCACGGACGGCAGCGTCTACGCGGTGCAGAACCTGGATCCTTTCTCCGGCGCCCACGTGATGTCCCGCGGCATCACGGGTACTCGCGCGGGCGAACCCACGATCGCCTCGCCCATCTTCAAGCAGGTGTTCTCCCTGCGCACGGGCATGTGCCTCGCCACGATGGACCGCGAACCCGCAGCACCCGGCGGGCCGGACTTGGAGACATTCGCCGTGACCCTCGACAATGGCCAGGTGTTCATCAACCTGGCCGGTTACCGGTGACGACCCTCTTCGGCCTTGACCTCTCGGGCAAGCGCGTCCTCGTCGCGGGCGCGGGAGCCGTGGCCACGCGCCGCGTGCGCCGTTTTCTCACCGCGGGAGCCGACGTGCGCGTGGTGGCGCCAACAGCGTCGGACGACATCCAACGGCAGGCGAGCCACGGCGACCTGACCTGGCAATCCCGCCCCGTAGAACCCTCGGACCTGGACGACGCCTGGCTGGTGCTCGCGGCCACGGATGACCCGGCTCTCAACGACCGGATCGCCGGGTGGGCGACCGAGCGGCGCGTGTGGTGCATCGATGCTTCCGACGCCTCGCGCGGCACGGCGCGCCAGGCCGCGATGTCCACGCATGGCGATGTGACGGTTGGCGTGGTGTCGCTGGAGGCGCCGGACCCCAAGCGGATCCGCTCGATGCGCGACGCGATCGCCGAGTACATCGACTCAGGACACGTGGACCTGCGTCGCCGCCGGCCTGGGGCTGGGCGCGTGATCCTGGTGGGCTCCGGGCCCGGGGATCCGGGGCTCGTCACCGTTCGCGGCCGGCAGGCATTGGCAGAGGCCGACGTTGTGGTCACCGACCGCCTTGGCGCCACCGGGCTGCTGGTTGCCGTTCCCTACGACGTTGAGATCATCAACGTGGGCAAAAGCCCTGATAATCACCCGGTTCCCCAAGAGGAGATCAACGCGATCCTCGTGGACAGGGCGCTCGCGGGAAAGACCGTGGTGCGCCTCAAGGGCGGCGATCCGTTCGTGTTCGGCAGGGGAGGCGAAGAGGTACAGGCGTGCCTCGAGGCAGGGCTTGACGTGGAGGTGGTGCCCGGCGTCACGAGCGCGCTGAGCGTGCCGGCGCTCGCGGGCATCCCCGTGACACACCGGGCGGTCTCGAACTCCGTTCTCGTCACCTCGGGCCACGCGGGCGCGGACGCCGCGGCTATCGCCGCGATCACGTCGGGCGCAACCGTGGTGTTCCTCATGGCCGTCAACGCCCTTGAGGGGATCGTCCCGGCGGCCCTCGCCGCGGGTGCCGATTCTCAGTTGCCCGTAGCCATCATCGAGCGTGGCTCGACCTCACAGGAACGCGTGACGCGGGGTGAACTGGGCGCGATCGTTCGTATCGCCAACGAAACGGCGGTGAAACCTCCCGCCGTTATCGTCGTGGGAGAGGTGGCGGCTCCGGGGTTTCTCGGTTCGGACTCGGGCGTCACCTCCTGAAGGGGAGGCAGGCGTGGCTGCAATCGGTGAACCGCTCGTCGGGTGCGTCGTGGTGATCACGGCGGACCGTCGCAAGCGCGAGCTCGCCGCCGCCCTCGAGCGGCGCGGAGCCATCGTGCGTCACGCGCCCGCGCTGTCAACCGTCTCCCACCTCGACGACCACCTGCTGGTCCGCAAGACCCGCGGGATCATCGCCGAGCCCCCGGACGTCGTGGTCGCCACCACGGGGATCGGCTTCCGCGCGTGGGTGGAGGCCGCGGATGCGGCGGGGCTTGCGGATGAGTTGCTGGGCGTGCTCGGACGAGCCCGGCTCATCGCTCGGGGTCCCAAGGCGCGCGGGGCGATCCAGGCCGCCGGGCTTGAGGCGGACTGGGTGGCCGAGTCAGAGACGGCGGCCGAGTTGCGCGACTATCTTCTGGCAGAGGGGGTCAGCGGACGGAGGATCGCGGTGCAGCACCACGGCAACGGCTCCGACGGCCTCGACGAGGCGTTCGCTGCGGCCGGCGCGGACGTGGTGGGGCTCGTGGTGTACGGCTGGGGACCGCCGCTCGATCCCGCCGCTCACGTGGAGTGGCTCCGGGCCGCGGCGAGCGGCCACTGTGATGCGGTGCTGTTCACCTCGGCTCCTGGCGCCAGCGCATGGGTCGCGGCGGCTCGTGAGCTTGACGTTCTGACGGGCATCCGCGAGCGTGCGCTCGCGGGGGAGCTGCTGCTGCAGTGCGTGGGGCCCGTGACGGCGGAGCCGCTCGCGCTTGAGGGCCTTCCCGTGCACTATCCGGACCGTTGGCGGCTCGGTGCCCTCGTGCGCGACGTGGTGCGGCACTATGGCGACGAGCAGTTGGCTCGCCCCACACGGGCGGGTTCACTCGTCATCCGTGCGACCACCGCGGTACTGGACGGCAAAGTGCTGCCGGTGTCGCCGTCGGGCTTCGCCATTCTCAAGGCCCTCGCCGCGGCGAACGGATCCGTGCTGACCCGAGAGCAGTTAGGCGAGATCATGCCGTCCGGCCAAAGCGGTGCGCACGCGGTTGAGGCGGCCGTCAATCGACTGCGTGAGGCGTCGCAAGCGCGAGCTCTGGTGCGGACGGTCGTGAAGCGCGGATACGCGCTGGCGGTGGCCGCATGAGCGCGCCGATCCTGATTCTGTGCGCACACGGAACGCGCGACCCAGCTGGCCAGGCGTCCGTGCGCGCGGTGGCCGAGAGCGTTGCCGAGCGCCTCGGCGTTGAGGTGTGCACGGCCTACGTAGATGTCCAGGAGCCACACCTCGACGAGGTGGTGCTCGGCATCCCCGAGAGCGCGGAGGGGATCGCGGCGGTGGTGGTGCCGTACCTCTTGGCGGGCGGCTATCACGTGCACGTGGACATCGCCAATGCGGTGCTTACCAGGCCCGACGTTGTGGCGGCTCTCCCTTTGGGTCCCGATCCGCGGCTCATCGCCATTGTGCGGGACCGGGTCGCGGAGGCAGCCGTGCAACCCACTGCGACGCTCGTCCTCGCGCCCGCGGGCAGCTCCGATGCGAGGTCTCAAGCGGACACGGAGAAGACCCTGGATGCGCTGCGCCTCGCGTGGGACGGGCCGGTGCGCGTCGGCTATGCAGCAGGCATCGAGCCGACCGTGGCGCAAGCCGTCGAGGCCGCTCGGGCCAACGGCGAGTACGAGGCGGACTCGGACGTGGCGGTGGTCTCCTACCTGCTCTCACCCGGGTTCTTCCAGGACCGGCTGGGGCAGGCGGGAGCGGACCAGGTGACCGAGCCGCTCGCCCCCGATGAGCGGCTCGTGGACATCATCGCCGACAGGTATCGTGACGCAGGTGGAACCTGATCCGTTCGTGAGGCAGCGGGCCCTCGCGGGCTTCGCCGGTGAAGGGCAGTCCGCGCTGAGCCGGGCACGCGTCGCGATCGTCGGCGTCGGGGGCCTCGGGTGCCCCGTTGCCCAGTACCTGGCCGCGGCGGGCGTTGGAGCGCTGACGCTCATCGACTCGGACTCGGTGAGCATCACCAACCTCCATCGCCAGGTGCTCTTTGGGCCGGATGACGTTGGGCAGCGCAAGGTCGATGTCGCCGCCTCCGCGCTGCGCTCTCGCGCCCCATGGACCGCGGTCACCCCGCTCGACGCGCGCCTCTCGGACGCCACCGCCGGGGGCGTCCTCGCGGGCCATGACGTCGTCGTGGACGCCACCGACACGTTCGCGAGCCGACGCATCGTCGCGAGCGCGGCGGCCGCGAACGGAACTCCGCTCGTGTGGGGAGCGGTGAACGGCTGGCACGGCCAGGTCACGGTGTTCGACGCGAGCATCGGGCTCGACGACGTCTTTCCCGAGGATCCGCCGCTCGAGCTCGACGCATGCGAGAACGCGTCGGTCCTCGGCACGCTGTGCGGTCAGGTCGGCACCGCAATGGCCACCGAGGTCGTCAAGGTCGTCACCGGTGCGGGCGCGCCGCTTGTCGGCACCCTCGCGATCCTCGACGCCCGCTCGGGGCGCTGGCGCGAGGTCGCCGTCAAGCCCGCCGTGCCCGTGAAGCGCCCCACCCATGCGTGACGTCGCCGCCCACGCCGCCGCCGCTCGCGCGCTCGTGAGCCCGCTTCCCGTTGTGTCCGTGCCGCTCGACGACGCGCTTGGGCGCGTGCTCGCCCACGATGTGGTGGCCCTGTGGTCCAGCCCTCCGTTCACGAACTCGGCGATGGATGGCTATGCCCTGCTTGGGGCCGACGCTGCGGCAGCGAGCGCGGACGCTCCCGTTCTCTTGACCCTCGTGGGTGAGTCGGCGGCCGGGCGGCCCTTTGAGGGCACCGTTTCTGCGGGCCAGGCGGTGCGCATCATGACGGGAGCCGTGGTCCCCGAAGGGGCCGACGCCGTTGTTCCCATCGAACGCGCGAGCGACGACGGCGCGGTGGTGAGCGTGCGGGAGGCGCCGCGGCCCGCGGCGCACATTCGGCGCGTTGGCGAGGACGTGGGAGAGGGGGACACCGTGCTCAAGGCGGGCACCGTGCTCACTGCCGCCCGCCTCGCCGCCGCCGCCAGCGTCGGGCATGCCAACGTGCCCACGCGACCGGCCGCTGTTGTGGCCATCCTCGCCACGGGCGACGAGCTCGTGGCTCCGGGCGTGGTGCCGGGGCCCGGCCAGATCGCCGATTCGAACTCCGTGGTGCTCGCGGGGCTCGTGCGTGCCGCGGGGGCGACCGTGCTCCGCCTCCCGCACACGAGCGACGACCCCGAGGCCCTCCTCGATGCGCTTCATGGCGTGGAAGCCGACCTCATCGTCACCACGGGCGGCGTCTCCAAGGGCGCGTACGACGTGGTGAAGGGCGCGCTTGCGCCTCGCGGCGTGGACTTCGTAGACGTTGCGATGCAGCCCGGCAAGCCACAGGGCCTCGGGCTCGTGAACGGTGTGCCCATCGCGTGCCTGCCAGGGAACCCGGTCTCCGTGCTGGTGTCTTTCGCGGTCGTCGTTCGCCCCATGCTGCGCGTGCTGCAGGGCGAGGCGGATCCGTCCCCCGCACCGCGGTGGCCGCAGAAGGCTGGAACTGCCCCGCGGGCAGGCAGCAGTACATGCCCGTGCGCTGGGTGGGGGACGGGGAGGCGGGTCGCGGTGAGGTGGCGCCCGCGACCGCCCGCGGATCGGGCTCCCACCTCGTGGCGAGCCTCGCCAAGGCGGAGGCGCTCGCCGTGATCCCTGCAGAGACGGACCAGGTTCGCGCTGGCGATACCGTGGTGGTCATGGAGATAGGCGGATGAGCGAGTTCGTGCACCTCGACGATGCGGGCCACGCGCGAATGGTCGACGTCACGGCGAAGCAGCCGACGGTGCGGGCCGCGACCGCTCGCGCCTTCGTGGAGGTCGGCGCTGACGTGGTGGCCAGGCTTCGCGACGGCTCCGTTCCCAAGGGAGACGCGCTCGCGGTGGCGCGCGTGGCCGGCATCCAGGCGGCGAAGCGCGCCCCGGACCTCATCGCTCTCGCGCACGTCATCGGCGTGCATGGGGTGGAACTGGACCTGGAGATCCGCGACGGCGGCGTGGAGATCACCGGCACCGTGCGCACCGCGGACCGCACGGGCGTGGAGATGGAGGCGCTGACGGCAGTCTCCGTGGCCGCCCTGAACGTGATCGACATGGTCAAGGGCCTCGATCGCCGGGCGGCGATCCGGGACGTGGAGCTGGTGTCCAAGGAGGGCGGCAAGTCCGGGACATGGCGGCGCTGACGCCCCCTGACGTTGACTACGCCGCGATCGTGTTGAGCGGCGGCCGCGCCCGTCGCCTCGGCGGCGCGTCGAAGCCCGATCTCGTGGTCGGCGGCGAGCCGCTCCTGGTGTCAGCGCTCAAGGCGGCCGCGGGCGCTGCGGCGACCATCGTCGTCGGACCGCCAAGCGCCCACCACCCGCCGGAGCTGACTACCAGGGAGGACCCTCCAGGCGGCGGTCCGGTTGCCGCCATTGCCGCCGGTCTGGGCCTGGTTGGGGACGCCGAGTGGGTGCTCGTGCTCGCGTGCGATACGCCCCGGGCGGCAGCCGCAGTGCCGGTGTTGCTCGCGGCGGCGAACAGCGGGCCCGACGCTGTTGTCGGGTTCGCGGATGGCCACCGGCAGCCTCTTCTCGCCCTATACAGGAGGGACGCCCTCGCGTCCGCGCTTGCCGTCATGGACGTGGAGTCCGCGTCCATGAGGGCGCTGCTTGACGGTCTCGACGTGGTCGAGGCGGAGCTGCCTGAGGGGGCCGCGAAAGACCTGGATACGTGGGAAGATGTTGAGCAGGCACGAAGGGAGTTCTCATGACTGGGGACAGCGTTCTTGACGCGTGGGTCGCGGCACTCGCGAAGAAACTTGACGTGGATCTCGGCGACCTGGACGTGCAGGCGATCCTCGATGTGGCCCGCGATGCCGCGCACAATGTGATGCGGCCCGGCGCCCCCATCGCGACCTTCATGGTGGGCTATGCCTCGGCGACCCGAGGTGGCGGTCCTGAGGCCATTGCGGCCGCGGGCGAGGCCGTGAGCGCTGCCGCCCTCGCCTGGCCGCAGGGCACGCCCCAATGACCAGAGTGCGCCTCTTTGCCGCGGCCGCGGAGGCTGCGGGCGTGGACGAGCTGACGGCCGACTTCGCGACTCTCGCGGAACTCGAGCGTGACCTCGACGAGCGCTTCGGAGACGCGTTCGCGCGCATCCGCACCCAGTGCTCCGTGATGGTCGACGGCGAACGCAGCACGGGCGACCGTGCCCTCGCCGCGGGTCAGACCGTGGACGTGCTGCCCCCGTTCGCAGGCGGCTAGTCGGTCACCTCGAATACGCCCTGCGCGCCCTTCTCGCTCAGGCTCATGGCGTGGTTGACGAACGCGTAGTGGCCGGGCTCTCCCGCGGTGAACTCCACGAAGCCGCCCTGCGCCGGCAGCAGCGGCAGCACTTGAGCGCCCGTGGTGCCGGTGTCGACGCCCTCGGTCCAGACCCGATCGAACTGCTCTCCAACCACATGGAATGACAGCGCCTCGTTCGGGCCGGCGTTGAGCACCCACACGCGCACCCGCTCGCCCGAGCGCACGGGCAACGGGTGCTCCACGTACTGGAACGCGCGGCCGTTGAACGCCATCACGTCGGGGGCGAGCGCGGCCAGCTTGTCCGTGTTCGCGGGCTCGCCGTTCGCGCCCAGGTAGATCTCGGATTCCACCAGCACGTAGGAGCGATCCACGGGAGTCAGATCATCCGGCTCGATCACCACCGCCCCGAACATCCCGCTCGCAATGTGCTGCGACATGGGCATCGTGGAGCAGTGATACATCCAGATACCAGGCCTATCGGCGGTGAATGCGTAGACGAGGCTCTCGCCGGGCTCAATGGTGCGCATCGGTTCGTCTGGAGCGAGCTCGCCCGCGTGGAAGTCGATCGAGTGCCCCATCGTGCCGTCGTTGACCAGGGTCACGCGGAACGTGTCGCCCACCTTGCCGTGAAGAATCGGTCCGGGTGTGGTGCCGTTGTAGGTCCACACGGCGCGCGTGACGCCCTCCGCGATCGTCTCCGTGCTCTCGGTCACGGTGAGGGTGACGTCGTGAACGGTGCCGGGCTCCAGGGACGGCAGTGCGGCGTCCCTCGCGGGGGTTAGCGCGGCCTGCTCCATGAGCGCCGCCATCGTCGGCGCGGAGACGGCGGCGTCGTCCGTGTGCGACGGGCTGGGGCTCGCGCCGCCCACCGCCACGATGTCGAGGCTCATTCCCATGGCACGGTGGCCCGCGATGGTGCACCACGCCTGAGTGCCGGCGGTGATGACTCCGGCGTCCACCGTGCCGCTCTCGCCCGGCGCCAGGCGATCGGTGCCTACGCCAGACGCGAGCACCAGATCGTGCACCGCGTCCCCCGTGTTCTCGAACGTGATGACCAGGCGGTTGCCCGCGGGCACCTCGATGCGGTTGGGCACGTAACTCATTCCGGCCACCTTGACCGTCACCGTCGTCGTCTGGCCGGTTGTAGTGCCCGACGCTGTGGTTCCCGGCTCGCTGCCGCCCCGCTCTGCGGTGGCCCACAGCAGCGCGGCGAGGGTGACGAGCACCACCGCGAGCACCCCGATCACCGCTTGCGCGACCCGGTTCGCGCGCTGTTCGGTCATGACTCCTCCGTAGGGGTCACGGGCGGCCGCGTGCCGAGCGGGGGCAAAGGCTCGAATGCATCTTCGCGGTGCGCGCGGCGGGCCTTAGCCTGGCGAGCGCCGGCGGCGGCCAAGGCAACGACGTCGGCCGCGAACGTGAGGATCACGAGCAGCCACCACGCCCACCGCGCGGCGGAGCCGACGCCGATCGTCACGGCGAGCGCGACGAGGGCCACGTTCCGCACCACGAGCCGCGCCGTGGCGAGCGTCTCGATGGTTGCGATCCCCGTGCGCACGGGCGTGGGGCCGCCGCCAACAACGACGGGTAGCAGGTACGAGAGGGCTCCGACGAAGATCTGCGCCACCGACGCGGCCCCGATGACCGGAATCCACTGGACGGCGGACTGCTGAGCCGCAGCAGCGTCGGGCGCCCTGGCGATGAGAACCGCGAAAGCCGCGATGCCGAGCCCGCCCCAGGCAACGCCGGCGACCATGGACCACGCCGCGTACTCGCGTGGGCCGCGCCGCGCCGTCGCCTTCGCGAGCGGGAGGCCGATCCACGCGCCAAGCCCAATGCCGTAGACCGCGAGCGAGACGCCGGCCACGACGGTCCAGCCCGCGAGCACGGAAACGGCGGCCACACCGACAGCCGCCACGAGGAAGGGGAGCGCTCGCACCGCGGAAGGCGCGGCGTCGTCCTCCATCTTGGTGCGCAGCACCGTGGGGCCGAGCGTCACGAGCGTGCCCGCGATCGACAGCCCAAGCCAGCCGCACACCATGAGCAGCGAGTGGGCGAGAGCCCAGCGGTCGAGGGCGTCGGAGATCCAGGCCGGCGCGTGAGCGTCGAGGGTGCCTACGGCCAGCACGCCGGCGACCGCGCACCCCGCCACGAACAGCGCGGCGGCTGCCACGTAGAAGCGGATCACCGCCCGGAAGCGAGAGCCAAGCGCGGTGCGGCTCGCGGACGCGAGCGCCCAGCCGTGCCACGCGACCGCGGCGCCCACGAGCGTGGCCGCCGCGACCACGAGCGGGATCACGCCCGCCCACATGCCCGCCACGAGGGCCACGAGCGAGGCGTTGAAGGCGATGGCGCGGATGAAGGCATCGCGAGCCCCGCCGCGGTAGTCGGGCGGCAGGCGAAGGATACCGCGGGCGAAATACCAGGACCATTGCATGATCCCGTTGGTCAGGACGCCCAGGGTGACGAGGTGAATCGTGGTCCACCACGCCTGCGGCACGTCCACCGTTGAGGTCACCACGAGTGCCGCGCACACGATAGCGGCGATCATCCATACCGAGGTGATCCTGTCGGTGCGGGGGCGTCGTGAACGGCGCGCGGGAGTGTTTGTGGTGGGCACTGCTTGTCCTTACGGGTCTGGTCAGCCGCCGATGGCGCTCATGGGACGGGATGGCTGCACAAACGCGGGGTCGTCGATGCCGTGGCCGGGGCGCTTGGTCGCCACGCACGCGATCATCGCCTCGGCGATGCGGTCGTCGTCGGCGCCCTCGCGCAAGAGGGTGCGCAGGTCGGATTCCTCGTGGGCGAAGAGGCAGTTGCGGAACTGGCCGTCCGCGGTGAGGCGCACGCGGTCGCAGCGCTCGCAGAAGGTGCGGGTCACGGAGGCGATGACGCCAACCGTGACGTCCGCGCCCGCGATCGCCCATTCCTCGGCCGGGGCGGTGCCGTGGATGCCGAGCGGCGTGAGCTCAAAGCGGCGGGAGATTGCGGCGAGGATCTCGTCTGCCGTCACCATCTCCTCGCGGCGCCACGTGTGCCCCGCGTCGAGCGGCATGTGCTCGATGAAGCGCATCTGCAGGCCGCGGTCCACGGCGAACTGCACCAGGTCCGCGATCTCGTCGTCGTTGACACCGCGCATAATCAAGGCGTTGAGCTTGATTGGCGCGAATCCGACGGCGCGGGCCGCCTCGATCCCTGCGAGCGTGTCCGCGAGCCGGTCTCGCCGCGTGAGCTCGATGAACCGCGCCCGCTGCAGCGTGTCCAGCGAGATGTTGACCCTGTTGAGCCCGGCGTCGCGCAAAGGAGCGGCGAGCGACGGCAGCCGCAGCGCGTTGGTGGTGAGCGAGAGATCGAGCGGTCCGTCAGGGGTGGTGATCGCCGCGAGCTCGGCGACCACGTCGACGATCGCGGGCCGCAGCAGCGGCTCTCCGCCGGTCAGCCGCACCTCGCGGACGCCGAGCGAGACGGCGATGCGAGCGAGCCGCACCAGCTCGTCGGTCGTGAGGAGGGTGGAGGATGCCAGCCACGGCACGCCGTCGGCCGGCATGCAATACGTACACCTCAGCGAGCAGCGGTCGGTGAGCGAGATGCGCAGGTCCGTGTGGACCCGTCCATAGCGATCTACCAGGCGATTCATGCGAGGCCCACCCAGCTGTGGGAGCCGTCGGCCATGATCTCGCGCTTCCAGATGGGCAGTTCGGCCTTGATGCGTTCCACTGCCTCTCGGCACGCGTCGAAGGCGGCCGCCCGGTGGGCGTGCGCCGCCGCGGCGACGATTGCGGGCTCTCCCACCGCGAGCGTCCCCACGCGATGGGACAGGGCGATGACGGCGCCGTGCGCCCGCTCGACCTCGGCGACGATCCGCTCGAGCACGGCGGCCGCATTGGGGTGCGCCGAGTACTCGAGCGCGGTCACCACCCCCTCGACGCTCGGATCGTGGTCCCGCACGAGGCCCACAAAGGTCGCCACCGCGCCGTGGGACGGATCGCTCACAGCGGCGACGTGCTCATCGAGGGACAGCGGCAGCGCGCTGAGCGCGGCGATCGCGGGCATCAGTGGTCACCGCCGTCCAGCTGCTCGATCGCGTGGGCGAGCACATCCGGAAGCACCTCGAGCGCAGACGCCACTGCGGACGGCGCGCCGGGCAGATTGACCACGACCGCGGGCCGTGGGCGCGCGGTGACGCCGGCGAGCCCGCGCGACAGCGCCACGAGCGGGGTTCGCCCAGCGTCGCGCTGCCGCAGCAGCTCAGGAATGCCGGGCAACTCGTGCTCGAGCAGGGGGGCGGTGGCCTCGGGGGTCGCGTCCCGCGGCCCCACCCCCGTGCCGCCCGTGGTCACCACCGCTCTGGCGCCCGACGCTATGGCCCCCTCGATCGCCAGCCTCACCTCGGTGACGTCGTCACCGACGGTGACCAGGTCCGTTCTGGCCCCGCGGTGGGCGAAGGTCGAGGCGATCACTGGTCCCGTAGCGTCGGGCCTCTCGCCGGAGGCGGCACGATCGGAGACGGTGACGATGGCGACGTGTAGGCCGTCAAGGGAGGGGGTATTGGCAATCACTCTTGGCGGCGCTCCTAGTCCCTGCGCGTGGGTTCCCAGCCGCGCCGCGGAGCGCGCGCGCCCGTGGGGTACTGGTCGCGGGTGCGGTACACGATGTACGGCCTGGCGACGTACTGGATCGGCGCGGACAGGGCGTGCACGAGGCGCGTGAAGGGCCAGACCGCGAAGAGCACGAAGCCCGCGATGGCGTGGGCCTGGAAGATCATGGGCGCGGACGCCATGAGCTCTGGCTGGGGCTGGAACAGCAGCACCGAGCGCAGCCACACGGAGACGTCCTCGCGGTAGTTGTGGCCCTCGCCGAAGATGCCGGACGCGTACCAGGACGCGGTCACGCCGAGCAGGATCGCGGCGCCGAGGAACAGGTACATGGCCTTGTCGTTGGCGGTGGTGCGCTGGAATACCAGGGCACTTGTGCGGCGACGGTAGACGAGCATGACGAAGCCCACGAGCGCAGCCGCGCCCGCGGCGAGCGACATCGGCAAGGTGAGCATGTGGTACGTATGCTCGTCGAGGCCGAGCGCCTCCGTCCAGGTCTCGGGAATGAGCAGCCCCAGCACGTGGCCGAACGCCACAAAGATGATGCCGTAGTGGAACAGCGGCGACGCGATGCGCATGAGCCGCTTCTCGTAGATCTGGCTCGACCGCGTGGACCAGCCGAACTTGTCGAAGCGGTAGCGCCACACGAGGCCCACGATGAGGATCGCGAGGCACACGTATGGCAGGGCCGTCCACAGCAGCAGCGAGCCGGTGGGCAGGTCGGTGGTGGTGGTCGCGGCAAAGACGGCGCTCATGATGCTGCTCCGGTGGGTGTCAGGGCGTCCGACGCGTAGGGGCGCGGCGCGGTGGGGAACGGCTCCAGGCCAACCGTCTCGACCGGCGGTCCCGTGCGCGCGAGCTCCGCCATCCGCCTCGCGATCTCCGGCGTCATGGCGGGAAGGGTGGCGAGCACCGCGTCGATGACGCGGGCATATGGCGACTGGGCCTTCGTGAGCGCCTCGCGCATGAGCCCCATCCCCACGCGGTTCTCAACGAGTAGCGCATCTCCGGTGAGCTGGTTGCCGATCGCGGCGAATTCGAGCACCACCGCCAGGTGGTCGGGAAGCTCCTCGTCTCCGAACTCGAAGCCGGAGGAGAGGTACGCCTGCTTGAACCGCAGCAGCGCGAACCCGCGGTTGCGGGTATCGCCGTCTGTCCAGAAAGAGAGGTACAGGGCGGTGCGGCGGCGCATGTCGAAGGTGTCGACATAGTGGCGCTGCGCCTCGACGAAACCCACCTCGTCAAGCCAGGCCACAGCGTCGGACAGCGGCGCGCGCGTGGCCTCCGGCAGCTCGGCAACGGCGGCGCGAATCTGGGGCAGCCGCTCCGCGAGCTGCTCGTCCGGGTACCACAGCAGCCAGGCCGCGCACAGGCGGGCGGCGGCGGTGAGGTCCGTCATGGCCGTTCCTCCGATTCCTTGCGAATGGGCGGCATGCCAAGCGCGACGCCCTTGCCGTCCCAGTGCGGCAGATTGACCGACGCCGTGGTCACCAGGGACTCGCGGCGCTCCTGCTCCACGCCCTTGAGCACGTGGAAGGAGTCCGCGGGCAGCACGTTGGGGTGGGAGGCGTGCGCCTCGGGGCCGTTCCCGCCGGGGCCGCCGACCGAATCCAGCGAACAGGTGAGGTCGTCGAGCTCGCGTGCCACCTCGGCGTGGGCGGCAGGAATGACGTAGCGGTCCTCGTACTTTGCGATCGCGAGCAGGCGATACAGCTCGAGGATCGCGGTCTCGTCGAGCCCCACCGCGGCCGGGATCTCCGGCTTGGTGGCGTTGCCCAGGTTGTGGTCGCGCATGTAGGAGCGCATCGCGGCCAGGGTGTCCAGAGAGCGCAGCACGGGCGCCGGGTCGCCGGCCGTGAAGAGCTCTGCCAGGTACTCAATCGGGATGCGCAGGGACCGCAGCGCGCCGAAGAGGCTGCCCGCGTCCTCGCCGTCGTGGCCGGTGTCCCGCAGCGCCTCGGAGACGGGGGACAGCGGCGGGATGTACCAGACCATGGGCATGGTGCGGTACTCGGGGTGCAGCGGCAGTGCCACGCGGAACTCCTTGGCGAGGCGGTAGACGGGAGAGCGGCCTGCCGCCTCGATCCAGTCCGCGGGGATCCCGTCGCGGGCCGCCGCGGCCTGCACCGCGGGGTCATGCGGGTCCAGGATCAGGTCAAGCTGCGCCTCGTAGAGGTCCTGCGGGTTGGGGGTCGCGGCGGCAGCGGTGACCTTGTCCGCGTCATACAGGAACAGGCCCAAGTAGCGCAGGCGCCCAACGCACGTCTCGGAGCACACCGTGGGGAGCCCTGCCTCGATGCGCGGGTAGCACAGCGTGCACTTCTCGGCCTTGCCGGTGGCGTGGTTGAAGAACACCTTCTTGTAGGGGCAGCCGGTGACGCACATGCGCCAGCCGCGGCACGCATCCTGGTCCACAAGCACGATGCCGTCTTCCGCGCGCTTGTACATCGCGCCTGACGGGCACGCGGCCACGCAGGCCGGGTTCAGGCAGTGCTCGCAGATGCGCGGCAGGTAGAACATGAACGCCTGCTCGTACTCGAACTTGACGCGGTCCGTCACCTTGTCCTTGATCGCCTTGATGACGGGGTCGCCGCCCGCGGTCTCAGGGGCGCCCGCGAGGTCGTCGTCCCAGTTCGCGGACCACGTGATCTTCATGGGCTTGCCCGTGATCGCGGACTGCGGCTGAGCCACGGGGGAGGTGCGGCCCTGAGGGGCCGTCAGCAGGTTGTCGTAGTCATAGGTCCACGGCTCGTAGTAGTCCTCGACGCCGGGGAGCTTGGGGTTGGCGAAGATCGAGGCGAGGCGCTTGACGCGGCCTCCTTGGCGCAGCTTGAGCTTGCCGCGCTTGGTGAGCACCCACCCGCCTTGCCACTTCTCCTGGTCCTGGTAGGTGCGCGGGTATCCGAGGCCGGGCCGCGTCTCCACGTTGTTGAACCACGCGTACTCCATGCCGTCACGGTTGGTCCACGCCTGCTTGCACGTCACCGAGCACGTGTGGCACCCGATGCACTTGTCGAGGTTCATCACCATCGCCACTTGGGCCATGACCTTCATCAGTACGTCACCTCCTGCGACCGACGGCGGATGACCGTGACCTCGTCGCGCTGGTTTCCGGTTGGGCCTAGGTAGTTGAAGGCGAAGGACAGCTGCCCGTAACCGCCCACCACGTGCGTCGGCTTGATCATGAGGCGGGTGAGCGAGTTGTGAATACCGCCGCGGTGGCCGGAGGTCTCCGCGATCGGAACATCCACCACGCGGTCCTTCGCGTGGTACATGAACACCGTGCCCGCGGGCATTCGGTGGCTGACGACCGCGCGCGCAACCACAACGCCGTTGCGGTTGTACGCCTCGATCCACTCGTTGTCCTTGACCCCGATGGCCGCGGCGTCCTCGACGCTCATCCATAGGTCAGGGCCGCCTCGAGACAGCGACAGCATGTACTGATTGTCCTGGTAATTCGAGTGAATGGACCACTTCGAGTGAGGCGTCAGATAGCGCACCGTCACCTCCTTCTCGCGACCCTGGCCCTGGTCCCCGTACATGCGGTGCATGTTGAGCGGTGGCCGGAACGTGGGCAGGTTCTCGCCCATCTCCGCCATCCAGTCATGGTCGAGGAAGAAGTGCTGACGGCCCGTGAGCGTGTGCCACGGCTTGAGGTGCTCCACGTTGATCGTGAAGGCTGTGTAGCGTCGGCCGCCGTGCTCGGAGCCGGACCACTCCGGCGACGTGATCACCGGCACCGGCCGCGACTGCGTGTCCGGGTAGGTGATGCGCTTGCCCTCCTCCTCGAGCGCGAGGTGGGCCAGATGCTGACCCGTGCGCTTCTCGACGTTCCGGAAGCCCTCCACCGCCACGCGCCCGTTCGTGGTGCCGGAGAGCGCGAGGATAGTCTCGCACCCGTGCACCGCGGTGACGAGAGACGGGCGCCCGGCCGCCGGGCCGTCGGCTATTACGCCGTTGAGCTGGGCGAGCCGCTCAACCTCTGGCGCCACGTTGACGGCGACGCCCTTGGTGAGCGTGCCCAGCTTCTCCATGAGCGGGCCGAGCGCCGACCACTTGGCGCCAAGCTCCGTGTAGTCGCGCTCCACGAGCACAAACTTGGGCGCCGTCTTGCCGGGAATCAGGTCAACCTCGCCCGCCTTCCAGTCCTTGACCACGCCGCCGGGCACGCTCATCGCGTCCGCGGTGTCGTGAAGCAGCGGCACCGCCACGAGGTCCGTGACCTTCTCGATGTGGCCGGGAGCCAGCTCGGAGATCGACTCGGCGAGCTCGCGGAACGTGTCCCAGTCGCTCTTGGTCTCCCACGGCGGGTTGATCGCCGGCGTGAACGCGTGCACGAACGGGTGCATGTCCGTGGACGCGATGTCGTTCTTCTCGTACCACGTGGCCGCGGGCAGCACGATGTCGGAGAACAGCCCGGTGGACGTCATGCGGTAGTCGAGCGACACCAGCAGGTCCAGCTTTCCCTCCGGCGCCTCGTCGCGCCATTTCACGTCCCGCGGCCGCAGCTCCTCCGGGCTGTCCTCGGCCGTCACGGCCGAGTGCGTGCCGAGGAGGTGGCGCAGGAAGTACTCGTTGCCCTTCGCGGACGAGCCCAGCAGGTTCGCCCGCCACACGGTGAGAATGCGCGGCCAGTTGTCCTCGGCGTCGGGGTCCTCGATGGCGAAGCTGGTCTCGCCGGAGAGCAACTGCTCCTTCATGAACTCGCCGGGCTGCTTGCCCGACGCTGCCGCGAGTTCTCCCAGTTCCAGGCTTGAGCGGTTGAAAGTTGGGTAGGACGGCATCCACCCCGAGCGCGCCGACTGGGCGAGCACGTCCATCGAGTGCTGGCCCTCGAACAGTCCCTTGCCGAGCGGCGACGAGATGTCTCTCGGCATCATGCCGTCGTAGCGCCACTGGTCGGTCTGCGTGTAGTAGAAGCCGGTGCCGATCATCTGACGCGGGGGCCGCGCCCAGTCGAGGCCGAAAGCGAGCTGCGCCCATCCGGTCACCGGACGACACTTCTCTTGGCCCACGTAGTGCGCCCAGCCGCCGCCATTGACTCCCTGGCATCCCGTGAGCGTGATGAGCGCGAGGAAGGTGCGGTAGATGGCGTCGGAGTGGAAGTAGTGGTTGGTGCCGGCGCCCATGAGGATGAGCGAGCGGCCACCGGAGTCCTCGGCGTTCTGCGCGAACTCGCGGCCAACGCGGGCGGCGGCGTCCGCAGGCACGCCCCGTGATCTCCTCTTGCCACGCGGGAGTGTAGGGAGAGGGGTCGTCGTATCCGGTTGGCCACTCGCCGGGGAGGCCGTCCCTGCCGACGCCGTACTGCGCGAGCATGAGGTCGAAGACGGTGGTGACGAGGGCGGGCCCGTTGGCCGTCTCGAGCGTGGCCGAGGGCACGCCGCGGCGCAGCACTCCGCCGCGCTCGTCGGTCTCCTGGCCCGTGTCAAAGCGGGGCAGCAGCACCTCCGAGGTGCCCGTTCCGCGCGCTCCGTGGAGGCTCAGGGCGGGGTCGACCCCCTCGAGGTCCAGGTTCCACTTGCCCTCGCCCTCCTCGCCGAACCGGAAGCCGAGGCTGCCGTTCGGCACGGCGGGCCGGCCCGTCGCGGAGTCGATGAGCACCGTCTTGAAGGCCGCGTTCTCGCTCGTATCTCCGAGGTCCGCGGCGGTGACGAACTTCCCGGGCACGTACGCGCCGTCCCGCTCCTCAAGGGTGACGAGGAACGGCAGGTCCGAGTAGCGCTTCACGTAGTCGACGAACCGAGGCACGGTGCGCTCCACGAAGAATTCCTTGAGGATGACGTGGCCCATCGCCATCGCGAGCGCGCCATCCGTGCCCGGGTGGGGGTTGAGCCACTCGTCCGCGAACTTGGTGTTGTCCGCGTAGTCGGGGGAGACCACCACCACCTTCTGGCCGCGGTAGCGAGCCTCCGTCATGAAGTGCGCGTCCGGGGTGCGCGTCACGGGAACGTTGGATCCCCACATGATGAGATAGGCGGCGTTGAACCAGTCCGCGGACTCAGGGACGTCCGTCTGGTCGCCGAATACCTGGGGCGATGCCACCGGAAGGTCCGCGTACCAGTCGTAGAACGACAGCATCGAGCCGCCCATCAGCGAGATGAAGCGGGCGCCGGCCGCGTGGGACGCCATCGACATCGCCGGGATGGGGGAGAAGCCGAAGACCCGGTCCGGGCCGTGCTCCATGAGCGTGTGCACGTGGGCCGCGGCGATGATCTCCTTGACCTCGCTCCAGCGGGCGCGCACCAGCCCGCCCTTGCCGCGGGCCCGCTGGTACATGCGCCTGGTCTCGGGATCGCTCACCACGGCCTTCCACGCCGCCACGGGGTCTGCGTGCTCCGCCTTCGCGTTGCGGTACGCGTCGAGCAGCGTTCCGCGGATGTACGGGTACTTCACCCGCGTGGGGGAGTAGGTGTACCAGGAGAATGCGGCGCCTCGGGGGCAGCCGCGGGGCTCATACTCTGGGCTGTCAGGGCCGGTGCTCGGGTAGTCGGTCTGCTGCGTCTCCCAGGTGATGACGCCGTCCTTGACGTAGACCTTCCAGGAGCAGGAGCCCGTGCAGTTGACTCCGTGCGTGGAGCGGACGATGCGGTCGTGGCTCCACCGATCGCGGTAGAAGACGTCGGCGCCGCGCCCGCCCTCGAGCGTGACCGTGCGCATGTCCTCGGCGACGGTTCCCGGGTGGAAGAAGCGGCCCGCCTTGACGAGCAGGCTTGCCGCCGCGTCCGGGTTTCCTGTTGCGGTGGTGCCCGACGCTGTGGTGGTCATGGCTGCTCCTTGGTGGGTGGGCGTGGGGTGGACGACGGTGCGATGGCGATGCGTGTGGGAACGGTGTCCGGTCGATTGAGGCGGGCGCGGCACACACCCGGCCGCACCCAGACGTCGAAGCCCTCGAGCGTCACGGGCTGGCCGGTGCGCTTGAGCAGGTTCGAGACGAGTTCGGCGTGGATGGTGCAGATCATCGGGTGGTCGTCGATGAGGCTCGCGTACGGGCACTCGGACATCGTGATGGTGTCGCCCACCTCGTCGGTGTGCGCCTTGAATCCGGCTCTCTGGAGCGACTCCACCGCTCGGGCCACCGCCTCGTCTAGGTCGCGCGCGGTGCCGACTTGGGGCACTGAGGAGGCCCAGCGTCGGGCCGTCTCGATGGCCACCTCATCCTCCATACTTGCCACTACTGCGCGAGTGAGGAACTGTTCCAGTTCATCGTATGGCTCGGCGGCGGCGGCGGAGGGCGTGTAGAGGACTTTGGGGCGGCCGCGACCCGCGGCGGCCGCGGTGGTGCGCGTCACGAGATCGGCGGCGACGAGAACGTCGAGGTGGTGGCGCGCGGTGTTGACGTGCAGATCGGTTGCAGCGGCGATGTCCTCGATGGCGAGGGCCTCATCCGCGGCGAGCAGAGCGTCGACGATCGCACGGCGCGAGCCCACGAGAACGCTCGAGTGCGGCGCCTTCGGCGAGCCGAGCGCGACGAGGCGCCGGAGTGCGCCCTCGAGCTCCTGGCTGGACGTTGCCATGCCACCTTCCTACCACTATTCCCACCGTTAGAACATTAAAACTACATCAATTGACGATGGTGAAAAACCATGTATCGTTTCCACCGAGGGAGGCAGGACAGGTGGCGTCACGGCGCCACCGCGCGACAAGCCGGGGCGCCGCCCCGATACTTGAGACAAGGATCAATGATGACCACTTCCGTTGAACGCAAGGGCTGGATCCAGGATTGGGACCCTGAGTCCAACTGGAACTCCAGGTTCGCTTGGCGCACCCTCATCATCACCACTTTCAGCCTCACGCTGTGCTTCATCGTGTGGTTCCTGGTCTCCGCCATCGCGCCCATGCTCAACGAGCTCGGCTTCGACATCTCCGAGCAGCAGCTGTACTGGCTCACGGCCATGCCGGGACTCGCCGGCGGCCTGCTGCGGATGGTGTGGATGTTCCTGCCTCCGGTGCTCGGCACCCGCAAGCTCGTGACGTACACCACGGCACTGCTGCTGGTGCCGATCATCGGCTGGTCGCTCGCGGTGCAGAACCCGGACACCCCCTACTGGGTGCTGCTCGTCTTCTCGTTCTTCACGGGCATCGGCGGAGGCGCCTTCGCGGGCTTCATGCCATCCACGTCGTACTTCTTCCCGCGCGCCAAGGCGGGCACGGCGCTGGGGATCCAGGGCGGAGTGGGGAACTTCGGCGTCTCGATCGTCCAGCTCGCGACCCCGTGGATCGTGGGCTTCATGCTGCTTGGCGGCGCGTTCGCCGGAATCATTGGCGCACCCCAGGAACTCACCGATGAGACCACGGGCCAGGTGCGCGAAGTCTGGTACCAGAACGCGGGCTACGCGTGGTCCTCTCTCACGGTGATCGGCGCGGTGCTTGCCTGGCTGCTGCTGCGCTCCGTGCCCGTTGGGGTCAGGAGCGTGCGCGAACAGCTGGGCGTTTTCCGCGACAAGCACACCTGGATCATGACGCTGCTGTACGTGGTGACCTTTGGCGCCTTCTCTGGCTTCGCGGCGATCTTCGCGCTGCTCATCAGGAACTACTACGGCGCCTCGGTGTTCGGGGACGAGGGCATCGATCCCCTCAAGTACGCGTTCCTTGGTGCACTCGTTGGCTCGGCCGCGCGCGTGCTCTTTGGGCCCGTCGCGGACAAGCTGGGCGGCGGCAAGGTGACGATGATCGCGTGCGTCGGCATCGCGCTCTCGTGTGCGTACACGGCGTTCCAGCTCAGCCCGGAGTCCGCGAGCGAGTTCCCCAAGTTCCTGTGGGGCATGCTCGCGATCTTCTTCTTCGCGGGCATGGGCAATGCGTCCACGTTCAAGCAGATGCCGAGCATCTTCGAGCGCAGCCAGTCCGGAACGGTGATCGGGTTCACCTCGGCGATCGCCGCGTTCGGGCCGTTCTTCTTCTCGATCATCCTGGTGGCCGTGCCGGCGCCCTTCCTGTTCTGGTGGTGGGTGTTCTGCGCGGCGAACGCGTCCGCGATGTCGTGGTTCTACTACGCGCGCGCAAAGGCCGAGCGCCCGTCCTAGGCGGGGCAGGTTCACCCTCGCCCGTACGCACATGAGCGTCGGAATCGGTGCTGCCTGCTTGCCCGTACGCACATGAGCGTCGTATTCGATGCTCAGACCGACGCCCATGTGCGTACAAGATCCGCGACGTCCGCTATGCCGCTCTGCGCGCGAGGCCGGACCGGACCGCCCTGAGCACGGTCCGCCGCACCCACTCTCGCCGGTAGAGAAGGTCGTGCATCGTGAAGTGGAGCACCGCGTAGCCGTCGGACACGAACTCGTTGTCGCGCATCCGATCCTTCTCGCGCTTCTTGGCGCCTCCGTGGTACTTCCAGCCGTCGAGCTCGATCACCACCCGTGCCTCGCGATGAAGCACGTCGGGCGTGCGATCACGACCTGCGATCTCCATCGGCTCTTGCCACTCCAGGTCGGCAAACTCGGGTCCGATCAGCACCTCGGTCTTGGCCAGCACCTCGAGCGGCGACGTGGCACCGTCTTTGAAGTGAGCGAGCAACCTGAGCAGTTGGCCCCGCGCGACCAAAGTGGGTTGACTCCGCTGAGCCTCGAGCAGTTGGCTGGCAGTGCACAGGCCATCCCACAGAGCGAGGTACACCTGCTCTTGTCGACGCCCCGGCGTTGCCTGACGCCATGCATCGAGTGCTGCCGCGGCTGGCGGTGTGCAGCGTATTCCACGGACTGTCGCCACGTCGTCGTCCAGATAGGCGGATCGCACGCGAAGCCATTTCGGCGCACGCGACCGCGTGTGATGCTGCACGACGACCATCGCACCCCTCGGCGCCGTCTCATCACCGCGGTGAATCGCGAGCGCCAGTTCGCCGGTGACGACGGCTTGCGGCCACCAGGCGTTGAGCGCTGATCCCACCGCCTCGGGACTTCCCAGGTGTTCCCGCGCCACATAGACACCGGGCAGGACGCGCCGGAGCACTCCCTCACGGACCGCGCGCTCCAAAGCGGCCCGGGAGAAGCGTTCGAGAAGATCCGCCGCACGATGCGCGGTCGGGGCACGGCGCACGAACACCGCCAACTCCCGGTAGCCAAGGCGTGTGGTGGGCTGGGACATGCGGAAACGGTGGTCCCCACACGTGGCACGGCGCAAGGCATCATCTCGGATCTGTGGATAAGCGCCCGACCGCATCTTGGTCCACAGGCGGGCTCCCTGCGGCGGCGCGGCTCGGGCAGGCCCATATCCCGTACGCACATGAGCGTCGAAACAAGGCTCATTTCCGACGCTCATGTGCGTACGGGGCAACGGGGCCGACGCTCATGTGCGTACGGGGCAACGGGGCCGACGCTCATGTGCGTACCGGGTCACGGGCGGCCCGACGCTCACACGGAGTAGGCGGCGCCCGTCGCCTTGACGCGGAAGAAGACCGCATCGCCAGGGCGAGGCAGCGGCCCGGCGACGGGATCGAGATCGGCGGCCAGTCGCGACCCGTGGACCCGCACCAGATCACCATGGGGTTCGAGCGCGGTGACGACGTCCGCGATTCCCGTGGTGTCGACGGCGATGTCCCGGGGGTGCACGGCGATCGCGGCGGTCGCGCCTTCGGCGACCGCCTCGGTCTCGCACGCCACGAGCTCTCCTGAATCGAGCCGCACACCGCCCGGCTCCGGGCTGCCCTTAATCAGCACGCGACCAGCCATGCGCGCGGCGAACGGCGTGCGCGGCTTGGTGAGCACGCGCGCCACGGGGCCGGACTCCACCACACCGCCCCCTCGAGCACCGCGATATGGCTCGCGAGCGCGTACGCGTCGAGTGTGGTGTGCGTGGCGATGATCGCGGTGAGCCCGGCCAACTCCTCCGCGAGGAGCGCGCGGATAGACGTCGCCGCCTCGAGGTCGAGGCCCGCGAAGGGCTCGTCGAGGAGAATCACCTCAGGCGAACTGGCGAGCGCGCGGGCGATCGCCACGCGGCGCGCCTGACCGCCGGACAACTCGGTGGGTCGCCGCGTCGCGAGGTCCGCCGCCCCCACCCGCTCAAGCCAGGACCGTGCGAGCTCCCGCGCCGGCTCTCGCTTCATGCCTCGGGCTCGAGGCGGGAACGCCACGTTGTCCACCACGCTCATCGTGGGGAACAGCTCGCCCCGCTGGGTGACAAGCGCCACCCTCTCGGGCGCCGCGGGGGTGACCACAGCGTCGGGCAGCAGGCCGGCGAGGGCCTCGAGGATAGTGGTCTTGCCGGAGCCGTTGGGACCCAACAGGGCAAGCACGCGGCCCGACGCCACACTCACCTTCGCGTCGATGCCTCGCCCGGGCGCGGTGACGGTGAAGGCCAGGTCGCCGGTCACTGGGAGGTACCTCGGGTCAGGGGTCGGTAGGCGACCGCAACCACAGAGACAGCCACGATGAGCAGCAGCAGGGACAGCGCCACAGCGACATTCGGGTCCACCTCGCGCTGCAGGTAGATTTCGAGCGGCGCCGTGCGCGTGACGCCCTCTAGGCTGCCCGCGAACGTCAGCGTGGCGCCGAACTCTCCGAGCGCTCGCGCGAAGGCGAGCACGGTGCCCGCGGCGAGCGCGGGCCCCAGCGCCGGCACGGTCACCCTGAACAGTGTGCGAGTCCGGGAGGCGCCGTACATTCGCGCGATCGCCTCGTTGCGCGTGCCCCGAGCGGCCACGGCCGATTCGGTCGTGAGCACCATGAACGGCATCGCCACGAACGTCTGGGCGAGCACCACGGCCGTGGTGGTGAAGGCGATGGTGATGCCCCAGTGCTCGAGGGTGGAGCCCAGCAGCCCGCGCCGCCCGAACGCGTACAGCAGCGCAAGGCCGCCCACCACGGGCGGCAGCACTAGCGGCGCGAGCACGAGCGCGCGCAGCACCGGCCGCCACCGCGAGCGCATCACGGCGAGCGCGTAGCCCAGGGGCGCTCCGAGGATCAGGCAGGCCACCGTGGCCAGCACGGCCGTGCGCAGGCTCAGCCCCAGCGCGGTGAGTGCGCTGGGGCTGGTGACCTGATTGCCGAAGTCGCTCCAGTCCACGCGGGCGAGCACGCCCGCGATAGGCAGCAGGACCAGCACCGCCCCACCTACGGCGAGGGCGGCCACCCATCGGGGCAGGGGAGAGCGGGTCACGACGCGGGGAGGAACCCTGCCGCCGCGAGCACTTCCTGGCCGTGCGCGGACTGGACGAACTCGATGAACTTCGCGGCAGCGTCGGCCGCATCGCCGGTGTCCATGACGGCGATCGGGTACTTGTTGATCGCGGCTGCGGCGCCCTCGATGGTGACGCCCTGGACTCCCGTTGCCCGGTTGATGTCGGTGACGTAGACCAGACCGGCGTCGGCCTGGCCCTCGGCAACCTTGCCGAGCACGTCGGTCACGTTCGCCTCCTCCGAGGCGGGGCTGACGTCGATGCCTTCGGCCTCGAAGAGCTTGAGCGCCGCCGAGCCGCACGGCACCTGCTCCGCGCAGATCACGGTGACGATGTCCTTGTTGGTGAGGTCCGCGAGCGAGGCGATGTTCTTGGGGTTCCCCTCCTCGACGGCGATCGTGAGCATGTTCTGCGTGAAGATCTGCGACTCGCCAACGATGTGCTCGCTCGCGACCTCCATCTGCTTCTCATTCGCCGAGGCGAAGACGTCCGCAGGGGCCAGCTCGTTGATCTGCGCGGCGAGGTCCGAGCTGCCCGCAAAGTTGAACGTGACCTTCACGCCGGGGTTGTCGGCCTCGAACTCCGTGGCCAGTTGGGTGAACACGTCGGTCAGGGAGGCTGCGGCATAGACGTCGAGCGTCACCTGAGTGACGGGGGCCGACGCTGTGGCGGTTGGGGTGGGGCTGTTCTCCTCCGCGGGGGTGGAGCAGGCGGCGAGGGTGAGGGCCGCCGCGCCAACGAGGGTCGCGGCAAGGATGCGCTTCATTGATTCGTCTCCGGTGTCTCGATGATGACGGTGGTGGATTTGATCACTGCAGTGGCTACTGAGCCGGGTTCGAGGACTAGATCGCGTGCCGCCTCCGCGCTCATGAGCGACACGACGCGGTAGGGCCCGCACTGCAGGTCCACTTGCGCCATGACGCCGTCGATCTGCACGTTGGTGACGATCCCCGTGAAGCGGTTCCGCGCACTGCGGCGCACCTGGTTGGGGTCGTCCACCGGCTTGTCCCGGGCGGCGAATGCAGCCACGTGCATGCCGTCGACCAACCGCCTTCCGGCCTCGTCGGTGATGGTGGGCACGTTCTCGGACTCGATCCAGCGACGGATCGTGTCGTCGCTGACGCCCACGAGGCGCGCGGCCTCGGATATTCGCAGATGCGGCATGAAGTCGACAATAGCGCCGCATCTGCGATTTTCACAACTTCACACGTCCGTCGTGTTATTTGTAACGCTGGCGCAACCGCCGTTCCGTGACGCTATGCCATTCACTAGAGTTGGCCGCGTGCGACCGGCTCCGTGGTTCCGCTCCCGGCCGGAGTGGTTCTGGGACACGCTTGGCGCGGTCGTATTCGCCGCGATCTCGCTCATCCCCGCCCTGAGTCAATACGGGCTCGCGCTCGGGGAACTGGCGACGAGGCAGTCGGATGCCTGGCACGTCGCCCTGATACTGCTGGAGACGCTCCCGCTCGCGGCGCGGCGCATTGCGCCCGGTTGGGTGCTCGCGGTGGTGGGTGCAGCGTTCTTCGCGGACCAGGCACTCGGCTACCCGCCCTCGCCAGCGGGTTTGGGTCTGCTGGTCGCCCTGTACTCGGCCGGCGCGCACCTGATCCGTCGCCGATGGCTCGCGGTCACGATCGGTGTGCTCGCCTACGTCGCCTTGGCCGTGGTGCTGACCGACGCGGGCTCGCGGGAGCGGCCCTGGGAGTTTGCGACCTTCGCGCTCGTGCTTGTCGCGGCGTGGGCAGGCGGCAGCGCGGTGCGGCTGAGCGCCGCCGCGTCCCTGTCCCGGGCCGAGCGCGCGGCACGCGACGCCGCACTCGAGGAGCGAGACCGCATCGCGCGGGACCTTCACGACGTCGTGAGCCACCACGTCACGAGCATGGTGGTGCAGGCGGACTCCGCGGCGTTCCTGCTTCCCGCCGACGAGACCACGGTGCGGGGCCAGCTCGCATCGATAGCCGACGGCGGCAGGCGGGCCCTCGCGGACCTCCGGCAGCTCCTCGAGGTACTGGGCCCGGACGGGCCGGTGACGACGCCCGCGATCGGCGACCTCAACGACCTCGCCGAAGAGGCGAGGAGGGCGGGCCAGCACGTCGACGTCTTCGAGGCCGGTCTGCCCCACGGCACGGACGAGCTGCGGCTCGCCGTCTACCGCATCGTCCAGGAGGGCCTCACGAACGCGGTCAAGCATGCGCCGGGGACGAGCACGGAGGTCGCGGTGGCGTGGGGTGCCGCCCAGGTCACCGCTCGTATCAAGACCGCACGGCCCGACGCTGACTCGCCTCGCGCTGCCGCCCCACCTGGCTCCGGGCGCGGGATTGCGGGGCTCGCCGAGCGCGTTCGCCGGCTCGACGGCATCCTGACCGCAGGCGACGATCCGCTCGGTGGCTTCGTCCTCGAAGCCACCATTCCCGTCGAGCCGCGAGGTGCCCAGTGATTCGAGTCTTGATTGCCGACGACCAGGCCGTTATCCGGGCCGGGTTCGCGACCATCCTCGGCGCGCAGGAGGGCATCGAGGTCGTCGGCGAGGCCCGGAACGGTCGCGAGTGCGTGGACCTCGCCTCGCGGGTGCGGCCGGACGTCATCGTGATGGACGTGCGCATGCCCGTGCTTGATGGCATCTCGGCAACGAGAGAGCTTGCCGCCCCGGGGTCGTTGATCCACCAAGAGTGCTGGTAATCACCACATTCCAGCTAGACGAGTACGTCTACGAGGCATTGCGGGCTGGGGCGAGCGGCTTCCTGCTCAAGGACTCGAGCCCCGAGGTGCTCGTCGACGCCGTCCGCACCGTCGCCGCCGGCGAGTCGCTACTCGCGCCGAGCGTCACCCGCGCATTGCTCGGACGGTTCGCGGAGCGCGTGTCGGCTCCCACTCCGAACCCGGCCGCAGACCCGCTGCTCGCGCGGCTGACGCCCCGCGAGCTGGAGGTGTTCACCGCGATGGCGAGAGGCGATTCCAACGCCGAGATCGCCGAGGCGCTCGTGATCAGCAGGGAGACGGTCAAGACCTACGTGTCGCGGATCCTGCTGAAGCTCGAGCTCCGGGACCGGGTCCAAGCGGTCGTTTTCGCATACCGTAGCGGCCTGATGCACGCCGAGCGCTAGGCGGGTCGATCCCCCTCGCGGGGGATGCAAAGTGTCCACCGCCGGGCGATTCGCGGGAGTGCCCGCTGTCCATAGCGTCGGGCATATGACAACTACTGCACAGAAAAAGCCCGCCACTCGCTTCTTCCGCCACCCCCTGGTGTGGATGGTCGCGGGGGTCGTTCCCATCGTCGCGCTCTCGAGCCTGCTCGAGTCCGGTCCTCTCGTCGCCCTCCTCGCCACGGCGCTGTCGCTCGTCGCGTACTGGGCCGTCATGCGCTTCGTCGCGAAGCGGCCCATGCCTGAACTCGCGCGGCGCCACGCCCTTCGGGACTCGCTCACCGGGGTGGCGATCGGCGCGGGCTTCATCGTCGTGTCCATCGGCATCATCACCGCCCTTGGCGGCTACCACTTCACGTTCGACGGCGCGGCCGGCTTGCGCGCCCTGCCCGGTCTGGTGGTACTCGCCGGCGGCGGCGCGATCACCGAGGAGCTGATCTTCCGCGGCCTCGCCCTTCAGGCGATCGAGAAGCTCGCGGGCAGCTGGGTCGCGCTCGGCGTCACGGCGCTGCTCTTTGGATTGGCTCACGCCGCGAACCCGGGTGCGGGTCTGTGGAGTTCGGTCGCCATCGCGATCGAGGCCGGAGGCCTCATGGGGGCGGCGTTCCTCTGGCGGCGCAGCCTGTGGCTCGTGTTCGCGCTGCACGCCACGTGGAACGGACTCGAGCAGGCGTTTGGCATCCCCGTCTCCGGCCACGTGGACCCGGGCCTCGCCGTGGCCACGGTGCACGGCTCGGCTGCACTGACGGGCGGGGAGTTCGGTCTCGAGGCGTCGCTCGTGCCGGTGCTGATCAGCCTCGCGCTCACCGCGATCCTGATGTGGGCCGCACACCGCAACGGCCAGATTCGTCGTCCTGCGCGCAGCCGCAGGATCTAGGTGCCGCGACTGCGCGCGGCATGACCGTCAGCGCCCGCGGGTACCGAAGATCGAGCGCGAGATCTGGTTGATCAGCTCTCGACCCGCGCTGCGGGCCAAGGACTTGGTGGTGGAGGAGGTGAGAATCTCCTCCACCACCGACTTGTCCTTCTTGGTGCTCGTGCGCCGGGGGGCGGCCTCCGCCTTCTTGGCGGCAGCGTCGGCCTTGGCCTGAGCCTCCGCCTGCGCGGCGGCGGCCGCGGCCGCAGAGCTCGCCTCGACCCGAGCCGCGAGCAGTTCGTACGCGCTCTCACGGTCCGTCTCCACCGCGTACTTCGCCTCGCCGTCGCTCGCATTGATGACGGCGGTCACGGCCTCCGCGGGGGCGGCGTCCATCGACCCGCGGGGAGCCCGCAGCCGCGTCCACGCCACAGGGGTTGGCGCACCCTTCTCGCTGAGCACCGTCACCACGGCCTCACCGGTCGCGAGCGAGGTCAGCACCTTCTCGAGGTCGTACGGCGAGGTGGGGTAGGTGCGTACGGCGGCCTTCAAAGCGTCGGCGTCCTGGGGCGTGAAGGCGCGCAACGCGTGCTGGACGCGGGAACCCAACTGGCCAAGAACGTCGGCCGGGATGTCTTTGGGGCTTTGCGTGACGAAGAACACGCCAACGCCCTTGGAGCGGATGAGGCGCACGGTCTGCGTGACCTGTGTGAGGAACTCCTTGGACGCGTCGGTGAAGAGCAGGTGCGCCTCGTCGAAGAAGAAGACGAGCTTGGGCTTGTCGAGGTCGCCCACCTCGGGCAGATCGGCGAAGAGGTCGGCGAGCAGCCACATGAGGAACGTCGAGAACAGCGCGGGGCGGTCC
This sequence comes from Demequina sp., assembly GCA_024707205.1. Lineage (NCBI taxonomy): Bacteria > Bacillati > Actinomycetota > Actinomycetes > Micrococcales > Demequinaceae > Demequina > Demequina sp. Next base: position 2,018,700 of record JANQAD010000001.1, read on the forward strand.
TGGAGCGACGGCAGTTCGAGCGCGGAGATCACGCCGCGCCCGTCGGCGCCGACCGCGAGCAGGTCCTTGGTGTCGAAGGCGGGCTCGCCAAAGAACTCCTCCGCGCCCTGGGTTTCGAGCGCGGAGATCTCCCGCAGGATCACGCCCGCGGTGGCGGGCGAGACGCCGCCGATGCCCTGCAACTCGTCCTTACCCTCCTTGGACGTGAGGTAAGCGATCACCGAGCGGAGGTCCTTGAGGTCAAGCAGCGCGAGCTTGTTGGTGTCCGCCCAGTGGAAGATCAGGCTCAGCGAGCTCTCCTGGGTGTCGTTGAGGCCGAGCACCTTGCTCAGCAGCAGCGGCCCAAAGTCGGTGACGGTGGTGCGGATGGGCACGCCTGTGCCGATGCCGCCAAGGCTGTAGAACTCCATGGGGTACGACGCCGGCGACCAGTCCTGCCCGATGTCCGCCGCGCGCTTGGCGATGAAGTCCTGCGGCTCGCCGTCGATGGCCATGCCCGTAAGGTCGCCCTTGATGTCGGCGGCGAAGACCGGCACGCCCTGCTCGCTGAGGCCTTCGGCCATGAGCTGGAGCGTGCGCGTCTTGCCCGTGCCTGTGGCACCTGCGACTAGGCCGTGGCGGTTGAGCATCGCGAGGGGGATGGCGACCTGGGCGGATTCGGTGGCATCCGCGCCCTGTACCAGGGCGCCTAGTTTGAGGGTGGGGCCGTCGAACGTGTAACCGGCGGCGACCTCTTGGGCGAATTCCGCGGAGTTGGGGTCCGTTGTCATGCCTGCAAATCTACCGGGGGCCCGACGCTGGGGTTGGGTGCCGTACGAATATGAACCGGACGCTCTCGGCAGTTCTCTACGTGGGCGCGCTCGTGGCGACGGTTGTCGTGGCAGACCTGCTGTTCTTCAGAGACGACGGATGGGCGCGGCTCGTGATGAACGCGGCGATTGTGGCGGTGTTCTTGGTGGTGGGGATGCGGGTGCTTCGTAGGCGGAGGCCTTAGCGGTTCACGGTCTGGACGATCCCGTCGGATCGATATAAGGTAACTTATATGAATCTGGAGCTCGAGGCGGTGACGGACGCGGCTCGCGGCGCTCGCATCGCCACTGCCCGCCGCGACTCCGCGGTCGCAACGGCCCTCCTCCATGGCGCGACGCAGGCCGACGTTGCTCGCGCCGCGGGCGTCAGCCAGCCGGCGATCTCTCAGGTCATCGCCCGCAGGCGCGCGCGCACGCTTGGCGCGGCGTGGACCATCCCCGTGCTGGCGGCGCACCTGCAGGACCATCCCGAGGACTCCGCGAATGAGGTGGTCCGTGCATGTGCGCAGTTCTCGTCAGACTTCCGCGCCCTGACCGACCCGGTCGAGCAGGAGATCGCCCTGGGCGCGCCTACGCCGACCGGGGTTGAGCGCCTTGATGCGCTCGTTGCGGGGCTCGCCGACTACGAAGCGTGGCGCGCGCACTTGCCTACCCCCGCGTGGACGATCTCGCCTCGTTACACGATGTTCCCGTCGTGGATAGTCGCTCCCACGGAGGGCCTCAAGGCGTGGGTCGTTCGCCACACCCCTCCGCAGTTCGCGGTTCGTGGCGTCTATCTTGACTCGCGGGACCTGGAATCTGTCTGATGAAAGAACTGAACAGAGAGTCCATCGTGGCGCTGCTTACCGAGCTGGGTGCGCGTCTGCACGCCAGAGGGCTGACCGCGAACGTCTATCTGGTCGGCGGCGCGGCCATGCTTCTCGCATACGGGCGCGAGACCATGACTCGCGACATCGACGCGATCTTCGAGCCCAAATCAGTGGTCTACGACGAGGCGCGAGCGATGGCGGCGGAGAATGACGCGCTGGGCAACGATTGGCTCAACGACGCGGTCAAGGGCTTCGTGCGCGGTCCCGACCCGGGCGCGCCCAGGGTGGTCCTCGTCGCAGACGGAATCTCGGTCCAGGTCGCATCCCCCAAACGGTTGTTGGCGATGAAGGTCGGGGCCGCGCGGGTGGGGCGCGACACCGACGACATCCTCTTGCTGGCCCGCGAGGTGGGCGCCGAGTCGATTGAGGAAGTCCTCGACATCGCCTACGCGGAGTACGGGGAAAGCCTTCTACCGCGCTCGCGATTCATCGTCGCGGAACTGCTAGATGGGGTCCTTCCTGAGCGCAGCCCTTGACGATGCATCTTCGTCCGTCGCGGCGAGACGGACTAGGCATGCTGAGCTGACTTGGAAGTTCCTAGAACGAGGGAACACAGGTGCCCGCGCTAGGCCCTGCGACTTCGCGCAGGGTGACGCTCAGCCTTTCCCGTCATCGTGCAGCTCGTCATAGAGCTCGTCGTAGAGCATCTTGTGGACGGCCTCGACGTTGGGGATATCGTCGAACTCGAGCGGATCGTCTGATGCGGACTCGATGATCAAGGTTCCCGTCTTGAACATGCGATCAATCACCCCGTGGCGGAACTGCACCGAGTTGATCCTGGCCATCGGGATGTCGATGCCCTGACGCGTGAAGACGCCGGTGCGGAACATGATGCGGCGGTCGGTGATGACGAAATGCGTGGTGAACCAGCGGATGAAGGGCACGAAGCCCCACAGCACCGCGACCACGAGCCAGCCAAGAACGATCGCAATCGTCAGCACCGTGTTCATCGTCGAGTCGGAGTCGCCGAGCAGCGTGTAGAGCCAGATGGCGAGGGCTGTACCCAGCAGGAACAGCAGCCCAGAACCGATGAGCCGCTTCCAGTGAGGGCGCGCGTTGACGATGATGTGCTCGCCCGCGGCGAGGTGGTCCTCTGGGTACCCCATGTTCGGCAATCTATCAGCCACGTCGGACGGAAAACAGGTTGTGACGCGGTGGAAACACAGCGGCCGTAGGCTCGGAACATGTCGCACGACGTCTCCGAGACCCCGTGGACTCGTTATGCGCCCGTGCAGGCGTGGGACGAGGCCATGGACGTCAAGGGAAAGGTGCGCGAGCCGTACGCCCGCGTCTATGCGGAAATCGACCGCATGTCCGGCGACGACCTCTACGCCCGAGCAGAATCCTTGGCCAACACCTACCTCGCCCAAGGCGTCACCTTTGACCACGCTGGCGAGGAGCGGCCGTTCCCGCTCGACATCGTCCCAAGAGTCGTGGGCGCCGATGAATGGGACATCATCTCGCCCGGCGTGGCCCAGCGCGTCAAGACGCTCGAGGCCTTCCTCGCCGACGTCTACGGCTCGCAGCACTGCGTCAACGACGGCATTGTCCCCAGGCGCCTCATAGCTTCAAGCCAGTACTTCTACCGGTCCGTCGCGGGCATCGAGCCCACCAACGGCGTCCGCGTGCACATCGCGGGCATCGACCTTGTGCGCGACCAGCACGGGATCTGGCGAGTGCTTGAGGACAACGTGCGCGTGCCGTCGGGCGTGAGCTACGTCCTCTCCAACCGCCGTGCGATGTCCCAGATGTTCCCCGAGCTCTTTGGCGCGATGGGGGTGCGCCCCGTGCTCGAGTACTCGCAGCGCCTCCGCTCCGCCCTCGCGAAGGCCGCGCCGGAGGACGTCGATGACCCCACGATCGTCGTTCTCACCCCGGGCGTCTACAACTCCGCGTACTACGAGCACTCGCTGCTCGCGCGGACCATGGGCGTGGAGCTCGTCGAGGGCCGCGACCTCGAGTGCCACAACGGCCGCGTCTACATGCGCACCACCGCCGGGCGGCGCCGCGTGGACGTCATCTACCGCCGCGTGGACGACGACTTCCTGGACCCCGTGGCCTTCCGCAGCGACTCCACGCTCGGCGCCCCTGGCCTCATCAACGCGGCCCGACTCGGCAACGTGACGCTCGCCAACGCGGTGGGCAACGGCGTTGCCGACGACAAGCTCATCTACACGTACATGCCCGACCTCACCCGGTATTACCTGGGGGAAGAGCCCATCCTGCCCAACGTGGACACGTGGCGGCTTGAGGAGCCCGACGCTAGGGAAGAGGTGCTGGATCGCCTGGATGAGCTTGTGGTCAAGCCGGTAGACGGGGCAGGTGGCAAGGGTGTGCTGATCGGCACCAAAGCCTCGCGCGAGGAACTCGACGCGGCACGCGCGCAGATCCTCGAGGACCCGCGCGGGTGGATCGCCCAGCCCGTTGTGCAGCTGAGCACCGTGCCAACGCTCACCGAGGAGGGGCTCGAGCCGCGCCACGTGGACCTGCGGCCTTTCGCCGTGAACGATGGCAGCGACGTGTGGGTGCTCCCCGGCGGCCTCACGCGGGTGGCGCTCGCCAAGGGGCAGCTCATCGTCAACTCGTCTCAGGGCGGCGGGTCGAAGGACACGTGGGTGCTCGGCGGTGTGCGGCATCGCGGCTCGATGTCCCCGCCGCCGGAGAGCCGCGTGGAGTTCTCGGGTGTGGCCGCGGTGCCGCAGGCCGCCCACCCCGACGACTACGCGGGCCAGCAGCAGGCGCAGCAGCAACAGCAGGGGAGGGACCAATGCTGAGCCGCATCGCCGAGTCCCTGTTCTGGATAGGCCGCTACGTGGAGCGGGCCGACAACACGGCCCGCCTCCTGGACGTGCACCTCAACGTGCTGCTGGAAGACCCGTGGGTGGATGAGCCGAGCGCCAACGCCTCGCTGCTCAACGTCATGAACTGCGAGTTCACGGCTCCCGTGAGCCGCCGCGACGTGCTCCAGGCGCTCGCGTTCGACGCTACCAAGGCCTCCTCGATCGCCGGAACCTTGACTGCAGCCCGCGAGAACGCCAGGAGAGCCCGCGAGGTCATCTCCACCGAGGTGTGGGAGTCCCTCAACACCACCCGCAACCAGTTGCCGCGCTGGTCCAGCTCCGCCCGCCCCCACGAGTACTTCGTGTGGGTGCGCGAGCGCGCCGCCGTGGTGTGGGGACTCAGCTCCGCCACCACCAGCAGGGATGACGCCTGGCACTTCATGGAGCTGGGCCGTTCGCTGGAGCGCGCGGACATGATCGCGCGCCTGCTCATGACCCGCCACTTCGAGGGCACCACGGGCCCCAACTGGACCACGCTGCTGCGCTCGTGCAGCGCCCACGAGGCCTACCTGCGCACCGTGCGCGCCCTCGTCACCGAGGAGCGCGCCGCCGAGTTCCTCCTGGTAGACCGCCTGTTCCCGCGGTCCATCGCCTACAGCCTCGCGAAGGCGGAGGACACCCTGAGCCTCATCGAGGGCGCGTCGAACAACCGCGCGCTGAGCGACCGCGCGCGGCTCGCCCTTGGAAGAGCGAGGACCAACCTCGAGTACCGCGACGTCCGCGAGATCCTCAATAACCTGCCCGAGCAAATGCGGGAGGTACAGCGGGCCTGTGCCCTAGCGTCGGACCTTATTCGCGACCGCTACTTCCTCCCAGCCTCCACGGTGCTGTGGAACCAGGAGGCGCTGTAGATGACGACCCTGCGCATAGAGCACAAGACCTCGTTCACCTATGAGAACGAGGTCGTCTCCTCCTACAACGAGGCGCGGCTGACGCCCGCGTGGCTCCCGCGCCAGCGCGTGCTGGAGTCGCGCATCGAGATCAACCCGATGACCTGGCGTCAGACGTACAGGGACTACTGGGAGACGGACGTGACAGTCTTCGAGGTGCTGCAGCCGCACCAGGCGCTCTCGGTGCTCGGCACGTCGCTCGTGGAGGTGGGATCGCTGCCGTCACGCGAGGACCGGGCAACGTGGGACGCGATCACGGGACCGCGATTCCAGGATCTGTTGTGCGAGTACCTCGTGAACACGCCCACCACGGAACCGACGGAGCAGCTGCTCACCTTCGCCGCGGAGGCCGCGCACAAGGGCACCCCGGACGAGACGGCGCGCGCCATCTGCGACTACCTCTACGACGAGGTCAAGTACGTCTCCGGCGTGACCTCCGTCCACACGCCGGCTGCGCACGCGTGGGAGGGCCGCTCCGGGGTGTGTCAGGACTTCGCGCACCTCGCGATCGGCGCGCTGCGCTCTGTAGGAATCCCCGCCCGATACGTCTCCGGATACCTGCACCCCAAACGCGACGCGGCCATCGGCGAGCGGGTGCGAGGGGAGTCCCACGCGTGGGTGGAGTGGTGGACCGGCGACTGGTTCGGCTTTGATCCCACCAACGACCGCGAGGTCGGCGATCACCACGTGGTGGTGGGCAGGGGCCGCGAATACGGCGACGTGCCGCCCCTCACGGGCGTGGTGGCGGGGTCCACGAAGACGCTGAGCGTGTCCGTGGACATCACTCAGACCGCCTAAGGCCCGACGCCGGGGCTGGCTTGCGCGGTTCCGTTTGCGTGCTTCGCGGTGTGGCGCTACGTTCGTTCCACCTGGCATCGCGGCCAGGGGGGGTCTGTCAGGAATTCTGTGTAAGTGATTCGGCGTGATGCCACGGCTTGGGGCTGTGGTGGAAGGACGATCACATCATGGACGATATCGACAGGGAGGTCCCGCCGCCAGGGTTGCCGGCGCCGCGGGAGCCTGACATGCAGCGCCTGGCCGAAGAGCTTGTGGCGTCCGCGCAGCAGCGGGGGTTGGAGCTCACCGGTGAGGATGGGCTGCTGACGGCGCTGACGAAGCAGATTTTGCAGTCGGCGCTGAACGCGGAGATGGCCGCTCATTTGGGGTATGACAAGCATGACCCGATGGGTCGTGATGGCGGCAACTCGCGTAACGGGTATGGGGTCAAGACCGTGACGACGGACGTGGGCAAGGTCACGATCGAGGTCCCCAGGGACCGGGAGGGGACGTTTGAGCCGCAGATCGTGCCTAAACGCCAACGTCGCCTGAAGGGCTTCGATGAGGCGGTCATCTCGCTGTATGGCAAGGGCATGACCACGGGTGACATTTGTGCGCACTTGGAAGAGGTGTATGACACCACGATCTCCAGGGATCTGGTGTCGACGGTGACCGCGCAGGTGCTGGAGGACATGCGTTCGTGGTTGTCCAGGCCGCTGGATCAGGTGTATCCCGTGATCCTCATTGACGCAATCTTCCTCAAGGTCCGCTCGGGCACGGTCGCGAATCGTCCCTGCTATGTGGCCATGGGGGTGAACCTGGATGGTCAACGCGACGTGCTGGGACTGTGGATGGGACCGTCCGGTGGGGAGGGTGCGAAACAGTGGATGAACATGCTGACAGAGCTGAAGAACCGTGGCATTGTCGACGTATGCATCGTGTGCTGCGACGGCCTCAAAGGGCTCCCGGCCGCGATCGAAGCGATCTGGCCCCAAGCGACCGTGCAAACCTGTGTCGTGCACCTGGTGCGCCAATCCTTGCGGTACTCGTCGACGAAACACTGGCAGAGCATCACCCCGCAACTACGCCGCATCTACACCGCCCCGACCCTGGAAGCTGCCGAGGACGAGTTCGCTCAGTTCACCGAACGGTGGCTGACGTTGTATCCGGCGATGATCAACATGTGGCGCGCGTACTGGCCCCAGTTCATCCCGTTCCTGGACTTCCCACCCCAGATCCGCTCGATGATCTACACCACCAACGCCATCGAGTCTTTGAACGCCCGCTTCCGTGCGGCCCTGCGACGGCGCGGACACTTCCCCGACGAACAATCAGCGATGAAGGTCCTTTATCTGGCGTGCATCGCCAGGGACAAGCACCTCAAAGCCGGTGGAACCAACCCCACCGGCCAAGTCAGAAACTGGAAAGAAATCCTCAACGTCCTGCTGCTGACCTACGGCGACAGGCTCTACCCCACCAACTAGCCGATGACACTTACACAGAAAAACCGACAGACCCAGGAGGCAGCGGTTGGCCTGCGCAACGGACAGATTCACGCAGCTACTGTGGGGGAGGTACGGGCAGCAGGGGGTACGGTAGTTCGCGCGGAAACTGCGGCGAATCCCGGCCATTGCCTCATCGGGGGTTGCACGGCGCAAACGTTCGTTGGGGTATTCCACCAAATGCCAAACCCCGCAAAATGAGAGCAGGATGATGATTCCTGAAGAAGTCTTAACGATGCTCGAGCAACTTTCGAATAAGTGCGATCCCGCACCTTGGACCGCGTTTGTCGAGGGAAGGGACGGACTCTCGTTCGCAAGTTTCATCCAGGCGGGCGAAGGAGACAGCCGCGGAGAAGACGTCTACGTCAGGCGGGACAGCGGTCCAGCGAGTGCCGATCTCCTCGACTTCGTCGCGGCCGCAAGAACTTGGCTCCCCGAACTTGTCGCGGAGATTCGACAGGCACGCGGCGCGTGAGTCCACGCCGCGGGCGTCACGTCGCCGAGTGTTCGATGCCCCCAGGGGAGATTGCTGACCGCTCAACCGCGCCGTGAATGAGATCACCTTCCCGACAGGGGATCTGACCCCGGCCTACTGCGCCACCGTCTTGGCCGCACTGGTCTTCCCCAACGGGTAGTAGCCCGACTTGTGCGCGGTGATGGTCACCGTGAGCTTCTTGCCCTTGTCCGCGCTCGCGACCTTGTACGTGTACTTGGTGGCTCCCGAGGGGTCTGTCGGTTTTTCTGTGTAAGTGTCATCGGCTAGTTGGTGGGGTAGAGCCTGTCGCCGTAGGTCAGCAGCGGGACGTTGAGGAATTCTTTCCAGTTTCTGACTTGGCCGGTGGGGTTGGTTCCGCCGGCTTTGAGGTGCTTGTCTTTGGCGATGCACGCCGGGTAGAGGACCTTTGACGTGTCCCCCGTTGGGTGGAGTCCTAGCATCGGGTTGAGGCCCGAGGATTGGAGTCCTGACCCACTTGGCCTGGGCCCCTCAACTTCGCGGCGCAGTTGGACAGACCTGACTGGGAGTTTGACCGCGCCTACTTCGCGACAGTTTTCGCGGCGCTGAGTTTGCCAAGAGGGTAGTAGCCCGACTTGTGCCCAGTGATGGTCACCGTGAGCTTCTTGCCCTTGTCCGCGCTGGTGACCTTGTACGTGTACTTAGTCGCTCCCGAGATCTTCGCCCCATTGCGGTACCACTGATACGTGAACGAGGTCGCCGCCGGCGTCCACGGACCCGTCACGGCCGTGAGCGTCTTGCCCGCCTTCGCTGTGCCGATGATGTAGCTCGTCGGCGGCTTGGAGAACTCAAGGTAGACCGATCTCGCCGCCGAGGTCTTCGAGTCCGTGCCGTACCCGGACTTCTTCGCGGTCACCTTGACGGTGATCTTCTTGCCCTTGTCCGCCGCCGTGACCTTGTAGGTGCTCTTGGTCGCCTTGGAAATGGCCACGCCATCGCGGTACCACTGGTAACTGAGAGCCGGCTTTGGCGACCACGTTCCTGGCTTGGCGGTCAGCGTCTTGCCCGCGCGCGCCGTCCCGGAGATCGTGGGCTTTGGCGCCTTCGCGAAGAACTTGGGCATCGTCACTTGCGCCGAGGTCTTCGAAACGGACGGGTAGTCCGCCTTGGTCGCGGTCACCTTGACGCTGATCTTCTTGGTCGAATCGGACGACGTCAGCTTGTAGGTCTTCTTGGTGGCGCCGGAGATCGCGGTGCCGTTGCGGTACCACTGATATGTGAACGCGTCAGGGGTGGCCTTCCAGGTTCCCACCGCCGCCGTCAGCGTGTTCGCGAGGCCCTTGACGCCCGTGAAAGTGGGCGTTGGCGTGGTCGTGAAGTGCCGGGTGGCGCTGAGTACCACGTCGATTCCCGTGACGGGACCGCTCCCGTTCACCACCACGGGCGTGGCGTCGGCGACCTCATACGCGTCGTTGTAGTACTCCCGGACAAACGCCTCGTGGTACTTGTCGAAGAACAGCACCGTGTAGCTGCCCGGCGGCACCGGATCGGAACTCCAGTTGCCCGTGGCAGGATCCACGCGCACATTGCTGGCCGTGTACCCCGTGCTGGAGAGCGTGATTCTTGTGTTCGCGAGCACCTGCTGGGGGTCCGCGACGCCGGTGAGCGACACGTGGCCAGAGATCGGCTGGCCGGCGGCGAGCGTCACCGCGCCGAGGTCCATGTCGCCGGAGGGCGACGAGAGAGAGGTGGCGTAGGTCTGCGGCACCAGGCCCGGCCCGCCCACGGTTGCCCCGTAGTACGAGACGCGCGGCAGACCCGCGATGGACCACGCCCCCGTGCTTGGGTTCACGGTGGCCGACGGGGCGGTTGAGTAGTACTCAGACGTCAGCTTCACCTTCGCGCCGGCGAGAAGGCCGGGGTCAACCCCGGACGCGAGTTCAACGGTGCCCGAAACGGTGAAGGACGGATACGCGACGAGGTTCCGCGTGAAGCTCACGGATCCAGACGTGGCGGCGAAGCCATACGAGGCAGGCTCGTCGAGGTAAGCGCCATCGAACACGCTCGCGATGTTGGGGTACACCGCGCCGCCGCCCGAGCCGTTGTAGCTCGTCGCGTCCATGCGCAGGGTGTAGGAACCGGGGATCATGCCCACGATGGCGTAGGCGCCGGTGGTGCCGTCCCCCGTGGCGCGGTACTGGACCCCGTAGGGGCCCGTCGCCGTGACCTGTGCCCCCTGCATGTCCGCAGCCGTGAGGGGCGCCACCGGATACAGCGTGCCGCGGAGAATCGCCCCGTAGTCGAGATCGATGTTCTTGCCGGTGGCGCTGGCGCCATCGATCACGATGGGGGAGCGGTCATCCCAGTTGTAGGTGCCGCCGTAGTACTCCGTGACGAGGTTGGGGCCCTCTCCAGTGCCGCCGGGCGGGTACGCGTACGCCTTCAGGGTGTACGTGCCGTTGTCCAGCCCCGCGAACGAGAACGCGCCGTTCGCAGCGTTGGCCTTGACGGTGAAGGTCGTGTCGCCCTGAATGCTGACGTAGATCTGGTCGCGCCACGCTTCGTCGACTCCGGCCGGCAGCGTCACCGCCCCTGAGATGGTGTACGTGTCCGCCGCGGCGGGAGCCGATGCGGCCACCGCCAGCCCCATTGCCATGCCCATCATTGCCAGTGCAGCAGTGACCCGTCGCCCCACAATTCCTCCTCAGCCGCGCGCGGACGCGCCCTCCATGCGCCGTTGGGTTCAGGCTATGGGGCGTGGTTCGCGGTCGACAGGGCCGCGCGCACAGTTGAGACCAGCGTGAGACTGCCCGACGCCGTGGCCCGGTCCGCTACTTGGCGACCGTCTTGGCCGCGCTCGCCTTGGCGACGGTCAGGTACCCGGACTTCTTGCCCGTGACCTTCACCGTGATCTTCTTGCCCTTGTCGCTCTTGGTGAGCTTGTACGTCGACTTGGTTGCGCCCGAGATCTTCGCGCCGTTGCGGTACCACTGGTAGGAGTACGAGGGCGTGGGCTTCCACGTGCCGTGGTGCGCCGAGAGGACGTTGCCGGCCCTGGCGGTGCCCGTGATCGTAGGCGTGGGCGTTGCGCTGAAGACCTTGGGGATGTTGACCGCGGCCGAGGTGCGCGAGGCGCTGGGGCAGCGGTCGGCCGCTGCCGTCACCGTGAGGGTGATGGCGTGCCCGCGGTCCTTGGTCTTGATGACGTAAGTGGCGTTGGTCGCGCCGGCGATCGCTGCGCCGTCGCGCTTCCACTGATACGTGAAGGTGACGGTTGTGGGGCCAGACCAGAATCCCGTTGACGAGCCGAGCGTTCCGCCTGCGGCCAGCGACTTCACCGTGATGACCGGATTGGGCGTGAGGGTGAAGTGCCCGGTGCGGCTCAGCTCGGCATTGACGTTCTTGACCTCTTTGCCTTCCACCACGATGGTGGTGGCCTCCGCGGAGGTGTACACGTCGTCGTAGTACTCGGCAAGCAGTTGGCCGTCGCCGCCGATGACACTTGATGTCCCGAACGACACGGTGTAGGTCCCGTTCGGCAGGTTGTCAATCTTGAACTCACCGTCGCCTTCGGCGACTTCGGAGAGCATGACGGTGCTGGACTCGGCAGTCACCACGATGCCGTCGAGCGTGCTGTCGGTGAGAGCCGGGTCCAGGGTGACTTTTCCCGAAATAGAGCCTTTGTCCGAGTCGGCAGAGGCGGGCTCGGCCAACCCCAAGCCCAACGCCACAATTGACAGTCCTGCCAACCACAGCGCCAGGCGCCCAAAGCGCGGCCGACGCATGCGTTTCCCCTCCATTACGAACTCGACCCAACGCTACCTGTGGGCGCGCGCCAGGGATAGGGGAGCGTCGGGCCGTGTGAAAAACTCCCCACGACCAGGCACGACGCTGTCCCGGTATGGCTATTTTGCGACGGTTTTCGAGGCGCTCGTCTTGGTGACCGTGAGGTAGCCGGTGCGCTTTCCCGTCACCTTCACGGTGATCTTCTTGCCCTTGTCGCTCGAGGTGAGCTTGTAGGTGGACTTGGTCGCGCCCGGGATCGCCTTGCCGTTGCGGTACCACTGGTAGGTCTTCGTGGGCGTGGGGGACCACGTGCCAACCTTCACGGCAATGGTGTGCCCGGACTTGAGTGTGCCGCTGATGGTGGGCGTGGGCGCCTTCGAGAACTCGTAGTAGATCGTCTTCGCTGCTGACGTCATTGGGACGGTCCCGTAGCCGGTCTTCTTGCCTGTGACGACCACCGTTATCTTCTTGCCGCGGTCGCTCGTGGTGAGCTTGTACGTGGACTTGGTGGCCCCCGAGATCTTGGAGCCGCTGCGGTACCACTGGTACGTGAGAGTTGCGCTCGGGGACCAGGTTCCGGCCTTGGCGGTGAGGGTATAGCCGGAGCGCAGAGTGCCGGAGATCGTGGGGGTCGGCGCGGTGGTGAAGAACTTCGGCGTCGTCACTTGTGCGGAGTTCTTGGTGAGCTCCTCGTAGCCAAGCCTCGAGCCGGTCACCTCCACCCAGATCGTTGTGTTCGCGTCTTCGGGGGCAAGCGTGTAGGTGGAGCCGGTCGCGTCAGGAAGGAGGATTCCGTCGCGGTACCACTCGTATGTGAAGGCCGTGGGAGCCGGAATCCAGGTGCCGTTCGCAACGGTGAGCGCTCTGCCAGTGGCGAAGGTGCCGGACAGCGACGGCAGGGTGGTGACCGTGAACGACGCGGGCGCGATCTCGATGCCCGGCGCGGTGGCGGTCGTATCCGCGAAGCCGTTCAGGGATCCCGTGATCTGTACGGAGACAATGTGCCCGGAGTCACCCGCAACCGTGGTGTAGATGCGCGCCGTGGCGCCGGTGATGGGCGTGCCGTCGCGGAGCCACTGGTACTTGAAGAACACTCCCACCGCCCACGTGCCCTCGCGGGCGGTGAGCGACTGGCCCATGACGCTCGAGCCGCTGATGCCTGGGCTGCCCGCGCTCAAGGGCGGCTTGGTTGGCGTCACCGCGTTGGACGACTGGCTCGTCTTGGGGAAATAGAAGGCCCGGTAGCCCATGACCTGCACGGTCAGGGCCTTGCCCACATCCTGAGTGGTGACCGTGTAGGTCTTGGACTGGCCTGGGTTTCCTTCGTCAGTAATGGCGATGCCGTTGCGGTACCACTGGTACTCGAACGTCGCCGGCGTGGGGCTCCAAGCGCCCTCTTCCGCGGTGAGCACGTCGCCCGGCACGGCGCTCGTGGGAATCTGCGGCGTGCCTGCGGAGAGGAAATTGACCCGGGCCTGAACGCCCGTGCTTGCCGTGGTGCCGTCCGCGTAGCCGGGCGTCGAGAAGGTCGCCACCGCCCTCAGGGTGCAGCCGCCGTCGGTCACGCCCGTGACGGTGTGCGTGGGGTCGGTCGCGCCCGGGATGGGGTTGTTGTTGCACGTCCACTGCCACGACACGTCTTGCGGGGTTGGCGTCACGCCGGCGAGAGATGCGCTGAGCGGGGCCTCGCCCTCATTCGCCGTGCCGGTGACCGTGACCACGCCGCCGCTAAATGTGGCCACGATGGGCGTCACCACATTGGACGTCGTCGCGGTGTCGACGTAGCCCGCCCTGTGGGCGGTGACCCGCACCGTGATCGGCTGGCCGATGTCCTCCACCTGCACGGTGTAAGTCTCGCCCACGCCGATCTCGGTTGCGCCGCGGAACCACTGGTAGGTGGTGGTGTCCGAGCAGGCGACCACGTGCCGAGCGTCACGTTCAGGTCGTCGCCGAACTTCGCGGTCATGGGGATGCTTGGGTTGGGCGCAGCCGTGAAGACGCTCGGAACGTGCTTGGCGTCGCTGGTGGTTGACCCGTCCGCGTAGCCCGCCTTCGAGTAGGTGGCAACCGCCGTGATGGCGCAGCCGGCGTCTGCGACGGTGAGCGCATACGTGTTGGTGGTGGCGCCGTCGATCGCGACGTCGTTGCACTGCCACACCCACGTCGTGCTCGTGGGGTCTGGCGCAACGTCCGTGAGCGAGGCGGAGAGCGTCTCGCCGAACGCGGCCGTGCCTGTGATCCAAGCTGTGCCGCCGGTGAACGTTGCCGCGATAGGCGTCACAACATTCGAGGTCACCGTGGTGTCGACATACCCGGCCCGATGAGCGGTGACCTTGACGGTGATGGCCGCGCCAACGTCGTCCGGCTGCAGCGTATAGGTGCTGTCAGAGCCCACCTCTGTGGTGCCGCGGAGCCACTGGTAGGTGAAGTCATCCGCCGCTGGACTCCAGTCGCCCAACGTCACCGAGAGCGTGTCACCGAACCCCGCCGTGGAGGGGATGGTGGGGGTAGGCGTCGCGCCGAAATAGCTGGGAATGTGACTCGCGCTGCTCGTCGCCGTGCCATCCGTGTAGCCCTCCTTGGAGAAGGTGGCTACTGCCGTGATCGAGCAGCCTGCGTCAGCAGAGGTGACCACATACGTGCTCGCCGTAGCGCCGTCGATCGCGACATCGTTGCACTGCCACACCCACGAGGTGGTCGTGGGGTCTGGGGCAACGTCCGTGAGTGAGGCGGAGAGCGTCTCGCCGACCGAAGGGGTGCCTGAGGTCGACGCCGTGCCTCCGGTGAACGTCGCCGCAACAGGCGCCACCGCGTTCGAGGTCACCGTGGTGTCGATGTACCCGTCCTTGTGCGCCGTGACCTTGACAGTGATTGGCTCACCGAGGTCCGCCACCTGGACGGTGTAGGTGCTCTCGGACCCGATCTCCGTGGCGCCGCGGAACCACAGGTAAGAGAAGGTGGTCGGGGTGGGGTCCCACGTGCCAACGGTCACGCCGAGCGTGTCGCCGAACGACGCGGTCGAGGGAATCTCGGGGTCCGGCGACAGGGCGAACGGTACGTCTGGCACGTCCGCAAACGCCAGAGCGGCGTCAATCGAGTCGAGCTGGTCGCCATCGACGACCCCTACTTGGCTCGGGTAGTCCTGCGAAGCGAGGTCGACCTCGACCTGGCCACCCTCCCCGTCGTCGTACGCGCTCACCACGAACGATACGTTGTACGAGCCCGGTAGGAGCTGGGAGAACGAGTACGAGCCGTCGTCGGCGATCGGCGTCGTGCGCGAGGCAGGGCCAGAGACCTGGACCGTCACGCCGCGCCACCACCCGGCATCCGCTTCGTCGAGAGGAGCCGTGACGTGGCCCGCAACGGTGGCGCCGACGCTCGCGTACCCGTCGATCCCGTCAGTGGTGGAGTCCGCCACAACCGTGACAGCCACGGCCAGCGCTACATCGTGGGTGCCGGGGTAGTACACCGTCAGATAATCCGCCGGGCCATCACTTGCGAACGGATTCGGCCCGAACACGACCACGTAGTCGCCCGGAGCGAGGTCGTCGATGAGGTAGTCGCCGTTCTCATCCGGATAGGTCTCAAAGTCCGTGCCGGTGTCGACGCTGTGCGCGGACACCTTGAGGCCGGTCCACCAGTCGCCTACTGCGCCGGCCGGGGCGGTGACCGTTCCGGAGATCGCGCCGTTGCCGTCGGACGCGTGGGCCGGGTCGAACGCCGCCAAGCCAACGAGCACAAGGGCCGCGGTGGTCGCGACAACGATCGCGCGCGCGAGCGCTTTCGGAACGGCAAAGCCGAGACCGGTCAAGGAGACTCCCGGGGAACCCTCAGTTCGTGCCGCGTTTGCGGCCTTTGGTCGGACAGTAACGGTGGCCCGAAAGGGTGTCTACGGAGTGTGACGACCTCCATATTCGTACGCAGGAAGCCAAAATGGGACTTACCGGACATCCAAGGCGACCGCCGTGCGAGCGCGAGGGCAGCGTCGGGCCGTCACTAGAATGCTGGGGTGAGTTCCGAGGCCCAGGCAACTGAAGACCGCAGCGACATCGACCGCTATGACTTCCGCGCGCTCGAGGAGCGGTGGCTCCCCGTGTGGCGTGAGACGCAGCCGTTCAAGTCGGGCCGCGAGGGAGACGCGCGGCCAACCAAGTACGTGCTCGACATGTTCCCGTACCCCTCCGGCGACCTGCACATGGGCCACGCGGAGGCGTACGCGCTCGGCGACGTGATCGCGCGCTACTGGATTCAGCGCGGCTACAACGTGCTTCACCCCATCGGCTGGGACAGCTTTGGCCTGCCCGCGGAGAACGCCGCGATCAAGCGCGGCATCGACCCCGCAGGCTGGACCGAGGACAACATCGCACAGCAGCGTGCCTCGATGGAGCGCTACGCGTGCAGCTTTGATTGGGATCGCGTGCTCGCCACGCACCGCCCCGACTACTACCAGTGGAACCAGTGGCTGTTTACCAGGCTCTTTGAGCGCGGGTTGGCGTACCGCAAGCCGTCGCTTGTGAACTGGTGCCCCAAGGACCAGACCGTGCTCGCAAACGAGCAGGTGGTGAATGGGCTGTGCGAGCGCTGCGACACGCCAGTCACCAAGAAGAAGCTCACGCAGTGGTACTTCAAGGTCACCGACTACGCGGATCGCCTGCTCGACGACCTCGACACCCTGCAGGCCACGTGGCCGTCAAAGGTCATCGCGATGCAGCGCAACTGGATCGGCCGCTCTCGCGGCGCGGACGTCAAGTTCGTGATCGAGGGCCGCGACGAGCCCGTGGACATCTACACCACGCGCCCGGACACGCTGTACGGCGCCACGTTC
Organism: Demequina sp.; assembly: GCA_024707205.1. Classification (NCBI taxonomy): domain Bacteria; kingdom Bacillati; phylum Actinomycetota; class Actinomycetes; order Micrococcales; family Demequinaceae; genus Demequina; species Demequina sp. The sequence goes on from JANQAD010000001.1 coordinate 2,035,452, forward strand.
TTTGTGGTCGCCGCGGACAGTGACCTGGCCGCGGAACTTGCCGCGGAGGCGCCCGACGCTGTTCGGAATGAGTTCGACGCCTACCTTGAGCGCGTCAAGGCTTCCAATGAGATCGAGCGGCTCTCCACCGACCGGCCCAAGACGGGCGTCTTCCTGGAGCGGTTCGCGATCAACCCGGTGAATGGCGAGCGCCTGCCGATCTGGGCGTCGGACTACGTGCTCGCCGACTATGGCCACGGCGCCATCATGGCCGTGCCCGCTCACGACCAGCGCGACCTCGACTTCGCGCTCGCGATGGGGCTGCCGGTGATTCCGGTTGTCGACGTGCGCGGCGAGGACGGCGAGCCGCTTCCCGACCCCGCCGCGAGCGGAATCGCCACGGGCGGCGAAGGGGTGATGATCAACTCCGGCCCGCTCGACGGCCTGCCGAAGTCGGAGGCGATCGCGACGATCATCGCGCGCCTCGAGGCCGACGGCGTTGGCACCTCCGCGGTGAACTTCCGGCTTCGCGACTGGCTCATCTCGCGCCAGCGGTATTGGGGCACGCCGATCCCGATCATCCACTGCGAGGAGCACGGCGAGGTTCCGGTCCCCGATGACCAGTTGCCCGTGCTGCTGCCTCCCACGGAGGGGCTGGACCTGAAGCCGAAGGGCCAGTCGCCGCTCGCCGCGGCGACCGACTGGGTCAACACCACGTGCCCCGTGTGCGGCCGTCCTGCCCTCAGGGACACGGACACGATGGATACGTTCGTGGACTCGTCCTGGTACTTCCTGCGCTACCTGTCGCCGTCCAAGACAGACGGACCGTTTGACCTGCTAGAGGCCAAGAAGTGGGCGCCCGTTGACCAGTACGTGGGCGGGGTGACGCACGCGATCCTGCACCTCCTCTACGCGCGCTTCTTCACCAAGGCGCTGCACGACATGGGGCTCGTCGACTTCGAGGAGCCGTTCGCCGCGCTGCTGAACCAGGGCATGGTGGGCATGAACGGCTCTGCGATGTCCAAGAGCCGCGGCAACCTGGTGCGCCTGAGCGAGCAGCTCGACGAGTACGGGGTTGACGCCATCCGCCTGACGATGGCGTTCGCCGCCCCCCCGGAGGACGACATCGACTGGGCGGACGTGTCGCCGACCGGATCCGCGAAGTTCCTCGCCCGTGCCTGGCGGCTCGCGCGCGACGTGACGTCGGAGCCTGGGGTGGACCCGGAAACGGGCGATGCGAAGCTGCGCGCGGTGACCCACCGCACCCTCGCGGACTGCGCGGAGCTCGTGGAGCACTTCCGCTTCAACGTGGTCGTGGCGCGCGTCATGGAACTCGTGAACGCGACCCGCAAGGCCATCGACAGCGGCGCCGGGCCGGCGGACCCCGCCGTGCGGGAGGCCGCCGAGGCGGTCGCCATCCTGCTGAGCCTGTTCGCGCCGTACTGCGCCGAGGACATGTGGGCGATGCTCGGCCACGAGAACGTCGCGCTCGCCGGCTACCCGGCCTGGGACGAGGCGCTGCTCGTGCAGGAGTCGGTGACGTGCGTGGTGCAGATTCGCGGCAAGGTGCGCGCGCGCCTTGAGGTGCCCCCGTCGATCGACGAGCACGCCCTGCGCGAGCTTGCCCTCGCCGAGCCGGTGATTGTGCGCGCGCTCGATGGCGCCGAGGTTCGCACGGTGATTGTGCGTGCTCCGGGACTCGTGAACATCGTCCCGGTCTAGTGCGGTGACACCGTGCGCGTTGCACAGCGGCCCGCACGTCACTAGCGTGGCGCCATGACGCCGACGGTCGCCGTTGTGACCGACTCCGCGGCCTCGCTGCCTGCAGGTCTCGCGCAGAAGTGGGGCGTCCGCGTGGTGCCGCTGCAGGTGATCGTCGACGGCGTGTCCCACGCCGAGGGCGCGGAGATCTCGCCGGACCAGGTGCTCGCGCATCTCCAGGCCGGCGCGAGCGTCACCACGTCTCAGCCGAACGCCGCCGCCTTTGACGAGGCGTACGCGGAGGCCGCCGCGGCGGGTGCCACCGCGGTCGTGGCCGTCATCCTCTCGGCAAAGCTCTCGGGGACGGCGTCCGTGGCGCAGGCGGCGGCGGCCAATGCCGCCGTGCCCGTGACCGTCGTGGACTCGGGGACGGTCGCGATGGCCGTGGGCTACGCGGCGATTGCGGCGGCCGCCCTCGCCGCGACCGGTGCCGACGCCGACGCCGTGGCCGCCGAGGCGCGCAGGGTCTGCGCCTCATCCGTGTGCATGTTCACCGTGGACTCCCTGGACGCGCTGCGCAGGGGTGGGCGGTTGTCGCCGACCGCCGCCGCGCTCGGCAAGGCGCTCGGCGTCCGCCCCATTCTTGAGGTTCGCGACGGCGAAGTGGTGCTGCTCGATCGCGTGCGCAGCACCGCCCGCGCCCGTGCCGCTCTCATCGAGTGCGCGGAGGAGGCGATCGCGGAGCGGCTCAGGCCCGCGGTCGCCGTCATGGCGCTCGGCGAGGGCGACTACCTGGAGGACGCCGCCCGCGCCATCGAGGCGTCGAGCCCTCGCGTCGCGATGACGGTGCGCACGACCGTCTCCGCGGTGCTGTCCGCGCACGCCGGGCCCGGCGCGCTCGCGGTGGTGGTCGTGGACCTGCCAGAGCGCGTTCTGTAGCCGCGTCCCCAAACCACGGCCCGACGGCGGTCATCCCCAGGCGCCCCCGGCACCTTGGTGAGGGGTGCGGCTTGGGCTCCTAACGTCGGCCTGGTGACGGAGACAGACTCACGCTGGCAGGACTCGCTTGCCGCGGCCGCGGCGCGCGCCTACGAGGCGGCGCACGGCTCGGCGATTCCGGAGACGCGCCGCGGACTGCGGCTGCGCATGACGTGGCGGCAGGCAGTGGCGGGCGCGCTGTGTCTCGCGATACTTGCGGGCGGTGCATGGTGGTTTACCAGGCCCGACGCCGTGGGGGCCGTGCCCTTGGCAGAGGCGAGCGTCGGGCCGAGCGAGGACGCGGTCGGGCTCGTAGTGGACGTCTCTGGGGCGGTGGAGGCGCCAGGGCTCGTGGAGCTGACGATGGGTGCGCGCGTCGCTGATGCGATCGATGCCGCCGGCGGTGCGAGCGCGGACGCCGTGCTCGACGACCTCAACCTCGCCCGGCACCTCAACGACGGCGAGCAGATCGTGGTGCCGCGCAAGGGAGACGCCGAGGCGGCGGAAGGGGGCGGCCCCGTGAACCTGAATCGCGCGAACGCCGAGCAGCTTGAGCAGCTGCCGGGCGTGGGTCCCGTGCTCGCGGAGCGCATCGTCGCCGATCGCGAGGCGAACGGGCCGTTCGCTTCGGTCGAGGACCTTGGGCGAGTGCAGGGGGTCGGCGATGCGATCGTCGGCGCGCTCGCCGACCTCGCCACCGTGTGACGTGTCGCCGCACGACGCTCGGCTCGCTCCCGCGGCAGGCGCGGCATGGCTCGCGGCCGCGTGCGCGTGGCGTCAGTGGGGCTGGTGGCCCGTTCTTGCGGTGTGCATCGCGCTCGCGCTCGGGACGTTCCGGCGGTCCGCGCGCCCGGCCATGCTCCTCGCCGCGCTCGCGGGACTAGCGGGGCTCTTCGCGGGGAGCCTGGCGGTCGGCGCGGCACGGCCGGTCATGGACGCCGTGGGGTCGAGTGCTGAGCTCCTAGGGGTCGCGGAGACCGATGCCGCGCCCGGAACCGCCGGTCCCACGGAAGGGCTGTGGCGGGTGGAGGTGACAATCCGGTCGGTCGACGGCGTCCCGGCGAGGGCGCGAGTCGTGGTCTGGGGGGACGAGCAGTGGTCGAGAGTTGCGCGCGGCCAGCGGCTCGAGCTGCGCGGCGAGTTGGCCCCTGCCGATGGGGGCGCGGTGGCGCTCATGTGGCGGCCGCGGATGGTCTTGGCGTCGCCGGCGAGGGGGCTCGATGCCGCCGTCGCCGGACTGAGGGACGGTCTGAGGGACGCGACCGAAGGGCTACCCGAGCGCCTGCGTCCACTCACCCGCGGCATGGTGATCGGGGACGACTCGGGTATGGCGGCCGGCCAGCGGGCGCAGATGTCGTGGGCGGGTCTGACGCACCTCACGGCCGTGTCCGGCTCGCACTTCGCGATCGTGCTCGTTGCCGTGACGGCTCTATTGCGCGCGTTGACGCGGTCGCGTCGGCTGGTCGCGATCGTGACCGGGGCCGCGATGGGGCTGTTGGTGTGCCTTGTGTTCCCCGAGCCGTCGGTGGTGCGCGCGGCCACGATGGCCGCGGCCATCTGCGCCGCGCTGTGGTGGGGCCGGCCGGCGCAGGCGCTGCCCGCCCTCAGCTGCGGAGTCGTGGCCGTTGCGGTGCTGGATCCGCGCCTGTCGTGCGAGCCGGGATTCGCGATGTCCGTGGCTGCGGTCGCCGCGATCGCCCTGTGGGCGCCCCCGCTTGCCAAGCGGTTTGAACGCTCGCTTGCGCCATCGCTCGCCCACCCCCTCGCCGTGTGCTTCGCGGCCCAGGCGGCGGTGCTGCCACTGCTCGCCCTCATCGGCGGGGAGTCTCGCCCTGGGCGGTGGCGGCGAATCTCGCGGTCGGCTGGTGCGCCGCCCCGATCACGCTCATCGGTCTCGCCGCGCTCGTGGTTGCTCCCGTGAGCGCGCCGCTCGCTCACCTGCTCGCCATGATCGCCGGGTGGTGCACCTGGCCCGTCGACGCGGCGGCTCGCGCCGCCGCCCAGCTTCCTGGGGCCGAACTATCGGTGCCGCCGGGAGCGATAGGGGCGGCAGCGTCGGGCCTTGCGGTGGCGATATGCGTGGCCCTGACGTTCGCCGCGCGACTCAAGCTGAGGATGCCCGTGCTCGCTGGAGTCGCGGTGCTCGCGGCGATCGCGGTCCCGCTGGTTCCGAGACTCGTCGCGCCGCATGGGCCGGGCGACTGGATCGTGGTCGCGTGCGACGTGGGGCAGGGCGACGGCATGCTGCTGAGGTCGGGGCCGAGGTCCGCGGTGTTGATCGATGTTGGGCCGGAGGACGGGCCGGGTCCCGCATGCCTGCGGCGCTACGGGGTGACGCGCATCGATCTGCTGATCATCACGCACCCCCATGCGGACCACGAGGGGGCATTGCCGCAGGTACTGGGGCAGATTCCTATCACCCAGGCGTGGATCTCTCCCGCGGAGAACGAGGAGCCGACGGCCGCGACGAGAGCGCTCGAAGCTAGTGGAGTGCCCATCACCGTTGTTCACACGGGCGCTCGCGCCAAGGTGGGAGCGGTGACGGTGACCGCCCTTGCGCCCGACGGCGATGCGGTGGGCGAGGGCAGTACGGGGCTGAACGACGCGAGCATCGCGACCCTGTCCACCGTGGAGGGCGTCACGGTGCTTGGTCTGGGGGACCTCGAGCGCGAGGGCCAACGGGAGCTTGCGCGGCGCCTGGGGCCGATCGTGGTCGACGTGGTCAAGGTGCCGCACCACGGTTCCGACCGGCAGGAGCCTGAACTCGCGGCATTGGTTAGCGCGCGCGTCGCCATCGTCAGCGTCGGCGCGCACAACACGTACGGCCATCCCTCTCCTGACGCGCTCACGCTCTGGGGCGCGAGAGCGGGCGTGCTGGTGCGCACGGACGCGTGCGGGGATGTCGTCATCACGCCGGGGCCGGCGCTCGTGACCTCGTGTCCCAGCGGCATGGCAGGCTAGGCGCATGGCTGTGAAGGCACAGGTGGAACCGACGTGGCACAGCGCCAGGCCGGCGCCGGTGGTGCTCGTCTACGGCCCGGAGGACGTGCTCGGCGAGCGGGCGATCGGCCTCATCGCGCACGCCATGGACCAGGCGGGATCGGCGCCGACCGTGACGCGGCTCGACGCCGCCGCCTACCACGCCGGTGACCTGTTGGCCGCGACGAGCCCCCTCGCTGTTCGCCGAGCCCGGGCTCGTGGTCGTTGAGGGCGCGGAGGCGATGACGGATGCGTTCCTCGCCGACGCCCTCGCCTACGTCTCGGCTCCCGATCCCGAGGTGGTGGTCGTCGTTCGCCACCGGGGCGGCGTGCGCGGCAAGCGGCTCCTTGACGCCATGCGCGGGAGCGCCGTCGAGTACACGTGCCCAGCGGTCACGAAGGATGCGGACCTCGTGTCGTTCGTGACGAGCGAGTTCAGCCGCGCTGGGAGGCGCATCTCCGCCTCGGCCGTACGCGCCCTTGTCGACTCGGTGGGTGCGGACATCGCCGAACTTGCCGCGGCGTCGGCGCAGCTCATGAGCGATGTCGATGGCGCGATTGACGACGACGTGGTCGCCAAGTACTACGGAACACGCGTGAACGCCACCGGATACGCGGTCGCCGACGCGGCGGTCGCCGGCGACTCGGTGCGCGCCGTGTCGCTTGCGCGCCACGCGATCGAGACGGGCACCGATCCCGTGCCGCTCATCGCCGCGCTCGCGTCCAAGCTCCGCACCCTCGTGAAGGTCGGCGCCGCGCGCGGACGTGGCGGCCTGGACCCGCGCGAGCTTGGCCTGGCGCCATGGCAGGTGGACCGCGCCCGCAAGGAGCTCGTGAAGTGGGACGCAAACCGTCTCGCGTTGGCGATCGAGGCCGTCGCCCAGGCGGATGCCGACGTCAAAGGCGCATCGAGGGCCCCGGCGTTCGCGCTCGAGCGTGTGGTGCGGACCGTCGCTGAGCTGGCGGGCTAGTGAAGTGACGGCGAAAGGCTTCGTGCGAGTCGACGCCGGCGCTGCGGAAGCAGAGTTCGACGCAATTGTTGTACCTCGAACCGCGCGCGTTGAGACTGCGGTGATGACCAACTCGGCCGACGCACTGCTCGCCGGGTTGAGTGCTTCGGGATGACTTGATGGACGAAAGGGAACAACGGGCGTTGATGCGGCCCGCGCCCGCTTCGCAAGTGGCCATGTCGATCGGCGTGATCGCCTTGGGGCTCTGCGTCTTGGCCTTCACTACCGGCCTTACGGGACTCTCAACCGTCGTGGCCCCCGCGGTCTTGTCGCTCCCATGCGGTTTCGTGTGGAATGCCGTCTGCAATCAGGGTGCATGGCTGTTCGATCGGGCGATCGTTCTTGAGGCCGTCATGGGTCGCGCGGTGATTCCGCTTGAGGACGTTATTGAGGTCCACATAGATGAGGCGATGACGACGCTGGGGGTGAGGACAGCGGATCACTACGTGGTGCAGAGCCTTGCGACGCCCCTGGCTCTCAACATGCCGGCGGGCGCACGCGATCGCACCGTGAGGCTGTTTCGCAACCGCAACATCAGATGCGTGTGGCATGACGGTTTGGCCGACGTCTACCGAGTTGCCTCGGCGACCTCACCGTTCATGTGGCCAGGAGCGGTATTGGGCACACTCCGTCGCCCCTTGGTGTGGGGATCCGTATTGGCCGGGCTCGCGTACGGATCGATCCTGCTGTGGGCTGCGAGTGCAGGGTAACGAGCTTGATCGGGGTCAGAAGCTAGATCGCCCCAGCCAGCTCGTAGTCGGGCGTCACGGCGCCACGATCCACGAGAATCGCGGGCTCGAACGCGTGCCCCTGGTAGATGTCGAAGCCCAGGTCCTGGCACTGCGCGAGAGCGGCGCGGGTCTCGATCCGCTCGGCGACAAGGAGCGCACCCCGGACCGGGCCAACTCCACTAGCTGCGGACCGCGCTCGCGCAGGTCGCGATAGTCCACCTTGACGAAGTCGGCGTACTCGAGCAGTTCCAGTTGGGAGCGCGTGCCGCGGAAGTCGTCGAGGGCGATGCGGAAACCGAGCCCGCGGAGATCCGCAAGCCGATCGCGCAGCGCAGAGTCCGCGAAAGCGCTCTCGACGATCTCCACGATCACCTTTGCCGGATCGCAGCCGAGGTCCTCGTGGGCCACGAGGTAGGACCGGGTGAAGTTGATTGAGACGGGAAGCGAGGGCGCGATATCCGGGCCGTCGAGCAACGCGGCGGCGATCACGTGCTCCGTGGCGCGGTCCTGCTGGCGCTGATTCCAGAGATCGATACGAAGTCCGGTGCGACCGGGGGCCCTGAAGAGGAGTTCGTAGCCGAAGAGCTCGTGGCTTGCGGTGAAGATGCCTTGGCGGCCCACGAGCACGCGCGTGCGCTGGGCCCCAGCATGAATGCCGACGGGAGGCAGCTGCCAGAGCCGTGGGCGCGGGGCGTCCGGGTTGTTCAAGAGCTATGCAGGGCGCAAGAAAACCGCCTCGGAGGCGCGGTTGCGCTTCCGAGGCGGATTCGATGACTAGAGCGCCGAGACCTGCTTCGCGAGGGCCGACTTGCGGTTCGCGGCCTGGTTCTTGTGAATGACGCCCTTGGAGGCGGCCTTGTCGAGCTTCACCGACGCGGTCGTGAGCGCGGTCTGCGCCGCGGCCTTGTCGCCGGCGGCGATGGCTTCGCGCACCTTGCGGACGTGCGTCTTGAGCTGAGACTTGACGGCGACGTTGCGCTGGCGCGACTTCTCGTTGGTGCCGATGCGCTTGATCTTGGACTTGATGTTTGCCACGTGAATCCTCGTAATGCTTGATGGAAAAGTTCTGGACGGGCGCGCGGCACGCGCGCACACGAGGAAACAGTCTACCAGTGATGCAGGCTCGAAAGCGAGCGTGACACCTCATCGAACGTCCGTCGCTCAACCACCGCGCCTTCGCGACGCACCGCGCGGGGATTGACCCGGATGATTCTATCGAGCCGCACCTCGGACGGACGCCGCTGGCGGTCCCACGAACCGGTGCCGATGTTGAGCCATTGGCCGCGATTGTGACGGTCGTTGTCGTGGTCCTTGCTGGTGAGCATGAGGCCAAGCAGCCACTTCTCGTCGCGGCCGATCAGGAGCACGGGGCGGTCCTTCCCCTGCGTGTGGTCCTCCTCGAACGGCACCCAGGTCCACACGATCTCGCCCGGATCCGGCTTGCCGTCGAGGCTTGGCGAATACGCGGGCGTCACCTTGCCCGTGAAGTCGCCCGGGTATCTGCCCGACGGCCGGCTTGGCTTTCGCGTTGGCGCTTGCGGCCTCCGCCGCGACAGCACCCATCGCAAGACGAGCAGCACGACGACCGCCAGGATGACCCACTTCACGCCGCGACTCTATCGAGTGCGTGCCGCTACCGCGCGGCATGGGACGATATAGGCCCCCCATTACTGCAAGGAACCGCCGTGCCCAACGACCCCCGCATCGAGCCAGCCTCGACCGCGCCGGAGCGCATCCGCAACTTCTGCATCATTGCGCACATCGACCACGGCAAGTCCACCCTCGCGGACCGCATGCTGCAGCTCACGGGGGTCGTCGAGGCCCGCGCCATGAAGGCCCAGTACCTGGACCGCATGGACATCGAGCGCGAGCGCGGCATCACGATCAAGTCGCAGGCCGTGCGCATGCCGTGGGCCGTGGACGGCGAGGCGCACGCCCTCAACATGATCGACACTCCAGGCCACGTGGACTTCACCTACGAGGTGTCCCGCTCGCTGGCCGCGTGCGAGGGGGCCGTGCTGCTCGTCGACGCAGCGCAAGGCATCGAGGCGCAGACCCTCGCGAACCTGTACCTGGCGCTCGAGAACGACCTCACGATCATCCCCGTGCTCAACAAGATCGACCTGCCGTCCGCCGATCCGGACCGCTACGCCGCAGAGCTCGCCCAGCTGATCGGCTGCAGCGTGGACGACGTGCTGCGCGTCAGCGGCAAGACCGGCGAGGGCGTCGGCGCGCTGCTCGACCGCATCGTCCGCGACATCCCCGCGCCGGTGGGCGACGCGAACGCACCCACCCGCGCCATGATCTTCGACTCCGTGTACGACACGTACCGCGGCGTCGTCACCTACGTGCGCGTGGTGGACGGCTCGCTCAAGTCGCGCGAGAAGATCGCGATGATGTCCACTCTCGCCACGCATGACCTCCTCGAGATCGGCGTCATCAGCCCGGAGCCGGTCGTCACGAAGGGCCTCGGCGTGGGCGAGGTGGGCTACCTCATCACGGGCGTCAAGGACGTGCGCCAATCAAAGGTGGGGGACACGGTAACCCTCGCCGGCCGTCGGGCAACCGAATCCTTGGGCGGTTACCGCGATCCCAAGCCCATGGTCTACTCCGGGCTGTTCCCGCTCGACGGCTCCGACTTCCCGGCGCTGCGTGACGCCCTCGACAAGCTGCAACTGAACGACGCCTCGCTCGTCTACGAGCCCGAGAGCTCGGTCGCGCTGGGGTTCGGCTTCCGCTGCGGCTACCTGGGCCTGCTGCACCTCGAGATTGTGCGCGACCGGCTCGAGCGCGAGTTCAATCTGGAGCTCATCTCTACCGCGCCGAACGTGGTCTACGACGTGCACATGGAGGACGGCAAGGTCATCACGGTGACCAACCCGTCGGAGTTCCCCGGCGGCAAGATCCGCGAGGTGCGGGAGCCCGTCGTCAAGGCATCGATCCTGGTACCGAGCGAGTTCATCGGCACCGTCATGGAGCTGTGCCAGGAGCGCCGCGGAGTCATGGGCACTATGAACTACTTGAGCGAGTCGCGCGTGGAGATGCACTACACGCTGCCGCTCGCCGAGGTGGTCTTCGACTTCTTCGACCAGCTCAAGTCCCGCACCCGTGGCTACGGCTCGCTGGACTACGAGCCCGCGGGCGACCAGGCCGCGGACCTCGTCAAGGTGGACATCCTGCTGCAGGGCGAGACCGTGGATGCCTTCAGTGCGGTGGTGCACAAGGACAAGGCCTACTCGTATGGGCTCGCGATGGTCGGCAAGCTCAAGGACCTCATTGATCGCCAGCAGTTCGAGGTGCCCATCCAGGCCGCGATCGGCTCGCGCATCATTGCCCGCGAGACGATCCGCGCCATCCGCAAGGACGTGCTCGCCAAGTGCTACGGCGGCGACATCTCCCGCAAGCGCAAGCTGCTCGAGAAGCAGAAGGCCGGCAAGAAGCGCATGAAGAACATCGGCTCCGTCGAGGTGCCGCCGGAGGCGTTCATCGCGGCGCTCAGCACCTCCGACGACGGCTCGGACAAGGGCAAGAAGAAATAGCGGTGACCGGCACCGACGCACCGCGCGACTTCGGTGTCTACATCCACGTGCCGTTCTGCACGGTGCGGTGCGGCTACTGCGACTTCAACACGTACGCGCCGGGCGAGCTGGGCGGCGCAACGCCCGCGGGCTATGTCGACGCGGCGCTGCACGAGATGGAATTGGCGGGCGCGGCCATGGGTGCGGAGGTCCGCCCCGCGTCCACGGTGTTCTTCGGCGGCGGCACGCCAACACTGCTTCCGGCCGACGCTCTGGCCAGGCTGCTTGGCGGCGTCCGGCAGGTCTGGGGATTAGTTCCCGACGCGGAGGTCACCACGGAGGCGAACCCGGACTCGGTGACGCGCGAGTCGCTCGCGGTGCTCGCCGACGCCGGGTTCACGCGCGTGTCCCTCGGCATGCAGAGCGTCGTCCCGCACGTGCTCGCGACCCTGGAGCGCACCCACAACCCGGACAATGTTGCGCGAGCGGTGGAGTGGGCCCACGAGGCAGGCCTCGCCACGAGCGTGGACCTCATCTACGGCACGCCGGGCGAGTCGCTCGAGGACTGGCAGCGCAGCCTCGACGCGGCGATCGCGCTGGAACCGGGCCACATCAGCGCCTACGCACTGGTGATCGAGCCCGGCACCAAGATGGGCGCGCAACTGCGTCGCGGCGAGATCGCGGCGACCGATCCCGACACTCAAGCGGACATGTATGAGGCCGCCGACGCCGCGCTGTCTGCTGCCGGTTATGCATGGTACGAGGTGTCGAACTGGTCCAAGTCTCGGCAGGAGCGGTGCCGCCACAACATGGCGTACTGGACCAGCGAGGACTGGTGGGGAATCGGACCCGGCGCCCATAGCTATCTGGGCCCAGCGTCGGGCGCTGGTGGTGAGCGGGGTGCAAAGCGGTGGTGGAACGTGAAGCATCCCCGCGCCTACGGCGACGTGCTGGCGAAAGGCGAGCTGCCCGTCGGCGGGGACGAGGAGCTGACCGCGGAGGACCTAGCGCTCGAGTCCGTGATGCTGCGCATCCGCCTCGCTGACGGGATCCCCACTGCCGGCCTCCCGCCGCGAGCCGTGGCGGAACTCATCGCGGAGGGTCTCGTTGACGGCGCGGCGGCCGTTGGCGGGACGCTGCGGCTCACGCTGCGCGGACGCCTGCTTGCGGACCACGTGGTCCGCACCCTCACCCAGCCGCGGCGCTACTTGATGAACCTGATGATGAGGGGTATCCGGTAGTACTCGCCGCGATTCGCCGCGACGGCCGCGAGAATCGAGATGACCAATAGGTAGATCCCGTAGGCGATCAGCGCGGGGATGAAGACGAAGCCCCCGATGAAGAACGTGATGACCGTGCCGATTCCGGCGACGAGCCCGGCGAGGACCAGCGTGATCCCCGCGTTCACCTGCTGCTTGCCGTGGAAGTCGACGAGCGCGCTGCGCTCGCGGTAGATGAGCCAGATGACGAGCACGGCGACAAGGCCGAGCATCCCGCCAGACAGGATCGCGCCGCCACGGCCGCGACGTTGATCAGCATCGCCCACATGCGGGCGTCCGCCTCGAGCATGGGCTGGGGCGGATAGACGACTGGCACCGATGGCTGCGGAAGGTCTTGAGGTTGTTCGCTCACCGTTCCACTGTGACACAAACACAAGCGGCCCCGATATCCGGAATCGACCGGATATCGGGGCCGCTGTGTTAGGGGAAAACCCTGATTACTTGACGAAGCGGAACGTGAAGGGGTAGCGGTAGCTCTCGCCCTTGTTGTTCTTCATCGCGGCCTGGATGCCGAAGACAAGGGCCAGGATGAACACGATGACCCACAGCACCATGCCGATGATGATGACAAACAGGATCGACGAGATGATGTAGCCGATCACCAAGGTGATGCCCCAGTTGAGGGCCTCCTTGCCCTCGGAGTCGACGAAGGTGCTGCGCTCCCTGAAGATCAGCCACACAATCAGCGGCGCGATCAGCGGAAAGAGGATGTTGCCGGCGCTGCCGAGCGTGGCGTAGAGCCGCGCGTCCGAGTCGGACAGGGCAGGCTGCGGGGCGGCAGCGGGCGGGGGAGGCGTTTCGCTCATGTTGTGGACTCCACAGTCTCTTTGAACGGACAGGAAGTTGGGGCGCAAGTCCCGTGCGCGGATGGGGGACACACCGCAAGTGACTGCACGTCCAACGCGCTCAATCTAGCGAGATTTGCACGGCGCGTACATAGACGCGCGCGCTACAGCGTCAATCCTCGAGCGAGAGCACGCGGATCTGCACCGGGTAGGACGTGGGCACGCCGCGCCGCACTCGGCGGAATGCGTTGACGCACAGGACCAGGGCCACCACGATCACGGCCACCTGGAGCATGCGGCCCACGAAGCCGACGAACGGCACGAACATCCAGATGAGCGTGCCCGCAGCGAACGCGACGAGGAACGCCATGCCCGCGTTGGTCGCCTTCGCAGCTTCGCGCGCGACGAAGGGGTCCTCCTCTCGCCGGACGCGCCACACGAGCCAAGGAATCACGGGCCCGATCACCGCCCCAAGGTGCGCGAAACCGGCGAGCGAGGTGTCGGGACCGTCGAGCGGCGAGTAGCTCATGCGCACACGCTACTGGCCGCTCCCACGGCCCGTCGTAGAATTAGCACTCAGACATGCCGAGTGCTAGCCGGGAGGGACCATGAGCGATGACCGTCGCCAGGCCGTGCTGCGCGCGATCGTCGAGGGCTACGTCGCCACCTCGGAGCCGGTTGGCTCGATGGCGCTTGCGGCCCGCACCGGCCTGTCCGTGTCGCCGGCAACAATTCGCAACGACATGGCCGCGCTTGAGGACGAGGGTCTCATCGCCCAGCCGCACACCTCGGCCGGTCGCATCCCCACGGACAAGGGCTACCGAGCCTTCGTAGACCACCTTGCGGCAACCTCGTTGCCCGAGCCACAGCGTCGGGCCATTGCAAGCTTTCTCTCAGACGCCGCCGACCTCAACGACGTCGTTGAGCGGTCCGTGCGGTTGCTCAGCCAGCTCACGCGACACGTTGCCGTTGTCCAGTACCCGTCGCTGCGCGAGGCGGCCGTGCGCCGTGTGGAGCTGGTGCGCATAGGGCTCGATCGTGCGCTCGTGGTGGTGGTGTCCGCCGATGCCCGCGTGGAGCAGCAGACGATCGTCCTCGACGACACCCCGAGCGACGACATGTTCGAACGCATCGGCCGCGAACTCAACGAGCAGTCGATCGGCGTGCGGCCGGCAGCGCTCGCCGAGTCGCTCGACGCCTGGGTTGCGCGCTCGCCGCAGGTGCCGTGGGCCCGCAAGGTGGCCGACGCTGTTGTGGGGGCCGCGCGTGGCGGCACCGTGGAGCGGGTGGTCTTCGCGGGCACGTCCCATCTCGCGGGCGGAGGCTTCGAGCCCGACGCCATGGGCGCCGTGCTCGACACGCTTGAGGAGCAGGTGGTGCTGCTGCGGCTGCTGCACGAGATGGCCGCAGACTCCGGCGACGTGGCCGTACGGATCGGCGCTGAGACGCATGCAGACTCGTTGCGCGGCGCGTCCCTCGTGGCGAGCGTCTACGGACCAGGCTCGCAGTCTCTCGTTGGAGCGCTCGGGCCCACCCGCATGGACTATCCAGGGACGATCGCGGCGGTTCGCGCCGTGGCCCGCTACCTGTCAAGGGCCGTCGAGGCCGACTAGTGAAGAGGACGTAAGTGAAGGATTACTACGGGGTGCTTGGTGTGCCTCGCACCGCCACCGAGGCGGAGATCAAGAAGGCGTACCGCAAGCTCGCTCGCGAGCTGCACCCCGACGTCGCCGGCTCCGAAGGCGAAGAGCGCTTCAAGGAGGTGGCAGCCGCGTACGACGTGCTCGGCCACCCGGACAAGCGTGCCCAGTACGACAGGGGAGTGGACCCGCGAGCGGCGAGCGGAGCGTCGGGCGGCCCGCAGGGCTTTGGGTTTGAGGACATCTTCGAGACCTTCTTTGGCGGCGGGCAGCAGCGGCGCGGTCCCGCGTCGCGGGTGCAGCGCGGCGGCGACACGTTGGTGCACGAGGACGTCACGCTCGAGGAGGCCGTCTTCGGCGTCTCGCGTGAGTTCACCGTGGATCTCGCAGACGAGTGCGGCACCTGTCACGGTTCCTGCTGCGCGCCGGGAACGTCGCCCACGCAGTGCCGCCAGTGCAACGGCACGGGGCAGCTGCAGCGAGTGGCGCGGTCGCTGCTGGGCAACGTCATGACGACCTCGCCGTGCCCAACGTGCGGGGGTACGGAACCATCATTGCCACACCGTGCCAGGAGTGCTCCGGGCGCGGCCGCACGCACGCCCGCCACACCATGACCGTGGATATCCCCGCCGGCGTTGAGACGGGAACCCGAATCCGGATGCCTCAGGTGGGCGATGCGGGAGTCGCGGGCGGACCCAAGGGCGACATCTACGTGGAGATTCGCCAGAAGGCGCACAAGATGTTCGAGCGCCGCGGGGACGACCTGCACTGCACCCTCCCGGTGCCGATGACCGCGGCAGCGCTCGGCACCGTGCTGAGCCTCGCCACCTTCGACGGCGAGCAGCCGGTGGAGGTTGTGCCGGGGACGCATTCCGGGACCACGGTCAAGCTCAAGGGGCTCGGCGTGGGCAAGCTTCAGCGTCCCGGGCGCGGGGACCTGCTGGTGCACCTCGATGTTCTCACGCCCGCGGACCTCACCGAGGAGCAGGAGGCGCTGCTGCGCCAACTCGCCGCCGCACGCGGGGAGGAGATGCCCGAGGCCAACCTCGCACCCATCGGGCACGGCGTCTTCGCACGCCTTCGCGACGCGTTCATGGGGCGCTGAGTGAGCGCGCCCGTCTTCCTCTGCCCGGAGGCGGCCGACGCCGTGGTCGGGTCCGTGCTCACGCTCACCGGGTCTGAGGCCAGGCATGCCGCGACGGTGCAGCGCCGGACCGTGGGCGAGCGGGTTGATCTGGTGGACGGGCACGGGGTGCGCGCTTCCGGCGTCATCGCCGCCGTGCGCGTCGATGCGCTCGACGTTCGCGTTGAGGCCGTGTCGCGGGATGTGGACACCGAGATCACGCTCGTCCAGGCGCTCGCGAAGGGCGGGCGGGACGAGCAGGCGGTCGAGGCCGCCACCGAACTTGGGGTCACCCGTGTGGTGCCGTGGGCGTCCGACCGGGCGATCGTGCAGTGGCGCGGCGCCAAGGTGGACAAGGGACGCTCCGCGTGGGAGTCGCTCGTGCTCGCCGCGGCGAAGCAGTCCCGCCGTGCTCTGGTGCCGGCCGTGCTCGGCGTCGTCACCACCAAGGAACTCGCGGTGCTGGTCCGTGCGGCCGTAGGCGCAGGCGAACGGGTGTTGGTGCTTCATGAGGAGGCGCGGGTGGCCCTTGCCGGGCTGTCGTGGGCCAATCAGACGCAGCCTGTGTGGGTCATCGTGGGTCCGGAGGGCGGAATCAGCGAGGCTGAGCTTGAGGTGCTTCTCGCGGCCGGTGGTGAGGCGGTGCGACTGGGGCCGCACGTGCTGCGCGCCTCGAGCGCGGGCCCGGCGGCCCTGGCCGCCCTTGCCGCGCTGCGCGGAACCTGGAACTAGGCGGTCGTCGGCTGTCACCCTGCGCTCAGTCGTGGCTGTCACCCTGCGCGGAGTCGCAGGGTCGGCCGTTCCTGTTGCACAGTCAGGTAGGGAACGCTACGTTCGTCCCACCTGGCACCGTGGCCAGGGGGGATTTTGGGTGGGGTGCAGGTGGCTGCTCGGCGTTTGTCGTTGGTGGTTTCGGGTGTGTGTGTTGGCGTGTTGCTTGCTGGGCTGGGCACGCCCGCATCGGCGGTGTCGCCGTCGCCTGAGCCGAGCGTGAGCGATTCGGAGACTCCGGCGGTGGAGCCTTCGGTGGACCCGGCGCCGAGTCCTAGCCCGAGCACAGTTCCCTCGCCGGAGCCATCTGTATCGCCCACACCGTCGCCGGAGGCGCCGGATCCGGTCGACAACGATATGCCTGGTATTTCCGCGACGGTGCAGCATCCGAGTCCTGCGGCGCCGTCTGGGGAGCACTTGGTGGCGACCAGCCCAACCGTAGAGCTGCCGGAAGCATCCGTGGCGTCTGAGGTCGTGGCTCCGGAGGAGTCCGTGATGGCGCCGGACACCCCGGACGCGTTGGAGCCGGATGACGAGTTGGGGCTGACGGAGCCAGTGCTGTCGGAGCTGGTTGACACGGCGTTTAGTGATGAGCCGTGGGCGACGAACGCGGGGACGGGGCGCCCGGATTTGGCGCTCGCCAGCGTCGATCCCGCCGAGGGTCTGTCAGGAATTCTGTGTAAGTGATTCGGCGTGATGCCACGGCTTGGGGCTGTGGTGGAAGGACGATCACATCATGGACGATATCGACAGGGAGGTCCCGCCGCCAGGGTTGCCGGCGCCGCGGGAGCCTGACATGCAGCGCCTGGCCGAAGAGCTTGTGGCGTCCGCGCAGCAGCGGGGGTTGGAGCTCACCGGTGAGGATGGGCTGCTGACGGCGCTGACGAAGCAGATTTTGCAGTCGGCGCTGAACGCGGAGATGGCCGCTCATTTGGGGTATGACAAGCATGACCCGATGGGTCGCGATGGCGGCAACTCGCGTAACGGGTATGGGGTCAAGACCGTGACGACGGACGTGGGCAAGGTCACGATCGAGGTCCCCAGGGACCGGGAGGGGACGTTTGAGCCGCAGATCGTGCCTAAACGCCAACGTCGCCTGAAGGGCTTCGATGAGGCGGTCATCTCGCTGTATGGCAAGGGCATGACCACGGGTGACATTTGTGCGCACTTGGAAGAGGTGTATGACACCACGATCTCCAGGGATCTGGTGTCGACGGTGACCGCGCAGGTGCTGGAGGACATGCGTTCGTGGTTGTCCAGGCCGCTGGATCAGGTGTATCCCGTGATCCTCATTGACGCAATCTTCCTCAAGGTCCGCTCGGGCACGGTCGCGAATCGTCCCTGCTATGTGGCCATGGGGGTGAACCTGGATGGTCAACGCGACGTGCTGGGACTGTGGATGGGACCGTCCGGTGGGGAGGGTGCGAAACAGTGGATGAACATGCTGACAGAGCTGAAGAACCGTGGCATTGTCGACGTATGCATCGTGTGCTGCGACGGCCTCAAAGGGCTCCCGGCCGCGATCGAAGCGATCTGGCCCCAAGCGACCGTGCAAACCTGTGTCGTGCACCTGGTGCGCCAATCCTTGCGGTACTCGTCGACGAAACACTGGCAGAGCATCACCCCGCAACTACGCCGCATCTACACCGCCCCGACCCTGGAAGCTGCCGAGGACGAGTTCGCTCAGTTCACCGAACGGTGGCTGACGTTGTATCCGGCGATGATCAACATGTGGCGCGCGTACTGGCCCCAGTTCATCCCGTTCCTGGACTTCCCACCCCAGATCCGCTCGATGATCTACACCACCAACGCCATCGAGTCTTTGAACGCCCGCTTCCGTGCGGCCCTGCGACGGCGCGGACACTTCCCCGACGAACAATCAGCGATGAAGGTCCTTTATCTGGCGTGCATCGCCAGGGACAAGCACCTCAAAGCCGGTGGAACCAACCCCACCGGCCAAGTCAGAAACTGGAAAGAAATCCTCAACGTCCTGCTGCTGACCTACGGCGACAGGCTCTACCCCACCAACTAGCCGATGACACTTACACAGAAAAACCGACAGACCCCGATCCGAGGGGCTCGAACCGGGTATCCCATGTGTGTTCGGATTCATAGGTCCCGACTGCGGCACGGTAGGCGAGGCGATAACCGACAATCCCATGGAGGCAGGCATGATCGACGGTGGGGCGGACACCGTCGTCGCGATTGGCGAGTCATTCACTCCCTCACAGATCGCGGCGAACTGGGACGCCTATGCTCAGGCGGTCAAGGAGCGCGGAATCGTCGCGGGCACGAATTACGTCCTTGTGACACAGCCCACGGATGCGATCGACGCCACTATGACATCGAGTTTGGGGTGTTTGACGGATGCGGCGTGTATCGCGATTCCGGAGAATCAGTACCGCACCGGGCATGGTCTCGCGCAACTCGAAACTACTGCCGCCTTCGTTGCGACGGCCGCCGTGGCCGATATCGCGTTTGCCGGATCGGCTGCGCTCATTGGCACGCCCGCCAAGAGTGTCGTGATCGGCCGCTACATGGATGCCAGGGTGATCCCGTTTGCGCGCACGAATGGCTTCGGTTATTACCATGGCACTCCCAATTGGATTCGTAAGGCCGTAGAGAAATCAGCAGGTCAGGGCGCGCTCAGGAAGGTGGACCTCTGGTCCAACATGATTTGGATCGAGAAACAGAAGTTGCTCTCGCGGCGTATTGTCGACATCGGTCCGGGGCCAGCGAAGGATACGAGTGCCTTCTACCAGATGGAGCGAAACCGTACCGCCGGGTATTGGAGATATGTAGAAGAGCATCGCGGATGATCAGGGTCAGGAGGATACCAAAGGGCAGACACTTCAGGCGCCAGTACGAAGTTGCGTTCGTGGACTCAAGTGGTGCACTCCTTCGTCCCGTCTCGCGTACTTCGGCGCCCATATTCGAGGTCGAACGCGAGCTGCATACGGCCGATGCGTGGTGGTTAATCGAATCGGCCGATCGGCTCTGGTCAACACACCGCGGGGCATGGGCCGAGTGGCCGCCGCCGGAACTCCGGCGCGATTGAAGGTGCCCGGCTCCTCGTCGGATCCTGGCGTTATCTACCACTCAATCGGGAAGGTAGCGAGCACTGTGACCCCGGCGACAGCGACGCCCAGCGCCACCCACAAGAGGGATCGCTGTGCCCACTCGGGACCTCGCCGCTGTGACATCGCGGTGAGGAACAGCACCAGGGCGAACATCGCCGTGAGGAACGAGTAGTCGTCGCCGCGCTGGTCGTAGTCGAGGCCGCGCTGGTACGACGCGTCAGCCTTGGCGGTGAACTCGTCGGCCTTCGCAGTACTCGCAGGAACACACTCCGGCAGGCCGAAGGGCGTCTTCGTGTTTCCGTCCCACGCCGCGCAGGCCACGTCGAGCTCGTCGGAGAATACCCCCTGGAAGTAGTTCTGTAGCGCCGTGTCGCCGTTTGCTCTAGCCGTGAGCCACTGAGAGAAGACCATCGCGTCCGGCCGAAAGGCGTCGCGAGCGGCGGAGCGCGCGTCGCTCGCCTGCACGCGATTGCTGGAGGCCTGCGCGAAGGCGATGGACATCTCGCCGGGGACTGCTGAGGGTTGGGGTGACTCCGAGCATGAGCTGACGCAGGACCCTGCGGGAAGGATGGCCACCATGCAGAAAGCTCTTCCTTAGGAGTTCAAGGATGATGTGGTGCGGGTCGCGCGGCAGCGTGGCTCGGGTTCCTTGATCGGGCAGCCCTCGTCGCCCTCGTTGCCGCGTGGATAGCGGAGCTAGATCCTCACGGGGAACGTCGCGAGGATCACTACGCCCGTGACAGCGACCACGATCGCCACGACCAGCAGCGTCCGCTGAGCCCTTTCCGGACCTTTGCGCTGGGACATCGCCGTCAGGAAGAGCACTAGGGCGAACATCACGGTCAGCAGCGAGTAGTTGTCTCCGCGCTGATTGTTGACGAGCGCCAAAGCGTAGGCAGCGTCGGCCTTCTCCGTGTACTCGGCGGCCTGTTCGGTGCCCGCGGGCACGTACTCGGGAAGCCCAAATGGCGTCTTCGTCTTGCGATCCCAGGCCGCGAACGCGACCCCCAACTCATCCGAGAACAGCGACTTCAGATACGCCGCCTGCTCCGTGTCCCCAGCGTGGTCGGCGAGCAGCCACTCGGAGAACACGAGCGCGTCGAGTTGGAAGGCGTCGCGGGAAGCGGACGCGGCGTCGCTCGCCTTGATCCTGTTGCTCGACGCCTGGCTGAACGCGATGGACATCTCGCCGCCCCACTTGGACGCCTCGAAGCCACACCACGCGGTCAGCACCGCGACCACGGACAACACGATGACGGCGGTGAACTCATGCCACTCCTTGCGGGGGCGTTCGGCGTCCGCTGCCATGTCAAGAATCGTAGCCACGCGAGCGCCTAGGCTGTCATCATGAGCGACTGCATCTTCTGCCGCATTATCGCGGGTGAGATCCCGGCCGACGTGGTGGTCGAGACCGACGGCGTTCTCGCCTTTCGCGACATCGCCCCCAAGGCGCCGGTTCACGTGCTCGTGGTGCCCAAGAGGCACGAGCCGAACGTGGCCGCGCTTGCCGCCGCCGCGCCCGAAGCGCTCGCCGAGATGGCCGCGGTTGCCCAGCAGATCGCCGACGCCGAGTGCGGCGGCGAGTTCCGGTGGATCTTCAACACGGGTGCTGCCGCCGGCCAGACCGTCTTCCACGCGCACGGTCACCTCATGAACGCTGGCTCGCTCGGGTGGGACGCGTGAGCATCTCCCGCGTTGTCGTCGTGGACGAGGCCGGCGTCATGGCCCAACTGGTGGGCGCCGGCGACGGCGTGCTGCGCGAACTCGAGCGCGCGTTCCCCGACGTCGACGTGCACGTGCGCGGCAACACGCTCACGCTCAACGGCGACGAGAACGAGGTCGAGGCCGCGGCGCAGGCGTTTGAGGAACTGCGCGCGATCCTCGCCGCCGGGGTTCCGTTGACTCCCGATCTCGCGAGAGAGTCGGTGCGGATGCTGCGGTCCCCAGAGGGTGGTGGGGCGCGCGGCGACAGGCCCGTTGCCGTCCTCTCGCGCTCCATCCTGTCCACGCGTGGACGCACCATCCGACCCAAGACGAGGGGCCAGGCGGCCTACGTCAACGCGATCGAGAGCCACACCATCACGTTCGGGATCGGCCCTGCGGGAACGGGAAAGACATACCTGGCGATGGCGCAGGCCGTCGCCGCACTCCAGGGCAAGCGCGTGAGCCGCATCGTCCTGACCCGGCCCGCGGTGGAGGCCGGCGAGCGGCTCGGCTTCCTTCCGGGATCGCTCTCCGAAAAGATCGACCCCTACCTGCGCCCCCTCTACGACGCGCTGCACGACATGGTGGACCCCGAGTCGATCCCCAAGCTGATCGAGGCGGGCACCATCGAGGTGGCGCCGCTCGCGTACATGCGCGGCCGCACCCTCAACGACGCCTTCATCATCCTCGACGAGGCGCAGAACACCACGCGCGAGCAGATGAAGATGTTCCTCACGCGCCTGGGATTCGGCTGCAACATGGTCGTCACTGGAGACATCACCCAGGTGGATCTACCAGGGGGAACGCAATCCGGGCTGAGGGCCGCCCGCGACATCCTCGCCGGGGTGGACGACATCGCCTTCTGCGAACTCGGCGCCGAGGACGTGGTGCGCCATCGCCTCGTGAGCGACATCATCACCGCCTATGCCAAGGACGATGAAGCCAAGGCGAGGCTCGCGCCAGACCGTCAACAGCGTCGGCCCGGCACGCCGAAGGAGAAGCCATGATCGATGTCAACAATGAGACCGACTTTGGCGTGGACGAGGTGGAGTTCGCGGAGCTGGCCGCCTATGTGCTGCGCGAGATGAACATCGCGGACGGCGCGGAGCTCGCGATCCTGTTCGTCGACGAGCCGGCCATGGAGCAGCTGCACATCCAGTGGATGGACGAGCCGGGCCCCACGGACGTGCTGTCGTTCCCCATGGACGAGCTGCGCCCCGGGACCCCTGGCTCTCCCACCCCCGCCGGTCTCCTTGGCGACATCGTGGTGTGCCCCTCCGTGGCCGCGCGCCAGGCGAAGACCGCCGGGCACTCTGCCGAGGAGGAGATGCTGCTGCTCACCACCCACGGCATCCTGCACCTGCTCGGCTACGACCACGCGGAGCCCGAGGAGGAGAAGGAGATGTTCGCGCTGCAGCGCAAGTTGCTGCTCACGTTCCTCGCGAACCGATGACCGGCACCGACGTCTTCGTCCTCATCTTCGTTGGCGCGCTCGCGCTGCTCGGCGCGGGTTCGCTGCACGCGCTCGTGGCGGCCTTTGAGCAGCTTCCGTACGCGGATGAGCGGCGCCTTGCATCCGCCCTTCGGCCCGACGGCCGCCCCACCTCCGCGGCCAGGCTCGCCTCCTCGCCGGGAGACACTGACAACTCGGCGTCCGTTGCGTACGCGACTCTAGAGGCCTTGGGGATCGTGTGCTGGACGCTGCTTGCCGTTGGCATGGGTCAGGCGCTCGGGTGGCCCGGCTGGGTGTTCTCCCTGGTAGCGGCCGTTGTTGCGGCTGCGCTGTCGCTGCTCGTGGTGCGCGCCGTTCCGCGCTCACTCGGACGCTCGTATCCCGAGGCGACCGTGCGCGGGGTGGCGCCGCTTGCCCGGCTGCTCATCGTGCTCACCACGCCCGTGCGGGCGGTGGTGCCGGCGCTGCGAGCGCCAGCGCTCGCGGAACGTGAGGACCTCGTTGATCGCGCGCATGAGGCGCTCGATGAGGAGGACGTGGAGTTGGTCGAGGGGGTCGTCAACCTTGGCGAGACCCTTACCCGCGAGGTCATGGTGCCGCGCACCGACATGATCACCATTCAGGCGGGCACCACGCTGCGCAAGGCGCTCTCGCTGTTCATGCGCTCGGGCTTCTCTCGCGTGCCGGTGATCTCCGGGGACGTGGACGACGTCGTTGGGGTGCTCTACTTCAAGGACGCCGTGCGTGAGACCTGGGATGCGCCCGCCGCACTGGACCAGCTCGCGGACTCCGTGATGCGGGAGCCCGAGTTCGTGCCCGAGTCGCTCGCCGTTGACGACCTGCTGCGACGCATGCAGGACGACGTCTTTCACATCGCGATCGTGGTGGACGAGTACGGGGGAGTCGCCGGCCTCGTGACCATAGAGGACGCGCTCGAGGAGATCGTCGGCGAGCTCACGGACGAGCACGATCGCGCTGAGCCGGAGCCGGAGCCACTCGCCGCCGGAGGCTACCGCGTGCCGGCGCGAATGGCGCTCGATGAACTGGGCGAGCTCTTCGACCTAGAGATCGACGACGACGATGTCGACACGGTGGCCGGCCTGCTCTCGAAGGCGCTTGGGCGCGTGCCGATCCCGGGCGCCAGGGCGTCGGCCCATGGGCTGGTGCTCCAGGCCGATAGGTTTGAGGGGCGCAGGCGGCGGCTGTCGTCGGTGGTGGTTCGTCGCGAGGAGGCTTCAGGTGAGTGACGATTACCGCTCCGCCGATTACCGCTCCGGCTTCGTGGCGTTCGTTGGTCGACCCAACGCGGGCAAGTCCACGCTCATGAATGCCCTCGTAGGCGAGAAGGTCGCGATCATGTCCTCGCGACCGCAAACCACTCGGCGGGCGATCCGAGGGATTATTACCAGGGACGATGCGCAACTGATCGTGGTAGACACGCCCGGCTTGCACCGTCCGCGGACGCTCCTTGGTCAGCGGCTCAACGACCTGGTGCGCGAGACCTTCGCCGAGGTGGACGTGATCGGCTTCTGCTTGCCCGCGGACGAGAAGGTGGGCCCGGGCGACAAGTGGATAGCGCGAGAGCTCGCCGACGCGCGGGCACCGGTGGTCGCGATCGTCACCAAGGTGGACAAGGTCTCGCGCGATCGAGTTGCCGCGCATCTGCTCGACGTGTCCACGCTCGGCGACTTCGTGGACATCGTGCCCGTGTCGTCGGTCAAAGACGTGCAGATGGACGTGCTGCTCGAGGTGCTCATCTCACGGCTGCCCGTTGGGCCGCCGCTGTATCCGTCCGGCGAGGTGACGGACGAGCCGGAAGATGTGCGCATTGCCGAGCTGATCCGTGAGGCCGCGCTCGAGGGCGTCCACGACGAGCTGCCGCACTCGATCGCGGTTGTCGTTGAGGAGATGATCGAGCCAGATGACGGCGGGGTGCTGCAGATCCACGCTCAGCTCTACGTCGAGCGCGACTCGCAGAAGGGCATCATCATCGGGCGTGGAGGGACCAGGCTCCGTGAGGTGGGGGCCACGGCGCGTGCGGGCATAGAGCGCCTGCTTGGGCGCAAGGTGTTCCTCGACCTGCATGTCAAGGTCGCCAAGGACTGGCAGCGGGACCCCAAGCAAATGGGGCGGCTGGGGTTCTAGCCCACAACAGCGTCGGGCAAGCATGCCCAACCCGCGCCTTCGCGCCCCCGCGCCCTCGCGCCTTCCCGCACCCTGTCGGTACAACCGCGTCGCTTCGCGCGCGGAAACGACCCCTATGTACCGACAGCGGGAGAGCACGGTAGGGTGATCCACATGCGTGCACGCTCGCTGCTCCTTCGCTGCCGCGACGAGGCCTAACAGGCCGGATCCTCGTCGCGGTGGTTGGTGTGCCGGCTGAATCCCAGAAGACTTAGCCAGAGCAACCAAGAGGACCAACGAGATGAACCCCATTTACTACACGGGCGGCGACCAGTCGCGTTCGCCGATGCCCATCCGCAAGTACGTTCCCTTCCACGAGCAGATCGACGTGGAACTGCCGGACCGCACGTGGCCAAGCCGCCGCATCACCGAGGCCCCGCGCTGGTGCGCCGTGGATCTCCGCGACGGCAACCAAGCCCTGATCGAGCCCATGAACGCCGAGCGCAAGCTGCGCATGTTCGACCTCCTGGTCCGCATGGGCTACAAGGAGATCGAGGTCGGCTTCCCGTCAGCGAGCCAGACGGACTTCGACTTCGTGCGCCAGCTCATCGACGAGGACCGAATCCCCGATGACGTCACGATCCAGGTGCTGACGCAGGCCCGCGAGCACCTCATCGAGCGCACGTATGACTCGATCAAGGGCTCCAAGAACGCGATCGTGCACCTGTACAACTCCACCTCGATCCTGCAGCGCGAAGTGGTCTTTAGGGCGGACATGGACGAGATCGAGAACATCGCCACTCAGGGCGCCCGCCTGTGCCAGAAGTACGAGGACAACGTGCCTGGTACCAACGTGTTCTACGAGTACAGCCCCGAGTCCTACACGGGCACCGAGCTCGAGTACGCGGCGCGCGTGTGCAACGCCGTCATGGACGTCTGGAAGCCCAGCACGGACCGCAAGGTCATCATCAACCTGCCAGCCACCGTGGAGATGGCGACGCCAAACGTCTACGCGGACTCGATCGAGTGGATGAACCGCCACCTGGACTACCGGGACGCCGTGGTGCTGAGCCTGCACCCACACAACGACCGCGGTACGGCCGTCGCGGCCGCAGAGCTGGGCTACATGGCCGGCGCCGACCGCATCGAGGGGTGCCTATTCGGCAATGGCGAGCGCACCGGCAACGTGGACCTCGTGACGCTGGGCATGAACCTGTTCAGCCAGGGCATCGACCCGCAGATCGACTTCAGCGACATCGACGAGATCCGCCGCACGGTCGAGTACTGCAATCAGATCGACGTCCACCCCCGCCACCCCTGGGGCGGAGACCTCGTGTTCACGGCCTTCAGCGGCTCGCACCAGGACGCGATCAAGAAGGGTCTCGAGGCGATGGAGGCCAAGGCCCAGCGCCACGGCGTCACCGTGGACGAGATGGTGTGGGCGGTGCCGTACCTGCCCATCGACCCCCGCGACGTGGGAAGGTCCTACGAGGCCGTCATCCGCGTGAACAGCCAGTCCGGAAAGGGCGGCGTCGCGTACCTGCTCAAGACGGAGCGCAATCTTGACCTCCCGCGCCGCCTGCAGATCGAATTCAGCCGCGTTGTTCAGAAGGCTGCCGACGCCTCCGGAGCCGAGATGACCGCCGATGACCTGTGGCGCATCTTCGAGGACGAGTACCTGCCCGCGAGCGATCCCGCCAACAAGTGGGGCCGGTTCGCGCTCATGGGCACGCGCACGTCGTCCTCCGACCATGGCCCCGACACGCTCGCCGCCGACATCTCCGACCGCGGCGAGCTCGTCACGATCGAGGGCAGCGGCAACGGTCCCGTGGCCGCCTTCGTGGCCGCGCTGCGCGGGCGCGGACCCAAGGTCGAGGTGCTCGACTACCACGAGCACGCGATGAGCGGCGGCGGCGACGCCGTGGCCGCGGCCTACGTCGAGTGCCAGATCGACGACGAGATCCTGTGGGGCGTCGGCATTGACCCCTCGATCACCACGGCAACGCTCAAGGCGATCATCTCTGCGATCAACCGCCGCTTCCGGTAGCACCGCCCAAGCCAGCCCGACGCTGGGGCCAGGTTTCGTACGAAGCCACGCCCCAGCGTCGGGCCGCTACAGTGCCCGTATGAGCGAAACCGCGCCGCAGTCCAAGAACCCCATGCGGCTTGCGTTGCTGCTGTCCATGGCGATGTTCGTCCTGGTAGTAGACACATCGCTGATGAACGTGTCGATCTCCGCGGTGGTGCGGGATCTCGACACGACCGTGAGTCGCGTGCAGTCCGCGATCGCGCTCGAGGCGCTCGTCTCCGCGGCGTTCATCCTGATCGGCGGCAAGGTGGGGGACCTCATCGGCCGCAAGCGCGCGTACATCCTGGGACTGCTCGGCTACGCGGTGGGTGCGCTCGCGATGACGCTCGCCCAGTCGGTGACGGCGATCGTGGTGTTCTGGGCGGTCATCGGCGGTCTTGGCGCGTCTTTGCTGCTGCCCGCGATGCAGTCGCTCATTCACGGAAACTTCGAGGGCGACATGCAGCGCCGCGTATACGCCCTGGTAGGCGCCGCGGCGGCGATCGCGGCGGCCGTGGGCCCGCTGCTCGGCGGCGTGCTCACGACCTTCCTCTCGTGGCGCGTGGCGTTCGCGCTCGAGGCGGTGGTGATCGCGGTGGTGCTCGCCGGGATCGGGCTCGTGAAGGACGTGAAGTTCACCGGTGATCGGCATATCGACCCGGTTGGCGCGGTGCTGTCCGTGGTCGCGATGGGCGGCATCGTGCTCGGCATCCTCGTGTGGCAGGAGGGCGGCGAGGCCGTTGGCGCGCTGATCGCGGTGGGCGCGGTCGCGATGGCCGGGCTGGTGTGGTGGCTGCGCTCGGCGAAACGGCGCGGACGCCCCACCCTGATCGACCCCACCCTGTTTGGCTCCAAGCAGTTCCGCATCGGCATCAGCCAGCAGATGCTGCAGCAGATCGCGCTCGGCGGCGTGATGATCGTGCTGCCGATCTACCTGCAGATGGTCCACGAGTACAACGCGCTGCAGGCGGGGCTGTCGCTCGCGCCGCTGTCGCTGTCGATGTTCGCGGTGGCCCTCATCGCGGGGCGCAAGGCCGGCGGCGTGCGGCCGTCCACGCTGGTGCGGTGGGGCTTCCTGCTTCTCGCGGTTGGCGTGGCGATCATCATTCCGCTCGTGCCGCGGGCCGACGGCGGGCTCGCCCTGGCCATTCCCCTCGCCATCACCGGTTGCGGCCTTGGGCTGCTCGTGTCGCAGCTGAACAACTACACGCTCGCGCCGATGACGGAGGAGCGGGTGTCCGAGGCCGCGGGCGTGAACTCGGCCGCGGGCTCGTTTGGGCTGTCGTTTGGCCTGGCAGTCGGCGGTGCGGTGATGCTCGCGACCCTTGCCGGCGCGTTCACGTCGATGGCCACGGCGAGCGATGTGCTGTCCCCGGATCAGCAGACGCAGGTGGCGCAGGCGCTCGAGGATGACGCGCAGGTGATGACCAATACGCAGTTGGAGGCGCAGCTGTCGGGACAGAGCGCGGAGGTTCAGGACGAGATCATCTCGATCAACACGGATGCCAGGCATCTTGCGCTGCAGATCGCGATGCTCATTCCGCTGCTCGCGGGCCTGATCGGTCTGGGGAACTCGTTCCGCATGGCGAGGCTGCCGGACATCGCGCCGGCCGAGGACCATGGCGGGCTCATCGTTGGCTGAGCGCGAGCGGCTGGGGCCGTAGCATTGCCCGCGTGAACTTCTCCCGCACCCTGCGCCCAGTCCTCCTTGCGGGCGCTGTCGTTGTCGCCCTCGCGGCGTGCTCCGCGCCCGCCGACGAGCTCGCGAACACGGTCGCCGGGCAGCTGCCTGACCTCACGTCGCAGGGGCTCTCGAGCTTCGAGTGCGGCTCCGGCGATGCGATCGGGGGCTCGTTCCAGCAGCCCGCGGATCCGTATGTGGCCGAATGCTGGAAGGGGAAGCCCGGCTGGCAAGACCTTCCTCGACATCGCGAACTCCACGCAGGACGCCGTGATCCAGGCCACCGGCGGAACCGACGCGACCGCGGACGCTTGCCCCGAGGACTCGCTGAGTGCCGCAGGCGGAATCTCCTGCCGGGCCGCCCTCGTGACGAAGGGCACCCAGAAGGTCCTGGTGCGCACGGTCGTCGTGCTCGCGGACCCATCCACGGCGCTCGCCGGACTGCCGCAGGACCCCACGCAGGACCAGATCAACGAGCAGATCAGCGGCGCGGCCGTCGAGGTGCTCGTGGGGACGCAGTCGCCCACCAGCCCGAGCTCGCCCCAGCCCACCGCCTCCTAGGCGCGGCAACGGCCCGGCCTGAGCGAGCGTCGGGCATGCACGGGCGACAATGAGACGTGCCCCTGTACCGAGACGACGCGATCGTGCTGCGCACCCACAAGCTGGGTGAGGCGGACCGCATCGTCACGATGCTCACCAAGAATCACGGCAAGGTGCGCGCGGTCGCGAAGGGGGTGCGGCGCACGTCGAGCCGCATCGGTTCGCGCATGGAGCCATTCATGCTCGCGGACGTGCAGCTGTACGAGGGGCGAAACCTCGACATCGTGAGTCAGGTGGAGATGCGCGAACCGTACGCGCGCCGCATCGCCGCGGACTACGCGCTGTTCACGGCCGCGACCGCGATGGTGGAAACCGCGGACAAGCTCGTCGACCACGAGAAGGAGCCTGCGTTCCAGCAGTATCGGCTGCTGCACGGGGCACTGGGTTCGCTCAGCCGGCGCGAGCACGATCCAGGTTCTCTCCTTGATTCCTTCCTGCTGCGGTCTTTGGCGATCGCGGGCTACGCGCCGTCGTTCTCCGAGTGCGCCGTGTGCGGAAAGCCCGGCCCGCACCGCGCATTCGCGATCGCGGAGGGCGGAGCGGTGTGCGAGGACTGCCGTCCCTCGGGCGCCGCCGCTCCCTCTGTCGGTACATTCCTGCTGCTTGCCGCGCTGCTGGAGGGGAACTGGGCGGTCGCCGACGCCGCCGAGCCGCGCGATCGCCGCGACGCCGCAGGCCTGGTCGCCGCGTACACGCAGTACCACCTCGAGCGAAAGGTCCGGAGCCTGCCGCTCGTGGACCGCGAGTCCTGATCGCCGCGAAGCTCCACGCCCCGCAGCCCCGGCACCCTCCCGCCCCCACATCCTGTCGGTACATACAGGTCGTTTCACGCGCGCGAAGCGACGCGTGTGTACCGACAGGATGCGGGGTGGGGAAGGGGAGTGGACCGCGGGTTCTGAGCCCCGCCAAGTAGGCTGACGGTCGTGACGCCAACGCCGCCGCCCCCGCACCCCTCGGGCGCGCAACCGCCGCGGTTGCCCAAGGACGCCATCCCTCAGCACGTGGCCATCGTCATGGACGGCAACGGCCGCTGGGCCAAGCAGCGCGGCCTGCCGCGCACCGAGGGTCACACCAGGGGAGAGGCCGCCCTGCTGGACGTCGTCGCAGGCGGCATCGAGGCCGGGGTGTCCCACATCAGCGCCTACGCGTTCAGCACGGAGAACTGGAAGCGCAGCCCGGACGAGGTGCGCTTCCTCATGGGTTTCAACCGCGACGTCATCCGTCGCCGCCGCGACCAGATGAACGAATGGGGCGTGCGCGTGCGGTGGGCCGGTCGCCGGCCAAAGCTGTGGAAGTCGGTCATCGACGAGCTCGAGGAGGCGGAGCGCCTCACCGCGCGCAACACGACGCTCACGCTCACCATGTGCGTCAACTACGGCGGCCGCGCGGAGATCGCCGACGCCGCACAGGCTCTGGCGCGAGACGTGGCCGCCGGCGCTCTTGACCCCGCGAAGGTCACGGAAAAGACCTTCGCGCGCTACCTCGATGAGCCGGATATGCCCGATGTGGACCTGTTCTGGCGCTCGAGCGGCGAGCAGCGGTCCAGCAACTTCCTGCCGTGGCAGGCCGCCTACGCCGAGTACGTCTTCAGCGACGTCCTGTGGCCGGATGTGAACCGCACCCACCTGTGGGCGGCCATCGAGGAGTACGCGCAGCGGAACCGACGCTTCGGCTCCGCATAACCCAAGGAGATCCCATGCCCCCTCAGAAGTCCTTCATGGCCACCTGGCTGTTCGCGTGGCTACTCGGCTACCTCGCGATCGACCGCTTCTACCTCGGCAAAATCGGCACGGGGATTCTCAAGCTCATCACCGTTGGCGGCTTTGGCCTGTGGTACCTCATCGACCTGATCTTGGTGCTCGCGGGCGGCCAGCACGACAAGCGGGGTCGTGACCTCGCCGGATACCAGCAGTACAAGGGGATCGCGTGGATCGTGACGATCGTGGTGTTCCTGCTTGGCGGGGTGGGCGGGGTTCTGTACCAGATCGGCGGCTGACGAACCGGAGGACGATCGGCTAGCCGGCCTTGGCGGCGCAGTCCGAACAGACTCCGGTGATCTCGACCGTGTGCTCAATGTCGCTGTAGCCGTGGCGCGAGGCGAACTGCTCGGCCCAGGCCTCGAACTCCGGCACGTCCATGTCGAGCGCCTTGCCGCACACGCGGCACCGCAGGTGGTGGTGGTGCTCGGTTGGCTGCTCGCAGCGGCGATACAGGGTCTCTCCGGAGTCCGTCACCACCGCGTCCACCTCGCCGACCTCGGCGAGCGACTGGAGGGTCCGGTACACGGTCGCGAGCCCGATGGCCGAGCCTTCGTGGCGCAGGAGGTCGTGCCACGCCTGCGCCGAGCGGAAGTCGCCGGCGCCGAGCGCCTCCAGCAGGGCGGCGCGCTGCTTGGTCATGCGCTGGTTGGATGGGCGCAGTTCGGCGGTCACGTCATGATCCTCGCACGCCGCCTGCGGCGCACAGAGGCCGCGGTCGCGACCCCGGCGTAGGTGAGCACGCCGATCACGACGATGAGCGCTCCGGGCTGCAGGTTGGCGTAGAGCGTGATGGCGATGCCCACGACCGTGAGCGCGGCGCCGATGCCCATGGCCACGAACATGGTGCGGTTGAACGAGTGGGTGAGCAGCTGCGCGATGGCCACCGGCACGATCATCAGCGCGCTCACGAGGAGGACGCCCACGACGCGCATGGCGACCGTGATCGTCACGGCCGCGAGCACCGCGACCACCATGCTGAGCGCGTTCACCGGCAGTCCGGACGCCGACGCGAACTCCTGGTCGTGGGTGACCGCGAAGAGCGCGCGCCGCAGGCCTATGCCAATCGCGATGATGACCCCCGCGAGGATCACCGACACCCAGACGTCCTGCCACGAGGCCGTCGAGATCGATCCGAACAGGTAGCCGAGCAGATTGGTGCTGGTGCCTCCCGAGGCGCCGATGAGCAGCACGCCGAGCGCGATCCCCCCGTAGAACAGGATTGCCATGACGACGTCGGCGGCCGCGGTGCCGCGAGAGCGCATGCGCTCGATGATCGCGGCGCCGGCGATGGCGAAGATGATCGCGCCCGGAAGCGCGAGAGCGTCGCGCTCCGCGAGGCCCGCGATAGAACCTGCGAGCCAGCCCGCCGCGACGCCCGCGAGGGCCACATGGCCGATTCCGTCGCCCAACAGCGCCATACGACGCTGTACCAGGTACGTTCCCACGATCGGCGCGGCGACGCCCACCACGAGGCCGGCGATGAGCATGCGTTGAACAAGGGGATCGAGCAGGAGGTTCACGTTCCCACCTCCAGCATGGGGCCCGACGCTGGGGGCCGGGGATCCTCGTGCGCGTGCGTGTGCTCGTGGCCGGGTAGGGCGTGGACTCCCAGATCCTGTGGGGGCGCGCCCCGATACGAGACCGTGCCGTGATCAAGCACGACGGCCGTGTCGATGAGGCTCGCGAGCGGCCCGATCTCGTGGAGCACCACGATGATTGCGGCGCCGTCCGCCTTCAGATGGTCGAGCGTGTGGACGAGCGCGACCTGCGACTGCAGGTCCACGCCCGTCATGGGCTCGTCGAGCACGAGGAGGCGTGGCTCGCGCACCATCGCGCGTGCTATCAGCACGCGCTGCTGCTGGCCGCCGGAGAGCGATCCGACGTCCCGAAAGGCGAGGTCCGCCACCCCCAGCTGTTCGAGCGCGGCCGTGGCACGGCGTCGGGCATCCCGAGGCGGGCGCAGGCGGCCGTGACGAAGCAGACCGGCCGTGACAACCTCGAGAGACGTCGCCGCGACGCCCCCGGCGGCGGAGATGCGCTGCGGCACGTAGCCGACGTGGGCGCGCGCCGCGGGGGTCATGGGCCGGTCGTCGTAGGAGACGGTGCCGGCCGTGAGCGGCAGCACGCCGACGAGCGCGCGGATCAGCGTGGACTTGCCCGAGCCGTTGGCGCCCATGACCGCCACGGCTTCGCGCTCGCGGACGGCGAGGTCTACGCCATGCAGAATCTCGTTTCCGCCCAGCGCTACGCGGACGCCGCTCGCGGAGAGCAGCGCGCGTGGGGTTGATGCGCCCGGGTCGCTAGGAGCAGCCAAGTGCGGTCCGTAGCGTCTCGAGGTTACGGGCCATGACCGTAGCGTAGTCGTCGTCGTTGAGCACCGACTCGATCGGATCGAGCACGGCAGTGGTGGCGCCGGTGTCCTTCGCGATCGCGTCCGCGACGGCGGTGTTGATGAGCGACTCGGTGAAGATCGTCGTGGTGCCCGTGTCCTCCACGACCTTGCGGATCTCCAGCAGGCGGGCCGGGGACGGCTCCGCCTCGGGGTCGATGCCGGCGATGCCGATCTGGGTGAGGTTGTAGCGATCCGCGAGGTACGCGAATGCCTGGTGGGCGGTGACGATGTCCGTGCGCTGGCACTGGGCGAGGCCCTGCTTGAAGTCGTCGTCGATGCCGGAAAGGGTGTCTACCAGGGAGTCCGCGTTTGCCGTGTAGGTGTCCGCGTTGGCGGGGTCAAGCTGTGCGAACTCATCGCCGACCGCTGTGGCGTACTGCGCGAGCAGGCTAGGGTCCAGCCAGAAGTGGGGGTCGAAGGCGAGCGGCTCCTCGCCCTCCTCCTCGGCACCCGCGACCGCGGGGCGCAGGGTCACTGCGGATCCCGCGTCGAAGCTCTTTGCGCCGGTGGTCGCGACCGCGTCGTCGACTGCGGGCGCGAGTCCCTTGAGGTAGAGCACCAGGTCCGCGTCGGAGAGTTGGCGCACGGTGCTCGGGGAGAGCTCGAGGTCATGGGGTTCGACGCCTGGGGGCGCGAGCGCGATTACGTCGACGAGGTCGCCGCCGACGTGTTCGGCGACGTACTCGAGCGGGTAGAACGACGCGGCGACAGTCAGTTGGGCATCGGGGTTTCCGGAGGGATCCCCGGCGCAGCCGGTGACGAGAAGGAGACCGGCCGCGCCGGAGACGATTGCGAGGAGCTTCACGGAAGTCAGGTTAATGCGAGTGAGAATCATTGTCAACTGATGCGGAATTGCATCCCGCCGAGTGTGTCTCCGGTGCTACGTTGCGGGAAGGGCGTGGGCCGATGAGGGGGTGACGGCATGAGGCGAGCGGCGTGGGCTATTGCGATGACGGTGGCCGTCGTTGCCACGGCTGGCGCGACTGCAGCACCTGATGCTGCCGATCCCTCGCCCACATCCGACGCGACGAGCGTCACGCTCGAAGCGACCTGGCCGGACGCGACAATGGCGACCACGCCCCACGGCAACAGCGATGACTGGGTCGCGCGCTACGACCTGCAGCCAACCGGGCTGACGTGCCACGCATCCGCGGACAGTTTCACGCTCGAGGGAGGGTGGGGCTGCTACTCAGCCACAGCGTCGGGCAAACGGGTGTGGGAGTGGACGGCCACGCTCACTGCCGCGTCCGCCGAAGTCTTCGAGGCGGAGGGCTACTACGTGTCGATCCCGCCAGCAGGCACCTACGTCGTGGACAACGGCTACATGTGGCCGCTCGACGAGGTTGCCAGCGAGGTGTTGGACGGCAGGACCCCGATCGACGAGGCCATGCCGCTGATTCGTGCAGATCTGGGGCGCTACGACTCCCAGTGGGAAGTCGCGCTTTGGGTCGCCGCCCCGTGGGTGATTCTTGGGCTGGTTCTGGGGCTCGCCGTCTTTGTGGGCTATCGGTTTCGCAGGCGGCGCGCCGCCGCCGCGCCGGAAGAGGCGGCCAAACCGCGCCACTAGACTGTTCCGAGCACAGACCAACCCCGCAAGGAGCTCTCCGTGGCAGCACCGTCCCGCCTCGACAACGTCATCTCGCTCGCGAAGCGCCGCGGCTTCGTGTTCCCCAGCGGCGAGATCTACGGCGGAACACGTTCGGCATGGGACTACGGGCCACTCGGCGTGGAACTCAAGGAGAACATCAAGCGTCAGTGGTGGCGCGCGATGGTCACGAGCCGCGACGACATCGTCGGCCTCGACTCCGCCGTCATTCTTCCGCGTCAGGTGTGGGTGGCGTCGGGTCACGTTGGTGTGTTCACGGACCCCCTCACCGAGTGCCTCAGCTGCCACAAGCGCTTCCGCGAGGACCAGATGCTCGAGGAGTTCGAGGAGCGCAAGGGCCGCGCGCCCCAGGGTGGGCTCGCCGAGATCGCGTGCCCCAACTGCGGCACCCGCGGCCAGTGGACGGAGCCGCGCGACTTCAACATGATGCTCAAGACCTACCTCGGGCCCGTTGAGGACGAGTCCGGGTTGCACTATCTGCGTCCGGAGACCGCGCAGGGCATCTTCGTGAACTTCGCCAATGTGGTCGCGACCTCCCGCGTGAAGCCGCCGTTCGGCATCGGGCAGATCGGCAAGAGCTTCCGCAACGAGATCACGCCTGGAAACTTCATCTTCCGCACCCGCGAGTTCGAGCAGATGGAGATGGAGTTCTTCGTTGTGCCTGGTACGGACGAGGAGTGGCACCAGTACTGGATCGACACGCGCACCGACTGGTACACGGGCCTCGGCATCAGCCGCGAGAACCTGCGCCACTTCGAGCACCCCAAGGAGAAGCTCTCGCACTACTCCAAGCGGACCGTGGACATCGAGTACCGCTTTGGCTTCCAGGGCAGCGAGTGGGGCGAGCTCGAGGGCATCGCCAACCGCACGGACTTTGACCTCTCCACCCACGCCGAGCACTCTGGCAAGGACCTCCAGTACCGCGACCCCGTCACGAACGAGAAGTTCACGCCGTACGTGATCGAGCCCGCCGCCGGCCTCACGCGCTCGCTCATGGCGTTCCTCGTGGAGTCGTACGACGAGGACGAGGCGCCCAACACGAGCGGCGGCGTCGACACCCGCACGGTGCTGCGCCTGGACCCGCGCCTCGCGCCCGTCAAGGCCGCGGTGCTCCCGCTTTCGAAGTCCGACGCTCTGCTCCCGACCGCGGAGAACCTCGCCAAGGAGCTTCGCGGGTTCTGGAACGTTGACTATGACGTGACGCAGGCGATCGGCAAGCGATACCGCCGCCAGGACGAGATCGGCACGCCGTTCTGCATCACCGTCGACTTCGAGACCGTGGACGACCTTGCCGTAACCATCCGCGACCGCGACACCATGGCGCAAGAGCGGGTTGCGCTCTCGCAAGTGCGCGACTACCTGGCGACGCGCCTCATCGGCGCGTAAACCCAACCGAATCGCCCCGGCCCCGGCCCAACCGCGCTCTCGCTTCTCGCTCCAACCCCGTGTCGGTACATAGGGGTCGTTTACGCGCGCGAAGCGACGCGTGTGTACCGACAGCATGCGGGGTGGGGCGGGGCTCAAACAGGGTTTGAGACAATGGTGACCATGACAGCGACCGCAACCACAGCGTCGGCCCTTCTGCCGCCCCTGCAGATAGGGCCGCTGACGGTGCGGACTCCCGTGGTGCTTGCGCCCATGGCGGGCATCACGAATGCGGCGTTCCGGAGGCTGTGCCGCGAGCACGGCGGCGGGCTGTACGTGGCGGAGATGGTGACCTCGCGCGCTCTGGTGGAGCGCACGCCGGAGAGCCTGCGCATCATCGCCCACGATCCAGACGAGACGCCGCGTAGCGTGCAGGTCTACGGAGTGGATCCGGCCACGATCGGCGCCGCCGTGCGCATGATCGCGAGCGAGGACCGCGCGGACCACATCGACATGAACTTCGGCTGCCCCGTGCCCAAGGTCACGCGAAAGGGCGGCGGCGCGGTGCTGCCGTGGAAGCGCGACCTGTTCCGCGACATCGTGCGCGCCGCGGTGCGCGAGGCCGAGCCGTTCGGCATCCCCGTGACCGTCAAGATGCGCAAGGGCATCGACGACGAGCACCTCACCTATCTCGACGCCGGGCTGATGGCGGAGCGCGAGGGCGCCGCGGCGGTCGCCCTCCACGCCCGCACGGCCGCCGACTACTACTCGGGGAACGCAGACTGGGAGGCGATCGCGCGCCTCAAGGACGCCGTGCGGAGTATTCCGGTTCTCGGCAACGGCGACATCTGGGCCGCCGAGGATGCCGTGGCCATGGTGGAGCGCACCGGCTGCGATGGCGTGGTTGTGGGACGCGGCTGCATGGGTCGCCCGTGGCTCTTCGCGGATCTGCAGGCGGCTTTCGAGGGACGGCCGGAGCGGGCGCGGCCAACCCTGGCGTTCGTCGCGGACGCCGTCTACCGCCATGGCGAGCTCATGGTGCGCCACTTTGGCGGGGACGAGTTCAAGGCAATGCAAGAGATTCGCAAGCATATGGCCTGGTATTTCAAGGGTTATCCGGTTGGCGGAGAGGCCCGACGCTCGCTCGGCTTGGTCACGTCTCTCGCCGAGCTGCGGGGCTTGCTCGACGCCCTCGGGGACGCTCCCTATCCCGGGGTTGACGCCGAAGGTGCGCGCGGCCGTCAGGGAACTCCGAAGCGCCCTTCGTGCCCCGAGGGGTGGCTCGACACGCGCGACATCACCCCGGACCTTGAATTGAGGCTGCGCGAGGCGGAGCTGAGCGTCTCCGGAGGCTAGGCGGCGCGGGTGCTGAGGTGCACCTGGACGAAGCCCGGACCCCAGCGCTCCACCTTCTCCACCGCGAACTCCGCTGGATCGCGCAACCCCGCGAACAGGGGGATGCCGGCGCCGAGGGCCGTTGGCTGGATGGTGAGAACCAGATGGTCGAGGAGGCCCGCATCGAGCAGGGAACGGATGGTCGCTCCGCCGTCTGCGTAGATGTCTCGCTCCCCGGCCAGTTCTCGCGCCCGGGCGATGATCGCCTCCGGCTCGCCGCGCACGGCCTCGACCGTGGTGCGTTCCGCGGTGAGCGGTCGCGAGGTCGCGACCAGAAGCGGCACGTCGCCATACGGCCAGGGTCCATCGAACCCGGCCACGACGTCGTACGTTCGCCTGCCCATGACGATGCAGCCGACTCCCGCGAGGAAGTCGTCGAACTCGAGGCCGCCCGGGCGGGTGGCCGCCCACTCGTCAACGGCCATAGGTATCCCCGACTCGCGCGGCGTCTCGAGCCACGCGAGCTCGTCCTCGGGCCCGGCGATGAAGCCGTCGAGTGACATGGCGAGGTATCCAACGACGCGTCCCATTGCTCAACCCTAGGACGCGCTCGGCGGTGGTGCGCCAGCGAGCCGTTCGGCGACCTTCGCTCTCACCTTCGCGCGGCAAGCCCTCGGCGAGTGGACCACGTCGGGGTAGGGCAGCCGAACGGTGTCGTACCCTGCCCGCCGGAAGAGCTCGTCCCGCCACGCGTCGTAGGCCCTCTGCTCTGGTGTGCCGTGGAATCTCGCTGAGTCGAACTCCACGAGCGTCTGGGAGTCCGGGTCGTACCTGTCGGCGAAGAACACGTGGCCCTCGAGCACGAATCGGCGCTGGTACTTGAAGCATGCGAGGTCCGGGGTGTTGAGCACCGTGCGCGCGCCGACGTACTCGAGCCAGCTGTGCATGCCGTTGTGAAGGTGGGCGAGGAATGCGAGGAATCGTCGCCGACCTTTGACTCGGGGGTAGTAGGAGAGTGCGTCGCGGATCTTTGCCACGGTGGTCTTGCCCTCTCTCAGCGCGGCGAAGATGGCCTCGCGGGCGCCTCCGGTCGGGTCTTCTTCCCATGCGTGGATGATTGCGTGCGACACGGTGGCGACTCGGATGCCGTCAATCTCTGTGGTGGTTGCTGCCCGGGTGCAGCGCCGCAGCGTGAGCCACCGTGGGGATCTCACATGCAGCGGCGAGGGCGCGGCAGCGCGGAGATGCTGGGGCTCGTCTTCCAGCAGTCCGTGCACGGCGCATGCGGCCAGCCCCGTCAGCGCGACGGTACTTGGCAGCCACTCCATTGCCGCATGTGCCCTGGTAGTGAACGCCTCGGCGGTCCGGTGGTGCGCGAAGATGCGCGGCAGGAGTGCGTGGACCGCCCCGTCGCGCCGAGCCTCGTTCAGCGCGGCACGTCCATGCTTCCGTGACAGGTGACCCTGCCGTTGGGGAGCCTCCTCGCGCTCGAGGTCCGCGAGGAGGTCAAGGGTTCTGGCGATCCGAGGCATCCCGCGAGGATGGCGTGAATCGAGTGTGGGCGTCGGGTGCGCTAGCGGCAGCGGTGGATAACTGCGTCGGCGGGCTCTCCTGGGGACACAGCTCCGCCCCGCCCCATCCTGCTGTCGGTACAGCCGCGTCGCTTCGCGCGCGGAAACACCCTGTATGTACCGACAGGAGGTGGGGTTGGGAGGTGGGGCGGGTTGGCCCGCTAGCATCGAAGGGTGAGCGCGCTTCCCCCCCGGGTACTCGGACGCGGACGCGGAGCGTTTTGTCGATGAACCTCCAAAGCGACCCGGGCGCACTCCCTTTGAGCGTGACCGCGCGCGGATCGTCCACTCGAGCGCCCTTCGGCGCCTCGGCGCGAAGACGCAGGTGCTTGGCGCCGGCAGCGGCGACTTCGTGCGTACCCGCCTCACCCACACTCTTGAGGTGGCGCAGGTTGGTCGTGGCCTGGCCAAGGTCTTCGGCAGCGACGAGGACATCGTCGACGCGGCGTGCTTGGCCCACGACCTCGGTCATCCGCCGTTCGGCCATAACGGCGAGCGGGCGCTCGATGAGGTGTCGAGGGACATCGGCGGATTCGAGGGCAACGCGCAGACGCTGCGGCTGCTCACGCGACTCGAGCCCAAGTCTCTTGACCCGCGAACTGGCGCCAGCGTCGGGCTCAATCTCACCCGGGCCGTGCTTGACGCGTCCATCAAGTACCCGTGGCCCGAACCGGAGGCCCCGCACCGCGCGGACGGCGCGCCAACCCGCAAGTTCGGCTTCTACGAGGACGATCGCCCGGTCTTCGAGTGGGCGCGCGCGGGAGCGGAGCCGCGTTCCCAGAGTTTCGAGGCGCAGCTCATGGACTTCGCGGACGACGTGGCGTACTCGGTTCACGACGTCGAAGACTCGGTGGTGCACAACGACGTGGCGCTGTCCGTGCTGCGGGACCCGGGCCAGGCGGCGGCCGTCGCCCAGCACGTCCTCGAGTGGTACGGCCGGGGCGACGAGGCGGAGCTCCTCGCCGCTCTCGAGCGGTTGCGCGCGGAGCCGTGGTGGATGGACGAGTACGACGGCTCGCACCGCGCGCTCGCGAGCCTCAAGGACATGACGAGCCAGCTCATCGGCAGGCTCTGCGACGGAGTGGTCACGGCGACCCAGGACCGGCACGGGACCGGACCGCTCACGCGCCACAACGCCAACCTCGTGATCTCGCCCCAGGCGGAGGCGGAGATGCTCATCCTCAAGGGCATCGCAGTGCACTTCCTGATGGCGCCGCGCGAGAAGCGGGGCGGCTACCGGCAGCAGCGCGAGCGCCTAGCCGCGCTCGTGCTCGCGCTCGAGGCCAGGGGAGCGGCCGCCATGGAGCCCCACTTCGCGGAGTTCTACGAGGCGGCGGACAGCGACGCCGCGCGCAAGCGAGTGGCGGTAGACCAGGTGGCGTCGCTTACGGACAAGTCCGCTCACGACTGGTTTCACCGGTTCGTTGCGGCCCGACGCTGACGCCCCTTGAGCAGGAAGAAGAGGGCTGCGAGGGGCAACAGGACGGGCACCCAGCCGTAGCCGCTGCCGTAGCCGGTCCAGACGGTCGCATCCGGCCACAGGTCGGAGTCCACGATGCCGAGCGTGCCGACGATGAGCACGCCCGCGAGCTCCACCGAGGATCCCACGAGCGCCACGTTCTCCCACCGGCGCCACAGCGCCACGGCGATCAGCACGTACAGAGCGGCCGAGATCGCGGACACCGTGTAGGCGATGGGCGCGTCGGAGAACTTCTCGATGATCTGGTAGCTCGCGCGGCCCACGGCGGCGAGTCCGAGGATCGAGTACACGACGATGAGCACGATGCGGGCGATGGGGTTCACGGTGGCTATCCTCCCAGGACCACGGTGATGCGCCACGACGCCACGGCCAAGGCGATGCCGACGGCGATGGCCGCCCCAGCGTCGACTCGCGCGATCTGGTCTGGCGCAAGTACCGGCCGGTCCGGATCGGGATCGGCGGCGGCCGCCTCAGGGGTGCCGAGCCGCCCAATCCCGAGCAGCGGAAGCAGCGCCAGCGTCGCGAGCAGGTAGCCGATGGAGAGCACGAGGTCGGCGGAGGCGCCGCTCACAAGCAGCACCACCACCGCGCCGGCCTGCAGCACAACAGCCACATACGCCGCCGTCACCACCCACTGAAGCGACCTGTGTGTACCGACAGCGAGCAGGGTGACGATGCCGTGGAGCACGAGCGCGGCGCTCACCAGGAGCACCAGCGGATAGATGAAGTGGAGGTAGACGCCCACTACTGCTGGGCGTTCTGCACGCGCATGGGAAGGCGCGCGAGCTCCTCGCCATCCACGGAGATCACCCATGCGAGGAGGCGCTGCCTGTCGAACCGCAGCCCGTCGAAGGTGAACGCGAAGCACGCGACCTGCTCAAAGCCGTCTGCCAGGTGGGCCGGGCGGCCGAGCGTGAACTCGCCGCCCATGGCGCGCACCGGCTGCGGGTTGCCGTCATCGTCGGGGCGCAGGCCGATCGGGTACGTCTCCCCGTCCTCGGTGACCAGCTTGACCTCGAGGTTGTGCTGCAGATTGGTCTCGTTGAACGGCACGTGCGCCGTGACCGCTACCGCGAGGCGACGGTGCTGTGCGGGGAACTGCCGCACGAAGATGGTGTTCCACCCGCCTCCGAGCGCGTAGATCTTGCCATTCACAACCTCGGCGGTGTCGGCGAGGAACGCATCGACTCTCACGTTCGCAATCCTTTCAACAGACTGCCCCAAGCCTAACGGCCAGCGAACTAGAGTGAGCACGTGCCAGGGACCATCAACCGTGAGGACATCGCGGCGGTTCGCGAGCGCGCTCCCATCGAGGAAATCATCGGCCAGCACGTGGCGCTGAAGTCCGCGGGCGTAGGCGCGCTCAAGGGGCTGTGCCCCTTCCACGACGAGCGGTCGCCCTCGTTCACCGTGCGGCCCGCGGTTGGGCGGTGGCACTGCTTCGGTTGCGGCGAGGGCGGGGACGTCATCGAGTTCGTGATGCGCATGGACGGCCTGCCGTTCACGGAGGCCGTCGAATACCTGGCAGAACGCGCTGGGGTCACGCTGCGGTATGAGTCCGGGGGAGCGCGCTCCGGCCCGACGCCGGGGCAGCGCAAGCGCCTCATCGACGCTCATCGCGTGGCCCAGTCCTTTTACGCCGAGCAGTTGGCCTCGGACGAGGCGCGCACCGGTCGCGACTTCCTGCGGGAGCGCGGATTTGACCGCGCGGCGGCGGAGCAGTTTGGCGTCGGATACGCACCCAAGGGCTGGTCCTCGCTCACCGACCACCTGCGAAAGTCGGGCTTCACGGAGGACGAACTCAAAGCGTCGGGCCTGGTAAGCGAGGGTCAGCGGGGCGTGTATGACCGATTCCGCGGGCGGCTCGTGTGGCCCATCCGGGAGGTCACCGGGGACGTGATCGGCTTTGGCGCGCGCCGCCTCTATGACGACGACCAAGGCCCCAAGTACCTCAACACTCCCGAGACGCAGCTCTACAAGAAGGCGCAGGTGCTCTACGGACTGGACCTCGCGAAGGGCGCGATCCGCAGCGAGCGCACCACCGTGGTGGTCGAGGGCTACACGGACGTAATGGCGTGCCACCTCGCGGGCGTGACCAACGCGGTCGCGACGTGCGGCACCGCGTTCGGCGAGGACCACGTGAAGATGGTGCGCCGCCTCATGGGCGACACCACTCAGCTCAAGGTGGGCGCTACGGGCGCGCGCGTGATCTTCACGTTCGACGGCGACGAGGCCGGCCAGAACGCCGCGCTCAAGTCCTTCAACCTGGACGGTCAGTTCCTCGCGCAGACGTTCGTGGCCGTGGACCCCAACGGCGAGGACCCGTGCGAGATCCGCCAGCGACATGGGGACGCGGCCGTGGTCGCTCTCATGGCCAATCCGGTGCCGCTGTTCGAGTTCGTCATCCGCGCGTCCCTCGCCTCCCACAATCTCGCGACCCCAGAGGGTCGCGTGGCTGCGCTGCGCGGCTCCGCGCCGGTGGTGGCGGGAATCCGCGATGCCGCGATTCGCCCGGAGTACGCGCGCAAGCTCGCGGGCTGGCTGGGGATGGAGCCGGAACAGGTGGCTGCTGCGGTGGCCTCCGCTCACGCCGGGCCCAAGAGCCGGCCCGACGCTGGGGCGGCTCCCGCGCCAGAGGCGAGTGGGGCGTCGGCCAGGCCCAATCCCAAGGATCCGGTGACGCGCGCGCAGGCGCTCGCGCTCGGAGTGCTGCTGCAGGCGGCGCCCCAGGTGGTCGACGACCCCTCCGCGCTCGCGCTGTACGGCGCGATCTCGCCGGAGGCGTTCACCGTGCCGCAGTACCGTGCGGTGTTCGAGGCGGTCCGCGCGGCGGGGAGGCCGGCCGCGGGCACCGCTGACTGGGTGGGCGACGTGAGCCGGGAGGC
This sequence comes from Demequina sp., assembly GCA_024707205.1. Taxonomy (NCBI): domain Bacteria; kingdom Bacillati; phylum Actinomycetota; class Actinomycetes; order Micrococcales; family Demequinaceae; genus Demequina; species Demequina sp. The sequence goes on from JANQAD010000001.1 coordinate 2,079,051, forward strand.
GGGCGAGGCGCTCGCGGGCGTCGTGTCGCAGCTCGCGGTTACGCCCTTGCCAACGGATCGCGCGGACGGGGACTATGCGAGGTCGGTGCTTTCGCGCATGCTTGACCTTGATTTGACGCGGCAGATCGCGGAGCTGCGCGGGGCCATGCAGCGTGCGGGGGAGGGCAGCGACGAGGCCGCCACGGCCTTCGTGGGACTCATCGCGCTCGAGACGCGTCGACGCGCGCTGCGGGAGGAGTGAGCGATGCCGGGCGGACACAAGCAGCGCGTGACCCTGGTCACGCTCGGGGTGACGGATCTGGGCCGTGCGCGGGAGTTCTACGAGGCCTGGGGGTGGGTGCCGGAGTTCTCCAATGACGGCGTGGTCTTCTTTCAGGGCAACGGGCTGGTCATCGCCCTCTTTGGGCTATCCGAACTTGCGGCCGACCAGGGCAGGCCCGGGGAGGTGCTCGGGTTCGGCGCGATGACCCTGGCCCAGAACTACGGCACAGTGGCCGAGGTCGACGAGCGGTTCCGTGCGGCGCTCGCCGCGGGCGCCACGATGCTCAAGCGGCCGGAGGAGACCAACTGGGGCGGCTACAGCGGATACGTCGCGGATCCCGATGGGCACGTGTGGGAGCTCGCGATGAACCCGTTCTGGACCCTCGACGAGTGGGGGTCAACGGACCTGCGGGACCCCGCGGCCTAGGGCCGCGGGCGGACATAGAAAGCTCCCCCGACTGGACTCGAACCAGTTCGGCCAGAATACCCCACGACTGGATAGCACCAGGCGAATCGCATATATACCTGGTATTACGGTATCCAGTGCGGAGAGACACGAATAGCCACAACTGGCCACGCGTGTACTCTGGGATCGCACACAGATAGCACGCGGGAGAGTGGTTCACGTATGGCAGGCAAGGCGGGGCGACGCGACTGGGGATTCGTTCGCAAGCTCCCAAGCGGGCGCATCCAAGCCTCGTACCAAGGCCCAGACGGCGCCCGACACACCGCGCCCAACACCTTTGGCGCGAGGATCGACGCCGACGCGTGGCTAGTGGGCGTCCGCAAGCAGATCGACAAGGGGGAGTGGAAGCCCGCCACGGGCCGCGCTGATGACGAGATTCGCTTCGGTGCGTACGCCGACGCGTGGCTTGCCGGGCGTGACCTCAAGCCCCGGACGCGGGCGCACTATCGCTCGTTGCTCGACGCGCGACTGTTGCCGACGTTCGGACACCAACGCCTCGCAGACATCAGCCCCGCCGCTGTGCGCCTCTGGCACTCGTCGCAGGACGCGACGACACCAACGATGCGCGCGCATGCCTATGCGTTACTGCGGACCATCTTCACGATGGCCGTTGCCGACGAGGTTGTGCCCTCGAATCCCTGTCGCGTCGCAGGTGCTGGGACAACCAAGCGGGCAAAGACAATCCGCCCCGCGACCCTCGCGGAACTTGAGACGATCACGGCGGCGATGCCCGAGCGCTTGCAAGCAATGGTGCTGATCGCCGCCTGGGGCGCGCTGCGGTTTGGCGAGCTTGCAGAATTGCGGCGCGGGGACATCGACGTGAAGCGCGGATTGATTCGCATCCGCAGGGGAGTTGTGCGCGTCAACGGCGAGGTATTGGTCGGCACTCCCAAGACGACCGCGGGGCAGCGCGACGTGAACATTCCTCCGCACCTGATGCCCATGCTCGAAGAGCACCTGCGCCTTTACGTGGCGCCCGGAAAGGACGCACTACTGTTCCCTGCCACCGATGGTCGCAACTACTCGCCGAGCGCGCTCGACTGGCACTTCCGCAGGGCACGCGCGGCAGCAGGCCGGCCCGACCTTCGCTTCCACGACTTGCGGCACACGGGCGCAGTGCTCGCGGCCTCGACGGGCGCGACTCTTGCAGAACTCATGGCCCGCCTTGGGCACACGTCACCAGCGGCGGCGTTGCGGTATCAGCACGCTGCGGCAGATCGCGACCGGGCGATCGCTGAGGCTCTCTCAAGCCTCGTCACAGGACGCAACTAGAAACACCAGGAAACGGATTGACACAGGCTGTTACAACGGTGTAGTTCTGGGCGTACAAGTTCAGAACATCGAACCTGTCAGGTAGGAGCAACCGGGCGAACCCGGAGGTCGGCGCGATGCCGGGCTTCTAGCGAGGCGGTGCAACGGGCGGCGCGAGGCCCCCAAGTGGAGCGCGATGCTCCGATCACGGCATGAAGGTGCCGGGCACACCGAGGACACGACGACTCATTGCTGAGTCTTGTGCGCCTCGGTGTTCGTGTTTCCGAAGGGAAGACGCGATGACCCTCGCACCTGTATTGCCGCGGATGCTCTCTCTACAGCAGGCCGCCGAGTACCTAGGCGTTGACGAGAGATCGGTACGCCGCTACATCTCCACCGGAGCAATCCGTGCCCGCCGGCTCCCCAACGGGCGGCTCATCAGGATCGCTCTGGCGGACCTTGACGCGGCCCTCAAGCCCATCCCCGTTGGCGGTGATCAGGATGACGACTAGCGCCAATTCCAACGCCCCGGCGGATGGCCGGGGCGGGGCTTCAAACAGTCAGCAGGGCGACGCTGAGAACACCAGGCTATACGGCGCGAACTCCCACGTCACGCCTTTCGCTGATGCGTGGAGCACCTACCTCGATGGCGGCTGGGGAGTGCTCCCGCTAGACCCGCGGTCGAAGGGCACCCCGCCCGCTGGCACGACCGGCGGCAGCGGCGTTGACTTGACGCCCGACCAACTGGCGAGGTGGGCGAACGTCAACGCGGACGGCAACATCGCGGTGCGCCTGCCCCCCAATGTCGTCGGTCTCGACGTAGACGACTACGGCGACAAGCACGGCGCAGCCAACCTTGAGGCATACCGGCAGGCGCGCGGCCTCCCCGTGCTGCCGCAAGAGTCGTACTCCACTGCGCGCGGGCCAGGTGCTTCCGGCATTCGTTTCTTCCGCGTCCCTGACGGCTGGGAGCCGGTCGGCAGTGGTCCGTGTGACGGCGTTGACTACATTCGCCACAGCCACCGTTATGCCGTCGTTCACCCCTCAATCCACCCTGATGGCGGCATGTATCAGTGGTATGACCCTCACGGGCTGCCTACGTCACCGCCACGCGTGGCTGACCTTCCTTTTCTGCCCGACGCGTGGGTTGACGCCCTCGGCACGCGCCCTGAGGCGGCACCGACGAGACCGGCTGCGACGCGCAGCGACATCGACGCGTGGATGGCGAAGCACGGTGGCCAGGCGGCTTCCACGCACGCGTATGGCCGTACGGCGCTTGACGAGCGTGTGCGAGCGATTCTCGGCGCTGGCGGTGGGAGCCGACACGACACGACCGCTGCGGCGGTGAACCGCGTGTCCGAACTGATCGCCGCAGAGTGTCTTCCGGTGCGCGCTCTTGACGAGCTCCGTGCCGCGTTCGAGGCCGTGAAGCCTGAGGCGCGCGCCACTGAATTTGATGAACTGATCGCGTGGGCGGTGGTGAACACCACAGCGAAGACAGGCTGCCACCTGCATGGCGCGGCACCAACACTCGCCGATCTTCGTGTGCCGGCGCCGGTCGGCGTCGTGAAGGCCACCGTGACGGCGACGGCCATCGCCGATCCGGCAATGATCCTCGACGCGGTTCACGCATTCCTTGGTCGATTCGTTGCGTACCCGGAGCCGTGGACAAGGGTCGCCCACACCCTGTGGGTGGCGCACACGCACTTCATTGACTCGTTCGAATCGACGCCGCGTATCGCGTTCCTGTCGCCCGAGCCGGGCTCTGGCAAGTCGCGGGCGCTCGAAGTGACCGAGTCGCTTGTGCCCCGACCGGTCCACGCGGTGAACGCGACGCCCGCTTACCTGTTCCGAAAAGTTGCGGCGCCGGAAGGCCGTCCGACGATCCTGTTTGACGAGATCGACACCATCTTTGGCCCGAAGGCGAAAGACAACGAGGACGTGCGGGGGATGCTCAACGCCGGCCACCGTAAGGGCGCGATGGCGGGTCGCGCCGTGGTGCGCGGCAGGGAAGTTGTGACGGAGGAACTTGAGGCGTTCAGCGCCGTTGCTCTCGCTGGGCTCAACGACCTGCCCGACACCATCATGACCCGGTCGGTGATCGTCCGGATGAAGCGTCGGGGTCCGAGGGAGAAGATCGAACCGTGGCGTCATCGTGTCAACGCGCCGGAGGGCAACCTGCTCCGCGATCAACTCTCAGTGTGGGCCGCTGCCATCGGCAACCGTGCCACGGATCACTGGCCCCAAATGCCGGACGGAGTTGAGGACCGCAATGCTGACGTGTGGGAGGCGCTGCTGACGGTCGCGGAGCTCGCGGGCGGTGACTGGCCTGCGCGTGCGCGCGCGGCAGCTGTATCGGCTGTGACGGCTTCTCAGGAAGGTGCTGGGGAGAGTCTGGGGGATCACGTTGCTGCGCGACCTCAGAAGGGTGTTCGGTACGAAGCGGTACATGTTCAGTGAGGACCTGGTGAGCGCTCTGTGTGCCATTGAGGATGCACCGTGGTCAAACCTCAGAGGCTTGCCTCTCGGGAAGAACAAGTTGGCTGGGATGCTCAAGAAGTACGAAGTGTCTCCGAAGCCGGTGCGGATTGGGGCAGGTACACGGCGCGGGTATGACGTGTCTGACTTCCATGATCCATGGAGTCGCTACCTCCCACCCCCCGAGCAAGACGTTACAGACGAAACAGACGAAACAGACGAAACAGACGAAACAGAGGGCGCACCCCCTGAGCAAGCCGTGACACCCGATACAGGCGTTGCAGGGGGGCAGTTGTGGTGACGACCGCATCCAAAGAACCCGCTCGCGTCATCTTTGAGCCGAGCGCTTGGCTCCGTGCCGCGTTCCGGCGACGCGTCATCGGCTTGTCGCGTCGTCACGCGACGGTTAGTCCACTGCCCGGGACGCCGGTCGTGGTTGCCTACCTGACTCACGGCGACGTGGAACCCGGCTCTCGTGAGGACCGGACCTGTGATCGCTGCAGGAGTTACTGCCCGCCCGGCGCCGACTACTGCGTGTCGATGATCGTGGCCGACTACTGGGAGCGCCGCTATCACATCGTGTTTGGACTGTGCCCGGCGTGCGCGCGGCTCGAGCACCCCAACGACGTGCGCCTCCCATGACCCGGAGAGGCGTGCTTCCGGGCAACGTGGTCGCGGTACCCGGCCGTGTTGCTGCCGCAATCATTGCGTTGCCAGGTTTCACGACCTTGCGGGCCCGGGCGCGTGGCACGAACTACTACGAGCCGTTGATGTCGTTGTACCGGCTCGGCCTTGAAAACTCGGTTCCGCCGGATGGAACTAGCGACATCGCTCGAGCCGTCGCGGCCCCAAACTGGCTAACAACCGAACAAGCATCGGAGTTCCTCGGTATCGGGCAAAGGGCGGTCGTGAAGCGGCTCTCGAAGGGCCAACTCGGAGGACACAAAGTAGCGCGCCGGTGGCGTGTCGATCGCCAGCACGTTGAAGCACTGATCCAGCCAAGGACCTAGGGAGGCACCACCACGATGGGACGCACACAGCAGGAGATCCTCGACATGGCTCTGGCCCTCCGGACTCGTTGTATGGATGACGCCGGTGTCATTCGTGCCGACGCGCAGCTCACATCCGCCGGGAAGCAGGAGAGAATCGCCGAGTTGCAGGACGACGCGAATCGTAAGCTTCAGCAGTTCCGCGAGGACTACGTCGCAGCCGGAACCGCGGCGGTTGCGGAGTCGATGAAGCAAGCGTTCAGCCACTCGTCGAACTCGGACGTGCTGCTGCTCCGCGATGCAGCACTCCGCGCCCAACAACTCGAAAGCGAAGGCGACGCCTCCGCCCTCCTCGCGACAGCGCTTCGCCAGAACGACGATGCACTCGCCAAGGAGGTGGTGCTACGCGCAATTGACCAGCGGTGGTCCAAGCCGGTGAACGAGTACGCGGCTGCAAAGCCCGGCTACGCCGACGACATCAGGGCCGTGTGGGACGCAGCCGCACCCTCGTCCTGGCGAGACGGCTTCAGCACCGTGGCGATGGCCTTCTCGGACGTCAGTTTGCGAAGTTGACGGGTCGCGGCGACGTCGCGTTAGGCGGGAGTGACGACCACTCTGGACAACGAGGTCGGCGCTAGGTACGCCGCCGCCGTCGCGCCGAGGGCCGCACCCGCGAGCTGTGCTGCGATAAACCACAACGCCGAAGTCGGCGCAATGCCCGCGAAGGTGTCGGTGAACACGCGGGCGACGGTGACGGCAGGGTTGGCGAAGCTTGCCGAGGACGTGAACCAGTACGCCGCGCCGATGTACGCACCCACGGCAGGTGCCACCCACGCGCCGCGTCCTGTCCGGACCATGACCACGATGAGGCCCACCAGGCCCGCTGTGGCCACAACCTCGGCGAGCACGGTGCCGACGCTTGCCCGGTCGGTCGTGGAGACCGCGAGGGGCGCGTGGAACATGGCGACGGCGACTGCCGTGCCGGCGATGCCTCCCGACACCTGCGCGGCGATGTAAGTCGCCTGGGTGCGGCGCTCGGCGGGTTCGAGGACTCGCGCGCTCGCGAGCGTCACGACGGGGTTGAAGTGCGCACCCGAGATCGGCTGTAGCACTGCGATCAAGACCGCCAACCCCAGCGCCGTGGCGAGGGAGTTCTCGAGCAGTTGTAGCCCGACGTCTTGGGGTGAAAGCCGAGACGCGGCGATGCCGGAGCCGACGACGACGGCGACGAGGCCCGCCGTGCCAAGCAACTCGGCGACGGCGCGGCGTGGAAGTGAGGCGGTGTCCATGGTGGACGCATCTTGACAGACCCAGAACACTCAGTCAATATTGACTCAATCATGATTGAGCAACTGACGCTAGAGACTCGCGCGGCGCGGCACTCCGCTCTCGCCGAGCCGACCCGCCTGCGCATCGTGGACCTGCTCCAACTCGGAGACGCCTCGCCCGCCCTCTTGCAGCGTCACCTCGGCATTTCATCGAACCTGCTGGCGCACCACCTCGCCCAACTGGCCGACGCGGGGATCATCGCGCGGCACCGCTCCGAAGGCGACCGCCGACGCACCTACATTCGGCTCGTGCCGGGCACGCTGGATTTCCTTGGGGGAGCGCCGACGCTAGCTGCCGAGCGGGTGCTGTTCGTCTGCACAGGCAACTCGGCGCGCTCTCAACTCGCGGCCGCACTATGGAGCCAGGCGAGCGACGTCCCCGCACTGTCCGCAGGCACCCACCCCGCGCCCGGTGTTTCCCCGGGAGCCGTCGCTGTCGCCGAGCGCCACGGGCTATCCCTCGCCGACGCCCGTCCCCGTCGCATCGCCGACGTAACCACCGGAGGCGAACTGATCGTGACCGTGTGCGACTCGGCATTCGAGGAAATCGGCGATGATGCACGGCTCCACTGGTCTATCGGCGACCCCGTACCCCTCGGCTCCCAGCGCGCGTTCGATGAGGCCTTCGCGCAGATCGCCGCCCGCGTAGAACAACTTGCCCCACACGTCACCAAGGAAGGCACCCCAACATGACCACCGACCAGACTCCCAGCATCGCCGTCCACTTCGAACGGGACCTCACCGACATCACCGACCGCCTGCACAACGAGTTCGCGGGCCTCGCGCCCGACTTCATCGCCGGCATCGTCCGCTCCTCCTACGAGGAACTTGCCTCGCGCGCGACCGTGACCACGTTCGTCCCCACCCTGACGGAGCGGTTCGCCAGACAGCGCCTCACGGCACTAGAGATGGTCGAGGGCGACAAGGCGACCGTGCCGACCGTCCTGTTCCTCTGCATCCACAACGCAGGGCGCTCGCAGATGGCCCTTGGGTTTTTCGAGCACCACGCCCAGGGTCGCGCCATCGCGTGGTCGGGCGGCTCGGAGCCGGGCGACAAGGTCAACCCGTCCGCTGTCGAGGCGATGGCCGAGCGCGGCATCGACATCTCTGGCGCGTACCCCAAGCCCTGGACCACTGAGATCCTCCGCGCGGCCGACGTCGTCATCACCATGGGATGCGGCGACACCTGCCCGTATTACCCCGGCAAGCGCTACGAGGACTGGGTTCTCGAGGACCCCGCTGGCCGGGGCGTCGACGCCGTGCGACCCATCCGCGATGACATCGAACGCCGCGTGCTCGAACTGCTCGGGTCGCTCGGAGTTGCCGCAGCCTGACCCTATGGGGCGACGAGCAGCGACGACACCTGGCCGAGTGTTTCCGGCACGAGCCGGTAGTACGCCCACGTGCCTCGCTTGGAGCGCGTCAGGAAGCCTGCGTCGGTCAGCACCTTGAGGTGATGCGAGACGGTGGGCTGGGAGAGTCCGATCGACTCGGTCAGGTCGCACACGCATGCCTCGTCGTCGTCGTGGGCCGCGACCATCGACAGCAACCGGAGACGTGCGGGGTCGGCGAGCGCTTTGAGAGCGCGGGCCAGCATGTCGGCGTCCTGGCCACTCATGGCGTCCCCAGTCGCGACGGTGCAGCAAGCGTCGAGCTGGATGACGGGAAGCAGTTCACGCGTGGGCATGGGGCCATCCTCGCACGAATATTGACAGGCGTCGATATAGCCAGGCAGACTGCACGCATCGATATCCATCGATGTTCATCAATGGAAGGAGGACGGCCATGTGTAACGACACCGGTTGTTGCCCGCCCGGCTGCTGCTGACGCCGCCAAGCCGCTCCTGAGTGCACCAGGGGCGGCTCCGCAAGACCTCGAAAGGCAATTGAGACCTTGGCGTCAGCGGCGACCACAGCGTCGTCCCGCAGTCGACGAAGCCCACTCCTCAATTGATACAGCAAAGGCTGTATTATCGCGTCATGCCCGTCGCCACTCTGGCCCATGCGAGCGCCTTGGCTCGTCTCGGACACGCGTTGTCTGACGACACGCGGACGCGCATCCTGTTGGCCCTGAGGGATGCGCCAAGCTATCCGTCCGAGCTTGCGGAGGCGCTCGACGTCTCCCGTCAAGTGATGTCCAACCAGCTCGCATGCTTGCGAGGATGCGGCCTCGTCACAGCGGAGGCCGAGGGGCGGCGCACTCAGTATCGGTTGGCGGACCCGGCAATCTCCCACGCGCTGGGCGACATGCTCGGCCTCGTACTCACGGTCGACCCTGCCTGCTGCGGACCAGATTGCACATGCTCATGAGCGCCGTCATGCCGGGTGGTTCACCGCTCGACCCTGAGCGTCGGGCGGTGTTGCACCGCAGGGTGCGCTGGATCGTCGCATTCACGATCAGCTACAACGTGATCGAAGCAGTCATTGCCATCGTCGCCGGGACCAAGGCGTCATCCACCGCGTTGATCGGCTTCGGTCTGGACTCAACCATCGAGGTCGCTTCCGCCGCGGCTGTCGCGTGGCAGTTCACCCGCAAAGACCCCGAGCGGTGGGAGAAGGTCACCGTTCGCGCCATCGCGGTCGCGTTCTTTGCTCTCGCCGCATACGTGACGGTTGACGCGGTGCTGGCGCTCACCGGTCAGGTCGAGGTGGAGCACAGCCCGTTGGGGATCGCCATCACGGTCGCGAGCCTGGTCATCATGCCAGTGCTCGCTTGGGTCGAGACGCGAACAGGCCGTGAGCTCGGCTCGAGGTCCGTGCTGGCCGACGCGAAGCAACTGCTCCTTTGTGTCTACCTCTCAGGCACAGTCTTGCTCGGCCTGCTGGCCAATTCCCTGTTCGGATGGACCTGGGCGGACTCCGTTGCCGCACTTGTCGTCGCCTACCTTGCGCTCCGCGAGGGCATCGAGGCGTGGAACGGGGACGTTGAGTCGCCCTTCGAGGTCTTCGAGGATCTTGAATCTGAGGCCGAGGACGCGGAGAGCGCACCCAGTGAGGCGACAGGGGCAGACGAGTGAGCGGCCCTGGTCACACCCATCAAGCAGCGAGCGAATCGCAAGGGCGCAGACTAAAAGTCGCGCTCGGCATCACCTCCACGATCCTGGTCGCAGAACTCATCGGCGCAGCGATCACGGGCTCCCTCGCGCTTCTCGTCGATGCCGCACACATGGTCACCGACGCCGCTGGGCTAGCCCTGGCCGTTTTCGCCGCCTCGATATCCATGCGCCCAGCGACAGCACGACGCACCTGGGGCTACCAGCGGGCCGAGGTGCTCGCGGCGCTCGCGCAATCCGCGTTGCTGCTCGCCGTAGGCGTCTACGTCGTCGTAGAAGGCATCAGGCGTCTCGCGAGTCCACCGGAGATCGCCTCCGGCCAGCTCGTGTTCTTCGGGGTCGTAGGTCTCGTGGGAAATATCGCCTCGATGCTTGTCCTGGCGGGCCACCGCGACGCCAACTTCAACCTCCGCGCCGCATTCCTGGAGGTCGTCAACGACGCGCTTGGGTCCGTGGCAGTGATTGTCGCGGCGGTCGTGATTGCGGTCACCGGTTGGCTACAGGCGGATGCTGTCGCAGGCTTGCTCATCGGGGCGTTGATACTGCCTCGAGCACTCAAGCTCTTGTGGCAGACGAGTTCGGTGCTCCTAGAGACCACGCCCACTGGCCTAGACCTTGATGACGTGAGGAACCACCTGCTCGGAGTGGATCACGTGCGGGACGTCCACGACCTACACGCCTCGCTCATCGCCACCGGACTTCCCGTGTTGAGTGCCCATGTGGTGGTCGACGACGCGTGCTTCGGCGACGGCCACGCCGGCGCAATCCTTCATGAGCTTCAGGAGTGCGTGGCCGAGCACTTCGATGTGCCAGTGGAACATTCGACGTTCCAGATTGAGCCCACTACCCACCGAGAGCGCGAACACCTCACTCACGACTAGACACGTCCGTGAGGGTGCCGTCAGCACTCGCGCGAGACGTGCAGCGCCCCGTTCGGCTCCACGCGCGCGGCACTGCGGCTCAACCCTTGAGCGACCTCAGCCGTGGTGAAAAAAGACCGCCGGGGAGAGATGTCGCTATGCCCCGGGGGGCGCGCTCGAGTCGAGGGGGAGGGGGCCTCCCCGCCCGGCTAGCCTGCCGGCGTCGCGTGATGGCGTGGCGTGCCCGCCGCTGCCCGGCCTAGGCCTTAGTGCTTCGCCAGAAGGTCGGGCGCCACCAATACAGTTGCGTCATGTCGTCGGGCCACGGCGCGCGCTCTTCGCCGGTGGGTTCGAACGAGTCCGTCAGCAGGTCGATGGGTCTCCAACCCACGTCGACCTGCTCCGAGGGTGCTGGTCGGCGCACCTTCTTCACAAACTCTTCTTGCATCGCACCGAAGGTCGCGTAGGTGATTTGGCTTTGCGCAAGCGAAGGGCCGTTCGCCCCGCCAACCCACCTCGGCCAGCGCAATTGCACTGCGTCGTCTTCCCAGAAGCAAATGCTGCACAACTCGTAGTTGCCAGGCGGCTCGACGAAGGTCAGGTAGCCACAGCACGGGCACGGGTAGGTACCTTGAGGGCGGGTCATGGGACCTACCGTACCGAGGAGGACACGCGACACGCTTTGTTGCTGAACAGGCGACACGTAGTCGTCTTCACCGCGCCTAGCGCCGCCCGTCGCGTATCTGGTAGACGCGGGGAATGCTGAGCCCAAAGATGGCGGCGAGCTCGGTGACGGCGGTGCCGCCGGCGAGTGCGTCACGGATCGCGGCGTCACGCGCTGCGGTGAGTTGCTCGAGTTGCGCGGTGGTTGTGCGGATCCGTTTTGCGAGCGCGCTCAGTTCCTTGGCTTCCATGGCCGGAAGTGTAGGCCGCATGCAGCCATCTTGTCTATAGCGCGCTATAATAGGAAGACACAAGAAACCCCGGCGAGGCGGCAACCTCCCGGGGCGCGGACCCAGTTCGGAAGGAACTAGGACAATGCAAAGTTACACCACCATTGACGAGGCGCTCAGCGTCTACGACGAGGCACTAGACGAGGCTTACGGCGAGCCGATGGGCTACCAGGCTTCGCGCGTTCTCAAGGCCGTTGACCCCATCGCCTACCGATGCGGCTTTCATGACTGGCTAGACGGCGAGGGCGTGGTCAGCGACACGCTTGAGGGCGATTGGGCCGCGCTGTGAGCGGCTACACGCTCGACGGCACCTCCGCGACACTGACGACTGCCGCCCCCGATGGGACCTACTCGCATCCCAGCGGCGAGCGCGGCACCTGGAATGGGTTCGCGGTGCCCAACGCCACCTTTGCCGAGTTGCTCGAGTTCAGCGATGCGGCGTGCGCTGAGGGTGCGCGCTGGGTATTCCGCCCCGTGCTGATCGACGGCGAAATGCTCGTGTTGTTCTTCCCGTGCGACGGGGACTGCCACGCGATGTCGTCGGGCGACTTTTGGCCGCTCGGTGACGGTGAGCACGCCCACCATGACGACGCGTACGAATGGATGGTTCACGGCGAGCATGACCCCGAGTACGTTGACGGGCTGATGTGGGATTGCGTGGAACCGTGAGCACCGTCACGCTCGCGATCATCGTCGCCGTGGCGACCATCGCCAACGCGCTCAGCGGCGACTAGACGAAGCGCGCGTAGAGGGGACCGGGGTGACGTCCGGTACCTTTTTGCCTACCCGGCGCGGAGCACCCTGCCGGCCGTATCAGGCATGACATTGTCACCAGCGGGGCGCCTTCGACGCGGCGATGCCGACGTTTACGTCTATGTAGTCGATGGTGCCGTTCAGGGCGGCGTTATCTGGCGGTCAGGTGAGGCCGTCGAGGTATTCCTCAACTTGCTGCAAGGTGTACCCGTGTACGGTCTCGTGGTTGCCGGCCACGATCCAGGTGTCGGCGTTCACGAGCTCGTAGGGTCCTGCGGTCCTCCATCCGCCGAGGGACTTTTCGAGGCGCAGTCCATGCTGTTCGGCGCGGCGTCGCACACGGTCCTCGTCGGCGTCGGCGGTGTTCTCGCGCGGGTCGCTGGGTGTGGTGCTCATGCGTGCCCCCGAGTCAGTGTTTCGACCGCGGCGCGAATCGTCAGCGCCCCGGACACGTTCATGAGGGTCACGAGTTTCGTGACCGCGCTGTCGAACTTCTTCGCCTCCGCCTTTGCGGCCTCCGCCTCCCGCTGGCGTGTAATCGCAAGGGTGCGGAGGTGGTCGACCGTCCAATTGCCAAGTGGTGCGACCCTCTCGGCGTCAAGGGAGCGTGGGGAAGCCAGGATTTCTTCCATGCGCGTGTGGTCGTCGGAGTTCGTTACGTGGTCCAGAACCCATGTGAGGTCGTCGGGTAGTTGGCGGTCCAGCTCGTCTGCCACGCGGTTGAGTTCCGCCACGATGGTCAGACGGACCAAGGCCTCTCGGGCTGTGGCTTCGTTATCGGCGCGGTTCTCTGGGTCGGCGGTGTCGTCGGGTGCGTCGCTCATGCCTGCCTCCTGTTACGTGAAATGACCCCCTCAGCGGGGACCGGTGTATATCGAGCCTGGCGCGAAAGGCGATATTCCGCAACCGCTCTGAAAAATAACCGTGATTTGCGGGATTATCAGCGGTTTCGATGTTTGACGACATTTTCAAAAATGTGTAGCCAAATCGACCGCTGTGATACGAAGCGGCGACAATGTGTCGTGGAATTCAACAATGTTTGGTCGAATAGCGATGGGTGGCTGCGGGAACCGATTTCAAAGCACGTCAGCCCTTCGCTTCCCACTCACTCCATGCCGCGACTGCGGCTTCAGCGCTCGCCGCACGGATGACGGGCGTTCGGCGCCCCGGTGAGTGCAGCGGAGACACCGACCACGTGAGGCGCCCATCGGTGCGTGTGAGGGTTGCCCACCCGAAGAGCTCGGTGCCGCGCCAGAGAACGGCCATGCCGGGCGTCGTGTGCTCGATGCGGAGCGGTTCGGTCACGCGGTGACGGTACGGACGGGGTCGGACAATGAGTGCCTGGCTCCGCTTCCCCCTGCGTCGAGACGGAGACGCCCGCGCGGCACGGTGGCGCAAACGCCGTGGACGGCTAGGGGGCCGAGAACAGCTTGTCGTCGTCGATGTCGTACGGCTCGCTCACGTAGACGCCTTCGCAGTCGCCATCGGGGAAACGGTGATCGCGCACAATTACGACGTCCACGTTGGCGACGATGGCGGTAGCTAGGTGAACCGCGTCCCACGTCTTGAGGCTGTGCTTGACTCGCAACTCTCCGGCTTTCCGCGCGACAGCGATGGACACGTCCACCAGTTGCGTGTCAGGGGACTCGAGCATGCTGAGAACCGCTTGGCGGGCAACATCGTGCTCTGGGGAGTCCTGTGGGTGTTGATACAGGAACTCGGCGAGGATCGCGGTGGACTCGACGAGTTGGATTTCTCCGCGGTCCACAGCGGCGAGCAGGTTCCGCAGGCAAAGGAACTGCTCGTCGCCCCGGATGACACCGATCAGCGCCGATGCGTCCAGCAGTACCGACCGGATCTTCTCAGGCCTGCCCACGATTTGCCTCCAACCACTCGTCGACGGACATGCCGTCTAGGTAGTTGGGATCGATCCCTATGAGGTCGACCCAGCGCGTCGTCGGCTTGACGAGAACGTCGATTCGTTCGGCTCGCACGTGGAACGCGTGGCCGTCGTCATCCTGGCGCACCAGCCCCGCCACCTCTACGTGCTGGTATAGCGCGTTCTTGAGTTCGTCCCTCAGAGCACTCTCGAACGCGACGCGCACGATCCGCTTGTTTTGCAACCGCAACGAGGCGCGGTTGCCCCGCGACACGTTGAGTCCGACGAGTTCGCCACGCACGACGCCGGGCATCTTGCGCTCGAACGGTTGAAGGTCCGCGAGTCGGTCGCCGAGTTCTTTATTAAGTGTCACGCTGGGGTCGTGCTTCCCACCCACGAGGTAGAGGCGTGGCGGCACCCAATCGGATTCGTCGTCGTTCGGCTGGCCGTGTTCGACGAAGCGGTGGGCGACCTTAACGGCGTCTGGGCTCCAATCCGCAGGCAACCCGCCGCCCGCCTGCACAGCGCTCAAAGAGTTCACGGCGAGGCGCAACCACGTCGATGCGTCGGGGGCGTCGGGCGGTGCGGCAACTTTGGCAACAGCGGAACCGGTTCGCAGTTCGGTGATTTGCCAGGAGATAGGCACGTCGGAGAGTTCGTCCAGGAGCGCGAGCAGGTCAGCGCCCATCGCGAAGAAACGCCCCGCATTGGCCGGGCGACCTTCGTCAACGATGAGTTCGAGCTCTTGCATGGCACCATCATGCTCGCCCACCCTGATATTTCAGCCGATATTCGGTGAAGAGGCGGCGTTGTCGTGCGCGGTTAGGGTCTCGCTTCCCACTGCGTCCACGCCTCGGCCGCCGCCTCAGCGCTAGCGGCGCGTATCTGGGGTGTTGGGCGTCCGGGCGAATGCAGGGGGGATACGGACTACGTGAGGCGCCCATCTGTGCGTGACACGGTTACCCATCCGAAGGGTTCGACTCCCCGCCAGAGGATCGCCGTGCCAGCCGACTTATGTTCGATGCGGAGAGGCCCGGTCATGGCGCCGACGCTTACTCGCAGGTCGCGCGTGGCCTCGCCAGGATTCCTAGCGCCGCGAGTCGCCAGTCTCGTTGCGGTGATTCGCCTCCGCGACAGGCGTTGCCTGCCAGCGCTCGAGGAGCAGTGCGAACACATCGCCGGGGTTGGGTGGATCAGGAATATTGAAGTGATCCCGCAACTCCTCGTCAGTACGCGTACCTATGGTGCGATCCGACCCCAGCTCCGCGACCGCGCTAGACAGCGCGGCGGCCAGCCGGTAGGACTCGAGCTCCACGAGGTGAGCTTTCTCGAAACGACGCTTGAGGACGTTGAACCCGATCACCATGACCAGAGGTAGGAAGAAACCCCGAATGCGTTCTTCACGCTCGAGGCTCGCAGCAGATCGGCCCTGCAACCACCCGTCGTGCCCGGCCCGCACTACGCCCGCCAGTGACCCTTCGAGGTCCGCAACCGTCTCGGCCGTGATCTCGAAGTGGAGAGTGTGCGCCATAGAGTTGCGGACCCGATTCACTGCACGAAGTGCCGCCACCTCGTCATGCGACACGAACCCGAAGCCGGCACACACGTTGACCTTCTGCGCGAACGACATGCGGCCGATTCCGAGTGCGCTCGCATCCTCGGCGTTGTCTTCGAGAATCGCCTCAAGGAAACTCTCGAGAATCAGGTGGCACTTTAGGAACGAGGCGCTCGCGCCGTCACCAGCGAGTATCTGGTTGAAAAGTTCGAATCCTGGGTTCTTCTCGTCATTGGGCACCAAGCAATCCTGGCAGAGGGCGCGGTCTTGGCGCCGTCCGGCACCCCGAACTCCGTGGCGGCGGGCGATCGCCGGTAGCGGTGGACCTTTGTTCGTACGGGGAGCGCCGGGACCACTCGCGCGTCTGACCCTTTCCGTACCATCTAGTTCCAGGCAACGACCTGCACAACAAGGGGGTGGACCATGAAGGACTGGGCTTGGGTGTGGGGCTTGGTCGGAGTGCTCGGCGTGATAGCCGGATTCCTGGCGTTCTGGAAGGCGCGGTCCAGCGATGCCGCTGCGAAATTGTCCCTGAAAGCCGCGCAGGAGTCTGTGACTATCGCCAAGCGCACCGAGGAGCGCGAGACCGAAGCGCACTTTGTCGACTGGGCGGGGATATGGAAAGGCCCCGGCGTATTCATGTTGCACAACACCGGCGACGACACGGCCAACGACGTGAAGTTGGTCCTATACATCGACTACCAGCCGTACAACTTCTACGTGGAGACGCTGGACGGCGACGAGGCAACCGACATTGACGTGCCGAAGGCGTTGCAGCTGTGGGAACAGGGCCGGGATGATCTGGCAGCGCGCCGGTGGAATCGCAAGCAGGAGCGAATCGAAGCGGCCGCGCAGCGTCGCGCTGGGAAGGACGCAACCGGTGCCGCCAAGACGATGAGTGCGCTCGCTGGCTTCGGGATGGATTCGCGGCACCGGACCGAAGAGATGTTTGACCACAAGGTGGGCTTGTACGACGTGCGCTATCGGGTGTTCTGGCGAACAGACCTGGGGACGCCGAAGGATTCAGACTATCGCAAGCACGGCGACGAACTGCTCGGGCCCGCGTACGGCGACACGGACGAGTAGGCGCCCCGCAATGGTGGCCCAGAACGAGACCAGGATGAGACGCCGGGCGGTCGCCGCGAGGCGCACAGCGCGATCTTCCTGGTCTAGATAAGCGGGCGAAGCGCATCGCACGACCCAATCGGAAAGGTTTCGGATCGCACATAGATCGCATGGTGAGAAACACGAAAGGCCACCTAGCAGGAAAGTTCCTGGTAAATGGCCTAGTGCATTGGCTCCCCCGACTGGACTCGAACCAGTAACCTGCCGATTAACAGTCGGCTGCTCTGCCAATTGAGCTACGGAGGATCGCGCTCGAATACTGTACCCGATCACGGGACCGTCCTGGGACACGGAAACGGGTCCGCGCAGGCCTCGCTAGACTTGCGGGCGGCCCGTTCGCGGGCCCAGGGGCGGTAGCTCAGCCGGTTAGAGCAGTGGACTCATAATCCATCGGTCGCGGGTTCAAGTCCCGCCCGCCCCACCACAACTACTTGTCGTCGCGGTCCGTCACGTCGTTGAACTTCTCTGCGGCCCAGTCCTTGACGTCCTCGACCTTGTCCTTCACGGCGGACTTGGCCTGGTCCATCTTGCCTTCGGCCTCCATCTGCTCGTCGCCAGTCGCGGAGCCAACGGCCTCCTTGGCCTTGCCCGCCAGGTCCTCGGCGGCGTTCTGCATCTTGTCTTCCGTACCCATGATTCCCACCTCCAGTGGTGTTGAGGGTCACTAAAGACCACGCCAAAGGCTTGGCATCTATTCCCCCTGCCCAACGGGTTGGCTCAGCCCGCGAGCACGTCGCCTATCGCGATGGGCAGGTTCTCGGCGATGTCGAGCGCCGCCAGAGGACCCCCGGCTGAGGCGAGCAGCCCTGCCCGCGCGTGGATCCACGCGGCGCACGCTCCAGCTTCGGCCGCGGGCAGACCGGCGGCAAGCAAAGACCCAGCAATACCAGCCAGGACGTCGCCGGAACCAGCCGTCGCGAGCCACGCGGGCGCCTCCGGAAGCCAGATCAGCGCGCCGCCAGGGGAGGCGATCACGGTGACCGAGCCCTTGAGCAGCACGGTCGCCCGAGCGGTCTCAGCGAGGAGGCGCGCGTGACCGCCGCGGTCGTGCTCAACGTCGGCGCGGGTCACGTCGTGGCGCAGCGCGCCGAGCGTGCGGATCAGCTCACCTGCGTGAGGAGTCAGGAGCACGCGATCCGCCGAGGCCTCGCGCGCGCCAGCGGCCCTCGACACGGCAACGGACTCGAGCGCGCCGGCGTCCACCACCATGGGCAGCCCGGACGCGGCCACGGACCCGATCGCGGCGTCCTGTTCCGGGTAGTCGGCCACGCCGGGCCCCACCACCCACGCCCGCGCACGAGGCAGGGTCTCCGCAGCGTCGGCGCTGTCGTGGACGATGGCTTCTGGGCGGGCGGCTAGCACCAGGTCCTGTGCCCGCCGGGGGCCCACGTAGCGCACCATCCCGGCGCCCGCGCGGATCGCGCCAGAGACAACCAGCACGGCCGCGCCTGGGTACGCCTCGGAACCCGCGACCACGCCCAAGGTGCCGCGCGAGTACTTGTCGTCCCCAGCGTCGGGCACGGGCCAGCGTTCCGCGACGTCCTCAAGCGCCCACTCCACCGAGCTCACGCCCCTAGCGTGACACAGGCACGGCCCGCTATTGGGGAATGAGCAGGCGGTATATCTCGGAGTCGGCCGGCTCGCCGCGCACGATGACGTCGTCGGGGATGCGCTCCACGTACGTCATTCCAACGTGCTCCATGACGCGCGAGGACGCGCGATTCTGGGGTCGGCAGCGGGCCGTGAACTCGACGATGCCGTGCTCGGCGACGAGGTGATCGAGGAACGTGCCGACCGCCTCCGTGGCGATGCGCTGGCCCCACAGGTCGCGGCGCACCACCCAGCCGAGCTCCCGGACCGTGGGGTTGGCGTCCACGGGTCCACGCAGCGCGCCGAACGCGCTCAGGCCACCGACGACCGTTCCCGCAGGGACCGTTCCGGATGCACCGAGCAGGTCCTTGGCGAGCGTGATCGCCACGTTGAGGGGCGGGCCGGAGGCGACGGCCTCGGCGACGAACGCCTCGGTGTCCTCGAGGGAGTTAGGGCCCCAGTCGGTGAAGAAGCACACGGCCGGGTCCGAGGCGTAGACGTGGACGTGCTCCACGTCGCTCTCGGCGAAGGGACGCAGTACCAGGCGCTCGGACACGACTTCCATGTACTGACGATACTCGGGTGAGTTCACCGTGGCATACGCGCCCATGGGAGAATCCCGCCATGGCCTTTCGTGACATCCGGACCATTGGCGACCCCGTGCTGCGCACCCCATGCGCCCCCATCGAGACCATCGACGACGCGGTGCGTCAACTCGTCGAGGACCTTGTCGAGACCGTGGACCACGACGGGCGCGCGGGCCTCGCAGCCAACCAGATCGGCGTGAGCCTGCGAGCGTTCTCGTGGAACATCGACGGCGACATCGGCTACATCCTCAACCCCGTCATCACTGAGCGGGCGGAGGAGCTGCAGGAGCTCGGCGACGAGGGCTGCCTCTCTGTTCCGGGGCTCTGGTATCCGTGCGAGAGGCCGTCCTTCTCGCGCGCCGAGGGCACCGACCTCGACGGCAACCTCGTGATCGTCGAGGGCGAGGAGATCTGGGCGCGCCTCATCAACCACGAGGTGGACCACCTCGACGGGCACCTGTTCCTCGACCGGCTCAAGAAGGACGTGCGCAAGCAGGCGATGCGGGAGCTGCGCGAGTCGCTGGAGCAGGGCTAGAGCGTCACCCCGACGTCCACGATCACCACGCGCCCGGCCGCCGCCTTGGCCGGGTCGAGCGTCAGGCACAGCTTTGGCGCGGTGAACGTGACGGTGGTGTCTGCGGTGACGTGAGGTGCGCCCGCATCGCCGGAGTCTGGGTCTAGGCCGCTCGGAAGATCCACGGAAATGACCCGGGTACCAGGGGTGATCGCTTCCACCGCAGTTTGCGCGTCCGCTCGCAGACCTCCCGTGCCGCCGATGCCGACAATCCCGTCGATGACCACGTCGGCGGACGCGATCGCGTTCGCCGAACCCTCGGGGTTGACCGCCCACTCGAGAACCTGGCCACCGGCCTCGGCGAGGGCGAGGAGGCCCCTCTTGTGAGCGTCGGGCGACAGCAGTACGGCCGCGACGGGCACGCCGCGCCCGGCGAGCAGCGCTCCGGCGAGCAGGGCGTCGCCGCCGTTGTTGCCGCGGCCAATGAGGAGCGCGACGGAACTCGCGCCCGTGGCCTCTCCGGCCACCGCGGCAGCCGCGCGGTCCATGAGCACCGGCTCAGGGGTGTGCAGCATCGTCACGCGCTCGGCTGCCCTCAGTGCGGACGCGGTCATGGGCTCTGGCTGCGACGCCATGCCCCACTGTCCCACTCACCCCCTCCTTCCGCACGCTGTCGGTACAAGCGGGTCGTTTCCGCGCGCGGAAACGACCGCTATGTACCGACAGGAAGTTGGGGGAGAGGCGCGGCGGAACTTCCGTTTTTCCGCACGGTGAGGCACGATAGGAGCACATCGCGCGCCGTGCGCAACCTTCGAGGCCGTTGGGGAAGACGAACCTCATGGAAGGAAGGGACATGGCAGCAATCACCCGCGGTGTCATTTTCGTGCACTCGGCGACCCGTGCAATGTGCCCCCACATCGAGTGGGCCGTGCGCAACGTGCTGGGTCCGCGCGCATCCTTCGACTGGACCGATCAGCCCGCGGGCACCGGCCTGCTGCGTGCCGAAGTTGCCTGGCAGGGTCCGCAGGGCACGGGGGCCACGCTCGCGTCCGCCCTCAGGGGTTGGGAGCACGTGCGCTACGAAGTGACCGAGGACCCGTCCTTCGGCTGCGACGGCGGACGCTGGTCGCACACGCCATCGCTCGGCATCTTCCACGCCGTCACCGATGTCCACGGCAACATCGTGGTGCCCGAGGACCGCATCCGCGCGGCGCTCGACGCCGGCGGCTCGCTCGCCGACATGCAGCGCGCGATGGACCTCGCACTCGGCACCTCATGGGACGACGAGCTCGAGCCCTTCCGCTACGCGGGGCACGGGGCGCCCGTGCGCTGGCTGCACCGGGTGGGGTAGTGGCGCTCGACGCGACCGCAGTCCTCACGCTGCAGGCCCTCGAGGAGTCGATGTGGCGCGCGGAGACGCGCTTCGATCGCGCCTACATGAACGCCGTGGTGCACCCGGAGTTCACCGAGGTGGGCCGTTCGGGGCGCGTGTTCTCGCGGGACGAGGTCCTCGGCATGCCCCCCGTGCCGATCGCCGTCGACATCCCGCGGGAGACGTTCTCGGTGGCCGAGATCGCGCCGGGAGTCGCTCTCGTGAGCTACGAGACCGTCCCCACGGACTCGAGGCACGGTGCGGCGCACCGGGGTTCGGTGTGGGTGCTCGACGGCTCGCGCTGGCTCTTGCGGTACCACCAGGGCACGCCTGCGGCCCTCTAGCGGGGGCTCAGGCGGTGCCGAAGACCAGCGCCACGTTGTGGCCGCCGAAGCCGAACGAGTTGTTGATCGCCGCGAGATCTCCGGACGCGGGGAGCGCGCCCGGCGTGTTGCGCACGAGGTTGATCGCGAGGTCGGGATCGGGGTTGTCCACGTTGATGGTCGGGGGAGCCTTGCGGTCCTCGAGCGCCTTGATCGTGAAGACGGACTCGAGCGCGCCCGCCCCCCGAGTAGGTGCCCGGTCATGGACTTGGTGGCCGAGACGAGCACGTCGTCGGTGTGGGGGCCGAGCAGGTCGCGGATGCCGCGGGCCTCAATGGGGTCGCCAACAGGCGTCGAGGTCGCGTGCGCGTTGATGTGGCAGATGTCGGCGAGCGTGAGGCCCGCCTGCTCCACCGCGGCGAGCATGGCCCGCTTCTGGCCGTCGCCCGTGGGCTCTGGCGCGGCGATGTGGTACCCGTCCGCGGTGCGGCCGGTTCCCAGCAGTCGCGCGCGAATGCGCGCGCCGCGGGCCACCGCGTGCTCCTCGGACTCCAGCACCATGACGGCCGCGCCCTCGCCAAGCACAAAGCCGTCGCGGTCGATGTCATAGGGGCGTGATGCGCGCTCGGGGTCATCGAGCCGCTTGGACAGCGTCTTCATGGCCGCGAAGGTCGAGATCGGCAGCGGGTGAATCGCCGCCTCCGTGCCTCCGGCAACCACGATGTCGGCGCGTCCAGACTGGATCATGTCGTAGGCGAGCGCGAGGGCCTCGGCGCCGGACGCGCACGCGGAAACCACCGCGTGCGCGCCCGCCTTCGCGCCGAGCTCAAGCTCGACGTACGCCGTTGCCGAGTTGGGCATGAGCATCGGCACGGACAGCGGGAGCACCCGCTCGGGGCCGCGATCGCGCACCGTGTCCCACGCGTCGAGCATGGTCCAGACGCCGCCGATTCCCGTGGACACCACGGTGCCGAGGCGAAGCTTGTCCACCTCGGGCGAGCCAGCGTCCGCCCAAGCCTCGCGCGTGGCGACGATCGCATACTGCGACATCGGGTCCATGCGCTTCATCTCGGGCCGCGTGAGGACCTCATCGGGCCTCACCACGAGCTGGCCCGCGATCGTGATCGGCACGTGGTACTTCTCCACCCAGTCGTACTCGAGAGTGCGCACTCCGGACCTCCCGGCGAGAGCCGACTCCCACGTGCTGGGCACGTCCCCGCCAAGCGGGGTGGTGGCGCCCTAGGCCAGTGACGACGACATTCATGGGGATTCTCCGAAAGTGATGTGGGTGGGACAGACGGGGGAGTTACTACTCCTGGTTGGCGATGAACGTGACCGCGTCGCCGACCGTGACGAGGTTCTTGACCTCTTCGTCGGGGATGCGGACGTCGAACTTCTCCTCGGCAAGCGTGACGATCGTCATCATCGACAGCGAGTCGATGTCGAGGTCGTCGGTGAAGGACTTGTCCATCTGGATCTCAGCGGTGTCGATGCCGGTCTCCTCGGACACGATCTCGGCCAGGTGGGCGAGGACCTCGTTCTCGGGCAGTGCCATGCGGTGCTCCTTAGCGGGTTGGGTGATGCGAGCGCATCAGGTTCAGTGTGAACGTGTACGAATCTAGTCTCTGGGTCCGGTCACGGCAGTTCCACGACCTGCGCGGCGTAGACCAGGCCGGCCCCGAAGCCGATCTGCAGGGCGAGGTCGCCGCTCTTGACGAGCCCCTCGCGGTACAGCCGCTCCGTGGCCAGCGGGATGGACGCCGCGGACGTGTTGCCAGAGTCGGCGATGTCGCGCGCCACGGCCACGGAGTCCGGCAGGCCGATCTGCTTGATCATCTGATCGATGATCCGCATGTTCGCCTGGTGGGGGATGAAGGCCGCGATGTCTGCAGGCGTGAGGCCCGCCGCGGTGATCGCCTCGGACGCTACGGGACCCATCTGGAACGACGCCCACTTGAAGACGGACGGCCCCTCTTGGCGCAGCGTGGGGAACGGCAGCGTGGGGTCGTCGCGCAGCTCGAGCCACGAGTTGGTCTGGCGAATGAGGTCCGCGCCCGAGCCGTCCGAGCCCCAGATGGTGGGGCCGATGGCCGCGTGGTCGGAGGCACCGATGACGACCGCGCCCGCGCCATCGCCCAGCAGGAACGAGATGGAGCGGTCCGTGGGGTCGATGAAGTCGCTCATCTTCTCGGCGCCGATCACGAGCACGTTGCGGCTCTGGCCCGAACGGACCAGCGCGTCCGCCTGCGCGATCGCGTAGCAGTAGCCCGCGCACGCGGCCGAGATGTCCCACGCGGCCGGAGCCTCGATGCCGAGCCGGGTCGCGAGCGTTGGCGCACCGCCGGGCGTCATGTGCGGGAACGAGATCGTCGAGAGGATGACGGCATCCACCTCGGAAGCGTCAAGGCCGGCGTGGGCCAACGCGTCGCGAGAGGCCGCCTCGGCCAGGTCGAGCAGCGAGGTGTCCGCTCCGGCGCGCACGCGCGTGATCATGCCGGTGCGCTGACGGATCCACTCGTCGGAGGACTCGATGGGGCCGGCGATGTCGTCGTTCGTGACGACGTTCTCGCCGCGTGCCACGCCGAGCCCTCGAATGCGAGAGAACTCCGGGCCTCGCCGGATGGTCATCTTGGTCACGCGTGCTCCTCCACCAGTTCGCGGGCGGACGCAAGGTCGTCTGGCGTCTTGAGCGCCACCGCCGGTACGCCCTTCATGACGCGCTTGGCGAGCCCGGTGAGGACGCCGCCCGGCGCCACCTCAATGATGCCCGTCACGCCGAGTTCCAGCATCCGCTCCATGCAAAGGTCCCAGCGCACGGGGTTCGCCACCTGGCGCACGAGCCGTGCGAGCGCCTCGTCGCCGCTGCCGACCGCCGTGCCGTCTGCGTTCGAAAGCAGGGTGGCGGTGGGCTGGCTTGGGCTTATGCCCGACGCTGCCGCGGCCAGGGCGTCGACGGCCGGGGCCATGAAGTGGGTGTGGAAGGCGCCGGCGACCTGCAGCTCGATCACGCGGGCGCGAGCGGGCGGGTTCGCCACGAGCTCGCCGATGGCGGCCTTCGAGCCCGCAGCGACCACCTGGCCGCCGCCGTTGACGTTGGCCGGGGTGAGGCCAAGGGCGGCGAGCGCGGCGTCGACCTCTGTGGTCTCGCCTCCAAGGACCGCGGCCATCGAGGTGGGCTCCGCAGCGGCCGCGGCGGCCGCCATGGCGGCCCCGCGGGTCGTGACAAGCGAGAGGGCCTCCGCGTCCGTGAGGACGCCTGCCAGCGCCGCGGCTCCGAACTCGCCGACAGAGTGACCCGCCACGACCGATCCGGCGGGTACGCCGTCGGCCAGCAGGGCGCGGGCGGTGAGGAGGGCCGTCGCCACGAGGAGCGGCTGGGCGATCGCGGTGTCGCGGATGGTGTCCGCGTCGGACGTGGTGCCGTGGGCGGCAAGGTCTACGTTGGTGGCTTCCGACAACGCGGCGAGGTGTGCGGCGACCGCGTCAATCTCGAGCCATGGGCTCAACATTCCGGGGGTCTGCGCACCCTGGCCAGGGCACAGGACGGCAAGCATGGTTACTAGCGTGCCTCACTTCCGGGGTTCGTGGCGGGTTCGGCGGGCACCGATTCGGTACGCGCCCTTTGTCGATATCCTACAAAACTGTGCGTGAGGAGTCTCTCAGCCTGCCGAGCGCAAAGGCGGTCTCGAGGACGTGAGCGTCGCGAGTGGACAAGACGTCCCAGCCCGTCAGCTCCGCGACCTTCTTGAGGCGATAGCGCACGGTGTTGGCGTGCACGAACATCGTGCGGGCGGCCAGCTCCAGCGATCGCCCGCAGTCGAGGTAGGTGGCCACGGTCTCGGCGAGGGAGCCGCCGGCCTTCACGATGGGGTCGTATGCCACCGCGATGAGTCGATCTCGCGCCGAGGTGTCGCCGATCAGCACGCGCTCGGGGAGCAGGTCGTCGGCGGACGCCGGACGTGGCGCGAGAGCCCAGGCGGGCGCGGCGCTGCGTCCCGAGAGCGCCGCCCTCGTTGACCGTGCCACCTCGAGCAGCGTGACCGCGGGCGGTCCGGTGACGACGGGCCCGGCGCCGAAGCACGCGAGGAGCTGCGTCGCGAGATCGGACACCGCGAGGTCGCTGCGGGCGATGATCACGAGGTCCTCGCCGTGGATCCCCACGAGGGCCCCCGGGGCGGCGCGGCGAATGGAGCGGCGCAACTCTGCCGACTGGACCTCACCCAAAGGCCCGTCCGTGCTGCCAACCATCGCGAGCGTCGGGCCTGGCTTCCACCCAAGCGCCGCCGCGCGCGAAGGCAGGTCGTCGTCAACCTCGCCGCGAACGAGCGCATCGACAACCAGCGCCTCGAGCCGCGCGTCCCACGCCCCTCGCGTCTCCGCGGCCCTGGCGTAGACCTCCGCGGCCGAGAACGCGATCTCGCGCGAGTAGCGCAGGATGGCCTCGCGAAGCGCCTGCTCCGAACCTGGTGAAGCGAAGTCGTCAGACTGCTCCTCGACGATCCGCACGAGCGTGCGCACGATCGCGAGAGTGTGCTGCAGCGAGATGGAGCGCGTGAGCTCCGGAGGGGCGGCGGCGAACACCTCCGCCGCGCCCCGCGTGTGCGCGGCGGGATTCTCATACCAGCCGATGAACGCGTCCACCCCGGCCTGGGCGACCGTTCCGACCCACGACCGCTCCTGCGCCGGCAGATCGGAGAACCACTTGTAGTTCTCGTCGAGGCTCTTGAGGGCCGCCGTGGTGAGGCGGCCGCTGCCTGCGCGGAGCTTGCGCAGGGTCTGCGCTCGCATCTCCGCCGTGACCATGGCGCCAGCATACGGGCGCCACCTCGCCGCGCTTGGCCGTGCGGCGATCGAGCCCAGCCGATACGGTGGACGGGACGCGAAGGAGTCGCCATGAAGCCACGCCCAAAGCCGCTGCTCGGTCTGCTTCTAGGTCTGCTGCTGGGAGCCGTCATCGTCGCCCTGCTCTGGCAGCTGGGCGTCGCACCCCCAGACCGGTTCATCCTGTTCGGCGTGCTCGCGCTGTCGATCGCGCTCGTTGAGCTGCTGCTGACGCAGACCACACGGCGCGGCAAGAAGCGATTCGTGACGACGATGGTGATCGCCGGTGTGTTCGGCGGGGTCGCGCTCACGGGCATTCCGGAGACGTTCATGGATGCCGGCTCCATCAGCGATGGCTGCACGCTCACCATGACGTCGGCGACCGACGAGGCCAGCCCCACAGACACCAGCGCGTTCGATCCCTTCGACACCACGCCCGACGACACCGTGAGCTTCACCTCCTCGACCGACGAGGTGCTCACCAACTGGGACAGCGGGCTTGGTATCTCCATTGGCGGTGTTCCGATCACGCTGTTCACCGCGGAGCGCGACAACGCGGCCGGCGCCACGGAATTCTTCGGCGAGGAGAAGGTGCAGAAGTACCTCGACGACATCGAGGACCAGATCGGGCTCCAGTTGCGCGGCACGTACCAGGTGTTCGGGTACATCAACGCGGACGAAGGCGATTGCGACATGGCCGGCTACCTGCGAATCAACGCCGAAGGCGTGTTCGCGACCGGACTCATCGTGGCGCTGTGGATCACCGGTGCGCTGCTGCTCGTCATCGTCATCGCGCTCGCCGTCTCGGTTGGGCGCTCCATCAGGGAGGCGAAGCAGTACGCGGCGAACTCGGGGACGGCAACGCCAACGGGCACCGCGGCCACGGGTGGCTCCGCCGCGCCGGATCTCGAGCCGGTTGGGGCGTTCACGCCAACGGAGCCGGCGCCCTCAGAAAAGCCCGCCGACAAGCCCTCCCAGGCTGGCGGGAGCGATCGGGCCGCAAGCGACCGCGATTCGGGCGGCGGGAAGGCCGCCGCGGCCGGGTCGGCGGCGTGGCTCTCGTCTCAGGACGACGACGCGGTCCCCGAGACGCAGGTCATGCCCGCGGCCGCGGAGACCGAAGTGCTTCCGGTGACAGAGGACGCCGAACTCGAGCCCGTGGAAGACCCGGAGGCGACCCAGCCCGTCGAGAAGCCGGAGGAACCGAACACTCCCTAGGCGTCGCCGCCCGCGTTGCCCGAGGCGCCCTTGCGGACGTCGTGGAGCTCGTACTTGGCGATCGCGGAAGCGGTGGTGCCCGGTGCCACCTGTCCGCGCCTCTCGAGCGCGTACAGCACGCGGCAGGCCGTTGAGGGCCCGTCGATCAGGAAGAACCTGCGGGCGGCGGCACGAGTGTCGCTGAACCCGAACCCGTCGGCGCCGAGCACCGCGTAGTCGCCGGGCACCCACGCGCGGATCTGGTCCGGCACCAGGTGGTCGTAGTCGGTGGTCGCCACGAACGGGCCCGACGCTCCCTGCAGCTTCGCGGTGACGTACGGCACTCGCGGTTCCTCGCCTGGATTGAGGAAAGCGGCCTTCTCGGCGGCGAGGGCGTCGCGGCGCAGCTCGTTCCACGACGTCACGGACCACACGCCCGCGCGAACTCCGAAGTCGTGCTCCAGCAGCTCGGCCGCCTCGAGCGCCCAGGGCAGGGCAACGCCGGAGGCGAGAATCTGCGCCTCTGGTCCCGGCCCGTCGGGTGCGGCGGCCACGCGGTGGATGCCGCGCAGGATGCCCTCGACGTCAACGTCCTCCGGCTCCGCCGGCTGGTGAATCGGCTCGTTGTACACCGTGAGGTAATACATGACGTTGGGGTCGCGGCCGTCGTCGCCGTACATGCGCTTGAGTCCGTCGCGCACGATGTGCCGGATCTCGTACCCGAACGCGGGGTCGTACTGAACCACAGCCGTATTGGTGCCGGCAAGCAGAGGCGAGTGGCCGTCGGCGTGCTGCAATCCCTCCCCCGTGAGCGTGGTGCGGCCCGCGGTGGCGCCGATGATGAAGCCGCGCGTGAGCTGGTCTCCCGCCGCCCAGAACTGGTCGCCGGTGCGCTGGAAGCCGAACATCGAGTAGAAGATGTAGAACGGCACGAGCGGCTCGCCGTGCGTCGCGTACGACGTGCCGACGGCCTGGAACGCGGCGGCGGAGCCGGCCTCGTTGATGCCGGTGTGCATGATCTGGCCGGCCTCTGACTCCTTGTAGGAGAGCATCAGCTCGCGGTCCACCGGCAGGTAGTTCTGGCCCTGGGTGTTGAAGATCTTGGCGCTCGGGAAGATCGCGTCGAGGCCGAAGGTGCGGGCCTCGTCGGGAATGATCGGGACCAGGCGGTTGCCGAACTCGGGGTCGCGGATGAGGTCCTTGAACAGGCGCACGAACGCCATCGTCGTGGCGACCTCCTGCTTGCCGGAGCCCTTCGCCAGCAGCTCATAGGTCCTGTCGTCGGGGAGCTTGACCTCGGTGTGCGTGGTGCGCCGCTCGGGGACGAACCCGCCGAGGATGCGGCGGCGCTCGAGCATGTACTGGATCGCGGGATCGTCGTTGCCCGGGTGGAAGTACGGCGGGTTGTACGGGTCGGCCTCGAGCTGCTCGTCGGTGAACGGGATGTCGAACGTGTCGCGCAGCACCTTGAGGTCGGCCGCGGCGAGCTTCTTCATCTGGTGCGTCGAGTTGCGGGCCGCGAAGTTCGTGCCCAGTCCGTAGCCCTTGATCGTCTTCGCGAGGATGACGGTGGGCTTGCCGTTCTGGCTGGTGGTGGCCTTGAGGTAGGCGGCGTAGAGCTTGCGGTAGTCGTGGCCGCCGCGCTTGAGCGCCCAGATCTCGTCGTCAGTCATGTCCTTGACGAGTTCCTTGGCGCGCGGGTCGCCGCCGAAGAACTGGTCGCGGATGAACGCCCCAGACTCAGCGCGGAAGGTCTGGAAGTCGCCGTCGGGGACGGTGTTCATGAGGTTCACGAGGGCGCCGCTGTCGTCCTTGGCGAGCAGCGGGTCCCAGTTGCGGCCCCAGATCACCTTGATGACGTTCCAGCCGGCGCCGCGGAAGAACGCCTCGAGCTCCTGGATGATCTTGCCGTTGCCGCGGACGGGGCCATCGAGGCGCTGCAGGTTGCAGTTGACCACGAAGGTGAGGTTGTCGAGCTGCTGGTTTGCCGCAAGCTGCAGCATGCCGCGGCTCTCCGGCTCGTCCATCTCGCCGTCGCCGAGGAACGCCCACACGTGCTGCTCGGACGTGTCCTTGATGCCGCGCAGGTGCAGGTAGCGGTTGGTCCATGCCTGGTAGATCGCCGATGCGGGGCCCAGACCCATTGACACCGTTGGGAACTCCCACAGCTCGGGCATGAGCCGCGGGTGGGGGTAGGAGGACAGGCCGCGGCCGGGTCCCGACTTCTCCTGGCGGAACGAGTCGAGGTCGTCCGCGCTCAGCCGTCCCTCGACGAAGCCCCGCGCGTACACGCCCGGAGCCGCATGGCCCTGGAAGTAGACCTGGTCACCGCCACCGGGGTGGTCCTTGCCCTTGAAGAAGTGGTTGAGGCCAACCTCGTACAGCGTCGCCACCGACGCGTAGGACGAGATGTGACCGCCAACTCCCTTGCCCGCCGCCTGCGCGCGCGTCACCATGACCGCCGCGTTCCAGCGGATCCACCCGCGGTAGCGGCGCTCGATCTCCTCGTTGCCAGGGAACTCGGGCTCGTCGTTCACGTCGATCGTGTTGACGTACGGGGTGTTGAGGGTCAGGGGCAGCGAGAGCTGCTTGGACGCCGCATGGTCCACGAGCTGCTCAAGGATGTATTCCGCGCGGCTCTCGCCGCCGGTCTCGATGAGCCCGTCGAGCGACTCGAGCCATTCCTCGGTCTCGTTCGGGTCCTTGTCGACTGCGCCGAATGTGTCCACGGATGACCGTCCTTGCTGGCGCGGGGGTATGCGCCGTGTCGGTGAGGGCTCGCGCGGTTGCGCGCATCTGCCATTTATCTTGTCACAGCCTTGGAGGGCCGTGGGGCGTCCCAGCCACAGCGTCGGGCCGCACGCCCTCCGCTTTCGCATCCTGTCGGTACAAGGAGGTCGAATCCCGCGCGTTAGCGACCTGTTTGTACCGACAGGATGCGGGGGTGGGCGAGTTTGGCGAGATGTGGGCCCGACGCTGTGGCTGGCTCGTTGCGAAGGCCGCCCGCGTGCCTCTACTGTGGGCGGAACGGCTCGACGAGCTGACCTCAACGAAAGGAGCGGCGCCACCGTGGCCACTACCGACGGTGCGACCACCGGAGAATCCGGAACGATCGCGCGGCTTGGCCTCAGGCCCGGCTTTGTCATCCAGGAGTTCGGCTACGACGACGACTGCGATGAGGGCTTCAGGGACAGCATCGAGTCGGCCACCGGCGAGAGCCTGGTGGACGAGGACTACGGCGACGTGACCGACGGTGCGATCGTCTGGTACCGCGAAGGCGATGACGACCTCGCCGACCTCCTCATGGACGTGCAGAGCCTCCTCGATGACGGCGCGTGCGTGTGGCTGCTGACCCCCAAGAAGGGCGTGTCCGGGCACGTCGACGCTCGCGAGGTGGGCGAGGCTGCCTCTCTCGCGGGACTGCACGCCACCTCGACCTTCGTGATCGGCGAGAGCTGGACCGCGACCCAGTTGCTGGAGAAGGGCCGGTCCAAGTGACCAACGCGCTCGACGGCCGCCCGGCCCCGGCGTTCACCCTTACAGACCAGCACGGCCGCGCCTTCTCCCTTCAAGACCACAAGGGAACGGCGATACTCCTGGTATTCGTGCCCTTCGCGTTCAGCGACGTGTGCACGAACGAGCTCGTGGAACTGCGCAATGCCGTGGACCTGCAGGGCCGGGATGACCTCATCGTCGTGGTCGCGTCGTGCGACTCGATCTACACGATGAAGGCGTGGGCGGACACCCACTCCTATCGGTCCCCGCTCCTCAGCGACTTCTGGCCGCACGGTGATGTCGCGCGCGACTACGGGGTGTTCAATCCGCGCGAGGGCCTCGCGACCCGCGGCACGTTCCTCATCGACGCCGACGGCGTTGTGCGGTGGTCCGTGGTCAACCCCAAGGGCCAGGCGCGAGACATCGAGGATTACCGCCGCGAGGTGAGCACCCTTCTCGGTGGGTGATGATTGAGGGCATGACCCTCTCGCTCGCCGTCATCATCGCATCCACCCGCCCCGGCCGCGTGGGCCCGAGCGTCGCAGCATGGGCACTGCAGGCGGCCCAAGACCACGGCGGCTTCGAGCCCACGCTCGTCGATCTCGCGGACTTCGACCTCCCGCTCCTCGACGAGCCCGAGCACCCGAGCCTCAAGAAGTACCAGCACGAGCACACCAAGCGCTGGTCCGAGGCGATCGGCGCCGCCGACGCCTTCCTGTTCGTCACCCCCGAGTACGACTTCTTCGCTCCAGCGGCGCTCGTGAACGCGATCCAGTGCCTCTCGCAAGAGTGGGGGCACAAGGCGGCGGGAATCGTGAGTTATGGCGGGATCTCCGGCGGGCTGCGATCCACCCAGTCGCTGCGACTGCTGTTGAGCAATGTCAACGTGCACGCCATCCCCGCGTCCGTGCCGATTCAGTTCGTGAAGGGGCACATCCACGACGGGGTGTTCACGCCGCCGGAGAGCGCGCCGGGGCTCGCGAACAGGATGCTTGACGAACTGCTCAAGTGGTCTCAGGCGCTCGCGACCATCCGCTAGCGGCCCGACGCTGTGGCTGGGTTCAGTGCCAGGGCGTGTGTTCGATGGGGTACCGGACGGCGGTGGGCACCTTGGCCTCGAGCTTGGCGATGAGCTTGTCTCCGCCCCTCCACAGCGACGGCCTGAGCACGAATCCACCGCCGGTGAGGTCGGTGATGTCCCAGAAGCCGCACTCCCTGCAGCGACCCGCGAGGACGATCTCGTCCCAGCGGCATTCGATGACGCCGAAGTCGGATCCGGTCCACGTGACCCTCTCACTGTCGACGATGATCTGCTGACCGCGGAGCTTCGAGAACATCTTGGGGTCGAACGTGTCGGCGTCTGACTTCATCAGCGCCTTGAAGATCTGGGTGCCGGACATCGACTCGTAGTGGCCCTGGGGCTCGCGCGCCCAGGGGAGGCCGAGCCGCTCCGTCACCTGCTCGGGGGTGAGATTGGTGTCGAAGTCGCCGAGCGATATCAGGATCGAGTCGAGCGCGGCGGCCACGGTCGCCCGGACCGAGTCAGCGTCGACCTTGGCGACGGGCTCGTGTTCGATGCCAAGCGGCTCAACGCCGGCGCGCACCCATCGCGTAGCGCCCCCAATGAGGTTCGCGTAGAGGGCATCGGAGTCTTCCTCGAGATTGCGCTCCTCCGTCACCATGCGGTCGAGCAGCCGTTGGGAGGGGCCCTCCGCTGCGAGACGGCGAAGCACCTGAAGCACGCCCTCCGCCGTGGCCAGGATGTCAGCGGGCTGCGGGTCGAGCACAAATGTGATGGCGGAGGTCTCCACATCGGTGGGGAATCCGGCGCCATCCACGCTGTAGACGAGGTGCCTCTCCATGCGCAGGTCATCGAGGAGCGCCCGGCTGATAGCCGCGCCGGTGACGTACTTCACGTTGCGATCGGGGTTTGAGATCTCGATGGTTGCCGCGAGCGGCAGCCTCCCGCCCGCGACCCACCCGTGTCGCCGGTACGGCAGCGCCGTTGGCGTGGCGCGCACCGGCGTGGTCCGCGCGTCGGGCAGGTGAACGTCGAGGCTCTCGGGAACGGGCCCGGAGAAGGCGAGAACGGCGTTGCCGGCGTGGAGCCAGTTTGCGGCCCAGTCGAGCGCCTGCTCGCGCGTGAGCGACCTGTGCGCTGGGAAGCCGAGGTCAAGCAGTCCGAGCGTTGCCGCGCCGTAGCGCTCCAGCAACGGGCCGGTGCCCGTGCGCTCGTTGCCGTCGCCGAGCTCGGCGGCGATGTGCGAGGTCTCCGCGGCGATGGCCTCGTTCGTGACCGCGGCGATCTCGGCGATCGAGGTGCCGACCCTGTTCAGGAAGTCCGCGACGAGCGCGGCCGGACCCTGCGCGTAGAACGACAGGCTCTCGCCGTCGGTCGACGCGTTGTGGTTGATAGTCACTTCGCCCACCTGGCTCATGACCAGGTGCTCAAGCAGGTGCGACACCCCCGACGTCCGCGCGAGCTCGTCCTGCACGCCAACCCCGAAGATGAGGGCTCCGCTGAAGGTGGTCCGAATGTCGGACCAGAGGACCGGGACGCCGTTGTGCTCGGTGCGATTGATGATCTGCGCTGCCACGCACGAATCATCGCACCAGTTCACGTGACGGAGGGGTCAGGTGTGGAGGAATCGACAGCGCGCGACGTGGCCTTCCACCAGGCCATCGCGAGGGCTCCGAGCGCGAGGGTGCCCCCAAGCGTGATCACGCGCCACACCATCGTGGCTCCCACGAGGGCCGACTCGTATTCGACGCCCGCGACATCCACGATCGACGCGATGACCACCGCATCCATGACGCCCAGCCCGAACATCGGAAGGATCGTCAGCGGGTAGGCAAGCAGCGTCGCGCCGATCACGACGGGCCACGGCGCAACGTCGCCGCCGATCCCGACGAAGCGCACCGCGGCGAGCAGGATCCCCGCGTCTACCACGATCCCCGCGATCATCGCGGCGAGGGATGGAGCGAGGTTGCGGTTCAGCGTTGTGCCGATCCGCCGCCGGAAGTCGACCACGGCGTCCACCCAGCGCCGCTCGTCCACCGCAGCGCCAACGACCGCGGCCCCGCGCGCGGCGCGCCGAGCGAGCCGCTCAGCCACAGCGTCGGACTGAAGCACGCCGACCAACACGGCGACGATGACTACCGCGATGATGAGGGAGATCACGCCCGTGACGACGCGGCCCGACTCGAAAGAGTAGATGCAGAAGATCGCGGCGCCGAGCGCGGGCGCCGCGAAGCGGGCGCCGTAGAAGATCAGCATGTTGAGCGTGGCGCCTGCCATGCCGTCGACCGGGTTGATTCCCCATGTGCGGAACTGGGCTATGCGCACCACGACGTCGCCGGGCGGGGGCGCGATGGTGCCGGCGAGGTTGGCGCTGAGGTCGCTCACGACCGCGCGGGGCGTGCCGAGCCCCGGGGTGAAGCGCGCAATGGGCATGGCGTTGACGAGCTGGCGCACGAGCAGCAGGCCGATGAGCGCGAGGAGCTCCGCGAAAGACACCGACCGGATCGCGTCACCAACGGCGGACCACGAGATCTTGCCGACGAACCGGATGATGAACCAGCCCACGACGATGCTGATGAGGAGGATCGCGGTGGGCTTCACCCAGCGTCGGCGCAGGAGGGAGCGCACCTTGGACTCGTTTGCGGTCGTCACGAGCCCAGCGTATTCGTCTCCGGTTTGGCGACAGCGGCGCGCGCCGGGAGAATGGGCGCGGGCCCTTAGCTCAGTTGGTTAGAGCACTGCGTTTACACCGCAGGTGTCATCGGTTCGAGTCCGGTAGGGCCCACTCTCGATGCCGTTGTCATGGAGTAGGTCCCCTATAGGGCGGTCATGTTCGTTTCGCGCGGGCGGGGAGGCCCTGCAGGGCACTGAGGTTCGGCACGGCCCGGCCCGCGTCGGCTCACGGTGTGAGCAGGGCCATCGCCGCATCGCGGCCCCCGATGCCGCTCACCCCGCCCCCGCGCCGTGTGCCGGCACCCGCGAGCAGCACCCGCGGGAACTCGGTCGCGACGCCCCACGTGCCTGAGTCCTCTTCGCACTTCGCCCAGGGCCAGCTCAGGTCGCCGTGGAAGATGTGACCGCCGGGCATCGCGAGATCGTCCTCGAGGTCCACCGGCGAGCGTGCCTCGATGCACGGGGTCCCGTCGGGCGCGGTGGAGAGGCAGTCGCTGATGGGCTCGGCGAGAACGGAGTCGAGGGAGGCGAGGGTCGCCGCCACCGCTGCCGCGCGTGCCGACTCGGGGTCGTCGCGGAAGAGCCGCGCCGGCTGGTGCAGCGCGAACAGCGTCAGCGTATGGGCGCCGCCGGCTCGGAGTTCGGGCCCAAGGATCGTGCGATCCGTGAGCGTGTGGCAGTAGATCTCCGCGGGCGGCAGCGAGGGCACGGCTCCCGCCGCGGCCTCCTCGTACGCGGCGGCGAGTTGGGTCTGAGTCTCGTTGATGTGGAACGTGCCGGCGAACGCCGCTGCGGGGTCCGCCGCGCTGCGCAGCCGCGGCAGCCGATCCAGGAGCATGTTCACCTTCAGCTGGGCGCCCTCCGGCCAGTCCGGCTCGCGGCCGAGCAGCCGATCGAGCACCGCGGGCGCACACGCGGCGAGCACGCGCCCCGCCGATATCTCGTGTTCGCCACCGTCTGCGTCGGTCCACGCGACGGTCGCCTCGGCGGCGGGGGAGCCCGGGTCGATCGCGGTCACGGTGGCCCCGATGCGCACCTCCGCACCCGCGCCGCGGGCGGCGCGTTCCAGTTCCCCGATCACGGCCCCCATGCCGCCGACGGGGACGTCCCAGTCTCCCGTTCCGCCGCCGATCACGTGGTACAGGAAGCAGCGATTGGCAAGCCCGTCGAGGGCGTCCGGCCTGGCAAACGTCCCGATGAGGCTGTCGGTGAGCACCACGCCGCGAACGAGGTCGGAGCCGAAGGTGCGGTCCACGAGTTCACCGATGGGCCGCTTGACGAAGTCGCGCCAGTCCTCAGGGCCGAGGAGCGAGCGTGCCTCGCCGGGGCTCAGCAGGGGCTCGGTCATCGTGGGGAACACCCGACGGGCGAGCGCGCCGGTTCGCGAGTAGAACTCCGCCCATGCTGCGCCATCGCGTCCGGCGCCCACCGAGGCGAACGAGTCCTGGGTGCCCTGGAGGTCCTGCGTGTCGACGAGAAGGGCGCGAGCAGGGTCCGAGGGGTCGGGAGTGAACGAGGAGAACCGCCGGCGCCGCAGCTCGAAGCGCAGGCCCAACTCGCTGCGGAGCACGGACGGCATGAGCGACACGAGGTATGAGTAGCGGCTCAAGTGCGCGTCGACACCGGGAAAGACCTGGGCAGACACGCTCGCGCCGCCAACGTGATCGGCTCGTTCGAGGACCAACACGGTCTTTCCAGCCTTCGCCAGGTACGCGGCTGCGGTAAGCCCGTTGTGTCCGGCTCCCACGACAACGACATCGACACGCGAAGGGTCCGGGTGTGCTCGCACCTTGTCGAATCTACGGCAGTCCTCAGTCGGCGGCGATGCCTTCGCGGATAGTGTTGGCTCGTGAAAAGTGCTCGGAGGGCCGCCGGTGTTTGACGTCGAAGCGCTCATCACTCCACCCACTCCAACCGCGGCCCGCGCACTTGAGGCGTCGCGCGAGTGGTGTTCGCCGGATCTCGTCAACCACTGCCTGCGCTCCTGGGTGTGGGCGGGCGCCCTCGCGGAGCGGAACTCCATCGAGTACGACGCCGAACTGCTGTACGTGGCGACGATGCTGCACGACGCCGGGGTCGCGCCCCACTTCGACGCCACCGAGGTGCCCTTCGAACTGGCAGGAGGCGCCGTGGGTTGGACGTTCGCTGCGGGCGCCGGTTGGCCGACTGAGCGCCGCCAGAGGGTGTTCGAGATCATCGAGCGCCACATGTGGCTCTCCGTGGATCCCGCAGTAGATGCCGAAGGTCATCTCCTCGAGGCCGCCACGAGCATCGACGTGGCCGGCGCCGGCATCGACCAACTCGACGCGGCATTCCTGCGCGAGGTGACCGCCGCGCTGCCGCGAGGCGAGTTCTCCGCCGACTTCGCGCTCGCGATCCACCAGCAGGCCACGCGGAAGCCGACGTCGAGCGCCGCCCGCCTGGATGCCGCCGGCAGGGTGGACGCTGGGGCGGCGCGTGGGAGCGGGTGCTCACGGGAGGTGAAATCGCATGACGTCCCAGCGACTCACGCGAGAGGAGCGCGGTCACGCCTATGCGAACCGCGCGGACACGCTCATGGTGTGGCTCTCGGTCATCTTTCTGGCCGTGTTCACGGCGGTCGTGGTGTGGCAGGACATGCCGCGCTGGCTCCGCGTGGTGTGCGCGGTGCTGCAGGTGGTCATCTGGCTCGTGTTCGTGGTGGACCTCACCATTCGGGTGAGCCTCGCGGACCGGCGGCTGCGCTGGCTCCTCACCCATCCACTTGACGTCCTCGCAGTGCTGTGGCCCGCCTTCCGCCCCCTCAAGATCCTCGCCGTGATCGGCGACAGGCGCTTCCGCGCGGACAAGCAGGTGGTGCGCACGACTCGGGCGGTGGTCGTCGCGTCGGTGCTCCTCATCTGGGTGTGCTCCGTCGCGGTTCTCGCCACCGAGCGCGGCAAGGCAGGGTCGAGCATCGAGACCATCGGCGACGCCGTCTGGTGGGCCTTCGTCACGATCGCCACCGTCGGCTACGGCGACATGGTCCCCGTCACCATGGCGGGCCGTGTCATCGGCATCGTGCTCATGGTGGTGGGGCTCGCGCTCGTGGCGATCATCACGGCCTCCGTGGCTTCCTGGTTTGTGGCGAACAGCCGTGGCGAGGACGTGGAGGGCATCACCGCCCGCGATGCCGAGGATCGGCACCGCATCATGGAGCTCGAGCGCAAACTCGACGTCCTGCTCGAGGCGCACCTCAAGCGGGAGGAGAACGAGGACAAGCCCGGGTAGGTTTAGGGCATGCCTTTGGTCCGCGACGTGCTCGCCTCCCTCGAGGCGCGCTTTCCGGCCGGGCTCGCCGAGGACTGGGACGTCAATGGCCTCACCGTCGGGTCTCCCGAAGCCGAGGTCTCGCTCGTGCACCTCGCCGTGGACCCGACTCTCGCCGTCGCGCGAGAGGCCGTCGCGGCCGGGGCGCAGCTGCTCGTCACGCACCATCCGCTCATGCTCCGCGGCGTCAACACCGTTGCCGCAGACACCGCCAAGGGCGCCGTGGTCCACACCCTCGTGAGCGGCGGGGTCGCGCTCGCGAATGCCCACACCAACGCCGACCACGCCGCCGGCGGGGTGGCAGACGCCCTCGCCAGGGCCGTCGGGCTGCGGGTGACAGGCCCGCTGGTTCCCGACGCCGCCGAGCCTTCGCTTGGCACCGGCCGCGTCGGCGAGCTTGCTGACGGCCCGACGCTGCGCGAGTTCGCGCGGGCGGTCGCCTCGGCGCTTCCCCAGACGGCGCATGGCGTGCGCGTGGCCGGAGACCTGGAGGCCGCGGTCCGCACCGTCGCCGTCGTCGGAGGGGCGGGCGACTCGTTCCTTGAGGCGGCGCGTGCGGCGGGAGTCGACGCGTACGTCACCGCCGACCTGCGCCACCACCTCGCCCTCGATGCTCGCGAACTCGCCGAGCTTGGCGACGGGCGCCCGTTCCTCGTGGACGTCTCGCACTTCGCGTCCGAGTGGGCGTGGCTCGCGGACGCCGCGTCATACCTGGCAGATCAGCTTGGCGTCGAGACGTTTGTCTCGACCATCAACACCGACCCCTGGACCGCGCGCGTAGGCGCGCAAGAGGAGTAGCCGTGGACGCACCCGCAGCCGACCAGAGACGCCTGCTCGACGTGCAGGCGGCAGACCTGCGCGCCCAGCAGGCTCGCCACCGTCGCGCGACCCTTCCCGTGCTCGCTCAGCTCGATGAGCTGACCGGCCGGGTCGTCGATCTCGGAGACGAGCGCGCGGCCCGCTCCGCGATCGTCGGCGACATCCGGCGAGAAGTCACCAAGGTCGAGGACGACGTCACCGCCGTCCGCGCCCGTGCGGAGCGCGACAACAAGCGCCTGCTGTCCGGAGAGGGGACGCCCCGCGATCTGCAGGCCCTGAGCGGCGAGCTCGAGGTGCTGCAGCGGCGCAAGAACGAGCTTGAGGACGTCGAGCTCGAGGCGATGGAGCGGCTCGAGGCGGCGGAGGCCGATCTCGCGTCCGCCGAGACCCAGCATGCCGAGATAGCAGGGCAGATCGCAGAACTGGAGACCCAGCGCGACGCCGAGTTCGCCGAGATCGACGCCGAGCTCTCCGTTATCTCGGGGGAGCGGACCGCCGCCGCGGAGGGTCTGGACGCCGGCCTGCTCGCGCTCTACGAGAAGCTGCGTGACCAGCGCGGCGGCATTGGAGCCGCGCCGCTAGTGCACGGCCAATGCCAGGGCTGCAACATGAAACTCAACGCGGGGGACCTCGCGGCGATCGTCGGCGCCCCTGCGGACCGGGTGGTGCGGTGTGAGGAGTGCGGCCGCATCCTGGTGCGCGAGGGATGACCCACGCTCGACTCATCGTCGAGGCCGATGGAGGTTCTCGGGGTAACCCGGGCGAGGCCGGCTTCGGGGCGGTGGTGCGGGACGAGTCGGGCGCCGTGCTCGCCGAGCGCGCGGGATACCTTGGCATCGCGACGAACAATGTCGCCGAGTACTCCGGCCTCATCGCGGGCCTCGAGGCCGCGGCGGCGATAGCGCCCCACGCGGCCGTCGAGGTGCGGATGGACTCGAAGCTCGTCATCGAGCAGATGAACGGCCGCTGGAAGATCCAGCACCCGGACATGCGCAGCCTCGCCGCGCGGGCCCGCGAAGTCGTGGGGGACCGCGAGGTCACGTTCGACTGGATACCGAGAGAGCGCAACAAGGCCGCGGACGCGCTCGCGAACGAGGCCATGGATACCAAGGACCAGGAGATCGTCCGGGGATTCGGGACCACTGGGCCCAGCGTCGGGCCCGAATATGACGATCCGGAGCCCGGGCCCAAGGCGAAGTCGCCGAAGGACATGTCATCTCGGCCGCTCGTCTCCACCCTGGCGCTCGTGCTCGTGAGGCATGGCGTGACCGACATGACCACGTCGCACAAACTTTCCGGGGGCGGGGTTGTGGGGCCGCCGCTCAATGCCGCCGGTCGCGTCCAGGCGGCGCAGGCGGCCGACGCGGTGTACCGGGTAGGGCGCGAGACCTGGGCGCCGCTCGCTCCCGTTTCGCGCGTTCTTGCCTCGCCCATGCAGCGGACCCAAGACACGGCCGGCGCGCTCGGTCGCAGGCTGGGGATTCGCGTCGAGGTTGACGAGCGCGCACGCGAGGTGGACTTCGGCGAGTGGGAGGGGCTCACCGCCCCCGAGGCGCTCGAGCGCGACGGCGAGCTCATTCGCCTCTGGGACGAGGGCGAGGTCCGGGCGCCCGGCGGTGAGTCGCTCAGCGACGTCGTGGAGCGCATGCGCGGCTTCATCCAGGACCTCGCAGCCGAGCAGGCGCGGCTGTGCGCGGACGACGACGTGCCGCGGACCATCGCGATTGTGTCGCACTCGGTCGCGATCAAGTCACTTGTCGCCGCCGCGATGGGATTCGCGCCCGGCACCGTGGCGAAGATCTGGCCCACTCCGGCATCCCTGTCCCTGGTGCAACTACGCGTGACGCCCGAGGGGGAGATTCACGACGGGCACCTCCTCGCCCTTGGCGTGCCGTCGGCCTGAACCGCCTGGTTGCGGTCGGTAGGCTCTGGGGCATGTCCACCGCGTGGAGAGGTTCCGTTGTGCTCCTGCGCGAGCCGCCGTCGGCCTTCTGGTCCCGCTTTGGGTATCGGCTGTTCATCGCCGCGGCCCTCGCGCTGGCCGCGTACGTCCTGCCGTGGGCGTGGCTCGCCGTTCCCGTGTGGATCTTCGCCGGGCTCATGGCGCTGCTCGCGGTGCTCGCGATCGCGAACATCATCAAGAACAGGCGCGCGCTGCTGGTGCTTACGGGCGCCGGTTCCATCGAGTGGCCCAAGTCCATCCAGGAGATCGTGCTGCGACGCCCCGTCGACTGGGTCGCCGCGCGCGAGATCGTGGTCACCCACCCGCCCATCGCGGCCATGCCCGGCCAGGCCGACCCCCGAATCACCCTGAGCGACGGCGAGCGGAGCATCGAGCGAGTGCCGCTGTACGGGAAGGCGCCGGCGGAGTTCGTGGACGAGGCGAACGCGCTGCTCGTTGGTCGCGGCGTCACGCTGCGTTTCGAGGCGCCGCCTACGCCCGACGCCGAGGCGGCCGAGTGACGCAAGTCGCCCAGCCATGGGGTCGGGTTCTCGAGGGTGCGCGCGGATACCCGTCGCCCCACAATTCGCAGCCCATCCGAGTGCGGATCGTCGACGACACCACGGCCCAGGTCTTTTACGACCTGGATCGAGGCCTTCCGGCGGAGAGCTTCGGGATTCCCTTTGGGCACGTGTGCGCAGGGGTGTTCCTCGAGTCGGTGGCCGTGGTCGCCGCGTCCGAGGGATACGAGGTGCGCGAAGAGCTCGCGCTCACGGAGATGGACTTCGACGCCGCCGACCGCCTGCACCCTCTCGGTACATTGGCGCTGTTTCCGCGCCCGGCCAGCGCCGTTGATCTGGCGCGCCGCGCGGCCTTTGACGCACGCCGCACCAACCGGAGGCCGTACGACAACCGAGCGGTCCCGTCGGGCGACCTTGAGGCAGTGGCGCGGCTTGCAGGTGAAGCCGGCCACACGTTCGCCGCCTCTACGGATCCGGCGGTTGTCGCGGACATCATCCGCGTCAACCAGGAGACGCTCTTCGACGACCTCCGCAACGACGCGGTGCACCACGAGATCATGACGTGGCTGAGGTTCAGCGACGCCCAAGCACGATCGACCGGGGACGGACTCAGCGCCGACGCGATGCTCATGCCCGGGCGGCTGCTGCGGTTCGCGATGGGCCACCGCGGGCTGTGGGAGGCGCCGGTGATCGGCCGCGTCATCAAGGGCGTGTACCTGCGGACCATGCGCGGCGTGGCGCAGGTCGCGTGGTTCGAGGGGCCGTTCGCCGGCCCGAGCGACTATGTAGAGGCGGGCCGGCTCTTCATGCGCTCGTGGCTCGAGCTCACCAGGGTTGGCGTCTCGCTGCACCCGCTCGGCACGGTCATCACCAACCCGCGCTCGCACGCGCGGTTCGCCGAGGCCGCGGGAGTTGCGGAAGAGGACGGGCGGATGGCGTGGATGCTCGTCCGGCTCGGGTATGCGAAGGAGCCGCCGGTCGCGTATCGCAGGCCGCTCGAGGAGATGATCGTGGCATGAGGAACGCGTTCAAGTACCTGCTATTCGGCCTGCTGTGGGCGTTCGACCTGCTCATCCGGCAGCTCACGCGATCCGTGCGAACGCACCGGTTCCTGCTGGGGCCGGGCATCGAGCCGGCGCGGTGGTTCGGGGGCCGCATGCGTGCCTGGCGGACCTTCGACAAGGCGACGAAGAAGGTGCCCGCGTACGCCACGTTCCTCGAGGCACAGGGCGCCAAGCCAACCATCCCGTCGGGCCTCAAACTGGCCGACGCGCTCGCAACCATTCCCGAGATGGACAAGGCGGGCTACATCAAGCAGTACTCGGTGCTCGAGCGCTCTATCGGTGGGAAGCTGCCGCGGCGCGGGGTGGTGGTGGACGAGTCGTCCGGTTCCTCTGGGGTGCCGACGAGCTGGGTGCGGGGGCCCGACGAGCGGCTCGCGACGCGGCAACTGCTGCAGATGGGCTTCTGGCGCACGCAGCGCGAGTTCCCCGACCGCCAGCCGTTCGTGCTGAACTGCTTCTCGCTCGGCGCGTGGGCCACGGGGATGAACGTCTCCGCGTCCCTCACCGAGATCACGATGATCAAGTCGATCGGGCCGGATCGCGACAAGGTCATCCAGACGATGCAGGAGTTCGGGCCGCAGTTCACCTACGTCATCACGGGCTATCCGCCGTTCCTCAAGGCGCTGTTTGAGGACACCCGCCTCGACTGGACGCAATACGAGGTCGTGACCGCGTTCGGGGGTGAGGGCATCTCCGAGAACATGCGGGCGCTCATCCTTGAGAATGCGCGCGCCGCGTACGGCTCTTATGGGGCATCGGATCTTGAGATCAACGTGGCGATCGAGACCGACTTCTCCATAGCGCTGCGGCAGGCGATCGCCGCTTCCCCCGATCTCAGCGCCCGCCTCACCAGGCAGCGCGAGTACGGGGTGCTGCCGATGGTGTTCCAGTTCAACCCGTTCGACTACCTCATGGAGACGAATGAGGCGGGCGAGCTGCTCGTGACCATCACGCGCGCTACCAACATCAACCCTCGTATTCGGTACAACATCCACGACCGGGGCCACGTGCTGCGCATTCGCGACCTGGATCCCGTGCTGCGGGAGTTTGGGCTGGACGGACTGCGCGAGGAGCGGATCACGGACCTGCCACTGCTGTTCCTCTACGGCCGATCCGACATGTCCGTTGACTACAACGGCGCCGTGGTCGCTCCCGACTCTGTGCGCGACGCGGTGTTCCGCGATCCCGCGCTCGCGGACCTCATTGAGAATCATCGGCTCATCTCCTACGAGGACGGAGCCGGCGACCGGCAGCTGCACATCGCGCTCCAGCTGGTCGAGGGGGCGGACGCGGCGAGCGTCGACGAGGCCGCCGTGGGGGAGCTGGTGTTCTCTCACCTGCGCACGGCAAACGGCGACTTCTCCAACGCGATCCGGACCGCCCCGGAGGGCACCGCGCCGTCCCTAGGCGTCTACGAGTACCGCACGGGACCGTTCGCGGAGGACGGCAAGAAGCTCAAGAACGAGTACGTGTGGGTCCTCGGTGTGGGTGAGATTGGGCAATGGCGGCTGCACGCGGGGTACGCGCCGCCGCGTCACCTCAGGCGGTGACGAGCGTGATGCTGGACTCCCCGAGTTCCACCGCGGCGACGGTGGGAAGCTCGGCGGCGAGTTCGGCGAGCGCCTCAGCGGATTCCGGCGCTTTGGGCGCCCTGACGAGGGCCCCAGTGAGCAGTCCGCGCGCGTACTTGGCGGTGTGGCTCGCGATCTTGCGCTTTCCGCCCTGCTCGTACGCGACGCGCACCGCGAGAGCGCCCGGCGGCGGCTTCCAGACGGTGGCGTAGTCGCTGCTGCGGCAGTCGACGATGAGCTGTTCGGCGGCGATCGGGTCCAGTGACTTCGCGAGACTCGCGCGCCAGAGGGCCGTCAGAGGGCCCACGCGGGGGAGCGCGACGCACATGTTGAGGCGATACGGGGGGATGAGGTCGGCGGGGGAGACGGCGCCCCACAGGCCCGAGATGATGCGGACCCGGTCGTGCGCGCGGACAAGCTCATCCGCGGACCACGTCGCCGAGCCCGCGGCGTCATACAGGACGCCCGTGTAGACGTGCGCCGCAGGCGCGGTGGGATTGCTCCACAGCGTGGTGTTTCCGGCCACCTGCGGCGCGAGCGAAGGCCCGACGCCGAGCATGGCGAGGGCGTCGCGCCGCGAACTCGCCGCGACGAGCGCCTTGCCCACCCTGGCGCGGACCGCGGTCAACTCTGGGTGACTGAGGTCCGCGAGCTCAACGGGTGCGCCCGACGTGGGTGCGGTCTTTCCCTCGGACGGCGGCAGCAGGATCAGCACGGCCATCACCCTACGATGCCCTGCGCCCCACCTCCACCACCCTCACTTCCTGTCGGTACATAGCGGTCGCTAAGGTGGG
The DNA here is from genome assembly GCA_024707205.1 of Demequina sp. Taxonomy (NCBI): domain Bacteria; kingdom Bacillati; phylum Actinomycetota; class Actinomycetes; order Micrococcales; family Demequinaceae; genus Demequina; species Demequina sp. Next base: position 2,123,593 of record JANQAD010000001.1, read on the forward strand.
CGGCGTGGACGTGAATGGGCGCCGGACCGTGGCTTTCGCGTTGTTCCCCGGGGTGACCCAACTGGACCTGACTGGGCCGGCGCAGGTGATGTCCAGATGGCCGGAGACGGACGTGCACTTGGTCGCTGCATCGCTCGACCCCGTGGCCACCGACGCGGGATTCTCCCTGGTACCAACGGCCACCTTCGCGGAGTGCCCTCGCGTCGACGTGCTGTGCGTGCCTGGCGGCGACGGTGTGTTCACGCACCTCGAGGACGAGGATCTGCTTGGGTTCGTTCGCCGCGCCGCCAGTGAGGCGACGTGGGTGACATCCGTGTGCACGGGCGCGTTCGTTCTTGCCGCCGCCGGCCTGCTTACTGGGCGTAGGGCCGCGACGCACTGGGCGTCCCAGGGGCTGCTTGAGCGCCTTGGGGTTGAGGTGGTCGCGGAACGAGTGGTGTTCGATGGGAACGTCGTCACCGGCGGGGGAGTGACGGCGGGGATCGACTTCGCGCTGACGCTTACAGCTGCCGAGCTGGGTGAGGACTTCGCCAAGCGACTCCAGTTGCAGTTTGAGTACGACCCCGCGCCCCCATTCGACGCCGGCTCCCCTGACAAGGCCGATCCGGATCTCGTTGCCGGAATCCGAGCGTTTGTCGAGAGCAGCCGCGCTGAAGCGGTCTCTCGCCTCGCCGCCCGCCTCGCCTGACCCCGGCCGCGCTCCGTTCCGCCGCATCCCCACCTGACCTGCTGTCGGTACATAGCGGTCGTTTCCGCGCGCGAAGCGACGCGGCTGTACCGAGAGGGTGCAAGGGCAGGGGTTGACAAGAGACTGTGACGCGATATATCGTGACCGTGTCGACGAAAGGAGACAGTCATGAAAGACATGAAGCGAGGCGGCAATCGCCGCCATCACAGCTTTGACCCGCGGCCTGAGGGATTCGGCCGCCACCCCGGGTATGGACTCGGCGGGTTTGGTCCCGAGTTTGGGCCGGGTCGTGGGCCGGGCCGCGGACCGCGCGGCGGCCGCAACCGCGGCGACGTCCGCGCCGCCGTGCTCGTGCTGCTCGCCGAGCAACCCCGTCACGGCTATGACCTGATGCGCGCCATCGAGGAGCGCTCGGGAGGCATCTGGTCCCCGAGCCCGGGCTCGATCTACCCGACGCTGCAGGCGCTCGAGGACGAGGGTCTCATCACCTTCGAGACCGTCGAAGGTCGCAAGACCGCGTCCATCACCGACGCGGGCCAGCAGTGGCTCACCGAGCACGGCCCTGAGGCCGACGGCGTGTTCAAGCAGCCAGAGGGCGCAGGCAAGGCCATCGCCCTGCGCCAAGAGATGCACCAGCTGCGTGACGTCGTCATGCTTGCCACCCGTCAGGGTGGCGACACTGCCGACGAGGCGGTGAAGATCCTCGCGCAGGCGCGCAAGGACCTGTACGCACTTCTCGCCGGTCAGTAACACCCGAGGCCGCCTGGCTACACTTGTCCCGCGGATGAGTTGGCCAGGCGGCCGCGTTCTCGGGAAACCGAGACCGAGGAACGTCCGGGCTCCATAGGGCAGGGTGGTGGCTAACGGCCACCCGGGGTGACCCGCGGGAAAGTGCCACAGAAAGCAAACCGCCGCTCGCAGCGTCGGGCGGTAAGGGTGAAAGGGTGAGGTAAGAGCTCACCGCGTCCCTGGTGACAGGGGCGGCACGGCAAACCCCACCCGGAGCAAGGCCAGACAGGAAGCGCTTGAGGGCTGCCCGCCCGAGCTTCCGGGTAGGTCGCTAGAGGCGTGCGGCAACGTACGTCGTAGATGGATGGCCGCCCGGCCCGACGCTGTGAAGAGTCGGGCTAGACAGAACCCGGCGTATCGGCCAACTCATCCGCCCTCGCCGATCACCGGTGGGCTCTTGGCGAACTCCCAGGATTCTGGGAGCCGCCTGTGGACTTCGCGCGTTGGAATCGAGTTGAGACCAACGGAGGCTGACATGGACGACCCCAACGAGATCACGATGAGCGCAACCGCGACCAAGCCGCGGCGCCGACGCGCGCTTATGGGCGCGCTCGCGTTTGCGAGCCTCCTGGCGGTCGGTGCGATCGGCACCGGCATCGCCGCGGCACACGAGGCCAGCAACGAAGCAGTGACGGCCGCGCAGGTCCAGACGCAGGATGACTTCGGCGGATGGGGCGACCAGTGGTCACTCGATGACCTGCAGTCGCTCTACGACCAGTTCGAGCAGTACTGGGGCGGCTCCGGCGGCTACGACCCGCACCAAGACCCGTACCAAGACCCGTACCAAGGCACCGACCCCTACCAAGGCACCGACCCCTACCAGGGCCAGCAGACCCCCGGCGCGTCCCAGGACGAGGCCACCCAGGCCAGCGCGAGCGAGTCCACGGGTGTGGTGATCATCAACACCGAGCTCGGGTACTCGGGCGGCGAGGCCGCAGGCACGGGGATGATCCTCTCGAGCGATGGCTACGTGCTCACGAACAACCACGTGATCGCGAGCTCCACGGAGATCACCGTGACCGACCCGAGCACGGGAAAGACCTACACCGCGACCCTCGTGGGTGCCGACCCCACGCATGACGTCGCGCTCCTCAAGCTCAACGGCGCCTCCGGTCTTGCCACCATCACCGTGGACCAGGACGACACCGAGGCCGTTGGCGACGCGATCACCGCGGTCGGCAACGCGAGCGGCGGCGGCGTGCTCATGGCCGCCGACGGCACCATCACCAACCTCGACGCGTCTGTGACGACCTCAACCACCCAGTACGAGACCGGCGAGACACTCACCGGAACCATCGAGATCTCCGCCGACGTGGTCCCCGGAGACTCCGGAGGCGCGCTGCTCGACAGCGACGGCGAGGTCATCGGCATGAACACCGCAGCCTCGAGTGGCTCCACGGCCACGACCGCCTACGCGATCACCATCGAGGACGCCCTCGCGATCGCCAAGCAGATCAAGGCCGGAGACGAGAGCGGCACCGTGGTGCTCGGATACCCGGCCTTCCTCGGCATCGGGCTCGCGCAGTCCGGCTACCAGGCCGTGAGCGGCGCCTCCGTGGGCGCCGTGTACGACGGCACCCCCGCCGCCAAGGCGGGAATCGAGGCCGGCGACACGATCACCGCGGTCAACGGCACCAAGGTCGCGAGCGGCGACGCACTGGCCGCGGCCCTCGCCAAGAAGGACCCGGGCGACAAGGTGAAGATCACCTGGACCGACACGAACGGCACCAGCCACTCGAAGACCGTGACTCTCGCGGAGGGACCGGCGAAGTAACCCCTACAGCTCCTGCGCCAGGGCCACGATGATGCCGTCTGGCCCGCGCAGGTAGCACAGGCGGTAGGCGTCCTCGTAGCGCGCGATATCGCGCATCAGCGAACCGCCAAGCGGGGCGAGGCGCGCAACGGTCGCATCGATGTCGTCGACCGCGAACATCATCCTGGTGAGCCCAAGGGTGTTGGGCGCCGGAGCCGGCACCGGCACGGCTTCCGGCGAAACGTAGTGGGCGAGCTCCACGCGGCCGTGGCCGTCAGGGGTCACGAGCACCGCGATCTCTGAGGTGACTTCCTCCAGCCCCAGCACCTCGGACACCCACGGCCCGCTCACCGTGTCGCGCCCTTCAACGGCGAGCCCCAGCGCCTCGAAGAACGCCACCGCGGCCTCCAGGTCAGAGACGGTGACGGCGACATTGTCCAAGCGATTGACGGCCATAACCTCGACAATAGACAGCCCAGCGCGCCGCCACCGGCCCGACGCTGGGGCAGGTTACGCTCACCGCGTGAGCACGGCTGGGGGTTCGGGAAGGCCCGACCAACACGGCGCCCCCGGCGCGCGGCGGCCCATGCCGCCGTCGATCCAGCCGCGAAAGCCCACCACGCCGCAGGCGCCACCCCCCACCAGGGCGCCAAGCCAGCGTCCCGCAACCAAGCCGGCGCCAGCGTCGGGCACGCCAAAGGGACCGCCGCAGGGACCGCAGAAGCCGGCGCAGAAGCCAAGGAAAAAGCGCCGCTGGGGGCGGCGGCTGGGCGTCGCCGCAATCGCGCTGCTGCTCGTCGCGCTGACCCTCGCGTTCCTCAGCTATACCTGGATCAACGCCCGCATTCAGCACGTGGACGCGCTGAGCGGCGCGGCGAACACGGCGGGGGAGACGTACCTCATCGTCGGCTCCGATTCGCGCGAGGGCTGGAAGTACGACGACGGGACATCGGGCGCGCGCACCGACACGATCATGGTGCTGCACAAGGCGCCGAACGGCGTCACGAGCCTCATCTCGATCCCACGCGACTCCTACGTCACCATCCCCGGGCACAAGAAGAACAAGATCAACGCGGCGTTCGCGATCGGGGGAGCGCAGCTGCTCGTCGAGACGGTCGAGGAGCTCACCGGGCTCACGATCGACGCCTACATGGAGGTGGGCCTCACCGGCGTTGCGGATCTCGTGGACTCCCTCGGTGGCGTGAAGCTTTGCTACAAGGAGGACGTCGACGACTGGCGCTCCAAGCTCAAGTGGGAGGCCGGCTGTCACGTCGCGGACGGCGACACGGCTCTCGCCTTCGCGCGCATGCGGTACAGCGATCCACTCGGCGATATCGGGCGCGCGGCGCGGCAGCGTCAGCTTGTCGCGGCCGTCGTTGACGGCGTGTTTACCAGGGCCGTTGTCGCGAACCCATTCAAGGCCATGGACGTCGCGGGCGCAGGACTGCAGGCCTTCCGCGTGAGCGACGGCACGGGCCCCTTCGACCTGCTGCAGATAGCGCGCACGTTCCGCTCCGCGCAGGGCGATCAGGCTGTCACGGGCACGCCGCCCATCAAGGACTGGGGCTATCACGTCAAGGGCGTGGGCTCCACGGTGCTCCTCGATCCCGACAAGCTGGACCAGTTCTGGGAGGACGTCGCCACGGGCGCCTTCGAGCCGGGAAGCCAGGTGGGCGGGCTCGAGTAGGTCAGTGCCCGCTGAAGCCGCGCTCGCGCCGCCTTTGCGCATCACCCATGCCCCAGCGCACCGCCTTGGTGGCGATGGCTCCGGCAAGCGGCCCGACGGCGCGGTTGAGCGGCCCTCCAAGGTTCAGTTCCGCTCGCGCCCAGTCGGGCAGCAGCGCCACCGCGCCCGACGCTATGAGGCGGTACGGCTGCCGCGCGGCCCAGGGGAGGGGTGGCTCCTTCAGGAGGAAGGCCGCGGTGTCGAGCGCCGCGGGGCTCGACTCGAGCTCCGGCCTGTAGGCGTCGATGAACTGCTCCAGCTCCGCGACCGTGCGCGGCACGTCCACGGCGCCCAGCGCCATCGCCACCCGCCCGGACTGGGCCACGTACTCGTCGGCCCCTGCCGCGTCGAGGGGCCGTTCCCCGTACCGCTGGTGGGCGGCGAGGAAGGAGTCCGCCTCCGCGATGTGCACCCAGGTCAGCAGGTGCGGATCGCTCGCGCGGTAGGGACGGCCGTCGGCGGTCTTTCCGCGCACCCGGTCATGCGCGGCCCGCACGCGGTCCACCATGGCCTGCGCGTCTTCGGCCGCCCCAAAGGTGGTGAACGCGAGGAACGTCGAGGTGCGCGCGAGGCGCCCCCACGGGTCGCCGCGATACCCGGAATGCCCGGCGACCCCCGCCATCGCGAGCGGGTGCAGCGACTGCAGCAGCAGCGCGCGCAGGCCGCCAACATACGCAGACGCATCCCCGTGAACGCGGCGAATGGCGCTACCGGGTTCGAACCAGCGCGGCCCAGGCGTGCCGTGGACGCGCGCCCGCGCAGCGGGCCCCTCGGGGCCCGCGACGCGCTCAAAGAGCGCCTCGCCCAACCGGTCCCGAAGTCTTGTCACACAGCCAGTATCGCCCGTGGAACCGCGCGCGTTAGAACTCCTTCGCCACCTGCGCCAGCAGCCGCGCGCCGTAGCCGGTCGCGCCCGTCGTGCGCCACGACTCGTCGGCCTCGGCCTGCATTGTTCCTGCTATATCCACATGCGCCCACGGCGTGTCGCCAACGAACTCGTTGAGGAACAGCGCGGCCGTGGTCGCTCCGGCGAAGGTTCCGCCAAGGTTGGCGATGTCGGCAATGTCGGAGTCCAGCTGCTTGCGGTACTTCTTCTCGAGAGGCATCTGCCAGACGGGCTCGTCCACAACTTCCGCCGCCGCCTTCACCTGATCCACGAGGTCCTGGTCGTTTCCGAACAGGGCCGCGCGCGACTTGCCGAGCGCCATCAGCGCCGCCCCGGTGAGCGTCGCGATGTCGATGACCGCATCCACCTCGTCCTCGGTGGCGAGCACGAGGCCGTCCATCATCACGAGGCGACCCTCAGCGTCGGTGTTCTTGACCTCAACGGTCTTGCCGCCGCGCGCAACGAGCACGTCGCCGAGCTTGGTGGCGGAGCCGGACGGCATGTTGTCCGTGCACATGAGCCAGCCGGAGACGTTCGCCGTGACGCCGAGATCGCGCAGCGCGGTGAATGCGCCGAGCACGGCCGCGGCACCGCCCATGTCGATTTTCATGAGCAGGTGCATCGGGTCCGACGGCTTGAGCGAGATGCCGCCGGAGTCATACATGATGCCCTTGCCCACGAGCCCCAAATGGCGGTCACCGCCTCCGCGATAGCGCAACACCACCATCCGCGGCTCCTCTGTGCTGCCCGCGTTGACGCCCAGCAGCCCGCCGCAGCCGAGCTCGATCAGAGCCGCCTTGTCGAACACCTGCACCTCGAAGCCGTACGCGGCGCCGAGGCGTTGGGCCTCCTCGCCGATGTTCGTGGCCGTGAGGAAGCCGGCGGGGGTGTTCGCGAGGTCGCGAGCGATGATCGCCGCTCGCACGCCCGGTTCGGCGGCCGCTATACCCGACGCTGTGGTCGCCTCATCCGCCCCCCTCACCACGATCGTGAGCGCGCCAAGCGAGCGATCCTTGGGCTCGGCCTGCAGCGAGCGGTAGCGGTACCGCGCCAGCTGAGCCCCTCCGCGACAGCCTGCGCCACGGCGGCGTCGTCGAAGCCGAGCCCGTCGGTCACGATGGCGAGGTTGGTGCCCTTCTTGGCGGTCGCCCGCGACGCCGCTGCCGCGGCGTCGCGAATTCCGTCGATCGTGACATCGTCGCTGGAACCGAGCCCAACGAGCACCACCGGCGTGCCGCCGGAGGCGAAGACGAAACTGGACCCGGCGTCGGCCTCAAACCCCGCGGCGGTGAGGTCGGAGCGAGAGGCGCCAATGCCGTCGGGCAGGTCACCGTCAGAGGTGACGAGGTGAGCCACGCTGTCCACCGAGTCGGGGACCGCGGTTGCCACGGCCACCTGGGGGAGAGCCGCGAGCCCCTGAAGGGGAGTGAAGCCTTCCGGAACGAGTTTGTGAGGTGCGTAGGTCATGACGACTCCCTTGCCGGTCAATTCTTCAATTGCGAGCCTAGTCGCTGCGGCTGCACCGTGGCGCCCGCTACTGTGGCCAGTGTGACGCCGATCGAGATCACCTTCATCATCTTGGGGCTCGCGGTGGTTGCGTTCATGACCGGCAGAATTCCGATCGCGATCGTCGCCGTCGGCGTGTCCGTCGCCCTGTGGGCTACCGGGGTGCTCGAGCTCAACCAGGCTCTCGCCGGCTTTGGCGATCCCACGGTGATCTTCATCGCGAGCCTGTTCATCGTCAGCGACGCCCTCGATGCGACCGGCGTGACCGCGTGGGCGGGGCAGCAGGCCGTCACGCGGGGCGGCACCAAACGCGTCCCGCTGCTCATCACGGTCAGCCTGCTCGTTGCTCTGCTCACCGCCCTGATCTCGGTGAACGGCGCGGTCGCGGCCCTGGTGCCGCTCGTCGTGGTCGTCGCCGTTCGCGCGGGCCTTTCGCCCTCGCAGCTGCTCATGCCCATGGCGTTCGCGGCGCACGCGGGATCCCTGCTTGCGCTGACCGGAACTCCGGTCAACATCATCGTGTCCGAGGCGGCGGTCGATGCCGGCGAGCGGCCCTTCGGCTACGTCGAGTTCGCGTGGGTCGGCATCCCGCTCGTCGTGGGCTCGATCCTCATCATGGCGCTGTTCGGCGGCAAGCTCTTGCCGCACCACAACCCGGCCGAGCTGCCTGCGGACATCGCGGCGCTCACGCTTGCGCTGCGGGCGGAGTACGTCGTTCCCGACGAGCAGGAGCTCATCGGCACGGTCAAGGGCGTGACGGAGGTGGTGATCCCGCCGCGCTCCGAGCTCATCGGCACGCATCTCTTCGCGGGGCAGGCGACGCCATCCGGCGACCTCGTGGTGCTCGGCGTCAACCGGGGAGGCGAGCCCGTTGACGGCCCCAGCGCCGTGCTCGCGGCCGGCGATTCCGTGCTCGTGCGCGGGACGTGGGCGCACCTGGAGCAGCACACGTCCGGCCCAGACGTTCTCGTGGTCAACGACCCCGTCAGCCTGCGCAAGTCGGTCCCGCTGGGCCCGGGAGCCAAGCGCGCGATCGTCATCCTCGTGGCGATGGTGCTGCTGCTCGTCACCAACGCGGTGCCGCCCGTGATGGCGGGCCTGCTCGCCGCCGGCGCCGTCATCCTCTCGGGTGTCTTCACGCCCCTCCGCGCGTACAAGGCGGTGCAGTGGACCACCGTGCTGCTCGTCGCCGGCATGATTCCGCTGTCCACGGCCTTCACCTCAACGGGAGCCGCGGACCTCATCGCGACCCACCTGATGGACGCCATCGGCAACGCCCCCGCGCAGGTGGCGCTGCTCGCTATCTGCCTGCTCACCATGGTGCTCGGCCAGCTCATCTCCAACATGGCCACCGTGCTCATCATGCTGCCTATCTCGGTGGCGCTCGCCCACGACCTGAACCTGTCCGTGCTCCCGTTCCTGATGGCGCTCACGGTCGCGGGGGCAGCGGCCTTCCTGACGCCCGTCGCGACCCCGGCGAACACGATGATCTATGAGCCGGGCAACTACAAGTTCGGCGATTACTGGAAGCTCGGCCTCCCTTTGCTCTTGCTGTTCCTCGCAGTCGCAGTGCTGCTCGTGCCGGTCATCTGGCCCTTCTAGGAGAAGCTCATGAATCCCATCGTCGCCTTCGTGATCGTCATGGCCGTGTGGACCGTCGCTGAGTTCGTCTCGCGAAAGTCGAAGGGCCTGCTCTCGAGCCTGCTGATCGCCTCCGTCATCTTCCTCGTGGGATTCATGACCGGCGTGTTCCCCGACGACCTGCTCACGGCGTCGTCCCTGCTTGCCCTCGCGGGCGTCGTGGTGGGCTTCATCATCGTCCACCTGGGTACGATGATCAGCCTCGATGACTTCAAGAAGCAGTGGCGCACGTTCGTCATCGGCGTCGCAACCGTGGCCGGCATCGCGGCGTTGCTGTTCGTCGCCTTCGCCATCTTCGGCATCGACGGCACCGAGGGAGCGTACGACGGCCTCGTCTCGACCGGCCGTGACTACATGATCGCGGGTATCGGCGCGCTGTCCGGCGGCACGATCTCCGTGATCATCGTGCAGGACGCCGCGCTCGGGGCTGGCCTCACGACAGTGGCGGCGTTCCCCGTGCTGATCGTCGCCATCCAGGGGCTCATCGGCTTCCCGCTGACGTCGGTACTGCTGCGCAGGGAGGCCAAGCGGCTCAAGGGCGAGTACGCGGAGGGCGCCCTCGTGGCCCCCGAGGAGCCGGACGAGTCCGCGCCGGCACCCACGATCCTGCCCAAGGCCTTCCTCAACACGCCCGGAACCCTCCTCGTCACGGGGATCGTGGTGCTCATCAGCCTGGGGATCAACAACCTCACGAACGGGTACCTCAACACCTTCGTGATCGCGCTGATCTTCGGCGTGCTGCTGCGCACCACCCGCGTGTTCAAGCCCATGGTGCTTGCGGGAATTGACTCGTTCGGCCTGATGATGCTCGCCATCCTGATCCTGGTGTTCGGCCCGCTCGCCACGCTCGAGCCGAACGACCTCGTGTCACTCGCCAAGCCCCTGATCATCGTATTCGTGTTCGGTCTGGTGGGGATCTTCGCGGTGGCCGGGCTGGTTGGCAAGCTTCTCGGCTACTCCACAGCGATGGCGATCTCGATCGGCCTCTCGGCGCTGTACGGCTTCCCCGGAACGATGGTCCTCTCGCAAGAGGCGGCCCGCGCGGCCGCTGACGATGAGGACGAGCGCAAGGCGATCGAGGGCTCGATCCTGCCCAAGATGATCGTCGCCGGCTTCTCGACCGTCACGATCACGTCGGTGGTGGTCACCGGCATCATCGCCTCCGGTATCGGCTCGTGATCGACCGGTAGGCTTGACGGTCGTGAACCTCACGTCCGGCCGATCGCGCGATCTGCTGACGATCTGGACCGTGCTGCTGCTCGTGTCCGGGCAGGGGTTTCGCTACCTCATGGGCGTGGCGGGCTACGCCGCACTGGCCGTTCTCACCGTGGTCGCCCTGTTCCTGGCCTTCCGCCCAACGTGGACCAAGCTCAAGCCCCCGCTGCTCATCGGCTGCTTCGTGGGTCTCGCCGCTCTCACGATCCTGTGGTCGGGGACGCGCGCCATCACGGCGCTTGCGGTCGGGACCCTCGTTCTGACGACCGCGATCGCGCTCATGACCGCACGGGGCACCACGAGCGGCCACTTTATGGTGCTGCTATACCGCGGCCTCCAGGCGAGCCTCGCCGCCGGGATCGCATTCGAACTCGTCGTCGCGATCTTTGTTCGCCACCCCATCCCTCCGCTCGTGAGCGACTTCGCCAAGGTCGCCTCGGAGCACGCCTCCGACACGGACAGATGGTGGTCGGAGAACCTGCTGTTCGAGGGCGGCCCCATCCAAGGCTTCGTGGGCAACCGCAACCCGTTCGGCGCGATCGCGCTGCTTGCGGGGATCATGGCCGTGATCATGCTCTTTGAGCGGCGGGTGAGGAGGGCCGACGCTCTCGTCACCGTTGTCGCCGCCCTTGCCGTTCACCTCTTGACGCGTTCGGCGACGGTGACGGTGGCCATCCTCTACGTGTTGGTGCTCTCGGGCGCCGCGATCGCGATCCGGCGGGCTCCCGTGCGGTGGAAGCGACCCATCTCCTTCACCACCCTGGCGCTCACGGCCGCGGGCGCCGTCCTCACGATCAAGTACAGGGACCTGATCTTCGAGGCGCTCGACCGTTCGCCTGATGCCACGCATCGTGCCGACATCTGGGAGCAGGTGGTCCACTTTGCGATCCAGCGCCCAGAAGGGTGGGGCTACGTGGGGTACTGGCCCATCTGGGACGAACCCTATAAGTCCATCGTCGACTCGACGGGGGTCGTCGCCGCCCACGCGCACAACGCCTACCTCGACGCGTGGCTCCAGACCGGGCTGATCGGGATGGTGCTGTTCCTCGTCATCATGGTGCTGCTGTTCGGCGGGACGTGGCGTCTGGTGGAGCGCGCCTCGCGCGGCGACACCTACATCCCGCTCGCGTGGGCGCTGCTAGCTGCCGCGATGGCCATTCAGGGGCTCACCGAGTCGCGCCCGCTCGTGGAGGGCGGGTGGTACCTGATCGTCGCCCTGTTCTGCCTTGGCCCGCAGCTGTTCACCCTGACCATCGTGGACGAGGAACTCGTGCACTACGGCTCACGGGATCGCGAGCCCGCGCCGAAGTGGTGGACCCGCGATCAGTCCTGAGGCGTGGACTTCTTGGCCTGCTTCTTGTGGTGCTCCTCCTCCGCCTTCACGCGCGCGGCGGCGTAGGCCGCCGCGCCGCTGATGCCGGCGGAGTTGAAGAGCTCCGCGGGGATGATGGGCGCGCGCAGCCGCAGCTTGGGCAGGAACATCTCATGCTCCTTGGAGACGCCGCCGCCCACGATGATGAGGTCCGGCCACAGGAGCTTCTCCATCTCCGTGTAGTACGCCTGCAGCTTCGCGATCCACTGATCGTCGGTGAGGTTGTGGCGCTCGCGAGCCGACTCCGCCGCGTACTCCTCCGCATCCGCGCCATCGATCTGGAGGTGGCCCAGCTCGGTGTTGGGCACCAGCACGCCGTCGACGATGAGGGCGGTGCCTATCCCCGTGCCGAGCGTCGTCATCAGCACCACGCCTTCGCGCTTGTGCGCCGCCCCATAGAGGAACTCGGCGTATCCGGCGGCGTCTGCGTCGTTCAGCACGTGAACGTCATGCCCCGCGTAGTCACGGACGATGCGACGCAGGTCCGTGCCGATCCACGACGGGTCCACGTTCGCCGCAGTCTTCACGATGCCGTTCTGGACCACGCCGGGGAACGTCACGCCAACCGGCGTCTTCTTGCTCGGCTCAAAGACGGCTATCACCTGCGCGACCACCCTGGCCACAGCGTCGGGCGTCGAGGGCTGGGGCGTGGGAATGCGGTGCCTGTCGTGGAGGAACTCGCCGGTCTTGAGGTTGACGGGCGCCCCCTTGATGCCCGATCCGCCAATGTCGACACCCAATGCGATGTGCTTGCTCATGGCAGCGTCAGAACCTCCGGTCCGTTCTCCGTGATGTGAATCGTGTGCTCAAACTGGGCCACCCACGAACCGTCGTCGGTGACGACCGTCCAGCCGTCGTCCCACTCGTGGTTGGCCTGAGAGCCCATGCACAGCATGGGCTCGACGGTGAAGACCATGCCCACCTCGATGACGTCCGCGTGGTACGGCGCGGCATCGTAATGCGGGATGACGAGTCCGGTGTGGAACGCGGGCCCAACGCCGTGACCGGTGTAGTCGCGCACGGACTCGAGGCCATTGCGTGCGGCGAACTTCTCGATGACCCGGCCGATGATGTTGACCTCGCGGCCGGGCTGGGCGGCATTGATGCCGCGCATCGTCGCCTCGCGTGCGACCTCGACGAGCCGGCGAGACTCCTCGGTACCCTCGCCCGCGATGAAGGTGCCGCAGTTGTCGCCGTGCACGCCGTCGAGGAAGGCCGTGATGTCCACCTTGACGACGTCGCCGTCCTCGATCACCGTGGAATCCGGGATGCCGTGGCAGATGACCTCGTTCACCGAGGTGCACACGGACTTGGGGAAGGGCGGGCGGCCGGCGGAACCGGGATAGCCCAGCGTGGACGGGTACGCCCCATGCTCGAGCATGTACTCGTGGCCGATTCGGTCCAGCTCGTCCGTCGTGACGCCCGGACGCACGTTCTCGCCCACAAGCGCGAGCGCCTGCGCGGCCACGTGCCCGGCCGCACGAATCCGCTCAACGGTGTGAGCGTCGTGCACGTCCCCGCCCTGCCAGCGGTCCGCGCGCTTCTGGCCAACGTAGGGCGGCCGCGCGATCGAGTTCGGCACCGGCCTGACCGGCGAGACGACACCCTTGGTGATCATTGCGCGTACTGAAGCCACACCTGGCAGTCTATTCATGGAGGCGATGACCGTGACAGATGCGACCGAAGGCAAGACCGAGTACTACTTCAACACGAGCACGCAGATGGTGGAGAAGGGCCGGCAGAGCTCCTGGGAGCACCTCATGGGCCCCTACGACACCCCTGAAGAGGCGGCAAACGCCATGGAGATCGCGAAGAAGCGGTCCAAGGCGTGGGATGACGACGACAAGGCGTGGGGCGGCGAGGACTCCTAGCCCCGGTTTCGCGAGGCCCGACGCTCTGGTCGGCTACTCGTCGAAAGTGTGGCTGGGTGCGGGGAACGCGCCGCCCTTGACCTCGGCGACGTAGCCGGCCGCAGCGTCGGACATTGCCTGGCCCACCGCGCCGAACTGCTTGGAGAAGCTGGGGTGCCAGTCGCCGACCCCGGCGGCGTCGAGCCACACGAGCACCTGCCCGTCCGTGTGCGGGCCCGCGCCGATGCCGATCGTGGGGATGTCGAGCGCGACCGTGAGCTTCTCCGCGACGGGAGCGATGACCATCTCGAGCACGATCGCGAACGCTCCCGCCTCCTGCAGCGCGAGCGCATCGGCGAGCATCTCGTCGTACGCGCCGTCGCCGCGGCCCTGAATGCGGCGGCCGCCGAGCGCGTTCTCGCTCTGCGGCGTGAATCCGAGGTGGCCCATGAACGGGATGCCGGCGTCGGTCACCGCCTTGACCTGGCGCGCAATGCGGCGGCCGCCCTCGAACTTCACGGCGGTGGCGCCCGTGCGCTTGACCATGTCGACCGCGCTCGCGACCGCCTGCTCGGGCCCCTGCTCGTAGGAGCCGAACGGCAGGTCCGCGACCACGAAGGCACGCTCGGCGCCGCGGGCGACCGCGCGCACGAACGGCACCATCTCGTCCACGGTGAGCGGCTGGGTGGAGTCGTAGCCGAGGATGTTGTCCGCGAGCGAGTCGCCAACGAGCAGCACGTCAACGCCTGCCGCGTCGAATGCCCGGGCGGTGGGGTAGTCGTACGCCGTGAGCATGGTGATCTTCTCGCCGCGCTGCTTCATCTCGCGGAAGTGGTGGATGCGGACCTTGGCCATGCGCACAACCTTACGGCCCGCGCCACCCGCTCTCACTTCCTGTCGGTACATAGGGGCCGCTTCGCTGGCGTGAAACGACCTGTGTGTACCGACAGGGTGATGGGCGGGCGCGGCACCTTTCCGTGGCATGGCCCGACGCGAGCGGGCGGGTCTAGACCTCGCGCCAGCGGCTGGTCACAGGCAGCCGACGATCGCGGCCGAACGCGAGAGCCGTCACCTTGGGCCCAAGCGGGTATTGGCGGCGCTTCCACTCGGCGCGGTCGACGAGCTGGAGCACGCGGTCAACCACGGCCGAGTCGTACCCCCTGGCAAGCAGCTCCTCGCGGCCCTCGGCGTGCTCGACGTATGCGTCGAGCACCTCGTCCAGGAGGTCGTATGGCGGGAGCGAGTCCTGGTCCAGCTGGCCGGGGCGGAGCTCCGCCGACGGCGGCTTCGTGATCGAGTTCTCCGGGATGGGCGGCTGCTCTCCGCGCGCCTCGGCGAGCCCGTTCCGCCACCGCGCGAGCTGCCACACGCGGGACTTGTCCACGTCCTTGAGGGGGCGAAGCCGCCAATGGAGCCCGCGTCGTAGATGGTCGCGTACCCGGTCGCCAGCTCGGACTTGTTGCCGGGTGCGATGACGAGATGCCCCTCGCGGTTGGAGATGCCCATGAGGATTACGCCGCGCACGCGCGCCTGCAGGTTCTCCTCGGCGACCCCCGTCAGCGCGAGCTCACCCTGGAACGCCTCCACGATGGGTGCGATCGGCTGCACGCGGTAATCCGCGCCGATGCGTTTGGCGAGGTCGGCGGCGTCATCTCGAGAATGGTCCGAGGAGAACGTGGACGGCATCGAGACGCCGACGACGTTCTCGCCGCCGAGCGCGTCCGCCGCCATCGCCGCGGTGAGCGCCGAGTCGATGCCGCCGCTCATTCCGAGCACCACGGACGAGAAGCCGTTCTTGAGCACGTAGTCGCGCAGGCCCGTGACGCAGGCCCGGTAGACCTGCTCGTCGTCACTCGCGAAATCAACAACTGAGGCTTGATTGCCGTCAAGATCGAGCACGAGCAACGCATCCTCGAACCCGCCCGCGTTGGCCAGCCACGCCCCGTCGGCCCCGACCACGAATGAGTGGCCATCGAAGACGAGGTCGTCCTGCCCTCCCCACATGTTCACGTAGGCGAGGGGTGCGTCCACCTGAGCGGCCCGACGCCGTGCCAGCTTCGTGCGGACGCGCCCCTTTCCCTCCTCGAAGGGGGAGCCGTTGAGCACCGCGAGCAGGTCCAGGTTTGCGCCCTCGAGAGCGGCCACAGGACCGCCGTCCTGCCAGATGTCCTCGCAGATGACCACCCCTATACGACGCCCATGTACCGACAGGATGCAGGCGCTGTCGCCGGGGGCGAAGATGCGGCGCTCGTCGAACACGCCGTAGTTGGGCAGGTGGTGCTTGTCGTACGTCGCGATCACCTGGCCGCCCTTGGCGACGATCGCGCGATTGGTGGGACGGCCGTCGGGCCCGGTGCCAAGGGAACCGAAGACCACGGTGAGGTCGCCAAACTCCGCCAGCTGCTCCACGACGTCCGCCGCCGCGGCCGCCGCGGCGCGCTGGAAGCTCGCGCGCAGCGCGAGGTCCTCGATGGGGTAGCCGGTGACCACCATCTCCGGCAGCAGCACGAGGTGCGCGCCGGCCTCGTGGGCGGACCGCGCGGCGTTCACCACGAGTGCCGCATTACCAGCGATGTCACCCACGCACGGGTTGACCTGGGCGAGGGCTATCCGGAGCGTCGGCATGGCGCCAGCCTACGCGGCGGGCACCGTGCCGCAACGTCACACAATCGACACATCGATAGGGCAGGATGGGCACATGGACAAGCAGCAGGAGTACGTGCTTCGCAGTGTCGAGGAGCGCGACATCCGTTTCATTCGCCTGTGGTTCACGGATGTTCTCGGCATCCTCAAGTCCGTGGCGATCGCGCCCGCGGAGCTCGAGAACGCGTTCAGCGAGGGCATCGGCTTCGACGGCTCGGCCGTGGAGGGGCTCACTCGCGTCTACGAGGCGGACATGATCGCCAAGCCGGACCCCGCGACGTTCCAGATCCTGCCGTGGCGCGGCGACCGGCAGGGGGCCGCGCGCATGTTCTGCGACATCTACACGCCCGACGGCGAGGCCGCCCTGAGCGACCCCCGTCAGGTGCTCAAGCGAACCCTCGACAGGGCCTCCGAGCAGGGCTTCACGTTCTACACGCACCCGGAGATCGAGTTCTACCTCTTCGAGCCTCCGGTTGAAGGGCAGCCGCCCAAGCCCGTTGACCAGGCCGGATACTTCGACAACGTGCCGCGCGGCACGGCGCACGAGTTCCGCCGCACCGCGATCACGATGCTCGAGAGCATGGGCATCTCCGTGGAGTTCAGCCACCACGAGGCGGGACCGGGTCAGAACGAGATCGACCTGCGCTACGCCGACGCGCTCACCATGGCCGACAACATCATGACGTTCCGCACGGTCATCAAGGAGGTGGCGCTCGAGCAGGGCGTGTTCGCCTCCTTCATGCCCAAGCCGCTCGCGAACGGCCCTGGCTCCGGCATGCACACCCACCTGAGCCTGTTCGAGGGCGACCGCAACGCGTTCTACGAGTCGGGGGCCGATCACCAGCTCTCCGCGGTCGCGCGCCAGTTCATGGCCGGCCTGCTCACGCACGCCCCGGAGATCACGGCGATCACCAACCAGTACGTGAACTCCTACAAGCGCCTGTGGGGAGGCGCGGAGGCGCCGTCGTACGTGTGCTGGGGCTCGAACAACCGCTCCGCCCTGGTGCGCGTGCCGATCCACAAACCGGGCAAGGGCCAGTCGACGCGGGTCGAGTACCGCGCGATGGATCCGGCGGTGAACCCCTACCTGGGGTTCGCGCTGCTGCTCGCGGCCGGGCTCAAGGGGATCGAGGGTGGCTACGAGCTGCCCGATGGCGCCGAGGACGACGTGTGGGGAGCTCTCCCCGCAAGAGCGGAGGGCGATGGGCTATGAGCCGTTGCCGGCCTCGCTCGCGGACGCCGTGGCGATCATGGAGAAGTCCGAACTCGTGGCCGAGACGCTCGGCGAGCGGGTCTTCGACTTCGTGCTGCGCAACAAGCGCGCCGAATGGGAGGCCTACCGGGCCCAGGTGACGCCGTTCGAGCTCCAGCAGTACCTCGCGGTCCTCTAGGGGCCGTGCACTGCGTCGCTAGGGTGGTTGCGTGAGCACCCGCGAAGTTTCGCTCGCCACTCTGCTGCGGCGATCCGGCGTCGCGGATCCCGAACGCGCCGAGCGGATCCTCGGGCAGATCGTCGAGATCACCGGCGTCACCATCGA
The DNA here is from genome assembly GCA_024707205.1 of Demequina sp. Lineage (NCBI taxonomy): Bacteria > Bacillati > Actinomycetota > Actinomycetes > Micrococcales > Demequinaceae > Demequina > Demequina sp. The sequence goes on from JANQAD010000001.1 coordinate 2,141,200, forward strand.
CGACCCGCCACACGCGCTGTCATACCTGGCAGATCCCGACGCTGGGCTGCTCCAGCTGCTGCGCCTCGCCGAGTCCGCACGGGACGCGGGAGTCCTCGATGCGCTTGGCGCGCTACGCGAGTCGATCGCGGGCGGCAAGTTCGGCGTTCTGCTCGGCGGCTCGATTGCTCTGGGCGACTTCCTGATCCGCCACCCTGAGTTTGTTCGCGACTTCAGCGAGTGGCCCGCCGACGCGAGCTTCGCCGAGGTGGACGTGCGAGCGGCGCTGCTCGAGGCCGTCGGCGCGGACCCCGCCTCACCATCTCCCGTGGCGGCACTGCAAGGGCCCGACGCTGTTGCGGCCATGCGCGTCGCCTACCGCCGCGCTCTGCTCAGGATCGCGGCGGACGACCTGTTCTCGCACGAGCCGACCACACTTTTCCCCGCCGTCGCGGCCGCGCTCGCCGACCTGGCCGGGGCTGCGCTCGAGGCCGGCCTCGCGATCGCGCGGGCGGGCGAGCCGGAGCACGCGAAGACCCGCCTCGCGATCATCGGGATGGGAAAGTGCGGCGGGCGCGAGCTCAACTACGTCTCGGACGTCGACGTGATCTTCGTCGCGGAACCGGGGGGGGGGGCGGCGAAGAGGAGTCGATCCGCATCGCCACCCGCCTCGCGACCGTTGCGGCGCGCGCGTGCGACTCCGCCGGCGCAGAACCGCCGCTATGGCAGGTTGACGCGGCGCTGCGCCCCGAGGGCAAGGACGGGCCCTTGGTGCGCAATGTGGCGTCCCACAAGGCGTATTACGAGCGCTGGGCACAGACGTGGGAGTTCCAGGCGCTCCTCAAGGCGCGCCCCATCGCGGGCGACGCGGAGGTGGGCGAGGCGTACCTCGATGCGGTCTGGCCGATGGTGTGGACCGCGGTGGAGCGCGAGGGCTTCGTCGAGTCCGCGCAGGCGATGCGAAGGCGCGTCGAGGAGCACGTGCCGAGGGATCAGTCGGAGCGGCAGATCAAGCTGGGCCCCGGGGGACTCAGGGACGTCGAGTTCACCATTCAGCTGCTGCAGCTCGTCCACGGGCGCGCAGACCCCTCCCCTGAGGCTCCGAGGCACGCTCGAGGCGCTGCACGCGCTGCGGGCCGGCGGCTACGTGGGCCGCCGCAGGCGGCCGCCATGGACCGCGCGTATCGCCAGTTGCGCGTATGGGAACACCGGCTGCAGCTGCGGAAGCTCTCGAGGACCCACCTGATGCCCGCCGACGAGGACGGGCTGCGCGTGCTCGCGCGGGCCTCCGGGTTCGCCACCGTTGAGTACATGGGCGAGGTGTGGGCAGATACCAGGCGCGATGTCAGGGCGATGCACCTCGAGATGTTCTACCGGCCCATCCTTCCGGTGGTTGCGCGGCTCAGCGCGGACGAGGCCGCGCTCGATGACGAGGCCGCTCGCGCCCGCCTCGCCGCCGTCGGTTTCCGCGACCCCGTGGACGCGCAGCGGCACATCGTGGCGCTCACGGACGGAGTATCGCGGCGGGCGCTGATCCAGCGACAGCTGCTGCCCGCGATGATCGGCTGGTTTGCGCAGGGAGCGGATCCGGACGCGGGCCTGCTCGCGTTCCGCCAGTTGAGCGACCAGGTGGGAGAGGCGCACTGGTACCTCAAGCTGCTGCGCGACTCGGGAACGGCCGCCGAACGGCTCGCGCGGCTCCTGTCCACCTCCGCCTATGCGGCGAGGGCGCTGCTGTCGTCCGCAGAGTCCGTCACGTGGCTCGACGACGACGCCCAACTCGAGCCGCGGGACTTTGAGCGCCTGTGGCGAGAGGTCGACGCCATCCTCACCCGCTCCAACGACCGCGACCAGGCGATGACCGCGCTGCGCGGGCTGCGCCGCCGCGAGCTCCTGCGGATCGCGGCCGCGGACGCCCTTGGCCTCATCAACCCCTCGGACGCGACGGAGGCCGTGACCGCAACGGCGGACGTGCTCGTCGAAGGCGCCCTGCGCGTGGCTCGGCACGTGGTGACCGAGGAGCGCGGCAAGGACGCGATGCCCAAACGGATGATCGTGGTCGCGATGGGTCGCTTCGGCGGCAGGGAGATGACCTACACGTCCGACGCTGACGTCCAGTTCGTATGGGACGGGCAGGCGGAGGGCGCGCAGGCGAGCGCGGTGCAGGTGGCCGTAATGGTTCGGCAGTTGCTGCAGTCGGTGGGCCCGCAGCCGCCGCTGACAATTGACGCCGACCTGCGGCCGGAGGGCAAGAGCGGCCCGCTCGCGCGCTCGCTCGAGTCGTGCGTCGAGTACTACGCCCGCTGGTCCGATCCATGGGAGGCGCAGGCACTGCTGCGCGCGCGGCCCTGCGCAGGCGACGAGAAACTGCGTGCGGACTTTGTCGCCGCGATCGAGCCCGTGCGCTTCCCCAAGTCCTTGCCCGACGGCGCGCTCAAGCAGATGCGCACGCTCAAGGCGCGGATGGAGTCGGAGAGGCTCCCGCGCGGCGTTGACCCGCGCCGGCACCTGAAGCTTGGGCCCGGCGGGCTGTCCGACGTCGAGTGGACGGTGCAGCTGATCCAGCTGCAGCACGGGCACGACCACCCCTCGCTGCGCACAACGCAGACCCTTGCCGCGCTCGACGCGGCGCGCGAAGCCAAACTGCTCTCGGCGTCGGACGCAGACACCCTTGCCGAAGCATGGAGGCTCGCCACCGACCTGCGCGGGGCGATGGCGCTGCGCGGAGCTGCCAAGGACACCGACGTGCTGCCAAGCGACGTGCGCGAGCTTGGGATACTAGCGGACATCACGGAGTCCCAGCTCACCGGAGCGCAGCTGGACGAGGCGTACGCGAGGGCCGCGCGGCACGCGCGCGCCGTCACCGAGCGCGTCTTCTACGGATGGAACACGCCGTGAGGCTCGTCAGAACGCTCGCGTCTGCACTGTGTATCGTGCTGGGGGCGTTGCTGATCGCGACGTGGGCTGCGAGCGTCGCCGCGCTCGATGCGATTGAGAACGGCACGGTCATCGAGGACGCGACGGCGCGCGCGATCACCACGGACCTCGCGCAGAAGGCGTTGGTCGACAACGGCACCACGGCCGTCCTCGATGCCCTCGCGGACCAGGGCATCGATACCGATACCCCTGGAATTGAGGGCATTACCAGGGGGATCATCGAGTCGATAGTGAGTTCGGACGCGTTCGTCAATGTGGTGCACTCGCAGACCAAGTCGATCCGAGAGCAGATGGTCGCGGCCCTTAACGGCGAAGGCTCTGGCGCCATCAGCGTGTCCCTCGACTTCAGCGACCAGGTCAACGCGCTCTTGGGAGAGATACCAGTGATCGGCGACTCGCTGCCGCAGATTTCGGTTCCGGGCGTGCCGGTCCAGATCATGGACGAGGACACCGCGGACACGGCGCGCACCACGTGGCACTGGCTGCATATCGCCCAGCAATGGTTCGGCTGGATCGGCCTCGCCCTGCTCGCGGTCGGCATTCTCGTGAGCTTCCGCAAGCGCTGGTTCCTGGCGAAGGTCTCGCTCGCGGTGGGGGTCATGAGCGGACTCATCTGGCTCGCGATGCGCGCCCTTGAGCCGCAGACGCTTGCGGAGCGCCTCCCAGGCGGCGGGGTCTCGGACGCCATCGTCATCGAGATCGTCAATCACGCAAAGGGCACGGTGGCCACAGCGATGGGATACGTGGCGCTGGGTGCCATGATTGTCTCATTGGTGCTGTTTACCCTCGCAGCTCGCGGACGAAAAGGCTTAAGCCATGAAGACCTTCCGCATTATCGGCGCAGCCTTCATGGTGCTGCTCGGCTCGATGGTCCTCGTGCTGTGGTCCGTAGCCGGGAAGGCCGTGTCGGCTATTGAGTCGGGTGAGGCGGCGAACAACATCACCCAGAAGCTGCTCGACGACCCCAACTTCTCTTCGATCGCCGCCGAAGCCGTGGTCGCGAACCTCGAGAAACAGACCGAGGGGCGCTTCATCAACCGCATCATCGTGGCCTTCGGCCCCGAGTTGGAACAGATCGTCAAGAACGTCCTCGAGTCCGACCGGGTCAACGAGGCCGTCACCAACTCAGTGGACAAGGTCTCGACCCAGCTGACGCAAGAGCTGACGGAGCCCAACCGCCCGTCCGGCCCCTTCACGCTCACGATCGACGTCAGCGATCGCGTCAACCAGCGCATTGACGAGATTCCGGTAGTCGGCACCTTCATCCCCGACGTGACGATCCAGCCCATTCAGAAGGAACTGATCGACGCGCAGACGTTCGATCAGATCCGCGGCTACTACGCCGGTGTGAAGCTCGTCGCTTCGTGGGGCTTCCTCGTTGGGCTGGCGCTCATTGTGGGCGGCTTCTTCGTCGCGCCGCGCAGCCGCTGGTACTGGCCGCAGGCCGCGCTCGCCGTCGGCTTCATCGTGTTGGCCGTGTCCATCGCCATTCGACGCGTCGTGCCCGCACAGATCGTCAAGTCCCTGCCGGGCAACACCACTGGCGGCCCCGCGTTCGTGAAGGACTTCCTGTCATCGAATGCCACGGGCCCCATCGCGTCGCGCCTGCTCGCGATGGCCGTGTGGGCGATCGTGCTCGCCGTGCTGTTCTGGGCGATCGCGCGACTGCTGCCCGGGTTCCGGGACAAGTACCTCGTGGCCACTCCCGCGGGTGCCGTGGTGAGCGCGCCCGACGCTGTTGTTGCGGACGCGGTCGTCGTCGCCCCAGCGGTCGTCACCGAGACGGTGGTTGTCGAGTCCGAGCCGTCCTCTCCGGCGACCGAGCCTGAACCAGCGCCCGTCGCCAAGGCTCCCGCGCGCAAGACTCCAACAAAGACCACGCCCGCAAAGGCCACGCCTGCCAAGGCAACCCCTGCGAAGAAGGCGACCCCAGCGTCGGCCGCTCCCAAGCCGAAGCCCACGCGCACGCGCAAGCCCCCCGCCGCGTCGGGCGACACCCCAAGCGAGTAGCTATCGAGGCTGCTGCAGGGCGCGAGTGGAGCGGCGCACCACCAGCTTGATCGGCACGGAGAAGTGCTCCTTAGCGACCTCTTCGCCGTCGAGCTCGCGCAGGAGCGCCTCGGCGGCGAGGCGTCCCTGCGCCTCGGGGAACTGGGCGACGGTCGTGAGGCCCCAGAACTCGCCGAGCGTGTGGCCGTCGATGCCGATGACAGACAGGTCCACGGGGATCTCGCGGCCAAGGTCGCGGGCGGCGAGCAGCGCGCCCATGGCCATCTCGTCCGACGCGCACACGATCGCGGTCGGCGCCACCGCTGGGTCGCCGAGAAGCTGCAGCGCCGCCTGATAACCGCCATCCATGGTGAAGTCGCCAGTGCGCACGAGCCGGTCGTCCACGGGCAGCCCGGCGTCCCGCAGCGTGGCCTCGTAGGCGGCGCGGCGCTTGGCGCCCACGCGGAAGTCGCGGTCCAGCGCGGGATCCCCGCCGATATGCGCGATGACGGTGTGGCCGAGCGAGATCACGTGCTGGGTCGCGAGGCGCACCGCAGCCTCGTCGTCGATCGCGAGAGTGCGGATTCCGGCGAGGCGCCCACCGACACCCACCACCGGCTTGTTCAGGGCGTGGAGGTCGTCGAGCTCGCGGTCCGTCAGCTCTAGGGAGACGGCGATGAACGCGTCGACGCGCTTGCGACGCAGCACCTCGTCAAACAGGCGCTGCCTGCGCTCCGTGGCACCGCTCGCCTCCGACTGGTCGAGGTGGTAGACGGTGAGGTCGTAGCCGGCGTCCGCGAGAGTCGCATGGGCGCCCGCGAGCACGCGCGTGAAGAACCAGCCCGTCAGGAACGGCATCACGATGCCAACGTTGCGCGTGCGGCCGGATGCCAGGGACGATGCCGTCGCTGAGACTACGTAACCGAGCTCCTTGGCCGCAGCCTCGACGCGCGCGCGCGTCTCTGGGGAGACCGATGCCTTGCCTGCCAGGGTGCGCGACACCGTGGCGGTGGAGACACCCGCTAGTTCGGCAACTTTCTGGATCTTGGCCATGGCAGGCTCACCCTATCGGCGCGACAGCCACACGGTTGTGTCCTTGGGGACCGTGTCGGCAACGGGGCCCGACGCTGCGAGGACTTCGCCGTCGATCGTCACCGGGGCGCCGGAGATGTTGGCGATGACGCGCACGTCCCCGTTGTCGAAGGCGAGCACCCCGGTTCCGAGCTCGAGCCACTCGATCGATCCGGAGCCGAGCCCGTGCTCGCCGCGCAGGCGGATGGCCGTGCGATACAGCTCGAGCGTGGAGGAGGGGTCGCCAGACTGGACGTCGCGCGCCAGGCCGGCCCAAGCGTCGGGCTGCGGGAGCCACGTGGCGCCGCTGGCGTTGAAGCCGTATGCGGGGCCCTTCGCCTCCCACGGCAAGGGAACGCGGCAGCCGTCGCGGCCGTAGCGCTCGTGATTGGTGCGGAACCATGTCGGGTCCTGGCGGGCCTCGTCGGGAATGAACACGTGTTCGGGAAGGCCCAGCTCTTCTCCCTGGTAGATGTACGCGCTGCCGGGGAGCGCAAGCATCATGAGGGTCGCGGCGCGAGCCCGCTTGAGCCCCAGGTCGGGGATGGGCAGGCCGGGCGAGTCGGGGCCGATGCCGTGGCCCTGCGGGTTCTCGGCGCTCAGGGCGAGGCGGCTCGCGTGGCGCACGACGTCGTGGTTGGACAGGACCCAGGTGCTGGGCGCGCCCACTTCGGCGAAGGCGTCGAGCGACTCGTCGATCATCTTGCGCTGCTCGCGCGCGTCCCACGGAGTCTCGAGGTACGGGAAGTTGAACGCCTGGTGCATCTCGTCGCTGCGCACCCAGCGGGCCATGCGGGAGAGCGGGTAGATCCAGGCCTCCGCGACGAGGACGCGATCGTGCCCATAGGACTCGAGGAGGGCGCGCCAGCGTCGCCAGACGTCGTGCACGCCCTCTTGCCCAAAGTAGGGCGTCGCGTGGAACTCGTCGCCGCCCATCGACCCGCCCCCGCACTGGGGAAGTGGTCTGGAAGCCCCTCCTCCTTGATGAGGCCGTGCGCGACGTCCACCCGGAAGCCGTCCACGCCGCGGTCGAGCCAGAAGCGCAGGATGTCGTCGAACTCGCCCTGGACGTCCGGGTGGGACCAGTTGAGGTCCGGCTGGGTGGTGTCGAAGAGGTGGAGGTACCACTGGCCCGGCGTGCCGTCCGGGCGGGTCTCCTGGTCCACGCGGGACCGCCGAAGATCGAGGTCCAGTTGTTCGGGGGCTCGGAGCCGTCCATGCCGCGGCCGTCCCTGAAGATGTAGCGGTGGCGGGCGGGGAGTCCGCGGGAGCGACCCGCGCTTCTTGAAACCACACGTGCTCGCTCGACGTGTGATTGGGCACCATGTCGACGATGACGCGCAGGCCGAGCTCGTGGGCGCGGGCGAGGAGGTCATCGGCGTCGGAGAGCTTTCCGAAGAGCGGATCGACGTCACGGAAGTCTGCGACGTCGTAGCCGCCGTCGTGCTGGGGAGAGACATAGAAGGGAGAAAGCCAGATCGCGTCGACCCCGAGATCGCGAATGTGCTCGAGTCTGCTCGTTATACCTGGCAGATCGCCGATCCCGTCGCCGTTTCCGTCCGCGAACGAGCGGGGGTAGATCTGGTAGATGACCGCGTCTCGCCACCACTCGGTGCTTGTTGAAGCGGGGACAGGGGACGGGGCCACGGTGCTCACAGGCACCAATGTAAACGCTTACGCAACCCCGCGCAATCGCCGCGGCGAACGCCTTGCCCGGCCCCAGCGTCGGGCCGAATGGGAGGCTCGGCCAAGACGGGTACTGGCAAGGACTCCCACAACGGGGACTCGAGGGGTTGACTGGAGGCATCACCACCTAGGCAGGGAGCCATCATGCACACTCGGACACTTGGGCAGGGCCTGGAGGTCTCCGCGATCGGAATCGGCGCGATGGGCATGTCGATGTCCTACGGCCCCAACCCGGGCGATCGCGACGACATGATCGGCGTGCTGCGGTACGCCGTAGAGCACGGCGTCACATTCATCGACACCGCGGAGGTCTACGGGCCGTACGACAACGAGCGCCTCGTTGGCGAGGCGATAGCGCCGATCCGCGACCAGGTCGTTGTCGCCACCAAGTTCGGCTGGAACATCGTGGACGGCAAGATGCAGGGCACCGACTCCCGACCCGAGCAGATTCGACGGGTCGCGGAGGGCTCGCTGCAGCGCCTTGGCGTGGACGCGATCGGCCTCTTCTACCAGCACCGCGTGGATCCGAAGGTGCCCATCGAGGACGTCGCGGGCGCGGTGGCCGAGCTGATCGCGGAGGGCAAGGTCAGGCACTTCGGGCTCTCCGAGGCGGGCGCGGGAACCATCCGCAGGGCGCACGCGGTGCATCCGGTGACCGCCGTGCAGAGCGAGTACTCGCTGTGGACCCGCGACCCGGAGCCAGAGGTTCTCCCCACCCTGCGCGAGCTGGGAATCGGGTTCGTGCCGTTCAGCCCGCTCGGGAAGGGCTTCCTCACCGGCACGGTGACGGCCGCAGATATCAAGCCCGGCGAGTTTCGCGCCAGCACGCCGCGCTTCCAGCCCGACGCCATGGCGGCGAACCAGGCGCTCGTGGACCAGGTGCGGGCACTGGCCGACGTTCTGGGCGCCACTCCCGGCCAGGTCGCCTTGGCGTGGCTGCTGTTCCAGGCGCCGTTCATCGTGCCGATCCCCGGTACCCGCCGCCGCGCCCGGGTGGACGAGAACGTGGGGGCCGCCGACGTTGCGCTCTCGCCGGACGACGTGGCCGACCTCGATGCGCTTGCGCGGACCGTGGGCGTTGCTGGTGAGCGCTACGCGGCCGAGGGGATGCGGGCGGTTGGCCTGTAGTCGGTGGCGCTGCAGTGGCCGCCGCTCACTTCAGGTGAGCGTGTTGTATATCCCTGGGGCGTACGTGGTGTTTGATCAACTTGTGGGCATTCACGGGGACTTCTCGGGGCACAGTTTCATGGAGCACAGATGACGCGCGTGCTGTCGATTGGCGCTACCGGAAGCATCGGACGTCACGTCGTTGGCGAGCTTCTCGCCCAGAACGTAGAGGTCACCGCGATGGTGCGGAACGCGGGCCGGGCCGTTCAGTTGCTGCCGGGCGGAGTCGAGTTCGTGCTCGGGGATCTCGCCACGGGAGAGGGGCTCGCCGACGCCGTTGACGGCGTGGACGCCATCATCCTCACGCATGGCGGAGAGCACCGAAACGTGGACTACGACGGCGTGCGTCGCCTGTTGGAGACCTTGAACGGTCGCTCGCCGAGAATCGTGTTGATGACGTCCATGGCGACCTCGCGAGGCAGCGACGACTACGGCGGGCTGCTCAACTGGAAGCGTGGAGCGGAGCGACTCGTGCGGGCCTACGGGGCGCCCTACACGATCGTTCGGCCCGGGTGGTTCGACCTGCAGTCGCCCACCGAGAACGCCGTGCTGTTCGAACAGGGAGACATCACGCCCGTCCATGTGCGCAGGGGAGTGGCGCGCTCGCAGATCGCTCGCACACTCGTCGAGGCGGTGTTCTGCCCCAATGCCACCTGGAAGACTTTCGAGCTCTTCGCACAGGAGGGCAAGCTCCAGACGGACTTCGACTCCCTCTTCGCCGAGCTCGCGAGCGATCGCGCAGCGCGGCTGGCCGGCGGCGGAGACACCGGGGGTGCCGCTGCATGACGAGCCAGAGGACGTGCTCGTCGACATCAACAACGTGCGGCGCATCGGGCGCCGAGGCGGCTGCCGTCAGGCTTTCGGTGCGCCACGCAACCGCCCGGCGAGCCTGCGCTTCCACGACCCAAGCAATCGCCGCACCCTTCGCGCGGAAGAGACGGAGGGCCTCTTGCGCGTGCGCGCCATCTCGTCCTTGAGCGAGGTCACTCGAGCCTCCAGAGATCTGAGCTCCCGCGTGGCCTTTAGGTGCAACCGAGCGTTGGCTTCCGCGTAGAGCGTTGACCACTCGAGTAGCAGACGCGCATTGTCCAGGGTGGGCTCAGGCGAGAACTCTGGGGCGAGTTCGCCCGCGAGGAGCTTTGAATACAGTTCGTGAAAGTCGACCTGGGTTGCGCGTCGCGCGGCGCGCAGCGAGCCCGCGGAGGCGGCAAGGTAGCGTTCAGGATCCCTCGCGAGCGCTGCGATTTCGCGCGCTAGTCCTTCGGCGTCACCCGGGGGAACAGAGACGACTCCATCGTTGCCTTCGTGACTGGCGAGCCATGGCAAGTCAAACATCGCGACGGGGAGCCCGAACGCCTGAGCCTCTAGGAGCGCGAGGGGGCCCCCCTCGATTGCGCTAGTCATCACGTAGATGTGGGCTGCTTCGACCTCTTCCACGAGAGCCCGACCGTGAAGCGCTCCGGATAGGCGGACAAAGTCTGTGACCCCACTAGCGGCCGCCGCTTCGCGGAGTTGTACCGCGGTGAGGTCGCGCGAATCGGGACCAACAATGCTGATCTCGGCGTCTACGCCGCGCTCTCGAAGCGCGGAGATGACAGCGATCAGGCTGCGTACACGCTTCGTCGACTCGTCGAGCCGGCCCCACCAGATGAGTCGCAAACGTCCATCAGGAACGGTCTTCAGCGCTTGGTCACTGGCGTGCTCCATGAGCATCGGCGAGGGTGGGTTGGGCACGCAAACGACTCGCTGAATGCCTCGCAACTTCCAGTAACCGACGTCCGTTGCGGAAAGTGTGACTACGGTTTCGACGAGCGGCAGGTGCTGGAGCAAGTGAGACATGTTTTGGTTGTCGTTGAACAGCGGACGTAAGGCGAAACTCAGGAGGAAGCCGATCGTGGGGATGCCGCACGCGCGCGACGCGAGGACAAAGTAGGGCCAGAGGCGACCGTAGAGAATCGTATGCTCGAAGACGACGTCCGCGCCCGACTCGCGGCAGATATCGATCCAAGACGCGATCCGTTCGCCGGTGGTCGAGCCCTCGATGTGGACGACATGCACCTTTGGGGGAGGTCGTAGACATCGTGGCCGCGTCGGTGCAACGCGATGGTGACCGCGATGCCGGCCTCCGTGAGGATGCGAGCTTGGGCCGCGACCACCGCCTGCACGCCCCCAGTACTCAATTCTGACGTGACGATAAGGACGTGGCGCGTTGGCGACGTACGGGGGGGGGGGGGCCCGTCGCGCTTGAGATCGCGCTTAGTGCAGCGGGCTTAAAGAATGCGGCGGCACGCACCACAGCGAGGGGACCGACGCGCGCTTGCAACAGTCGGACGCAGTCACGGCGGAGCCCGTCGTCTGAAGCCGCGATGCAGTAATCGAGTACGTTTCCGATGATGAACATGCGCGCCGATTCGTATGACGCAACAACTACATCCGGCTCGGGCCAAGGGGACTCGGGAGCGACAACCTTGTGTTCAATCACGTCTAGCGACCGCACTGCCTCGAGGTAGGGCTGGAAATCTTCGAGGTTCGTGACGCGCCGGCCGCTCTGTCCACGGCGAAAGTAGTAGCGATACAGAACGTCGATGGTCGAGACGTACGAAGTCGCGGCTGCAAGTGCGAGGAAGGTTACTGGTAGATCATTTGCACGTGGTAGCCGCACATCTGTTGGAAGGCCGCTGTAGGCGTTGCGGATCAGCGAGGTTGTAAAGAGATAGCCCCAGATATGGCCACGGGCAGGCTCGCCCGGCGGGAGCAGGGTTGCGAGGATGTCCGAGCCATCGAGCCTAGGGTGGCGTGGCTGCACATCCTTCGCGAGTCGTACTGTTCCAACACCATCGGGAAGCCGAACATCCACACCAAAGGCGACAATGTCTGCGCCCGAAGAGCGTGCGTGTTGCAGCGCAACCTGTGCGGCATTGGCTGTGAGCTCGTCGTCGCCATCGAGGAACAGCAGGTATGGCGCCGCGGCCTCTTCACTGCCGACCCTGCGCGCCTGGAAAGCGGAGCGATTTGACTCGAAGGCAATTAGCCGGATGCGCGAGTCGCGGCGAGCCATGTCCTCCACGATGGCTCGCGTCCCATCCGTTGATGCGTCGTCAATGCACAAGATCTCAATGTTCGCGAGCGACTGGGCAGTGCAACTGGTGATCGCGCGTGCGATCCACTCTTCGTCGTTGTGCATCGGAACGATGATCGAAACTGCGGGCGTGCGGGACAAGTAGAACCCCCGGAGACTAGGCAACGCCGGATACTGGCGCCCACCCCGCACGGCTTGCGATGGCGTTCAAAATTATCACGCTACGCCGTCTGCCTCAGTGCAGTGTCGGCGCCCCCCACGCCCTCGTCGGAAGCGCGTGCGGAACGATATCGAGTTCGCGAATCATGGCGGCGTTGTCGCACCAGCTGGTGCTCGCGACTCCCGGAACTTCTATCCACGCTTCGTCGGGGATAGCGAGGGATTCGAGCAGCATTCGGGTGCTTACGGCGTATCCGGTTCCCACGTTAAGCGCCCGAAAGCCCGCGCGCGGACGTTCGACAGCTCTCGCCACGGCCAGGACCGTGTCGGCTTGGTGGATGTAGTCCCGCACAAACGAGTCGGGGTTGCGGACCTGGACCGGATGGTCGGGATCTGCGCGGAGCAGTCGCTGCACGAGCGAGTCCGCAAAACTCGGACCCGCGATGTTGAAAATGCGCAGGGCGGTCACTGCGAGCGAAGGTAGCTCTTCGGAGAGTGTGCGCAAGAGATCCTCCGTTGCCAGCTTCGACAGCGCGTATGCCGAACTGCCGAGCGTTGGCGAGCCCTCTGAGAGCGCGCCGGGCGTGCCGTCACCGTAGACCGCGCCGCTGGAAGCGAACACCACGTGCGCTGGGCGAGAGCGCCGAACGATTTCCTCAAGAGATACATCCATGCGCGCAGAGACCTCAAGCGCGTCGTCACGTTGCACCGCTGCGGCCAGGTGCACTACGACGTCGATCGGGCGGTCGCCGAGGGCGGCACGAACGGTCGCGACGTCAGTGAGGTCGGCGAAGAGGTAGTCCTCACGTTGCACACCTGGCGCCCGCGACAGCGACAGCGCGCGGTACCCGTACGCGCGCAACGTCTCGACGACGAGACCGCCGAGCCGCCCACTCCGCCGGTGACCAGCACGGACGTAGTTGGCGGTAGCGTCATCGACGCGTCTCGCGCACCCTTTGAGTGACGGCGAAGCCCATCTCTACGAGTGCGGAACGGACTCCGTCGTCGTCGAGTTCACCGTTGAGAACGGCCGCGCAGGCCGCGCGGATGTCCGCGACTGGCACATCCAGCTCGTCCTCAACCTCAAGAATGAACACCTTGCCGTTCTCTGTGCTCGTCGCGAGCTCAGGGTTGTACGTGAGCTCCTCGTAGAGCTTCTCACCCGGTCGGAGCTGCGTGACGTCGATCTTCACGTGTGGAGCCGTGGCCTTGATGAGGCTTTCTGCGAGATCAAGGATGCGAACCGGCTCGCCCATGTCTAGCACGCAGATGTCGCCGTTGTCGCCAAGCAGAGCGGACTGAATGATGAGCTGGGCAGCCTCGTCAATGGTCATGAAGTACCTGGTCACATCGCGATGCGTGACGGTGAGCGGGCCACCAGACTCGATTTGGCGTCGGAACGTTTCCATCACCGACCCATTGCTTTGGAGGACATTCCCGAAGCGGACTGCGGTTAGTTTTGTGGCTCTGGAGTTTCTGGCGAGGTCCCTCATGAGTAGTTCGCCGAGCCGCTTGGTCGCGCCCATCACGTTTGCCGGGCGCACTGCTTTGTCCGTTGACACGTACACGCCATGACTCGCGCCCGCGGCGATCGCCTGGGCAAGGACCGTCTCGGCTCCCACGGCATTGTTCGCCAAGGCCTCGCCAGCATTGTCCTCTGCCATCGGTACGTGCTTGTAGGCGGCGGCATGGAACACGAGGTCCGGGCGATGCTGCGCGAAGACGCGCGCTACGCGGTTGCGATTCTTGACGTCGCCAACGACTACGCGCAGGCGTGGATCGTCGAGCTTGTTCGCGAGGTGGAACAGCCCGTTCTCCCACCAGTCGAATGCGACCACGGACTCGGCGCCAAGGTGCAGCAAGTGCTCCGTGAGGCGCGAGCCTATAGACCCGGCGGCGCCGGTCACGAGTGCCCGACGACCGGCCACCATCTCGCGCGCTGCTAACAGGTCATGTTTGACGGGCTGCCGACCAACGAGTTGTAGGACGTCGACGTCGGTGAGGTCCGCAATCCTGACAGTTTCGGTGCTGATGGTCTTGTATGTACGGGGGAGAATGGAGATGGCGAGCCCCTGCTCAAGCCCTCCGATAAACTCGCGAAGCCGCCCGGCCCCGATCGTGGGAATCGCGAAATAGATCGCGTCCACATTGTGCCCGTGCACCACCGAGTTAACCTCTGCCAGCGTGCCGAGAACGTCACTTGAGGTCACTTCGTCGTCGAGAAATCCGACGACGACGTCGCCGTTGGCTCGTGCGTCGTCTGCGATGCCGAGTCCCGCGACCCCATGCCCAACTACAAGGACCCGCCGCGCCTCGTCGCTCATTCGAACATCGTATCCGAGCGGTTGCACAGTCTCGGATGCGGATGCTGGCGGGCGATGGCGCGCGTCCTCGTTCGTGGGAGTACTGCAGGTTCCTACCTCGCCGCAGCCGTGCGCCGTAGGGTGAGGACATGGCGGCAGATCCGGAGGTGACGGAGTTCCTGCGCACGCGGCGCGCGCGCATCACGCCGCAGTCAGCGGGGCTGCCGGCATACGGAGGCAATCGCCGCGTTCCGGGCCTGCGGCGCGAAGAGGTCGCGATGCTCGCAGGAGTGTCCGTCGACTACTACGTGCGGCTCGAGCGCGGAAACCTCGCGGGTGCCTCGGACTCGGTGCTCGACGCGCTGGCGGTAGCTCTCCAACTTGACCCAGCGGAACGGGACCATCTCCACGACCTCGCGAGAGCGTCGGGTCCTCCGCGAAAGGCGAGCCGGCCGTCGGCCCTTTCGGTGCGGCCAACGGTGCAGCTCATCCTGGACTCGATCAGCTCGCCCGCGTGGGTGCGCAATGGACGGCTGGATCACCTGGCGCACAACCGGGCGTCTCGCGCGCTCTACGCGCCCATGCTCTTGAGCGCCGAGCGGCCCGTGAACACGGCGCGGTTCGTGTTCCTCGATCCCGCGGGGCGCGAGTACTTCCCGGACTGGGATAAGGCGGCGGCCGACTGCACGGCGCTGCTGCGCATGGAGGCCGGACGGCACCCGAGGGACGCCGCGCTGACGCAGCTCATCGGGGAGTTGTCGACACGCTCGGAGGAGTTCCGCACCCTCTGGGCGCGCCACGATGTGACCTTCCACCGGTCGGGGCGCAAGCGCATCTTCCATCCCGCGGTGGGCGTGCTCGACCTGGAGTTCGAGGGAATGGAGCTGCCTTCGGACCCCGACCTCACGCTGCTCGTGTACGCGGTGCAGCCCGGCTCGCCAACGGCCGACAAGATCGCGTTGTTGGAGCTGTGGGCGGACGAGCAGGAGGCGCTCGGCGCCGGCTACTCGTCGCCAGCGGGCGGATGGGTGCGCAAGTAGCGCCTGTCGTCATTCGCGTAGGCGTAGTACCAGCCGATGAGCAAGCCGCCGCCAACGAAGTTGCCCGCCAGGACGATCGCGACATTGGCCATGGCGGCGAACACATCAATTCCGTGGCTCAGGCCCACGACGATGAACAGCACCGAGTTGGCGACCGAGTGCTCGAACCCGGAGAAGGCGAACACGAAGACCGTCATGATCATCGCGATGGCCTTCATGAGGTCGGACCTCACATAGCCGTTGTAGACGAGCAGCATGCCCAGGTTGATCATGAAGTTGCACAGGATCGCGCGCACGAACAGGTCGCCCCACCCGGACAGGCCCTCCGAGATATACGCGAGTTTGTGATCAACCGCCGCGTCCATCTGATCGCCAACGGCCCCATCTATCAGCGACGATGCCGCCACCAGTCCGCCAAGCAGGAGCCCGCCAAGCAGGTTGCCGAGGAAGCACATGATGAGGATGCGGCCCGATCGCCAGCAGCTGATGCGGTGGTAGTACCCGCCCACCGCGACGATCATCATGTTGGACGTCAGCAGCTCCGACTTGCTGAAGTAGATGAAGACGAGCGCGAACCCGAAGATCAGCGCTCCGACGATCCGTCCAACGGCCAGCCATGAGCCGTCGCCGATGGCGGCGAATGCGGCGATCACCGAGAAGTACACGAGGTACATGAGGCCGATGAGCAGGCCGGCCATGGCCGCGCGCATGAGGAAGACGCGGTGCAGGCTGCCGCTCATCTGGGTCTTCGTCTCGAGCGAGTCCAGGACGGTCGAGATGAACTGCTTGCCCGGGAACAGGTGCGCGTGATCGGTCACGGGTCAAGCCTGGCATGCGACGCCGATCCGCGCGGGGACCGCAGTCCCAGGACCTTCGGCGCCCCCTCGCATCCTCTCGGTACAACCGCGTCGCTTCGCGCGCGGAAACGACCCCTATGTACCGACAGGGTGTGGGCGGGAGGGGAGGAGGAATGTCATCCCCGTGGCGATCACGCTGAAGCCGACCGCCCACCAGAACGCCGTGTCGAATGCGCGCGCGAGTCCGTCCAGATCGGTCACGCCGAGCGCCGCGTTGGTGAGGATCGCGGCGAGGATCGCGACGCCGAACGAGCCGCCCAACTGCTGGGCCACCCGGGTGACGATGCTGGCGTCCGGCATCTCGTGGCGCTCGAGGCCCTCGTACGCGACGCTCATGAGCGGAATGAACACCGCGCCAAGGCCAAAGCCGCGCACCGCGAGCACGCACATCAGCAACCACATGGGCGTGGTGGCGGTCGCCAGCGCGAAGGGGACGGTCGCAAGCGTGAGAACCGCGAAGCCGCCCATCGCCACCCAACGGGCTCCGAGCCGGTCCGTGAGCCGCCCAGCGAGAGTACGCGAGAGCAGGGCACCAACACCTTGTGGAACGAGCAGCAGGCCCGCGCCGAGCGCGTCCTCGCCGCGCACCTGCTGCCAGTACAAGGGGAGAAGGAGCATGGCGCCGTAGAGCGCCACGCCCGACAGGAACATGAGTGTGGACGATGCTGCCAGGGGGCGGTGGCTGAAGAGCTTGATGTCGATGAGCGCCCTCTCGCCGCGGCGCAGCGCCCACGCGACGAAGGCCACAACGAGGCCCACGCCCGCGAGCAGCGGAACGAGCACGCTGGCATGCGTGAACCCGCCCTTGGAGCCGGCCTCCGTGAGGCCGTAGATGATGCCGATGATGCCGGGGACGATGAGGAGCAGGCCGACGGTGTCGAGGGCCACGCGGCGGCCGTCAAGCCCTCCTGGCATGGCGCGCACGGCGAGCACGATGCCGACGAGGCCGACGGGCAGGTTCACCAGGAACATCCATTGCCACGTGAGCGAGTGCAGGATGATGCCGCCGATGACAGGGCCGAGGATGGGACCGAGCGCGGCGGGGAGGCTCACCGCGGCCATCAGCCGCCCACGTTCTTCCCCCCGGCTGCCTGCATGAGGATCGTCGCCATGAGCGGCAGCATCACGCCGCCGCCAAGACCCTGGACCGCGCGGAAGGCGATGAGGCTCGCGGGGTTCCACGCGAGCGCGCACAGGGCAGAGCCGAGGAGGAACACGCTCAGCCCCAGGAGCCAGAGACGCTTGGAGCCGAGGCGGCCCTGCGCCCAGCCGGTGAGGGGAATCGTCACGAACATCGCCAGCAGGTAGGCGGTGCTCACCCACTGGATCGTGGTGATGGAGGCGCCGAGAGCGGCGCCGAGCTCGTGCAGTCCGACGCTGACGATGGTGGTGTCGAGGATGACCGTGATCGCGCCGACGACGATCGCGATCGCCATGCGCTTGAGCGCGGGATCGATGGGCTCGTCGCGCGTGACTGTGGGGGAGGGGGACGTGGTCATGCGGCTTCCTTTAGGTACAGTGGTGACTCTTAAGTCACGATACGCCGAGGCGGTAAGATACACAAATGGACCCTAAACAAGGCGGCAAGGGGCACCGACGCCGCGGCGCCGAGCTCGAGTCCGCGCTGCTCGACGCCGCTTGGGTGGAGCTCACGGAGACTGGGTATACGGCGCTCACGTTCGAGGGCATCGCCCAACGGGCGGGTACCAGCCGCACCGTGCTGTACCGACGCTGGGGAGACCAAGGCGGACCTCGTGCTCGCCGCCGTGGCGCACATGATCACGAAGGGTCCGGCGGAGTTGCCAGACACCGGTTCGCTGCGCGGGGACCTGGTGGCCCTGATGCGGAACTCGAACGAGCGAAGCATCAGCTCGAACGCTCTGCTGTTCTCGTACCTAGGTGGCTACTTCCGGGAGACCGGGACAAGTCCGAAGGACCTGCGGGCGGCGCTCATCGGGGATCGCACCGACGCCTTCGATGACCTCTACGCGAGGGCGGCCGCTCGCGGTGAGGTGGACCTCGCGCTGCTCACACCCCGATTGCGCACGCTCCCGATCGACCTGTTCCGGCACGAGGCGATGATGACCTTGGAGCCGGTACCCGATGCGGTCATCGACGAGATTCTCGACCAGATATTCCTGCCCCTGGTGACGCCTAAGGAGCCCGCAACCCAGCGTCGGGCCGGCTAGGACGCGGCGAGCGTGGCCGCGAAGCCAACCACGGCCCACATCCCCGCGAGCAGCTTCCCGTTCTTGTAGGCGAACGGGATCATGGACGTGGTGAGCATCGCGACGAGGCCGCCAATGGTGAAGGCCGCGATCCTCGCGCCGCCGATGTCCCCCAACTGGTGGGCGAACAGAAACCCAACGGCCGCGAAGACACCGGACATGACCACGACGGATCCCCACAGCAGCGCCTGCTTCCGCGCGGGCCAGCCGTCCTTGCGCAGCTGTTCAGCCGGCGCGAACACCTGCGGGATGTTGGACACCCACACGGACACGGCCAGGGCTGGGCTGAAGACCATGCCGGAGCCCAGCTGGATGCCGAAGATGAGCGACTCGGGGAGGGCGTCGTTGATGTTGCCCACCACGATGCCCATCGCGCCCTCGTCGCCAAAGCGCTTCTCGATGATCTTATCCGCCGTGATGTACACGGTCGCGCCAACGAGGAGCCAGATGCTTAGTTCGAGGCTGTCGAGTGACTTCTGAGCCTCGGGAACCAGTTGGAACGCGGCGGCGCCGAGAAGAGCGCCAGCGCCGAGGCCGCCATCTGCCCAACGATCGACTCCTTCACGCTCAATCGGTAGGCGAGGAGCGCGACGATCAGGAGCGACGACTGGGCGAGCGCGCCCAGCAAGAAGGCCTGCAGCACGAGTCACACACTAGCGGCCGGCGCCGCCATGGGTCAGGGGACGAGCAGCTTTGCCACCGCTCGGGCCGCGTCGATGCGCTCGTGAGACGTACCTCCCAGGTCGCTGTCGGACTTGGTCGCGACCAGCACCGTCATGACGGCCATGCGCATGCGCAGCCGGTCTTCGATCGAGGCGTCGGCGGGAAGCGAGGCGTCCCACAGGCGCTGCTTGAGCTCGTGAACCAGTGCCGTCGTCGACGAGAGCTGCTGAAGGGCGACCTCGTTCTGCTGGACGCAGCGCAGCACGGATCCCGAAATGCCGCGCGTCGCGTCGACAAGCCGGTCGATCATCTCGAGCCGTCGCTCGCGCGTTGGCGGTCCGTCCTGCAGCCACGTGGCCACGGAGTCCATCTCCGCGATGACCTGCTCGAGCAGGGAGTCGACTATCTCTTCCTTGCTCTTGAAGTGGTAGTAGAGGGCGGCCTTGGTGAAGCCAAGGTCCTCGGCGATCTCGCGCAGAGAGGTCTGCGCGTACCCGTATTCCGTGAAACGGTCCAGCGCCACCTCTTGGATGCGCTCTCGCGTGTCCCCACGACGACGGGTCGCGGACTGGCTCATCTCGCCCTCTCTAACGTGTCGGGAAGTTTTTTCGCCCGCTGGCTTGACGGGCGGCTAGTAAAGAGAATAGCATCCCAGTTGTAACTTACCGGCCGGCTAGGAAGGGCTCACAGGCCCGACGCTCCGGCAGCTTCGCGAATCGCCTCGCCCTTCGCATCTCTCCCCGGCATAGGTGCCCCTCTGGTCCTTGGCGACCCTTGGGGTGCCGCCATGAAAGGCACACCATGGACACCACCCCCGATCCCCGCCGTTGGTGGGGTCTCGCGGCCATCGGGCTCGCGCAGCTCATGGTCGTTCTCGACATGACCATCGTCAACATCGCGATGCCCACCATGCAGGCGGATCTCGGCATCTCCGATGCCGACCGCCAGTGGATCATCACCGCGTACACGCTCGCCTTTGGCGGTCTGCTGCTGCTTGGCGGGAGGCTCGGCGACGTGTTCGGCCGCAAGCGCGCGCTGATCGTGGGCCTGATTGGCTTTGCCGGTGCGTCCGCTCTAGGCGGGTTCTCGCAGACCTTCGAGATGCTCGTCTCGGCTCGTGCACTTCAGGGCGCCTTCGCGGCGCTGCTCGCTCCTGCAGCGCTGTCCATGCTCAACGTCACGTTCACGGAGGTCAAGGAGCGCGCCCGCGCTCTCGGCGTCTACGGCGCGATCGCAGGCGGCGGCGCGGCCATCGGCCTGATCCTCGGCGGCCTGCTCACGCAGTTCGTCAACTGGCGCTGGACGCTCATGGTCAACGTGCCGATTGCCATCGTCGCCGTGATCGGCGCAGTGATGTTCCTCCGTGACCACCGAGCTGGGGGCATTCGCACCAGGCTCGACGTGCCGGGTGCCGTGCTCGCGACGGCTGGGCTGGTGTCCATCGTCTACGGTCTCAGCGAGGCTGAGCAGCGCGGCTGGACTTCGACCGTCGTGCTCTCGGCATTCGCGATCGGCGCCGTTCTCCTGACCGTGTTTGTGCTCGTGGAGCGCCGCACCCCGAACGCGCTGCTCCCACTGCACCTGCTGCGCGAGCGCAACCGCATCGGCGCGCTCACCACCGTGGCGCTTGTCCAGATCGGCATGTTCGGCGTGTTCCTGTTCCTCACGTACTACCTGCAGGGGATCCGGGGCTTCTCGCCCGTGAGGACCGGGTTCGCATTCCTCCCCATGGTCGTGGGCATGATGATCGGCGCCGTCGGGATTTCCGCGCGGTTCCTGCCGCGCGTTGGCCCGCGCCGACTCATGATTCCAGGACTCACGATCGCGGCGGGCGCGCTGGTGTTCCTCACCCAGATTCACGTGGACTCCTCCTACGCGCTGCACGTTCTGCCCGGTCTCGTGGCCCTCGGGCTTGGCATGGGCCTGACGTTCATGCCGAGCATGGCCACCGCAACCGGGGGAGTGCGCGGCTCCGACGCCGGAATCGTCTCTGCAACGCTCAACACGAGCCAGCAAGTTGGTGGGTCCATCGGCATCGCGCTACTCAACACGGTCGCGGCCACCGCCACGACGAGCTGGATCGTCGCGCACGGCTCCACCACCACGGCAGAGCTCGCCCAGGCGACCGTGCACGGATTCACCACCGCGATGTGGGTGTCCGTTGGCGCGATCCTGTTGGCGATCGTCACAGCTGCCGTACTCATCACGCGCCAGATGGCGGGCCCCGGTCACGCTCCCGCGATCGACGCGCCGGAGTTCGATGAGGACGCGACCCCAGCGGGCGTGCACCTCTAGCCTGCGAACAGCCAACGCGCCCCCGGGCTCTCGAGAGAGACCCCGGGGGCGCGTTCGTATCTGAGTCCATTCACACCTGCGCCCCCTCGGCGCGGCGCCCGTGCCTCCCTGCACGCTTTCGGTACACAGGGGTCG
This sequence comes from Demequina sp., assembly GCA_024707205.1. NCBI lineage: Bacteria > Bacillati > Actinomycetota > Actinomycetes > Micrococcales > Demequinaceae > Demequina > Demequina sp. The sequence goes on from JANQAD010000001.1 coordinate 2,162,788, forward strand.
CTTACGCGCTCGGGAGGTGTCCCGGCGACGATCGCCGTGACCTTTGGAGGCTCGTGACGGACGTAGCCCAGTCGTGTCCCGCACGACGCTGCAGACGTGGGCTCCTGACGGACGCAATGCGACGGGGTCCTGCGGAACCCGGCCACAGCGTCGGGCATGCGAAAAGGGGCCGCCCCAACCGGGACGGCCCCTTTGCGACGACTACGAAAACTCAGCAGTCGTAGTACAGCTCAAACTCGTGCGGGTGCGGGCGGAAGCGCAGCGGGTCGATCTCCTGCGTGCGCTTGAGGTCGATCCACATCTCGATGAGGTCCTCGGTGAACACGCCACCCTCAACGAGGAAGGCGTGGTCGGCCTCGAGGGCGTCGAGCACCGCGGGAAGCGACGCGGGCACCTGAGGGATCTGGGCGTGCTCCTCTGGGGGCAGCTCGTACAGGTCCTTGTCCACGGGGGCCGGGGGCTCGATGCGGTTCTTGATGCCGTCGATGCCGGCCATGAGCAGCGCCGCGAACGCAAGGTACGGGTTCGAGGACGGGTCTGGCGCGCGGAACTCGATGCGCTTGGCCTTGGGGTTGGAGCCGGTGATCGGCACGCGGATGGCCGCGGAGCGGTTGCGCGCCGAGTAGACCAGGTTCACGGGGGCCTCATAGCCGGGCACCAGGCGGTGGTACGAGTTCACCGTGGGGTTGGTGAACGCGAGCAGCGACGGCGCGTGCTTGAGGATGCCGCCGATGTACCAGCGGGCGATGTCGGACAGGCCGCCGTAGCCCTTCTCGTCGTAGAACAGCGGCTCGCCGCCCTTCCAGATGGACTGGTGCACGTGCATGCCGGAGCCGTTGTCGCCAAAGAGCGGCTTGGGCATGAAGGTCACGGTCTTGCCGTGCTTCCAGGCCACGTTCTTGATGACGTACTTGAACTTCTGGATGTCGTCACCGGCGTGCAGCAGCGTGTTGAAGCGGTAGTTGATCTCCTGCTGACCGGCGGTGCCTACCTCGTGGTGTGCGCGCTCGACGGACAGGCCCACCTCTTCGAGGGTCTTGACCATCTCGTCGCGGAGGTCGGCGAACTGGTCGCCGGGGCTCACGGGGAAGTAGCCGCCCTTGTAGCGGGTCTTGTAGCCGCGGTTGGGGGTGCCGTCCTCCTCGTACTCGACGCCGGTGTTCCACCAGGCCTCGGACGAGTCGATGTGGTAGTACCCCTCGTGCTGGTTCGTGTCGAAGCGCACGGAGTCGAAGATGAAGAACTCCGCCTCGGGCGCGAAGAAGGCGGTGTCGCCGATCCCCGTGGAGGCGAGGTACTCGACGGCCTTCGACGCAATGTTGCGGGGGTCGCGCGAGTACGGCTCGTTCGTGAACGGGTCCACGATCGAGAAGTTGATGACGAGCGTCTTGTGCTCGCGGAACGGGTCGATGAACGCCGTGGCGACGTCCGGGAGCAGCTTCATGTCGGACTCGTTGATCGCCTGGAAGCCGCGGATCGACGAACCGTCGAACATCGCGCCCTCGTCGAAGACGTCCTTGGTGAACTGCGACGCGGGAATGTTGAAGTGCTGCATCTGGCCGGGGAGGTCGCAGAAGCGGATGTCGACGAACTCGACACCTTCCTTCTTGACGTAGGCAATCGCCTCGTCGGCGTCTTTGAACATCCGTGTACTCCTCAAAAGGTCTGGGCTTGCCGTCACTGGCGAGGCCAGCCTAGGGGCTGGCCGTTTCGCGCGCATTCATGGCACGTTACGGGGGCGTTAACTGACAAGCGGCCCGACGCTCTCTCAAGCGGGCGGTGACCTTGCCACCGCGCGGGGTCGGCGCTGGTTGGTCCCTGTGTTCCGCGAGGGGCGCCGTGGCCCGACGCTGTGGCCCGACGCTGTGGCCGGCTTGGCTACGATTGCTCGATGACAGTCGACGAGCCAGAGACCGACCTGCGCGCCCCGTTCTTGCATCGCCTGGGTGGAATCGTCTTCGACTGGGCGCTGTGCATGGTGATCTCGGGATGGCTGTTTCCGATCCCTTCGTACGCGGACTCCTCAGGCATTGAGCGGGTGTTCCTCGCGGGGCAGCCGCTCGCGACCCTCGGCATCTGGGCCACGCAGCACTTCTTGCTCGTGTCGCTCATCGGCATGACCTACGGGCATCGGATCACGGGACTTCGCGTGGTCAAGGAGGTCGATGGCGGCTTTCCCGGCTTCAAGGCGGGCGCGATCCGCACCGCCCTGCTTGCACTCGTGATCCCCGCGGTGGTGTGGGACTCCGAGGGCCGCGGCCTCCATGACCGCGCGGCCGGCACCCGCCTCATCAAAACCCGATGACGCGCCTGATGGCGGCGGCCGTCCTCTTCGACATGGACGGCACCCTCGTGGACTCCACCGCGATGGTCGAGGCCGTGTGGACGGAATTCGCGGCGGCCAACTCCGTAGACGCATCGCAGGTCATCGACTTTGCGCACGGCCGTCCCTCGAGGGACACGGTGGCGAAGTTCGCTGCCGATCCCGCGCGCGTTGACGAATGGCTCGAGTGGATTCACACGGCGGAGGGGGAGCGGTTTACCGAGGTGACCACGATCCCCGGCGCGCTCGACTTTGTGCGCTCCCTGCCCGCAGACCGCTGGGCGGTCGTGACCTCAGCCATCCACGAGCCCGCGCTCGAACGGCTCGCGCAGAACGGGTTCCCCGTGCCGCCCGTGCTCATCGGCGCCGACGACGTCCGGCACGGCAAGCCGCATCCGGAGGGCTTTGCGCGGGCGGCGCTGGAACTGGGCTTTGAGCCCGCGGACTGCGTGGTGTTCGAGGACACGCCCGCGGGGGCCGAGGCGGCGCGGCGTGCGGGCGCGCCCGTGGTAGTTGTTGGTCAGGCGGATGTGGGCCGCGTGGCCGCGCGCATCGGCGACTTCACTCAAGCGAGGGTCGAACTCGCCGGCGAGGAGCTGGCGATTACCGTCCCTTGAGCGCCTTGCGGTCCGGGCGGGCGCGCATCGGGTCGACGCCCTTCGGCACGGGGAGCTTGGCGCCGCCGATGGCGCGAAGCCGCGCGGACACCGCGGAGCGCTCGCCGCGCGAGAGCACGGTCTTGCCCTTCTTGATCTCCCGCACAATCTTCGCCATGGGCACTTCGTTGGGGCCCTTGCCCACGTAGATCGCGCGAATCGGCACACCGGGCACGATCTTGTTGAGGCGCTTTGTCGAGTCGTCGACGAGCCGGTGAGCGGGGCCGCCGCCCTCCGCGAGGAGGATGATTCCACCCTTGCCCACGCCCCGGAAGACCACGCCGCGTCCCTTGGTGTCCACCGCCTGCGGGTTCTCGTCAAACTCCCAGCCGTTGCGGATGGACTGCGCGACCGCGAGAGAGCCGCCCACGACGCCTTCCATCTGCCTGAACGCCGTCTTCTCGAAGCGACGCGTCAGCATGAACAGTCCGAGCAGAACGCCCGTGGCCACGCCGAACATGATGCTGTAGATCATCCAGATGCCGCCGAGCGCAAGCCCGACGGCAACGCCGATGGCGATGGGGCCAACGACGCTCGCGACGATGATCGGCAGCAGCAGCCGGTCGTGGGGCGCCGTCTGCTTGTACGCCTGCCCGATGAGCTTGTACCAGCGGGTCTTCTTGGGGGCGGGATCGTTCTTGGCCATGATGGCCCCTAGTCTACGGGCGCGCGGCGAGCAGGGCCGACGCTTCCTGCCGTGCCGTTGTCGGCTCGCCCAGGTGCGCGAGGGCCGCGGGAATCTCGCGACCCTTGCTCGTCATCGCTTGGCCCCACAGCCGCCCCGCACGGTACGACGAGCGCACGAGCGGTCCAGACATGACTCCGAGGAAGCCGATCTCCTCCGCCGCGTCGGACAGCTCGACGAACTCCTCGGGCTTGACCCAGCGGTCAACGGGGTGGTGGCGCGGGCTCGGCCGCAGGTACTGCGTGATGGTGATGAGGTCGCAGCCGGCGTCGTGCAGGTCGCGGAGCGCCTGCACGGCCTCCTCGAAGGTCTCGCCCATGCCAAGGATGATGTTCGACTTGGTGACCAGGCCGTCGGCCTGTGCCGAGGTGAGCACAGACAGCGAGCGGTCGTAGCGGAACGCGGGGCGGATGCTCTTGAAGATGCGGGGAACGGTCTCAAGGTTGTGGGCGAGCACCTCGGGGCGCGAGGAGAACACCTCGGCGAGCTGATCGGGGTTCGCGTTGAAGTCGGGGATGAGGAGCTCAACTCCGGTGCCTGGCGTCATCGCGTGAATCTGGCGCACGGTCTCGGCGTAGAGCCACGCGCCGCCGTCAGGGAGGTCGTCTCGAGCGACGCCCGTGATGGTCGAGTACTTGAGTCCCATCTGCAGCACGGACTCGGCGACGCGTCTCGGCTCGTCCGCATCGAAGGCTGCGGGCTTGCCGGTGTCGATCTGGCAGAAGTCGCAGCGCCGCGTGCACTGGTCGCCGCCGATGAGGAACGTCGCCTCGCGGTCCTCCCAGCACTCGAAGATGTTGGGGCAGCCGGCCTCCTCGCACACGGTGTGAAGGCCGCCGGACTTCACGAGCGACTTCATGTCGTTGTACTCAGGGCCCATCGTGGCCTTGGTGCGGATCCACTCGGGCTTGCGCTCGATGGGGACTTCGGCATTGCGGGCTTCGATGCGCAGCATCTTGCGGCCCTCTGGCGCGATGGTCACACGGTCTCCTTGATGCGAGTGATGGGGGCCAGCGCGCGATTCACGCTGTCCACCACGGCGGGCGCGACGTCGTGGATGGTGACGACGCGTCCAAGTTCCATGCTGAGGCTAGTCACGTCAGCGTCGGCGATGCCACACGGGACGATGCGGTCGAACTGGCCGAGGTCTGGATTGCAGTTGAGCGCAAAGCCGTGCATCGTGACGCCCTTCGCCACGCGCACGCCGATCGCGCAGATCTTGCGCTCGCGCGCGGTGGCGGTGGCAGGAAGCCACACGCCCGAGCGGTCCTCGACGCGCATGGTCTCGAGCCCAAGGCCTGCGCAGACATCGATGATCGCCTGCTCCAGCTGGCGAACGTACTTCACCACGTCGATGGGCTCGTTGAGCCTCACGATCGGGTAGCCCACCAGCTGTCCGGGGCCGTGCCACGTGATCTTGCCGCCGCGGTCAACGTCCACGACGGGGGTGCCATCGACGGGGCGGTCCCACGACGCGGTGCGCTTGCCTGCGGTGTACACGTCCTCGTGCTCAACGAGCAGCATGCGGTCCTCGCCGCCGGCGACGACCTCCGCGTGCTCAGCCCGCTGGCGGTCCCAAGCCTCCTGGTACGGCACCAGCCGCACTCCGAGGTCGTAGGGCTCAATCCGCATAGCCTCAAGGCTAACCCGTGTCAGCGTCGGGCCATTCCCTTGTGACAATGGGTTCATGCGTCTGCCCACCTGGCTCCGTCCCGTGCTCATCGCTGTCGCCGTCCTCGCGTGGCTCGGGGTGGCCTCCGCGGGAGGCCAGACGTTCGGCAAGCTGTCCTCCGTTCAGGAGAACGACGCCGCCGTCTTCTTGCCGGAGAGCGCCGAGTCCACTCAGGCCGCGCAATGGCACGCGAAGTTCGTGCCGGTGCAGTCCGTGCCCGGGCTGTTCGTCGTTGACGGGCTGGCCGGCGAGGACGATCTCGCGAAGGTCCAGGCGTTCGCCGACGCGGCCGCGGCCGCGCCCATCGCGGGCGATCCCAAGGGCCGAACGGTTGACGACACCCTGCTCGCGCCGCCCACAGTGATCCCCTCGGAGGACGGCGCGGCCGCGCTCGTCACGTTCAGCGTGAGCGCGGAGGCGTACGGCGAACTCGTTGGCGAGGACACGCTTGGCGAATTCATCGCCTCCACGATCGTGTCAGTGTGGGAGGCCCAAGACACGGGCCTCGACGGGTATCTCACGGGAGCCATGGGGTTCGTCGCCGATCTGCTTGAGGCGTTCGCCGGGATCGACGGGGTGCTCCTGCTGGTGGCGCTTGGCGTGGTGCTGCTGATTCTGCTCATCGTCTACCGCAGCCCCGTGCTGCCGTTCCTGGTGCTCGCCACCGCGATGATCGCCCTCACCGCCGCCATCCTCGTGGTCTATCAGCTCGCCGCAAGAGACGTCATCACGCTCAACGGGCAGGCGCAAGGCATCATGTTCATCCTCGTGGTGGGCGCCACCACGGACTATGCGCTGCTAATGGTGGCCCGCTATCGCGAGGAACTGCTGCGCAACGAGTCGCCGTACACGGCGATGTGGGTGGCGTGGCGGCGATCGCTCGAGCCCATCGCGGCCTCCGCGGGGACGGTCGCGGCGGGCCTGTTGGTGCTGCTCTTGAGCGACCTCAAGTCGCTCCAATCGCTTGGCCCGGCAGGCGCCGTCGGCATCGCAGCGGCGCTGTTGGCGGTGCTGACACTGCTTCCGGCGCTCCTTCTCATCGGTGGGCGCCACGCACGGGGAGTGTTCTGGCCGCGCAGGCCCGCCTTCGTGGCCGCCGAGGCGGACCACCCGGCGGGGATGTGGGACAGGATCGCTTCGGGCGTCCGGGCACGGCCTCGCCGCACGTGGCTTCTCGCCGCGGGCGTATTGGTGCTGATGGCGGCGTTCCTGCCCATGCTCAAGGTGGGCGGCATCGGCAACCGCGACTACTTCCTGAACAACCCGGACTCGGTGAAGGGGCTGGCGGTCCTCGAGGAGCACTTCGACGCCGGCTCCACGTCTCCCGTGCGCATCATCGTGCCGCAAGAGGACGCGGAGGCGGTCGCGGCCGCCGTCGCCGAAGTTGATGGCATCTCCGCCGTGTACCCGCTCACCGAGTCCACGGCGAGCGGTCAGCCTCCGGTAGACGGCGAGCAGCCGATCGTCGTCGATGGCCACGTGGAGATCGTCGCCGTGACCCAGGTGGCGGCCACCGACGCTGCGGCGGCGGACGTCGTCGCCGACGTTCGCGCCGCGGTGGCGGAGATCTCGCCAACCGCGCTGGTTGGAGGCGAGGCCGCAGAGGCGCTCGACACGCGCCTCACCACCCAGCGCGACGCCGAGGTCATCATCCCTGCGGTTCTGTTGGTCATCTTCGTGGTGCTGATCCTGCTGCTCCGCGCGCTCGTGGCCCCGGCCGTGATTCTGCTGGCGAACATCCTCTCGTTCGCCGCCGCGCTGGGCCTGTCCGCGCTGGTGTTCACGGTGATCTTCGACTTCCCGGGCGTGGACCTCGCGACGATCCTGTTGGCGTTCGTGTTCCTCGTGGCGCTCGGCGTCGACTACTCGATCTTCCTCATGTCGAGGGCCCGCGAGGAGTCGCTGACGCGCGGCACTCGAGCGGGAGTGGAGCGCGCGCTCGCGGTGACGGGCGGCGTGATCACATCGGCTGGTGTGGTGCTCGCGGCAACCTTCGCCGCCCTCAGTGTGATCCCGTTGATCTTCCTCGCGCAGATCGCGTTCATCGTCAGCGCCGGAGTGCTGATCGACACGATCATCGTCCGATCCCTGCTCATACCAGGAACGATGTCGGATCTGGGGCGGTACTCCTGGGCGCCCTGGCATCGCGCGTTCAAAGACTAGCTGTGGATAACTCTTCGCCCCGGTGACGATGGCGCCACCCTTGGGGGATGACGGACTCACTTGAGCGCGAGATCGGCGCCGGCGGCGACCTGCTGCCGAGCGCGCTTGCGCGCTCCGCGGCGCTCGCACGGGCCCGGGTTCGTTACGCCGGAGTGCTCGCGCCCGCCAAGGTCTGGCGCCGGCCCGACGGCGTGGTTGCGGCGTCCTTTCGCGTCACCCAGGGCGCGTCGCTTGCCGAACTGACCGAGCGGCGTCGGCTGAGCGTGGGGGAGTGCGTCACCGTCGGCGTCGGGGTGGCGACCGCACTGGCCGCAATGCACTCGGAGCGGGTGGCTCATGGGGATGTTTCGGCGGCCAACGTCATCGTGGCAGGCCGGGCCGTGACGCTCGCGGACACGATGGGGGCGCTGGGCGAGGAGCGCGGAACTCCCGGCTTCGCCACCCCGGAGCGAGCGCGGGGCGCCACTGACGCCGGTGACGTCTTCGCCCTGGGGATGCTGCTCAGGTCCTTGGCGGACCCGGACGCCGAGCCCGTGATGCGCGCCTGGACGGAGCCGTTGCTTGCGGCGGACCCGGGCCAGCGGCCAACGGCAGCGCACGCGGCCGCGGCGCTGTCCCGCTGCGCCAAGCCCGAACCCGTCCGTGGCCTTGCCGCGCCCGTGGCGGCCGCGATCCGTGCGGGCGGCGTAGCGCGCACCGTGAAGCGGCCCGAGGATCGGTCGTGGAGGGCCGAGCGGATGGCGCTCCGGCTCTCGCCCCTGGCGGTGCTTGTGGCAGTCGCCACGGTGACCGGAGCGGCGCTCGTGCCATCCTTGGCCGTGGCGCCAACGACCCTCGGCGCGCATCACCCGCCGGCGCAGTCGCCGCGGACCGTTCCGCTCGCGGCAGGAGCGCTCGACTCGCCGGAGGACGCAGCTATGGAGCTCGTCGCTCGGCGGGTTGCGGCCCTCGCTGAGGGCGATGGGAACGCCCTGCTGGGACTGTCCCTTCCGGGCAGCCCGGCCGCCGAGGCGGATCTCGAGACGGCACAGTCCCTGGCAGAGGGCACTGTCGAGTTTGCAGGACTCTCGCTGGACCGCGTCACTGCTCGGCAGATCTCGACCACCCCAGGCGGAGCCATCGTAGAGGTGACCTCAGCGCTCAGCGGCTACAGCGTCGGGCAGAAGAAGGTGGCTGCAGGCGAGGCGACTGCCGTGCTGGAGCTGCGCCTCACGCAGCGGGGCTGGCTGGTGGAGCGAATCCTGCCCCCCGCATGACCCAAGCGGCGGCGTCGGCGATAGAAGTGTGATTCCACTCGAAGCCGAGCCGCGTCAGAACGCCGGCCTCGGCGTTCTGCGACGTGAGGAGGTCTACGGCGGCGTCGCCCGCGGCGAGCTTCATCGCCCAGGCAGGAACCGGGAAGGCGGCGGGCTTGCCTGCCGCGTGCGCGAGGGCGGCGATGAGGTCCTGATCGCGAGTCGCACGGGGCGCCACGATGTTGGCCGGCCCCTCGTGGGCGGTGGACTCCAGGAGGAACCGCGTGGCCCGCACCTGATCCTCGAGCGTGATCCACGCGTGGTACTCGCGGCCCGAGCCGAAGCGGCGAAGCAGCCCGCGCCGCACCAAGGGCAGCAGACGCTCCGCGAAGCCGCCGTGGGGTGCGAGCACGAGCCCCGTGCGGGTGAAAACCGTGCGGATACCAGCGTCGACGGCGGGCTTGGCCGATGCCTCCCAGGCCAGCACGATGTCGCTGAGGAAGGTCTTTCCGGCGTGGGAGCGCTCGGTGAGCACCTCATCGCCGCGGTCGCCGTAGAAGCCCATTGCCGAGCCCTGCATGAGCACGCCTTGCCACTTGCCCGCGACGAGCGTGCTCACGATGAGACCGGTGGAGTCCGTGCGCGACTTGCGCACCACCTTCTTGTACTCGGCCGTCATGCGCTTGTCGCCGATGGAGGCCCCCGCGAGGTTCACCACGGCGTCGCACGCGAGCAGGGCGTCGGCGTCGATGACGCCCTTCGCCGGGTCCCAGCGGGACTCTCCCGCGCGCGCCTCTCGTCGCACGAGCGCGAGCACCTCGTGTCCATCTGCGCGCAGAGACGCCGAGAGCGCCGTGCCAATGAGGCCCGACGCTCCCGAGATGGCGACTCGCATCTAGAGCCCTAGGTCGCTCTCGAAGTTGCCTTCCTCGATGCGCTTCTTGACGTCCTGCAGGAAGCGCGCGGCGTCGGCGCCGTCGATGAGACGGTGGTCGTAGCTGAGCGGCAGGAAGCACACGGGACGGATGGACAGCGTGTCCTCGCCGTTCGGCCCCTTACCCACCACGGCGCGCTTGACGATCGCGCACGTCGCGAGGATCGCGCCCTGTGGAGCGGGCACCACCGGGGTGTCGAACAGGGTGCCGAGCGAGCCGGTGTTGGTCACCGAGAACGTGCCGCCGGAGATCTCGTCGGCCTTCAGGCCGCCGCTGCGGGCGCGGGCCGCGAGGTCCGCGATGCCCTGCGCGTGCTCGGGCAGCGACTTGGAGTCGGCGTCGCGCAGCGTCGGCAGCATGAGGCCCTTCTCCGTGTCGACCGCGAGCGACAGGTTCACCGTTGGGTGGTAGACGATCGAGTCGTCCACGATCGACGCGTTGACGTTGGCGTGCTTCTGCAGCGCCTCCGCGGCCGCGACCGTGAAGAACGGCAGGAACGACAGTCCCACGCCGTACTTGGCCTGGAAGGCGTCCTTGCTCTTGGCCCGCAGGTCCCAGATCTTGGAGCAGTCCACCTCGATCACGGACGTCAGCTGCGCCATGCCGTGCAGCGACTCCATCATCTTGTCGGCGGTCACCTTGCGGATGCGCGTCATCTTGACCGTCTGGCCGCGCAGCTCGGAGACCTCTCGCTCGCCTTGGGCGGTGCCCGACGCTGCAGCGGGGGCGGCCGCCGCGGCAGGGGCGGCGGGGGCTGGCTGGGCAGCGGGGGCCGGTGCCTCGGCCGCGGCGATGATGTCTTCCTTGCGGATGCGGCCGCCGACGCCGGTGCCCGCGACTGCGCCGAGGTCAACCCCGCGCTCGGAAGCGAGCTTGCGCACGATCGGCGTAACGTAGCCGGATCCCGCGGGAGCGGAGGCGGCCGGCGCTGCCGGTGCAGGCGGTGCTACCGGTGCTGGCGGTGCCGCGGGAGCGGGCGGCGCTGCTGGAGCCTCGGCCACGGGCGGCGCAGGAACGGGAGCGGGAGCGGCGGCAACCGGGGGAGCCGGGACGGGCTCTGGAGCCGAGACGGGCTCCTGCGCGGGCGCTGGGGCGGCGACTGGAGCGGCGGATCCGTCGCCGATGCGGGCGAGCACCGCGCCAACGGCGACGACCTCGTCCTCGGCCACGAGAATCTCGGTGAGCGTGCCCGCGAACGGTGCGGGAATCTCGGTGTCGACCTTGTCCGTCGAGACCTCGACAAGCGGCTCGTCCACGGCGACGGCGTCGCCGACGTTCTTGAGCCAGCGCGTCACGGTGCCCTCTGTCACGGACTCGCCGAGAGCGGGAAGCGTGACCTCGCGGCCACCACCGGCGGGCGCAGCGGGCGCCTCCGCGGCGGGCGCCGCGGGCTCCTCGACGGGAGCGGCGGCGGGTGCCTCTTCGGCGACCTCGGGGGCCGCCTCGGCGACCTCCGCAGGCTCGGCGACCGGCTCAGGCTCTGCAACCGGCTCAGGTGCGGCGACGGGGGCAGCCGGCGCAGCGTCGGGCGTGCTGCCGGCCTCGTCGGCCGCGCCAACGCGAGCCAGGACCGCGCCAACCGCGGCGATCTCATCCTCGGGGACGACGATCTCCAGCAACGTGCCTGCTACGGGGGAGGGGATCTCGGTGTCGACCTTGTCGGTGGAGACCTCGAGAAGCGGCTCGTCGACGGCGACGGCGTCGCCGACGTTCTTCAGCCAGCGGGTGACGGTGCCCTCGGTGACGGATTCGCCGAGAGCGGGAAGCGTGACGTCTGTGCTCATGGTGGTGATTGTCTCCGATATCAGTCGTGCGCGTGCAGCGGCTTGCCTGCGAGGGCCAGGTGGGCCTCGCCGAGCGACTCGTTCTGGGTGGGGTGTGCGTGGATGAGCGGGGCGACGTCGTCGGGGTGCGCCTCCCAGCTGACGATGAGCTGGGCCTCGCCGATCTGCTCGCCCATGCGCTCGCCGAGCATGTGGATGCCCACCACGGGGCCGTCCACGACGCGCACGAGCTTGACGAAGCCCGTGGTGCCGAGGATCTGGCTCTTGCCGTTGCCGCCGAGGTTGTACTCGAGCGCGACCACCTTGTCGTCGCCGTGAATCTCCTTGGCCTTCGCCTCGGTGAGGCCAACAGAAGCGACCTCGGGGTTGCAGTAGGTGACCCTGGGGATGTTCGCCTCGACGATCGGCGCGGGGTTCAGACCCGCGATCTGCTCGGCGACGAAGATGCCCTGGCCAAAGCCGCGGTGCGCGAGCTGCAGGCCGGGAACGATGTCGCCTACCGCGTAGATGTTGGCGACGCCGGTGTGGAGGCGCTCGTCGGTGAGCACGAAGCCGCGGTCAACCCGCACGCCCTGCTCCTCGTAGCCGAGACCCTGCGTGCGCGGCCCGCGGCCAACGGCCACGAGCAGCACGTCCGCCGAATACGTGGTGCCGTCCTCGAGGGTCACGGCCACGCCGTTGTCGTCTTGCGTCACGCCCTGGAAGCGCACGCCAAGCTTGAAGTCGATGCCGCGGCGGCGGAACGCGCGCTCGAGGCCCTTGCTCAGCGCCTCGTCCTCGTTGGGGACCAGGTGCGGGAGCGCCTCGACGATCGTCACCTTGGAGCCAAACGACGTCCACACGGACGCGAACTCCACGCCGATCACGCCGCCGCCGAGCACGATCGCACTCGTGGGAACCGTGTCCATCTCGAGCGCCTGGTCGGACGTGATGACGCGGCCGCCGATCTCGAGCCCCGGAAGCGAGCGGGCGTACGAGCCCGTCGCCAAGACGATGTTGCGCCCGGTGTAACGCTCGCCGCCAACTTCAACAGCGTCGGGCCCCACGAGGCGGCCCGTGCCCTCGATGACGGTGACCCCGCGAGAACTCACGAGGCCCTGGAGGCCGCGGTACAGGCGGTCGATCACGCCCTGCTTGTAGGAGTTCACCGTGTTCATGTCGATGCCGGTGAGAGAGCTCAGCACGCCGTACTTGGAGCCTTCGCGGGCGTTGTCGGCGAGCTCCGCGGCGTGGAGGAGGGCCTTGGTGGGGATGCAGCCGTTGTGGAGGCACGTGCCACCCACCTTCGACTCCTCGACAAGGCCGACGCTCAGACCCAGCTGCGAGGCCCGCAACGCCGCCGCATAGCCGCCGCTGCCACCTCCCAGCACGAGTACGTCAAACGAGTGAGGGGTGGACTCGGTCACGATGGGGTCTCCTTGTAAGGACAGTCGGTATGTCCATCTTGCCACCACAGTGCGGGCTCGCGAACCGCGAACGGCCGCTAACCTGGGCACATGGGATTGTTCTCGCGGAAGCCCAAGGACCAGGCGGCGGCTTCGCCAAAGGATGCCCAAGCGGAGACGATTGCTCACCTGCGTGAGTTCGTCAGCACGCATGCGGGCTGCGAGGCGTTCATCGAGCCTCCGACTCGCGTGACGCAGACCACGATGGTGGTCGTGGCGGACACGGGGGAGTGGACCCGCCGCCGCATCCCCGATCAGGCCACCGCGCGCAAGGTGGCCGAGAAGCTCGGCGTGCCCGCGTTCGACGTCAACCTCTCCGGCTACCCGTCACGCATGCGCGAGTGGAACGAGACGCACCGCAAGCAGTGGTGACGTGCGCCTGCGGGCCCGGTAGGCACCGCCTTCTGCGGCTAGCGGCTCCTGGAATGGGCTCCTAGGGCGCCCAAGCGGCAGTTTCGCGACACTCACGACCCATTCCGGGCCCGACGCTGGGGTGGGGTGGTCGCCGAGGCCCGCCTAGCCTTCCGCGCGGTTCGCGAGGAAGCGCAGCAGCGTGCGCACCGAGTGGCCCGTCGCTCCCGGCGGGGTGTAGTCATGTGCCGCGCCCTCGTTGAAGGCGGGGCGGGCGATGTCGAGGTGACCCCACGGGGTGTCGCCGACGAATTCCTTGAGGAACAGTCCGGCTGACAGCATGCCGCCGCCGTTGGGGTCGCCGACGTTCTGGATGTCCGCGACCTTCGAGTTGATCGACTCGCGCAGGTGCTCGGGCAGCGGCATCGGCCACATGGACTCTCCGGCCGCGTCCGCCGCGGCGACGATCTCGGCGCGCACGCCGTCATCGCCCATGACGCCTGAGGTGCGCGTGCCGAGCGCCATGCCCTGCGCGCCCGTGAGCGTTGCCACGTCGAGCACCACGTCCGGCGACTCCTCGATGGCCTTGACGAGGCCGTCGGCCATCACGAGGCGGCCCTCAGCGTCCGTGTTCATGACCTCAACTGTCTTGCCGCCGTAGATGCGGATCACGTCGGACGGCCGCTGCGCGGTGGCCGACGGCATGTTCTCCGCGATGCACAGCCAGCCCGTCACACCGACGCCAAGCCCAAGCCGCGCCGCGGCGACCACGGTGTGCAGCACGATCGCCGCGCCGGACATGTCCGACTTCATGGTCTCCATGCCCTTCGGCGGCTTGAGCGAGATGCCGCCCGTGTCGAACGTGATGCCCTTGCCGACGAGGGCCACCGTCCCGCTGGCGCCGTCCGGCGCGTAGGCGATGCGCACGAGCCGCGGGGGACGGGACGAGCCCTGGCCAACGCCGATGATGCCGCCGCAGCCCATCTCGGCGAGCTCGACCTCGTCCCAGACCGTGACGGAGACGCCGTGCTCGGCGCCGAGCGCGACCGCGGCGTCCGCGAGTGCTGCCGGGTACATGTCGAGCGGGGGAGTGTTGACGAGGTCGCGGGAGCCGTTGACCGCCTCGGCGACGATCTGGCCGCGGTCAATCGCGGCGTCGGAGGCGCCGGCGATGAGCCATTCCGTCTCGTGACCCTCGTGATCGGACTTGTACGCGGTGAACGAGTACGAGCCCAGCAGCACCCCGTGCACCACCGCGGTCGCATCGCCGTCGTCGGCAATCGGCAGCGCGACGGCCACTCGGGCCGCCTTCTTGCCGACCGCGCGCGACGCGGAGCCGGCCGCCTCCCGCAACTCGTTCGCGGTCCCGTCGCCGATGCCGACTCCCACAACCCGGGTCGTGGAAACCGCCCCGTTGCCAGGTACGACGGTCACCGAACCGATCTTTCCGCTCGACTCGAGCGCACCCAAGGAGGCCTCAAGCGCCGCCCGCGCAGCGTCGGGCAACTGGGGGTGGGCGGCCACCTCGCCCTCGCCGGTGAGCCCGATGATCAGGGCGTCGGCCTCGAGGGTGTCAAGGGCGTCGGAAAGTGCGGCAACTGAGGTCATGAGCCGAGCCTAACCCGCACTACGGTGGTGCCATGTACCGCTCCTTCTACAGGCACGTGCTGTGCCACGTGGACGCGGAGAAGGCCCACCGATTCGGCGTGCTCGCCTTTGCGAAGCTGCCGTTCCTGTTCCGCGCCGGGCGGTCGCTCAACGCGGGGATCGAGGTCATGGGGCTGACCTTCCCTGGCGCGGTCGGGCTCGCGGCCGGCATGGACAAGAACGCGGAGGCCGTCGTAGGCCTCGCGAATGCGGGCTTCGGCTTCGTGGAGATCGGCACCGTCACCGCCCGCCCCCAGCGGGGCAACCCCAAGCCGCGGTCGTGGCGAGAACTCGACGTGCACGGCCTGCGCAATCAGATGGGCTTCAACAACGAGGGTGCCGACGCCGTTGCCCGACGCCTGGCGCGGCTTCGCTCCACGCCTCGCGGCCGCGCGGTGCTCCTTGGGATAAACATCGGCAAGACGAAGGTGACGGCGCCGGAGGACGCCGCGAGCGACTACGCCTACTCGGCGCGCGCCCTGGCGCCGTACGCGGACTACCTCGTGGTCAACGTGTCGTCGCCGAACACGCCGGGCCTGCGGGACCTGCAGTCGGTGGACGCGCTGCGGCCCATCCTCGAGTACGTGAGGCTCGCCGCCGACGAGGCCTCGCCGGAGCGGCGAGTGCCGCTCCTCGTGAAGATCGCGCCCGACCTCGCGGATGAGGACGTCGATGCTGTCACCGCGCTGGCACTCGAGCTTGACCTCGACGGCATCGTCGCCACCAACACCACCATCAACCACGACCGCGGACCGGGAGGGCTGTCCGGCCCGCCGGTCCGGGAGCGCGCCCAAGCCGTGGTCGCGCGCATAGCCGCGGCAGCGTCGGGCCGGCTGGCGATCATCGGCGTTGGCGGCATCTCGAGCGAGGCCGATGCGCGCGCCTTTTTCGCCGCGGGCGCGGACCTGCTGCAGGTCTACACCGCGTTTGTGTACGAGGGTCCGGGCTGGGTCGCGAGGCTCAACAGAACTCTTGGAAAACTCTCAGAAAAGGCGGGAACTAGGTAGCGCCAAGGTGCGTTGCCTAGATGTACGTTCCTGCCAGGCGTACGAGCATTGTTTTCTCCTTTGAGGCGAAGGGCCCGGGTTGATCGCCCGGGCCCTTCGTCTGCTCCTAGGGGATTACGAGCGTGACGCGGGGCTGCTCGCGGCCGTGTGGGACGGGTCGCGCTCCACGATGTCCCCGAGCGCCTCGTCGATGCGTGCCATGAGCTCTTCCGGGATCTCGACGCCGGACGCCTTCGCGTTCTCCGTCACCTGCTCTGGACGTGACGCACCGATGATCGCCGCCGCGACGTTGCTGTTTTGCAGCACCCACGCCACGGACAGTTGGGCCATGGTGAGGCCAAGCTCCTCGGCGATGGGCCTCAGGTTCTGCACGCGGGTGAGGACGTCGTCGTTGAGGAAGCGCTTGATCATGTTCGCGCCGCCCTTCTCATCCGTGGCGCGGCTGCCCTCTGGGAGCGGCGCGCCAGGCAGGTACTTGCCCGTCAGCACGCCCTGCGCCACCGGCGACCAGACGATCTGGCTGAGGCCCTCATCTCGCGACGCGGGAACGACCTCGTCCTCGATGACGCGCCACAGCATGGAGTACTGCGGCTGGTTCGAGATGAAGGGGACGTTGAGTTCCCTCGCGAGCGCCGCGCCGGCCCGGATCTGACCTGCCGTCCACTCGCTGACGCCGATGTAGAGCGCCTTTTCCCTGGCGGACGATGTCCGCGAAGGCGAGCATCGTCTCCTCGAGAGGAGTGTCGTGGTCAAAGCGATGCGCCTGGTAGAGGTCCACATAGTCGGTCCGGAGTCGCTTCAGCGAGCCGTTGATGGACTCCATGACGTGCTTGCGTGAGAGCCCGGAGTCGTTCGCGCCGCGTGGACCAGTTGGCCAGTAGACCTTCGTGAAGATCTCGAGACTCTCGCGCCGCTCGCCCTTGAGGATGTCGCCGAGGACGGCTTCCGCGGCGGTGTTCGCGTACGCGTCCGCGGTGTCGAAGGACGTGATGCCGACGTCGAGTGCCGCCTTGACGCATGCCGCGGCCTGCTCGTTCTCGACCTGCGAGCCGTGGGTGAGCCAGTTGCCGTATACGAGCTCCGTGATCTTGAGGCCGGAGTTGCCCAGATAGCGATAGGTGACCATGCGCCCAGCCTAACCGGACGGTAACCAGCCGACCCCAGCGTCGGGCGCGGGCAGCGTCCACACGAAAAGCCCTCGAATAACCGCCCGACCCCCGCATTGAGGTAGATGCCGGGTGATTCTGAGGGGGTATTCGCCCGTGTACTACCTCAACCGCAAAGCCAAGTAGGGAGCTACGCCGGGAACTCGCCGCGGCGCACCTTGGGCTTCGGCGTGCGGAAGCGGCGCATGTTCAGAGAGCGCGCGATGCAGTAGAACGTGAAGCCTCGCGGCAGCTTGTTCGCGCCGAACTTCGCGATCACGGCCTTCTTGAGGCGGCGCAGCATGAGCCAGGTCTCCACCGCGGCCATCAGCACGATGACGTAGAAGCCGAGGATGAGGATCCCACCAAGTGCGGCCTGGTTGCCCACCACGAGCGAGAGCACGACGAAGAGGATCGACATCGGCAGCAGGAACTCGCCCACCGACGTGCGCGCGTCGATGTAGTCGCGAATGAATCGCTTCTCCGGGCCGCGGTGCTCGAGCGGCATGTTGCGCTCGTCGCCGCTACGCATCGCCTTGTACTCGTTCTCGCGACGCTCGCGGTCCTTCGCCCGACGCTGCTTGGCGTCCGCCTTGACGTCCACCACCAGCCCGCGCTTGTTCGCAGCCTCCCGCTCCTTGCGCTTCGGGGTCGCCTGCCCCTTCTTGTCCGACGGCGTTGTCGGTTCCGCGGGCGCGGCTGTCTGAGGCGTGGGTTCAGTCTTGCGGGAGGCCATGCGGGGGATCCTTAGCGGTCAGTCCTTCGCCGGGTTCACGGCGGGCAGGGAGAGCATACGGTCAAGGGCGATCTTCGCGAAGTGCTCGGTCTCTTCGTCGACCACGATTCGGTTAACAACCTCACCCGCAACGAGCGACTCGAGCGCCCACACCAGGTGCGGCAGGTCGATGCGGTTCATCGTGGAGCAGAAGCACACCGTGTCTTCGAGGAAGTGAACGGGCTTGTCGGGGTGCGCATTCGCGAGGCGGCGCACCAGGTTGAGCTCGGTGCCGATGCCCCACTCGGTGCCCGGTTCCGCGGCCTCGATGGTCTTGATGATGTACTCGGTGGAGCCCACGTAGTCCGCCGCGGTCACCACATCGTTCGCGCATTCCGGGTGCGCGATGATGTTGATGCCTGGCACGCGCTCGCGCAGCGCCTCGACGTTCTCGCGGCGGAAGCGACCGTGCACGGAGCAGTGGCCCTTCCACAGGATCACGCGCGCGGCCTCGAGTTGCTCGCGGGTGTTGCCGCCCAGGGGCTTGCGGGGGTCGTAGAGCACGCAGTCGTCAAGGCTGAGGCCCAGCTGCAGCACTGCGGTGTTGCGGCCGAGGTGCTGATCCGGCAAGAACAGAACCTTGCCCTGCCCCTCAAGTCCACCGACTTGATCGAATGCCCAGCGGAGCGCAACCTCGGCGTTCGAGGAGGTGCAGACCGCACCCCCGTTGCGACCGCAGAAGGCCTTGATCGCGGCGGTGGAGTTCATGTACGTGATGGGCACCGTCTGCTCGGCGACGCCGGCCTCGGCGAGCTGAGCCCACGCGTCCTCCACCTGGTTGATGTTGGCCATGTCCGCCATGGAACAGCCGGCCGCCATGTCGGGCAGGATGACCTGCTGCGCGTCGGAGGTCAGGATGTCCGCGCTCTCCGCCATGAAGTGCACGCCGCAGAACACGATGAACTCCGCTTGCGGCCGCCCGGCGGCGTCGCGCGCGAGCTTGAACGAATCGCCGGTCACGTCGGCGAACTGGATGACCTCATCGCGCTGATAGTGGTGGCCGAGGATGAAGACGCGCTCACCAAGAGCGGCCTTCGCCGCCCGCGCGCGCTCGACGAGATCGGGGTCCGACGCTGCGGGCAGTGCGCCCGTGCAGTCGACTCCGCGCTCAGACAAGGGGTCGCGGCGCTTTCCCAGAAGCAGCAGCGCCGGCGAGGACCCAGGTTCCGTGAAGGTCTGCGTCATTCAAACATTGTCTCACGCGCTTCAGGGCAGACTTGAGCCCATGCGGGCAGTGATGGGCGTCGAGCGGTGGCCGGGAGTGGAGTCGGTTCGCGAGGTCGGACACATCGCGGCTGCGGCGTGGGGCGAGGCCTCCGATGGAACGCTCGAGGTGTTCGCCGTGGGCGACGGCGGCCCGCGCACTGCAGATGCGTTCCCGCCCGACCGCATGAGCGTCGGCGGCGTGCAGGCCGTCCCCACGCAGGCCGGACTCCTGCTGAGTCCCAAGGGAACCGACCAGCGGTGGAACCCGCAGCACCTCATGGCGGCCCTGCTCGGCCTCGCCGCGGCTGCCGATGAGGTGCCGGGGGCGGTCATCATCCCGCTCGGCGACGCGTCCCCAGCAGGCGACGCGATAGAGACGTGGGGAGCCGCGCCCGAAGCCACCCGCAAGCAGCTGCAGAGGCTCTCGCTGCGCGCGCTCGTGACGAGCGACCGACCTCTGCTTGGGTTCAACGGCATGAGCGCGTCGCTGCGCAACGGCCGCGAGACTGACCAGGCGATCGCGATCGCTTCCCAAGAGCAAGAGGCGAGGTGGCGCGAGATCAGCACCACGGGCGATGCGCTCTCGGCTCGGGGAACGCTGCTCGGGCCCAGCAGGCTCTCCGACGCTCCGGGTTCCGGTGCGGCCGGCGGCCTCGCGTACTGCCTTGCCGTGCTTGGAGCGACGATCACCAGGGCGTCGGACTACCTTGCGGACGCGGTGGGCCTCGCGGACGCCGTGGCGGGCGCCGACGTCGTGATCGCCGTCGGCGGCCCGCTCACCCCGGCGACGCTCGACCACGGGTTGGCGACCGCGGCGGCCAAACTCGCCGCTCGCCACGCCCTCCCGGCCGTAGCGATCACGACTGACCTCAGCGTCGGCCGCCGCGACGTCATGGCCGCGGGCCTCAGCGGCACGCACGAAGGCGAGCCGGGAGCGTCGGGCCTCGCCGACGTGGTGGGGCGCGTGGCGCAAACCTGGGCCCCGCGCCGCTAACAAGCCGCAGCGCTAGCGCCCGCCCTCCCGACGTCTCAACCGCTCACAGGCATGTTGAGCGTTCACGCACCCGGCAAACCCCCGCTGGGCGGTTGAGACTTTGGTGGTGGCGCGCGCATGGGACTAAAGGAACTAGGGAATATCGCGAGCGCGTCGTACGCTGGTATCCACGGACGCGACAGAAGGGAGCCGCCAATGACGGACACTGCAATCAAGACTGAGGCCCACGGGGTGGTCATTACTGACGCCGCCGCGGCCAAGGTGAAGAGCCTGCTTGAGCAGGAGGGCCGCGACGACCTTCGTCTGCGCCTCGCGGTGCAGCCTGGCGGCTGCTCCGGCCTTATCTACCAGCTGTACTTCGACGAGCGCACCCTGGATGGGGATGCGATCCGCGACTTCGACGGTGTCGGGGTTGTTGTTGACAAGATGTCCGTCCCGTACCTCGACGGAGCAACGATCGACTTCGCGGACACGATCGAGAAGCAGGGCTTCACGATCGACAACCCCAACGCGTCCAGCTCGTGCGCGTGCGGCGACTCGTTCAGCTAGAGAACTCTTTACCGGAGACGGACGGTGAGGGCGAAAGCCCCGCCGTCCGTTTCTGTTTGTTCAATGCGCGTTTCCCCAACGAACTCATTGCCCGTCATTCGCGCCCAGGCCGGCACGTCGGTGCGTGCGGCGACGTCGGTGCATTCGACCGTCAACTCGTCGCCTGGCGCCGCGCCCGCGGCGGCCTTCGCAAGCTCGATGATCGGCAGCGGGCACAGCAGCCCGCGCGCGTCGATCGTGAGCTCAGCCAAGTGAGGGCGCTCCAGAGGACCGCTGCAGTTCAGGGATGACGCGCTCCGCGACCGCGACGAAGCGGTCGATGTCGTCGCTGGTAATGCCCGGATGGAGCGCCACGCGCACATTGCCATGCGTAAGCGCGCCGATCGCGGCGAGGACCCGCGACGGCTCAAGCGAACTCGTCGTGCACGCGGAGCCCGAGCCCACAGCGAAGCCCTCGCGGTCCAGCCGCGTGAGGAGCGCCTCGCCGTCAACGTAGAGGCAGCTGAAGGTGACGACATGAGGCAGGCGATGCTCCGGATCGCCGACGACCTCAACGCCCGCCAGGTTCGCCATGCGCTCGCGCACGACGTCGAGGAGCGCAGCGAGCCGCGTGGCCTCCTGGTCAGCGTTCTCGAGCCGCTCCTGCAGGGCGACCGCCGCCGCGAGAGCGAGGGGCACGCTGACGCCGCCGGGAGCCCAGTCGTCGCCCTCCGGCCACGTGGGCAGCCAGCGGGTGCCAGGGCGCAAGGCCACAACACCAAGGCCCGACGGCCCGCCCCAGTCCGCTGGATTGGCCACCAGTGCGTCCCACGCCTCGGGCGCGGCGATGTGCCCGACGGAGCTGGTCGCGTCCACCACGAGCGGCACGCCTCGCTCCGAGGTCAGCGCGAAGACGGCGCCGAGGTCCTGCACGGTCCCCAGCTCGTGGTTCGCGTGCTGCACGGCCGCGAGCGCAATCGCCGGATCCGTGAGGGCCGACGCGAGAGCGTCGAGGTCGACTCGGCCGAGGGAGTCAACCCCGACCTCGCGGGGGTCTCGACCGGCGGCGAATGCGGCGGCGTGCAGCGTGGCATCGCGCTCGACCGCGCTGACGAGCACCTCGTCACGACCGCGGCGCGCGGTGAAGATGCCCGCGATGACCCGTTCGAGGCCGAACACCGCGCTCGGGGTGAAGCGGACGTCGGACGGCTGCGCGCCAAGAGCGTCGGCGACGGCCTCACGGGAGCCCTCGAGGAGCGCCCTGGCGCGCCGCGACTCGCTGGACAGCCGCGCGGGGTCCGCCCACCCGTCGGCCAGGCCGGCGAGAAGCGCCTCCCGAGCGCGATCGCTCATGGGTGCGGAGCCGCCTGCGTCGAGATAGGTGCGAGGCGCTGACATGCCTTCACGGTATCGCGCGATAGACTGACCGCGTGTCCAACAGCTCCCGTTCGCGCGCACCCAAAATGGCCCTTGCCGGGCTCGGTGTCGCGCTAGCCGTAGGCCTTCTAGCAGGCTGTTCAACCGGAATCGAGAATGGCGCACTGCCGTCGACTCCAGAGATCACCAACCAGACAGGGACGATCATTCACCTGTGGAACGGGTCGTGGATCGCGGCCCTGACGGTGGGCGCGATCACGTGGGGTCTGATGCTGTGGTGCGTCGCGGTGTATCGCAAGCGAAAGGGCGACAACAAACTGCCGCCGCAGAACCGCGCGCACCTGCCGCTCGAGCTCATGTACACCGCGATCCCGCTCGTCATGATCGCGGTGCTGTTCCGCTTCACCGCGTCGGACATCGCGGAGATTCGCGACGTATCGCAGAAGCCCGACTACACGATCGAGGCCATCGGCAAGCAGTGGAGCTGGGACTTCAACTACACGGACGAGAACACCTACACCGCCGGCGTCCAGGCGAGCCTCACCGGCAAGGAGGGCGTCGAGGAGACTCTGCCCACCCTGTACCTCCCGGTGAACAAGCGCATCGAGTTCCACATCATGGCTCGTGATGTCATCCACTCGTTCTGGATTCCCGCGTTCCTCTACAAGGAGGACGCGATTCCCGGCCACCCCAATGACTTCCAGGTGATCCCCACCAAGGAGGGCACCTACAAGGGCAAGTGCGCGGAGTTGTGCGGCGAGTATCACGCCTCCATGCTGTTCAACGTGAAGGTCGTCTCCCAAGAGGAGTTCGACGAGCACATGCAGTGGCTGCGGGACAACGGCTTCGAGGGCCAGCTCGGGATCGAGTACAGCCGTGACCAGGTGGTGCACATCACCGAAGAGAACGCCGAGGAGGGCAACTGATGGCGACCGTCGCGTATGAGGCCGACGCCCCGGGCACCTTGGCGCCGGCAGTCCCCATTGCGCCGCGCAAGCAGGGCTCGATTGTCGTGAACTGGATCACGTCAACCGATCACAAGGTGATCGGCAAGCTGTACCTGATCACGTCGTTCTTCTTCTTCGTCGTCGGCGGTCTGCTCGCGCTGCTCATCCGCGCCGAGCTCTTCGAGCCCGGCATGCAGGTTGTGCAGTCGGCCGAGCAGTACAACCAGCTGTTCACGATGCACGGCACGATCATGCTGCTGCTGTTCGCCACGCCGCTCTTCGCGGGCTTCGCGAACGTGATCATGCCGCTGCAGATCGGCTCGCCCGACGTCGCGTTCCCGCGGCTCAACATGCTCGCGTACTGGTTCTACCTGTTCGGCGGCGTCATCGCCATGGCCGGCTTCTTCACGCCGCAGGGCGCGGCATCGTTCGGCTGGTTCGCGTACGCGCCGCTGTCGAACGCGATCTACTCGCCGTCGCTCGGCGGCGACCTGTGGGTCTTCGGCCTCGCGCTCGCGGGCTTCGGCACCATCCTCGGTGCGGTGAACTTCATCACCACGATCGTCACCATGCGAGCCCCCGGAATGACGATGTTCCGCATGCCGATCTTCACGTGGAACATCCTCGTGACGTCGATGCTCGTGCTCATCGCGTTCCCGCCGCTCGCCGCCGCGCTCCTCGCGCTCGGCTCGGACCGGCAGCTGCACTCGCAGGTGTTCAACCCGGACAACGGCGGTGCCGTGCTCTGGCAGCACCTGTTCTGGTTCTTCGGCCACCCAGAGGTGTACATCATCGCCCTGCCGTTCTTCGGCATCATCACGGAGATCATCCCCGTGTTCTCGCGCAAGCCGCTGTTCGGTTACACCGGCATGGTCTACGCGACCATCTCGATCGCGGCCCTGTCCGTGACCGTGTGGGCGCACCACATGTACGTGACCGGCGCGGTGCTACTGCCGTTCTTCGCGTTCATGACGATGCTCATCGCCGTCCCAACGGGCGTGAAGTTCTTCAACTGGATCGGCACCATGTGGAGAGGCAAGCTCTCCTTCGAGACGCCGATGCTGTGGTCCATCGGCTTCCTAGTGACGTTCCTCTTCGGCGGTCTCACGGGCATCATCCTGGCCTCCCCGCCGCTCGACTTCGCGCTGTCCGACTCCTACTTCGTGGTGGCGCACTTCCACTACGTGGTGTTCGGCACCGTGGTGTTCGCGATGTTCGCCGGCTTCTACTTCTGGTGGCCCAAGTTCACGGGCAGGATGCTCAACGAGCGCCTCGGCAAGCTGCACTTCTGGCTTCTCTTCATCGGCTTCCACACCACGTTCCTCATCCAGCACTGGGTGGGCGTTGCCGGCATGGCCCGACGCTATGTTGACTACCTGCCCGAGGACGGCTTCACGTGGATGAACCAAGTCTCCACCGCTGGTGCGTTCCTGCTCGCGCTGTCCACGCTCCCGTTCCTGTGGAACGTCTACATCACCCAGCGTCGGGCTCCCAAGGTGGAGGTCGATGACCCCTGGGGCTTCAGCAACTCGCTCGAGTGGGTCACCTCGTGCCCGCCGGCGCGCCACAACTTCACGTCCATTCCGCGGATCCGCTCGGAGCGCCCGGCGTTCGACTTGCACTTCCCGGAGGCCGCCGCCATCGACCACGCGGCTTCGCATCACGAACCGGTCGTCGACGACGCCGAGGTGGAGACCGACGACGCAGCCGAGCGTAAGGGGCACTAGACCGTGAACCGCGAATCGAACCTGTTCCTGCTCCCGGCGTTCTTCTTCTTCGTCTCCGGGATCGTCTATGGCTTCGTCACCCACTTCGACGAGCTCGTCGGGTTCCCGGCGATCATGCTCACGGGCGGCATGTTCCTCATGGTCGGCATCTACTTCCGGATGCTCGCGAAGCGCCACGGAAAGCGTCCAGAGGATCGCAACGACGGCGAGATCGCGGAGCAGTCCGGCGACCAGGGGATCTTCGCTCCGTGGTCGTGGTGGCCGCTGGTGCTTGGCCTCGCAGCCATGCTGAGCTTTGCCGCGCTGGCGATCGGGTGGTGGATCATGGCTCCGGCCCTCGTGCTCGGAGTCATCGGGCTCGTCGGCTGGGTCTTCGAGTTCTCGCGCGGCCAGCACGCCCACTAGGTCTGCTGTCTAGACCGACTCGGGTCCTGGGTTCGGCCCGGGGTCGGCACCGCGCTCGACGTTGCCCAACTGCGCTAGTGGTGATCTCGCGTAGTTGGCAGCGCTGCAACTGCGCGAAATCACCATTTCAGGCGGGGTCCGACGCCGGTGAGACTTCCTGGGGGTACCTGAGTGTTGCCTCGCGGGATCGGCACCCAGGTACTCAAGGGGGCATCGGGTGAACGCGCTTGGGACGCGAAAGGGGCCCCCAGCGGCTGCTGAAGGCCCCTCGTGGCGACTCGCGTCTACAGGTTGACGTGCTTCATGCCCTGCGCGTTGGCGAAGCGGTCCTGGACGTTCGCCCAGTTGACGACGTTCCACCACGCCTTGATGTAGTCGGCCTTCACGTTCTTGTACTGCAGGTAGAACGCGTGCTCCCACATGTCGAGCGTGAGGAGCGGGATGAGGCCGATCGGCACGTTGCCCTGCTGGTCGTAGAGCTGAACGATGAGCAGCTTGTTGGCGATCGTGTCCCACGCGAGGATCGACCACCCAGAGCCGAAGATCGTCATCGCGTTGTTCGTGAAGTGCGCCTGGAAGGCGTCGAACGATCCGAAGTCGTTGTCGATCGCGGACGCGAGGTCGCCCGTGGGCTTGTCGCCGCCGTCGGGGGAGAGGTTGGTCCAGAAGATCGAGTGGTTGGTGTGCCCACCGAGGTTGAACGCGAGCGCGCGCTCCACGCCGGCGACGGCGCCGAAGTTGCCGCTCTCGCGCGCCTCAGCCAGCTGGTCGAGCGCGGTGTTGGCGCCCGCCACATACGCGGCGTGGTGCTTCGAGTGGTGCAATTCCATGATCTCGCCAGCGATGTGCGGCGCGAGGGCGCCGTAGTCGTAGTCGAGGTCGGGAAGGCTGTAGACGGCCATTCTTTCCTCCATCGTTGTGCCCAGGCGGCTGCCTAGGCGGTTTCCGGGAACTCCTCGAGCCTAGCGAAACGCCAGACCCGACGTAGGCGACAACCCAGCCATGGCGTCGGGCATTCCAGCCCGGAACCGGCGGCTAGTGGTGAGCGTGGTGCTGTGCCTCTTCGTACTCGGCAGGCGACACGGGCTGGATGCGCTGCTCGAAGTAGAAGCGAGACAGGCGCTGCTTGAAGCGATCCCACTTGAAGCCCTTGCGGCGCACGCCACGCGCGTTGAACTCGTCCCCGATCTCGAGGGGCGCGATGTCGGCGTACGAGACCCGCAGCCAGACCTGCTGGGCGGTGAGCGGCTCGTGCACCTCGATGTACTCGCCGTGCTCGTGACGCACGATGCGGCCGGACTCGTGGCCGTGCAGCACGAGCTCACGGTCCTTGCGCTGCAGGCCGTAACAGATGCGCCGCGTGATGAGGAACGAGATGATCGGCAGCGCGAAGATGCCGATGCGGGTGACCTTCGTGATGTCGTTGAGCGACAGGTGGAAGAGGTTGGCGATGATGTCGTTCGAACCCTCAATGACGAGGATCACGTAGAACGAGACGAGCGCCACGCCGATGCCGGTGCGCACTGGTGCATTGCGCGGGCGGTCGAGCACGTGCCGCTCGCCGCGGTCGCCCGTTGCCCAGGCCTCGAGCCAGGGGTAGATCGCCAGGAACGTGAAGAAGATGCCGGGAAGGATCACGGCAGGGATCAGGATGTTCCACGACAGCGTGTAGCCCGCGATCACCCACTCCGTTGGGTGGCCCGCGATCCAGCCCGGCATCATGCGCAGGGCGCCGTCGATGAACAGGATGTACCAGTCGGGCTGCGTGCCGGCGGACACGGGGGAGGGGTCGTAGGGCCCGTAGTTCCACACCGGGTTGATGGTGAACAGGCCCGCAACGAGCGCGACGATGCCGAACACCACGAAGAAGAATCCACCGGCCTTGGCGGTGTACACGGGGAACAGCGGGAGGCCGACGACGTTGGTGTCCTTGCGGCCACCGCCGGGGTACTGCGTGTGCTTGTGCAGGAACACGAGGAACAGGTGGACGCCGATCAGGGCGAGGATGATGCCCGGCACGAGCAGGATGTGCGCGGTGAACATCCTGGGGATGAGGGCCTCGCCGGGGAACTCGCCGCCGAACAGCCAGTACGAGATGTACGTGCCGACGATCGGGATGGACTTGGTGACGCCGTCGATGATGCGGAGGCCGTTGCCGGAGAGGACGTCGTCGGGGAGCGAGTAGCCAGTGAAGCCCGCAGCGAGCGACATGATCATGAGCGTGAAGCCCACGAGCCAGTTGATCTCGCGCGGCTTGCGGAACGCGCCAGTGAAGAACACGCGCGCCATGTGCGTGACGATCGCGGCGGTGAACAGCAGCGCGGACCAGTGGTGCATCTGACGGATGAGCATGCCGCCGGGCACCTGGAAACTCGTGACGAGGGTGGACTCGAAGGCCTTCGACATGGTGACGCCATGCATCGTGGCGAACGTGCCCTCGTACGTCACGCTGTCCATCGACGGAACAAAGAACGCGGTGAGGAAGATGCCCGTGATGAGCAGCACGATGAACGAGTACAGCGCGATCTCGCCAAGCATGAAGGACCAGTGGTCGGGGAAGAGCTTGCGCGAGAAGAACTTGACGAAGCCGCCGATCGACGTGCGGTCGTCGACCCAGTTGGCGGTGCCCGCAGCGGCGGCGTTGACCTTGGCGCCCATTACGCGTCAGCCTCCTGGCTCGTCGAGGGGGATGGGGTGCTGCCTCCCTTGAGGCGGCCCCAGTACGAGGGGCCGACGGGCTCATGGAAGTCGCTCTGCGCGATGATGTAGCCCTCGTCGTCAACCGCGATGGGCAGCTGCGGCAAGGGGCGCTTCGCGGGACCGAAGATCACCTTTGCGCCGTTGGCCACGTCGAAGGTCGACTGGTGGCACGGGCACAGCAGGTGGTGCGTCTGCTGCTCGTACAGCGCCACCGGGCAGCCGACATGGGTGCAGATCTTCGAGTACGCGATGATGCCGTCGAACGACCAGTCCTCCTTGCCCTCCTGCACGTTCAGGTCGCGGGGATCCATGCGGATCAGCAGGACGACGGCCTTGGCCTTCTCCTCGAGCTTGCCGTGCTCAAGGTCGTTGAGGCCTTCGGGGATCACATGGAACACGGAGCCGATCGTGACGTCGGCCGCCTTGATGGGGGTGCCGTCGGGGTCGCGGGCCAGCCGCGTGCCCTTGGCCCACATCGTGTGACGGAGCTTCGACACGTTCCAGTCGCCGCCCATGTTGCCGATCTGCGGCACGAGGATGGCGAGCGGCGCGATGGCCACCGCGGTGATGAGCGATCCCTTGAGCAGTGTGCGACGGCTCGTGGTCAGGCCAGAGTCCTCCGCGCCATCCTTGAGGTACTGGACTGCGATCTCGCGGTTCTCGTCTGAGGTGCGGAGCGCGTGGCGCTCCTCAACCATCTCGTGGTCACGCATGAGCGTGCGCGCCCAGTGAATCGCGCCGAGGCCGATGCCGAGCATCGCGAAGCACAGGCTGATGCCGAGCAGGATGTTGACGAGGCGGATGGACGCGACCTCTTCGGTCTGGTCCTGCACGAAGTACACGACGAGCGCGGCGATCGTGCCGAGGATAGAGATCCCGAAGAGCGCCGCGGTCTGGCGCTCAGCGCGCTTGGCCGCCTTGGGATCGACGTCCGCTCTGCGGGGACGGTGCGGCGGAAGCCCAGGGTTGATCCACTCGCCGTCCGCGTGCACCGCGGACTGTTCGTGCTGCTTCTCGTCGGTACTCATGAGGCGCGGGCTCCCACGTAGACGGTGCTTCCGATGATCAGGCCGAGGGCGACAAGCCAGCCCCAGAAGCCTTCGGCGACAGGGCCGATGCTCCCGAGCTTCAGGCCGCCGGGAGAGCCCTGCTTCTGGAAGTCGAGGTAGGCGATGATGTTGCGCTTGTTCTCCGGAGTGATGTTCGCGTCGTTGAACACGGGCATCGACTGCGGGCCCACAAGCATGGCCTCATAGATGTGGGTGTTGGAGGTGCTCCACAGGTTGGGTGCGAACTTGCCCTGGGTGAGCGCGCCGCCACCACCGATGGATCCGTGGCACATCGCGCAGTTGGTGCGGAAGATCTCCATGCCGACTGCGGGATCGCCGAGTGCGGGGTCCACCATGTCGGCAGTGGGGATCGCGGGGCCTTCCCCAAGGCTCGCGACGTACGCGGCGAGCTGCGAGATCTCCGTGTCGCCGAACTGGACCGGCTTCTCCTGGACCTGCGGGCCGGACTGCTGCGCAGGCATGCGGCCCGTGCCCACTTGGAAGTCCACGGCCGCGGCGCCGACGCCGATGAGGGAGGGCGCGACGCCCTCTGTGCCCTGCGCGTCCATGCCGTGACACGTGGCGCAGTTTGCCGCGAACAGCTTCTGGCCCTCGGCGATGTCATCAGCGGACGCGGTGGACGCCTCGGCGGGGGAGCCGTTCGCGGCGAATCCGACCGCGGTGAGCAGCGCAAGGAGGATGAGAACGAGGAGGACGGGGGCCGACTTGCTGTAGCGCCGGCGAGCGAGGGCGTTCATCAGTCTCCCTTACTTGATCAGGTAGATCACGGTGAAGAGCGCGATCCAGACGACGTCGACGAAGTGCCAGTAGTACGACACCACGATGGTGGTGGTGGCCTCGTGGACCCCGTACTTCTTGGCCATGAACTGGCGGCCGAGCACGAACAGCATGGCGATGAGTCCGCCGAGCACGTGGAGACCGTGGAAGCCAGTGGTGAGGTAGAACACGGAGCCGTAGGGGCTCGAGGAGATTGTCAGCCCCCTCCTGAATGAGACCCGCGTACTCGTACACCTGACCGGCGATGAAGACAGAACCCATGATGTAGGTGAGGACCCACCACTCCTGGGCGCCCCATCCGCGGAAGTTGAAGATGGAGCCGGTGCGCTTTGCCTGGTAGCGCTCCGCCGCCCACACGCCGGCCTGCGCGGTGAACGACGACAGCACCAGGACAGTGGTGTTGGCGGCCGCGAAGGGCACGTTGAGGTGCGGCGTCCACTTCTCCCACTCATCGGGGACCTGGGCGCGAAGCGTGAAGTACATGGCGAAGAGTCCGGCGAAGAACATCAACTCGGAGCTCAGCCACACGATCGTGCCGACGGCGACCTGGTTCGGTCGCGTGGCATGGATCGGCGAAGGGACGGCCGTTGCCTGGGACATAGGTCCCATTATTGCGTACGAGTGCCCTGGTGTGCGCCATTGTCCGACGCTCGGGCGAGCCTCTGATCTGACGTCGCCGACGCCGGTGCTTGGGGCATGCGAGAATGGCCCGCATGAGCGAATTGGCGACGCATGAAACGGCCGCTCCTGCACTCAAGGCCGCGCGGATTCTTGTCTACAGCGACGACCTCCATGTGCGCGAGAACGTCCGCTTCGCCGTCGGTGCGACCACCCACGGTCACCCCGTGGAGTGGACGGAGGCCGCGACTGACGCGGCGGTGACGTCAGCACTCGACTCCAAGACATTCGACCTCGTGATCCTCGACGGAGAGGCGGCGAAGTCGGGTGGCATGGGTATCTGCCGGCAGATGAAGGCGGAGCTGTACAACTGCCCGCCCGTGCTGCTCCTCGTCGGGCGTCCCGGCGACGCATGGCTTGCCACCTGGTCGGAGGCCGACGCTGCGGTGGCACACCCGCTCGACCCGTTCGTCGTGCGCGAGGCCGTGGACGAGTTCTTCGCGCCGACAACGGCAGCCTGACGCCATGGCGACGCTCCAGGAGCTCCTGTCGCGCCTCGTCGAGCATGACGACCTGACCGCGGAGGAGACCGCGGCGGTGATGGATCAGGTGCTCACCGACAACGCGTCACCGGTGGTGATGGGGGCGTTCCTCGCAGCCCTGCGCGTGAAGCGTGAGACCCCTGAGGAGGTCTCCGGCCTTGCGGCCGCGATGCTCAGCCACGCCATCCGCATCGAGGTGCCGGGCCGCACGGTCGACATCGTCGGCACCGGCGGCGATGGCTTCAACACCGTGAACATCACCACGATGGCCGCGCTCGTGACCGCTGGCGCGGGCCTCACGGTCGTCAAGCACGGCAATAGGGGCGCGACGTCGCTCTCGGGCTCCGCGGACGTGCTGGCCGAGTTGGGGGTGCGCCTGGATCTTCCCCCTGAGCGGGTTGCCGAGCTGGCGACGGAGGTGGGCATCACCTTCTGTTTCGCGCAGGTGTTCCATCCCGCGATGCGGCATGCCATGCCGATCCGCAAGGAGATCGGCATCCCGACGACGCTGAACATCCTGGGGCCGTTGACCAACCCCGCGCAGCCCCAGGCGAGCGCTATCGGCTCCTCAAGTCTTCGCGTGTCGCCGGTGCTCGCCGGCGTGCTGGCGCAGCAGGGGCGCGAGGGTCTCGTGTTCCACAGCGACGATGGGCTCGATGAGCTCTCGGCGACGGCGGCGGCCTCTGTATGGGAGGTGCGAGGGGACGGCGTGACCGAGCTGCGCCTGGACCCAAGCGCGGACCTGGGCCTCGCGCGCATCACTATCGACGACATCCGCGGTGGCGACGCGGCGGCAAACGCGCAGGTGGTTCGCGAGGTTCTGGCCGGCCGCGGGGGAGCTGCGCGAGAGACCGTGCTGCTCAATGCGGCGGCCGCAATCGTCGCGGACGGCACCCTCCAGGGCACGGCGAGCGGCACGATCGTGGAGCGCTTCGAGGCCGCACTTGAGCACGCAGCGGTGTCTGTCGAATCGGGTGCCGCGGCAGCCGCGCTCGACCGCTGGGTCGCGGCCTCCGCCGCCTGACCTCTCAGTCGAAACGTATCGAAGTCCCTGGTAACACGCGTATTTGCGTTCCGGTTTGACGAAAACGACTTTCGCACCTACGGTTCCCGACATCGTTATCGAAATCGTTATCGATGTGTGAATCGATCAACGCTTTAGGTGACGCAAGACCGGCGCAAGTCGCCGCGCACACTGGAGTGCGCGAGTGGCCCGCCCGTGTGCGCAAAGGAGCGTTCATGTCTAGGACCAAGGCGTTGGCGGCCTTTTCGGGCCTCGTCGGAATGATCGCGGCGGTATTCGTCGCGTTGCCGTCTCAGGCGGCTCCGGCTCCGGGCTCCACCACGATCAACTTTGAGGATTCGACGCTGGGTGGGTGGCAGCAGAATGGCTCGCCGACGTTGGCGTATGTTGCTGACCCGGATGACGCTGCGAACACGGTGTTGAGTGTGTCTGGTCGCACGTCTGGCTACTTCGGCATCCAGTCTGCGGTTGGCGCGTTCCAGGAGGGCGTGGAGTACACGGTGTCCGCGAAGGTGCGCACCAGCGGCACGAGCGGTGCTGCGCACTTCACCTACAACGAGCCTGGCGCGTCGAATGAGTACGCGTGGGTCGGCAACACGGCCACGGGCACGGCGAGTGAGTGGCAGGTCGTCACGGGCACGTTCACGCCGGGTGCGGGAGCGAGCTCAGCGAAGCTGTATATCGAGGTCGAGGGTCTGCTCGACTACCTCATCGACGACATCACGATCACGGGAAGCGTCGCCGACACCTGCGACGCCGACTTCTCGATCAACTTTGAGGATTCGACGCTGGGTGGGTGGCAGCAGAATGGCTCGCCGACGTTGGCGTATGTTGCTGACCCGGATGACGCTGCGAACACGGTGTTGAGTGTGTCTGGTCGCACGTCTGGCTACTTCGGCATCCAGTCTGCGGTTGGCGCGTTCCAGGAGGGCGTGGAGTACACGGTGTCCGCGAAGGTGCGCACCAGCGGCACGAGCGGTGCTGCGCACTTCACCTACAACGAGCCTGGCGCGTCGAATGAGTACGCGTGGGTCGGCAACACGGCCACGGGCACGGCGAGTGAGTGGCAGGTCGTCACGGGCACGTTCACGCCGGGTGCGGGAGCGAGCTCAGCGAAGCTGTATATCGAGGTCGAGGGTCTGCTCGACTACCTCATCGACGACATCACCGTCGCTCACCCGTGCGACGGCACCGGTGAGCCCGAGCCGTGCGTGCCGACGGCGCAGACACAGACAAGCCTCGACTTCACCGACGAGACGCTCGGCGCATGGCAGCAGAATGGCTCGCCGACGTTGGCGTATGTTGCTGACCCGGACGACGCTGCGAACACGGTGTTGAGTGTGTCTGGTCGCACGTCTGGCTACTTCGGCATCCAGTCTCCGGTTGGCGCGTTCCAGGAGGGCGTGGAGTACACCGTGTCCGCGAAGGTGCGCACCAGCGGCACGAGCGGTGCTGCGCACTTCACCTACAACGAGCCTGGCGCGTCGAATGAGTACGCGTGGGTCGGCAACACGGCCACGGGCACGGCGAGTGAGTGGCAGGTCGTCACGGGCACGTTCACGCCGGGTGCGGGAGCGAGCTCAGCGAAGCTGTATATCGAGGTCGAGGGTCTGCTCGACTACCTCATCGACGACGTCACGGTCACCTACCTGGGCGGATGCGACGAGACCACGGGACCGCCTGCCGGAACCGTGTTGATCAACGCCGACTTCGAGGACGGACTGCAGGGCTGGGTCGCTCGCGAGGCGTCGGCAGGGCCGCACACCGTCGGCGTCACCACCACAGACAAGCACGGCGGAGCGCAGTCGGCGCTCGTCTCCGACCGCACCTCTCAGGGCAGCGGGCTCGGAATCAACGTCGACGGCGTGCTCGAGCCTGGAGTCCAGTACGAGCTGACCGCGTGGGCCAAGTTCGCTGGCACTCCGACCGCGAACCTCGTGTTCACCGCGCAGACCGGCGAGTCCACGTTCACGACTCTCAAGACCTTCACGGGCTTGACGGCGGACGGATGGACGCAGCTCAACACCAAGTTCACGATCGCCTCCGGCGATAGGGCGTTCATCTACTTCGAGACGCCGTGGTCGTCTTCGGACGCGATCGGCAACACCACGCCGTTCATGCTCGACGACATCGAGATCAAGGTTCCCGATGCGGTGCAGATCCAGGACCTCACCCCCCATCAAGGACACGGTCTCGTTCCCGGTTGGTGTGGCGATCGACAGCCGCGAGACCGCGGGGCCTGGGTCGAAGTTGCTGCTCAAGCACTTCAACCAGGTGACGCCGGAGAACTTCATGAAGCCCGAGGCTTGGTACAACGCCAACGGCGAGTGGAGCCCGAACTCCGAGATCGCGTCGCTCATGGACTACGCGAAGGCCAACGACCTCCGCGTCTACGGTCACGTGCTCGTGTGGCACAGCCAGACGCCGGCCTGGTTCTTCAACAAGAGCGCGACCGACTCAACGCCTCTGACCAACTCCGAGGCGGACAAGCAGCTGCTCCGCGAGCGGCTCGAGACTCACATCAACAACGTCGCCGACTACCTCGCCCAATGGGGCGACTACGGTGACGGCAACCCCATCCAGGCGTTCGATGTGGTCAACGAGGTGGTCAACGACGGCGCCTCGCCGGATACCGGCGGCCTGCGCAACTCGCGCTGGTACCAGGTGCTCGGCGATGAGTACATCGCGGACGCGTTCCGCTACGCGGATGCCGCGTTCAACCACGGCGACCACACCGCGGTCGGTGCAGATCGCCCGGTGAAGCTGTTCATCAACGATTACAAC
Source organism: Demequina sp. (assembly GCA_024707205.1). Taxonomy (NCBI): domain Bacteria; kingdom Bacillati; phylum Actinomycetota; class Actinomycetes; order Micrococcales; family Demequinaceae; genus Demequina; species Demequina sp. The sequence goes on from JANQAD010000001.1 coordinate 2,197,310, forward strand.
ACCGAGCAGTCGGGCAAGCGCGCCCGCTACCTCACGCTGATCAACAACCTCATCGCGAACGACGTCCCGATCGACGGGATGGGCCACCAGTTCCACGTGAGCCTGGCAACACCAGTCTCCGCAATGGATGAGGCACTGACCGCGGGCGAGGCCACCGGTCTGCTGCAGGCGGTCACGGAACTCGACGCTCCCACGGGAACGCCAGAATCCCAGGCCAAGTTCGTTGACCAGGGTTACTACTACCGCGACGCGTTCAACATCTTCCGGGCCCACGCTGCCGACATGTTCTCTGTGACCCTGTGGGGTCTCACGGACGGTCGTTCGTGGCGCGACTCGAGCGGCGGTCCGCTCGTGTTCGACGACGGATTCCAGGCGAAGCCCGCGTACTACGGCATCGCCGACGCCGGGGACCTTCCGGCGAGGATTCGCACAGCCAATTCCTTCGAAGGTGACGTCCCCGCCACCGCCGCGGGAGCAGCGTCGGGCGAGTGGAACCTGCTGCCGCTGCTTTCCGCGGGAGCCAACGCCAGCTTCCAGACGCGATGGTCGAGCGATCACCTCACCGTCTACGTGGACGTGGACGATGCCACGGTCGACGACGCCGACGCCGTGACGGTTCAGGTGGGCTCCACGGACTTCACCCTGCCGCGCAGCGGTGGAGAACTGGGTGCGGTGGTTCCGCGCGACGGCGGCTACACGGCCGTGCTGCACGCTCCGCTGTCGAGCGCTCAGGCCGGCGACGCCATCCAGCTTGACGTGCGCGTCACCGACGGAGACGACACCGATGGCTGGAACACGCCAGGGGCAACGGGAACGGTGACCCTCGTGGAGCCTTTGTCCCACGTGGATGTTCCAGAGGCGCCGGTGGTGCCGGTGATCGACGGGACGCTCGACGCTGCATGGAGCACGTCATCCTCGGTGCAGACCCTCAAGGAGATCTCGGGCTCGAACGGCGCCATCGGCACGTTCCACCTGCTCTGGAAGGGCCAGACGCTCTACGTCTTCGCGGAGGTCGCCGACCCCACGGTCGACACCACCGGTTCAGACCCCTGGGTCCAGGACTCCGTGGAGATCTACGTGGACGGCGGAAACGCGAAGAACGGCTCGTACCGCTATGACGACACGCAGATCCGCATCAGCGCGGACGGCGTCGTATCGTTCGGCACCGGCGACGAGGCCTTCCAGGCCAACCGACTGCAGTCGTCGGCGAAGCGCGTCACCGGCGGGTACGTGGTTGAGGCGGCGATCAGCCTCCTCGAGTACGGCGGCCTCGGCACCGTGCAGGGTCTCGACGTTCAGGTGAACGACGCCACCGGCGGCGCCCGCACCGCGATCCGCAACTGGGCCGATCCCACGGGAACCGGGTACCAGACCACGGAGCGCTGGGGTGTGGCCAGCCTGGTCGAGGGCACGCTCATCGAGCAGACGTTCGTGCCGAAGATCTCGGGCTCTGCCGTCGTGGGCAAGACCCTGTCCGTGAGCGGTGCGCCCGCGGGCGCCGCGCTCACCTATCAGTGGCTGCGGAACGGCTCTGCGATCTCCGGCGCCCATGCGGCCACGTACAAGCTCACGGCGGCCGACGCTGGGAAAAAGATCAGCATTCGGGTCACCTCCGTGATCGCTGGCTATGCGGACGCCACCAAGACGTCGGCGCAGACGTCGGTGGTGCTGAAGGCGTTCACCAAGACGTCAACCCCCAAGATCACGGGCACCGTCAAGGTGGGCTCCAAGCTCACGGCGACGCTCTCCGCGTGGTCGCCCAAGGCGTCGTTCAAGTACCAGTGGTACAGCAACGGCAAGGCGATCAAGGGCGCCACCAAGTCCACCTTCACGCCCACCCGCTCCCAGGCTGGGACGACGGTCACCGTCATGGTGACGGGATCGAAGTCCGGCTACCTGGCGGTGTCGAAGATCTCGGCGGGCAAGAAGGTCCCGCTGCTCGCCCTCAAGGTGGGTCCCACGTGGCTCAACGGCCCCACCAAGGTTGGCGGCACCCTCAAGGTCACCCCCGGCGCCTCGCGTCCGGTGGCCACGGTCAAGACCTACCAGTGGTACGCGAACGGCAAGGCGATCTCCGGCGCCACGTCGTCCACGTACAAGGTCAAGACCGCCGACAAGGGCAAGCGCATCACCGTCAAGGTGACGTATCGCGCGCAGGGCTTCGCGACGAAGGTTGTGGTGGCGGGACCAACCTTCCCAATCGCGGCGCGCTAACGAGGGGTGCCACCGACGCTGGCGCGGTCCGCTTCGCGGGCCGCGACCCAGCGCCGGTGGCGCCCTGCGCCGTTGGCGGCCATCGACCACTCGCCGTCGACGAAGAGCAGTCGCGTTCCAGGGGATTCGAGCCAGCGCGACACGAGTTCCCTCTCCTCCGTGAGCACGGCTGTTGCGACGTCGAGCTTCTGGGTAAGCGCCCGGAGCCTCTCTGCCGCCTGCCACACGCCGGACTTCACGTGCTCGGATCCGACGAGCGCACCCTCGGCGAACCCCGCCACGTCCCATCCGTCGCCGAGTCTGCGCACGGCGACGATCGAGCATCGGGCAAGGGCCTCGAGGCGCTGGGCGCGCATCGCGCCCTCGACGAATGCGCTGACCCCGTCCCGCAACTGGGCCGCGCGCTCGAAGTTCAGGCTCTCTGCGTGCTCCGCGATCGCTCTCTCCACTACCGACACCATGGTGCTCGGGTCCTCAAGAAGAGCTTCGCGGGCGGCGGTCACCACACCGTCGTAACCGGAGTCTCCACCGAGCACGCACGGCGCCGAGCACGCGCCAAGGTCCTTGAGCAGGCACGCCCTGGCGCCTGCGCGGGGTGTGACGGGAAGGCGCGTGGTGCACGTGCGCACGCCGAGCGCCACTTGCGTGACCTCGATAGCCAGCCGAGCGTCGGCCGCCCCACGCATGGGACCGAGGACCGCGTCACCGCGCCCCGCAGACCGGGACACGCTCAGGCGCGGGTAGCGCTCGTCGGTGAGGCGCACCCATGCGGTGCGCTCTGGCCGCGCCGAGCGACGGTTGTAGCGCGGGCGGAACTCGTCGATGAGCCGCACCTCGCGCACGTTCGCCTCGAGTTCCGTTGCGCACACGATGGTGTCGACGCCGACGGCGAGCTCGAGCATGTCCCTCACGCCGCGGCGCTGCTCGGCGCGCGTGAAATAGGACTTCACTCGCGAACGCAGATTCTTGGACGTGCCAACGTAGAGGCGTTCGCCCTGCGGCCCGCGGAAGATGTACACGCCAGGCTTGCTCGGCACGGCGTCGGCCATCCGCGCCTTCTTGCGCACCCGCTCTGGCATGGGATTGCGTAGGGCGTCGAGGTCCTCGCGGTGGGTGATGCCAAACGCGGCGAGGCGCTCGAACATCCTGTGCATGATCTCGGCGGTGGCGCGAGCGTCGGACAGCGCTCGGTGATTGGGGGTGACCTCGGTGCCGAAGACGCGCGCGAGGGTGGACAGCTTCTTGTTGGGCGCCTCCTCCTTGGTGGTGGCCCTGCGGGCGAGCGTGACGGTGTCGACGACCTCGCTGCCGGGCCACTTGTAGCCGTGGGTGCGGCACGCCGCACGGAGAAAGCCTGTGTCGAACGGGGCGTTGTGCGCCACCAGCACTGCGTCGCCGAGAAACTCGAGGAACGCAGGGAGCACCTCCTCGATGGGGGGAGCGCTCACCACCATGGCATCGGTGATTCCCGTAAGCGCGACGATCATGGGAGGGATGGGCGAGCCGGGATTCACGAGCGTCTGGAACTCGCCGATCACCTCCCCGCCGCGCGTCTTGACCGCGCCGATCTCGGTGATGGCGCTCGACGTGGGGCTGCCGCCCGTGGTCTCGAGGTCCACGGTGACGAAGGTGGTCTGCGAGAGGGGCTCGCCGAAGTCGTCCAGCCGACGCTGCAGGTGCAGCATCGCCTCAACGGTCGAGGACGGCGAAGTGGGCATGTAGCGAACCTACGTCAACGCCCCGACATGGGCGTGTCGTACCCCGTCGCTACGGTCGAGGCATGCTCATTGATTGCGATACCTGTGAGGTCCGCGGCAAGGCGTGCGCGGACTGTGTAGTCACGTTCCTCACGATCGGCGTGCGCCCCGCGGAGCCGGAGCCCCTCACGACGGTCGTCGAGTTCGACACGGAGGTCTCGGCCGCCGTGTCCGCCCTGGTAGCTGGTGGCCTCGTGCCGCCGCTGCGCCTTGTCGAGAGAAGGGCCGTCTAGCTCACCTGCGTTACGAGCCGACGTTGTGGCCGGGAGCCCCGCTGCCTCCGCCACCCCTGTTGTCCGTGTAGAGGCTCTCGACCGTGTCCGCATAATCCTTCAACACCAAGGCGCGCTTCACCTTCAGCGAGGGCGTGAGGTAGCCGTTCGCGATGGTGAAGTCGTCCGTGAGGAGCTCGTACTTGCGGATGGATTCTGCTCGCGACACCACCTCATTGGCGCGCTCGACCGCCTTGTCGAGGTGCTCCAGGATGATCGGGCTCTTGACCGCCTCCTCCACCGTCATCGGCGGGAAGCTGTGGCTCTTGAGCCAGCCGGGCAGCGCCTCGTCGTCGAGCGTGATGAGGGCGCCGATGAACGGTCGCGCGTCGCCCACGACGACAACCTGGCTCACGAGCGCGTACGCGCGCAGGCGATCCTCGAGCACTGCGGGCGCCACGTTCTTGCCGCCTGCGGTGACGATGATCTCCTTCTTGCGGCCGGTGAGGAACAGGTAGCCGTCCTCGTCCTCATACCCGACGTCGCCGGAGTGGAACCAGCCGCCCTCGAACGCCTCGGCCGTGGCCTCTGGGTTGTGGTGGTAGCTCTCGAACACAATGGGACCGCGCATGAGGACCTCGCCGTCGTCCGCGATCTTGACCTCGGTGCCGCTGAGCGGGAGCCCGACTGAGCCGATCTTGGACAGCTTGGGCCGGTTGACGTGGGACGCCGCCGTGGTCTCGGTGAGACCGTATCCCTCGAGCACGGTGATGCCGAGCCCGCGGTAGAAGTGGCCAAGGCGCGCACCCAGCGGCGCGGAGCCGGACACGGCCCACCTCGCCTGTCCGCCGAGCAGGTCCATGATGCGGTGCAGCACCAGCTTGTGCGCGAGCGCGTGGCGCAGCTTGAGCGCCACACCGGGCCCGGAGGGCGTGTCAAGGGCCATCGAGTAGTCGATGGACTGCTTGGCCGCCCAGCGGAAGATCTTCACCTTGCCGCCCGCGGCGGCGGTCTGCTCTGCGCCGTTGTAGACCTTCTCGAAGACTCGGGGAACAGCCACCAACAGCGTCGGCTTGAAGGGGCCGAGCAGCGGCACGAGCTTCGAGGAGTCGGGGCAGAAGCCAACGATGACGCCGGTGGCGAGGAACACGATCTCGATGAGCCGAGCGAACACGTGCGCGAGGGTCATGAACAGGACCGTGCTGGCGCCCTCCTGATACAGCACCTCCGGCAGCGCCTCCTGGATGCCACGAGTGTGGTGCACAAAGTGGAAGTGGTTCAGCCGCACGCCCTTGGGCCTGCCGGTGGTTCCGGAGGTGTAGATGATCGTGGCGAGGTCATCGAGCCCGACGCTCTCGGTACGGCGCTTGACCTCGGCGTGGTCGCCGCCCGCTCCGAGCCGGTAGAGCTCGTCAAGCGCGCCCTCGTCGATCACGTGCACGTGCTGCAGAGGTGACTCGGTCAGCGCGACCGCGCGGGCGAGCTCGGCGTGCTTCGCGGTCTCGACAAAGATCCGGGTGACGTTCGCGTCGGACGTGATCCAGTCGATCTGATCCTGCGAGGAGGTGTCATAGATGGGCACGGGGACCGCTCCAACCGACCACAGGGCGAGGTCGATGATGGTCCACTCGTAGCGGGTCTTGGCCATGATCGCCACGCGATCGCCCACCTTCACGCCCTGCGCGATGAGGCCGAGCGAAGCGCGTCGGACCATGTCCATGGCCTCGTCGCCGGAGACGTCGTGCCACTCGAGCTTGTCGTCGTGCCAGCGGAACACCGTTTCGGGCCCTCGGGCGACCCAGCCGCCCTCCGCGAGCGCAACAATGTTGCGTGGATAGTCCTCCGTCTGGGTAGGCATCGTCGTCTCTCCCGTGGCTTGGCGTCGGTGACGGAAACGATACCCTCATAGAGCCTCCGGGGACTCCAAGAAAGGCTGGAATACGTGCACGCGGTCGGTGTGGATATTGGCGGTACCAAGATCGCCGTCGGCGTCGTCGACGAGTTCGGCACCATCCTCGCCAAGACGAAGCGCAAGACGAACCCTCAAGATCCCGCGAGCATCGATGCGGCGATCGCCGACGCGGTCGCCGAGTTGGCCGTGGACCACGAGTTTCACGCGGTGGGACTCGCGGCCGCAGGGTTCGTCTCCTCGGATCGCGAGCGAGTGCTCTTCGCGCCCAACATCGCGTGGCGCGAGTACCCACTTGCGCAGCGAGTCGCCTCGGCCATCGGCAGGCTCGACATCGATGTGGTCGTGGAGAACGACGCAAACGCCGCAGGCTGGGCCGAGTTCGCGTACGGTTCTGGTTCGGACTCCCAGCACATGGTGATGCTCACCATCGGCACCGGCCTTGGCGCGGCCATCGTCGCTGACGGGCGCATGCTACGCGGCGCATACGGCTTCGCCGCGGAGCTTGGCCACCTGCGGGTGGTCCCCAACGGGGAGCCGTGCGGCTGCGGCCAGCGTGGATGCTGGGAGCAGTACGCCTCAGGCTCTGCGCTCACGCGCGAGGCGCGGAAGGCCGCGGCGGCGCACCCTAAGCGCGCGGCCGCGCTCATCGAGGCCGCCGGGGGAGACCCGTCAGCCATCAAGGGCCCCATGATCACCGAACTCGCCTTCAAGGGAGACGAATTCAGCGTCGGGCAGCTCGCGGAACTTGGCCGCTGGATCGGCGAGGGCTGCGCGGGACTCGCCGCCGTGCTCGACCCCGAGCGATTCGTCGTTGGCGGGGGCGTGATCGGCGCGGGTGACCTGCTGCTTGACCCCGCGCGCGAGGCGCTGTCCTCCCATTTGTCGGCAAGGGGGCACCGCACTCAGGCCCCGATCGTGGCGGCGGCTATGGGCAACGACGCGGGTATCGTGGGAGCGGCGGCGCTCGCACGACTGGAGTCTTGATGTACTACAACGCCTTCAAGTACGTACTCCTTGGGCCCGGGCTCAAGGTGTACTACGACCCCTGGCACGAGGGGGAGGAGAACATCCCGGAGAAGGGCGGCGCGATCCTCGCGTCGAACCACCTCTCGTTCTCTGACTCGGTGTTCCTGCCGCTCGTGATCAAGCGCAAGCTCGTGTTCCTGGGCAAGGCGGAGTATTTCGAGGGCAAGGGCGTCAAGGGGTGGGCGACGAAGGCCTTCATGGAGGGCGTCGGCACCATTCCCGTACAGCGCGGAGGCGGGCGGGCATCCGAGGCGGCCATCCGCACGGGTGTTGAGGTGCTCAAGGGCGGTGACCTGCTCGGCATCTATCCCGAAGGCACACGCAGCCCCGATGGCCGCCTCTATCGCGGCAAGACGGGCGCGGCGCGCATGGCGATCGAGGCCGGCGTTCCGGTGATTCCCGTAGCCATGATCGGCACCGACAAGGCGCAGCCCATCGGCCAGCGCGTGCCGAACCGCGCGGTGAAGGTGGGTGCGCGCATCGGCCGCGCCATTGACCTCAGCGAGTTCGCCGGCAGGCAGGAGGACCGGGAGGCCCTGCGCGTGGCGACAACGCGCATCATGACGGCGATCCAGGAGCTGTCCGGCCAGGAGTACGTCGACAAGGACGCCGCCATCGTCAAGCGCTCCATGGAGAAGGCCAAAGGGCCCGACGCCGGGGCGGCTGGGTAGGACCGTCGCCCTAGCCTTGGGGCCCGCTGGCCGCCACTAGGATGGTCGCGATAACCCCCATGTGAAAGGCCCGTCATGTCAGTGCGCCGTGTTGCCCTGCTCACCGCCGGAGGCTTCGCCCCCTGCCTGTCATCCGCCGTCGGCGGACTGATCGAGCGCTACACCGAGATCGCCCCAGAGGTGGAGATCATCGCGTACCAGCATGGTTACTGGGGCCTCCTCAAGGGCGAGAGCGTGACCATCACCGACACGGTGCGCAAGCACGCCGGACTGCTCCACGAGTACGGCGGTTCGCCCATCGGCAACTCGCGAGTGAAGCTGACCAACACCGCCGACTGCGTCAAGCGCGGCCTGGTGCAGGAGGGTCAGGACCCGCTCCAGGTGGCGGCGGAGCAGCTGGTCAAGGATGGCGTGGACGTGCTGCACACGATCGGCGGCGATGACACGAACACGACCGCCGCCGACCTCGCCGCGTACCTCGCGAGCAACGACTACGGACTCACGGTCGTGGGCCTGCCCAAGACCATCGACAACGACGTGGTCCCCATCCGCCAGAGCCTCGGCGCCTGGACCGCCGCGGAGCAGAGCTCGATTTTCGCGCAGAACATCATTGGCGAGCACCGCTCGGGACCCCGAATGCTCATCGTGCACGAGGTCATGGGGCGCGCGTGCGGGTGGCTCACGGCAGCGTCGGCCCTCAAGTACCGCGAGTGGCTGGCCACGCGCGAATGGCTCCCGGAGATCGGCCTCAGCGAGGAGCGATGGGACATCCACGCCGTGTACGTGCCAGAGTCCCCGATCGATCTCGACGCCGAGGCGGAGCGCCTGCGCGCGGTCATGGACGAGGTGGGCAACGTCAACATCTTCCTGTCCGAGGGCGCGGGCGTCCCCGAGATCATCAAGGAGATCGAGGAGGCGGGCGGAGAGGTGCTGCGCGATGCCTTCGGTCACGTGCGGCTCGACACCATCAACCCCGGCGCCTGGTTCGCCAAGCAGTTCGCGGAGCGCCTCGGCGCCGAGAAGGTGATGGTGCAGAAGTCCGGCTACTTCTCGCGCTCGGCCGCGGCCAACCCGGAGGACCTGCGTCTCATCAAGTCCATGACCGACTACGCGGTGGAGTGCGCCCTTCGCGGCGAGTCCGGCGTGATCGGCCACGACGAGGAGGACGGCGACCGCCTCAAGGCGATCGAGTTCCCGCGCATCAAGGGCCACAAGCCCTTCGACGTCACGCAGGAGTGGTACACGGACCTCCTCGCCGATATTGGGCAGCCATGAGCGACACGGGGGACAGGCTCGCGGCAGCGGGCGTTGACTCGTACCTGACGCGGGAGGCGAAGCAGCAGCCGGCATGGCCCGACGCTGATGCACTAGCGCGCGTGAGGGCTCGGCTTGAGCGCGTCCCACCCCTGGTATTCGCGGGGGAGGCCGACGTCCTGCGCGGCCACCTCGCGGCGGCCGGCAAGGGAGAGGCCTTCGTGCTGCAGGGCGGGGACTGCGCCGAGATCTTCGCCGAGGCCACCGCGGACCGGATCCGCAACAAGATCAAGACGATCCTGCAGATGGCCGTCATCCTCACGTACGGCGCGTCGACGCCGGTGGTCAAGATTGGGCGCATCGCGGGCCAGTACGCCAAGCCGCGCTCCGCGGACCTCGAGACCCGCGACGGCGTCACGCTGCCGGCCTACCGTGGCGACATCATCAACTCCTCGGCGTTCACGCCGGAGGCACGCGTTCCGAACCCGGAGCGCATGCTCGACGCATACAACGTGTCCGCGTCCACGCTCAATCTGGTGCGCGCGTTCACCCACGGCGGCTTCGCCGACCTGCGTCGCGTCCACGCCTGGAACAAGGGCTTCGCCGCGAATCCCTCGTACGCCCGGTACGAGCAGATGGCGGCCGACATCGATCGCGCGGTGCGTTTCATGGGCGCGGCCGGAGGCGACTTCGATGCGCTCAAGACCGTGGACCTGTTCGCTAGCCACGAGGCGCTGTTGCTCGACTACGAGAGGGCGCTCACGCGCATCGACTCGCGATCGGACCTGCCGTACGACTGCTCGGCGCACTTCGTGTGGATCGGCGAGCGCACTCGGGACCTTGATGGGGCCCACGTGGAGTTCATGTCCAAGATCCACAACCCCATCGGCGTCAAGCTGGGGCCGACGGCGACCGGCGCGGAGGCGCTCGCGCTCGCCGAGAAGCTCAACCCGGAGAACGTCGAGGGACGCCTCACGTTCATCGTGCGCATGGGGGCGGAAGAGATCCGCGCCAACATGCCGCAGCTGGTGGAGGCGGTGCGGGACGCGGGCCTGAACGTGACGTGGCTCAGCGACCCGATGCACGGCAACACGTTCACCTCGGAGTCTGGCTTCAAGACGCGTCGGTTCGACACGATCCTGGACGAGGTCACGGGCTTCTTCGAGGTCCACGAGGCGCTCGGCACGGTTCCCGGCGGGCTCCTGGTGGAGCTCACGGGAGACGACGTCACCGAGATCCTCGGCGGCACCGAGAAGATCGATGACGCGAGCCTTGCGCTGCGCTACGAGACCAAGGTGGATCCGCGCCTGAATCACCAGCAGTCGCTCGAGCTCGCGTTCCTCGTGTCCGAGTTGCTCGCCAAGCGAACCCCGCGAGTGGAGACGATCTAGTTGTAGACCAAGACGAGCGTCGTGCCCTTTTCGACCTGCTGATTGGGCGCGAGGCTCTGGTCCACGATGTGGTTCTTGTGGCTGAGGAACGCGTACTTTCCGTTCGTGACCACGTTGAAGCCATCCTTCTTGGCTGCGGCAACCCCGTCCGCGTAGTCCATCCCCACATAGTCGTCGACCGTGATCAGCGGCGGTCCGTCGGAGACCCAGATGGTGATCGGATCGGTGCGGTGGGCGTCGGCGTCGGCCTTGGGATCCTGCTTGAAGATCTGGCCCTTCGCCACCTTCTCGGTGCGGTCGTGCTCCACGGTGACATCCATGGCGTAGTCAGCGAGCGAGGCCTGCGCTTCCTCGAGCGTCATTCCCGTGAGGTCGGGCACGACGATGGGCTCGGGGCCGCCGGAGACGGTGAGGGTCACGGGCTCGTCGTGGCGGATGCTGGTCCCTGGCTTAGGACTCGCAGAGATGACCTCGCCCTTGGGGATGGTGTCGTCGTAGACGGTCTCCGACTTGGCTGCAGTGAGGCGCGCCTCGTCGAGGGCCGCGCGCGCGACTTCCTCCTGGCTGCCGACAACGGAGGGAACGGTGATCATCTCCGGGCCGAGCGAGATGATGAGCGTCACCTCGGTGCCCTTCTGCGCGCGCTGCTGCGCCTTGGGATCCGTGCCGATGGCAGTGCCCTCGATCGCCTCGTCATCGTTGCGCTCGTCGACCTTGACGGTGAATCCGGCGGCCTCAAGCATGCGGGTGGCGTCCTCTTGAGTCTGCCCCTCGACGTACGGCACCGTCGTGAACGCCCCGGGGCCCACGGCGTTGTACCACCACAGGCTCGCGGCGCCGAGCAGCACGATCACGGCGAGGATCGCTCCCACCCACCACCAGGCCCGACGCTGCGGCTTGGTTGGCAGCAGGGCGTCCGGGTCCTCGTCGAAGGCGGCGAGGTCGGTGCCCACGCGCTCGAAGGGCCGGCCGATCCCGACCGGCAGCGCGACGGTCATTCCCGCGGCCGGGGTCTCGAGCACGGTGGTCGCGTCGGGATCCCTCGTGATCGCGAGCGTCCCGCTCGGCGGGTCCGCCCGTCGGTCGAGGGTTGGATCGTCCATGAGTGCGCGCGTGGATCTGACGAGCACGAGCGCCGCAGCGGCGTCCGTAGGCCGCTCGCTGGATTCGCGTGCCGCGAGGGCCGCGACGAGGTCGTCGAATTCCGTGGGCAACCAGGGGGCAAAGGTCGACGGGGTGGGAAGGTCCTCGTGAACGTGCTGCGCGGCGATGTCGACGGGGGACTCGCCGGTGAAGGGATGCCGTCCGGTGACCATCTCGAACAACATGACGCCCACCGCGTACACGTCGACACCAGGGGAGCCCGCGTCGCCGGCGGTGAGGAGCTCCGGAGCGAGGTAGCCGGGGCTGCCCATGATGAGGGTGTCCGACTGGGCGTTCACCTCGGTGACGGCCCTGGCGAGCCCAAAGTCCGTGATGCGCGCACGGCCGTCGGTGTCGATGAGGACGTTCTCCGGCTTGACGTCGCGATGCACGAGCCCCAGTCGGTGAGCTGTCGCGAGCGCGTCGAGGATCGCGTCGGTGAGGCCGAGCGCCTCGCCAATGGTGAGGGTGCCTTCCTGCGCGATGCGCGAGCGAAGGTTCTCACCGCGCACGTACTCCATCGTCAGGTAGGACAGCTCGCCGTCGATGCCCTGGTCGTAGACGTGCACGATGCCTGGGTGCGTGAGCCGCGCGGAGGACTTCGCCTCGCGGCGGAAGCGCGCCACGAACTCTCGCGACGCGGCGTCGTCAACCAGTGGCTGGTGCATCGCCTTGAGCGCCACCTCGCGCTCGAGCCGCTTGTCGAAGGCAACGTAGACGGCCGCCATCCCACCCGTCGCCACGTGATTGCGGATCTCGTACCGCCCGTCGACGACGCGGCCGATCAAGGGGTCGGTGAGCGTCTCGGACACGGCTTCATTCTAGGCGGGGCTGCAACGTGCCCTTGAGGGGCATGCCGGGTGCGGGCAAGGTCAGTCGAACCTTTTCATCAGCGCGCGGACGGACTTCACGTACTGCTTCGTGTCGGGGTTCATGCCGTGCTTTCGCACGCCTGCGAGGCCTTGGTAGTACCCGGCGATCGCCTGGTCCAGGTTGTCCGCATTGCGCGTGAGGTACTTGAGGAGCACCACACCGGCCGTGATGTTGTCGTTGGCGTCGAGGAGGTCGAGGTCGCGGCCAACGATGGTGGAGACCCACGCGCCGGTGGACGGGATCACCTGCATCGTGCCGATGGCGTTGGCGGGGGAGACGGCACGCTGATTGAAGCCGGACTCCTGGTACGCGACGGCGAGCGCGAGCGACACGTTGACGCCGTACTTCTTGGCCGTCTTCTCGACGAGCGCGCGCGTCTGGGCGCGCGTGGGCACGGCGCTGTTGTTGAGGAGCTGCTTGTTCGCGTTCGCTCCCCGCACCACGTCTTTCGAGTACGTGCGCCCAGCAAATGTGTCTCCTACCAGGCCCGTTGGCACACCGCCGGGGATGGTGAGCTTCTGGCCCACGCGAATCGACGAGGGGTCCGTGATGCCGTTGGCACCCGCGATCTTGGAGACTGTGGTGCCGAACTTGCGGGCGATCGCGCTGAGCGTGTCGCCAGACTTGACGGTGTACCGCGCGGCCGCGGTCGTGGACTTGGTGGTGCCCGACGCTGTGCTCGACTTGGTGGTCGTGGTCGCCTTCACGCCGGGAATGGTGAGGCGGTCGCCCACGTGGATCACCGCGTGGGAACCCAGGTTGTTGGCCTTGACGATCGAGGCGACGGTGGTGCCGTAGTGGACGGCGAGGTCCCAGACGGTGTCGCCGGATTTCACCGTGTGCTTTGCGGAGCCGGTGGCCTTTTGGGTCGACGACTTGGTGGCCGACTTCGTGGCAGCGGTCTTGGTGTGCGCGGCCTTCGTCGCGCCCGGGATCACGAGCTTGTCGCCAACGTGGATCGTGGCGCGCCGGTCCAGGTGGTTCGCGTCCACGATCGCCGTCACGGTGGATCCATAGTGGCGCGCGAGGTCCCAGACGGTGTCACCGCGCACCACGGCGTGGGTGACGCGAGACGTGGATTCCGCGGCGCGAGCGGTTGGCACCGCGAGAACAACGGGCGCCGCGGCGGGCGCGAGCGCGCGCTCGATCGAGGCTGGAAGGGCGGCGAGCTGCGCGGTGACGGGGGCCGCCTCTGCGGCGATGCCCGCCTCGTGGGCCTGTTCGGCGTGGGCCGGGGACGCGAACAGCCCGGTGGCGGAGATCACGGCCGTTGCGCTGATCGCGCTGGTGCGCGCTCCTGCGGTGGGGGTGAACGAGGTCACGGTGTCCTCCAGACGGTGAGGGTGTGACGGATGTGACTCAAGTGACTCATGTGACAATATCTCGCGAGGGCGCCGACGGCAACCCTCGATAGTCTTGGCGCATGTCAGACGCCGAGTGGCTCACCGTTCCAGACTTCGCCGATCGCCTTGGTGTGACGGCGTCTCACGTGCGCGAACTGCTCCGTGAGGGGGCCCTCGTGTCGACGCGGCGGGGAGAGCGCAACACCGTCCAGATTCCGGCGGACTTCATCGTCGACCTCGATGGCGCGCCCGCGATTCTGCCGTGGCTTCACGGCACGCTGACGGTGCTCAAGGACGCGCATCTGAGCGACGAGGCGGTGCTCGAGTGGCTGCTCAAGGACGAGGAGGAACTCGGCATGAGTCCCCTCGCGGCACTGCGGTCCGGTAAGCGCGCGCCCGTGCGCCGAATCGCTCAGACGCTGCTCTAGGACTCTCTCGCGCCCCAGGTAAGCAGCAGCCTCGAGAGCTCGGCGCGGCCCTCCGGGGCGATGGCGAGGCCGCCGACAATGCGGTCCGCTTCTGCGGTGAGCCCGGCGATCTCTGCCTCCACAGCGGCGATGGCTCCCGACTCCCTGATGACGGCTATCGCGGCGGCGACCTCAGCCTCGCTCGCGCTTGGCCGGCCCACGGCGACCTCGAGCGCGGACCTGGCGGCAGCGTCGGCCCGTGTCCAGGCGTGCCACAGCGGAACGGTGCGCTTTCCCTCGCGAATGTCCTCGCCAACCGGCTTTCCCGTCACGGAACTGTCGCCTACGAGCCCAAGGAGGTCATCGCGCAGCTGGAAGGCGATGCCGGCGGGCAGCCCCGCCGCGCGTGCCGCCTCGATCTGCGCTGGGGAGGCACCGGCCGCGCTCGCCCCAAGGGCGAGCGGGAACTCGGCGGTGTAGGACGCCGTCTTCGCGCGCATCGTGGCGCGGATGTCCTCCAGCTGGCCGTCGAGCGCCGTCAGGGGAGTGGCCGCGATGCGCATGTCGAGGTACTGGCCAACGGTGACGAGTTCCATCATCTCGGTGAACAGGCGCATCGTCGTTGCCTGCGCCTCGCCCAGGGGCGCGCCGGCGATCGCTCGCGTCGCCGCGACCAGACTCAGGTCGCCGGCGAGCACCGCGCCCGCGAGGCCAAAGCGCTCCGGGGCGCCGGTCCCGCCGCGATCCGCGTGCTCCTTGGCGAACGTGAGATGAGTCGTTGGCCGTCCGCGACGGGTGTTCGCGTCGTCGAGCACGTCATCGTGGACGAGGGCAGCCGCCTGGAAGAGCTCGAGCGCGGCCGCCACGGGAGCGACGGCATGGGGATCGTTTCCACCGTGCGCCGCATAGCTCGCCATGATGGCCGCCGCGCGCATTCGCTTGCCGCCGCGCACGGCGACGGCGAGTGCATCGATGAGCTCTTCGCCGATGGCGCCTGTGGGGCTCGCGGTCGCGCGGACCTCCGCAATGGTCGCGGCAATCGCCGCCTCGATCGCGTCCTGCGTGGCATCGGGCACGGCACCAGCCTAGAGGCGCGTCCCCAGGGTGGTCTCACCTTGGGGTTATCCACCGTTCGGCGGTCCGACGCTCGCGCCAGCCGGGCGGCCGCGTCAGGGTTTCGGCATGGAGACATTGAAGATTGGCCTCGGCGAGATCGTCGCCGGAATCCCTACGGTCCTGGGCCACGAGCCGAGCGAGGCGGTGGTGGCGTTGAGCCTCAACGAGTCGGGTCTGCCCACGTGCGCCTTCGAGATCCCGCGCTCTGTGCTGCTTGACGAGGACTCCGCGGGAGTCACCGCGGCCGCCGTCGCGGAGGAGCTGTGTGAGGATCGCGGCTTCGCGGTGCTGCTCGTGAGCTACACCGATGCGGACGTGCGCGCCCACTGCCCTGCGCTTGAGGCGCTCCGCCTGGAGGTGGACGTCGCGGTCCCGAACGCGGAGGTGCTCGCGGTCAAGGACGGCGAGTGGTTCCGCCCTGGATGCTTCGACGTCGGGTGCTGCCCTCGCGAACTTCCCGAGGTGCCCGTCGCCTACGCGAACATCGTCGAGGACGCGCGCAGGCGGGCCGAGGAGCACGCCGAGCATGCGCGCAGGGCGCTCGAGCGAGTTCAGCGCCGCTTCGAGCAGCGCGAGTCGGCGGCGCTCGTGTGGGAGGAGGCGCTCGCAGAGGGTGCCGTGTGCGACGCCACTGCCGCGCGCAGGCTCGCGGCTACGCTCGACGACCTGTGCGTGCGCGACTGGGTGGTGCTGACGATCCTCGGGGCGGGGCCTGAGGCGAGGGACGATGCGCTGGAGGGGCTCGAGACCGGGGCCGTCGCCGTCGCCCTGGATGCGGCGCTCGTCGGCCACGCGCGACCGAACCTGCTTGTCACGGAGCGCGCCCGCGCGGTGGTGGAGCGCGTGGCGCGGGCCGCGCGCGGACGCTCTCGCAAGGCGGCGACGAACACGTTGGTTGCCGTGCTGGACTGGTGGGAAGGGAATCTTGACGAGGCGAAGGAGCGTTGTGACGTGGCGTTGAGCGCCGATCCCAACTACCGCCTCGCGGAGCTCGTCCTGCTCGCGGTCAGCCGCGGGATCCGCCCTGGCTGGCTTGCGCATGCCGGACAAAGCGCCCATTAGGGGGTGTGAGGCGAGAAAACCGGTGCGATCGGGGAACGAATCACTTGACAGCGGCGTTACAATTTAATGGATTTGCGCGCGGCCCACCAGCCTCGTTCCCAAGTCCGCAGCGCCACAATCCACATCACAGCGTCGTCCTGCCGCGCGCAGGCACGATGCGCCCCCGATTCTCGAGGAGCCTGCCACGACCCCCGCTAAGGCAACTGCCACCTCTCGCAAGGCCAAGACCGAAGAGCCGGAGCTCGAGGTCGTTGACGACGCCGAGCTCGACGATACCGAACTCGACGCGGCCGTCGTTGACGACCCGGAGCCCGACCCCGCCGCCGTCACTGGCGACGTTGCAGTGGTCGCCGAGGCCGACGAGGACGAGGACGAAGACGACGAAGAGTCCGAGGAGGACGCCGTCGGCTTCGTGGTGACCACCGGCGACGACGACGCGCCAACCCAGCAGGTCATGACCGCTGGTGCCACTGCGGACCCGGTCAAGGACTACCTCAAGCAGATCGGAAAGGTCGCGCTCCTCAACGCAGAGCAGGAGGTTGACCTGGCCAAGCGCATCGAGGCCGGCCTGTTCGCGGAGGAGAAGCTCGCCTCCGGCGAGAAGATCGCCCCCAAGCTGCGCCGCGAACTCGAGTGGATCGCGAACGACGGCCGTCACGCCAAGAACCACCTGCTCGAGGCCAACCTGCGCCTCGTGGTCTCGCTCGCCAAGCGCTACACGGGCCGCGGCATGCTGTTCCTGGACCTGATCCAGGAGGGCAACCTCGGGCTGATCCGCGCGGTCGAGAAGTTCGACTACACCAAGGGCTACAAGTTCTCCACCTACGCCACGTGGTGGATCCGCCAGGCCATCACCCGCGCCATGGCCGACCAGGCCCGCACCATCCGCATCCCCGTGCACATGGTCGAGGTCATCAACAAGCTCGCCCGCGTTCAGCGCCAGATGCTCCAGGACCTGGGCCGCGAGCCCACGCCCGAGGAGCTCGCCGCAGAACTCGACATGACGCCTGAGAAGGTCGTCGAGGTGCAGAAGTACGGCCGCGAGCCCATCTCCCTGCACACGCCCCTCGGCGAGGACGGCGACAGCGAGTTCGGAGACCTCATCGAGGACTCCGAGGCCGTTGTTCCCGCGGACGCCGTTGGCTTCACGCTGCTCCAGGAGGAGCTCAGCAAGGTCATGGACACGCTCAGCGACCGCGAGGCCGGTGTGGTGGGCATGCGCTTTGGGCTCACCGACGGTCAGCCCAAGACGCTCGACGAGATCGGCCGGGTCTTCGGCGTGACGCGCGAGCGCATTCGCCAGATCGAGTCCAAGACGATGTCGAAGCTGCGCCACCCCTCGCGTTCGCAGGTCCTGCGCGACTACCTCGACTGATGCCGCATTACCTTCTGCGGTACCAGTACGTCGACGGGATCGACGCGAAGCGTGGCCCGTACAGAGACGAGCACCTGACCCGACTGTGGGCGGAGGCCGATGCAGGGCGAGTGCTGATCGCCGGGGGAGCGGGCGATCCCGTGAGCGAGGGCATCATCGCGTGGAGCGTCGACGACCCGCAGCTGATCCACGAGTTTGTCAAGGGCGATCCCTACATGACGGCAGGCCTCATCACGTCGTATGACGTGGTGCCGTGGCGAACCGTGGTCGGTGACGCGGCCGCGGAGCCGCTGCGCCCCTAGCCTCTACGGCACCGTCGCCGGGTCCTCAGGGAGGGCCGACGCCGGCTCGCCGTCCGCGGCGCGATCGCGCGCGGTCTGGGCTACCACGATCCCCGCGAGCACCAGGGCCGCGCCCGCGATCTGGACCGCGATGAGGGTCTCTCCGAGCCACACCCACGCCACGACGAAGGCGAACAGCACCTCCGAGGATGCGAGGATGCCGACCGCCGTGGCGGAGAGATGGCGCAGCGCGGCGAAACTCAGCACGAACGGCGCGAACGCGCCGAGCGTGATGACCCAAAGCGTCGGGACCCACAGCGGCACGTGAACGTCGTCGAGCGCGCCCGTGAGGGACACCGTGCTGCTCATGAGCGCGGGGTCCAGCCGCCACCAGCCGCTGAACAGCGCCCAGAACGCCGTCGCGAAGGCGGAGGCCCAGAAGGTCACCGCCATCGCTGGGCGGCGGGCCACGCCGCGTTCGCCCGCCAGGAAGTAGAACGCGTAGGCGACCGCGGCAGCGAGCGCCGCAAGCGTGCCGATCCAGTCGAGGCTGATGTCCCAGACCTCGGCCACGATCGACAGCCCGATGACGACGAACGCGATAGCGAGCCACAGCCGCGCGTGCACCTGCTCCTTGAACAGCAGCCACGCGGCGAGAGCAACGAGGATGACCGCGGTGTACTCGATGAGCAGCGCCACCCCAACGGGCAGGCGAGAGATCGCGACCGCGTAGAGCCACTGGATCATCGCGACGCCGGCCACGCCGAGGGCGGCAAGACCGGCGGCGTCGCGGGCGGAGATGCGAAACTGCTCCCTCGCGGAGACCGCGAGCACGGCGCCGGCGATGACCGCCGTCGACAGGGTCCTGAGGAACGTCAGCTGAGCCGCGGTGACGCCCGCGCCGATCACAACCTTCGCGACCGAGCCGTTGACGCCAAAGAGGAGGGCGCCCGTGAGTGCGTACACCGAGCCGCGTACGGGGGAGCGGTGCACGGTCACCGCGCCAGCCTACGGTCCCACCACCCCCGCATCGTCTCGGTACAAGGGTGTCGCTACCGCGGGGTTGTGACGCCCGGAGCGTGGCGTCCGTGCGGGTTCACGACGGACGTCTGCGCGGAGCGTGGCGTCGGTGCGGGTTCACGACGGACGTCTGCGCGGAGCGTGGCGTCGGTGCGGGTTCACGACGGACGTCTGCGCGGAGTGTCCGTCACGAACCGACGGCCGCAGGTTCCTGACGGACCTCTCCGCGATCGGTCCCGCGAACCCCACCGCCCCTGCGAACCCCGCGCCCCTGTGAACCCCGCCGCCCCTGCATCCTCTCGGTACAACGGTGTCGTTACCGCGCGGGAAACGACCCGTGTGTACCGAGAGGAGGTGGAGGGAGAGGGCGCTAGCATCGACATGACCCCGAACGGAGAATCACGTGGACTTCCTGCGCTACACGTTGCTGACGCTGCACATCCTGGGCGCCGCGGCGATCATCGGCCCCGCGTTCGAGCAGCTGCGATCCGACGCCAAGCGCATCACGACTGTCATGGTGTGGGGTGCCCGCGCGCAGATCGTCACCGGCCTCGCGCTCGTGGGCGTCGCCTACGCGAACGACGCCGACCCCGACCACGCCAAGATCGCGGTCAAGCTGCTGATCGCGCTCGCGGTTGTAGGCATTGCGGAGGCCACGCGCAAGAAGGGCGCCGTCGCGTGGGCGTTCTGGTCGGTGTTCCTCCTGACGATCGTCAACGTCATCGTCGCTGTGTTCTGGCACTGAAATGACAGTGGTGAGGCCTGCGGTTCCGGACGACGCCGCGGAGATCGTCCACTTGGGCGCACTCATGTACAAGTCCGTCGGCGCCAAGCCCACGCCGCAGTGGGCGCTCGAATCCACGCGGATCGTCAAGGAGCGCATTGGGCGCGATCTGATTGGCTTCGTGATCGACGCCCCAGAGGGCGGTCTTGCGAGCTGCGGTCTCGTGAACGTGGAGCCGCGCCTGCCGCGCCCGGGCAGGCACTCGCCGCTCGTGGGCTACGTCCAATGGGTCTCCACCGCGCCGCAGCACTACCGCAAGGGCTACGCGAGAGCCATCATGAACGCACTCCTCGAGGAGACGGACAGGCGAGGCATCGAGGTGGTGGAGCTCCACGCTACGGAGCGCGGCCGCCATCTCTACGACGACCTGGGTTTCTTCGAGAAGCGAGACAACGTCGCGATGCAGGCGTTGCGTGGCGATGCGGCGAAGGAACGGCGCTAGCCCTCCACGGCCCCGGCGTGGAAGCGCGGCCCTGTCGCCGCTCCCGCCTAGACTCACCGCGTGACTACCGAGCTGTATTCCGCCCGCCACCTGTCCGTCCTCGAGGGGCTCGAGGCTGTGCGCAAACGCCCCGGCATGTACATCGGCACCACGGACTCGCGCGGGCTCATGCACTGCCTGTGGGAGATCATCGACAACTCGGTGGACGAGGCGCTCGGCGGCTTTGGCGCCGAGATCGAGATCATCCTGCATCCCGACGACTCGGTGGAGGTGCGCGACCACGGCCGCGGCATCCCCGTAGACGTGGAGCCCAAGACGGGTCTCACGGGCGTCGAGGTCGTCATGACCAAGCTGCACGCGGGCGGAAAGTTCGGCGGCGGCTCGTACGCCGCCTCTGGCGGCCTGCACGGCGTTGGCGCCTCGGTCGTCAACGCGCTGAGCGAGCGCCTCGACGTGTGGGTTGACCGCGGCGGCGCCACCCACCACATGGCCTTCCGCAGGGGTGAGCCGGGAGCGTTCGCCGATCCAGCGTCGGGCCCTATGCCCGACGCTGCCTTCCTCCGTTCGTCACGGGCAGTGAGCTCAAGACAGTAGGCAAGGTTGCGCGTGGGGTCACCGGCACGCGCACGCGGTACTGGGCGGACAGACAGATCTTCTCGAAGAACGCGGCGTTCCAGTACGACGAGCTGGTCACCAGGGCGCGGCAGACGGCGTTCCTGGTGCCCGGGCTGACGCTGGTGGTGCGGGACGAACGCGGCCCCGAGCGGGTGGAGGAGCGCTTCCACTATGAGGGTGGCTCGCGCGACTTCGTGGACTTCATCGCCCGCGACGCCGCGGTCACGGACACGTGGGAACTCACGGGCTCCGGCGAGTACACGGAGACCGTTCCGGTGCTCAAGGCGAACGGCCATCTAGTGTCCGAAGAGGTCCAACGGACCGCGCAGGTGGATGTGGCGCTTCGCTGGGGAACGGGCTACGAGACCGACGTGCGCTCGTTCGTCAACATCATCTCCACGCCTAAGGGCGGCACCCACCTCGCGGGCTTCGAGCAGGGGCTTGTGAAGGTGGTGCGCAAGACCATCGACGCCAACGCACGCCGCCTCAAGATCACCGCGAAGGACGGCGCGGAGCGCATCGAGAAGGACGACATCCTCGCCGGGTTGACGGCTGTCGTGACCGTGCGAATCGCCGAGCCGCAGTTCGAGGGCCAGACCAAAGAGGTGCTCGGCACGGGGCCGGTGCGGGCGATCGTCTCGCGAGTGGTGGAGACGGAACTGGGCGCGCTGCTGAACTCGACGAAGCGCGACACCAAGGCGCAGGCGTCGATCGTGCTCGAGAAGATCGTCAACGAGATGCGGGCTCGCGTGTCCGCGCGCAAGCAGAAGGAGATCTCGCGACGCAAGAACGCGCTCGAGACCTCGTCGCTCCCGGCGAAGCTCGCGGACTGCCGCTCCAACGATGTAGAGCAGTCCGAACTGTTCATCGTGGAGGGCGACTCCGCGCTCGGCACGGCCAAGCTGGCGCGGCGAAGCGACTTCCAGGCGCTGCTTCCCATCCGCGGCAAGATCCTCAACGTGCAGCGCGCGTCGCTCACCGACATGCTTCACAACGCCGAGTGCGCGGCGATCATCCAGGTCATCGGGGCAGGGTCCGGGCGCACGTTCGACCTCGACGCCGCTCGCTACGGCAAGGTCATCCTGATGACCGACGCGGACGTCGACGGCGCCCACATCCGCACGCTGCTGCTCACGCTGTTCTTCCGCTACATGCGGCCCCTGGTCGATGCCGGGCGCGTCTACGCGGCCGTGCCGCCGCTGCACAGGGTGGAGGTCATGGGTTCACCGCGAAAGGAGCGCGAGTACATCTACACGTACTCGGACCGCCAGCTCGAGGAGACTCTCTCCGGATTGCGCCGGAACGGCCGCAAGTTCAAGGACGACATCCAGCGCTACAAGGGCCTTGGCGAGATGGACGCCGATCAGCTCGCCGAGACCACCATGGATCCCGCGCATCGAACGCTGCGGCGGGTGACCTCCGCGGATGCGGAGCGTGCCGAGCGCGTCTTCGAGCTGCTCATGGGCAATGAGGTGGCCCCGCGCCGCGACTTCATCGTGGCGGGTGCCGCGAACCTCGACGTGAACCGCATCGACGCGTAGGCGCTCGCTAGGCTGAACGGCGTGTTCTACGCAGCCGTCTTTGGATTCATGCTGGTGCTTCCGGTTGCCAGCACCGCGATCGACCTGGCCAACGGGGGAGACGACGCCGTCATGGCGGTCATCGGCACCTGGTTCGTGTTTTGGGCCGTTGGCGCGCGACTGTTCACCGCAGGCATCCGCCAGGTGATCAAGCCGGGGCTCACCTCCGAGGGCATCCTCGGGATCGAGGGCAAGCAGGCGTGGCTGCTGGTCCGCGAGCTTGGCTTCGCCAACATTGGCATGGGTCTCATCGGCCTGCTGTCGCTGTGGAACGAGGGCTGGCGCCCGGCGGCCGCCTTGGCGGGCGGCATCTTCCTGCTCGCGGCCGGCATCTTCCACGCGCTTAAGAAGCATCGAGACCGCGAGGAGAACATCGCGATGGTCTCCGACATCGCAATCGGACTGCTCATGCTCGCTTACGTACTCTGGAACTGGCTGGCCTAGGACCCAAGCCAGCCCTGCCGTCGGGCCGAATGCGCAAGGATGGTGGCGTGACCGAGGAGCCGCCGCCAACCACCCGCGAACTCGAGGAAGCGCTCGAGCCGGTGCAGCTCATCGCGCAGTCAGGGGCGGTGGTGCGGACGGGCCTGCTCATGCTGGCGTCCGGAACCGCGAGCTATCGCGTGAAAGTGACGATGTCTGCTGTCGCGACGGCGCTCGGCATCGATCGTCCCAGGTATCACGTGTCGTTCACCGATATCGCGGCCACGAGCCACCGGGGCCGCATCTTCCGCACCGAGGTCGCCGAGAACCGCTCGTTCGCGGTCAACACCGACCGCATCGCCCGGCTCGATCGCTTCCGCAGGGACCTGCCGCCACGACTCACCGCCGCCGAGGTCCACGCCGCGCTCGACGAGATCGAGGCCGCGCCCGCGCTCTACCCGGGGCTCGCGAACGCCGCGGCCGCAGGGATCGCGTGTGCGGCCTTCGCGGTCCTCAATCACGCGCTGCCGTGGGAGGTGCTCGTGGTGTTCATCGCCG
Organism: Demequina sp.; assembly: GCA_024707205.1. Lineage (NCBI taxonomy): Bacteria > Bacillati > Actinomycetota > Actinomycetes > Micrococcales > Demequinaceae > Demequina > Demequina sp. The sequence goes on from JANQAD010000001.1 coordinate 2,220,769, forward strand.
CGCTCCTGGGCCAGGCGGTGCGGCGCACGCTCGTGCACCGCCACTTCAACGCGTTCGGCTCTGTGTTGGTCGCCGCAGCCGTGGCGTCGCTCGCGTACCTGGGAGGCATCGCGCTCGTGAACGCGACCGGCGAGGGTCTCGAGACCCACGCGGCCGGCTACATCTCTTCCGTGCTGTTCCTGCTGCCAGGCTTCGCACTCATCACCGGTGCCCTCGACATGGCCAAGTTCGACCTCCGTGCCGGCATCGAGCGCATCGCCTACGGCACCATGCTCACGATGGCCGCCGGCGTGAGCGTGTGGGCGGTATCCCTCGCCGTGACCCTGGATACCGCCCCGCGGTCCGACGCTGGGCTCGCCATTGGCTGGCAGGTGACACTCTGGGCCGTGGCGAGCGGGGTAGGCGTGGCCGGGTTTGCGGTGATGTTCAACAGTCCGTGGCGGCTCGCGCTGACCGCAGGCGTGATCGGAATGGTGGCCAATACGGGGCGGCTGTGGGGGGTGGAGAGGGGCATGCCGGTGCAGGCGGCGACGGCCGTGGCGTGCCTGCTCGTGGGCTGCCTCGCGGCCTTCGCGGCCCGGGGCGGGCGCTGGCCGGTCATCACGCTTTCGGTGCCGTCGGTCTTGGTGATGATCCCGGGCGTGGCCGCCCACGAGGCACTCGTCGCGCTCAACCAGGGGGACTACACCGCCGCGACGGCGGGAATCCTCAAGGTGGTGCTCGTGGTGCTGTCGATCATGGTGGGGCTGGTTGCCGCGAAGCTTGTGACGGACAAGCGGTGGGCGTTCGGTAGGGAGTAGCGTCGGGCGCGGGGAGGCAATGGTGATTCCAACGGTGTTGCTCGTCGCGTTCATCGCGGCGTTCTTCGTGCCACAGACATGGCAATGGATGCTTGGCGCCGTGGTGGCGATCGGCATTGGGTGGGGAATCGTGATCGCGTTCCTCCCTGACGCTACGGTCGCGATCGTCGCCGGCGCGGCGCTGCTTGGTGCCGTCAACGCGACCGTGGGCCTCGGCCTCGGTCTATTGGTGCGGCGCCTCGTGATCCGCCGGCGCCGACCGGCTGACAGCTAGAGCGTGGTGCCTTCCTTGAGTGCGGCGCCCGCCTTGAGTTCCCACGCGAACTCAACACGCTGGTACCCGATGTGCGGGTAGTAGCTGGCGGCGTCGGGCGTGGATGACAGTTTGATGCGGCACTCGGGCCCAAGCTGCGCGCGCAGCAGCCGCTGCAGCTCAAGCCCTATGCCTCCACGCTGGCGCGTGGGGTCCACCGCGATCTCGCACACGTAGCAGTGCAGGTGGAAGTCCGTGATGGCGCGAAGAGCGCCCACGAGCGAGTCGCCGTCCCACGCGGTGACCATGAGCTGAGCGCCATCGATCGCCGCCTGAATGACGTCGGGCTTGTCGACGGGTCTGCGATGCGCCATGCCAGCGGCTTCGAGCAGCGCGATGTACTGCGCGGCTGTGGGCCGCTGCTCCATGGAGAACTGCAGCGTCACCCAAGCCCCAGGACAGGTGCGGCGAGAGGCGAACCCGAGCCATCCCGTCGGCCCGGCTCGGCGGGAAGGTCAACGGCCTGGCCAGCGCTCGAGGTTGCGCGAGAGGGCGCGGGCCCCACCCAGGCGTGCAAGAGGGTGTCCTCGCCCTTGAGGAAACGCTGCGCGCGGACGCCGCCCGTGGCGCGACCCTTGGAGGGGTACTCGCTGAACGGCGTCCACTTCGCGGAGCCGGGAGTGGTGCCAGGGAGAGCGTCAGCGGGACCGGCGATCGTGGCGACCACGGCGTCGTCGGGGGAGGTGACCACGCCGAAGAACACGACCCTGCCTCCGGGCGCGAGCTTGATTCCCGCGATGCCGCCACCGGCCCGGCCCTGGGGGCGCGCCGACGTCTGGGTCGCCTCAAAGTGGAGCAGGCTCGCGTCGTCCGCCACGAACACCAACTCCGCGCCATCCGGGGCGATACCGGCGCCGACGACCCGGTCGCCGTCCTTGAGGGAGATGACCTCCCACGCGTCCTTGGCGGGCACATCGCCAGGTGTGACGCGCTTGACGACGCCCTGAGCAGTCCCGAGCGCGATGGGTTCCGGCGAGTCCAGGGGCACGAGGGCAACGGGCTCCTCGCCACGCTCGAGCTGCACCAGCTCGGCGAGGGGAGAGCCGCCGCCGAGCGACGGCGGCTCGCTCGTGGGCGCGAGGGCTGGGACGTCGAGGAGCGACAGCCGCAGGATGCGGCCGGCGGAGGTGACCACGCCAACGTCGGAACGAGCGGACGACGCGACCACGGAACGCAGCACATCGTGCGCCGAGCGTCGCCCGTCGCGCGCGGGCTCCGTGTCGTCGTCGGTCCGGGCCACGAGGCCGGTCACCGACAGCAGCGCGAAGCACGGCGAGTCCTCGATCTCCATGGCGAGCGCAGGTGCCTTCGAAGAGGATCGCGCCCCAACGGCCGCGGTCACCGCGGAGCCGCCGTCGGCAAGGAGGATGGTCCGGCGCGGGGTGCCATGCGCCGCCGCGACCGCGTCCATCTCGCGCGCCACCACAAAGTTCAGGGCCTCGCGCGAGGCGAGGATGTCCTCGAGCTCCGCGATCTCCGCGAGCAGCTGAGCCTTCTCGTTCTCCAGTTCCAGCCGCGAGAAGCGGGTCAGGCGCCGCAGCCGCAGCTCGAGGATGTACTCGGCCTGGATCTCGCTGAGGTCGAACGCGGTCTGCAGGCGCTCGCGCGCCTCGGCCGCGTCCTCAGACGACCGGATGATCTGAATGACGTCGTCGATGTCGAGGATCGCGACCAACAGGCCATCTACCAGGTGCAACCGGTCGCGACGGGCCGCGAGCCGGAACACCGAGCGGCGGCGCACCACGTCCACGCGGTGGTCCACCCACACCTTCAGCAGCTCGCGCAGGCCCATGGTGCGCGGCTCGCCGTCAACGAGTGCAACGTTGTTGATCGAGAACGCCTCCTCGAGGGGGGTGAGCCGGTAGAGCTGCTCAAGCACAGCGTCGGGGTTGAAGCCGTTCTTGACCTCGATCACGAGGCGGAGCCCGTGGTGGCGGTCCGTGAGGTCCACGACCGCGCTCACGCCCTCGAGCTTCTTCGCGGAGACGGACTCCTTGATCTTCTCGATCACCTTCTCCGGCCCCACGCCGAACGGAAGCTCGGTGACCACCAGGCCCTCGCGTCGGGCCGTGACCTTCTCCACTCGCGCCGTAGCCCGCGTGACAAACCGCCCGCGGCCCGTCTCGTAGGCCTCGCGCACGCCCTCGAGACCGACGATCTTGCCTCCGGACGGCAGATCGGGTCCCGGCACAAAGCGCATCAGTTCATCAAGGCTGGCGCCTGGATTCGAGAGGAGGTGCCGCGCGGCGGAGATCACCTCAACCAGGTTGTGCGGCGCCATGTTGGTGGCCATGCCCACCGCGATGCCCGTGGCGCCGTTCACCAGCAGGTTGGGGATCGCAGAGGGCAGCACCGAGGGCTGCATGAGCTTGTTGTCGTAGTTCGGGACCAGGTCGACGACGTCCTCGTCGAGGTCCGCGATCATCGGCATCGCCGCTCCCGCGAGCCGCGCCTCCGTGTACCGGGACGCAGCAGGGCCGTCATCGAGAGAGCCGAAGTTGCCGTGACCGTCCACGAGCGGCAGCCGCAGCGAGAAGGACTGCGCCATGCGCACAAGCGCGTCGTAGATGGCCTGGTCGCCGTGCGGGTGCAGCTTGCCCATGACCTCGCCGACCACGCGCGAGGACTTCACGTACGGGCGGTCAGGGCGCAGGCCCATATCGCCCATCGTGTAGATGATCCGACGCTGCACGGGCTTGAGGCCGTCGCGGGCGTCGGGCAGTGCGCGGGCATAGATGACGGAATACGCGTACTCGAGGAACGACGTTTCCATCTCGGCGGCGACGTCGATGTCGACGATCTGGCCGTCACTCATGGGGCTCCTAAGGGGTCAAGACTCCCCGTATTCTCTCCCAGCGGCCCGACGCTGCGGCACAGGCGCGCTGTCGAAGTCGCCACAGCCTGCGGTGCAACGGGGCGGCGCATGAAACAATGGCGCGCATGCAAGGCACCCTCGAGCAGGCCGTCGCGACGGCAGGCTACTACCCGGCGCTCGTCTCCCACGTTCTGCGCACAGCGATCGGCGTGGAGGGCATTCGTGCGCACTTTGTGCACGCGGAGACCACCTTCGACGCGGACGAGGTGCGCCGGCACATGACGGTGCTCGTGATCACCGATCGCCGCCTCCTGCGGCTGCACGTCGACGACGGCGAGGGCCACGTTGATCAGTCGCTGCACGAGGCCTCTGCCACCGTGGAATCGGCGACGCTCGCCTCGATACAGAACATGGCGCTCACGCATGTTGTCCATCACCCTGAGAACTTCCGCGACGGTGACCTGCCGAGCGAACTGGTGCTTGCCGTCGGCTGGAGAATCCACTCGCGCATCGAGCTCGAGCCCGCGACGTGCGGCGACGAGACCTGCGAGGCCGATCACGGGTACTCGGGGGCGATCGTCGGGGACGACTCGCTCGTTCGCGTGAGCGTCATCTCCGACGGTGAGGACACCGTGCGCGCTCTCGTCGACTTCGCGGGGGTGCTGCAGGAGGTCATCGGGGCCCGTCCGTGACGGACCCCGCGCATCTGGCCGACGCGGGGCTGCTGGCCCCGGACCTCGATGGGGCGCACCTGGGGAGGCTGATTCCTGCCGCGCTCGAGGCCCTTGGCGTGGCGTTGCCGTCGCACAGCGGGCCGCCGGCACGCGAAGCCCTCGCCGTTCCGGATTCGCGCCACGTCATCGTGGTGCTCCTGGACGGTCTGGGCCACTTCCAGCTCGACGCGCGCAAGGGGCACGCTCCCTTCCTGCGCGGGGCGGAATCCGCGATTCTCAGCGCCGCCTTCCCCACGACGACCGCGACGTCTCTCGCATTGCTCGGCACCGGCAAGGCTGCCGGCCTCACGGGCATGACCGGCTACACGGTGCGCAATCCAGAGACGGGCGGCATCGCCAACCTCGTGAACTGGGAGGGAGCGCCCGATCCCCACGAGTGGCAGCGCGAGCCGCGCCTCATGGACGCCGCGACCGCGGCGGGCGTGCGGGTCACGACGCTCGGCAAGCCCAGGTTCGCTGGATCCGGCCTCACGAGAGCCGTGCTCGAGGGAGGTACGTTCGTTGGCGTCCACTCGCTGACCGAAGGCGTAGACGCCGCGATCGCTGCATCCGCCCAGCCCGGCATGACGTACCTGTACTGGAGCGAGATCGACGCCTCCGGACACGCGAAAGGCTGGCAGTCCGACGCTTGGGTCGCCGCTCTCGAGGAGGCCGACGGGCAGCTGGCTCGCCTCGCGCGCGGCATCGCCCCTGGTGCGACGATGGTCGTCACAGCGGACCACGGCATGGTCGACGTTGTGGGCGAGCCGCGCTGGGATGTGGCCGGCACGCCCGGGCTGGCGCAGGACGTGGAGGTCACGGCAGGAGAGCCTCGCGCCATTCACGTCCATACGGAGGCGGGCGCAGATCCGGCAGCGGTAGCGGCGCGCTGGGCGGATGTCCTCGGCGATCACGCGGTCGTCGGGACCCGCGACGAGTGGATCGCGGCGGGCGTCTTCGGCGAGGTCGCGCCCCACGTCGTGGAGCGCATCGGCGACGTCGTCGCGGCGATGACCGGCCGAGCAACGGTCGTGGATTCGCGGACGCAGACCCCTGCGTCGATGGCGCTCGTGGGAATGCACGGCTCTCTCACGGCCGATGAGCTCTACGTGCCGCTCCTCGTTATCGCGTAGCGGAGGGTAGCTCCGGGTCAGCCCTGGTCGTGCCGGGCGCCGAAGACGATCTCGTCCCAGCTCGGTACGGAGGCCCGGCCTTTGCGGGTGGGCTTCTCCAGTTCCTCGGTCGCGGGCTCGGTCGGCTCCGCGGCTGCCTCGGGCTCGGGGCGAAGCGCGGAACCTGCAGGATGGGGCATGGACTGGCCGAAGCCGACCTCCGCCGAGCGCTGGTTCGCCGGTCCAAAGCCCTCGAAGAGCTCGTCGTCGTGGTCGTCCTCTACGTCCGCCGGGGCCTCACGGCTACCGCGACGAGCGTCCAGGTCGTCGAGCAGCGCCTCCGTGGGGTCCACCTCGATCTCATCAACGGCGTCGGCCTCATCGGCGGTCTCGTCGACCTCAGCAACCGCCGGCATTGCGGGCCGAAGCTCCGGCAAGGGTGCCGAGTCGTCAGAAGCGGGCACCGCCGAGAGGTGGCGACGCGGGATGGGCACGTCGAGGAGCTCGGTCTCTGTGAGCCAGCGAGCCTCGTCGTCCTCGGCGGTCAGCGTGCGCGACGAGTGATCGAAGGTCCACTGGGCCCTCACGTTGCGCCCGCCGGCAGGGAAGTCCACGGCAACCTGCCAAGGCTCGTCGACCTCGCGCCATGCGTCCCACACGATGTCGCCCTGGTCAACGCCGCGCCCGGCGAGCCGGTCGATGACGAGTTCTCCGAGCACGGGCGCGCTCGGGTCCCTTCCGATGCGCGTGGTGCGCGCCAACTCGGCGACGTAGCTGCGCTCGGCGATGACGGGGGGCTCGAACTTCTCGAGGCTCTCGCGCGGCGCCCCCGTGAGTTCCGCAAGCTCGGCGGCCGTGAGGCCCGCCCTGATGCGCTGCTGGATCTCCTTGGGCGACAGCTGGCCGGTCCCGTCGTCCTGCGAGTCATACGCGGGCCGTGGGCGCGCATACCGGACCGCGTGCCGCAGCTCGTCCGTAATGGCGAGGGTGTACTGCTCGCCGCCGTCGGTCTCGACGACAATGTGCAGACCATCCTCGGCGGGGCCCACGAGGTTCACGCGCGTCATGCAGTCAGCGTGCCACGCTCGCTCGCTGTTCGCTCGTTACGGCACGCCGCGTGCACCAGGATGGGCATATGACCAACGATCCGGCCGAGCTGCTGCGAATGGCGCGCGAGTTGGCGCTCGAGGCGGGCCGCCTCATCGCGGATCGCCAGCGGGAAGCGCACATCACCGCCACGAAGTCTTCCGGCGTCGACATCGTGACGCAGGTGGATCTCGCGTCTGAGAGGCTGCTGCGCGAGCGCATCGCGGGACTCCGACCCGGCGACGGCATCCTCGGCGAGGAGGGGCAGGACGTCCCTGGCTCCTCGGGGATCACGTGGGTGATCGACCCCATCGACGGGACCGTCAACTATCTCTACGGCCTGCCGAGTTACGCGGTGTCCGTTGCGGCAGTCACTGGACCGGCACGCTCTCACGAGTGGACGACGCTCGCGGGAGCAGTATTCGACGGTTCCGGCAGGCTGTGGTCGGCTGGGCGCGGGCTTGGCGCGTGGCGCGACGGTGAGGCGCTGCACAAGGACGGCGCGCCGCCGCTCGCCGAGTCGCTCGTTGGCACCGGCTTCCAGTACGTGGCGCGGTCGCGGGCCGCTCAAGGGCAGTTCGTGGCGAAGATGCTGCCGCAGGTGCGAGACATTCGACGGCTTGGAGCTGCGGCCGTAGACCTCTGCCTGGTCGCAGCCGGTCACCTGGACGCGTACTACGAGCATGGGCTGCACGCGTGGGACTTCGCCGCCGGCTCGATCATCGCGAGCGAGGCGGGCGTGAAAGTGGCAGGTATCGACGGGGGAGCGCCGGACGAGCACCTGGTGATCGCCGCCCATCCTGCGGTCTGGAACGAGCTGCGGGACGCCCTGGAAACCGCCGGCGCCCGCGAGTTGCTCGCCGCCCCATAATCAGCGTCGGGCGAACACAACGCACGACACTGCGCACAAGGGGTAGCAAATCCGGCGCAGTTAAGGCAGAATGCGTTGGCCCCAGGGAACAAACCGGGCCCAAAGCGCATTGAACACTCACGCAACCAAGGTGAAGGGATTCACGCCGCATGGCAACGGATTACGACGCTCCTCGCAAGACGGACGACGAGATTTCAGCAGACTCCATCGAGGAGTTGAAGGCGCGCCGCGCCGACAAGTCGTCAGGTGTTGTTGACGAGGACGAGGCGGACGCCGCAGAGGGCTTCGAGCTGCCCGGCGCCGACCTCTCCGGCGAAGAGCTTTCCGTGCGCGTGCTTCCGCCGCAGCAGGACGAGTTCACGTGCATGTCTTGCTTCCTCGTGCACCACCGCAGCCAGCTGGCGACTTTCCGCAAGGACCAGCCCATCTGCTCGGAGTGCGCGGCATAGCCTCCATGGACCACGTCCAGGTGCTGATCAGCACCACCGAACCGGATGTTCCGGTTCCCACTTACGCACACCCCGGTGACGCGGGCGCGGACCTCACGACTCGCGTCGAGGTGACGCTTGCTCCGGGCGAGCGCGCCACGGTGCCTACGGGCGTGCGCATCGCGCTTCCCGCAGGCTACGTCGCGCTCGTTCACCCGCGTTCCGGCCTCGCCGCGAAGCAGGGCGTCACGATCGTGAACGCGCCCGGGACCGTTGACGCCGGGTACAGGGGCGAGATCTCGGTCACCCTGCTCAACACCGACGCCACGCACGCCGTGCACCTGGCCAAGGGCGACCGGATCGCCCAGTTGGTGATTCAGCGGGTCGAGCGCGCCGCGTTCGTTACTGTGGAGACATTGCCCGGCTCGCACAGGGGTGAGGGCGGGTTCGGATCGACGGGAGTTGGCGGCGCATGAGCGAGGAGCCCGACGCTGGGGCAGGTCCCGTAGACGACGGCTTGGGTGACGTGACCCTGGCGAGCGGCCCTTGGGACGCCTCCGAGGCGCCGGCGGACGCAGAGTTCATCGACTTCGGCGTGCTTAAGCTGCCCGCGCACCCCGGCATCAAGGCCCGCCTCGAGATCGACGCCGAGATCGGCGAGGTCGGCGCGGTCACCGTTCGCGTCGCTGACTGCGCCCTCCAGCTGCAGGTCATCGCGAAGCAGCGCGGCGTGAGCCAGTGGGTGGAGACGCGTCAGGCCCTGCTCGCCAATCTCCGCAAGCGACCCGGCCACCAGCAGGTGATCGAGGGGCGATACGGCACCGAGGTGATCGGTGTGCTCACCGGCCGCACCACGGAGGGCGTGCTCACCGATTCCACGATGCGCTTCCAGGGCATCGAGGGAGACACCTGGATGATTCGCGCCGTTTCTGCCGGTCCCTCCGTGACGCGCGACGACGTCGTGGCTCGCGTGGACGCATTCATCTCCGCGTGCGCGGTCGATCGCAGCGCCGTCGCGGGAGGCGCCGAGGCGCCCGCGGGCACGGTCCTGCCGCTGACTGCTCCCGAGGGTGCGATCGACGCCATCCTCGATGACGCGCGGGCCCAGCAGGAGGCCGAGGAGGCGTGACGTCCGCCATTCGGATCGCCGACGCGGTGCCGCGAGCGAGCGCCCAGGTGAGCGGTCGCGTAGTCGCCGTTCGCGTGGAGCCGTTCGACGCCGCTCCCACCTTCACCGTGCAACTCGATGACGGCTCCGGCCGCATCGATGCGGTGTTCATGGGACGCCGCTCGATCCCCGGCATCGAGCCGGGTGCCCGCCTCACGCTTGAGGGAACCGTGTGCGCCGCGCAGGCTCTCCCTCGCATGTTCAACCCGCGCTACGAGTTGCGCGCCTCCGCATGAGCGAGCCCCAGGCTCGCGCGGCGCGGATCCTCGGCGGGGAGTCCTTCTCCTTCGCCGATGCGATAGGCGGCTGGCGGGGGCTCATCGAGACCGCGCTGCCCGGCATCGTCTACGTGGTGGTCGTGACGATCACCAAGACGTGGATGGCGCCGACGATTGCGGCGCTCGCGGTGGTTGCGCTGCTGGTCATCGTCAGGCTCATCCAGCACGCACCCATCACCCAGGCGCTCGCTGGTGTCGTCGGGGTGCTCATCGGCGCGGTGTGGGCCTGGCGCACGGGGAATGCGACAGGGTTCTATGGGTGGGGCCTCATCACCAACGCCGCCTACCTTGTTGGGCTGCTTATCTCCATGGCCGTTCGGTGGCCGATCGCGGGCGTCGTCATGGGGCTCGTCCACGGCACGGGCTCCGCGTGGCGTACGGAGCCGGGCAGCATGCGCCGCGCGCAGCTGGGAACCGCAGTGCTCTCCGCGATGTTCGCCCTGCGGTTGGCCGTGCAGGTGCCGCTGTACCTCGCGGATCAGGCCGCGGTGCTGGGCACGATGAAGCTCGTGATGGGCACGCCGCTGTTCGCGTTGACGCTGTGGGTGGTGTGGCTGATCGTCAGGAACGTAGGACGGAAGCCAGAGCCTCAGGATCCGCCTCAGCAGCCATGACGAACAAGAGCTCGTCATGCGCCTCGATGGTGTCCTCGGGGCTGGGGGCGATGGTGCGATCGCCGCGAATGATGCACGTGAGCACCACATCGATGGGCCACTGAATGTCGCGCAGTAGCGCACCGACCTTGGGCGAGTCCGGCGGCAGCGTGACCTCGACGATCGACGCCCCCGACTGGTGGAACGTGAACACCTTGACGAGATCGCCGATCGCGACGGCCTCCTCCACCATGGCCGTCATGATGCGCGGCGTCGACACGGCGACGTCGACGCCCCACTGAGCGTCGTAGAGCCACTCGTTGCGGGGGTTGTTCACCCTGGCGACGGTTCTGGGGACGGCGAACTCCGTCTTCGCGAGGAACGAGATGACGAGATTGGCCTTGTCGTCGCCGGTAGCGGCGACCACCACGTCCATCTCCTCGATCCCCGCCTCGCGGAGCGCGGAGACCTCGCAGGCGTCCGCGAGCATCCACTCGGCCTCCGGCACCTGCGACACGCGCATCGAGGTGGGGGAGCTGTCGATCAGCAGCACCTCGTGACCGTGCTCAAGGAGGTCGCGCGCAATCGAGCGTCCCACGGAGCCGGCCCCAGCGATCATGACCTTCATGACGCCGCCTTCGGTGGCTTCGACAGGGCTCGCTCGACGTCCGAGCCACTCCCGCTCGGCACCATGGCGTGGATGTCGTCGCCGTCCTGGATGAGCGTGTCCGCGGTGGGAAGCAGCGCCTCGCCGAACCGCACCACGTACGCAACCCGGCAGTTCGTCGCGGACTCGAGCGCCGCGACCGGAGCGCCGATCCACCCATCGTTGAACTTGAGCCTGCGCATCGAGATGCCCGTTGACGTGTCCTCGAACTCCGCCCCAAGGTCGCCCGGGAGAAGCCGCGCCACGATCTGCTGGCTCGTCCACGGAACCGGAGCCACCGTCGGGATGCCAAGGCGACGGTAGACCTCTGCGCGGCCAGGATCCGCGATGCGGGCCACCACGTTCTCGACCCCATAGGTCTCTCGCACCACGCGGGCCGCGAGGATGTTCGAGTTGTCGCCGTCGGAGACCGCGGCGAACGCGAAGGCGTCTTCTACGCCAGCCGCCTGCAGAGTGTCGCGGTCAAATCCCACGCCCGTGATGCGAAGTCCCTGGAAACCGCTGGGTAGACGCCGGAACGCGTCGGCCACGAGGTCGATGATGGCCACCGTGTGACCGCGGGCCTCGAATTGCCCCGCGAGGGTTGCGCCCGTTCGGCCGCATCCCATGATCACGATGTGCACAAGGCCCCACGCTATACCCCTTCCACCTAGGATGGTGCGCTGTGCGGACGTTTCTGAAACGGCTCAAGACAGCGATTCTGGGGGCGCCAATCGCCACCGAGTCTGCGCGCCCCGTCGCGGTCCGCACGCGCGTCGCGGTAGCCGTATTCGGCATCGGGATGCTCTCGAGCGTCGCGTACGCGCCCGACGCCGTGATCGACGCCCTCCGCGGCGGCGGGCTCACCTCGGCCGTGCCGTGGATGGCCGCGGGCGTGGTCCTGCTCATGCTCCTGCTCGGCTTCGCCTACCGCGACAACGTCCGCCAGCGCCACGACGAGCGCGCCGACTACGGCCTCGTGCGCGAGAAGCTGGGGGCCACCGCCGGTCTCGTCACGGGTGCGGCGCTGCTCGTGGACTACCTCTTCACGGTTGCCGTCTCCGTGGCGGCGCTCGCCCAGTTCGCGGGATACATGCTGCCGATCTCCCAGCGGCAGGAGACGGCCGTCGGCCTGTTCGTGGTGCTGGTCATGACGCTCCTGTCGCTACGCGGGGTCCGGACGCGGGCCCGGCTCCTGGTGGTCGTCTCGGCGGCGTTCCTGCTGGTGATCGTGGGGTTGTTCGTCTCCGGCTCCGTGAGTGGCAAGGAGTTCCCCACGGCCGCGCCCGTGGAGCACGACTCGGCCTGGACCGTCATGATCGCGTTCGCGGGAGCGATCGCCGCGGGCTCCGTGATGATGACCGGCATCGAGTCGCTCGCCGCCTCCGGCCCATTCCACGAGGCCCCGCAGGGCGTGCGCGCCGGCCGCACGCTGCTCATCGCCGTGGCCGTATCCGCCGCCGCATTCTTCGCGGTCGCGTGGCTCGTGTGGCACTTCTCGATCTCGGGCTGGGTCGACGGGCCCGCCGTTCTCCAGGTCTCCGACGAGATCTTCTCGAACCGTTGGCCCACCTGGATCATCGCGGTCGCGAGCATCGCGATCCTGTACGCCGCAGCGTCGGCCGTTTTCCGACGCTTCGCCGGCCTCTCGTCGCTGCTGGCCTCAGACAGCTACCTTCCCCGCCAGCTGGCCATGCGCAACGACCGCCTCGTCTACCGCGGCGGCGTGCTCACCATCGCCATCGCGTCGGCAGTCGTCGTGCTCGCCGCCGAGGCGAACCTGCAGCAGCTCATTCACATGTACGTGATCGGCGTCTTCACCTCGATCGTGCTGAGCCAGGTCGCCATGGTGCGGCTGCTGACGGCCAAGGTCGCGCTCGAGACGAACCCCCCGCGAGGAACTGCGGCTCCATGCCCTGCGCACGCTCCACGTGGTCGCGGCGGTCGCGGCGGCGGCCGTGTGGCTCGTGGTTGGGGTGTTCAACTTCCTCAACGGGGCGTGGATCGCCATCAGTTTGATGGTGATCCTTGTCATCGGCATGCGGGCCATTCAGGGTCACTACGCGAAGGTGCGTCAGGAGCTGCGAATCCAGCCGCACGACCCCGCCTCCGCGCTGCCGTCGGCGACGCACGGCGTGGTGCTCGTGGCCCAGCTTCACCGGCCCGCCCTGCGCGCGATCGCCTACGCCAAGGCGAGCAGGCACACCACCCTCACGGCGATCGGCGTGAAGATCGAGGCGCCGGCCGCGCGCGAGCTCCAGCGGCGCTGGACGGAGCTGAAGATCGGCGTCCCCCTCGTCATCCTCGACTCGCCGTACCGGGACATCGTGGGCCCGGTGATGGAGTACGTGAAGTCCATCCACCGCGAGAGCCCCCGCGACGTCGTCGTCATGTACGTTCCCGAGTACATCGTGGGCCGCTGGTGGGAGCAGTTCCTCCACAACCGCTCGACGTCGCGCCTGCGCTCGCTCCTGCTGCGCACACCCGGCGTGGTGGTGGCCGCCGTGCCGTGGCACCTTGAGTCGGCGGCCGACCAGGTCGTGACCTTCGAACCGGAGAGACCCCTTGTCTGATGTGACCCTCGCCGTCGGCGCGCCAGCGCACGGCGGGCACTGCGTGGCGCGGCACGACGGCCGGGTCGTCTTCGTGCGGCACGCCCTCCCGGGTGAAAGGGTCGTTGCGCGGCTCACCGAAGCGGAGCCTCGGGCCAGTTACTGGCGGGCCGACGCTGTTGAGATTCTCGACCCGTCTCCAGACCGCGTGCCGCAGGTTTGGCGCGAGGCCGGGGCCGGGGGAGTGGGCGGCGGAGAGCTTGGTCACGTGTCGCTCGCCGGGCAGTTGGCGTGGAAGCGCGCCGTCTTGGTGGACGCGTTCTCTCGCTTCGCGGGTCTCGAGTTTCCCGGCGACGTCACTCCGGCGCCAGGGGACGCCGCGCGCGGAGGCCTCGCGTACCGCACGCGCATCTCAGCAGTGGCTGACGCCGAGGGCAGGGCCGCGATGCACGTGTTCCGCTCGCATGCGCTCCACCGGCTCGCGGCCATGCCCCTGGCGACCGAGCGCGCTCAAGAGGCGCTGCTCGGCCAGCGGTTCCCCGCGGGCGCCAGGGTCACGATCGCGGACCCGAGCGACGGCGACGTGTTCGTGGCCGTCGACGGTAACCGCTGGCACCTGGGCAAGCGTGATACCAGGGAGAACGCGCCCCGGCGCGTGCGCGAGCGCGTCAGCGCCGGCGGCGTGGAGCATGCCATGGTCGTCGACGGCACGGGCTTCTGGCAGGTGCACAGGGAGGCGCCGTCACTGCTCGCGACCCGCGTGGTCGCGCTCGCGGGCGCGGGCGAGAGCGCCCTCGATCTGTATTCGGGCGCTGGCCTGTTGACGCTCGCGCTCGCGGACCACTTCGAGCGCGTGACCTCCGTGGAGGCGGACGCGGATGCGGTGCGCGCGGCGCGCCGAAACCTGAGCGGCCGCGACAGCGCCACCGTCCTCGAAGGCGATGTGCGCAAGAGCCTGCGTGCCGGCTTTGGCGACAACAGCGTCGGGCAGGATGCGGTTGCCGTGCTTGACCCGCCGCGCTCGGGCGCGGGGCGGGAGACGCTCGACGCCCTCGCGGCCCACCGCCCGCGGCGAATCGTGTACGTGGCGTGCGATCCCGTGGCGCTCGCGCGAGACACGGCGCTGCTAGCGGCGAGCGGGTACGGCCTCACTCACGCCGAGGCGTGGGACCTGTTCCCGATGACCCATCACGTGGAGACGCTTGCGGTGTTCGACCCCCATTAGGCGGCAACGCCAGCCCGAAGAGGGCGTTGGGGAACTGCGGCTGGCTGTACCAATAGTCGCCGTGGTTGAGCGTCTTGGGCGCGGTGGTGGATCCGACCTTCATCACGAGGTTCTCGTCTATCCGGACGTTGCGGGCGCCCTCTCCCGCGCCGAGGGTGCACACCGGCTGGCCAAGCGGGTCGGTCATGCGGAACAGATTCACCCAGCGGTGCTCGAGGAACTCATCCACCTGAGCGAACAGAGTGGGATTGAAGATCCAAGGGAAGAGCCAGCGGTAATGGCTGTCCAGCAGCTGCCCATAGGTGAGCAGCGAGACGCGCGCCGACTGTTCGGCGGTGAGGCCGCCATACGCCTGCAGGCGCGTGATCGCGGGGACGGCGATGATCGCGCCCTGGCTGTGCGCGCTGACCACCACCCTGGTGCCGTCTGACGACTTCACCAGTTCGGCGATGCGGTCGCTGAGCTCCGGGATCGTCGTGTCCGTGTAAGGCGGCGGCGCCCATGGGTGGAATTGGCGGGGCCAGAAGTCCACGAGGTCCCAGATGATTCCGACGCCCCTGCGCAGGCCCTGGTCGCGCGAACCCCAGCCCATGTACGCGACCACCGCGGCGGCCGGGGCCAAGAAGGCGCCTGCGACTGCGAGAACGACGAACCATGTGCTCGCATTCTTGGTGGCCACGTCCCACGTGGTGTTCCAGACCTCGGTGTGCGCAATCCACGCGTGATAGCCCGCTATTGCCGCCCATGCGAGCGTCAGGACTCCGAAGGCGCCCACCACGACCGCGATGATGCGAGCCCGCAGCCCCTCGACAAAGCTTCCGATCGCGACCGCAGCGATGACTGCGGCCACCGCGAACCAGCCGTATTTCGCCCAACTCGCACCCGACTCGAGCGAGGCGAGGGGTCCGCGCATCTGCTTGTCCGCGTGGGTCATCCATGCGGCCGCGAGGGCCAGGATGACGGTGGCCGCGGCCCCGACGCCAAACACGACGGCGCTCGTGACGATCGCGCCCCGCGCGTGTTCCACGGTGCTCCGGAGACGCTCGAACCGCTGCACCCCTGTGGGTCCCTTGAGTACGCGCAACTGGGTGAGCAGGATGATGAGCATCACGGAAACGGACACGAAGCCAACCATGGCGATCGAGCGCGCCATGGCGCCAAGGATTGGGTCCACCGGAAGGGTCAGGTTTCCGTTGAGCCACCGCGTGGTGATGAGCTCCAGCCCCACGATTCCGGTGACCGCGGTTCCAAATCCGATCACCGTGAACGCGCCCGCGTGGAGACGTGCAACGGCGGGACCACCGGAAGGGCCGATGGCGTACTGCGCGGCCACGAGCACAGTCACGGCCGCCCAGATGCACGCCGCGGAGAACGCGACGGCACGCAGCGCCCCATCGGTGAGGGCGGCCGGTGTGGTGGCCGCCGGCTCGGTCGCAAGCAGCCAAACGACGGAAATCGCGGCGAGCGGAAGCGCGGTCCATCGGACCATGCGCAGCACTGTTCTTCCCCAGCCTCCCGCGCCCAGGAACGCGACGAGGCCCATGAGGCCGATCGCGATGCTCGCCACGGCGACCCAGCGCGCGCCATCGAACTGGCTCCCGAGCGCGTAGTCGATGAGGATCGCTGCGGTAGCGATCGACAGCGCCCAGTGGATCCCTGAGAGTCGCTTGGTGACGTCGGTGATCTGCCACAGTCGCGAGACGTCAAAGCTCTCGAGTGGCGCGCGCGCCACGGCGCCCGACGCCATCGCGGTGGACGCCGCCGCGCTCATGGCGCCCGCCGTCGGCATCTTCGCTCGTCTCCTCGCGGACCACACCCAAGCGGCGCTCACGAACACGACGCCCGCGAGAGCGAGCTTGCCCTGCGCCGCTCCGTCGTCCTCGAAGGGCCAGTGGAAGCGGTGCGCGGCGAAGCGAACGGCGGTGGTGGCAATCCACACTGCGCCCGCCGTGACAAGGAGCGTGAGGCACGCCGCGAGAAGGCGAGACGTGAGTGCGTGCCAGGCCACCCGTCGGGCCATGGGAGGAGGGCCCCCCTCCTCACCGAGCGGTGGGTGCGTTGGGGCGGGGTCGTCGCCGATGCGAACTCCTGGGGCCATCCACCCGGCCACGTTGACGAGGCTGAAGGGGAGCAGCAGCAGGCGCAAGGCGGAGGTGATCCTGGTACCGGACGTGAGGCCGCCCCAGGCGTAGCCCTCGCGCACCCCCGGCGACTCTGCGTTGAGGGGCCTGTCTCCGGGGTCGTGGCGATAGAAGCCCGCGATGGCCGTTCCCGCCACGAGCGTGGGCGTCTGCTTGATGAGCGCCTCTGGAGGCGTGCCAGAGACGCCGTGGACGCGCAACTCAACCACGCCGTCGGGCACCCCGACGGGGCGGTAGTCCGATATCCCCGCCATGACGGGAAAGTACCAGTTTGGGGCGATTCGCGCGCGCGGTGTCTCGCGAGGTTTCGCGCCGAATTCGGGGGTGCCGACGGCCGATAGAATGGGACCTCATAAGCGAAGAGGAGCCGACGATGAGCGTGAATTCCCTGGGGGCTAAGGCCAACCTTGAGGTTGAGGGCCAGACCTACGAGATCTACCGGCTGGACGCCGTACCCGGCCTCGAGAAGCTTCCGTATTCGCTGAAGATCCTCGCCGAGGCGCTCCTGCGCACCGAGGACGGCCTCAACATCACCGCCGAGCACGTGCGCGCGCTCGCAAACTGGGACGCAGACGCCGAGCCGGACACCGAGATTCAGTTCACCCCCGCTCGCGTCGTCATGCAGGACTTCACCGGTGTGCCCTGTGTGGTGGACCTCGCCACGATGCGCGAGGCCGTCGCGGAGCTCGGCGGAGACCCGGCGGTCATCAACCCGCTCGCGCCGGCTGAGATGGTCATCGACCACTCCGTCGTGATCGACGTGTTCGGTCGCCGCGACGCGCTTCAGCTCAACACGGACCTCGAGTACGTGCGCAACCGCGAGCGCTATCAGTTCCTGCGCTGGGGCCAGACGGCGTTCGACAACTTCAAGGTGGTGCCCCCGGGCACGGGAATCGTGCACCAGGTCAACCTCGAGTACCTCGCGCGCACGGTGATGACCAAGACCGTTGGCGATGTGACCCAGGCGTATCCGGACTCGTGCGTTGGCACCGACTCGCACACGACCATGATCAACGGCCTTGGCGTGCTCGGTTGGGGCGTTGGCGGCATCGAGGCGGAGGCAGCCATGCTCGGCCAGCCGGTGTCGATGCTCATCCCGCGGGTGGTCGGCTTCAAGCTCTCGGGCTCGATTCCGGCCGGCGCCACGGCGACCGACGTTGTGCTCACGATCACCGAGATGCTCCGCCAGCACGGCGTGGTCGGCAAGTTCGTTGAGTTCTACGGCGACGGCGTTGGCGCCGTGCCGCTCGCGAACCGCGCCACGATCGGCAACATGTCTCCGGAGTTCGGATCGACGGCGGCGATCTTCCCGATCGACGAGGTCACGGTCGACTACCTGCGACTCACGGGCCGCACGCCCCACCAGGTGGCGCTCGTCGAGGCCTACGCGAGGGAGCAGGGGCTCTGGCACGACCCGTCGGCCGCCAACTATGTGGAGCCGCGCTTCAGCGAGTACCTCGAGCTGGACCTCTCGACCGTGGTGCCGTCGATCGCCGGCCCCAAGCGCCCCCAGGACCGGGTGGCGCTCACCGAATCGAAGCCCGCATTCGAGAAAGCGATCTCGCAGGTGCGCACGGGTGACGCCCGCGACACCACCTACGTGGACGAGAACGGCGCCAGCGTGCCGCTCAAGGACGGCGACGTGGTGATCGCCTCGATCACGTCCTGCACCAACACGTCGAACCCGTCCGTGATGCTCGCGGCCGCGCTGCTCGCTCGCAACGCCAACGCTCGCGGGCTCACGTCCAAGCCGTGGGTGAAGACCTCGATGGCGCCCGGATCCCAGGTGGTCACCGAGTACTACGAGAAGGCAGGCCTCTGGCCGGACCTCGAGGCGCTCGGCTTCCACCTCGTCGGTTACGGCTGCACCACGTGCATCGGCAACTCCGGGCCGCTGCCGGAGCCGGTGAGCGCCGCCGTCAACGGGCACGACCTCACCGTCGTGTCCGTGCTGTCCGGCAACCGCAACTTCGAGGGCCGCATCAACCCGGACGTGAAGATGAACTACCTGGCATCACCGCCTTTGGTCATCGCCTACGCGCTCGCGGGCACGATGGATCACGACTTCGCCACGGAGCCCCTTGGCAAGGACTCGCAGGGCAACGACGTGTACCTCAAGGACATCTGGCCCGACCCCACTGAGGTCGAGTCGATCGTCCGCTCCGCGATCACCGAGGAGATGTTCGAGTCCAACTACGCAGAAGTGTTCGCGGGCGACGATCGCTGGCGCGGGCTCGACACCCCCGACGGCAAGACCTTCGCTTGGGACGACGCCTCGACCTACGTGCGCAAGCCCCCGTACTTCGAGGGAATGGGCCTGGAGCCCGAGCCGGTCAAGGACATCACGGGCGCCAGGGTGCTCGCGCTGCTCGGCGATTCCGTGACCACGGACCACATCTCTCCGGCAGGCTCCATCAAGCCCGACAGCCCGGCCGGTCGCTACCTGGCAGAGCACGGCGTGGAGCGTCGTGACTTCAACTCCTATGGCTCGCGCCGTGGCAACCACGAGGTGATGATCCGCGGCACGTTCGCGAACATCCGCCTGCGCAACCAGCTCCTTGCGGACGAGAACGATGGCGCCGGCATCGAGGGTGGCTTCACGCGGAATCTGCTCACCGGCGAGGTGGACTCGATCTACGACGCCGCGGTCGCCTATCAGGACGCCGGCATTCCTCTCGTGGTCATCGCGGGCAAGGAGTACGGCTCCGGCTCTTCCCGCGACTGGGCAGCGAAGGGCACGAGCCTGCTCGGCGTTCGCGCGGTCATCACCGAGAGCTTCGAGCGCATTCACCGCTCGAACCTCATCGGCATGGGCGTGATTCCGCTCGAGTTCCCCGCGGGCGCGAGCGCCGCGTCGCTCTGCCTGGACGGCACCGAGACGTTCGACATCGCGGGGATCGCGGCCTTCAGCAACGGCGAGCACCCCAAGTCGCTGACGGTCCGCGCCACCAAGGCGGATGGCTCGGTCGTCGAGTTCGAGGCCACGGTGCGCATCGACACGCCCGGCGAGGCCGACTACTTCCGCAACGGCGGCATCCTGCAGTACGTTCTGCGGTCTCTGGTCGCCTAATTCAGGCCCGACGCTGTGGCCAGTTACAGTGGTGATTGGCCGTAACGAAGGAGTGGGTTTGCTGGAGCGCATCGGGTCCCCGGATGACGTGAGGGCGCTCTCGCTCGAGGAGTGCGATGCGCTCGCGGGCGAGATCCGCGACTACCTCGTTGACTCCGTCTCGCGCACGGGCGGGCACTTGGGGCCGAACCTCGGCGTCGTGGAACTCACGCTCGGCCTGCACCGCGTGTTCGAGTCCCCGCGGGACACGATCGTCTTCGACACGGGCCACCAGGCGTACGTCCACAAGCTCATCACGGGACGCTCCGACTTCTCGTCCCTGCGTTCTCGCGGCGGGATCTCCGGCTACCCGGCTCGCGCGGAGAGCGACCACGACGTCGTCGAGAACTCGCACGCCTCCACTGCGTTGTCCTGGGCCGCCGGCATCGGCCGCGGCCGCACCCTGCGTGGGGAGACGGACCGCCACACGGTCGCCGTGATCGGCGACGGGGCCCTCACCGGGGGAATGGCGTGGGAAGCGCTGAACTCGCTGGCAGCGTCGGACGACAAGGTCGTGATCGTCATCAACGACAACGGCCGCTCGTATGCGCCGACGATCGGCGGGCTCGCCCGCAGGCTCGACACCATTCGCACGGACCCGCGCTACGAGCAGTTCCTCGGGTGGGGCAAGCGCACGTTCCAGGACAAGGGGCGGTTCCGCGCCTTCACCTACGAGAGCGTGATGCACGGCAAGCGCGCCCTCAAGGGACTCATCGGTCCCGACGGCGTGTTCGCGGACCTGGGCCTCAAATACATGGGTCCGGTGGACGGCCACAACCTCGCTCAGGTGGAGGAGGCGCTGCGTCAGGCCAAGATGTATGGCGGCCCGGTCATCGTCCACGTGCTTACCGAGAAGGGCCGCGGGTACACGCCAGCGGAGGAGGACGACGCCGACCGCTTCCACGCCGTGGGCAAGATCCATCCGGAGACCGGCCTGCCGATCGAGCCGTCTCGCTTTGGCTGGACCAGCGTCTTCGCGGACGAGATGGTGACGGCGGGCGGGGAGCGTGACGACCTCGTGGCCATCACCGCGGCGATGCTTGAGCCCGTGGGCTTTGGGCCGTTCGCGCGCGAACATCCGGAACGGGTGATCGACGTCGGCATCGCGGAGCAGCACGCGGTGACCTCCGCGGCGGGTCTCGCGTACGCGGGAATGCACCCGGTGGTCGCCGTCTACGCGACCTTCCTCAATAGGGCATTCGACCAGGTGCTCATGGATGTGGCGCTACACCACGCGGGCGTGACCTTCATGCTCGACCGTGCGGGGATCACGGGCGACGACGGGGCGAGCCACAACGGCATGTGGGACATGGCGCTGCTTCGCCACGTCCCGGGCCTGCGCCTGGCGGCCCCGCGAGACGAGCCGACGCTGCGGGCGGCCTTCCGGGAGGCGATCTGCATTGAGGATGCGCCAACAGTGGTGCGCTACCCCAAGGGCGCGCTTGGCGACCCCGTGCCCGCGATCCGCCGCGAAGGGGGGCTCGACGTTCTCGCGGAGCATGGCGCGGGACGCGACGCGGTAGTCCTGGGCCTGGGTCCCATGGCGGTGACGGCGATCGACGTGGCTGGCAAGCTCGCCGCCGAGGGCTTCGACGCGATCGCGGCCACGGCGACGTGGGTGCACCCGGTCCCGGAGGGTCTTGTCTCCCTCATCAACGGCGCGCGCCTGGTCATCACCGTGGAGGACGGCCTGGCAGACGCGGGAATCGGCGAAGAGTGGGCTGCCTATGCCCGCGAGGCGGGCGTCGAGGCCGAGTTCCGACACTTCGGCGTGCCGCGCCGCTTCCTCGAGCACGCGTCCAGGGCCCAGATCATTGGCGAGGTGGGGCTGGACGCCGCAGCGATCGCCGACTCGGCCACCGCGGCGCTGAACGCGTAAGTCCCAAGTCACCCTGCGCGGAGTCGCAGGCCTCAGCCGGAATGGGTCGTGGTAGTCGCGAAAGCGCGATTTCGCGACCACCAGAGCCCATTCCAAGCGGTGCCAGATTCTGCGACTCGCTGCGCTCGCGCAGGATGACCTGTTACGGCGCGTCGAAGGCCGCGGCCAGCACCGGCGCACACAGGTCGACCTGCCACGGACGCGCACCGCGCGACGCAAGGAATGACCGCACCCACTCCTCGCCGCCCCCCGGATACTCCCAGCAGGCGCGGCGCAGCGCGTCGGGCTGCAGAAGGTTCTCGGCGGGAACTGAAAGCGTCTCCACCAATAGGCCGATGCCCTCACGCGCCGCGGAGAGCCGATCCGCGGCCTCTGGGCGCTTTTCCTTCCACATCCGCGGCTGCGGAGGTCCGTCGCCCGCAGGGCCGCGGCGGGAGGGCAACCGGTCCTCCGGCAGCGCCATGGCCGACGCTATGGCCGGGTACCAGAAGGCGGCTCGCCGCTTGGTGCCGCGAGATTGCCATTCGGGAATCTGCACGAGCGCCTCGAGGGACGTCGGCTTGGCCTGGGCTGCCGCGGTGATCGCGGCGTCGCGAAGCACGCGGCCGGGAGAGGTGTCTCTTGCCTGTGCCTCGGCGTCGCGCGCCTCCCACAGCGACTTGACGATCGCGAGGGCGCGGGAGTCGCGCAGGAGATGGGTGCCCGCCGTGCGGCGCCACGGGTCAATGCGAGGCTCCGCCGGGGGCGCCGCGCGCACGGCCTCAAACTCCTGCCGCGCCCATTCGGACTTGCCGGCGGCCTCGAGGTGCTCGGCGAGGCGGTCTCGCAGGTCCAGCAGCACCTCCACGTCGAGCGCCGCATAGGCGAGCCACGAGTCGGGAAGGGGACGCGTGGACCAGTCCTGTGCGGAATGCTCCTTGGCGAGCACGAGCCCGAGCTCCTGCTCGACCACGGCGGCGAGCCCCACCTTCGGCCACCCGAGCAGCCTCGCGGCGAGTTCGGTATCGAAGACCGACGCCGGTTCCAGCCGGAGGTCATGCATGCCGGGCAGATCCTGAGACGCCGCATGGAACACCCACTCGGCATCGCCGATGGCCTCGCCGAGCGAACTCAAGTCGGGCAGCGCCGCGGTGTCGATGAGCGCTATACCAGCGCCTTCGCGCTTGAACTGAGCCAAGTACGTGGCCTGCCCATAGCGAAAACCGGACGCGCGCTCGGCGTCGGCAGCAACTGGACCCGACGCGGAGGCGAACGCCGCGCACACGGCCGCCAGAGCGTCGGGCGTAGCGATGATGGGGGGCACCCCGCCTGGCGGTTCCGAGAGGGCCGTGAGTTCGCGCTCGGGAGGCTGAGCGTCGTCGGGAGTCTCGGTCACGCGCGCCGCCCGTGCAGGACCGCGACGCCGTCCGGGGTTGGCGGGATGCCAGCGCTGAACGCCATGAGCTCGGTCCAGGCAACGATGTGCGGTTCCATATCCGTCGTTTCCGGCGTCCACGAGACTCGAATCTCGACGGTCACCTCGTCGTGTCGCTCGGCGAGCGAGCCGAAGGACCGCGACACCGTCTTGGTGACCGTTCCCCCCTCACTGTGGTGCGCGACGCCGTCGAGGGCGTCGGCGAGCCATGACCACGCGACGTCCGCCCACATGTCGTCGGACCCGACCTCGGCCTCCACGACCGCCTTCACGAGAGCGACCACGCGGAACGTTCCCGCCCACGCCGCCTGCCCGTCGGGGTCGTGCAGCAGCACGAAGCGACCGGTGGCGTCGGCGATCTCGCCGTTGATGGCGATCGCGAATGGGGCGATGCGATGGGGCGCCGGTGTCTCGACGAGCATGACATCACGCCTGGTACGCGCCGTCGCAAGCGAAGCCAACGCCTCCTGGAACGCAGGAGGCGCTGCCGTTGCGTCCTGCGCCATGGTTTGAGCGTAATCTTGCCCGACGCCGTGGCCGGGTACGCCACGCGGCCGCACCTCCCATAGGCTTGGGCCGTATCCCCAACTCCCCGCTAAAGGATGGACATGTCGCACGCGCAAATTGGCGTCACCGGACTCGCAGTGATGGGCCGAAACCTGGCCCGCAACTTCGCCCGAAACGGCTTCACCGTTGCGGTGCACAATCGCTCCGCGGAGAAGATGCACTCGCTGATCGCCGATCACGGCGACGAGGGCGCCTTCATCGGATGCGAGACGCTCCAGGACTTCGTCGACGCGCTCGCCAAGCCGCGCACGATCGTCATCATGGTGCAGGCGGGTGGCCCAACGGACGCCGTGATCGACTCGCTCGTGCCCCTGCTGGAGCAGGGCGACATCATCGTGGACGCGGGCAACGCGCACTACCCAGACACGCGCCGCCGCGAGGCCGCGCTCCGTGAGCAGGGCATCCACTTCGTCGGCTCCGGCGTGTCCGGTGGCGAGGAGGGTGCGCTGCTCGGCCCGTCGATCATGCCCGGCGGTCCGGCGGAGTCCTATGTCACGCTCGGCCCGATCCTCGAGAAGATCTCCGCGAAGGTGGACGGCGTGCCGTGCTGCACCCACGTGGGCCCCGACGGCGCCGGTCACTTCGTCAAGATGGTGCACAACGGGATCGAGTACGCGGACATGCAGCTCATCGGCGAGGCCTATGACCTGCTTCGCGCGGGGCTCGGGCTTGAGCCGCCGAGATCGCGCAGATCTTCGCCGACTGGAACAAGGGCGACCTGGAGAGCTTCCTCATCGAGATCACCGCAGAGGTGCTCGCGCAGGTGGATCCCAAGACCGGCAAGGCGCTCGTGGACGTGATCGTGGACCAGGCGGGACAGAAGGGGACGGGCCGCTGGACGGTGCAGAACGCCCTCGACCTCGGCGTCCCCGTGACGGGCATCGCGGAGGCGACGTTCGCTCGCGCCATCTCGTCGCAGGTGGCGCAGCGCGAGGCCGCTCGCGGGGTGCTTGCGGCAGACACGCAGCCGTGGGCGATTGCGGACAGGGACGCGTTCATCGAGGACGTTCGCCTCGCGCTCTACGCCTCCAAGGTGGTGGCGTACGCGCAGGGCTTCGATCAGATTCAGGCGGCGTCGGACGAGTACGACTGGAACATCGATCGCGGCGCGATGGCGCGCATCTGGCGCGGCGGCTGCATCATTCGAGCTCGCTTCCTCAACCGCATCACCGAGGCGTACGAGCGCGACGCGAAGCTCGCATCCCTGCTCGTGGACCCGTACTTCGCGGAAGAGGTGGGCAAGGGGGTCGCCGCGTGGCGTCGGGTGGTGTCGCAGGCGGCGCTCTCCGGAGTGCCCGTGCCTGCCTTTGGCTCGTCGCTGTCCTACTACGACTCGCTGCGTGCGGAGCGCCTTCCTGCGGCCCTCATCCAGGGCCAGCGCGACTTCTTCGGCGCCCACACCTACAAGCGCGTCGACGCCGAGGGAACGTTCCACACGCTGTGGTCCGGCGACCGCACCGAAGTCGAGGCCTAAGTCAGCGCGTCCAGCGCTTCATCTCGAACCCGGCGCCCGTGAGGGTGTGAACCGGCGTCATCCACGAGGGTGGGGCGGGGACCAAAGGAGCCCGCGAGCCTCCCGGTTTGGGTGACGTGGTGAGGCAGTAGTCGTCCACGACGTCCGCGTCGAACAGCGCGGTAGCGAGCTGGGGGCCGCCTTCACACAGCACGCGCGTGAGCCCGCGGTCGGCGAGCTTCGCGACGAGCAGCTCCGGGTCAAGGTCGCGCTTCCCTGCGATGATCACGCGGTCGCCCCACTCGTCCGCGAGCTCGGCCGCCTGGCTCTTGCGCGTGGTGACTATCCAGGTCCGATCCGGGTCGAGATCGTCGGGGAGCTCTCCGGTGCGAGTGACGACCGCGAGATCCGGCGCGGACAGGCGGAATGTCCCGACGCGAGCCTTCGATAGGCCGGGGCGCAGGCGCACGTCGCCGTACTCCTCGTCGCGCGCGGTCTTTCCCCCGATGACCACAACGTCCGCCCACGACCGGGCCACGCGCAGGATGCGCAGGTCCTCCTCGCCGTTGAGCGACCGCGAGCTGCCGTCAGGCCCTGCGGCGCGCCCGTTGACGGAGCGGATCATGGACACGCGCACCGATGGCGAAGGCACGCGATAGAGGGCGCGCAGCTCGTGCTCCGCGGGATCGGGCGGCAGCACCCGCCCGTCTTCGGTCGTCAGGCTTCCTGGCTCCATGAATCCCTCCGCTTCGCTGCGCAATTAGGCTAGGCCATCGTGCAGACTCGCTTGGTTGGCCGCCGACCCGCCGTGGCCCCAGCGCAGCTCGTGGCGGCCCTGACGCCGCCCCCTCACTTCGCCCACGCCACGTTCGCATCGTATGCGCCCGATCCCGACTACCCGTCGCAAGCCACCGCCCTGGCCGCCGCGAAGGGCTTCGCAACCGGAGCGTCGGGCCGAAAGAGGGTGAGCGCGGGCAAGGGCCTGTATCTCGATGGCGGCTTCGGTGTGGGCAAGACCCACCTGCTGACGGCGATGGCGCACGAGGTGGGGGAGCGGGCCGCGTTCGGGACCTTCCTCGAGTTCACGAGCCTCGTGGGCGCGCTCGGCTTCGCGCCCGCGCGCGATGCGCTGAAGACCTTCCGCCTCGTGTGCATCGACGAGTTCGAGCTCGACGACCCGGGCGACACGCTCCTGATGGCGCGCCTCATGCGCGAACTGGCCGACGCCGGGGTCGCCATCGCGGCCACGTCCAATACGCCTCCCGGCGCCTTGGGCGAGGGGCGCTTTGCGGCCGACGATTTCCGGCGGGAGATTCAGTCGCTCGCCTCTCGCTTCACGGTCCAGACCATCGACGGCCCCGACTACCGCCACCGCGATTCACTCGCGGAGGTGCCGCCGGCGTCCGACGCTGAGGTGGAGGGCGTCGCGGACCTCTCGGGCGGCGCGGTCGAGGACTGGGGGGCACTCATCGCCGACCTCGCCCAGGTGCATCCCTCGCGGTATGCGGCGTACGTGGAGGGCGTCGAGACGCTCGGGCTGCGGAACGTCGCGCCCCTCGCGGACCAGAATCAAGCCCTCAGGCTGGTGATGCTCGTGGATCGCCTCTACGACTCGGACGTTCGCGTTGTCGCGAGCGGCGAGCCGTGGGGCGGGGTCTTCGCCGCGGACATGCTTGCCGGCGGCTATCGCAAGAAGTACCTGCGGGCCCTGTCTCGCCTGCACGCGATGACGGCGGGGACGGACTAGTTCCCTGCCTCGATCTCGGTCGCGGCGGCGTCGTATGCGGTGACGAACCGCTCGAGCGTGTCGAAGAACAGGTCGTAGTCGTCGCCCACGGCGGAGATCCCTGCGTCGAGCGCCCGCAGCTGGATCACCGACGCGCGCGCGAACGCCTCCTCGCCCGCAGGGGTGCGGGCGATGAGCTGGGCGGGGGCGCCGTCGGCCCGGTGGCGCGAGAGGTGCCCCCTTGCCTCAGCAGCGCCCACCTGCCGATTGACGGTGGACTGTTCGAGCGCCAGCTCGTCCGAGATCTCCTTGAGGGTCCGCTCCCTGCCATCCGAGAGCAGCCAGAGCAGTCGCAGTTCGGCGGAGGGCACATCGTGAACGCGCTCGACCGTGCGTCGCGCCCGCTCGGCGTGGGCGAGCAGGCGAGCGAGCTGTTGCCGCCCGGTGAGTCTCGACAGGTCGCCCATGGATCGCTCCTTCGCGGTGAGGTCACGTTGACAGTGATATGTATTATACATATGATGCGTATGTAACTTACATACGGGACCTTCGTCCCGCCCAGCCCTAAGAGGTCGCGTGCAGTCATCAACCGAAGTTTTCGCCACTCCATCCCAACTGAGCGATAAGCGCGGGATGTGGGTCGTGATCGTCGTCGCGTTCGCGTCGCTATGCACGGCGCTCATGCAGTCGCTCGTCATTCCCATCCAGGGGGAGTTCGCGGAACTGCTCAACACCTCGGCGAGCACGGCTTCGTGGGTCGTCACGGCCACGCTGCTCGGTGGCGCCGTGGCGATGCCCATCGCGGGCCGCCTCGCCGACATGATCGGCAAGAAGCCCGTACTCGTGGGCTCTGCTCTGATCCTCGTCGCCGGCTCGCTCGTGTGCGCCCTGTCCAGTTCGGCCACGCTTGTGATCGCGGGCCGTGTGCTGCAGGGCTTCGCCATGGGCTTCATCCCTGTCGCGATCTCCCTCGTGCGCGAGCTTTCTCCCGCGCACATGCGCAACACCGCGGTCGCGGGCGTCAGCGCCACTCTCGGCGTCGGAGGCGCGCTTGGCCTTCCGCTCGCGGCGTGGATCGCCCAGGACTATAACTGGCACATCCTGTTCTGGGTTGCCTTCGGCCTCGCCGCGGTCATGACCGTCGCCGTCGCCATCGTCATTCCACACATCCACGATGCGCACCCGGCCACGTTCGACGTCGTTGGGGCGATCGGGATCGCGGTCGGCCTCGTCGCGCTCCTCGTCGGCATCTCCAAGGGCAGCAGCTGGGGCTGGGACTCGGCCACGACGATCGGCTTCATCGCAGGCGGTCTCGTTGTGCTGCTCGTGTGGGGCTGGTACGAGCTTCGCCACCACGATCCGCTCGTCGACCTGCGCACGAGCGCCCAGCGTCCCATCCTCATGACCAACATCGCTGCGCTCCTCATCGGATTCGGCATGATGGCGATGTCTATCGTCATCCCGCAGCTGCTGCAGCTGCCCGTGGAGACCGGAAACGGGATGGGCCAGTCGGTCCTCGCCGCTGGCCTGTGGATGGCTCCCGGAGGCCTCATGATGATGGCCTTCGCGCCCGTTTCCGCCAAGATGCTCACCCGCTACGGAGGCCGCATCACCCTGTCCGTCGGCGCGTTCGTCATCGCGGGCGGCTACCTCGTCGCGATCCTGCTGATGAATGCCCCGTGGGAGCTGCTGGTCGCGTCCCTCATCATCTGCGCCGGCGTCGGCATCGGCTATGCGGCCATGCCCACGCTGATCCTCACCAACGCGCCGGAGGAGGAGGCCGCCTCGAGCGTGGGCGTCAACGCGCTCATGCGCTCCATGGGCACCACGATCGCGGGAGCCGTGATGGCCGCGATCCTGACTGGAAGCGCGATTGAACTCGGCAGCTCCGGTGTGTTCCTGCCCACCCAGTCCGCGTTCCACCTGTGCTTCATCATCGGGGCGATCGCTGCCGCCGCTGGTGCCTCGGTGGCGCTGCTCGCGCGGCCGTCTTCCAAGCGGGCCGACGCTGTTGAGGCCGCCGACGAGGAGCTCGTCGCCGCGCTCTCGTGACGAGTGGAGATAGGAGCGGGGTTCGGCTAGAGGCGCAGGTCCTCTAGCCGCCGCTTCTGCTCCTCGACGTCGAAGTCCGCGGCCGGCCACCCGAGGTTCAGTTTGGTGAGCGTCTCGAATAGCAGCGAGCCAACGACGAGCCGAGCGAACCACTTGTTGTCCGCGGGAACGGCGTACCAGGGCGCCACGTCGGTGCTCGTCGCATCGAACATGTCCTGGTACACCGCCTGGTACTCGTTCCAGTACGCGCGCTCGTCGATGTCGCCGGGGTTGAACTTCCAGTACTTGTCCGGCCGCTCTAGGCGCTCTCCAAGCCGTCTCTTCTGCTCGTCCGGCGAGATGAGCATCGCGCACTTGATGATGCGCGTTCCCGCGGCGGCTACCTCGGCCTCGAACGCGTTGATCTCCGCGTAGCGCTCGGCCCACGGCGATCCGGGCACCAGGTTGTGCACGCGCACGATCAGCACGTCCTCGTAGTGGGAGCGGTCGAATACGCCGATCTTGCCCGCGACGGGCAGCGCGTTGCGGATGCGCCACAGGTAGTGATGCGCGAGCTCCTCCTTGGTGGGCTTGCCGAACGCGCGGTGCTGCACGCCCTGCGGATCAACCATGCCCACCACGTGCCGCACGATCCCGCCCTTGCCCGACGTGTCCATGCCCTGCAGCACGAGCAGCACGGACGTCGTGCCTCCCGCGCGGCCGTCCGCGAACAGCCGCTCCTGGAGGTCGCTCAGCGCATTGGCGTGCTTGGCCATGATCTTGGAGGCGTCCTTCTCGTCGCCGGAGAACCCTGGAGTCGCGGCGGCATCGAAGGCGTCGAGCCGGAAGTCCGGGCCAACCCGCAGCGTCGTTGAGGGAAACACATCCCACTTCTTGGCCATCGCAACACCCTCCTCAACTCGCGCCTAGGCGCGGACCAGGGCAACAGCGTCGGGCCGGAGCGTGAACCGCGCTCCGTCAACGGCGACGTCGCCGAACACGGCCAATGGCCGTCCCTCGTACGCTACCGGCTCGTCGCTGAGGTTGGCGTGGACCAGGACGGGTCCTGTCATCGTCAGTTGCTTTGCGCCGCGTTCGATGACGCTCACCGGATGACGCTCCCACGCGCCCGACGCCGTTGTCAGGTGCCGCGCTGCCATCACCTTGCGCGTCCACTCGGGGAGGGCGCCCGCTTGGGTTGGGGCCAGTTTGGAGGCGAGGAAGGTGGCAGGGTCTTGGGGATCGGGGATGGCGCGGGCATCCCAGCCGTGGGCCGCGAACTCGCGCACGCGGCCCTCCCGAACGGACGTTGCGAGCGGCTCCGCGTGGTTGCTGAAGAACTGGAAGGGCCGTGTCTCACCGTACTCCTCGCCCTGGAAGAGCAGCGGCGTGAACGGGGACAGCAGAATGAGCGCGAGCGACGCCGCAAGCCCGCCGGGGGACAGCGTGGCGGAGGGGGCGATCGCCGGCCGCCCTGTTGCCCACCTGGTCGTGGTTCGAGGCGAAGACAACGAACCTGCGCCGATCCATCTCGGTGGGAACGGGGTGGCCCCACGACCTGCCGCGGAATGTCGAGAAGCCGCCGTCGTGCACGAACACCTGCTGGAACGCCTTGTTCAGGATCTCGATCGAGCCGAAGTCCGCATAGAGGCCATCGCGCTCGCCGGTGAGGTAGGCGTGAAGGGCGTGGTGGACGTCGTCGGCCCACTGCGCCGTCTGGCCGAGCCCGCCCTCCTCGAGCGGCGTTACCAGCAGGGGGTCGTTCAGGTCGGACTCGGCGACGAGGGAAAGCGGCCTCCGGAGCTCAAGTGAGAGCGCCGCGGTCTCGCGGCTCAACTGGGCGAGGAATGGTTCGGGGGAGTCGTCGTGAAAGGCGTGCACGGCGTCGAGGCGGAGTACGTCGACGTGGAAGTCGCGGAACCACCGCAGTGCGCAGTCCGCGAGGTAGCGCCGCACCTGCCCGGAGTGAGGCTGGTCGAGGTTGATAGCCGCGCCCCACGGCGTCTCGTGCACGGGCGTGAAGTACGGACCGAACGCGCCCAGGTAGTTTCCGTCCGGACCCAGGTGGTTGTACACCACGTCGAGGGCGACGGCGAGGCCGAGCCCGTGGGCGGCGTCAACGAAGCGCTGCAGTGCCGCGGGGCCGCCGTACTCCTCAAAGACGGCGAAGGGAGAGACCCCGTCGTAGCCCCACCCGCGGGCTCCCGGCATCGGCGCAATGGGCATCAGTTCCACGATCTCCATCCCGGCCTCGGCGAGCCGGGGGAGCGCCGCGGCCGCCGCGTCGAGGGTGCCTTCCTGGGTGAAGGTGCCCACGTGGAGCTCATAGAACACCGAGCCGAGGGCGCCGCGTCCCTCCCAGTCGGCGTCGGTCCAGGCGAAGGCGCCCGCGTCAAAGGCGCGCGACGGCCCGTGGACGCCGTGCGGCTGCCATGGGGACCTCGGGTCGGGGAAGGGGCCGTCGCCGTCCACGAGGAAGGCGTAGTCCTGGCCGTCTCCCAGCTGTGGCCCGCGCCACCAGCCGTCCTCGCCCGCGGTGAGGGGAGCGTCGACCCCGCCCGTGCGGCAGGTGACGGTCGACGCGAACGGGGCCCAGACGTCGGCCCTCACGCGCGCACCAGCAGGGCAACGGGAAGGCTGCGCAGGACGGAGCCGATGGGAGCCGTCCCGCCCTCCACTCGCGCGCCCGTGAAGGCGTCGGTCCACTCGCCGGCTGGAAGCTGGACGGTGTGCTCGTGCCACCCGCCGAGCCGCTCGAGCTCGCCGTGGACTCGCGTCGCGATGGTGATGACGCGATCCTCGTCGTGTGCGGAGCGGGCGAAGACGATCGCGTGTCCCGAGGACCCGGCCAACGGGTGGTAGCCGGCACTCGTGCCGATGAAGGCCTCGCGATGCGCGCCGCGAACCGCGAGGGTGCGGGACGTGACCAGCAGCTTCTCGTCGTCGAGATCGCGCGGCCGCGAGCGTCCCAGCCGCTTCAGGCGCGCCGTGAGGTCCTCATAGTCCACCGGGCGCCGGTTGTCGGGGTCCACGAGCGTCGGCGCGACGATCTCGGTGCCCTGGTAGACGTCGGGGACGCCGGGCAGGGTTAGCGACAGCAGCTTCTGGGAGAGGATCGACGCCCGTTCCGCCTCCGCGCGCGCCGCATGCCAGGCGAGAATGTGCTCCCGCACGGTCGCGTCCGCATGGGTCGCCTGCGCAAACCACAGCACCTGGTTCTCGTAGTGCTCGTCCACCGCGGTCCACGTGGTGAACGTCTTCGCCTCGCGCGTCGCCTTCACGAGGTAGCGCTCGAGCCGGTCCCACGCCATGAGCGAGTCCGCGTCGGAGGTGCCCACGAGCGTCTGCCACCAGAGGTTCTCCGTGCGGCCGTCGAGCTCGGCTGGCCGCATCGGCGCCGTGAGGGACTGTAGCCTGCCCAGGAGCTCGTCCCAGTCGCTCGCGAAGTCGCTGAGCACGCCGAGCCGGGCGCGCACGTCCTCGGAGCGTTTGGTGTCGTGGGTCGTCAGGCACGTCATCGCGTGCGGATAGGTGCTCTGCCGCTCGGCGGCCCACGCGTGCAGCGAGGCGGGAGGGAGGTTGAAATGCGCGGCGGGGGAGCCCACCTCGCACAGCGCGAGCAGATGCGTCCAGCGGTAGTACGCGGTGTCCTCGACCCCTTTTGCCATCACGGCGCCACAGGCCTGCTGAAAGCGCGTGATGAGCTCCGCCCTGTCCGCATCCAGCCTGCGCCCTGCGGAGCCGACCTCGGCGCCACGCAGCAGGTCGACGACAACCTCGAGCGTCTCGTGCCGCTCGGGGTCGAGCCGTTCGCGAGCACGGTCGGCCGCGCTGGAGAGCGCGTCGAGGGACATCGGCTTCGGCGGAGTGCCAGGCACAACGTATGCGCGGTAGCGGTCGAACGCGACGATGAGCGTGGTGAGGCAGTCGTAGAGGGCGCTCCACGTGTGGTCGCGCAAGCGCACGTCGGAGGTGCAGATCCCGTGCGCGATCAGCGCGAGCCGCCGCATCTCCGCCGCGAGCGACTGCTCGACGATCTCGCGCTTGGCCTCGTCGATGACCGCGGGCAGAGCGCCCATCGCGTCGCCGGCCACCCGGAACATCGTCGCCGCAAGGCCCGACGCTCCGCTCGGGTCACGGAGTGCGGCACCTATGCGCCACGCGGCGTCGTAGCCGGTGGTTCCCGCGGTCTTCCATGACGTGGGCAGGCGCTCCTCGCCTTCGAGGATCTTCTCGACGACGACCCACGCGCCGTCCGTCGCCTCGGCCAGGCGTTCGAGGTAGCCCGCGGGGTCGACGAGCCCATCGGGGTGATCGACCCTCAGTCCCTGCAGCGTGCCGTCCTTGACGAGCGACACGATGAGCCGGTGGGTCGCGTCGAACACGTCCGGGTCCTCGACCCGCACCGCCACCAGAGACCCGACGTCGAAGAAGCGCCGATAGTTGAGCTCCTCGTTGGCCACTCGCCAGTACGCAAGCCGATAGTGCTGCTCCTCGACCAAACGCGCCATGGGCAGATTCTCCGTGCCCTCGCGGATGGGGAAGACGTGGTCGAAGTAGCGCAGGATGGGCACCTCGCCCGCGGCCTCGAAGCCGGGAACCACCATGCGGTCCAGGCTGAGTTCCTCGGCCGCAAGCACGGTGCCGATTCTTTTGCCGAGCACGGGCATCAGCACGGGCGCCCCGCGCGCCCAGTCCACGTCGAACCAGTGCTTGAAGGGCGAGGCCTCGCCTTCGGCGAGGACGGACCACAGCGCGCGGTTGTGGAACGCGGGCGTCGGCACCGCCATGTGGTTGGGGACGAGGTCCGCGATGAGGCTCAGGCCGCGTTCGCCCGCGCGCCACGAGAGGTCCCGCAGCGCCTCCTCGCCGCCGATGGATGGGTCGATGCGCGAGTGGTCCACGACGTCGTAGTAGTGGCTCGATCCCGGAGCGGCCGCGAGAAGTGGGCTCAAATACAGGTGAGAGACGCCCAAGGAGGCGTAGTAGCCCAGGTTCTCGGCAGCGTCGGACAGTGTGAAATCCGCGCCCAACTGCAGGCGATACGTGGCGGAAGGGACGGGTGCGAGCGGGCTGTGCCCCAGTCTGAACGCACGCTCGTCTGCCATTCTTGTCACTTCCGGAGGGTTTTTCCCATCATGTCAGAACCTGCTCTGGCACACTTTGCCCATGCGCAGACTGATGTGGTGGCTGGCGTTGCTGACGTTGTTGCCTGTCGCCCTGACCGTTGTGGCGCGCGCGTTCCGCTTCGAGGCGGGCCCGCTGGTCTTCGCCGTCGCGATGATGCCGTGGGTCACGTTGGCGTGCCTGGTCCCGTTCGTGCTCGCGCTCTTGGCGCGGTCGCTCCCTATCGCGCTCGCCACTGCGTTGATCAGCGCGCTGTGCGCATGGTGGTTGCTTCCGCTGTACATCTCGGAGCCTGCGAGCGACACGACGCTCACCGTCGCCACCGTCAACGCTGAGTTTGGCCAGGTGGATGCGGCCGCGGTCGTTGACATGGTCAAGTCGTCCAAGATCGACATCCTCGCGGTGCAGGAGCTCACGCCACAGGCGGTCGCGGCGCTCAAGAGCGCGGGTCTCGGCGACGAGCTTGGTGCGTCGTACGTGCGGCCCGCCGCGGGCTTTGAGGGGATCGGCGTGTGGTCTCGCTACCCCATGGACGCGAACGCTCTCGATGGCCTTCTCGCCAACTCCATCCAGGCCACGATCGTCACGCCTGAGGGCGACATCAAACTCTTCGCCGTGCACCCTGCTGCGCCCAGCACCGGCAACCACGCGGCCTGGACCAAGGACTTCAATCGCCTGAACTTCGTGCTCTCGAAGGCGATTGGGCCAACCATGGTGCTCGGCGACTTCAACGCCACCCGCGACAACGCGCCGTTCCGCTCGATCGAGGGACTCGGCTACGCCGACGCGCCGGACCAGGCGGGGGCCGGTTTCATTCCCACGTTCCCGAATGGGCGCGCACCGTGGCCCCTGGTGGCCATCGACCACGCGATGGTGCGCGACTCGAAGCTCACCGCAAACAATGTGAAGTCCGTGACGCTGCCAGGCACCGACCACCGGGCGCTCGTGGTGGAGTACGGGAACTCGCTCTAGGCCTATTGACGGCGAAAGCGGCCCCGAGGGACCGCTGGTAGTGGTGGGCGATACTGGGATCGAACCAGTGACCTCTTCCGTGTGAAGGAAGCGCGCTACCCCCTGCGCCAATCGCCCGTGCTCAACGTTCTAGCGAGGTGGGTACGGGATTCGAACCCGTGTATACGGCTTTGCAGGCCGCTGCCTCGCCTCTCGGCCAACCCACCGTAGGTACCAACACCCGGTAGGTATCGGCCTTCCGAGCGGACGACGGGACTCGAACCCGCGACCCTCACCTTGGCAAGGTGATGCTCTACCAACTGAGCCACGTCCGCATTGTCACCATCGCTGGCAACAGGGAATGACTTTAGCGGATGCCGCGCTCAAAGACCAATCCACTCGAGCCTCCGGCGCGCCGTTCGAGAGCCGCCCGATACCGTTGTCGCGTGGATGCCCACGCCGCCTTCAGGACCGTCAGCGCCAGCGGGTGCGCCGAGCATATCGACGCGTCCGTTGACAGCCACCGGCTCGCCGAGGGCGGCTTCTGGGTGCTCGTCGCCAGCTTCGAGGGAACGCTTGACGCGTGGCGCTTTGAGCGCGTCACCTATCGCGACCCGCAGGCAGAGCCCAGAACGGCCCGACGCTGGCTTGGGCCCGCGGGTGACGCCTGGCGGTCTTCGCTCACCGAGGCGGAATACGTGGCGGGTGTTGAGCGCATTCGTGCGGACATTCGCGAGGGCGACGTGTACCAGGTCAACCTGTGCAGGGTGCTCTCGGCGCCGCTGGCCGCCGGGGGCGAGGGTCCGGATGCCATCGCGCTCTCGGAGCGCCTCGCCACGGGCAATCCGCGAGGTACGCCGCGCGCATCGTGATCCCGCGCTCCGCGGCTAGGCCCGGGGCCTGGGTGGTCTCCGCGAGCCCCGAACGCTACCTCGGCGTCGAGGGGTCAACGGTGCTGTCCAGCCCCATCAAGGGAACGGCAGCCCCGGGGGAGGCGATGCTGCCCAAGGACGAGGCGGAGAACGTGATGATCACGGACCTCATCCGCAACGACCTGTCCCAAGTGGCCGTCCCAGGCAGCATGACGGTCCCCGAGTTCCTCGAGCTACACGAGCACCCGGGGCTCGTTCACCTCGAATCGACCGTGCAAGCGACGCTCGCGCCGGCGTTCGACTGGACCGCGGACATGTGGCCGGCGCTGTTCGACGGGACGTTTCCGCCGGGGTCTGTCTCGGGTGCTCCGAAGGCCGCGGCGCTGCGGATCATTGGGCGGGAAGAGACGGTCCCTCGCGGCCCGTATTGCGGCGCGATCGGCTGGATCGATGCCGACGCCCGACGGGCGGAACTCGCCGTGGGGATTCGCACTTTTTGGTGGGACGACGCCTCCGGAGGCACCCTTCGCTTCGGCACCGGGGCGGGAATCACCTGGGGATCCGACCCACATGCGGAGTGGCGAGAGACCGAACTCAAGGCGCGCCGGTTGATAACGCTCGCATCCGCCGACACAATTGGCCCATGAGCGACGTCGTCTGGGTGAACGGCACCCTCCGCGCCGCGGATGACCACGCGATCTCGCCCCTCGACCACGGGTTCACCGTTGGCGACGGGGTGTTCGAGACGATGGAGGCCGTCAACGGCGTCGCCTTCGCTCTCACGCGGCATCTGATGCGTCTCGAATACTCGGCGTCCCGCATGGGTCTCACCGGCGTCGACACCGCACACGTCCGCAAGGGCGTGGAAGCTGTGCTCGCCGAGGGAGGCGACGCGATGACGCGGCTGCGGGTCACGGTGTCCTCGGGCTCCGGACCGCACAGCTCGATCCGCGGCGACTCCGCCCCCACGGTCGTGGTGGTCGGGAGCGACTCGCCGCCGATTCGCGAGTGCAAGGCTGTGCGGGCACCGTGGAAGCGCAACGAGCGCTCGCCCATCGCGGGCGTCAAGTCCACGTCCTACGCGGAGAACGTGGTGATGGTGCAGTTCGCGCGTTCCAAGGGCGCCGACGAGGCCCTCATCGCCAACACGCACGGTCACCTGTGCGAGGGAACCGGTTCGAACGTGTTCATCGAGCGAGCGGGAGAGATCGTCACGCCTCCGCTCGCTTCCGGCTGCCTGCCCGGCATCACGCGCGGGCTCGCACTCGAGTGGGGCGCCCAGGCCGGGCTGCCGGTGAGGGTCGCCGCTCCAGGGGAGCTCGAGATGGCCGTGCTCGATGAGGTCATCGATGGCATCTCATTCGCGGCCGTCACCTCGTCCACCCGGCACGTGCAGCCGCTCACGGCCCTCGACGGCAAGACTCTCGGCAAGGGACCGCTCCTGACCAGGCTCGCGGTGGAGTTCAACCACCGGGCCGCGAAGGACGCAGACCCGGCGCCACCGCGAGACTCCTGACAGCGTCGGGCCGGCCCTCAAGAATCCGCTACCATGGAGCCTGCTCTTGGGCGATTGGCGCAGCGGTAGCGCGCTTCCCTGACACGGAAGAGGTCACTGGTTCGATCCCAGTATCGCCCACCAACAAGCGGCCGGATCCTTGTGAACCGGCCGCTTCGTCGTTCCCGGCCTAGACTCGCAATGTGCGCCAACGACGGCGCAAAGGAGGAATGACCATGGACATGGACGACATCATCAAGCAGGCAGAAGGCGCCATGAAGAACGTCTCGGATGATCAGATCGAGGACGTCGCCGAGAAGGTCAAGGACAAGACGCCGGACCAGGTGGACGGCCTCGTCGACAAGGCGGCTGACTTCCTCGAGGGGTTCAACGACAAGTAGCGCGCTTCGCCGCTTGGCGAAGTCGGTAGCCTAGGTGGTGCCCGCGCAAGTGCGCGGCCGAACCTCAAGGAGCCGAAAGTGCCTGCAATAGCCCTGACCGTCGACGGAGTCGAGCGATCGGTCGAGCAGGGCACGACGGCGGCCGACCTTTTCGCGGAGCGGCCCGACGTTGTGGTTGCGCGGGTGGACGGCTCCCTGTGGGACTTGGCGCGCGTTCTGCCAGCGGGGGCGTCCGTTGAGGCCGTGACCATCAGTGAGCCCGATGGGCTCATGGTGCTGCGCCACTCGACCGCGCACGTCTTGGCCCAAGCGGTGCAGCAGATCAACCCTGATGCGAAGCTCGGCGTTGGCCCGCCCATTGAGAACGGGTTCTACTACGACTTCGATGTCGCCACCCCGCTTACGCCCGAGGATCTCAAGGAGATCGAGAAGGCGATGCAGCGGATTCAGCGGGAAGGCCAGGCGTTTGTGCGCCGCGAGGTCACCCGCGAGGAGGCTCTCGCCGAGCTCGCGCACGAGCCGTTCAAGTGTGAGCTGCTGTCGCACTCGACGGAGGGCGCCGAAGGAGCGTCGGTAGAGATCGGCGATGGAGACATCACCATCTACGACAACGTCCGCCGCGGGGGAGAGGTGGCCTGGAAGGACCTCTGCCGCGGCCCGCACGTGCCGTCCACCAAGGTGCTCGGCATCGGCTGGTCGTTGCAGCGCTCCGCGGCCGCGTACTGGAAGGGCTCCGAGAAGAACCCCCAGCTTCAGCGCGTCTACGGCACGGCATGGCCCTCGAAGGAGGAGCTCACCGCGTACAAGGAGCGCCTCGCGGAGGCCGAG
Organism: Demequina sp.; assembly: GCA_024707205.1. Taxonomy (NCBI): domain Bacteria; kingdom Bacillati; phylum Actinomycetota; class Actinomycetes; order Micrococcales; family Demequinaceae; genus Demequina; species Demequina sp. Next base: position 2,259,363 of record JANQAD010000001.1, read on the forward strand.
CGGCGCGACCACCGCAAGCTCGGCGCGGAGATGGACCTGTTCTCGTTCCCCGACGAGATCGGCTCCGGCCTTCCCGTGTTCCACCCCAAGGGCGCGATGATCCGCATGGAGATGGAGGAGTACTCGCGCCGGCGTCACGTCGAGGCCGGGTACTCGTTCGTCAACACCCCGCACATCACCAAGTCCAACCTCTTCGTGACCTCGCGCCACCTCGAGTGGTACGCGGACGGCATGTACCCGCCGATGCGGCTCGACGAGGAGCGCGACGAGGCGGGCAACGTCACCAAGCAGGGCCAGGACTACTACCTCAAGCCCATGAACTGCCCCATGCACAACCTCGTGTTCAACGCCCGGGGTCGCTCATACCGCGAGCTGCCGCTGCGGCTGTTCGAGTTCGGCTCGGTCTACCGCTACGAGAAGTCCGGCGTGGTTCACGGCCTCACCCGCGCTCGCGGCTTCACTCAGGACGACGCGCACATCTACTGCACTCGAGAGCAGATGAAGGACGAGCTCACCTCGCTGCTGACGTTCGTGCTCGACCTGCTCAAGGACTACGGCCTGAGCGACTTCTACCTCGAGTTGTCCACCCGCGACCCAGAGAAGTCCGTGGGGGACGACGCAACCTGGGAGGAAGCCACGCGCACCCTCGAAGAGGTGGCAACAGCGTCGGGCCTTGACCTGGTTCCCGACCCCGGCGGCGCGGCCTTCTACGGCCCCAAGATCTCCGTCCAGGCCAAGGACGCGATCGGGCGCACGTGGCAGCTGTCCACCATCCAACTGGACTTCTTCGAGCCCGAGCTGTTCGAGCTCGAGTACATGGCGTCTGACGGCACCCGGCAGCGCCCGGTCATGATCCACCGCGCGCTGTTCGGGTCGATCGAGCGATTCTTCGGTGTGCTGCTTGAGCACTACGCGGGGGCGTTCCCCGTGTGGCTCGCACCGGTGCAGGCGAAGCTCATCCCGGTCGCCGAGCCGTTCAACGACTACCTCGAGGACGTTGCGCAGCAGCTGCGTACCGCCGGGGTGCGCGTGGAGGTCGACGTCACGGACGAGCGCTTCCCCAAGAAGATCCGCAATGCGTCAAAGGAGAAAGTGCCGTTCGTGCTGATCGCGGGCGGCGAGGACGCCGACGCCGGCGCGGTGTCGTTCCGCTTCCGCGACGGCTCCCAGGACAACGCGATCCCCGTTCCGGACGCCGTGAAGCGCATCGTCGAGGCGATTCGCACCAAGGCGCAGGTCTAGCGCGTGACCGACATCGTCGATTCCGAGTGGATGGGGGGCAATCCAGACGGCTTCGAGCGTCTGTGGACGCCGCATCGGATGGCATACGTGCGCAACGCCTCGGATCGTCCGCCCATGGAGGGCGAACACGAGTGCCCGCTGTGCAAAAAGCCAGGCGATGACGACCGCGAGCACCTCGTGGTGCACCGCGGGGAGTCCTGCTACGTGGTGCTCAACCTGTACCCGTACAACCCGGGGCACCTCATGGTGTGCCCGTACCGCCACATCGGCTGGTACACGGAGGCCACGGACACGGAACGCGATGAGATGGGCGAGCTGACCCAGAAGGCGATGCGCGTGCTCCAGTCCGTGAGCGGGACAAAGGGCTTCAACATCGGCATGAATCAGGGCGTCACCGGGGGTGCCGGGATCTCCGAGCACCTCCACCAGCACGTGGTTCCGCGCTGGATCGGCGACTCGAACTTCCTGCCCATCATCGCGAAGACCAAGGCGCTCCCTGAGCTCCTCGACGATACGTGGCAGCGCGTGAGCGGCGCCTGGAAAGTGAGCTGACGTGCTCGGCTGGCTGCGCCCGGTCATGGGCGCCATCTGGAAGGCGCCAGCGCGTGGGCTCCTGAAGCTTGGCGTGCACCCCAACGTCATGACGCTCGTCGGCACCGCAGGCGTGGTCTTCGGCGCGCTGTTCTTCTTTCCCAAGGGGGCATCTGGCTGTTCTGGGGAGTCATGGTGGTCACGCTGTTCGTGGTCACCGACATGCTCGATGGCACCATGGCTCGCCTCGGCGACAAGTCGTCCCGACTCGGTGCCTTCCTCGACTCCACCTTGGACCGGGTCGCGGACGCCGCCATCTATGGCGCGCTCGTGTGGAGCTTTGTCGACGTCTCGCGGGTAACCTCGGCCGCCGCCCTCGTGTGTTTGATCCTTGGCTTCTTGGTCCCATATTCGCGCGCTAAGGCGGAGTCGATCGGCGTTGAGGCTAAGGGCGGGTTCGCGCAGCGTTCCGATCGCCTTGTGCTTGGGCTGACCGCGACCGGCCTCGTGGGCCTTGGGCTGCCCGTCGGGGTGCTGACGTGGACGCTGTGGCTCCTGTCGCTTCTCGCGGCGCTCACGTTTGCTCAGCGCATCTACTCGGTGGTCAAGGCCGCACGGCGCGATCCCGACTGGAACAAGGACCTCGACATTCGCGTGGAGCACGAGCCGCATTCATGAATTCCTTGCTCGTGGCGATGCGCGTGTCGCGCTACCTGCCGCGCACCGTGGTGAGGGCCGGAGCGTGGGCTGGCTCCAACGTCGGCTGGCTGCGCAATGGCCGCGACCGCAAGCGGCTCGAGGACAACCTGCACCGCGTTACGGGCCTCACCGGTCGTGGCCTGTCGCGGCTGTCCCGCAAGGGAATGATCAGCGCTGGGCGGTACTACTCGGAAGTGCTCGAGCTGCCGCGAATCACGGAGCGCCAAGCCGACGCGAGGGTCCAGATCAAGAACCCGGAACCGACGATCTCCCACATTCACGACTCGGGCGGCGTGGTGGTTGTGCTGTGCCACTCAGGCAACTGGGATCTCCTCGGGTATGTGTGCACTCGAGCCATCGCGCCCGTGACGTCCGTCGCCGAGGTCCTCAAGCCTCGCGAACTGTTCGACACGTTCGTGGAGATGCGCGCGCGCGTGGGCATCCGCATCTACGGCAGCGAGGGCTCCACGACCTTCAAGAACCTCCTCCGCGAGTCTCGCGACGGCGTGGAGCGCATCTTCGCTCTCGTCGCGGATCGCGACATGAGCGGCTCGGGGCTCGAGGTGGAGATGTGGGGGCAGCGCGTCAAGGTAGCGCCAGGGCGGCCGCCCTCGCGCGGGCCGCACAGATCCCGCTCGTCCCCGTCTATGTGCACTATGAGCGCATCTCCGGCGCTCGCCGCCGCGCCGCGCGCTTTCGCTGGGGGCTGGCGATGTCGTTTGGCCCCACCATTTGGCCGGCGGACTTTGAGGGGCCCGACGCTGTGGCTGAGATGACTCAAGCGTGGGCGGCGTTTCTGGCTGGGCAGATCGCCGAACACCCTGAGGATTGGCACATGCTGCAGCGCTTTGGTTGGGTCGAGGACGTTGCGAAGGCGCGCGCTGTTGGGAAGACGCCATGAGGATCGGCATCGTCTGCCCGTACTCCCTTGACCGCCCAGGCGGGGTGCAGCTTCACGTCCTCGACCTCGCGGAGGCGCTCATCGCCCGCGGTCACCACGTATCGGTGCTCGCTCCCGCGGGCGAGGACACGGACGTCCCTCCCTATGTGTTCTCCGCGGGGCGCTCGGTCCCGATCCGCTACAACGGCGCCACCGCGCGCGTGACGTTCGGCATGTGGTCCGCGGCGCGCGTGCGGCTGTGGCTCGGAGAGGGCGAATTCGACGTCGTCCACCTCCACGAGCCCGGCGCCGCGTCGCTCAGCCTGATTGCGATGTGGGCGCGCGTTGGGCCAACGGTCGCGACCTTCCACTCCTCGCACGAGGAGTCGCGCATCATGCGCCTCGCGAAGCCCTGGATCAAGCCCGGCTACGAGGAGCTCGACGCGCGCATCGCGGTGTCGCCGTCGGCGGCCAACACCATCCGCGAGCACCTGCGCGTAGAGGCCACCCACATCATCCCCAACGGCGTGGACACCACCGCATTCGTCAACGCGGTGCCGCTCTCGCGCTGGCGCGGGACGGCGGAGGCGCCGACCATCGGCATCCTCGGCAGGATGGATGAGCCGCGCAAGGGACTCGACGACTTCCTCGCGATGATCCCCCTGGTAAGGACCGAGTTCCCGCACGCCCGATTCCTCGTGGCCGGACGCTTCAGCGACCGCGTGGCCGCTCGCGCGGCCAGGGCGGGGGCTGAGGTCGTCGGCGAGCTCGACGAGCAGCAGAAGGCGAGCTTCATGAGCTCGATGGACGTGTACTGCGCCCCCAACCTCGGGGGAGAGTCGTTCGGCATCGTGCTCGTGGAGGCCATGGCCTCCGGCGCGGCCGTCGTCGCGAGCGACCTGACGGCGTTCAAGGACGTGGCCACCGCGAAAGGCGGGGGATACGCGGCGGCCCTGCACCGCGTCGGCGATGCTGAGGACCTTGCGCGCGCGGTCACCGAGCTGCTCGCGGATCCGGAGGCTCGCACCGCCCTCGCGATCAAGGGGCGCAAGGTCGCCGCCGCCTTCGACTGGTCCAACGTCGCGCCCCGTGTCGAGGCCACCTATCGCGACGCGATTAGGATGGATGCCGAGTTCCATCCCCACCCACCCAAGGAAGAGTCATGAGCAGCGACGTCACCCCTCAGCCCGCGCAGGTCGGCACTGATCTGGTCAAGCGGGGCATGGCCGAGATGCTCAAGGGTGGCGTCATCATGGACGTCGTCACGCCCGAGCAGGCCCGCATCGCCGAGGACGCGGGCGCGGTTGCCGTCATGGCGCTCGAGCGCGTCCCCGCGGACATTCGCGCGCAGGGCGGAGTGGCCCGCATGAGCGACCCCGACCTGGTCCAGGGCATCATCGACACGGTCTCGATCCCCGTCATGGCGAAGGCGCGCATCGGCCACTTCGTCGAGGCGCAGGTGCTGCAGAGCCTCGGCGTTGACTACGTGGACGAGTCCGAGGTGCTCACGCCCGCCGACTACACCAACCACATCGACAAGTGGCAGTTCACGGTGCCGTTCGTGTGCGGCGCGACGAACCTTGGCGAGGCGCTGCGCCGCATCTCCGAGGGCGCGGCCATGATCCGTTCCAAGGGCGAGGCCGGCACCGGTGACGTCTCGAACGCGACCACGCACATGCGTCAGATCCGCGCGCAGATTGCGGCCCTCACCGCGCTGCCGAAGGACGAACTGTACGTTGCCGCGAAGGAGCTGCAGGCTCCGCTTCAGCTGGTGCAGGAGATCGCGGAGACCGGCAAGCTTCCCGTTGTGCTCTTCACGGCCGGCGGCATTGCCACGCCAGCGGACGCGGCGATGATGATGCAGCTTGGCGCCGAGGGCGTGTTCGTCGGCTCAGGAATCTTCAAGTCGGGGAACCCCGCGCAGCGCGCCGCCGCGATCGTCAAGGCGACCACGTTCTTTGACGACCCCGCCGTGATCGCGGACGTCTCGCGCGGCCTTGGCGAGGCCATGGTGGGCATCAACGTCGACGACGTTCCGGAGCCTCACCGCCTCGCCGAACGCGGCTGGTAGCAGGCCCGACGCTGTGGCCGGCTCCCGTATCGAGCGGCACGGGGCGCGGGTGCTGCTCTTGGACGGCGAGGGGCGGCTGCTGCTCGTGCGCGGTCACGATCCTCATGACGCGGAGCGCTCGTTCTGGTTCACGCCCGGCGGCGGGCTTGAGGAGGCTGAGAGTTTCCTCGAGGCAGCGGTGCGCGAGCTTGCGGAGGAGACAGGCTACGTGCTCGAGCCGCACGAGCTCGTCGGCCCCGTGTGGCGTCGCACGGCCGTCTTCGACTTCGCGAGCAGGCCGTATACCCAGCACGAGGAGATCTTCGTTGGCCTGCTCGCTGATGCCGAGCGTCGGGCGCGTGCGGAGGCGAGCCTCACGGAAGACGAGCACGAGGCGCTCGACGAGTTTGCGTGGCTGACCCAGGCCCAAGTGGCAAACGAGGCGCGCGAGGTGTTCCCCGAAGTGTTGCGAGAATCGTGGGACTGGTTCGTCGCATGGGACGGCGTGACGAGGGAGTTGGGAGTGAATCCGGAATGACGCGCATCGGCGTGCTGGCGCTCCAGGGAGACGTGCGGGAGCACGTATTCGCCCTGGAACGAGTGGGAGTTGAGGCTTCGCGCGTGCGTCGCCTCGGCGAACTCGACGAGGTGGACGGGCTCATCATCCCCGGCGGCGAGTCCACGACCATCGACAAGCTGCTGCGCGCCTTCGACCTGTTTGAGCCGCTGCGGACGCGCATTGCGGACGGGCTGCCGGTGCTGGGCTCGTGCGCGGGAATGATCATGCTCGCCACGGACATCATCGGCGGTATCCACGACCAGCAGACCCTCGCGGCGATCCCGATGACGGTTCGTCGCAACGCATTCGGGCGTCAGGTGGACTCGGCGGAAGTGGAGCTCACGTGGGAGCCGGACGGATCGCGCATGCATGCCACGTTCATCCGCGCGCCGTGGGTGGAGGCGTGGGACGACTCCGTGGAGGTGCTCGCCACCGTGACAAGCCAGGACGGCTCGGCGCATCCCGTGGCCGTGCGTCACCGCAACGCGATCGCCACGAGCTTCCACCCCGAGATTCACGCGCCGGGCGCCACGCCGGACGACCGGGTGCATCGGCTGCTGGCGTCGCTCGCCTGACGCCCCCACCCCTCGGTTGAGGTAGGTGGGGGGCGAAAAACGGTGCAAGAACAACCGCCACCTACCTCAACCGAGAGGGGCCGAGGCCTTGATTCTTAACAATCAAGCGCGTAACCTTGATCCATGTTCGTGGTGACCGCAGACCAGCGGGCCAGCACTCGCGACGGCGACCGCGTGGACGCCCTCATGCAGCGGCTGACGCCGTGGCTCTCGCATCACGTCGATGCCATCGAACTGCCGCTTGAGCGCACCGTTGGCGACGAGGTTCAGACGGTACTCAGTACGGCCGACGCTGCGCTCGACCTTGGTCTGTTGCTGATCAGGTGGGGCGGTTGGTCCGTTGGCATAGGCGCGGGCCCAGACGAGCTCCTAGCCGAAAGCGCGCGCGAGAGCTCCGGCCCCGCGTTCGTGGCCGCCCGCAAGGCGGTGGAGCGCGCCAAGGTGAAGTCCGAGCCGGTGCCCTTGATCGTCGACGGAACCCACGCGGGCGCCTCCGAGGCGGCCACGGCGGTGGTCCAGCTGCTCGCGGCCATCGTGCAGCGCCGGTCGCACGCCGGCTGGGAGGTCGCGGACCTCCTCGCTCGCGGCCGTACCCAGCGCGAGGCAGCCGAGCGCCTGGAGATCTCCGAACAGGCCGTGAGCCAGCGCGTCGCCTCTGCGATGATCAACGAGGAGCGCAGGGCGCGCCCCGTTGCCGCTCGCCTCATCGACGCGGCGGGCAGGTAGCCATGTGGGCCGTGGTCGCGCTCGTCGGCATCGCCGCTCTCGCGTTGTCCGCGTTCCTGGGATGGATGTTGGTCAAGGGGATCTTCAGCCACATCAGCCCCGCGCCCACTCCAGGCGTGCTTCGTGGGGGAGCGTGGATCGGCATCCTCGAGCGGGTGCTCATCACGGGCGGCATCATCGTGGGCTTGCCCGAGGTCATCGCCGTGGTCATCGCCGTGAAGGGCCTTGGCCGCTATCCCGAACTGCGGGAGACGGACACCGAGCTGCGCGGCGGCGTGGCCGAGAGATTCATCATCGGCACGCTCACGAGCTTCCTGGTCGCGGCCGCGGTCGGCGTGGGCGCGCGGGCGCTCATCCTCGCGATCGCCGCCTGACCCGTACTCGGCACCGCCGGTCGGGCACGATGGGCCCATGAAGATCTACGCGGACGCGGGCCCAAGGCGAACCCGTCAACTCATCTGGGACCTGATCGCGCTGGCCCTGATCGCCCTGTGGATTTGGATCGGCGTCAAGGTCCATGACGCGATCGCTCAACTGGGAGTTGTTGGGGACAAGATGGCCGGCGTCGGCACGTCGCTCAATGGCGACCTCACGTCGATGGCGGACAAGCTCGGCTCCGTGCCGGTGATCGGCGGCGGCATCCGCGCGCCCTTCGAATCGGCAGCCGACGCCGCGAACTCCATCACCGAGGCGGGCGAATGGCAGCGGGAGACAGTTGATCACCTTGCTCTCATCGCGTCGATAGCCCTGGTAATCGCCCCCATCGTCGCAATACTGGCGCTGTGGCTCATCCCCAGGCTCCTGTGGGTGCGTCGCGCCTATCTCACCGCCGCGGTCGCGGCGGCGCCCGGCGGGGAAGACCTCCTCGCGCTGCGCGCACTCGTGACTCGCCCGATGGCCGAGCTGCTCACCGTGCACCCGGATCCCGCGAATGCCTGGCGAGCCGGAGACCGAGCCGCCATTTCCGCGCTTGCTGGGGCACAGCGTCGGGCCGTGGGACTGAACTGACGCCGGGGCCTAGAATGTTCGGCAGTCAAGAAACCAAGGAGCATCGTGTCCGGGCATTCCAAGTGGGCCACCACCAAGCACAAGAAGGCTGTGGTTGACGCCAAGCGCGCCAAGCTGTTCGCCAAGCTCATCAAGAACATCGAGGTTGCCGCACGCACCGGTGGGGGAGACCTGGCAGGAAACCCGACGCTGTTCGACGCGGTGCAGAAGGCCAAGAAGTCTTCGGTTCCCAACGACAACATCGACCGCGCGGTCAAGCGCGGCAGCGGGCTCGAAGGCGGCGGCGCCAACTACGAGACCATCATGTACGAGGGCTACGGGCCCAACGGCGTCGCTGTGCTCATCGAGTGCCTCACCGACAATCGCAACCGCGCCGCGAGCGAGGTTCGCATCGGCCTGACCCGCAACGGCGGCTCCCTCGCCGATCCCGGATCCGTGAGCTACCTCTTCAGCCGCAAGGGCCAGGTCATCGTGGACAAGGCGAGCGGCGTCACCGAGGACGACCTCATGGAGGCCGCTCTCGACGCCGGCGCCGAAGAGATCAACGACCTCGGCGACTACTTCGAGATCATCTCCGAGGCCACGGACTTCGTGGCCGTGCGCACGGCGCTGCAGAGCGCCGGCATCGACTACGAGCAGGCAGAGGCCACCTTCCTTCCCTCGGTGAAGATCGAGGTGGACGTAGACGGCGCCCGCAAGGTGCTCCGCCTCATCGACGCGCTCGAGGACAGCGACGACGTGCAGAACGTGTGGGCCAACTTCGACGCCTCAGACGAGGTGCTCGAGGCCGCCGAAGCGTAAAGCGTGCGCATCCTCGGCGTCGACCCGGGCCTCACGAGGTGCGGGCTTGGGGTCGTTGACGTCGAGGGCCGACGGGTCACTCTCGTGAACGTGAGCGTTACCACGACCCCCGCGGGCGCCGAGGTCCCCGCTCGCCTCGCGTCCATCTCCGACGCTCTCGAGGCGCTGCTCGCGGAGCACGCGCCCGACGCCGTGGCCATGGAACGCGTCTTCGCCCAGCACAACGTGCGCACCGTCATGGGCACCGCGCAGGCGTCCGGAGTGGTGATGCTCGCCGCCGAGCGCGCAGGACTGCCGCTCAACCTCTACACGCCGAGCGAGGTCAAGGCCGCGGTCACGGGAGACGGCCGCGCGGCCAAGGCCCAAGTCGGTTTCATGGTCGCCCGCATCCTTGGGCTCGCCGAGCCGCCAAAGCCGGCCGACGCTGCCGACGCCCTCGCGATCGCGATCACTCATGGCTGGCGCGGCAGGGCACCCGGGGTCACGACCGCGGCTCAGGGGCGCTGGGTGGCGGCAGAGCGCGAGGCGCGCGAGGCGGCGAGTCGCCGCCGCTAAGTCGCACCAACGCTCTACGGTATTCGTACATACGTTCGAAAGGGCGCCCCTTGATCTCACAGCTCACCGGCACGGCCGCGCACGTTGGCGCCACCTCGGCGGTAGTGGACGTGAACGGCGTCGGCATGCTCGTCCAGTGCACTCCCGCAACGCTCGCGGGGATTCGGCACGGCCAGCAGGTGACCCTGCACACGCAGCTCATCGTTCGCGAGGACTCGCTCACGCTGTTCGGGTTCGGAAGCGCTCGCGAGCGCGACGCCTTCGAGACGCTCCAGTCCGTGCAGGGCGTGGGGCCAAAGCTGGCCCTTGCCATGCTCGCGGTTCACCCTCCGGAACAGCTGGCCGCGGCCGTGGCGGCGGGGGACAGGGCCGCACTTGAGCGCGTCCCCGGTGTGGGAGCCAAGGTCGCGGCGCGACTGCTGCTCGAGCTCGGCGGCAAACTCGTGCTCGATTCGCCCGCAGCGCCGGCCGGAGACGCGCGCGGCCAGGTGGTCGACGCGCTCGTGAGCCTGGGCTGGAACACGAAGGCGGCGGCGACGGCCGTTGACGCCGTGGCCGACGGCCCGGTCGCCGAGCCCGACGTTCCCGCCACACTGAGGGCCGCGCTGCAGAGGCTCGGAGGGCAGCGCTCGTGAGCGACGTCGCGGGTGAGGGGCTGGGAGGGTGTGGACCGCCTGGTTGCCGGCGACGCCGACGCCCTGGAACGGTCAACGGAGGCCGCTCTTCGCCCAACGAGCCTCGATGAGTTCGTGGGCCAGGAGGCCGTCCGTTCGCAGCTCTCCCTGGTGCTCACAGCTGCGGCCGCGCGCGGCTCGGCCGCCGACCACGTGCTGCTGTCCGGCCCGCCTGGGCTCGGAAAGACGACCCTGGCGATGATCGTCGCCGGCGAGCTCGGCGCCGCCCTGAGAATAACGTCGGGCCCCGCCATCCAGCACGCGGGAGACCTCGCCGCGATCCTGTCCTCGCTCGAAGCCGGAGACGTGCTCTTCATCGACGAGATGCATCGCCTGGCACGACCAGTGGAGGAGATGCTCTACCTCGCCATGGAGGACTTCCGGGTGGACGTGGTGGTGGGCAAAGGCCCCGGTGCCACCTCGATTCCGCTGACCCTTCCCGGCTTCACGGTCGTGGGCGCGACCACGCGTGCTGGCCTGCTGCCCGCACCCCTTCGCGATCGGTTCGGCTTCACGGCGCACCTCGACTTCTACTCGCCGCAAGAGCTGCTTCGCATCGTGGACAGGTCCGCGGGCAAGCTCGGCTTCACGGTGACGGCCGACGCCGCGGCCGAGATCGCGTCGCGGTCCCGCGGGACGCCGCGCATCGCCAACCGCCTGCTTCGGCGCGTCCGTGACTATGCGGAGGTGCACGGCGACGGCGACGGGACGCTCGCATCGGCGCGGGCGGCGCTCGAGATGTACGAGGTGGACGAGCGCGGGCTCGACCGCCTGGACCGGGCGGTGCTCGGCGCGCTGTGCACGCGATTCGCAGGGGGCCCGTTGGCCTCTCGACTCTTGCCGTTGCGGTTGGCGAGGAGGCGGAGACCGTGGAGTCCGTAGTGGAGCCCTTCCTGGTGAGGGAGGGGCTGGTCACCCGCACCGCTCGCGGCCGGGTCGCCACCGCGGAGGCGTTCGCGCACCTCGGCGTCGCCCCCAAGAAGGACGGATCCTCGCGCCTGTTCGACTGATCGCTGCGCACGAACGGTCACGGGTTGGTCACAGTCACGCGATTCACGCGATATTCCGGTGGCATCGCGCGTTGAAATCCTGCTGGAGCGCGGTGCCCTAGAATCGTCGGGGCCCTCGTGGGCGTTTGAGCGTAAAGGAAAAGCTGAGTGTCAACTATCGTCAAGGGTGCAAAGCGCGCACTCATCTGGCTGGGCGTGATCATCGTCCTGCTGTACTCGATCCTCACGCTCGGCGTCGTCACCAACAAGACGTCCTTCACGCCGGGCCTTGGGCTCGACCTCGCCGGTGGCACGACCCTGATCCTCAAGGCCTCGCCGACGAACGGCGCGACCATCGACAGTGGGGATCTCAACCAGGCGGTAGAGGTGATCCGCCGTCGCATCGACGCGACCGGCGTCGCGGAGGCGGAGATCACGACCCAGGGCTCGGACACGATCGTCATTGCGATCCCCGGCCACCCCTCCGACCACACGATCGACCTCATCAAGCAGAGCGCGCAGCTGCAGTTCCGTCCGGTGCTTCTCGTTGGAGACCCGGGCCCGGTCACGGACACGAGCGCCACGCCTACGCCTACGCCGACCGCGTCGGACGACGCCACTGCCAGCCCCGAGCCCAGCGCGTCCGCGACGACCGACGCGTCCATCACCGATCCCTCGGCGAGTGCCACTCCCGACGCGACAGTGTCGCCGGATACCACCGCGTCGGCCGATCCCAGCGTGAGCCCGTCCCCGAACCCCAGCCCCGTGCCAGGAGAGACCGACCCGTCGTCGTATGACTGGCTCACCGACTCTCTTCTCGCCGAGTACAAGGCGCTCGACTGCACCGATAAGGCGAACTGGGCTGGCAGGGATCTGGGGCCGACGGACGCGGGCCACGTCGCGTGTGCGAACGACCCCCTTCCCACCGGACCGCAGAAGCTGGCCATGGGGCCTGTGGAGCTCGACGGTTCGGACGTCAAGACCGCGTCATCCGGCCCCGAGTACAGCTCCGCGGGCACGCTCACCGGCGGATACCAGGTCATGCTCGAGTTCAACTCGGCCGGTGCCGCGAAGTTCGCCGACGTCACGCAGCGGCTCTACGGCTTCTACCAGGCCGACGAGACCGACGTCCGCGCCCAGTTCGCGATCCTGCTCGACGGTCTCGTCATCTCGCACCCGCGGGTCATGTCCCACATCACGGGCGGCACGGCCACGATCAGCGGATCCTTCACGCAGACGGAGGCCGCGGAACTGGCCAACCAGTTGAAGTTCGGCGCCATTCCGCTCGACCTCACGCTGCAGTCGAACGACACGGTCAGCCCGTCGCTCGGCACCCAGCAGCTCGAGAAGGGCCTCATCGCGGGCGCTATCGGCCTCCTGCTCGTGGTGATCTACTCGCTGTTCCAGTACCGGGCGCTAGGCATTGTCACCGTTGGCTCGCTGCTGATCGCGGGAGTGATCACCTACGGCGTGATCGCCCTGCTGTCCTGGGGGATCGGGTACCGCCTGTCTCTCGCCGGAGTCGCGGGATTGATCATCGCCATCGGTATCACCGCAGACTCGTTCATCGTCTACTTCGAACGCGTGAAGGACGAGTTGCGCGAGGGCCGGTCTCTGCAGGCGTCCATCGACCACGCCTGGCGGCGCGCGCGGCGCACCATCCTTGCGTCTGACGCGGTGAGCTTCCTCGCGGCCGTCGTCCTCTACGTTCTGGCCATCGGCTCGGTGCGCGGCTTCGCCTTCACCTTGGGCCTCACCACGCTCGTCGACGTGATCGTCGTGATCCTGTTCACGCACCCCGTCCTGGTGCTGCTGAGCCGCACCAAGTTCTTCGGCGAGGGTCACCGGTTCTCGGGACTCGACCCGCGGCAGCTGGGCAAAGCCGCCATGTACAAGGGGCGCGGCCGCGTGGCCAACGCACCAGTGACGCCGAGCGCAGAAGGCGGGGAAGCGTCGGGCCTTACCCTTGCCGAACGCAAGGCCGCCGCCGCGAAGGGAGAGGGCAAGTGAAGCTAAGCCTTGCCGAATGGGGCAACCAACTGCACTCGGGAGAGCGCACCTACGCGATCGTTCCCAAGCGCCGCATGTGGCTCACCATCTCCGCGGTCGCGCTGCTGCTGTGCATCGCCGTTATCGTCATCAAGGGCCTGAACTTCGGCGTCGACTTCACGGGCGGCAACGTCTACCAGGTATCTGAGGTGGAGAACCCCGACCCGCAGCTCGCCGAGGACGTGGTGGCGCAGTACGCGCCAGACCTGGAGCCCCGGATCTCGATCCTCGGTGAGAACGACGTTCGCGTGCAGATCGGCGTTGTCGAGCTCTCGGTGTCGCGCGACATCGCGGCGGGCCTCGCAGACGCGTACGGCGTGCCGGCCGACAACGTCAGCGAGTCGCAGATTGGGCCCACCTTCGGCGCCGAAGTGGGCAAGAAGGCGCTGCAGTCTCTTGTCGTCTTCCTGATTCTGGTCGCGCTCATCATGACGGTGTACTTCCGCGCGTGGCGCATGGCCATCGCGGGCATCATCGCGCTCGTCCACGACCTCGTGTTCACGGTGGGCATCTACGCGATCATCGGCTTCGAGGTGACGCCGGCGTCGGTCATCGGCTTCCTGACGATCCTCGGGTACTCGCTTTACGACACGGTGGTGGTGTTCGACAAGGTTCGCGAGAACACCGACAACCTCACGTCCCAGCACCGGTACACGTATGACGAGCTTGCGAACCTCGCGCTCAACCAGACGCTCGTGCGCTCCATCAACACGTCGATCGTGGCTCTGCTGCCCGTGGCGGCGATCCTCTTCATCGGCGCGTTCGTGCTCGGCGCCGGCACGCTCAAGGACATCTCGCTCGCGCTGTTCGTGGGTATGGCCGTTGGCACGTACTCGTCGATCTTCGTCGCCACCCCGCTTGAGGTGACGCTCAGGGATCGCGAGGAGCGCATTCAGAAGCACACCAAGGAGGTGCTCGACATGCGCGCCTCCGGCAAGTCCGACGTTGTGGTTGACGAGGACGGTCGGGTGCGGGTGGGTGCGCTCACGCCGGGCGAGCACCGTGGGCAGGCGGCGCAACCTAAGCGCAAGGGCCGCAAGTAGACTGGTGTTTCCTTGAGGCTTGGAGGATGCGATGACTGACACGCGTCCTGCAGCCTCGTCCGGGCGTTCGTTCCTGCGCCGGCCGCAGCGAGAGCACACCGCCATCGACGGCGTGCTCGACACGTACCACCGGATGTACCCCAAGTCGAAGACCGCTCTCATCGAGCAGGCCTACGCGGTGGCCAACGTGGCCCACGAGGGCCAGCTCCGCAAGAGCGGCGAGCCCTACATCACGCACCCCATCGCGGTGGCGCAGATCATCGCGGACCTCGGACTACCGGACTCCGTCATCGCCGCGGCGCTGCTTCACGACGTGGTCGAGGACACCGAATACCCGCTCGAGCGCATCGAGGCGGAGTTCGGCGAAGAGGTCGCGATGATCGTCGACGGCGTCACGAAGCTCGACAAGGTCAAGTACGGCGACGCGGCGCAGGCGGAGACCGTGCGCAAGATGGTCGTCGCGATGGCCAAGGACATCCGCGTGCTGCTGCTCAAGCTGTGCGACCGCCTCCACAACGCGCGCACCTGGGAGTACGTGGCGCCAGAGAGCGCGCGCCGCAAGGCGCAAGAGACCCTCGAGATCTACGCGCCGCTCGCGCACCGCATGGGCCTCAACGCGATCAAGTGGGAGCTCGAGGACCTGTCCTTCAAGACGCTCTACCCCAAGATCTACCAGGAGATCGTCGACGTCGTCACCGATCGCGCTCCCGAGCGCGAGAAGTATCTCGCAGAGGTCCGCTCGGAGATCGACAAGGACCTCAAGGCCATGAAGATCAAGGCCGAGATCACCGGCGGCCCAAGCACTACTACTCGGTGTATCAGAAGATGATCGTTCGCGGCCGCGACCTCAACGACATCTACGACCTCGTTGGCGTGCGGATCCTCGTGGAATCTGTTCGCGACTGCTACGCGGTCCTTGGCGCCATGCATGCGCGCTACCAGCCGGTTCCCGGCCGGTTCAAGGACTACATCGCGATGCCCAAGTTCAACCTCTACCAGTCGCTTCACACCACGGTCATAGGCCCGACGGGGAAGCCCGTTGAGCTGCAGATTCGCACCTTTGAGATGCACCGGCGGGCGGAATACGGCCTTGCCGCGCACTGGCGCTACAAGGACTCGGTGCGCACGGGCACGGGCGTGAGCGCGGGGGAGAACCCCTCCGACATGGGCTGGCTGCGGCAGATCGCCGACTGGCAGCAGGAGACCGCGGACCCGAGCGAGTTCCTCGACTCCTTGCGCGGCGAGATCTCGCGCTCAGAGGTGTACGTCTTCACGCCGCGCGGAAAGCTCCTCTCGCTCCCGCAGGGCGCGACCCCAGTCGACTTCGCGTATGCCGTTCACACCGAGGTGGGCCACAAGACCATCGGCGCGCGCGTCAACGGCCGACTCGTGTCGCTCGACTCGCGCCTCGAGAACGGCGACACCGTAGAGGTGCTGACGAGCTCCGACGAGAACGCGCACCCCAAGCGCGACTGGCTCGAGTTCGTGCAGTCCACAAGGGCGCGCAACAAGATCCGCCAGTGGTTCACGCGCGAGCGGCGCGAGGAGTCCATTGAGACGGGCCGCGACATGCTTGCTCGCGCCATCCGCCGCCAGCATCTGCCGATGCAGCGCCTCCTGTCGAAGTCCACTCTGCTCGCTCTCGCCAAGGAGATGCACTACGAGGACGTCGACGGCCTTTACGCCGCAATCGGCGAGCACAAGGAGCAGGCGTCCGACGTCGTCGCGCGCATGACGGAGGCCGTCGGCGGCGATGAGGGCGCCGACGAGGACGTCACCGAGATCACCAGGCCCGGAATCCCGCAGCGGGCGCGGCGCGGAGACCCCGGTGTGTCCGTTCACGGTCTCACCGACGTGGTCGTCAAGCTCGCGAAGTGCTGCACCCCCGTCCCCGGCGACCCTATCCAGGGTTTCGTGACCCGCGGTTCCGGGGTATCCGTCCACCGTGCGGACTGCGAGAACCTCGCTCGCCTCAAGGACCAGTCTGAGCGCTTCATCGACGTCCAATGGACGGGACAGTCGGAGACGACGTTCCTGGTGCAGATCGAGGTCGAGGCGCTGGACCGCAACCGCCTGCTGAGCGACGTCACCAAGGTGCTCTCCGACCACCACGTGAACATCCTGTCCGCACAGGTGGCGACCACCAAGGACCGTGTGGCACGCTCGAGCTTCTCCTTCGAGATGGCCGATCCCTCGCACCTGGGCGCGGTGCTCGCGGCCGTGCGGCGCATCGACGGCGTCTACGACGCGCATCGCGTCACCGGCGGCAAGCACTACTAGGCGAACCCCTCCACGAGCGACCGCACTCTGCGGCGACCGGCGGTGCGCACGTCGAACTCGTCAATCATCGCCAGCAGGCCGTCCACCGAGGTCGCCTTCGCGCGCAGGGCCGACGCTGTGGCCAGCAGAGCGGTAGAGGTCTCGCAGTGCCATAGCGAGTCCAGGCAAGCCCTGGTGACGCTCACAACGTGAGGCGAGCCAGCGTCGGGCCGGCCGAGCAGGCTCCCGGCGTGGAGCCGCAGAGGAGGGCTGCCTGGTGACGGCAGGATCCGGTGCGCGCCGCGCTTGGCGACGAGGTCAAGGACCGCTGGAGCGTTCGCGTGCCCGTAGAGCCACAGTGCGGCGAGGCCGGTGAGCCATGCGTTGTGCGGGATCAGAGGCAGGAGCCGACGAGCGCGCAGCGCGCGCGTTGAGGCGATGTCGGCGGGGAGTCCCCACGGGCCCAAGACGTCATGAATCAGGCCGTCGCGCTCGAGCCTGGCGAAAGCCACGGGCCCGATGCGGTCGCGATCGACGAAGAGCATGGTGCCCAGTATGGGCAGGCTGCTCGAGGATCGTGGTGCGGCTGTGGACAGCCGGGCCGCGCTAGCTGCCTGCGATCTGCTTGAGCCACGCCTTGCGCGCGTCGAGGGCCTCCTTGAGGTCCTTCTTCTCCTTGGCGCTCGTCGCAGACGCGAGCTTGGCCTCGAGGTCCGCGATCGCGGCGTGCAACTGGGCCGCCGCCCCTGAAACGCGGGCCTCGAGCTCGGGGCTGCGCGCCTTCCACGCGGAGTCCTCTGCGTCGCGAACGGCCCGCTCAACGGCGCCGAGGCGCCTCGAGAGCCCCGTGGCTTCGGCCCGCGGGAGGCGTCCAGCGGCCTCGAACGCGTCCTGCGCGGCGCGCAGCGCGGCCTTGGCGGCGGCGAGGTCCTCGATGGGCAGGGCGCCCTCCGCGCTCTTCACCGCGGACTCGGCGGCCTCGATATTCGGAGCGAGGGCCGCCTCTTCGGCGTCGGCCTGGGTGCGTCGCGCCTCGAAGAATGCGTCTTGTGCCGTCTGGAACCGCTTCCACAGCGCGTCGTCGACGCTGCGGCGGCCGCGGCCCGCGGTGCGCCACTGAGCCATGAGGTCGCGGAACTCGCGGGCACCCTTCTCGAAGTCGCCGCTGGTCAGGAGCGCCTCGGCGCGGGCCACGAGAGCCTCCTTGCGGTCGGCGACGGCGCTGTTCGCGCCGTCGACCTCGGCAAAGTGGTGCTTCCTGGCCTTCTCGAAGGTCGTGCGCGCGTGGGTGAAGCGCTTCCAGAGTTCCCGCTCGGCGTCCTTGGGGATGCGGGCGCCGTCTCGCTGCGCCTCCTTCCAGGAGTCCAGCAGGGAGCGGAGTTCGGCGGTGTCGTTCTTCCAGTGGATGGACGCGGCGGGGGCCGCCGCGATCTCCTCGGCGCGAGTCACGATCTGCCCGCGGCGCTCGAGGGCCTCTGCACGAGCCTTCGCGCGCTCGGCCGACAGAGCCTCGCGGGCCGCCACAGCGTCGGCCTCCACGGGTGCGAACTCGGTGCGCAGCGCGGCGAGGTCACCGACCACCTTGGGCTCCGCCAGAGCGCTCTTGATCGACCCGAGGGTGTCGTCGATGTCCTTGATGCTCAGCTCCGCCGCCGTGAGGCGCGCCGCGAAGCGCTCAACGGATGCCTTGAGCTCGAAGTACGCGCGCACGTATGGCGCGAGCGGCTCATCGCCCTGGGCTGGGCCCACCTCGTGCGTCTCGGCGCCGTCCGTGACGCTGACCACGTCATCGGCCACGGAGCCGAAGGCCGCGGCTGCCTGCCGCTCCTCATCGCTGACATCCGCGACTACGGGCACCTTCACGGGGTGCGAGGCGTGGGCGGCGACAATGGCTGGGCTCGGGGCCTTGAACGCGCCAGGCTTTGGCACGGGCCGCGGCTTGGGGGAAGGGGTCGGCTTCGCCTCAGCGGTGGGCTCAGCGGCCGCCTCGGGGGCGGTCTCGATTGGCTCTTGCGAGCTCATGGTCACCTCATTGTTGATGACGGACATGGCTGGATCACCTCTCGCCGAGGCGGGTACCAGCCGGGACAACGCCCCAACAATACCCAGCCAGCGCATACGGGTGCCTCTCCGGCCCTGTGCGTGATGGAACAATGGGCGCCATGGCGCGTGTGGCACCCTTGTCCGGCTTCCCCGAGTGGACCCCTTCCGAGCGGGTCGTTGAGGCCTCCATCATCGCTAGCCTGCGCGAGGTATTCGCCCTCCACGGCTTCGCCGAGATCGAGACGCGCGCCGTGGAGCCCGTGTCCCGCCTCGCCGGTGACTCTGACGCCGCCAAGGAGATCTATGCGATCTCTCGGCTTTCCGCCGAGGACAGGCCCGACGCTCGGCTTGGCCTTCACTTTGACCTCACCGTGCCCTTTGCCAGGTATGTCGAGGAGTTTCAGTCGCAGCTCGCCTTCCCGTTCCGGCGCTACCAGATTCAGAAGGTGTGGCGCGGCGAGCGCCCGCAGGAGGGCCGCTACCGCGAGTTCTACCAGGCGGACATCGACATCGTGGGCCGCGACGTGCTGCCCTCCCACCTCGAGGCCGAGGTGGCGATCGTCATGGCGCGCGCGCTTGCGGCCCTGCCGATTCCGCGGGCGACGATGCACATCAACAACCGCAGGCTCGTCGAGGGCTTCTACCGTTCCGTTGGAATTGAGGACGTGCCAGGGGCGCTGCGGTCGGTGGACAAGCTCGACAAGATCGGCTCCGATGGGGTGCGCGCGGAGCTGACCGCGAAGGGCGTCAGCGACACCGCCGCGGATGGCGTCCTCGAACTCGCGAAGATCCACTCCCGCGACACGTCGTTCGTCAACGCGATCGAGGACCTGTGGGAGACCACGTTCACCACAGGCGACGGTGACGCGGAGAAGCTGTTCGCGGACGGCATTGCCGAGCTTGCAGCACTCGTCAGTGCGGTGAACGCCGCCGTGCCGGGAACGGCGGTCGCGGACCTGCGCATCGCTCGCGGTCTCGACTACTACACGGGAGCGGTGTACGAGACCGTGCTCGAGGGCCACGAGGACTTGGGCTCCATCTGCTCCGGCGGCCGCTACGACTCACTTGTGGCCGGGGGAGGCTTCCCCGGCGTCGGCATGTCGATCGGAGTGTCCCGCTTGGTAAGCCGCGTGCTGGGGGCCGGGCTTGCGAGCGCGAGCCGCGCCGTGCCGTCGGCCGTGCTGGTAGCCGTGACGGACGAGGACTCAAGGGCAGCGTCGGACCAAATTGCCGACGCGCTGCGCGAGCGCGGCATCCCATGCGAGGTGGCGCCCGCCGCCGCGAAGTTCGGGAAGCAGATTCAGCACGCGGAGCGGCGCGGCATTCCGTTCGTGTGGTTCCCCGATGCGGGGGAGGTCAAGGACATTCGCTCGGGTGCCCAGGTACCTGCGGACCCGCGCAATTGGGAACCGCCGGCCGAGGATCGCTGGCCGCGCACGGTCCGCTCCTAAAATCGCGCGCGGCTAGACTTGCCCCTAATCTCCCCGCTTGTCTGAAAGGCTTTTCGTGCTCCGCACCCATCTCGCAGGTTCCCTTCGCGCCGCCGACGCTGGCGCCACCGTCACGCTCGCCGGCTGGGTTGGCCGTCGCCGCGATCACGGCGGCGTGGCGTTCATCGATCTGCGCGACGCCTCGGGATTCGCCCAGGTGGTGCTGCATGAGGAGATCGCGCACGAGCTGCGCACGGAGTACGTGGTCCAGGTGACCGGTGAGGTGCGGCTGCGTCCTGAGGGTTCCGCGAACCCCAACCTGGCCTCGGGCGAGATCGAGGTCGTGGGCACCCGCGTCGAGATCCTCAACACGTCCGCGCCCACGCCGTTCCCCATCGACGAGCACGTCAACGTGGGTGAGGAGGCGCGCCTCAAGTACCGCTACCTGGACCTTCGCCGACCCGCGCAGCGTTCGGCGATGGTGCTGCGGTCCCGCGCGAACGCCGCCGCGCGTCGAGTCCTCGAGCGCCACGACTTCCTCGAGATCGAGACGCCTACGCTGACGCGCTCCACGCCGGAGGGCGCCAGGGACTTCCTGGTGCCCGCGCGCCTGTCTCCCGGCTCCTGGTACGCGCTGCCGCAGTCCCCGCAGCTGTTCAAGCAGCTGCTCATGGTGGCGGGCATGGAGCGCTACTACCAGATCGCCCGCTGCTACCGCGATGAGGACTTCCGCGCGGACCGCCAGCCCGAGTTCACGCAGCTCGACATCGAGATGTCGTTCGTGGACCAGGACGACGTCATCGCGCTCGGCGAGGAGCTCGTGCGTGAGCTGTGGTCGCTCATCGGCGTTGAGGTGGCGCTGCCGATCCCGCGCATCACGTTCGCCGACGCGATGAACCGCTTCGGCTCCGACAAGCCCGACCTGCGGTTTGGGCTCGAGCTCACGGAGCTCACCTCGTACTTCGCCTCCACGCCGTTCCGGGTCTTCCAGGCGCCGTATGTGGGCGCCGTGGTCATGCCCGGCGGTGCGTCGCAGCCGCGCAAGACGCTCGACGGCTGGCAGGACTGGGCCAAGCAGCGCGGCGCGCGCGGGCTCGCGTATGTGCTGGTTGGTGAGGACGGCACGCTCGGCGGCCCCGTCGCCAAGAACCTGTGCGACGCCGAACTCGCGGGCCTCGCGGAGGCCACCGGGGCGTCGGCCGGCGACTGCATCTTCTTCGCGGCGGGGGAGCGAGAGGCCTCGCAGTCGCTGCTGGGCGCCGCGCGCGGCGAGATTGCGCGGCGTGTGGGGCTCGTTGACGACAGCCGGTTCGAGTTCGTGTGGGTCGTTGACGCGCCGCTGTTCAAGCCCGTCAAGTCCGACGACGACGACGTGGCGCTCGGCCACTCCGCGTGGACCGCGGTGCACCACGCGTTCACATCGCCAAAGCCGGAGTTCCTTGACACGTTCGACACGGACCCCGGCTCGGCGAACGCCTACGCGTACGACATCGTCTGCAACGGCAACGAGATCGGCGGCGGCTCCATCCGTATTCACCGCCGCGACGTCCAGGAGCGGGTCTTCAAGGTCATGGGCATCGGGCCCGAGGAGGCGCAGGAGAAGTTCGGCTTCCTGCTCGATGCGTTCCAGTACGGCGCCCCGCCGCACGGCGGCATCGCGCTCGGCTGGGACCGGGTCGTCGCGCTGCTCGCGGGCACGCCGTCGATCCGCGACGTGATCGCGTTCCCCAAGTCCGGCGGTGGCTACGACGCGCTCACTGACGCGCCCGCGCCCATCACGCCCGAGCAGCGTGCGGAGGCGGGCGTGGACTTCGTGCCTGAGGCCGAGCCTGCGCCGGCGGAGTCCTAGGCCCACACCGATCCCATCCTCGGTTGAGGTAGATGGCGGGTGTTTTCGGTGCCCTGATCACCCGGGATCTACCTCAATGTGCAGCGGCGTTGGTGCCCTGCCCGCCAACCCGTTGGTTGAGGTAGGTGGCGGGTGTTTTCGGCGCCTGGATCACCCGGGATCTACCTCAACCGTCGGTGGGGGGCTCGTCCGACTTGAGGTCCCTGAGCCGCGCATCCCGCACGCGTTCGTACATGTTCCGGCACCAGGCCGCCCTCTCGAACACGGCGAAGAAGTCCAATCGCAGTGTCGCGATGCCTTCGGTCGAGAGCTCGGCGTCGCGCTCAATATCCGCCACACGGTCCTTGACCTCTCCGTGAAATGTGGCGCTATCCAGCTCAATGTCCAGACGTGCATGCGGGTCATAGATGTCCATGACGCGGTCCTTGTCGCACGCCGTGACTGGTTCATTCCAACGCAGCTCCGGATACTGTGCCTCTGGGAACACCACCGTCTTGGCCCGGTGCTCAAGGAAGCTGGTGACCCCGCCAATGAGCACCTGGAGCAGTTCCAGCAAGTCTTGCTTCCGTCGCACCCTGCCAGTGGCCGCCACCGCTGCGGCCACGTCCGCGCTCGACACGTGCTTGCGGCCTATCGCTCGCACAACTAGGCCCACGGCCGTGTCGCCGCGGGTCTCGTTCCACGCGTGCACCACGGCATGTGCGAGCGGTACGACTGGAATTCCGCGCACACGCATGGGAGCAGGACCATTTCTGGGTCGGTATGGGCGCAGCCACCGGGGAGTTGAGCGGTGGAGCGGATTGCGGAGCATCACCATCGTGACGCGCGGTGCGTCCTCCACCACGCCCCACACCCACAGTGCGGCAACGCCGGTGAGTGCCCCTCCGGCAGTATCGATCCACAGTGCCGCGGCGCGCAGGCGCGCCTCGGAGTCGTGGGCGAAGTTGCGGTGCACGACGACCTGCGGGAGCAGCCGTTGCAGCGAGCCATTGCGCATGCATTTCTTGACAGCGTGCGCCGAGAAAGCCGACTCGGCGTCCTTTCGCCGGACAGGCAACCCCGTCGCGAGTAGTTGGCGCGCCAGGTCCCGGTGTCGTCGACTGCGCTTGCTCACGGGAACTGAAGGTAGGGAAGTGGCGCGCGGAGCGTCGGGCCGGGGTGTGTGGTCTGTGGAGAACGCGCCGCAGCCACCGACCTGGGGACGCGGATCACGCCTCACTCTTGGTTGAGGTAGATCCCAGGCGTTCCGGGCGGCAGAATCGCCCCGCATCTACCTCAACGCAGGGGCCCGTAGGCTGGCACCGTGGACCTCTTCGACGCGCAGGCGACCTCCGCCACCGGCGTGCCGGAGATCGCGGCCAACGCCCCGCTCGCGGTGCGCATGCGCCCCCGTTCGCTCGCAGAGGTCGTGGGTCAGGAGCACCTGCTCGCGGAAGGCTCGCCGCTCGTCCGCCTCATCGGGCCCGACGCTGCCGCGGCTTCGATCATCCTCTGGGGTCCTCCCGGCACGGGAAAGACGACACTCGCGTACCTCGTCGCTGGCAACCGCCGCTTCGTGGAACTCAGCGCCGTCACGGCGGGCATCAAGGATGTGCGCGCGGTCATCGATGACTCCAAGCGCCGCGTGGCGATGGGGGAGCGGGAGACCGTCCTGTTCATCGACGAGATCCACCGCTTCACGCGAACCCAGCAGGATGCGCTGCTGCCGGCCGTGGAGAACCGCTGGGTCACCCTGATCGGCGCCACCACGGAGAACCCAAGCTTCTCGGTTGTTGGCCCGCTACTCAGCCGCAGCCTCCTGCTCACCCTCAAGCCGCTTGCCGCAGATGCGGTGAAGTCCCTGGTAGACCGCGCTATAGAAGATGAGCGCGGCCTTGCGGGCGCCGTCGAGGTGGAGCCTGAAGCGCGGGAGCACATCGTCCGCGTTGCCGGCGCCGACGCACGCAAGGCACTCACGCTCCTCGAGGCCATCGGGGACGCCGCGGGCCCGGGCGGCACCGTCACCACGGAGCTCGCCGAGCGCGCGATGGACGCCGCCCTCGTCGCCTACGACAAGTCCGGCGACCAGCATTACGACGTCATCAGCGCGTTCATCAAGTCGGTGCGCGGTTCCGACGTCGATGCGAGTCTCCACTACCTGGCACGCATGGTGGTCGCGGGGGAGGACCCGCGCTTCATCGCAAGGCGCCTCGTCGTCCTCGCCGCGGAGGACGTGGGCCTCGCGGACCCGCAGGGCCTGGTCGTGGCGCAGGCCGCAGCCGACGCCGTGAGCTTCATCGGCATGCCGGAGGGCCGCATCGTGCTCGCGGAGGCCACCGCCTACCTCGCCCTCGCTCCCAAGTCCAACCGCAGCTACCTCGCGATCGATCGAGCCATCGCGGACGTTCGCGCCGGCCGCGCAGGCACTGTTCCGGAGCACCTCAGGGACGCGCACTACGCGGGCGCAGGGCGGCTTGGCCACGGCAAGGGCTATCAGTACGCCCACGACGCGGACCACGGCGTCGCCGCCCAGCAGTACCTCCCCGACTCAGTCGCGGAAGCCACCTACTACGAACCCACGGACCATGGCTTCGAGCGAACCCTGGGAGAGCGTCGGGCCCAAATACGCAAGCTGCTGGGCCGCGACTAGCCGGCCCGACGGCCGTGCTGGCTTCCGTACGGGCGCTTTGCTACACTTGATGAGCCCTCGCGGGCGGTTGGCTGCTGCTCCCGCGACAACACACAGATCTTTTGGCATACGGACACGCATGCGCGCGTCCACCACGATTAAGGACATCATGACCTCAGTACAGAAGGCTCGCCGCCAGGTTCGCCTGTCGCGCAGCCTCGGCATCGCCCTGACGCCCAAGGCCGTCAAGCACTTCGAGAAGCGCCCTTACCCCCGGGTGAGCACGGCCGCACCGCGCGCCGCAAGGAAAGTGACTACGCCGTTCGTCTGCGCGAGAAGCAGCGCCTGCGCGCACAGTACGGCCTGCGCGAGAAGCAGATGACCTCTACCTACGCGGAGGCCAAGAAGGAGTCCGGCCTGACCGGTGAGGCGTTCGTCGAGCTGCTGGAGATGCGCCTGGACGCGCTCGTGCTGCGCGCCGGCTTCGCCCGCACCATCCTGCAGGCCCGCCAGACGGTGCTGCACCGCCACATCCTCGTTGACGGCAAGATCGTGGACCGCCCGTCGTTCCGCGTGACCCCCGGCCAGACGATTCAGATCAAGCCCAAGGCCGTGACCCTCGAGCCCTACATGGCCGCCGCCGCCGGCGCGCACCGTGATGTGCTGCCCGAGGTTCCCGACTACCTCGACGTGACGCTCGAGAAGCTCACCGCCAAGCTGGTGCGCCGCCCCAAGCGCGCCGAGGTGCCCGTCACGTGTGACGTGCAGCTCGTCGTCGAGTACTACGCACGCTAGTAGGGTTTACTAGCCACAAGCTATCGCCGCCGAACCCAGGCTCACGCTTAGGGTTCGGCGGCGTCGCTGTATCAGGAGGAGATGAACAATGCGTACGGCCGACATCCGTCAGCGCTGGCTGGACTACTTCGAGTCCAACGGTCACGCCGTCGTGCCTTCGGCATCGCTCATCTCACCGGACCCGAGCCTGCTGTTCACAGTTGCCGGCATGGTGCCGTTCATCCCGTACATGACGGGCGAGCAGCAGCCGCCGTGGCCGCGCGCCACGAGCGTGCAGAAGTGCATCCGCACGCCTGACATCGAAGAGGTCGGCAAGACCACGCGCCACGGCACGTTCTTCCAGATGAACGGCAACTTCTCGTTCGGCGACTACTTCAAAGAGGGCGCGATCACGTACGCGTGGGACCTCGTCACGGGCTCGGAGGCCGACGGCAAGTACGGCTTCAACGCGGATGACGTCTGGGTGACGGTGTACGAGGACGACGACGAGGCGGCCACGCTGTGGCGCGAGATCGCGGGCCTGCCAGACGAGCGCATTCAGCGCCGCGGCATGAAGGACAACTTCTGGTCCACGGGCCAGCCCGGCCCCGCGGGACCGTGCAGCGAGATCTACATCGACCGCGGCAAGGAGTTCGGCCTTGATGGCGGCCCCGTGGTGGACGAGGACCGCTACATCGAGATCTGGAACCTCGTCTTCATGCAGTTCCAGCGCGGCGCGGGCGAGAAGGAGAATTTCCCGATCCTCGGCGAGCTGCGTCAGAAGAACATCGACACCGGCCTGGGCCTTGAGCGCGTCGCGTACCTCAAGCAGGGCGTCGCGAACATGTACGAGATTGACGAGGTCATCCCCGTCATCCGCAAGGCGGAGGAGTTGAGCGGCCGCACCTACGGCGGCAACCTCGGTGTCAACAGTCACACCGACGACGTCTGGATGCGCGTGGTCGCCGACCACGTCCGCTCGAGCCTCATGCTCATCGGCGACGGCGTGGTGCCCGGCAACGAGGGCCGCGGCTACGTGCTGCGCCGACTGTTCCGCCGCAGCCTCCGGGCCATGCGCCTGCTTGGCGTCGACGACGCCGTGATGCCGGAACTCCTCACCACGAGCCGCGATGCCATGAGCCCGTCGTATCCCGAGCTGGCGGCGGACTTCGAGCGCATCAGCGCGATCGCGTACACCGAAGAGGACGCGTTCCGCCGCACGCTCGCGAACGGCACGGTCATCCTCGACACCGCCGTCGCCAACGCCAAGAAGCATGGCGCCAAGACGCTCCCCGGCAGCGACGTCTTCCAGCTCCACGACACCTACGGCTTCCCGTACGACCTCACGCTCGAAATGGCCGCGGAACAAGGCCTCAGCATTGATGAGGCGGGTTTCCGCTCGCTCATGCAGGAGCAGAAGGACCGCGCGCGGGCCGACGCCAAGGCCAAGAAGGGCGGGCACGCGGACACCGCGATCTACCAGGACCTGCTCGAGACGGGCGCGACTCACTTCCGCGGCTACGACGAGCTCCAGGCGGGCGCCGAGGTGGTCGCGATCATCAAGGACGGCGTGACGGTTCCCGTGGCGAGCGCGGGGGAGACCGTGGAGGTCGTGCTGAACGAGACCCCGTTCTACGCGGAGTCCGGCGGCCAGGACGCGGACACGGGCACCATTCGCGGTCAGCACGCCACGCTCAACGTCATCGACGTCCAGAAGCCCGTTAAGGACCTCATCGTCCACACCGTGATGGTGGAGGAGGGCGAGATCGCGCAGGGCGACAAGGTCTCCGCAGAGGTGGACCCCGTGAATCGCCGCGACGCGAGCCGCGCGCACTCGGCCACGCACCTCATCCACGCCGCGATCCACGAGACGCTCGGGAAGACCGCGAACCAGGCGGGCTCGTACAACAAGCCCGGCTACATGCGCCTCGACTTCTCCTGGACGCAGCCCGTGAGCGTGGACGCGCGCGCGGACATCGAGGGCATCGCGAACCGCGCGATCCGCGAGAACCTACCCGTCCAGACCACGATCATGGGGCTCGACGAGGCCAAGGCGCTTGGCGCGATGGCGCTGTTCGGCGAGAAGTACGGCGATCGCGTGCGCGTGGTCGAGATCGGCGGCCCCTTCAGCCGCGAGCTATGCGCGGGCACCCACGTGGGCGCCTCGAGCGAGATCGGGCTGCTGAGCGTCACCGGCGAGGGTTCCGTAGGCTCCGGAGCGCGCCGCATCGAGGCTCTCGTGGGGGCCGACGCGTTCAAGCACCTCGCGGCCGAGCGCGCCATCGTCAGCGAGCTCAGCTCGAGCCTCAAGACCCAGCCGCACGACCTCGTTGGGCGCATCGAGTCCCTCGTGAGCCGCCTCGCGGCCACGGAGAAGAAGCTTGCCGCGTTCGAGCAGCAGGCCGCGCTGCGCGCCGGCGAGACCCTCGCCGCCGGCGCCACCAGCCTCAACGGCGTGAGGGCCGTGGTCGCCGTGGCGGACGGCGCCACTGGTGACACGCTGCGCACCTCGCGCTGGACGTCCGCGCGCGCCTCGGCGATGCGGAGCCGGTGGTTGTGGCGCTCTTCAACGCGTCCGACCGTCCAAGCGTGGTTGTCGCGACCAACGCTGCGGCCCGCGACAAGGGCTTCTCCGCCGGCGATCTCGTCAAGGCGGCGAGCCAGGTCCTCGGCGGCGGTGGCGGTGGCAAGCCGGATGTCGCACAGGGAGGCGGCGCGGACGTCGCCAAGGTGCCCGACGCTGTGGCGGCTATCGAGCGCACCATCCAGGGGCGTGGCTAACGAGGCATGGATAGGGAGTTCGGCTTGGCGTCGACGTCGGATCCGTGCGGATCGGCGTCGCGGCAAGTGACCCCGAGGGCATCATGGCGTTCCCCGTCGAAACCGTGCCTGCAGGGGAAGGCGACGCTGCGCGCGTAGCCGCCATAGCGTCGGACCGGCAGGCGACCGCGATCTTCGTGGGCCTGCCCAAGACGCTCAAGGGAGCGGATGGCGCGAGCGCGGCGATGGCCGAGGAGTTTGCGAGGAGACTTGCGGAACTCACCAGCGCCGACGTTCGTTTGATCGATGAGCGTTTCTCGAGCGTCACGGCTTCGCGCGCCCTCACGGGTGCGGGGAGGTCGGCCAAGAAGCAGCGCCAGGTCATTGACCAGGCGGCCGCGGTGGTGATCCTCGAGAGCGCACTAGACGTAGACAGACGAGGGAATCTGGGTATTGTGACCAAGGGGATTCCGCACGAGGGAAACGATGACTGACCTCTTTGAGGCTGAGACCGCCACGACCACGACGCTCGACTTGCGTCGGTTGCAGCGCAACAAGCGCCGCGCAACCCGCCGCAAGTGGACCCTCGTGGTCTCTGCTGTCGCCATCGTGATCTTCGCTCTCGGCGCGTCCGTCGCCTACAACTTCGTCGGCACGTTCGAGGGTTCGAGCAACGAGATCGCCGACTACGACGGCACGGGGCAGGGCACGCTCCAGGTGGTCGTGCAATCGGGAGACACGGGATCAGACATCGCCACGACGCTCGTCGACTCCGGCGTGGTCGCGTCGCGGGCGGCGTTCCTCCAGGAGTGGAACTCCAACCCTGACTCCCAGTCGGTGGTTCCCGGCTACTACTGGATGCACCGTGAGATGAAGGCCGAGTACGCGCTGCAGTCTCTGCTGGACCCAAGCAACCGCGACGTCCGCAACCTGACGATCCCTGAGGGGCTCACCAAGGCGCAGACCTACGAGAAGATCGCCTCGATCACCGCGACGTCGGTCGATGCGGTCGAGGCCGCGGCCAAGGACACGGACGCGCTGGGCCTTCCCGCGATCGCGAAGGGCGATCTCGAGGGGCTGGCTGGCGCCCGCGACGTATGAATTCGACCCTGATGTGACGCCTGCCATCGTCCTCAAGCGGATGGTCGCTCAGACCATCCAGAGGCTCGACGACGCTGGCGTCGAGGAAGGGAACCGCGAGAAGGTGCTGAACATCGCATCGCTCGTGGAGCGCGAGGCGAAGCTCGACGAGGACCGTCCCAAGGTCGCGTCCGTCATCTACAACCGCCTCAAGCAGGACATGATGCTCCAGCTCGATGCGACGCTCAAGTACCACCTCAAGGACGCGGGCGCAACGCTCACCGCCGACCAGCTCAAGTCCGATGACCCGTACAACACGTACACCCACGCCGGGCTCCCGCCGGGCCCCATCGCGAGCCCCGGCGTCGAGTCCATCGACGCCGCAGTCAACCCGGCGAAGACCAAGTACATCTTCTACGTGACGGTCAACCTCGACACCGGCAAGACCAAGTACGCGGAGGACTACCCCACCTTCTTGAAGTACAAGAAGGAGTACCAGAAGTGGGCCAAGGCGAACGGCTGAGCGGTTCGTGATTGAGTCACGCCGCGCGGCCGTCCTCGGCCACCCGATCGCCCATTCGCTGTCGCCGGTGCTGCACCGCGCCGCGTACAAGGCGCTCGGCATCCCGTGGCACTACGACGCGGTAGACGTTGAGGCAGGATCCCTCGAGGCCTTCATCTCGCAGATGGGACCGGAGTGGGCGGGGCTGTCGCTCACGATGCCGCTCAAGGTTGAGGCCGTGCCCCTTATGGACTTCATGGAGCCCATGGCGAAGATCGTGGGCGCGGTCAACACCGTGCTCGTGCAGCGCTTCGCCGACCAGCGCCACCTCGTTGGCGCCAACACGGACGTTCACGGAATCGTGGCCGCACTGCGCGACTCCGGCGTTTCCTCGGCGGCCACCGGCGTGATCATCGGCGGGGGCGCGACCGCGACCTCCGCGATGGCCGCTCTCGGCCAGCTCGGCGTCACGGCGCCGGTGGTCGCCGTCCGGGATCGCGCGCGCGCCGGCGCCCTCATGCGTGCCGCCACCAAGATGGGTGTCACCGTGCGGTTCGCGGACCTTGCGGAGGCGCCCGCCCTCCTCGCCGCGACGGACGTGGCCGTCTCCACCATCCCGGCCGACGCCGGGGCCGCCATTGGCGCCCAGCTCGCCACAGCGTCGGGCACCTTGCTTGACGTTGTCTACTCGCCGCTCGTGACGCCCCTTGGCGCCGCGTGGGGGGCCGCCGGGGGGAACCGTGTTGGGGGAGAGCAGATGCTGCTCCACCAGGCGGCGGAGCAAGTGCGCCTCATGACGGGCCGCGAAGCGCCGATAGAGGACATGCGGACGGCGATGCGGGCCGTGTTGAATACCTAACACCGAGGTGTTTCCCGGCTCAGCCCGCTGATACCGTCCCATCCGTACCGAATTGGTGCGTTTCGGGTTTGCGGGCTGAGGGAGTCTCCGTGAAGCAACTGGGTTCCATCCTCCTGGAGAGCGGTGCGCTCACCGAGGACCAGTTGATGGATGCCATCGACGAGCAACAGAGTCGTGGGCAGACGCTCGGCCGCACCCTCGTGGAGCTCGGGATCATCAGCGAGACTCAGCTTGTTCGCGCTCTCGCCAGCCAAGTGGGGATGGAGTTCGTCGAGCTCGGCGAGTACCCCGTTGACCGCGCCGCGATCGCCTTGGTTCCCGGCGCCGTGTGCCGCCGCCACAACGCCATTCCGGTGAGCATGACCGACGGAGTGCTCCGGATCGCGATGTCCAACCCTGGCAACGTGGTCGCCGTTGACGACTTCCGCACGCTGACCCGCATGCCGGTCGAGCCCGTTGTGGCGACCTATGACGACGTGGTGCAGGCGATCGACCGCTACTGCCGCGCCGACACCGAGCTCGAGGGCCTGCAGGAGGAGATGGAGCAGGACCAGGCGGGGGCCGCCGACCTCGAGTCGCTCGACTTCGGCTCAGCGGCCGAGGATGACGCGCCGATCGTGCGCTTCGTCAACCTGCTCATCACGCAGGCCGTGCAGGACCGTGCTTCCGATATTCACATCGAGCCGACCGAGGCCGACCTCACGGTGCGGTACCGCATCGACGGCGTGCTCCACGAGATGCAGCGCGCCCCCAAGGCCATCGCCGCCGGCGTGACGTCTCGCCTCAAGATCATGTCGGACATCGACATCGCCGAGCGTCGCAAGCCGCAGGATGGTCGCCTCTCGGTGAACCACCAGGGCCGCAAGATCGACCTTCGCGTGGCGACCCTGCCCACGGTGTGGGGCGAGAAGGTCGTCATGCGTATCCTCGACAACTCGACGGCAACGCTGGACCTCGCCGACCTTGGTCTGCGCGAGAACAACTACGCCGCGTACTCCGAGTCCTTCACCAAGCCCTACGGCATGATCCTCGTGACCGGGCCCACGGGTTCCGGGAAGTCGACCACGCTGTACGCGACGCTCAACCAGGTGGCGCGCCCTGAGATCAACGTGATCACGGTCGAGGACCCCGTGGAGTACCGCCTTCCGGGCATCAACCAGGTGCAGGTGAACCCCAAGGCCGGCCTCACGTTCGCGTCCGCGCTGCGCTCGATTCTGCGTTCCGACCCCGACGTAGTGCTCCTCGGTGAGATCCGCGACCACGAGACCGCGCAGATCGCCATCGAGGCGGCCCTCACCGGCCACCTCGTGCTCTCGACGCTCCACACGAACGACGCCCCCTCGGCGATGACACGCCTCACCGAGATGGGGATTGAGCCGTTCCTCGTGGGTTCCGCGGTTGACTGCGTGGTGGCCCAGCGCCTCGCGCGCCGCCTGTGCCAGCACTGCTCCGAGGAGCAGGAGGTCACCCCGGATCAGCTGCCCAAGGCGCTGAACTTCCCCGCGGACCAAACCGTGCCGACGCTGCGCAAGGCCGTTGGGTGCCAGCGCTGCTCGAACACGGGCTACCGCGGCCGTGTGGCGCTGCACGAGATCATGCAGGTGGACGAGTCGATCGAGCGCCTCACGGTGGGTCACGCTTCGACCGCCGAGATCCTCCGCGCGGCGCAGGCGAACGGCATGGAGACGCTGCTCCAGGACGGCTGGGCAAAGGTCCAGGACGGCGTCACGTCGCTCGAAGAGCTCTTCAGGGTGGTGAAGTGACGATGCACGCCTTCAGCACCTCCATCCTCGCGCCGATACACGAGGCGTCCCACGTCGATGCCAAGGGAGGGCCGCGCCCATGACCTTCAGTTCCGAACCGTTCGCCGGTGCCCCCGGCGTGGTCCAGCAGCCGCTGCAGCCTGCGCCGCAGGTCGCGGGCCAGTGGGCCCCCGCCGCGCCCGAGCAGCCCGTTGCCGAAGCGCCGGCGCCCGCTCAGGCGGCGCCAGCCCCAGCGTCGGCCGCTCCCGCTCAGCCCGCCGCTCCTGCTCAGCCTGCCGCGCCCGCCCGCGCCACCGCGCCCGGCTCGCGCATCGGCATGAGCCAAGAGCGCCACGACGACGACATCGACATCAACACGGCGCTCCGTCAGATGATCGCGCTCGGCGCCTCCGACCTTCACCTCACGGCAGGTTCGCCACCCATGGTGCGCCTCGACGGCCAGCTGGCTGGCCTGTCCGACTACGAGCGGCTCAAGCCGGACGGTCTGCAGCGCTCGCTGTACACGATTCTCACGCAAGCGCAGCGGGAGAAGTTCGAAGAGGACCTCGAGCTCGACTTCTCGCACGCCCTAGTTGGCGAGTCTCGCTTCCGCGTGAACATGTACCGCCAGCGCGACGCCGTTGGTGCCGTCTTCCGCCAGATCCCGTACGAGATCAAGCCGCTCGAGGACCTCGGCATCCCGGCTGCGGTCTCTGGCTTCGCACAGTTGCCTCGTGGACTCGTGCTCGTCACCGGCCCCACCGGCTCCGGAAAGTCCACCACGCTCGCATCGCTCATCGACCTCGCCAACCGCTCGCGCGCCGCGCACATCGTCACGGTAGAGGACCCCATCGAGTTCCTGCACCGCCACAAGCGCTGCCTGGTCAACCAGCGCGAGGTGGGCACGGACACGCACTCGTTCGGCAACGCGCTGCGTCACGTACTGCGCCAGGACCCGGACATCATCCTCATCGGTGAGCTCCGCGACCTCGAGACCATCTCCGTTGCGCTCACCGCCGCGGAGACCGGCCACCTCGTGTTCGCGACACTGCACACGCAGGACGCGGCGCAGACCATCGACCGCATCATCGACGTCTTCCCCGCAGAGCAACAGGGCCAGGTGCGCACGCAGCTGGGCACCGCAATCCAGGGTGTTGTCTGCCAGGCGCTGCTTCGCCGCGCCGACGGGCCTGGACGTGCGGTGGCCGTGGAGGTCATGCTCGCGACGCCCGCCATCCGCAACCTCATCCGCGATGGCAAGACCCACCAGATCTACACCGCGCTGCAGGCCGGCGCGTCGATGGGCATGCAATCCATGGACCAGCACCTTGCGGAACTCGTCAAGTCCGGTGTCGTCGGCTACGACTCGGCCCGCGAAGTGTGCCGCTCCGTCGAAGAGTTCAACCGGCTCTGTGGCCGCATCGGATCGGTGGCGTAGTCATGGCAACTGCAACCAAGACGTTTAACTTCATCGCTCGCGACGCGAGCGGCAACACCGTCAAGGACGTCATGACGGGCTCTTCGGAGCAGGCCGTCGCGTCGCGCCTGCGCGAGCGCGGGCTTACCCCAGTCTCCGTAACCGCGCCGCCCAACTCCGGTCTCAACATGGAGATCAAGATTCCGGGCATGAGCGACAAGATCGGCCTCAAAGATGTGGCGATCATGTCCCGCCAGTTGGCGACAATGATCAACTCCGGGTTGTCGTTGCTGCGTGCGCTCATGATCCTCGTGGAGCAGACCGAGAACAAGGCGCTCGCCGCGGTGCTCACGGACGTCCGCTCTGGAGGTGGAGACGGGCCGTTCGTTCTCCTCGGCGCTCGCCAAGCACCCCAAGGTGTTCCCTCCCATCATGATCAACATGGTCAAGGCCGGCGAGATTGGCGGCTTCCTTGACCGGGCGCTGATCTCGCTCGCGGAGAACTTTGAGAAGGAAGTGGCGCTGCGGGGCAAGATCAAGTCCGCGATGGCGTATCCCATCGTCGTGTTCGTGATCGCGATCGTCGCCGCCACGGCCATGCTCCTGTTCATCATTCCAGTGTTCGGCAACATGTTTTCAACACTGGGCGGTTCGCTGCCAGCTCCCACGCGCTTCCTGATGGCGCTCTCAGACTTCCTCAAGATCGCGATCGTTCCCATCATCCTGCTGCTCATCGTGTTCGCATGGTGGTGGGCGCGCCACAAGAACGACCGCAAGGTGCGCGAGTTCCTCGACCCCATCAAGTTGAAGATGCCCGTGTTCGGCAACCTCAACAAGAAGATCGCCCTCTCGCGCTTCTCGCGCAACCTGAGCGCCATGCTCGGCGCGGGCGTACCGATCCTGCAGGCCCTTGACATCGTTGGCGAGGCCAGCGGCAACACCGTGGTGGAGGAGGCGACCAAAGAGGTCATGGACGCGGTCCGCAAGGGCCGCTCAATCACGGCGCCCCTGCAGTCGAGCCCCGTGTTCCCGCCCATGATGGCGCAGATGATGGCCGTTGGTGAGGACACCGGTGCGCTCGACGACATGCTGTCCAAAATCGCCGACTTCTACGACCAAGAAGTCGAGTCAACCACCGACCAGCTCACCAGCCTCATCGAGCCGCTCATGATCCTCTTCGTCGGAATCATGGTCGGCGGAATGGTCATCACGATGTACCTGCCCATGTTCTCGATCTACAACCAGATCGGGTAGCACGGGCTCCTTCATAACTCCATAGGCAGACACAAGTTTCACTTCGGTGAGAGCTCCACCGCCCAGGTGGCGGGGGAGCAGCAGCAGAAGTGTGGTGAGCCCCGCCGGGGCGAGCCGAACTCCGCCCTCTAGCGGCGGTTAACAAGGCGACACCCGTCGCCGGAATCAGAAACAAGACAAAGGAGAACGAGCATGATCGCTCGCATTCACAAGTCCCTCGAGAAGAAGGACAAGGGCTTCACCCTTATCGAGCTTCTCGTCGTCATCATCATCATCGGCATCCTTGCCGCGATCGCCATCCCGGTGTTCCTCAACCAGCGCAAGAAGGCTGTTGACGCCGGCATCAAGTCCGACCTTCGTTCGATCGCGAACGAGCTCGAGTCCTACTACGTGGACAACCAGGCGTACCCCGCCTCGATCACCACGTCGGGCTCCACGATCACGGTTGGCACGGGCGGCGGCACGGTGACGAAGTCGAACGTCAACACCACCTACACCTACACCCCCGCCACCGATCGGTACACCGTGAAGGGGCAGAACTCCGGGCAGGGTACGGGCAAGACCTACGTCTACGACTCGGCCAACGGCGGTCTCGCCGACTAAGTTCGGCGCCGACCACCGAGGTCAGTGGGTGGGGGCGGGTCTTCGGGCCCGCCTCCACCCCACAGCATTTCCTTTATTGAGGGAGAGGGGAGCAAGCATGGACCAGGCGACCAACGCGTCGAACGGTGTCATCCGGTCGCGCGACGAGGGCTTCACCCTTGTCGAGGTCATCATGGCTCTCGTCCTCCTCGGCATGATCGCGATGGCGTCATTGGGGGTGTTCCTCAAAGGCATGAGCACCATCACCCATGTGCAGCGCCAGCAAGCAGCAGTGGCTGTCGCCAACTCCGCCATGGACGTGGCGCGTTCCGTTTCGCCTGGTGCGGTCAACGCAGCCGGCACCATCGGTGTGGTCAAGGGGCGCTCGGCGTCCGCCGTTAACACGGTGTGGACCGATGCGACCACCAAGAACGCCTCCGACACCGTCGACATGACCGCTGCCTCGGACCCGACCACAGGCCTTACCGCTGCTGACCAGTGGGTTCCGGTTCGCACCACGCAGCGTGTCGACAACGTGACCTACACCGTAGATACGCTGGTGGGAACGTGTTACCGCCTCCGCGCCGCGTCTTCCGTGAGCCAGGACTGCGTGCGATTCGACACCCCGCCTTCAGGAACCACATACGCGCAGATGTACCGCATCCGCGTGGTAGTCCGCTGGGACGAGAGTTCCAATGGTTCAAAGCCCCAGACGTATCGGATGTCCACACTGATTGATCCCACGGCCGACGCCACGTGGAACACGGTCCTCCTGCCATACGCGTACGACGACGAGTTCACGGTCGCCGCTCGCTCTGGTACGACGTACCACGCGGTCGTGGCGAACGACGCAGTCGACTACGACGAGTCGGGCACCACGAGTGCGATCAGGAATCTCTCCGGGGTGAGCCCAAGCAGTGGTGGCTTCACCGTTGCCGCCAGCAGCGCATCGGGCCAGGTGGGCGGCGTGCTGTTCACCGCGCCCACCTCCGGCACCGTCTCCGGCACCGTCACGTTCACCTACAAGGTAGAGGGCACGAGCGGCGAGCGCTCGGCAGATCCCGCCACAGTGACCGTCCACGTGGTGCCGCAACCCGTTGTGGACAACCTCACCGTGGCCGCAGGCAGCACCACCAACATCAACTCGCTGCTCACCGCGAACGACATTGGCGTCACCAACATCACCCCCGCCACGCGCAAGACCCAGGTGGTGGTCGCGAACTCCACATCGGTCGATCTCTTCACCACCGAGGACGTGACCGACGCGATGAAGGACGCTCGTACCGCGGACACGGCCGCACTCGCGGCCAAGGGCATCACCACCGACGGGAGTGGAAACATTAGCTTCGCGGCGCCGACCACCGCCGGAAATTCGACGACGTTCTACTACTACCTCGTTGACGATCCGATCGGCACGGGGATCCGCTACCCCAACACCACGCCGGTTGCGGTCACGCTCACCACGGAGACCACCCCAAGCGCCAAGGACCTGGAGTACTCCTACCAGGTCACAAGCGCGAGCACGGCGAACCCGATTCCGTGGGCCACGGACAATGTCAGCCCGGCGGGCACCAAGATCAAGGTCATCTCGTTCGCCGGGCCGGGGACGTCGCCCCTAAACCTGGCGGTCGGTGCCACGGGATCGACCTTGACGTTCACCACCACGAGCACGACGGCGATCGGCCACTACACGATCCAGTACCAAACGGTCTCCGCTAGCGGGCTGACGTCGGCCACCAAGACGATTACGGTGCACGTGCTGCCTACCGGGATTAAGGATCCGCAGACGACCTCGAAGACGCGCAGCGGCAATGCCGTCACTTACGTGGTCAACCCCAACCCCTCGGGCACCGCCAACGACTTCTTGCCCGCAACGGGTGTGCGTCTAGGCACCGTGTCGGTGACGAGCGGCCCATGCACCATCACCACCCAGCCGACGACCACGGACCCCTTCAAGTTCGTTGCCAACTTCGGCTCAGGATCGAGCTCAAGCACGGCATGCACGCTTAACTACACGGTGGTCAGCACGGGCACCGGCACGTACCTCACGCCGGCGGTGGAGTCCGGAGTGTTCACATGGGCGGTGACCCGCGGATCATGAGAATCCTTGGCACACTCCTTGCTCGCGTGCGAGCTGCGCGGCGCGACGGTGAAAGCGGCGTGAGCATCACCGAGCTCGTCATCTCGATGGCGATCTTCTCGATGGTCATCGTGGTCTTCCTTGCCGCGGTGTCCTCCATGGCCAGGTCAACGGTGCGCAGCGAGGCCACCTCGGACTCCGCCTCTCAGATGCGCGCCGTGTTCGCGCGCTTCGACAAGGAAGTCCGCTACGCAAGTGACATCAACACGCCAGGGACCGCCAACGGAAACATCTACATCGAGTACCTGGTTCCCGCCAGCGCCAAGGATGGCGAAGCGATGTGTGTGCAGTGGCGCTACCTGACGGTGGACAAGAAGCTCCAGCGCCGTACGTGGTCTCCCGGCGACGCGTCGACGGTAACGAGCTGGGTCACCCTGGTCACCAAGTTGCGCAATGATCTCTCGCTGACCGCGGAGCAGCCGTTCACGCTTCACCGCGCGGGCACCGTTTCCGGCAAGGTGTATCTGCACCAGACGCTGGACATCTTCCTCGACGCGGGGCTCTCGGGTAGCGGCGACGCTCGCGGCAGCCAGCTTGATACGACCTTCGTCGCGCAGAACTCATCAACGGCGTCGGTCACCAATCCGGGGCTTGTAAAGGTATGCCTGGTAGGGAGCGTGCAGCGACCATGACAAAGATTCGTTATCTCCTGGATCGGCGGTTCTCGCGTCGCGGCGACGACGCAGGCGTGGCCTTCCTCTCCGTCATCATGCTCTTGATGGTGCTCACATTCTTCGCCGTCGTCGTACTGGGTGTGGTGCTTTCGCAAATCACCCCAACCCTGTACACCAACAAGAGCAGCCGCACGCTCGTGGCGGCACAGTCCGGGATTGACGCAACCATCGGGCAGTTCCGGAACGCGACCACCAAGGACTCCACCGGCGCCTGGATGGGCGACATCCACAAGTTGCCGTGCACGGTTGTCGGTACGGTCGACGGCACCGGCGGCGCGGCTCACTACTCCGCCACGATTCAGTACTTTGTTGACGATCCTGAGGGTGAGGATGGCGCGTGGCGCACAACCAATGCACTTGAGTGCTTCGTGGGCAGCGGTGCCAACGGTGGCCTTCGCGCGGTACCGCATTTTGCGATCATCACGTCAGAAGGCTTTGATGACACGGCGAAGGTGGTCGTTGACCGGGCGGATCGTGTCATGGAGGCCACGTACACGTTCCAGCTCACGACCCGCAAACTCAGCGGCGGCATGATCCTCGATACGGACAGCGCGTACTGCCTGGTGGCAACGTCAGCCTCTGTCGGCGCGAACATCCTCTACAAGTCGATGACGAGTTCCGATTGCGTGGAGCAGACAGACCTGAACTCCTGGAGCTGGCGCGACGACTACATGATGCACCTGACCGCGAACGACCGTGACGGGAAGATCCCGCTATGTTGGTCCGGCCGGAACACCACGTCAAACACTCCCGTGGCAATGACCCTCAAGGAGTGCTACACCGGGTCGACGGACCCCGATGGGCAGCGCCTCTCGTGGACGGGCTCGTACACCTGGCGTGGGCAACTTGCAGACAACTCGGACTACGCGGAGTCGTACGTTGTCAACCAAGACAGTCACATTGACGCCAACGACAAGCTGTCCGTAGCCAAGACGGTGACTTACGCCTCGCTCCAGCCGCTGCCAGCAGTGGGTAAGGGTGCGGCATCGTATGAGACCAACCAGGTGGTCAATCAGAACCAGTTCGGTCGCTGCCTCGACGTCACCAACCAGGTGATCACGTACTCGTACGAGATCACGTACCCGTGTAAGCAGGACCCAACGGGCAAGGGGCGCTTCGACTGGAACCACAAGTGGTACTACAGCGAGCCTGCCGAGGGCGCCGAGTCCGTGGTGACCACGATCACGGTCAACAACGGCTCCACGTACTGCCTGCTCACCACAGACACCGGCGGACTCTCCGGCAGCCCGAATCCCAGTGGCTATAGCGCCTACAAATTCCCCAAGTTCGGTTCCGACTGCAGCAACGCCAACGCCAAATGGACTCGGTACGGATACTCCACCGACCCGCTGAAGTCGTACACGATTCAGGACCGAAACGGCAAATGTCTCTCCGCGAGTGACGTCAAGATCAAGGAAGACACGTCGGGCGCCAAGAACTGGACGGCCGTCATCGTGGCGACATGTGATGGCGCCGACGAGAAGCAGAAGTGGAACGTGCCAGACACGCCGGTCGGCGCCTCCATCGGTGACTACGAGGAAGTCACCGGACGGACCGGCGGATGACCCTCGAGGGTGTGGGAGAGCTGGGTGCGTCATCATGGCTGGTAGTCGTCCTTGTCGCCTTGCTGGGCCTGGTGATCGGCTCGTTCCTGAATGTGGTGGCATGGCGTGTCCCCAACGGTCAGTCAGTCGTGCGTCCGCCAAGCGCGTGCCCGCAGTGCGGTCACGCCATTCGCGGACGAGACAACATCCCGGTGATCTCGTGGTTGCTCTTGCGCGGCAGGTGCAGGGATTGTGGCGCGCCGATCTCGATTCAGTACCCGATCGTCGAAGCCGTTACGGCGCTCCTCTTCGTGCTCGTGGCGTTGAAGTTTGGTCTGGGGATCGAATTCGTGGCCTACGCGTACCTGGCGGCACTTGCGGTGGTGCTCACCGTGATCGATCTCAGTGTTCATCGCCTGCCGGACGCGATCGTGTTGCCCGCCTACCCGTTGCTCTTGGTGCTCTTCGCAGCGGAATGCCTGGTAACAGGGGAGTGGTGGCCACTGGCCACGGCCGCGATCGGTGGCGCGATTCTGTTCGCCTTCTACTTTGCGGCGGCCATCGTGTATCCGGGCGGAATGGGCTTTGGGGACGTGAAGCTTGCCGGCGTGATCGGCATGGCGCTTGGATGGTTGGGTTGGGGGCCGCTCGTGGTGGGCGGATTCTCAGCCTTCCTGATTGGTGGTGTGGTGGGGATCATTCTCATCGCCGCGCGCAAGTCCGGACGCAAGAGCGGATTGCCCTTCGGCCCGTTCATGTTCGCTGGGGCACTCGTAGGAATAGCCGTTGGTGCCCAAATCTGGGACGCCTACTTGGGGGTGTGGACGTGACGCCTTACTCAAGTTCGTCAGTCGGTATGTCGATGTTCGGCGTAGTTGAAACGCGTGGCATGGCCATCGCGGAAGGAAGGTAGTCGTGGCTAAGAAACTAGCGATCGGACTCGACATCGGTGCCACGGCGCTGCGCGCTGCGGAGGTCGAAGTTGACGCGCGCGGCAACGTGGAGCTGCATCGATACGCTGAGTTCCCATTGGCGCTCAACGCGGTGCGTGACGGTGAAGTCATGGACGCCGCCGCGGTGGTGCAGGGACTGCGGACCCTCTGGGCTCAAGCCGGATTCTCGTCCAAGGACGTCATCGTCGGTGTGGGAAATCAGCGTGTGGCGGTTCGTCCACTGGTGATGCCACAGATGCCTATGGACCAGCTAACGGCGGCACTGCCGTTCCAGGTCCAGGACCTCCTGCCGATGCCGGTGGAGGAGGCACTGCTCGGGTACTACCCAACGGCATCGGTAGCCGCCTCTGACGGCTCTCCCGCCTTCGACGGGATGCTCGTTGCCGCCGCGCGCGAGACGGTTCTCACCAACCTGCAGGCCGTCGAGGCTGCGGGCCTCAACCCGGTGGTTGTAGATCTTTCAGGATTTGCGCTGTTGCGGATCATGGCTCGGGGTGCGCTCAGCGGTGGCACGGTCGCCTTTGTCGACATCGGCTCGCGCGTAACCACGGTGGTGGTGGCAACCGACGGGATGCCCAAGTTTGTCCGAACTCTTGCCTCGGGCGCCCAGGACCTCACTGATTCGTTTGCGCGTGCCACGGGCACGCCAATGGAGCACGCTGAGCCGCTGTTGCGCCAGCGCGGCCTTGCGGTCACGGACACCCCGGAGTTCCAGGGGGCCAACGGACCATTCCAAGGTGCGGTGCGGTCGCTTGTGGACGGAGTCCGGAATTCGATCGCTTTCTACGCATCCACGGCGCCAACGGCGCCCGTGACCACAGTGGTCCTCTCTGGTGGAGGAGCATTCGTGCCAGGACTTGGCCAGGCCATCGCGTCAACCACCCGCTTGCGCACGGTTCTCGGCAACCCGCTCGAGGGCGTGTCCGTCAGCAAGCAGCTCAAGGCCGCAGAGACGCTCCGCGGACGTGAGGCATCTCTCGCGATGACCATCGGACTCGGAATGGCGGTGGCGGCATGAGCACCGAGACACCCGTAGCGGCGGAAGAGAAGGCATCCTTCCTCAAGCGTCCCGTAGGTAGCGGCGCAAAGAAGAAGTCCGACGGCGCGCCGAAGGTCGGCAAGTTCGGTATCCCGCCACGGCCGCAGGTCAACTTGATGCCCCCAGAGATCATCGAGGGACGTCACGTAGGCGTGCTCAAGAAGAGGCTTCTTTGGGGCATCATCGCGCTGGTCGTGCTCTGCGCTCTCGTCTACGCGGCGGCCTACTACACACGCATGCAAGCAGAAGCGCGCCACGACGACTCGCTCGCCGCCGCGGACCAGCTGATGCTCGAAAAGAAGAAGTACTCGCCCGTGACCCAGGTGCTGAAGTCGATCTC
Source organism: Demequina sp. (assembly GCA_024707205.1). Taxonomy (NCBI): domain Bacteria; kingdom Bacillati; phylum Actinomycetota; class Actinomycetes; order Micrococcales; family Demequinaceae; genus Demequina; species Demequina sp. The sequence continues at coordinate 2,301,593 of JANQAD010000001.1, forward strand.
GGATACCGAGGACGCCCGCACATTTGCCCTGAGCACAGAGGTCAACTGGAGCAACTTGATCTACGCGATCCAGGCGGTGCTGCCGGACGGTGTGGTCATCGAGTCCGTCACCGTGACTGCGATTCAGCCCGGTGAAGACCTCGCGGCGGGATCGGACGACCTCACGCGAGCGGGCGTGGGCGTGATCAGTTTCACGGCGGAGTCGGAGACTCTGCCCGACGCCTCGGCCTGGATCGACGCGCTGAACTCGGTGCCTGGCCTTGCCGACACGAACCTCCAGAGCTCCACACTTGAGGATGCCGACGGCACGGAGACCTACAAGGTCGCCACGACCGTTCAGGTGACAGAGGACGCTCTGGCTAACCGCACCTTCGCCGACCAGGCAACCGACACCGACTCCGGGGACGAGGGCTGACCCATGAACAAGAACCAAAACGCCCGTTCGCTGGTCCTCTTGACCATCCTCGGAGCCGTCGTCATTATTGCGATCGCGTGGTTCCTGCTGATCTCTCCTGTGCTCAGCGGTGCTGCCGAGGCGAGCGAAGCAGCGGTCCAGCAGGAATCGCAAAACGAGAACACTCAGATTCAGGTCAACAAGCTCAAGGCGCAGTTCGCGAGCATCGATGACTACCAGACGCAGCTTGAGGCGTTGCAGGTGCAGATCCCAACCACTCAGGACTACGCGGACCTGCAGCGGCAGTTCTCCGCCATCGCGGCGGCCCATGACGTTGTCATCACGAGCCTCTCGTTCGGCAGCGCTCAACCGATCGAGCAGTCGAACGTCACCGACGAGTCCGCCGGTGAGACCACGGACCCCACCACGGACGACGCTGCCACGGATGATTCGGCTACCGATGGATCTACGGACACTTCTGGTACGGCGACCGATGCGTCGAAGAACATCGCCCGCCTCTACGGAATCCCGGTGACCGTGGCGATGACGGGCTCGTACGACGATCTCATGGCTGCGCTCAACGAGATGCAGACCGGTGAGATCCGCCTCATCCTCATCACCGATGTGTCCCTCACGCAGTCCGACGAGGCTGACGCAGCCGGAGGCGACACGAGTGCAGTGTTCGGCGGCCAGACCTTCGTGCTGACCGGTTCAACACCCGAGGAGGCGGCCCCAGACGCGTCGGGCACCAGCCCCTCGCCTTCACCCGCGCCGTAAGCAAAGACACCAACGCCCGCCGCCCCGTGCGGCGGGCGCTGGCGTATATCTGAAAGAATGTCGATCATGCTTCGATGGCTCACGGCAGGCGAATCCCACGGTCCAGCTCTTGTTGGGACGCTCGAAGGCCTCCCGGCTGGCGTCCCGATCACGTCCGATGCTGTGCGCGAGGCACTCGCACGCCGCCGCCTTGGCTATGGGCGCGGTGCACGCATGTCCTTTGAACAGGATGAAGTCACGTTCCTCGGCGGAGTCCGCCATGGGCTCACGCAGGGTGGCCCCATCGCGATCATGGTGGGCAACACCGAGTGGCCGAAGTGGGAGACCGTGATGTCGGCGGACCCGGTGGATCCGGCTGAGCTCACCGGAGCCAGGGGAGCGCCGTTGACTCGACCGCGGCCCGGTCACGCGGACCTCGTGGGCATGACGAAGTACGGCTTCGAAGACGCCAGGCCCGTGCTGGAGCGCGCGTCGGCCCGTGAGACCGCGGCGCGCGTAGCGCTGGGGGCGGTGGCCGAGGCCTTCCTCAAGGAGGCCGCAGGCATAGAGCTGGTGGCACACACCGTGCAGGTCGGTGCAATCGCCGTGCCTGACGATGCGCCGTTGCCGCCCGCGACCGCGACCAAGCAGCTCGACGACGATCCCATCCGCTGCTTCCACCCGGAAACCTCGGCCGCGATGGTCGCAGAAATAGACCAGTGCCAGAAGGACGGCGACACGCTGGGTGGCGTCGTTGAGGTGGTCGCATATGGCCTGCCCGTGGGCCTTGGGAGTCACGTTCATTGGGATCGCAGGCTCGATTCCCGGGTCGCGGGCGCGCTCATGGGGATCCAGGCGATCAAGGGCGTCGAGGTGGGCGACGGCCTGCGCACGGCGGCACGCCGTGGCTCGCAGGCGCACGACGAGATCGAATACCAGGATGGTCACGTAACGCGCCGCACCAATCGTGCCGGCGGCATCGAGGGCGGCATGACCAACGGCGAGCCGCTGCGGGTGCGCGCCGCCATGAAGCCCATATCCACCGTGCCCCGCGCGCTTGACACCATCGACACCGCCACGGGCGAGGCCGCCAAGGCCATCCACCAGCGCTCGGACGTGTGCGCGGTGGCGCCCGCCGCGGTGGTTGCGCAGGCGATGGTGGCGCTCACGCTCGCGGACGCTTTGCTGGAGAAGTTCGGCGGCGATTCGCTTGCAGAGGTGCAGCGCAATATCGCCGCCTACGCGGACGCTGTCCCGGACCACCTGCGGCAATGACAGGTCCTCGCGTAGTCCTGATCGGCCCGCCCGGCTCGGGAAAGTCGTCGGTGGCCAGAGCGCTCGCTCGAGCGCTCGGTGTGGGACGCCGCGACACAGACGCGGATGTTGAGCATGCCGCCGGGAAGCCGATATCGGACATCTTTGTCGATGACGGCGAGGCCGCGTTCAGGGCGATGGAGCGCGAAGCCGTCGCTAGAGCCATGGTGGAGCACGAGGGCGTCTTGGCGCTCGGTGGCGGAGCTATCTTGGACGAGGGCACCCAGCAACTGCTCGTGGACTATGTCGCCGATGGCGGGCGCGTGGTGTTCCTCGACGTCTCCCTCAATGCCGTCGCTCCGCGGGTTGGCCTCAACGCCGCACGGCCGTTGCTGGTGGGCAATCCACGCAGGCAGTGGTCGGAGCTCATGGAGGTTCGCAGGCCAATTTACGAGGGACTTTCAACGGATACGGTGAACACCGATCACATTCGCGCCGATCGCGTGGCGCATGAGCTCATGGACAAGGGGATCTGATGACCCAGGTAGTTCGCGTCAACACGGCGGCGCCATATGACGTCACGATTGGCAGCGACCTGACCCAGTCAATTGCCGACTCTCTCCCCAGCACCGCGACCAAGGTGCTGCTGATCCACTCGGAAGTTCTCGCGGCGCGCGCGGGAGCACTCAAGGCGGCCATTGAAGGCACCGGGCGCTCGGTGATCTCCGCCGTCGTGCCCGACGCCGAGGCGGGCAAGACGGCATCGGTCGCCTCGTTCTGTTGGCAGGTCCTCGGCAAGACGGACTTCACCCGTTCCGACCTTGTGGTTGGCGTGGGTGGGGGAGCGGTGACCGACCTCGCCGGATTCGTTGCAGCTACCTGGCTGCGCGGTGTGGCCGTGGTCCAGGTGCCCACGAGCCTCAACGGCATGGTCGACGCCGCGATCGGTGGCAAGACCGGCATCAACACCGAAGAGGGCAAGAATCTCGTGGGGGCCTTCCACGAGCCCGCGGCGGTGTGGTGCGACCTCGATGCGCTTCTCACCTTGCCGCAGAACCAACTGGTCGCGGGTCTCGCCGAGGTGGTCAAGGGCGGCTTCATTCGCGACACCGAGATACTTGACATTGCGGAGGCGAACCTCGAGTCCCTCGCTGGCGGCGCCACGGAAGACAATCTCGACGTGCTCGCGGAACTGGTCCGCCGCAAGGCTCAGGTCAAGGCCGATGTGGTTGCGGCGGACCTTAAGGAGTCATTTGAGCGCGAGATCCTTAACTACGGCCACACGTTTGGACACGCGATCGAATACACCGAGCGGTACCAGTGGCGTCACGGCGCCGCGGTCTCGGTGGGCATGATGTACGCCGCCGAACTCGCACACCTAGTGGGGAAACTGGCGGAGGAGGACGTGGACCGTCATCGTCGCATCCTTGACGGCCTGGGGTTGCCAACCACCTACCCGGAGGGCCGGTGGGATGCGCTGATGACCGCGATGCGCCGCGACAAGAAGAGTCGTGGAGACACGCTTCGGTTCGTCATCCTGCAAGGAATCGGAACACCGGTTCGTCTAGAAGGCCCCGATCCGGCACTCCTGACCGCGGCATACGACGAGATCAGCTATCCCTGATGAACCCACGCAGCGGCATCCTCGAAGGTCGTGAAGAGCTCCTTCTGGAAGCCGTAGCGCTCGATGAGCGGCCAGTCCTTGGGCCCCACGGCAATGCCCTTCCCGTAGTCGCCACCGTGGGGCACGATCGCGACGTGCCCGGCCGTCTCGAACTGGATCTTGTTGCGCTCTAGGCACGGCAGGATGTCCGCGGCGAACGTGGCCGGGATGTCCGGATTGGCGAGGACGAACGCCCCCGTCACGGATTCGGCCCGCGAACCCTCCTCAAGGGTATCGATGCGCAGCCAGTCCGCTCCGAGGCTCATGGCGCTTGCTGCAATCAGGGTGCACACGAGGCCAACGCGAGCGCGGCCTTGGGACAACCACATCAGCACGGCGAACAGCAATCCCACGATTCCCGCGACACCAAGCCCTGGGCGGTCGTCAAGCGACAGCACGTCGAGGAATGGCACAAGCCCTGGAACCGCGAATGGGATCCACACGGCGTCGATCGCCACTCGGGGCAACACGAGCAGCCCATACCCAAGCACCGCGACTATGGAGCCGATGAGCGCGGCATTCGTGAGCCGCGCGCTCGCGCGCACCCACAGGGCCGTGGCTCCGAGCACCGCGATCGGGACAACGAAGGGATCCAGGTAGCGTCCGAAGATTGGAGTGTCGAAGCGCGTCGCGTAGTCGGAGGAGCCCGCGAGAACCCATACAAAGAACACGGCTTGTGCGAGCACCATTGAGCCCAGCCACCACCAAGCAGAGGCGACGCCGGGGACGCCGTCCCGCCTAACCGCAGCCCGCGCCCTACTGATGCAGGCGAGCAGCCCCAGAACCGTCAGGAGAGCCCACGACACCACCTGGACAAAAGCCTGGCCTAGAACAACCTCACCGATGCGAAGCAGGCTGAGGTGGCCAACAAGGTCCTCCACGCGCGTGTCATCGGCAAATACCTGGCCGCCGATGGCTGACTGCGCCCACAGGCTGACGAGGCTCAGGATCGCGGCGGGAGCAATGGTGAGTACAGCGGCGGCCCACTTGCTGCGCCCGAGTACGGCACGTGCCACCAGCCACGCGATTGTCACTGCCACCAGGGGCAGCGCCCGCGCGTGCACGGCTGCCGCAAGCCCGGCGACGGTGCCCAGAAGAACATGGTCGATCGTTCGGCCGCGCTGCGCGAGCCGCAGGGCGAGCAGCGTCGCGACCAGGATCAGGAGCGTCAGTGGGTTCTCGGCGAGGACGTAGTTCGACATGAGCGCCCGCGCTGGAACGAGCGTCACGAGCGCGCCGATCGCAAGGCTCACGTTTGGCCCGGCTCCGAATCGCCGGGCGAGGAGAGTTGCCGGCCAGATGGCAAGCGCGCCCAGCGCCGCGCTGATGAACGCGGCGATTTGGTAGATCGTTACGGGCTCGATGGGTAGCCACCACAGAGGCGCGAGGACAGCCGAGTAGCCCACCGCATAGCTAGAACCGCACAGCGACCAGTCGGCCGAGTGCCCTGCGATGACGTTGGCGTTCGCGAGGTAGCCAATCTCATCGAAGACGTACATGGGACCCACGGAACGCGCGGCGATCAGGAGGTGGACGACGACGACGATCGCGACGATCGCAAGGGGTATGTACTTGCGCAGCGAGCCTTGCAATTGGTCCGAAGCGGACTGCTCGCTGGTGATCTCCACGCTCGCAGGCTACCGGGTCGCTACCCGCTCTCGAGGATGCCGCTCGCTAGAGTTGCGCTCATGACCACCGTCCTCGTTCTCAACGGGCCCAACCTGGGCCGCCTCGGCACGCGCGAGCCCGAGAAGTACGGCTCAACCACCCACGACGAACTCGTGGCGCTTGTCGCCGAGTGGGGAGCCAGCGTCGGGCTGGAAACCGTGGTGAGGCAGAGCGACAGTGAAGCCGACCTTGTCCACTGGCTGCACGAGGCCGTGGATGCAGGGTGGCACGTGGTGCTGAACCCGGCCGCGTTCACTCACTACTCGTACGCACTGCGTGACGCGTGCGCTCTGCTGCCCGACGCTGGGCTCACCCTGGTGGAGGTTCACCTCACCAATCCCTCGGCGAGGGAAGAATTCCGCCACACGTCGGTGATCTCCGGGGTAGCGTCGGGGACCATTGCAGGTTTTGGGGTGGACTCCTACCGACTGGCGCTCGAGGCCATAGCCGCGCACGTCGGCTAGAATTTCCCCTCGTGGCTACCTCAAACGACATCAAGAACGGCTCAGTACTGAACCTCGACGGCAACCTGTGGTCCGTCATCGAGTTCCAGCACGTGAAGCCCGGCAAGGGCGGCGCGTTCGTGCGCACCAAGCTGAAGAACGTGCTGACCGGCAAGGTCGTGGACAAGACCTTCAACGCGGGAACCAAGGTGGACTTCGAGACGGTGGACCGCCGCTCGATGCAGTACCTGTACAACGACGGCTCGTCGTTCGTGTTCATGGACCCCGACACGTTCGACCAGGTCAACGTGAGCCCCGCCGTGATGGGAGACGCCACCGACTGGCTGCTCGAGAACGAGACGGCCGTCATCGGCTCCAACAACGGCAACCCGATCTTCCTCGAAGTGCCGGCATCCGTTGTGCTCGAGGTGACCTACACCGAGCCCGGACTGCAGGGCGACCGCTCCAGCGGCGGCACCAAGCCCGCGACGCTTGAGACCGGCCGCGAGATCCAAGTGCCGCTGTTTCTGGAGGCCGGCGTGAAGGTCAAGGTCAACACCGAGACCGGCGACTATCTGGGTCGCGTCAACGACTAGGTCCCTTCACCACGCCTGGGCGCGCCTCTAGATACTGCTCGTGCTCCGTCCCGTAGCCTCATCGCCATGACATCTGCGGTCTCAGTGAGCGACTCAGCCGTTCGGCTCGCGCTCGCGCGGCGCAAGGACTATCAGTGGCGACCTCCCGCATGGCTGGCAATGGTGGCCGTTCTTGGCGCGGCTGCGACGTACTTTGTCGTAGCCCGCAGCGCCACGTATCCGTTGATCCCGCTCGACGAGATGGTGATGATGGCGGACTCGCGGATCATCGCGGGCGACGGTGGGGCATGGGCAATGACCGGCGGTGGCTTCATGCCAGGGCTCGCAGTGCTCCTGGCACCCCTCTGGTGGATCACCTCGGACCAAGTGGTGGTGTACCAGGCGGGGATCTGGATCACGGTTGTCGTCGCACTCCTGACGATCTGGCCATTGTCCGTGCTGGCGCGCAGGGTGGGAGCCACGCGCGAGGCGGGGGTCATCATCGCGAGTGTGATCATGATCGCGCCCGCCCGCATCCTCGTCACCAACTTCCTGATCTCCGAGACGCTAATGACGTTGGCGACGGCGCTTGTCGCGGCGGCGGGTATTCGCCTATACCGAACACGCCAGACGCGCGATGCTGTGCTCTTGGGGCTCGCAACCGGTATGGCTGTGGTGGCGCACGGTCGCGGAGTTGCGATCGCTCTGGCGGTGGGGATCTGGTGCCTGATGCTGTTGCGGGTGTGCGCGCGGCCCGCACTGATCGCGGGCTTGACCGCTGTGCTCAGTTCCCTCGGGGCATTCGCTCTCTACTTCGCGGTTTCGCCAGCTTCACCTGGTAGCGACGGTCGAATCTCGGGGAGTATCGACAACCTGACCGCGACCTCCGTCGGCGAATTGTTCGCATCCTTGCTGGGCCAGCTCTGGTATGCCTCCCTCGCCTGGCCTCTCGTGCTGTTGCTCGGTTCGGGGCTGGTCGCGCGCCACGCTCGTCGCAAGCCCGATATGGCCCTGGTCCTGCTAATGGCCGTGCTCGCTGTCGCCCTTTCCACGACACAACTCACCCATCCCACTGACATCTCTCGCATCGATCCGTGGTTCTACGGGCGCTACAACGACCACGTCTGGACGCTGCTCGCGACCATCGGGCTCGCATTGGCCGTGCGCTGGGTGTGGCCCAAGGTCTTGGCGATCGTTGTCGGTGTCGCGGGCGTGCTCGCTGCGCTCATGTTCTTCGTGACCGTGCCGAACATCCCCAACGGTGACGGGTGGCAGAGCCTCCACGTCTTTGGCGTCGCCCCGTGGTTGAGCCTTGAGCAACTTCACAAAGGTCAAGCCCAGCCCTGGGCCCTGATCTGCATGTTGGGCTTCGCCCTCACCCTGGCATTGGCACTCGTCGCGCTGGTGCGGGCGTGGATCGTGCCTGTACTCGCGGTTGGTTGGCTTGCGCTTTCACTCACCTACGATGCCAACGTTCTTGACGTCCAGAACGGCACCAGAGATCCCGATGCACATCGGTGGGGATTCGTTGCACTTCCGGAGGGTGTAAGCATAGGAGTCGACGCGTCCACTGGGGACCTGCGCAATCTGGTGATCTTCGTGTCCGGCGATCGCGGTCTCGTAGGCGTGGATGTGGAAGAAGGCCGACCCGACGTTGACGTTGTCTACACCTGGTCCACCGAGACCACTCCTGCCCAGGATGGTGCGCGAGTATTCGGCCCGTCGACCGGTAGCGAGATTCTCGCTTGGGTGTACCCGGGCGCACTCTATGACGAACTGGACTCGCAGGGCCTGCTCCTTCCGGCTGGGGAGACCGAGCCGGACAAAGACCACGGGGGGTCTTGAGGCGGCGCTACTCTGGCTCGTTCAGCAGTGCCAGGACGCTTTGCTCGAAGACCGGAGCAAGTTCAGTCGATAAGGTGTTCGTGATGTGGTCGCGGTCTCGATAGAGGAACACGTCGCCGAGGATGACTCCGCACGATGTAGGCGAACACAGGTAGTCGGTCATGTCTATCCACGTCCACCCGCTGTTATCAGCGACGGTTCGGAATATGTCCGTGCGAGGCGAGTCGACCCCGTACGCGCGCGAGGTGGTGCACCTGCTGATGTAGTTGACGTCGGTAGCCGCACACTCAGCCGGGACGAACGCATGCGATGGCGTATCCGCCACCCAGGCCACGGTTAGTCCCGCCAGATCGCGCCGCAGACCTTCCATCGCCGACTCTAGTTCACCTTGTTCCACGTGACGTTCGTCCCGATGCCTCCAGGTGGATGCGGACACGATGACGAGGTCCGGAGACAGGGACTTCATGTAGGTGAGAGCTGCGGGTTGCCAGGTGTCACAGCCTGCGCCGTATTGGAAGCCCACTCCACCGTACGGCGGGCAACTGTTGGCGGTAACCACTGCTACGCGATAGCGTCCTTGCTCGATTCCCGGGCTGAGGGCACCGAGCCACTGCAGCGCATGCGAGTCGCCGAAGAGTGCCACCAGCGGACCGTTGGTGCCGTAGATGCAGTCGGCGGGACCCATTGCACCACCGACCGGGTTCACGTTGCAACCGTCTTGATCTGCAAGTGGCAGGTCCTGACTGGCTGTAGCGAGCGTCGGCCGCAAGTTCAACGGCACTTCCGTCGCGAACGCTTGGCCATGGGTCCCAGGAGGAACGGGCCTATACGGCGCGGCCCGCAGTTGCGTCGAAGCCGTGCCTGCGCTGGCGTGGACACCGACGGCGACTATGACCGCGAGCGAGCCGAGCAGGATCACTCCGCATATCGCAAGTGTCCTGGTCGCCGCAGCGCGTGTCGCCACGGGCAGACGTCGAAGAGGCGTCTCAACGAAGCGATATGAGAGCCAAGAACACAGCAGGGTAAGGACCACGATGGTTGGAGAAGCAAGCGAGCGGGTCGCAGACGCGGTGCCGACTACGACGATCAAAATAGGCCAGTGCCAGAGGTAGATGCTGTAAGAGCGGTCGCCGATCCACTGGAGTGGCTGCCATGCGGCAAGCCGTCCGGCGGGCCGCACGATGCCGACGGCCAGAACGAGGACCGACGCCGCGACGGGAGCCACCGTCACAAGAGAAGGCCAAGTAGATGTACCGCTAAGGAGGATGACCGTCGCGGCTAGGACACACCATCCCAGCGAGGTGAGCGCTGTTCCGCCGCGACGCAGCGCCGGGACGCGGAGCAACCGTTGCCCCACCATGGCAAGAAGTAAGCCGGCACCGAGCTCCCACGCGCGCGTCAGCGGATTGAAGAACGGGCCAACGCCCAGGGTGGTTGCACCGTAGACCGCGAGGTCGAGCGAAACCACTATTCCCGCTGTCACCAACAAGACTGCAAGCCTGCGGTTGCGCGAGCGCAGCAACACGAGAGTCAGCAGAACAGGGGCGACCACGTAGAACTGCTCCTCGATTCCGAGCGACCAATACTGCGTGTACGGCGACTGATATCCGTCCATGAGATAGCCCTGGTCGGACACGCCGAACCATAGGTTCGACACCCCGAGCACGCTGGCGATGCCGTCGCGCGTGTACGTAGGCGTTGTGGCACGCGGCCCCCACAACAACAGATCGAGCCGGCTCGCGGTGAGCGATACCGCGATGATCGTCACGGTCGCCACGAGCGCCGACACGGGAACGATGCGACGCGCGCGTCGGGCGAAGAACGCCCGAAACTGAATCCCGCCCCCGAGCCACTCCCGGTACAGATGCCCGCCCACAAGGTAGCCAGAGACCACGAAGAACACATCCACGCCGATGAACCCTCCGCGAAACAGCTCGGGAGCCACGTGGAAGAGCAGTACCGCAACCACGGCGAAAGCGCGCAGGGCCTGAATGTCGACGCGACGCGGGGTGTCCGCCTTGGGGCGTTGTGCGGGTGCGGTTGGCTTGGCGCCCGCGCTCTTGACGTCTGGGGCGCTCACGAGGGGGATTATTCCGCCATGAGATGCCTCCGAGCCATCGTTTGCGGCCAATCTCACGCGTTGCTTTCTGGCGCCGTTGTGTCTCGTGGACGAACGGGCCTAGGCGCGCGAGCACCCGCTCAGGGTCCCTTTCGAGTCAGGTCGCCGCGCCGAGAACGTCCATTGCTGTGCTGGGAGACGAACTCGTTGGCACCGGAAGCGAGGCGCCGTGGCCCGACGCCATCACTGCCGGCCCGGTCGAGTTGGTCGACGTTGCGGAGCGGAATCGCATTGTGAGGGCCGGGTTGTGGCTCCGTCGCCAGTAGCAGTGGCCCAGACCGGGCGAGAGCACTAGGGCGAGTGAGCGTCGGGCAGCCTGTCACCAACTACGCTTGAGGGCTATGGCCGCCCGCACCAAAGCCCGCAAGCGCGCTCTCGACATCCTCTTCGAGTCGGATCAGCGCGGCGAGAACGTCCTCGACGTGCTGAACACGCGCCTCGCCAACTCGGGGCGCGAGACGCCGCTGCCGGAGTACTCCGCGCAGATCGTGCGCGGGGTCGCCGAGCGTTGGCTCGAGATCAACACGCTGATCCAGGACGCGTCCCCCGAATGGACGCTGCAGCGCATGCCCGCGGTGGACCGCGCGATCCTGCGTGTTGGAGCGTGGGAGGTTCTGGCCAGCCGCGAGGTCGCTACCGCGGTCGCCATCGACGAGGCAGTTGAGCTGGCGCGGGACCTGTCAACGGACGACTCGCCGTCCTTCATCAACGGCATCCTCGGCACCATCGCCCGCGACGCCCCGGCGCTGCCGTCGGGGGAGTAGGCCGGCGCGCACTGCGGGCAGGTTATCCACAACCCCTGGTTTCTGAATACGTTCAGAAGTAGGATTGGTGCATGTCCACTGCGATGCGCAAGACCGTGCAGTCCTCCGATTTGAGCCGCCACTCCGCGGAAGTGTTCGCGGCGGCGGACAGGCATGCCGTCAGGATCACGCGACGTGACGGTGAACCTCTTCTGCTCATGTCGGAAGGCGAGGACCGGGCGCGACAAGAGCTTGTGGCCATTGCGGGCACCTTGCTCGCGGCCGCTACAGACGGCACAGGCAACGCCACGGAGCGGATCGTGGCCGCCTATCCGTGGATGCTGGCGCTAAACGAGGCGGAGCGCGCAACCTGCGCACAGGAACTCCTGATTGCTGCGCGCGCGTCGTTTGCGACTGGGCAGCCGCGCCTCGCGCTTTCCACGCTTGAGTCGTGGCGTGAGACCGCCTGCGCGATTGCGGAAGGCCTTGACCGCTTGCCCGTGGAGTGGCTCGACGAGCCAGTCATCGTTCCCGCGCCCTAAGCCATGGCGCGGGGGGACAGAGTGGAGCGCCCGCTCCGCAAGGCGGAGTTCGAATTACGGTTTGCCACCAAGAGGGCGGAACAGGGCTGGACGGATCTCCTTGCCACCCAACGCAACGCGATCGTGGGTGCGTGGGACTTCCTGACCACAACGCCGCTCGCGGAGACTCCGCAGAACTACCGCCTGAAGGGGCGCCTTGCCTACGTTGTCAGCAACGGCGTGCAATGCGAACGCTGGCAACTCAAGCCCACCGCTCAAGGCGATGCACGCATCTGGTTCTACGTCATTGAGCGAACGGTGTACCTGGAAGCGGTGCACACGCGCCATCCGAATGCAACGAAGTAGCGGCAGTCCGGTAGTCTGTCCCGAAGCAACCATCCTTTAAGTCCGTCCTGCGAGGCGGGGAAGGAGGTCGCCAGGTGACTGGCACCATTCTTGGCGCGCCCGACATCTCCCGGGCCATCACGCGCATCGCCCACGAAATCGTGGAGCGGAACGACGGCGCCGCTTCAGTAGTCCTCTTGGGCATCCCCACGCGCGGCCTGCCGTTGGCTCACAGACTGGCCGACGCTCTGGCTGGCATCGAGCCCGCGTTCGACGCCGCGTCACGCGCCGGGGCGCTCGACATCACGATGTACCGCGACGACCTCCACAAGCACCCCACGAGGGCGATCGGGACCACCACGGTTCCTGAGGCTGGCATCGACGGGGCCACGGTGGTCCTCGTCGACGACGTGTTCCACACCGGCCGCACCATCCGCGCGGCCCTGGACGCGATCAACGACCTCGGACGCCCGCACGCGGTGCAGCTCGCCGTGCTCGTGGACAGGGGCCACCGCGAACTGCCGATCCGCGCGGACTACGTTGGCAAGAACATCCCCACCTCGCGCAGCGAGAGGGTCGACGTGCACCTCACCGAGATCGATGGCGAGGACTCCGTGGTCCTTCGTCGCAGCGTGGCGGGTGACGCATGAAGCACCTGCTCGATGCCAAGGACATCTCCCGCGAGGACGCGATCCTCATCCTCGACACCGCCGCGCAGATGGCGGCGACTCAGGAACGCGAGATCCGCAAGCTGCCAACCCTGCGGGGCAAGACCGTGGTGAACCTCTTCTTCGAGGACTCGACCCGCACCCGCATATCGTTCGAGGCCGCCGCCAAGCGGCTGAGCGCGGACGTCATCAACTTCTCCGCCAAGGGATCCTCGGTCTCGAAGGGCGAATCCCTCAAGGACACCGCGCTGACGCTTCAGGCCATGGGCGCCGACGCCGTGGTCGTCCGCCACTGGGCGAGCGGCGCCGCGGAACGTCTCGCGACGTCGGGCTGGATCCACGGCAGCGTCCTCAACGCCGGCGACGGCACGCACCAGCACCCCACCCAAGCGCTGCTCGACGCGTACACGATCCGTCGCCACCTCGTAGGCCAGGGGAGCGACGGCGAAGGCAAGGGCCTCGACGGCCTCCGCGTGGCGATCGTCGGCGACATCCTGCACTCTCGCGTGGCCGGCTCCAATGGCTACCTGCTGCCCACCCTTGGCGCGAAGGTCACCGTTGTCGCCCCGCCGACGCTGTTGCCGGTTGGCATCAAGGCTCGTCAGGAGCTCGAGGTCTTCTTCACTCTCGACGAGGCGCTCGACGCCCATGAGTACGACGCGATCATGATGCTTCGCGTGCAGCGCGAGCGGATGACCGGCGGGGGGCGGCGTTCTTCCCCAGCCCCGAGGAGTACACGCGTCTCTACGGCCTTGACGCCGCGCGCATGGCGCGCCTGCCGGAACACGCGGTCGTCATGCACCCCGGCCCCATGAACCGAGGCCTGGAAATCTCGGCCGAGGCCGCCGATTCACCGCGCTCGGTCATCGTGGAACAGGTCTCCAACGGCGTCGCGGTGCGCATGGCCGCCCTGTATCTGCTGCTCGCGGGAGAGGAGGCAGCCGAATGAGCCGCCCCATCGTGCTCAAGGGGGTCTCGCTGCTCGGTGAGGCCACCGCAGACCTCGTTATCAGGGACGGCGTGATCGTCGACAACGGCGACGCAGAGGCGATAGTCGTGGAAGCGTCGGGCCTTATCGCCCTACCCGGCCTCGTGGACCTCCACACGCACCTGCGCGAGCCCGGCCGCGAGGACGCGGAGACCATCGAGTCCGGCTCGCGTTCCGCGGCGCGGGGCGGCTTCACCGCCGTCCACGCGATGGCCAACACCACCCCCGTTGCGGATACGGCCGGCGTAGTGGAGCAGGTGTGGTCCCGCGGCCGCGAGGTTGGCCTGGTGGACGTCTACCCGGTGGGCGCGGTGACTGTGGGCTTGGGCGGCACCCAGCTCAGCGAGATGGGCGCGATGGCGATGTCCCGCGCCCGCGTCAGAGTGTTCAGCGACGACGGCAAGTGCGTGCACGACCCCGTGATCATGCGCCGCGCCCTCGAATACGCCAAGACCTTCGACGGCGTCATTGCCCAGCATGCCCAGGACCCCCGCCTCACGGACGGGGCGCAGATGCACGAGGGGATAGTGAGCGCGGAGCTCGGGCTCGCGGGCTGGCCCGCGGTCGCCGAGGAGTCGATCATCGCCCGCGACGTGCTGCTGGCGGGCCATGTGGGCTCGCGGCTGCACGTGTGCCACGTCTCGACCGCAGGCTCCGTAGAGATCATCCGCTGGGCCAAGAGCCGCGGCATCGACGTGACCGCCGAGGTCATGCCGCACCACCTGCTCCTCACCGACGAGTCCGCGCGCGGCTACGACCCCCGATTCAAGGTCAACCCGCCGCTGCGCACGCAGGAGGACGTGGACGCGGTGCGCGCGGGACTCGCCGACGGCACCATCGACATCGTCGCCACCGACCACGCCCCGCACCCGGACGAGGACAAGGACTGCGAGTGGGGCGCGGCCGCCATGGGCATGATCGGCCTCGAGACGGCCCTGCCCATCGTGCAGAAGACCATGGTGGACACGGGCCTCATGAGCTGGGGCCAGGTCGCCTTCCGAATGGCCCACCTGCCCGCGAAGATCGGGCGCGTCAGCGACCAGCACCCCGGCACCATCAACGTGGGGGACCCGGCGAACATCACGCTGGTGGACCCCTCCGCGCCATGGACCGTGGACCCCACGAAGACCGCGAGCCGCAGCAACAACTCGCCCTTCGGCGGCATCGAGCTCCCCGGACGCGCGGTGGCAACCTTCCTGCGCGGCGCGCCCACATACTTGGATGACCGATTCGAAGGGCTGTTTGATGACTGACGCCATCTTGGTGCTGGAGGACGGCACCACGTTCGAGGGCCAGGCCTACGGCGCCACCGGCCAGACCCTCGGCGAGATCGTCTTCAACACGGGAATGACCGGATACCAGGAGACTCTCACCGATCCCAGCTATCACAAGCAGATCGTGGTGATGACGGCGCCGCACATCGGCAACACGGGCATGAACGACGAAGACCCCGAGTCTCGCCGCATCTGGGTGGCCGGTTACGTTGTCCGCGATCCTGCCCGACGGCCCAGCAACTGGCGCTCTCGGCGCTCGCTTGACGAGGTGCTGGCCAAGGAGGGCGTCGTGGGGCTGAGCGGCATCGACACGCGCCAGCTCACGCGCATTCTGCGGTCCAGTGGCGTCATGAAGGCCGGGATCTTCTCCGGCGAGGCGCTGGCTCCCGTGCCCGAGCTCCTGGAGCGGGTGAAGTCCGGCGAGGACATGAAGGGCGCATCACTCGCTCGCGAGGTTTCCGTGCCGGACGAGTACACGGTGGAGCCCCCGGAGGGTGTTGCCGTTCGTCGCAATGTGGTGGCCGTGGACCTTGGCATCAAGGCGATGACTCCCGAGCTGATGGCGCAGCGTGGCATGCGGGTCACGGTGGTGCCCGCGACGATCACCGCGGAGGAGATCCTCGCGAAGAAGCCTGACGGCGTGTTCTTCAGCAATGGTCCCGGCGACCCCGGCGCGGACGATGCGTCCGTGGAGACGCTCCAGGGCGTGCTCCGGGCGGGCGTGCCGTTCTTCGGCATCTGCTACGGCAACCAGATCCTGGGCCGCGCGCTCGGGTATGGCACCTACAAGCTTCAGTTCGGGCACCGCGGCATCAACCAGCCCGTGGTGGACCGCACCACGGGCAAGGTGGAAATCACCGCCCACAACCACGGGTTCGCCGTCGACGCCCCACTGGAGGGAGCGTCGGACAGCCCGGCCGGCTTCGGCAAGGTGCGCGTGAGCCACGTCAATCTCAACGACGACGTGGTGGAGGGCCTCGAGTGCCTCGACATCCCCGCGTTCTCCGTTCAGTACCACCCCGAGGCCGCCGCCGGTCCCCACGATGCCGGGTACCTCTTTGACCGCTTCGACGAACTCATGGAGACAACGAACTAATGCCCCGTCGCCAGGACATCACTTCCGTTCTCGTCATCGGTTCCGGCCCCATCGTGATCGGCCAGGCATGTGAGTTCGACTACTCAGGAACCCAGGCGTGCCGCGTGCTCCGCGCCGAAGGAATCCGAGTAGTTCTACTCAACTCGAACCCCGCGACCATCATGACGGACCCCGAGTTCGCGGACGCGACCTACGTGGAGCCCATCACCACCGAGGTGATCGAGGCGATCATCGCCAAGGAGCGGCCGGACGCGATGCTCGCGACGCTTGGCGGTCAGACGGCGCTCAACGCTGCGATCGCGGTGGCGGAGGCGGGGATTCTCGAGAAGTACGGCGTGGAGCTCATCGGCGCCAACCTCGAGGCCATCAACCTGGGCGAGAACCGCGAGCTGTTCAAGGGCGTCGTGGAGCGCTGCGGAGCCGACAGCGCCCGCAGCCACATCTGTCACACGATGGAGGAGTGCCTCGCGGCCGCCGAGGACTTGAACTACCCCGTGGTGGTGCGGCCGTCCTTCACGATGGGCGGCCTCGGCTCGGGGTTCGCGTACAACGAAGAAGACCTGCGCCGCATCGCGGGCGCCGGGCTGCACTATTCGCCCACCACCGAGGTGCTACTCGAGGAGTCCATCCTGGGCTGGAAGGAGTTCGAGCTAGAGCTCATGCGCGACAAGGCGGACAACGTCGTGGTCGTGTGCTCCATCGAGAACGTGGACCCCGTTGGCGTGCACACGGGCGACTCCGTGACCGTGGCTCCCGCGCTCACCCTCACGGACCGCGAGTACCAGCGCATGCGCGACGTCGGCATCGCGATCATCCGCGAGGTCGGCGTGGACACGGGCGGCTGCAACGTGCAGTTCGCTGTGGAGCCCAACACGGGTCGCCTGATCGTCATCGAGATGAACCCGCGCGTCTCGCGGTCCTCGGCGCTGGCGTCGAAGGCCACGGGCTTCCCGATCGCCAAGATCGCCGCCCGCCTCGCGATCGGCTACACGCTCGACGAGATCCCCAACGACATCACGGGCTCGACCCCGGCCAGCTTCGAGCCCACCCTGGACTACATCGTGGTCAAGGTGCCCCGCTTCGCGTTCGAGAAGTTCCCCGCGGCGGATCCGGTCCTCACCACCACCATGAAGAGTGTTGGCGAGGCCATGGCAATCGGCCGCAACTTCACCGAGGCGCTCGGCAAGGCGCTGCGCTCGATCGACAAGCGCGCCGCGAACTTCCACTGGAACGGCGACTACCCAACGGGAGAGGCGCTCGAGGAGCTGCTCGCGGCCATCCGCATCCCCACCGAGAACCGCATGGTCCAGGTGCAGCAGGTCCTCAGGGCCGTGCGCGCCGGTCACGCGGACCTTGAGCAAGTGTTTGAGGCCACGGGCATCGACCCCTGGTTCCTGGACCAGATCCTGCTCATGAACGAGGTCGCGCACGAGGTTGCGCATGCGGCCGAGCTGACCCCGGAGGTCCTGCGCCGCGCCAAGGAGCACGGCCTCGCGGACGCTCAAATAGCCGCCCTGCGAGGACTGGACGAGAGCGTGGTCTTTGCGCAGCGTCGGGCCGCTGGGGTGACGCCCGTGTTCAAGACTGTGGACACGTGCGCGGCCGAATTCGAGGCGCGCACGCCGTACCACTACAGCACGTTTGACGCGGAGAACGAGGTGCAGCCGCGAACGCGCGAGGCGATCATCATCTTGGGCTCGGGGCCCAACCGCATCGGCCAGGGCATCGAGTTCGACTACTCGTGCGTCCACGCCGCGCTGAGCCTCAAGGACGAGTTCGAGACCGTCATGGTCAACTGCAACCCCGAGACCGTCTCCACGGACTACGACACCGCAAATCGCCTCTACTTCGAGCCCCTCACCTTCGAGGACGTCATGGCCGTCTACGACGCCGAGGTCGCCGCGGGCCCGGTCAAGGGCATGCTCGTGCAGCTGGGCGGGCAGACGCCGCTGAGCCTGGCGCAGCGACTGGCCGACGCTGGGGTGCCGATTCTCGGAACGTCGCCCGAGGCGATCGACAACGCGGAGGACCGCGCGGCCTTTGGTCGGGTGCTCGCGGAGGCGGGCCTCCCTGCACCGGCGTACGGCACCGCCCACGGTATCGAGGAGGCGATTGAGATCGCCGAGGGCATCGGCTACCCGGTGCTCGTGCGGCCCTCGTACGTGCTTGGCGGCCGCGGCATGGAGATCGTCTACGACCGCGCGCAGCTCGAGGACTACGGCACGCGCATGCACCTCGTCGGCGACCATGCGTCCGACGCGCCGCTCCTGGTAGACCGGTTCCTCGACGACGCGATCGAGATCGACGTTGACGCGCTGTTCGACGGCGAGGAACTGTTCCTCGGCGGCGTCATGGAGCACATCGAGGAGGCCGGCATCCACTCTGGCGACTCCGCGTGCGTGCTGCCGCCCGTCACGCTGTCCAAGGCCGAGCTGTCACGGATTCGTGAGTCCACGGAGGCCCTGGCGCGTGGAATCGGCGTTCGCGGGCTCATGAACGTGCAATACGCCCTGGTAAGTGACGTGCTCCACGTGCTCGAGGCCAACCCGCGCGCCTCACGCACGGTCCCGTTCGTCGCCAAGGCGACCGGGGTCCCGCTCGCCACCGCGGCCGCACTGATCATGGCCGGGTCGTCGATCGCGGACCTTCGCGCGTCCGGGGTGCTCCCGGATCACGACGCCACTCGCATCGACCCCACTCAGCGCATCGCCGTGAAGGAGGCGGTGCTCCCGTTCAAGCGCTTCCGCACCCACGCCGGCACCGTGGTGGACACCGTGCTGGGCCCGGAGATGCGCTCCACGGGAGAGGTCATGGGCTTCGACACCACCTTCCCGCTCGCATTCGCCAAGTCCCAGGCCGCCGCCTTCGGCGGGCTGCCCAAGGGCGGCAAGGCGTTCGTGTCGATGGCCGACAGGGACAAGCGCTCCATCACCTTCCCCGTTGCGCGCCTGCGGCAGCTCGGGTTCGAGATCCTCGCCACGGAGGGCACGGCACTCGTCCTGCAGCGCAACGGCATCCCGTCCACGGTGGTGCGCAAGAACTCCCAGGGCCGGGGCCCCAACGGGGAGCCCACGATCGTGGATCTCATCAACAACGGCGAGGTCTCGCTCGTGATCAACACCCCGTCCGGCCAGGGCGCCCGCGCGGACGGTTACGAGATTCGCGCGGCCGCGACCGCCGCCGACACGGCCATCGTGACCACCACGCAGCAGCTTGCTGCCGCCGTGCTCGCGATCGAGGTCATCCAGCACCGCGAATTCGACGTGCTGTCACTTCAGGATGCCGCCGCGCCACAGAACGTCGGTGCAGGTAACATGGCAAGCAACCCGTGACCCAGGGGAGGGACCATGCAATTCGGTGAGCGGCTTGATGGCGCCATGCGCGCCTGGGGCCCGCTGTGCGTTGGCATAGACCCGCACCCCGATCTGCTCGCGCGCTGGGGCCTCCCGGACACCGCGGAATCCCTCCTCGCGTTCGGCGATACGGTGATCGAGGCGAGCGCTCGCTCCGCGGCCGCCGTCAAGCCGAACGCCGCGTTCTTCGAACGGCACGGCGCCCGCGGCATCGCCGCGCTCGAGCAGGTGCTCGCGAACGCGCGCGAGCAGGGGCTCATCACCATCCTCGACGCCAAGCGTGGCGACATCGGCTCCACCATGGAGGCCTATGCCGACGCCTACCTGCGCCCCGGCGCACCGCTTGAGGCCGACGCTGTCACCCTTTCGCCGTATCTCGGCTTCGGCTCTCTCGCGCCCGCGCTCGAACTGGCGGAGCGCAACGGCAAGGGCGTCTTCGTGCTTGCGCTCACCTCCAACAGGGAGGGCGCGTCCGTGCAGCACGCCGTTGGCGAAGACGGGCCCGTCGCACGTGCCGTGGCGGAAGCCGCCGCGGAACTGAACCGTGGAGCCCAACCCATGGGCAGCGTCGGGCTGGTGGTTGGCGCGACCGTTGGCGACGCCGCCGCCGAACTTGGAATAGACCTCGCCGCGGTCAATGGACCGCTGCTTGCCCCTGGGGTTGGCGCCCAGGGGGCCACACCCGCCGATGTGGCGAAGGTGTTCGGAAGCGCGACGAGCCGAGTGCTCGTCAGCCAGTCGCGAGGGGTGCTTCAGGCGGGCCCCTTCGTCGAGAAGCTCCGCGGAGCAATCCAGGCGGCCGCAGGGGCCGCCGCATACATCCTCGCGCCAGCTGACGAGGAATAGGGGAAGGGAACACCATGGCAACTCCGGAGCTCTCCGACGAGCAGCGTGCCGCCGCATTGGTCAAGGCCACGGCTGTGCGCAGCGCCCGACGTGTGTTCAAGGAGCAGCTTGCGGCGGGAGACTTCTCGCTCGCCGCAGCGATCGATCGCGCAAAGGGCGACGAGGCCCTCGCCGGGATTCGCGTGCACGACCTCGTGCAGTGCCTGCCCGGCATCGGCCCCAAGCGGGCCACTCAGATCATGGATGAGATCGGCATCTCGCACGTTCGCCGCATTCGCGGGCTCGGCCAGCACCAGGTGGCCGCGCTCATCGAGCGCGAGCGCAGGTGATTCGAGGCAGATGAGCAGACTTACGGTCCTTGCCGGGCCAACGGCCGTGGGCAAGGGCACGGTGGTTCGCGCCCTCCGCGAGCGCGAGCCCGACATCTGGATCTCGGTCTCGGCGACCACGCGGCCGCCGCGACCCGGCGAGATCGAGGGGGTTCACTACTTCTTCGTGACCCCTGAGCGGTTCGATGAGATGGTCGCCGGGGGAGAGCTGCTCGAATGGGCGGTTGTTCACGGCGTGCATCGCTACGGAACCCCGCGGAGGGCCGTCGAGGAGCACCTCGAAAGCGGGGTCCCGGTGCTGCTCGAGATAGACCTGCAGGGCGCTCGCCAAGTGCGGGAGACCATGCCGGACGCGCTCTTCGTCTTCCTCGCGCCGCCGTCGTGGGAGGAGCTCGTGTCGCGGCTCGTTGGCCGCGGCACCGAGGGCCCCGAGGAGCGCGAGCGCCGCCTGGCGACTGCGCGCCTCGAGCTCGCGGCCGAGAGCGAGTTCGACGAGGTCATCGTCAACGACACGGTCGAGGCCGCGGCGGAGGCGCTGGAGCGGCTCATCGACGCGACCCGCTAGGGGTTGAGGTAGATGCGGGGTGAATCTGAAGACGTTTTCGACCGCTACCTACCTCAACCCAGAGGGTGAGGCGTGGCGACTAGGGGCATGCGCCCGCGCACGGTAGACTAGAGCGGTTAGAAATCCAAGCATCGGAGTTGAACGTGGCCGGAACTGTCGCCGCCCCTGAGGGCATCACCAACCCTCCCATTGACGAGCTGCTCGCCAAGGTGGACTCGAAGTACGCCCTCGTGGTCTACAGCTCCAAGCGCGCTCGCCAGATCAACGCGTACTACGAGGCGCTCTCCGAGGGCCACTTCGAGAACGTCGGCCCGCTCGTCGAGGCCGACTCCACGGACAAGCCGCTCTCCGTTGCGCTGCGCGAGATCAACCAGGGCGGACTGCTCGAGCTGGGTCGCACCGAGGAATAAGCATGCGCGTGCTGCTGGGTGTGACCGGCGGCATTGCCGCGTACAAGGTGGCGCTCGTGCTGCGCCGCCTCAAAGAGGACGGCCACGACGTTCGCGTCGTCCCCACCGCCTCCTCGCTGAACTTCGTTGGCCGCGCCACGTGGGAGGCGCTCAGCGGCCACCCCGCGCCCACCGACACCTTTGACGACGTGTCGTCGGTGCAGCACGTCCGCCTTGGCCAGAGCGCTGACATCGTGCTCGTCGCGCCCGCGACCGCGAACTTCCTCGCCGCGTATGCGCGCGGAGAGGCCAAGGACCTGCTCGGCAACTCGCTGCTCGCGACGCACGCCCCCGTGCTCGTCGCCCCCGCGATGCACACCGAGATGTGGGAGCACCCCGCCACCCAGGCCAACGTCGCCACGCTCAGGGCGAGGGGCGTGCACGTGCTGGACCCCGCCGTCGGGCGGCTTACCGGCGCAGACAGCGGTCCTGGCCGCCTTCCTGAGCCCGACGCTCTCGTGGCCGCCCTGTACGCGGTCGCCGAGGGCGCGGGGTTGCCTGAGCAGCGGCCCGACGCTGGTTGGGGAGACCTCGAGGGCGTGCGTTTGGTGGTGACGGCCGGAGGCACGCGCGAGCCGATCGATCCGGTGCGTTACCTGGGCAATCGCTCGAGCGGACACCAGGGCTTCGCCATCGCTGAGGCCGCGCGAGAGCGGGGCGCTGAGGTGACCGTGATCGCCGCGAACGTGACGCTGCCGACCTCCGAGCGCGTGCAGCGCATCGACGTCTCAACCGGCACCGAGCTAGGGCATGCGATCGAGACGGTCGAGGACGACTGCGACGTGATCGTCATGGCCGCCGCCGTCGCCGACTTCGCCCCCGCCGAACGTAGCGAGCACAAGATCAAGAAGACCGGGGACGGTGGCATCACGCTTGAGCTGGTGCCGACCGAGGACCTGCTTCGCGGGCTCGTCGAGCGTGGCAAGGTGCCCATCATCGTCGGCTTCGCGGCCGAGACGGGGGACGATGCGGCAACGGCCGCCGAACACGCGGCCGCGAAGGCGCGCCGGAAGGGCGCCGCGCTGCTCGTCTTCAACGAGGTGGGGGCCACCAAGGGGTTCGGGGACGTGCCGAACTCGGTGCGCATCCTCGACGTGAACGGCGACGAGGTCGCGAGTGCTTCCGGGTCGAAGCTCGCCGTCGCGCACGCGGTTCTGGATGAGATTTCGCGGCTGTGGACGGCTCACAGGCGCCCTTGAGGCTGCCACTAGACTCGCCGCATGCGCCTTTTCAGCTCAGAATCCGTGACAGAAGGTCACCCTGACAAGGTCTGCGATCAGATCTCCGATTCCATCCTCGACGCGATGCTCGCGCAGGATCCGCTGTCCCGAGTTGCCGTGGAGACCATGGTCACCACGGGCCTCGTTCACGTGGCCGGCGAGGTCAGCACCGAGTCGTACGTGGACATCCCCGGGATCATCCGCTCCGTCGTGACGGGCATCGGCTACACGTCGTCAAAGACCGGCTTCGACGGCGCCCTGTGCGGCGTCTCGGTGAGCATCGGCGAGCAGAGCCCGGACATCTGGCAGGGCGTTGCGCACGCCACGGACTCGTCCGATGACGAACTTGGCGCGGGCGACCAGGGCCTGATGTTCGGGTACGCGTGCGATGACACGCCGCAGCTGATGCCGCTGCCGATCGCCATGGCGCACGCGCTCACCGCACGGCTCGCCCACGTGCGCAAGGACGGGATCATCGAGGGCCTGCGGCCAGACGGCAAGGCGCAGGTCACCATCGCGTACGACGGCGACGAGGCCCGGTCCGTCGACACCGTGGTGGTCTCGAGCCAGCACGCGGAGACGTGGGAGATTGGCGGCCTGCGAGAGGCGATCGAGGCCGAGGTCATCGGCCCCGTGCTCGCGGGCTTCGACATCGACAGCTCAAGTCACCGTTCCCTCATCAACCCCACGGGACGCTTCGAGATCGGCGGCCCCGCGGGCGACGCCGGTCTGACGGGCCGCAAGATCATCGTGGACACCTACGGCGGCATGGCGCGCCACGGCGGTGGAGCCTTCAGCGGCAAGGACCCGTCGAAGGTGGACCGCTCGGGCGCCTACGCGATGCGCTGGGTGGCGAAGAACGTGGTCGCCGCCGGTCTCGCGAGCCGCTGCGAGGTCCAGGTCGCGTACGCGATCGGCACCGCGCAGCCCGTTGGGCTGTATGTGGAGACGTTCGGCACCGAGACCGTGGACCCTGACCGCATCGTCAAGGCGATCGACATGGTGTTCGACCTGCGCCCGTCGGCGATCATCGACGCACTGGATCTCCGCAGGCCCATCTACCGCGCCACGGCCGCGTACGGCCACTTCGGCCGTGAGCTTGCCGAATTCACCTGGGAACGGACGGACCGGGTGGAGGCGCTCCGGGGCGCAGCGCTATAGCCGAGCCCTCGCCCCGTTCTGTCGCTCGCGTCTGCATCGACAGCCCTCTGCCGCACCTCGACAGGCCGTTCGACTACAGCGTGCCGCCCTCGCTAGCGAACGCGGTGACCGTGGGGTCGCGCGTGCGCGTGCGCTTCGCGGGCAGGCTCGTCAACGCGGTTGTGGTGCGGCTGCTCGAGGAGAGCGAGTTCGCGGGCACCCTGAGTCCCATTCACTCCACGGCCGCGATCGCCTCCTACACGCCCCGCGCGCTTGACCTCGCACAGGCGGTTGCCCGACGCTATGGCGGCTCCCTCTGGGACGTCCTGCGGCTCATGGCCCCGCCCCGCGTGGCGAGCCTCGAGGACAGGGACTGGACAGGACCGGCCGGCATGGAGACCCGCTACGCGGAGGCCGCCGAGTCCGCTCCGGAGCGCGAGATGCTGAACATCCAGGAGCTCGCAAAGGGCGCGCGCGTGCTGTGGCAGGCGCTTCCCCAGGACGACAGGGCGGCGGGAACGCCCGTGCACGTGCTGGCCGCGGCCGCGGCTGCGGCCGCGGCGCACGAGCAGTCCGCGATCCTCGTGGTGCCCGACGCCCGCTCACTCGCCGCCGTGGAGGCGGAGCTGGCGCGGCGAGGGCTGCGCCGGTGGAGCGTGCGCGGTGGCGGCGAGGTCGCGGTCCTTGACGCCGATGATGGCGCCAATGCCCGCTACGGCTCGTATCTCGCCGCGATGCACGGGCTCGCACGCATCGTGCTCGGGACCAGACCCGTGGCGCTGCAGCCGGTGCCATCGCTCGGCTTCGTGGCGATCTGGGACGACGGGTCGTCGAGCTTCGATGACCCTCACGCGCCGTACTGGAACGCCCGCACCGTGGCCGCGTGGAGGGCCGATCTCGAGGGCGCCGGCATGCTCATCGCCTCATACGCGCCCACCGTCGAGGCCCTCGCACTCGTGGAGCACGGGTGGGCGGATCTGGCACTGCCCGATCGCGAGGCCGTGCGGCGAGCCGCCCCCGCAACCGAAGTTGTCGGCGACGACAAGCGCACGGCCGAGGGAGCGTCGGGCTGGCACTGGATGCCTGGCAGGGTGTGGCGTGCTGCCCGAGAGGCGCTCGGCAAGGGGCCCGTCGCCATTGTGGTCCCGCGCACCGGCTACGTGCGCGCGGTCGCGTGCGCGAGCTGCGGCGAATGGGCGCAGTGCACGGCGGTGATCGACGGGTCCCCGTGCGGCGGCGCCCTCCGGCAGGATCACGTGTCGGCGCCCCTCGTGTGCCGCGACTGCGGCACCGCCCATCCGCACTGGCACTGCGCCAACTGCCAGGGACGACGCATCAAGCAGGTGCGGCAAGGCGTGGAGCGCATCGCTGAACAGGTGCGCGCCATGGCCAAGGACGTGCCGGTCGCGATCTCCGCGGGTGCCACGGGCGTGCTGCCGGACGGGGCGGTGACGGAGGGCTTCGTTGTCGCGACGCCCGGCGCGGTCCCTGCCGTCGCGGGCGGTTACGCCGCGGCCGTGGTGATCGGTGCCGAGGCGCCGGCCAGTGGTGGCCTTGGCGCGGAGGTCCGCGCGGTCCGCTGGTGGCTCGCGGTCGGCGCGCTCGTGCGGTCGCGGAAGGACGGCGGGCGGATGTACCTCGTGGGCGACCTCCCGGACGCCGCGCGGCGCGCCCTGGAGACGTGGGACCCGCTGAGCGCGACCCAGGAGGCCCTCGCCGACAGGACGGCGCTCGAGCTGCCGCCCGCCCGGCGCAGCATTCACATCACCGGGCCCAAGCATGCGATCACGCTTGCGCTGTCCGTATCGGTGGAGGGCGAGCGGCTCGAGCGCCATTCGGAGGCCATCGTGAGCGAGACGCGCGACGGGGCCCTGCTGCTCGTGACGCGGCGTGCCGCGCAGTCCATCATCGACGCGCTGAGGGCCCGCCAGGCCGAGCTCAGCAAGGACGGCGACGAGGGCTTCCGGATGCGCGTGGACGGACCGGTCGCGCTCTGAGTCGCTTGCGGCCCGCGACCGACTCATAGGATGGATGCATGCGCGTCGTGTTCGCGGGCACCCCGCTCATCGCAGTTCCCGCGCTGACGGCGATCGTCGACGCAGGGCATGACGTCGTCGCCGTCCTCACCCAGCCAGATGCTCCTGGCAAGCGCGGACGCGCGCTCCAGCCAAGCCCGATCAGCCTCGCCGCGCGCGAACTGGAGCTCGACGTGCTCACCCCGGCCAGAGCGTCGGACCCCGAGACCGTCGCCCACATCGCCTCGCTCGAGGCGGACGTGGCCGCCGTCGTCGCCTACGGGCAGATCCTGCGGCCAGAGCTGCTTGGCGCAACCACGCACGGCTGGGTGAACCTGCACTTCTCCGTGCTCCCAGCGTGGCGCGGGGCCGCCCCGGTGCAGCGCGCCGTGATGGCGGGCGACGACATCACGGGCGCCTCCACGTTCGTCATCGACAACGGCCTCGACACCGGGCCGGTGATCGGCACCCTCACCGAGCGAATCCGCCACGACGACACCGCCGGAGTGCTCCTCGAACGCCTTGCGGGGCTTGGGGCGGGGCTGCTCGTGCACTCGCTCGAGGCTCTCGTCGGCGGGGTCGCGGCGCCCATTCCGCAGCCAGAGGACGGCGTCTCCTACGCGCACAAGCTCACCCGCGAGGACGCCTACGTCGCGTGGGAGCGGCCGGCGCACATCGTTGACAGGCAGGTCAGGGGAGTCACGCCCG
Organism: Demequina sp.; assembly: GCA_024707205.1. Classification (NCBI taxonomy): domain Bacteria; kingdom Bacillati; phylum Actinomycetota; class Actinomycetes; order Micrococcales; family Demequinaceae; genus Demequina; species Demequina sp. Next base: position 2,328,570 of record JANQAD010000001.1, read on the forward strand.
CGCCCGGAGCGTGGACCACGCTGCCCGACGGCACGGTCGCCAAGATTGGGCCCGTCGCCCCTCGTACGGGGCCGGGTTTGCCTCCCGGACAGCTCGCCCTGCGAGGCGATGAGGTCGCGGTCGGCACGGGCACGGCGCCGGTTGCGCTCAGCTGGATCGCTCCCGCGGGGCGCAAGGCGATGGACGCGTGCGACTGGTGGCGTGGGGCCCGCCTGGGCGAGGCGGCCATGCTGGGGGAGGCCTGATGCCACCGGGCACGGCGATCGACGCGGCGAGAGAGGCGGCGTTTCGCTGCGTGCGCGCGGTGGACGCGGAGGAGGCGTACGCGAATCTGGCGATGCCGGGAATCCTCGCGGCGCTGTCCCTCAGCGGCCGCGATGCCGCGTTCGCGACGGAGCTCGCGTACGGCACCCTGCGCATGCACGGCTTCTACGACGCCGTGATCGCCCACGCGGCAAAGCGGGAGCCGAGCGCGCTGGATGCGCCGGTGAGGTGGTCGCTGTGGCTGGGGGCGCACCAGGCGCTGTCGATGCGGGTGCCGCCGCACGCGGCGGTGTCAGAGACAGTGGACCTCGCGCGCAGGCACGGCGGCCCGCGCGTCGCGCCTCTCGTCAATGCCGTGATGCGGCGGATCGTGGAGCGGAAGCTCGACGCGTGGGTCGCGCTCGTTGCGCCGAGCAGCTCGCGGGAGGACCTCGCGATCCGCCACTCGCATCCCGAGTGGGTGGTCAATGCCCTCGCCGAGGCCCTCGCCGCGGATGGGCGTCCCGAGCAGCTCGAGCAGGTGCTCGTGGCCGACAACGCGCCCGCGGCGGTCACGCTCGTGGCCCGACCCGGGCTCGCGGACCGCGCGGAACTGCCGGGAGAGCCCACTCGCTTCTCGCCATGGGGCGCAACCCTCACCGGAGGCGACCCTGGCGCCATACCCGCCGTAGCGTCGGGCGCCGCGGCCGTGCAGGACGAGGGAAGCCAGCTCGTGGCTGGGGCGCTCGTCGCGTTCCGCGACGTGGAGCCCGGCGAGCGCTGGCTCGACATGTGTGCCGGACCCGGCGGCAAGGCCGCCCTGCTCGGAGCCCTGGCCGCGCAGCACGGTGCGACCCTGCAGGCGAACGAAGTGCACGAGCACAGGGCCCGGCTGGTCCGGAACGCCGTGCGGGCGCTGCCGGAGGCCGTGGTCACGGTGACCACGACCGACTCGCGCGAGCTCCCGCCCGCCGCCTTCGACCGCATCCTGCTCGACGCCCCGTGCACCGGGCTCGGCGCCCTGCGGCGGCGCCCGGAGGCGCGCTGGCGGCGCGAGCCTGCGGACGTTCCGATCCTCGCCGAGCTCCAGTCCGAGCTGCTCGCGGCCGCGGCCGGAGCGCTGAAGCCCGGCGGTCTCGTCGCCTATGTGACGTGCAGCCCGGTTCTCGCCGAGACCAGGGACGTTGTCGCGGGAGCGCATGGGCTCGAGCTCGTGGACGCGCGGGCGAGCATCGCCCAGATCACGGGCACTCCGCGCCGCAGTTGGGGCGCCGGCCCGCACGTGCAGCTGTGGCCGCACGCCCACGGGACGGACGCGATGTATCTCGCGATCCTGCAACGGCCGCACGGGTAGGGTCGAACCATGCGCATTGCCCCCTCGATCCTCTCCGCCGACTTCGCGAACCTCGAGCGCGATATTCGCGCCGTGAGCGATGCGGACCTGCTGCACGTGGACGTCATGGACGGCCACTTCGTGCCCAACCTCACCCTGGGCGTGCCCGTGGTGAAGCGGCTCTGCGAGGTGGCTCCGATGCCCGTGGATGTGCATCTCATGATCGAGGACCCCGACTACTGGGCCGTGCGGTACGCGGAGCTCGGCGCGTTCTCGGTGACGTACCACTTCGAGGCGGCGAAGGACCCGCGGAAGGTTGCTCGGGACCTCCGTGCGGCGGGCGTTCGCGCCTCGGTCGCGATCAAGCCAGGCACGCCGGTCGAGCGCGCCATCGAGCTGCTCGATGAGGTGGACATGGTGCTCGTGATGACCGTGGAGCCGGGCTTCGGCGGTCAGGAGTTCATGGCGGACATGATGCCCAAGTTCGAGGCGCTGCGAGCGGCCGTGGACAAGGCGGGAGCCGATGTGTGGCTCCAGGTGGACGGCGGGATCGCGCGCGACACCATCGCGACCGTGGCCCTGGCGGGCGGCGACACCTTCGTGGCGGGGTCCGCGATCTACGGCTCGCACGACCCAAGCGCCGAGGTTCGCGCGCTTCGCGAGCTTGCCCAGCAGGCCTGACGTGGCGGAGGCGATGGATAGGGCGGCGGAGCTCGCCGCACGTGGGCGGCGCATGGGCCCAACCCCAGGGTTGGCTGCGTGATCGTGGGCGTTGACGGGGCGGTCCTCGCCGAGGGCTATCACCGGGGCGCGGGCACGCCCCATGCGGAGGCCGCCGCGCTGGCCGCAGCCGCCCTGTCCGGGGTGTCCGTGCGCGGCGCGACCGCCTTCGTGACTCTGGAGCCCTGCAACCACACCGGCCGCACGGGACCATGCGCCGTGGCCCTGGCCGATGCCGGGGTTGCCAGGGTGGTCTACGCGGTTCCCGATCCCAACCCCACCGCCGCCGGTGGCGCCGCCTATCTCGCCGGGCGCGGAATCGACGTGGAACTCGTCCCGCACGCCGTTGCCCGCGGGCTCAATCGCCGCTGGCTCGTGGCCATGGCGCGGCAGCGGCCGTATGTGATCGCGAAGTGGGCCTCGACCCTTGACGGGCGCACGGCCGCGGCCGACGGCACGAGCTTCTGGATCACCGGCGAGGAGGCGCGCGAGCACGCGCACAGCGTGCGCGCAGAGGTGGACGCGATCATCGTGGGCACGGGCACCGTCGCGATCGACGATCCGGAACTCAGCGCCCGCCCCGCGGGCGTCGCTGAACCGCACCAGCCCCTCCGCATCGTCCTCGGTGAGCGCGACACCGCCGGCGCCAAGGTCTGGCGTGACGCCAATGCCGAGCGCGTGGCCTCACGCGACCCCAGCGTCGGGCTGGCGAAGGCGTGGGAGCGCGAGTGCCGAACCGTGCTCGTCGAGGGGGGCGCCACCGTCACGAGCGCATTTCTGCGGGCGGCCTCGTGGACGAGGTCCACGCGTACATCGCTCCCGCGATCCTCGGGAGTGGCACGGCGGCGGTATCGGACCTGGGAATCGGCACCATGGCGGACGCGTTGAGAGGCAAGGACGTGACGGTGACCCAATTGGGCATCGATACGCTTGTCACCGCCGTTCTCACGAAGGAGACCTGATGTTCACCGGGCTTGTTGAGGCCGTAGGCACCGTCACCGCGATCGCCGAACACGGCGCCCAGTCGCAACTGACGATTGCAACCCCTGGCTGGGGAGGGGACCTTGAGTTCGGGGAGTCGATCGCCGTGAACGGCGTGTGCCTCACGGTCGCCAAGCACACTGGCGACGAATGGGTCGCCGACGTCATGCGCGTCACCCTGGAGACCACCTCGCTGCGCAGCGTGTCGGTTGGGGACCGGGTGAACCTTGAGCGCGCCCTGAGGGCCGACGCTCGCTTGGGTGGGCACATCATGCAGGGTCACGTGGACGGCACGGCTGAGCTCGTCGCCAAGGACTCGCAGCCCGACTGGACCGACCTCACGTTCCGCATCGCGCCTGGTTACTCGCGGTATGTGGTGCGCAAGGGCTCGATCGCGCTCAACGGCGTGTCGCTCACCGTGGCCGAACTGGTCGACGACCTCGTCACCGTGTCACTGATCCCGACTACTCTCACGGAGACCAATCTGGGTGAGCTGCCCGTCGGTGCCGTGGTGAACGTGGAGGTGGACGTCGTGGGCAAGTACGTGGAGCGGATGCTGGGGGAGAGGTCGTCGTGAGCCCCGATCCCATCGCGCTGGTTGAGCGCGCCCTCGCGGAACTGCGCGCCGGCCGTCCCGTGCTCGTTGCGGACTCTCGCGATCGCGAGGACGAGGCGGACTTCATCATGTCCGCACAGACCACCACCGTCGAGTGGGTGGCGTGGGGCATCCGCCACTCGAGCGGCTATCTGTGCGCGCCCATGCCGGGGGAGAAGGCCGACAGCCTCAAGCTCCCGCTCATGGTGCCGAACAGCCAGGACCCGCGGCGAACGGCGTACACGGTGTCCGTGGACGCTGCGAGTGGGGTGACCACGGGCATCTCCGCGGCGGACCGGCACCGCACTTTGCAGATTTTGGCCAAGGCGGACGCGTCCCCGGACGAATTCATCCGTCCCGGGCATGTTCTGCCGCTGCGCGCTGTTGCAGGTGGAGTCCTGCATCGTCCCGGCCACACGGAGGCGTGCGTCGATCTGTGTCGGCTTGCCGGCCTCGAGCCTGTCGGGGTCATCGCCGAACTCGTGAACGACGACGGCACCATGATGCGCCAGGGCGATGCTTCCGCACTCGCCTCCAAGGAGGGGTTGGTTCTCATGACCATCGCCGACCTCATCGCCTACCGCCGCGCAAAGAACGACCTGCCCGCGCCGTCGGCCCCGCAAACGCACCGCGTGCTCGCCGAGGGTGAGGCACGCCTCCCCACCAAGCATGGGGAGGTCACCGTCCGCGGCTACCGCGACGCGCGCACGGGCCACGAGCACGTCGCGCTCATCGCGCCGGTTCCCGAGGGCCGCACGCCCATTGTGCGCGTGCACTCCGAGTGCCTCACGGGTGACGCGTTCGGCTCGCTGCGCTGCGACTGCGGCCCGCAGCTGGACGCCGCCATCGATCGTGTCGCCGCAGAAGGCGGTGCGGTGGTCTACCTCACGGGTCACGAGGGCCGGGGCATCGGCATCGTCGCGAAGATCCAGGCGTACGCGCTGCAGGACCAGGGGCGCGACACCGTGGACGCGAACACCGACCTTGGCCTCCCGATCGACCGCCGCGAGTACGGTGCGGCCGCCGCGATCCTCGCGGACCTTGGCTTCACGAGCGTGCGGCTGCTGACGAACAACCCCGCGAAGGTCGAGGGCCTGCGTGCCTCCGGCATCGACGTGGTGGAGCGCGTGCCGCACCACGTTGGCGCGCACCCGGAGAACGAGGCGTACCGCCGCACCAAGGCGGAGCGCATGGGCCACATCATGGAGGAGGGCGCATGAGCGGCGCTGGTGCACCGTCGTTGAGCGTTGACGGATCCGGGCTGACGGTCGAGATCGTGGCGTCCCAGTGGCACACGGAGGTCATGGACGGACTGGTGGCGGGCGCCATTCGCGCCGCAGAGGCCGCCGGGGCCGGCTATCGCGTGACCCGCGTGGCGGGTGCCGTGGAGCTCACCGTGGTCGCGGAGGCGCTCGCCCGCAACGGCGCCGACGCGATCGCCGCGCTCGGCGTGGTCATCAAGGGCGCCACTCCTCACTTCGAGTACGTGTGTCAGTCCGTGACGCTCGGCCTCACCGATGTGGCCCGCACGCACCTGGTGCCCGTGGGCTTCGGCGTGCTCACCTGCGACGACGACGCACAGGCGCTCGACCGCGCGGGCCTGCCAGGGTCTCGCGAGGACAAGGGCGCCGAGGCCGTAGAGGCCGCGCTCACCACGGCGCTCACGCTGCGCCAGCTCTAGCCGAGCCAGCCCACCCCGCCCAACCCCACCGTCGGCCCGTAGGCTCCGCACGGTCCCTGTGACCAGAGTGACGCACACACGCGCCCACGCGGCGCCCGGAGGTCCAGGTGAGTCACATGCGTCACACGTTCCGTGCGGAGCCTTAACGGCAGCGGCCCGACGGCGGGGCCGGGCGGGTCTTAATCGTCGCCCTCGCGGTTCGGTAGGGTTGGGCGCGTGAAAACCTTTGACGAGCTGTTCGCGGAGCTCACCGCCCGCGCCGCCGAGCGTCCCGAGGGATCCGGGACCGTGCGCCTTCTCGACGCGGGCGTGCATGCCATCGGCAAGAAGCTCGTCGAGGAGGCCGCCGAGGCGTGGATGGCGGCTGAGTACGAGTCGGACGAGGCCGCCGCGGAGGAGATCTCGCAGCTGCTGTACCACGCCCAGGTCATGATGATCGCTCGCGGACTGACGCTCGAAGACGTCGGCCGATACCTGTAGACCACAACGATTACCAGGAGAAACGTGCTCCGCATCGCCGTACCGAACAAGGGCTCGCTCTCTGAGCCCGCAAGCCAGCTGCTCCGCGAGGCCGGCTACAAGCAGCGCTCCAGCGACAGGGACCTGGTGCTCGTGGACGCCCGCAACGACGTCGAGTTCTTCTTCCTTCGCCCGCGCGACGTGGCCGTCTATGTTGGCGCGGGTACGGTCCACGCCGGCATCACGGGCCGCGACCTGCTCCTCGACTCAAGCGCTGAGGCCACGGAGCACCTCGAGCTCGGGTTCGCGAGCTCCACCTTCCGCTACGCGGCGCCGGTCGGCACCGCGACCACGGTTGAGCAGGTCCAGGGGCTCCGCGTTGCGACGTCGTATCCGCATCTCGTCAAGAACCACCTGAAGTCGTTTGGGGTCGAGGCGACCGTGGTGCGCCTGGACGGCGCGGTGGAGTCTTCGGTTCGCCTCGGCGTCGCTGACGTCGTCGCCGACGTGGTCGAGACCGGATCCACCCTGCGTGCCGCGGGACTCGAGGTCTTCGGGGACCCCATCCTCAAGTCCGAGGCGATCCTCATCACCGCCCCCGGCGCGCCCGCGGACGAGATCGCGACCCTCACCGGCCGCCTGCGCGGCGTGCTCATGGCACGCCAGTACGTGCTCGTGGACTACGACGTGCCGAATGAGGCGCTCGAGGCCGCCATCGCCGTGAGCCCCGGCTTCGAGGCGCCAACGGTGACCCCGCTCCACGGCGCCGAGTGGCACGCGGTGCGAGTCATGGTGCCGCGTACGGAGATGAACCACATCATGGACGACCTCTACGCGGTTGGCGCGCGCGCCATCCTCACCACCGAGCTGCTCGCGGTCCGGGTCTAGGAGCTGCGTTGGACCGGATCGCCCCGGAGGAGCGGCTGCTCAACCTCTTCATCGCGCTGAGCTCTACTCGCGCGCGCCTCACCAAGCAGGACATCCGCTCCACGGTCTACGGCTACGACGCGCGCATGCAGGGCGAAGACGCCAAGGCGGACACGGCCTTTGAGCGGATGTTCGAGCGCGACAAGGAGGACCTGCGCCGGCTCGGCGTTCCGCTCCAGACCGTCGTCGACGCAGCACACGGCGCGGACATCGGCTACCGCATCGACCCGTCCGCGGCCACGATGGAGCCGATCGACCTCACGGCCGCCGAGCTCGCGGTGCTGAGCCTCGCCGTCGACTACTGGCGCGATGCCGCGCTCGGCACGGACGCCAAGCAGGCCGTCACCAAGGTCGCGAGTCGCGTCCAGCACGAGCCCGTCCCCGAGCTTCCCCTTCGGCGCGCGCGCCACGGGGACTCGGGCGGCGCTCGGCACGCTCGCCGAGGCGCTTCACGATCGCAGGGCGGTCCGCTTCGAGTACGCGTCGTCCACCTCCGCACCCGCGGTTCGCACCGTGGAGCCGTGGCGCATCGTCATGGTCTACGGCACCGAGTACCTGGTGGGCCGCGACCGCACGGCCGACGCTCCGCGCACCTTTCGCCTGAGCCGCATCATTGGCGGTGTCAAGGCCGTGGGCGAGGGCGGCGCGTACGAGATTCCGAAACAGGTCCCGTTGGGCCCTCTCGGCGAACAGGGTCCAGGCGCGATCGTCGGCACTGCGACCCTGGCGCTGCGACCTGAGGCCGGTCACGGCTGCGCCTGGCCGGCACGCAGGTAGGAACGGATGGCGAATGGGACCTCATCGACGTCCCGTATCGCCATCTCGACTCCTTGCGTGCGGAAGTGCTCTCGCTGGGAGGCTCGGCGCGCGCCGTGGCCCCACAGCAGCTCGTCGACGACGTCATGCGCTACGTCGGCGCCGCGGTGGAGGCCACCCGTGAGTGAGAACTCCCGCGCCCGGGTCGCGCGACTCCTCGGGATCGTCGCCTACCTCGAGGACAACGGCTCAACGAGCTTCGAGGAGCTCGCCGAGCACTTCGGCGTGAGCCGCGACCAGATCGCGAAGGACATCGACCAGCTGTGGCTCGTTGGTCGCCCCGGCGGCTTCGCCAACGACCTGATCGACTTCGACTCCGACTCCTTCGACTCCGGAATCGCCAAGATCACGAACACGCAGGGCGCCACCCAGGTTCGCCTGGGGCCGCGCGAGGGCGTTGCTCTCGTCGCGGCGCTCTCGGCGATTGTGGGCGCCGGCGTCGCCCCCCGCGCCGCCCAGAGCGCGCTGGAGAAGATCACGGCCGCGCTGGGGGAGGAGACGGTCACGGTGGTCGGGGAGCCTCGACGCCGCGGCCGACACCGTGCAGACGCTCGCCATCGCGATTCACCAGGGTGTCGTCGCTCGCCTCGACTACGTCGACGCGGCCGATCGCCGCACCCTGCGTGACGTGGAGCCACACCGCATCGTGACGATCGACGGCGCTCCGTATCTCGAGTGCTGGTGCCGGAGGGCCGGCGACTACCGGACGCTGCGCATCGACCGCATTCGCAGCGCCAAGGCGACCGACGAGCCCATCTCAACCCCAGCGTCGGGCAGCGAGGGCTTTGCCCTGGCGCCCATGTACGAGGCGACCATCCGCCTGCGCAGGTTTGGGCGCTGGGCGCTCGAGGACATCCCCGGTGTGGTGCTCGACGATGACGGCGAGCTCGTGACCGCGACGATGGGGGTCAGTAACGAGCCGTGGCTCGCCGGACGGCTGCTCACCATTGCGACGGCGCTCGTCTCTGTGGAGCCGGACGCTCTGCGGAGCGAGGTGGCGCGCCAGGCGAAATCCGTGGCCGCGGCGCACGGCGAGTAGACTGGCCGGGTATTAACGAGCGGAGGATGTCATGAAGCCAATCCACTGGGTGCTGGTTCTTGTGGTTGTGTTGGTGCTCTTCGGCGCGCCCAAGCTTCCTGAGTTCGCCCGCAGCATCGGCAAGTCGCTGAACATCCTCAAGGAAGAGACGCAGAACCTCAAGGGCGACCTGAAGGCCGACTCAGAGGCCACCACCGAGAGCGAGGCGAAACCCGCCAAGGAGGCTCGTGACGACTAGGGCATCACGCCGCGCAGAAGGTGCGCGGATGCCCCTTCGCGAGCACCTGAAGGAGTTTCGCAACCGCCTCATTCTCGCGGCGATCGGCATCTTCGCCGGTGCGATAGCCGGCTGGTTCATTTACCCCTACGCCTTCGACTTCCTTGCGCGGCCGATCGAGGCCGCGGCAGAAGCGTCGGGCGGGGACGTGTCCATCAACTTCTCTGGACTCGCGACCGCGCTGGACATGCAGGTCAAGATGTCCCTGGTAATCGGGGTCATCATCTCGTCGCCGTGGTGGCTGTATCAGCTATGGGCGTTCATCGCCCCGGGCTCCGCGCGCGCGAGAAGCGGTACACGATCGGCTTCCTCGGCGCGGCCGTGCCGCTGTTCCTCGGCGGCGTGGCGCTGTCGCTGTGGGTCTACCCGCACGCCGCAGAGATCCTCCTCGGCTTCACGCCGCCGGAGGGGTCAAACTTCCTCGACGCGCAGATGTTCATGAGCTTCGCGATGCGACTTGTGCTCGCATTCGGGCTCGCTTTCATCTTCCCCGTGATCATGGTGGCGCTCTCCGCGGCCGGCCTGGTGAAGCCGACGACGTGGATGCGCGGCTGGCGGTGGGCGGTGTTCCTCATCGCGGTTTTCACGGCCATCATGACGCCCACCCCGGACGCGATCACCATGATCATCATGGCGATCCCCATGATCGGCCTGTACTTCGCTGCCGTCGGTGTGGCCGCGCTGTTTGAGCGCTCTCGTCGCCGGCGCAAGGCCGCCCTCGAGGCCGAAGCTGCGCTCGGTGACTAGTGGCTGAGCTGGGCCTCATCACCAACCCGACATCGGCGTCGGGCAGGGGAGCGAAGTGGGGAGCGGAAGCGGCCGCGGAACTGGCGCGCTTTGGTCATCGCCTGCGTGACCTCTCGCGCGGTTCGTGGGCAGCCTCGTACGAGGCGGCGATCAACCACCGCGACGAGCTCGACGGCCTCGTGGTTGTTGGGGGCGACGGGATGGCGCACCTTGGCGCGCAGGTGTGCGCGGAGCACCGGCTGCCGCTTGGCCTGATGGCCGCCGGTTCCGGCAACGACGTTGCGGCCACTCTGAGCTTGCCGATTCACGACATGCGCGCCGCGGCGCGGCGGGTCGAGGACGGCCTGCGTGGCGATGTGGCGCGCGTGGACGTTGGCCGCGTCACCGGGCCCAGCATCGAGTTCCCCGGAACGCCAAGGTACTTCCTCGCGGTGCTCAGCGCCGGGCTCGACGCCGCCGTCGCGGCGTACGCGGCAAGGCTCACTTTTCCTCGCGGCCCGCTCAAGTACAAAGTCGCCACGCTGAGGGAGCTGCCTCGCTACCAGCCATACGGTCTCACCGTGACGATTGGCGACTCGCCGGCGGAGGCGACGAGCTGCACGCTCGTCGCGGTGGCCAACACTCCCGTCTTCGGCGGCGGGCTGGTGCTCTCACCGGATTCGTCGATGACGGATGGGCTGCTCGAGGTGGTCGTGACCGAGCCGCTGACGCGGCGCGAGATACTCCAGATCTTCCCCAAGCTCCGCGATGGTTCGCACAAGGGCGATCCCCGCATTCGCACAGTGCAGGCCAGGTCCGCCACTATTGCCCAGCACCTAGGGGGAGCGACGCTTCCGGTGGCGAACGCCGACGGCGAGCTCGTCGGGGCCGAGCCGCTCAACGTGGAGGTGGCCCCGCTTGGGCTGACGGTGCTCGGCGGCCAACCGCGGTAGTCCCACGCCCCACGCCCCAACACTCCTGACCACTCAGAGGGCCTTTGGTCGCGTTGTGCACGGTCACAGGGCCGTTGAGTGGTCAGGAGTGTTGGGGGCGCGGTTGGGGGCGCCTCGGCAAGTAGCCTGGAGTCATGTCAACACCCGCGGAGCGATTCGCTGCCGCGAAGGCGCGCAGGAACCGCCCAGACCTCCAGGAGTTCGCCGAGTCGCTCGCGTTCCCGCTTGACGACTTCCAGCGCGAGGCGTGCGAGGCGGTCGCCGACGGACACTCGGTGTTGGTGGCCGCCCCCACAGGGGCGGGGAAGACGCTCGTCGGCGAGTTCGCCGTGCGCCACGCGTTCGAGCGCGGCGAGAAGGCGTTCTACACCACCCCCATCAAGGCGCTGAGCAACCAGAAGTACCAGGACCTTCGTGCTGTGTACGGCGCCGACGCCGTGGGTCTCCTCACGGGTGACACCTCGATCAACCCGCACGCGGACATCGTCGTCATGACCACCGAGGTGCTCCGCAACATGATCTACGCGAGCTCCTCGACCTGGACCGCCTCGCCTTTGTGGTCCTCGATGAGGTGCACTACCTGGCCGATCGCTACCGCGGGTCCGTGTGGGAAGAGGTGATCATCCACCTCGAGGAGCGCACGGCCATCGTCGCGCTGTCCGCGACCGTCTCCAACGCGGAGGAGTTCGGGGCGTGGCTGCGCGAGGTCCGCGGGGACACGCGCGTGATCGTCTCCGAGCATCGCCCCGTGCCGCTGTGGCCGCACGTTCTCATCCGCGAGGGCCTCTTCGACCTTTACTCGCCGGGAGTGGACCCCCTAGACCCGGGCCCCAACCCTGCGCTCAACCCCGAGCTCGTGGCCGTGACCAGGCGCCAGCGCCACGAGGTGCTCCCGGAGCTCAGGCGCGCGGGGTACAGGCCCGCGCGCGGCAGCTCGCGCCCACGCCCGCGTCGCGCGCCCCCGCGCTTCGCCGTGGTGGAGCAGCTGGACCGCAACGGCCTGCTCCCCGCGATCGTGTTCGTCTTCAGCCGCGCGGGCTGCGAGGACGCCGTAGACCAGGTGTTCGCGGCGGGCCTGCGCCTCACCAGCGGACCGGAGCGCCAACTCATCCGCGAGATCGTCGACGAGCGATGCTCCGCAATGCCGACGGAGGACCTCGGCGCGCTCGGATACACGGCCTGGCGGGAGCGCCTGGAGGCCGGCCTCGCGGCGCACCACGCAGGCCTCATCCCGCTCTTCAAGGAGGTCGTCGAGCACCTCTTCGCGCAAGGGCTCATCAAGGTGGTCTACGCGACCGAGACGCTCGCGCTTGGCATCAACATGCCTGCTAGGTCGGTCGTTCTCGAGAAGCTCGTGAAGTGGGACGGCAAGGCCCACCAAGACCTCACGGCCGGGGAGTACACGCAACTCACCGGTCGGGCGGGCAGGCGCGGCATCGACATCGAGGGGCACGCGGTGGTGATCGAGCACCCCGGCTTCGACGTTGGCCAGCTCGGCCGCCTCGCGAGCCGCCGCACCTATCCGCTCATCAGCTCGTTCCAGCCGTCGTACAACATGACGATCAACCTCGTGGCGCAGATGGGTCAGGAGCGTGCGAGAGAGGTGCTGGAGCTCAGTTTCGCCCAGTACCAGGCCGATCAGGCCGTCGTGGGCAAAGCGAGGCGTGCGCGAGAGCTCGAGTCGGCCCCTCCAGGGGTACCGCCAGGCCGCCCACTGCGACAAGGGCGACTTCATGGAGTACGCGGCACTTCGCGAGCGCATCTCTCGCGCCCAGAAGGACGCGGCGAAGGCCTCCGGAAGGGCCCGACGGGAGGCAACAGCGAGCACGCTCGCGGGCCTTCGCAGGGGCGACGTCGTGCGCGTGGGCGGCGGCCGACGCGCCGGCCTCGCCGTTGTCGTGGAGCCGGACGCCGATCCTGAGTCCCCGCGCCCAACGGTCGTCACCGACAACGCACGGACGTTCCGCCTCGCGATCTCCGAACTCCACCACGGGATCGAGGTCGTTGGAGCGGTCAAGGTGCCCAAAGGCAACGACCCACGCAACGCCCGCAATAGGCGAGAGCTCGCGGCAACGGTGAGCGCAGCGTCGGGCACCTTCCAGCGCGCGCGCAAGAAGGCGGAAGATACCAGGGATGACACTCTCGATGACCTGACGCGCCAACTGAGAGCGCACCCGTGCCACTCGTGTCCGGACCGCGAGGCGCACGCGCGGTGGGCCGAGCGCTACTACCGGGGCCTGCGGGATAAGGACCGCATGGTGAACGAGATCGACAGGGCGACCGGCTCGATCGCGCGCATCTTCGACAAGCGAATGGCGGTGCTCACGGACCTCGGCTACCTCACGCCGGACCGGGAGCCCACGCCCGCCGGCCAGACCATGCGCAAGCTCTACGCGGAGAACGACCTCGTCATCGCGGAGTGCCTGAGGCGGGGAGTGTGGGAGCAGCTGCACGGGCCGGCGCTCGCCGCCGCCGTGTCGACGCTGCTGTACAACGGACGCCGCGAGGACGAGACCCGCACGCCGCGAGTTCCCGGCGGGCCGCAGGGCGTGCTCGGCAAGGCTCTCGCCGAGACCACGCGCGTGTGGTCCAAGATGGACGACATCCACACCGAAAAGAGCCTCCCGGAGCTGCCGAGCCCGCAGTGGGGGATCGTGGGCCCCATCCACGGCTGGGCGCAGGGGCGATCGCTCGCGACAGTGCTCGCGGGCGCGGAGATCGCGCCCGGCGACATGGTCCGCTGGTGCAAACAGGTCATCGACGCTCTGGACCAGATAGCGGAGGCGACCACCTCGAGCGCGGTCCGCGCGGCCGCCGTCCAGGCCATCACTGCAATGCGCCGGGGCGTCGTGGCCTACTGATCCGCGAGCGCTAAGTAGTCTTTGGGCATGCGTCTGCTGAGGAGCCTCGCGCTCGCCGTTCTGGCGGGCGTTCTGCTGACTTTGGCCTTCCCCGATTTCAACATCTGGCCGCTCGCGATCGCGGCGATCGTGGTGCTGTGGTTTGCGCTCGGCCGCTGCGGCGCGTGGGCTGGCGTGCTCATCGGCTGGGTCTTCGGCACGGTGTTCATGCTGCCGCTCACCGTGTGGGCAAACGGCGCGGTGGGCGCCGTCCCTTGGATGGCCCTGTCGATCGCGTCAGGCCTCTTCTATGGAATCTTCGGCGGCGCGTGGGCCACCGTGCGGCGCTCGGCGATGCTCGTCAACGCGCGAGCGTGGGTGCAGCCAATCGCGTTCGCGGTCCTGTGGGGCGCCATGGAGGAGCTGCGGTCGATCTTCCCGTTCGGCGGATTCCCGTGGGGCCGCGTCGCTTTCTCGCAGTCCACGTCGCCGTTCCTGAGCCTCGCGTGGGCGGGCGGGGCCCTGCTGGTGTCATTGGTCGTGGTGCTCACCGGTGCGGTCATAGCGCTCGGCATCGAGGCCGGCAGGGCCCGACGCTGGGGTTTCGTCGCCGTGACACCCGTGGTTGCGATCGGGCTCGGCATGGCGGGCATCTTCATCCCGCTGAACGCGCAGGCCGAAGGGGGCAGCCTGAGTGTGGGCGTGGTGCAGGGGAACGTGCCCAATGACGGGCTCGACTCCTTCGACGAACCGCGCGAGGTGACGCAGAACCACCTCGACGAGACCAAGCGACTGGTGGCCCAGAATCCCGGCCCCTACGACATCATGATCTGGCCCGAGAACGCCGCGGACTACGACCCGCGCGTGGACGAGGCGACCAACCAGATGGTGACCTCTGCGGCCGTCACGGCCAATGCGCCCCTGCTGTTCGGCACGCAGGACCTCACGCCCCCGGACGGCAGGTACAACGTCTCCCTGCTGTGGTCCACGAGCGGAAAAGTCCTCGACGAGTACCGCAAGCAGCGCCCGGCGCCCTTCGCCGAGTACATCCCCATCAGGGGCTTTGCCAGGCACTTCTCCTCGGCCGTGGACCGCGTGACCAAGGATGTGCTGCCCGGCGAGGGCCCAGCGGTCATGGACCTCCCCGCCGCGGTGCTGGGCCGCAACGTGCAGATCTCCACGATCATCTGCTTTGAGGTGGCGTACGACGAGATCGTGCGCGCGTCGGTCGTGGACGGCGGCGAGATCATCATCGTGCAGACCAACAACGCGACGTTCGGCGCGACGGCAGAGTCCACGCAGCAGCTCGCTATGACCCGCCTGCGCGCCGTCGAGTTCGGCAGGACCGCCATTCAGGCGTCTACCGTCGGCGTGAGCGCGATCATCCTTCCGGACGGCCGCATCACTCAGCAGACGGAGCTGTTCACGCCCGCGTCGATGGCCGCGGAGGTTCCGCTGCGGACGTCCATGACGCCGGCCCTGTACTTCGGGGGACTGGAGCACTGGATCGTGCTGGGGCTCGGCGTGCTGATTCCGTTCTTCGCGATGCGCAAGCGCTTGGCCGACAAGTACGAGTGGTAATGCGCACCCTCGTCATCATCCCAACCTTCAACGAGCGCGAGGCCCTCCCCGTACAACTCGCGGCGGTGCGCGCCGCCACGCCGGACGTGGACATCCTGGTGGCGGACGACAATTCGCCTGACGGAACCGGCGCGTGGGCCGACGCTGTGGCCGCCGAGGACCCGCACGTGCACGTACTGCACCGGCCCGGTAAGGCCGGGCTAGGTGCCGCGTACATCGCAGGCTTCGCGTGGGGAATCGAGCGCGGCTACGACACCATCGTCGAGATGGACGCCGACGGCTCACACAGGGCCGCGGACCTGCAGGCTCTACTGGACCGAGCCCACTCAGCCGACCTCGTGATCGGCTCGCGGTGGGTTGCGGGCGGAGAGGTCGTCAACTGGCCGTGGCGTAGGAAGTTCCTTTCCGTCAACGCCAACCGCTACGTGCGCCTCGCCATGGGCCTGCATGTGCACGACGCCACGGCCGGGTTCCGCGCATATCGCGCCGAGACCCTGGCCTCATTGGATCTCGAGAGCGTCGAGTCGCAGGGCTACTGCTTCCAGGTGGACATGACGTGGCGCGTCATCCAGGCGGGAGGGAGCGTGGAGGAGGTTCCAATCACCTTCGTGGAGCGTGAACTCGGCGTCTCCAAGATGAGCGGCTCCATCATCAGGGAGGCGCTCGTGAAGGTCACGATCTGGGGCGCGCAGAGGCGCTGGCGGCAGATCACTGGTGCGGAGCGTCGGGCCGCCAAGGCGGCGCGAAAGGCGATTTAGCCCGCGCGGCCCGCGCGAAGCAGCTCGAGTCGCTCCTCGAGAAGTTCCTCGAGCTCCGGGATGGTGCGGCGCTCAAGGAGCATGTCCCAGTGCGTGCGCGCCTGGCGCTCTTCCTTCATCTCGGGACGGTCGCCGTCGCGCAGAAGCGCGAGCGCGCCGCAGTGGCACTCCCACGACAGAGGGATGTCCGCCTCAACGGAGAACGGGAAGGTCAGCACGTGCCCGTTGGGGCAGTCGTAGTGAACCTCGACGCGCTCCGCCAGTTCGGCGTGGGCTGCGGTCTCCATGCTCTGGGTTCCCAGTCGCATGCCGCGCAATGCTCGATCAGCCATGTCAGCCTCCCTCGATCGTGAGGCGCTTGTGGCGCCCGCTGTCGGTGGAACGAGTTGGGGCGTGGGTTTGTTCCGTCAGGCCGACGCTGGGGCGAGTTCGGGCACCGGCGGCGCCTTGACCTTGGGGCTCGTATTGCCCAGGAGCACCGCCCCAAGGATCGCTACGGCGCCCAACCACTGCAGTGGGCTGAGGGACTGGTCGAGCACGGCCCAGCCCAGCGCGGTCGCAACGAGTGGGGCCAGGAAGCTCAACAGAGTCACGCGCGTGGGTGGCAGGGCGAGGATGCCTCGGAACCACAGGAAGTAGCTGACGGCGCCGCCCGCGATCGCGAGCCACGCGTAGCCGGCGATGTTGGTGCCCGTGAGGTGAGCCGGGATCCCCTCAAAGAGCAGCGTGGGGATCAGCAGCACTAGGCCTCCGGCCACGAGCTGCCAGCCCGTGAAGGCGAGAAGGGACGTGGGGCGTCCCCACTTCTTGGTCAGGATGACGCCAAAGGCGGTACTCAGCCCACCCGCGAGGCCCGCGAGGACGCCGACCGTGTCGAGCGCAGCGTCGGGCGTGAGCACGAGCATCGCCACTCCCGCCAGGCCGATTCCCGCGGCCGTGAGCGCGCGGCGGTTGATCGCCTCATGCAGCACGGCGACGGCGAGCAGCGCCACGAGGAGCGGGTGTATCGCGCCAAGGGTCGCGGAGACGCCTCCCGGAAGGCGGTAGGCGGAGATGAAGAGGAAGGCGAAGAACGCGCCGATGTTGAGGGAGCCGAGGACCAGCGACTTCCACCACCAGGCGCCGCGGGGGAGCGAGCGTGTGATCGCGATGAGAATGAGGCCAGCTGGCAGGGCGCGCAGCACGCCCGCGAGGAAGGGGCGCCCTGGAGGGAGGATCTCGCTGGTCACGAGGTAGGTGGTTCCCCAGATGATGGGGGCGATGGCCGTGACGGCGAGGATGCGGGAGATCTTCATGGGGGAGTCAACTATCTTGATGTCAAGATATATTCCAATTATCTTGAAGTCAAGATAAGTTGGCGTCATGGACAGTGTGGGGCGCATCATCGAGCAGTGGGGGAGCGAGCGGCCGGAACTCGACGTGTCCGGGCTCGAGGTGATCGGCCGCATCTCGCGACTCGCATCGGTGGTTCAGGTCAAGCTCGATGCGGTGTTCGCCGAGTTCGGGCTGCAGGGGTGGGAGTTCGACGTGCTGTCGTCGCTGCGCCGGGAAGGGGCGCCGTATGAGCTCACGCCGGGGATGCTGGACGAGGCGCTGATCATCTCGTCCGGAACCACGACCCATCGGCTCAGGAAGCTGGAAGAGCGAGGGTTCGTCACTCGGCGCCAGGACGCCGAAGATGGCAGGGTGTGGTGGGTGAGGCTCACGGATGCAGGCCGCGAGGTGCAGGCTGCGGCGCACGATGCGCACGCGGCCAACGAGCTCGAGATTCTCGCTGGCCTCTCGGACGCCGATGCCGCGGCCCTGAAGCGCGGTCTCGTCGCCTTCGCTCGGCTCATCGACACCGGAGAGGCTCCGTGACGAGCCACGACGTCATCCGCGTGCAGGGTGCGCGTGAGAACAATCTGCGCAACGTGAGCGTGGACCTTCCCAAGCGGCGCCTCACGGTATTCACGGGCGTCTCCGGCTCAGGCAAGAGCTCGCTCGTGTTCGACACCATCGCCGCCGAGTCGCAGCGCATGATCAACGAGACCTATCCCGCGTTCGTGCAGGGCTTCATGGGCACCATGTCGCGGCCGGACGTGGACGTGCTTGAGGGGCTGACCACCGCGATCATCGTGGACCAAGAGCGGATGGGGGCGAACTCGCGGTCCACTGTCGGTACGGTCACCGATGCGAATGCGCTGCTCCGCGTGCTCTTCTCGAGGCTTGCCTCGCCTCACGTGGGCGGCCCGCAGGCGTATTCGTTCAACATCCCGTCCTTCACCGGCGTTGGCCAGACAAAGGTGGCGAAGGGCGCCGGGCTTGCGCAGAAGCGCGAATACGCGCAGATCGGCGGCATGTGCCCGCGCTGCGAGGGCATGGGTTCAGTTTCAGACCTGGACCTGGCCCAACTCTTTGACGAGAGCAAGTCGCTCGCCGACGGCGCGCTCACGGTACCTGGATACACGCCGGACGGCTGGTACGTGCGCGTGTTTGGCGCGGTCGTGCCCATGGACGTGCCCATCAAGGACTTCACCAAGAAGCAGCGGGACCTGTTCCTCTACGGCGCGCCGCAGAAGGTGAAGTTCGAGGCGATCAATCTGACGTACGAGGGGCTGATCCCCAAGATTCAGAAGTCGATGCTGTCCAAGGACGTGGACGCGATGCAGCCCCACATCCGCGCGTTCGTGGAGCGCGCGGTGACGTTCCAGACGTGCCCGGACTGCGGCGGAACGCGCCTAGCGGAGCACGCGCGCTCGTCACGGATCGACGGTGTGTCCATCGCCGACGCGTGCGCGCTGCAGATCTCGGACCTCGCTCACTGGGTGCGCGGGGTGGGCGACGCGAGTGTGGCGCCGCTCATCGCGAATCTCTCGCACCTGCTGGAGTCGTTCGTCGAGATCGGGCTGGGCTACCTCTCGCTCGACCGCCCCTCGGGAACCCTCTCCGGCGGCGAGTCGCAGCGCACCAAGATGATCCGACACCTCGGCTCGGCCCTCACGGACGTCACATATGTCTTCGACGAGCCGACCATTGGCCTGCATCCGCACGACATTCAGCGCATGAACGCCCTGCTACTTCGCCTGCGGGACAAGGGCAACACCGTGCTGGTGGTGGAACACAAGCCCGAGGCGATCGCCATCGCGGATCACGTGGTGGACCTGGGCCCCGGCGCCGGCGACAGCGGGGGAGAGGTGGTGTTTGCGGGCACCGTGGCCGCCCTCGCGGAGGCGGACACGCTGACGGGAAGGCACCTCCACGACAGGGCGACGCTCAAGGAATCGGCGAGAGCCCCGTCGGGCAGGCTGTCTATTGAGAAGGCGAGCCTGCACAACCTGCGCGACGTGAGCGTGGACATCCCGCTTGGCGTGCTGACGGTGGTGACTGGCGTTGCTGGAAGCGGCAAGAGCTCGCTGATCCACGGTTTCGTGGCTCCACGCGACGGCGTGGTGGCGGTGGATCAGGGTGCGATTCGCGGGTCCAGGCGGTCCAATCCGGCCACGTACACGGGGCTGCTCGAGCCGATCCGCAAGGAGTTCGCGCGAGTGAATGGGGTCAAGCCGGCGCTGTTCTCCGCCAACTCCGAGGGCGCGTGCCCCGTGTGCAACGGCGCGGGTGTGATCTTCACCGAGTTGGGATTTCTCGAGACCGTGGAGTCCGTCTGTGAGGAGTGCGAGGGACGCCGATTCAGGGACGAGGTGTTGGAATTCAAGCTTGGCGGCTTGAATATCGCCGAGGTATTGGACCTGTCGGTGGGCTCCGCCGAGGCGTTCTTTGGGCCCGACGGCGCGGTGAGTCTCCCTGCGGCGCACGCGATCCTGGATCGGCTGGCAGACGTGGGAATCGATTATGTCAAGCTGGGCCAGCCACTCACGACGCTGTCCGGGGGCGAGCGGCAGCGGCTCAAGCTCGCCGTCTCGATGGCCGGCAAGGGGGACGTGTACGTGCTCGACGAGCCGACCTCGGGCTTGCACTTGGCCGACGTCGCCAAACTGCTGGGGCTGCTGGACCGTCTCGTGGAGTCCGGCAAGACGGTGATTGTCATCGAGCATCATCAGGCGGTCATGGCGCACGCGGACTGGATCATCGACCTGGGGCCGGGCGCCGGTCATGACGGCGGGCTGGTGGTGTTCGAGGGGACGCCGGCGTCGCTGGTGGCGGCCAAGTCCACTCTTACGGGGCAGCACCTCGCAGACTATGTGGGTGCGTGACACAACGAAATCTTGCGGGACTGCGTTTGTGCTGACATGAGATGGGGGACCGTGGGTCGATGAGCAACTGGCGGGGTGTTCTCGAGCAGCTCGTACGCGAGCGCGGCAGGGCGCTCTTTGGCTACGCCTACGTGCTGACGGGGAGCCGAGATGAGGCGGACGACCTGCTGCAGGACGCGCTGGTGCGTGCATTCAAGGCGGGACGTTCCGCGCGGTCGGTCGACGAGGCACACGTCTATGTGAAGAAGGCGATTGCCACTGCATTCATCGATCACGGCCGCAGGGCCGCGGCGCGGCCGCGGTTCGCAGATGCTGACCTCGGCGTCCACGCGTCGCTGGTCGACCACTCGCATGCGACGGAGATGGTGTTGGACCTCCGGGCAGCGGTGCTGGCGTTGGGAGCGCGAGAGCGCGCGTGCATCGTGATGCGCTACATGGAGGACCTGCGCGTCGACGATATTGCGGCCGCGTTGAACCTTGCTCCCGGAACCGTCAAGCGGTACCTGCACGAGGCTATCCAACGGCTGCGCGCGATGCTTCCGGAGCTCGAGTTTGCCGATCTCGACACCACGGACGTGACCACACTCAAGGGAGGTGCGCGATGAGCGACGCTGGCGCCGCTTTCCGCATGCTGCGCGATCAAGCGGGGGCCGCGTTTGACGCGCCCGCGATGCACTCCCAGCTCGACGCTGCCGAGCATCGAGTAGAGCGCGCGAGGGTATGGCGAGCCGTTATGTCAACCGGCGCGGTACTGGTGTTCGCCTGTGTCGCCGTGTTCGCGGTACAGGCGCTCCTCGGGGACCGCAGCTCACCGATGCCTGCGCATTCGCCCTCGCCAAGTCCGAGCGTCACGCCGGACATCGCGGACGTGCTCGCATTGCCGTGCACCGTGGCGACCGTCGTGCCTGGTAATCCGATAGAACGGTCCGACGGCGGAATCCTCAGGGGCTTCGAGGGCTGGTTCAATAGCACCTACGCCGAGCCCGGGGGCTGCGACAGCTCCGAAAACTGGAACGAGGAGATCTGGCTCATGGCGAACCATCCGGACACGGTGTGGATCAACACGTCGGACAACACGGTCATCGAGGCGTACTTCCGAACGAGCAAGGACGCGCTCGGCATCTGGGCCCACATGGACGGCAAGACGATCGCCGATCCTGATCCCGCGTGGCCCGCTGACAGCGCGGTCCTCATCGACGCGCACACCGGCGAGGTGCTTCTCACGTCGCCGCTGTCGGACTATCTGGACCTAACTGAGAGCAACTCTTCAGGCTGAAAGCCACAGCACGCGTAACGCCGATAATGTCCATTATGTCAGTAAAGACGAACTTCGTACGTGGCGCGCGTAGGTGGAGACCAACGAGATAGCTCCCGCGCCGAGTTGAACGAACTATATGTAACAGGGCAACCAGTCGCTGAACTGAGGCGAACTCGTTCGCAGGAGCCACTCAGGATGCTCGCCGACGCTTGGCTAAGCACGTAAGCTCGGCGCTCGGATCGTCCGCGAACGGCAAGCGCGCTTCACCACTATCACCGCCGGTTCAGCGCTGCCAAGACGTGCGCGGCGGCGACACCCATGAACCTTGCTTGATGACAATCGACGGAGGCCCACAGCGGCCGACGTGAAGGCCCGCAGAGGCGACATGCTCATCGCACATGGCAGGCCGGCGAACGGCCCGAAGATTGCGAGATGTGCGACGCTTCCTATGCCTGCCAAGTAGCGCTTGAGCCAGATGAACGCACACTCAAGACGCACGACAGTGACCGTGCAGCCATCGGAGTCTCCTTGTAGCAATGTCACCGGGGATGACCGTGCACGTGCTTCGCCTCGCGCCGAGGCGGTGACTGGGTGTACGGTCGCTCTGGTTCGCGCAATGGTGCGCGAGCATGAACTCGGGGGGACTCGTGAACTCAACGAACATCCGCAGAATATCGCTCGTGGTTCTAGTCGCATTCTTCGGCGCGATCGTCGTGGCAGCCCTGTTGCCGTCGCGTGCGGACGCGGGCGACGACTCGGACCAGCCATGGCTTTCAACACTGGCGGACTACCTACACGTCTCCAAGCCTGAGGCCGCCGCGATCGCGGAGCAGCAGGGCGAGTTTGCTGACCTCGCGACCCGGGTGCAAGACAAGTATCCAGACGAGTACGTCGGGGCTGAGTGGTTCGGCGATCATGGCGTCGTCACCGTGACATATCCTGCCCTCGAGGGTGCGAAGCAAATCGTGGCCGATGCCGATGGGGATGTCACGGTTGTCGGCGTTGAGGGGCTTGGTCGAGGGCCCCGTGATGAGCTCATCGGCGACACCATAGACCGACTCAAAGGGGTGTTGGGCGGTGGCGACAGCGTGGACGTGGATCCCGTTACGGGCGTAGTCACAATTGGACTCGTCGACATGTCGAAAGACCATCAGGCAGAGGTTCTTCAAGGTGCCAGGGTGGCGCTCGGTGACGACGTAGTGGTCCGCATTGTGCGCAGCGAAGGGCTCGAACTGTACTAGGACGGCGGCGAGTACTACCAGGACTCGGACTCATATTGCACTGGGGGATTCATCGCGAATCGCGGCAGCACAAGCGGGGTCGTCACGGGTAAACACTGCAGGCAGAATGTTACGACTTATGATGGACAATCGGTGGGCGCAACGACTGCGGCTTCCGGCAACTACGACTTGAGGTTCCGTCGAGTGGCGTCCGGAACTCCCGACAACACGATCCGCGTCACGACCGGAAGCGTATGGAACATCACGTCCATGGCTACGTTGCCAGTTGGCATTAACGTGTGCAAGTGGGGATGGAAGACCAAGAACACATGTGGAACTACGACTTCTGCTCCCGCGGAGTGCTTGCTGGACCCGGAAGACGGCGTCAGCCACTACTGCAATATGATCGCCGTCTCTCCGTTCAGTTTCGCTGACCATGGCGATTCCGGCGGGCCTGTATACGCGGGCCAACGCGCCTACGCCACCATCACAGGCGCCAATAGCGCTGGCAATCGAGTGCTCGTGACCCCCATTCACTGGATAAGCACGATTTCCGGATCTGTCACCATCAAGACCAACTAGGGCAGAACCACGTCGGCGCGATCATCGTCAACAGGCTCCCGGAGACTGCCTCCAAGCACGACTAGTAGGCATGCCGCCGATGAGCGGCCCGAACCACGACCACCGTGAGCACCTCATCTTCGATGCGATAGAGCACCCGGTAATCCCCCGTCCTAACCCTCCACTCCGGGCGACCCACCAACTTGCGGGCCGCCGGTGGCCTGGGGTTCTCTGCAAGGAGCTCCAGCACCGCCTGCACGCGTCGCTTGGCCTCAGGAGGGAGCTTCCGGATCTCCCGAGTAGCTACCGGGAGCACCACAACCGAGTAGGTCACAGACCGAGCTCGCGCTTGACGTCCTCCCACGGAACGGGAGTTTCGCCCAGTCGCTCGGTCTCGGCCCATGCCTCGTCGACTGCGCGAATGTCCTCAAGCTCCTCCGCATCGCTCAGGAGTCGTTCGAGGACGCTGGCATCCACCACTGCCGCGACACGACGATTGCGTCTGGTCAGGTAGACGGGCTCGTTTCGAGCCTCATCGACTACCGCAGCAAGACGGTCTCGCGCCTCCGTGATGGGAATCTGGCTCATTGCGCCAGAATACCCGAGAACGTACGTTTGGCACGCCTCCGAGGAAAGGCCGCCCGCGCCGCACTAGCCTGGCGACATGGCGCGCATCTCCCCTCTCCACAGTCAGGACCGCGCCGCATGGCAGCCACTGTGGGACGCCTACCTCGCCTTCTACGAGTCTTCGCTGCCCGACGCTGTCACAAGTGACGTCTTTGCTCGCCTTGTCGCCGGCGAGAGTCTGCATGGAGCGGTCGCCTGGGGCGACGATGGCAAAGCTCTGGGACTGGTGCATTGGCTGTTCCATCCGTCCACCTGGTCCACGGCCGACTATTGCTACCTCGAGGACCTCTACGTCTCCCCCGCTGCGCGCGGGCTAGGCGTGGGTCGCGAACTGATCGCTCACGTCACGGAGGCTGCGGCCGCGGCCGGCGCGGAGAAGGTCTACTGGCTCACCCACGACACGAACGTGACGGCGCAGCGCCTCTATGACCGGGTAGCGCGGCGAACCGGATTCATCCACTTCGAACAGTCGCTCGACTAGCCGAAAGCGACCTCGTCCGTCTTCTTCACCTCGGCCGACTTGCCTGGCGCGCTCGTGAACGTCCAGTACAGGTTCGTGTGCGAGACCACGAGATCCGGCGTGGGCGCTCCCCACTCGCTGAGGTCCTCCGTAGTGTGTGCGTCCGAGACCAACGTCACGTCGTAACCCCTGGTAAAGGCGCCATGAATGGTGTTTCTGATGCAAGCGTCGGACTGTGCGCCGACGACCGTAAGGGCGCCCACTCCCAAGCCTTCGAGCACCGAACCGAGGTCCGTTCCCTCGAAGGAGTCGCCGTGAACCTTGTGGATGACGGGCTCCCCCTCCCCCATCACCAGCTCGTCCACGTACTGCCAACCGTCACTGCCGATCTCGAGACCATCGGAGTCGGAGTGCTGCACCCACACCACGGGCACGCCCGCGTCGCGCGCGCGATCGACGAGCACGGCGATGTTGGAAACTACGGCGTCACGGTTGTACGCACCGCCAACGACGTCCTTCTGGACGTCCACGACAAGCAGGGCCTCGTTGGGCCGGTTCTCCAAAGTAGTCATGACGCCAGCCTAGGCCGGGCCGCTGACACGCGTTCAGTCGAAGACGTCTTCCTGAAGCCGCTGCGCAATGGCCTCTGCCCACTCGCGGATGTCCTCGAAGTCGCGGAAGTCGCCGGGGGGCGGATTGATCGCCTTGATCAGCGCCTTCTCCCCGATGTTGAGCTTCTCGAACTGGATGGTGCCGCCGAACCTCTTGTGCTCAATGGCGCCCGCAGCGGCCGCGAGCTCCTCCGCCTCGTCGAGCGGCTGATCCGGCTTCGTCACCTGCGTCATCCCCACCGAGAACAGCCAGGTGTCGCGCGCACGAAGCGTCTGCGCGTTGTCACGCACGAGAGCCGACGCGTCTTTCCGCCACAGCCCGCCATACACCGCAGACCCGATAACCGCGGCGTCGTAGAAGCGCACCGCGTTGGCGACGTCGCAGGCGTCCATGAAGTCGGTCTCGAAGCCCCGGTCTCGCAGCACGGCCACGATCTCCGCGCCCACTTCCCGTGTTGCGCCGTACTTGGATCCCACTGCGACCAGAACCTTCATGGCTCCATCTTGCGCCACCGCGCCAAGATGCGCCGGGGACGATGGTCCCTGCGTCCATCGACAGCTAGGAGACCTCGAGCACCAGGTCGCCGCCGGACAGCGTCTCCACGCCGGACACCACCACGCGAGTGACCGTCCCGTCCACGGGCGACGTGATCGACGACTCCATCTTCATGGCCTCGATCGTCGCCACGGTCTGCCCGGCCGTCACCGTGTCGCCCACCGCAACCACCGGCGACACGGCCCCAGAGAACGGCGCGGCGATCGACCCTGGCCGCCCAGCGTCGGCCTTCTCGCGAGACACGAAGTCAACGGTCGCCGACTCGTCACGCACCTGCACGGGCCGGATGGCGCCGTTATAGGAGAACATCGCGGTGCGTTCGCCGTGGTCGTCCGGCTCGCCGAGCGCCTCGAGCGTAGCGATCATCTGGACGCCCTGGCTCAGATCAACAGTGACCTCTTCCCCACTGCCGACCGTGAGGCCATAGAGGTAGTGGAACGTGTCGATCACCGAGATGTCGCCGTACGTCTCCACGGCCACGTCGAAGTCCTTGGCCGGTCCTGGGAACAGCAGGTGGTTGAGTCGCCGTTGGCGCTCGGGGCCCGACGCTGCGAGGACCGAGCGGTCGTCTTCCGTGATCTCCGCGACCTTGCGCTCGAACGAGCGACCTGCAAGTGCCTTGGTGCGGAAGGGCTCGGGCCAGCCGCCTGGTGGGTCCCCGAGCTCGCCCTGCAGGAAGCCGATCACCGAATCCGGGATGTCGTACTTGCCAGGATTCTCCGCGAAGTCCGCCGGGTCAGCACCGATGCCCACGAGGTGCAGCGCTAGATCGCCGACCACCTTGGACGACGGCGTGACCTTGACGAGGCGGCCAAGGATCCGGTCCGCGGCCGCGTACATGTCCTCGATCTGTTCGAACTTCTCCGCGAGCCCGAGCGAGATCGCCTGCTGACGCAGGTTGGAGAGCTGTCCGCCCGGAATCTCGTGGTGATAGACGCGGCCCGTGGGCCCCGGCAGGCCGGACTCGAAGGGCGCGTAGAGGCGCCGCACGGCCTCCCAGTAGGGCTCGAGCGCCTCGGCGGCCTCAAGGGATACGCCTGTGTCTCGCGTCGTGTGCTCGAGCGCCGCGATGAGCGCGCTCATGGGCGGCTGGGAGGTGGTGCCGGCCATCGCGGAGTTCGCGACGTCCACAGCGTCCACCCCCGCCTCCGCTGCCGCGAGGAGAGTGCCGATCTGGCCGCCGGCCGTGTCGTGCGTGTGGAGGTGCACCGGCAGGTCGAAGCGCTCGCGCAGCGCGGATACCAGCGTGTATGCCGCCGCGGGTCGCAGCAGACCCGCCATGTCCTTGATCGCGAGGATGTGCGCCCCGGCCTCGACGAGCGAGTCGGCCAGCCGCAGGTAGTAGTCGAGCGTGTAGAGGTCCTCGTCCGGCGAGACCATGTTGCCGGTGTAGCAAAGCGTCGCCTCCGCGACGGACTGCCCGGTGGCGCGCACCGCCTGAATCGCCGGGCGCATCTGGTCCACGTCGTTGAGCGCGTCGAAGATGCGGAAGATGTCGATCCCGGTCTCGGTTGCCTCTTGAACGAACGCAACCGCTACCTCGTCGGGATACGGCGTGTAGCCCACCGTGTTGCGACCCCGCAGCAGCATCTGCAGGGCGATGTTCGGCATGGCCTCGCGAAGCCGCGCGAGCCTCAGCCACGGGTCCTCGCTAAGGAAGCGCAGCGCCACGTCGTACGTGGCGCCGCCCCAGCACTCCACGGAGAACAGCTCCGGAGTCATGCGCGCAACGTGCCCCGCCGCCTTGAGCAGGTCGAACGTGCGCACACGCGTGGCGAGCAGCGACTGGTGGGCGTCGCGCATCGTCGTCTCGGTGACCGCGAGGGACTGGCGCTCCCGCAGTGCCCGCGCAAAGCCCTCGGGGCCAAGTTCGAGCAGCTGCTGACGCGTGCCCGCCGGCGGCTCCGCGTGGATGTCGATGCTGGGAAGCTTCTCCCACGGCCGCAGGATGTCGTCAGCGTGCTCCCCGTTGGGCCGGTTGACCGTGGTGAAGCCAAGGTAGGTCAGCAGCTTCGTGGAGCGCTCGGCGCTCTCCGGCACCTGCAGCAACTCCGGGTGCTGGTCGATGAACGCGGTGGTCACTCCCCCGGCGCGGAACTCCGGGGTGGCGAGCACGGCCCGCAAGAAGCGAATGTTGTTGGTCACGCCGCGGATGCGGAACTCGGCGAGCGCGCGAGACGCCCGCGTCACGGCGGTCTCGAAGTCGTGGCCGCGGCACGTGAGCTTCACGAGCATCGAGTCGAAGTGCCCCGTGACCGAGTTGCCGGCCATGGCTGTGGCGCCGTCGAGGCGCACGCCGGCGCCGCCCGGGGACCGGTAGGCGACGATGCGGCCCGTGTCAGGGAGGAAGCCGTTGGTGGGGTCCTCGGTCGTGATGCGCGTCTGGATGGCGAAACCGGTGACCGTGACGTCCTCTTGGCGGATCCCGACTTCCTTAAGCGACTCGCCGGAGGCGATCCGCATCTGCGCGCACACGATGTCGATGCCGGTGACCTCCTCGGTCACCGTGTGCTCCACCTGGATTCGCGGGTTCATCTCGATGAACACGTGCTGGCCGGCGCGCTCCCCCTCGGTGGCGAGCAGGAACTCTACGGTGCCCGCGTTCACATAGCCCAAGGACGTCGCGAACTTCACCGCATCCGCGCACAGCGCCTCGCGAATCGAGGGATCCAGCGCCGGAGCGGGAGCGATCTCCACGACCTTCTGGTGCCGACGCTGCACCGAGCAGTCGCGCTCGAAGAGGTGCACGGTGGTGCCGCCCGCGTCCGCGAGGATCTGCACCTCGATGTGTCGCGGCCCAAGCACCGCCTGCTCGAGGAACACCGTGGGGTCGCCGAAGGCGTTCTCGGCCTCGCGCATCGCCGCCGCCAGAGCGTCGGGCAGGGCGTCCCTCGTCTCAACACGCCGCATGCCACGGCCGCCACCGCCCGCGACCGCCTTGACGAAGATCGGGAAGCCGATCTCCTCCGCGGCACGAATGAGAGTGCCCACGTCTCGCGAGGGCTCCGAGGAGTTGAGCACGGGCACGCCCGCGTCGCGAGCGGCCTTGAGCGCCGCGACCTTGTCGCCCGCCTTGGCCAGCACCTCTGGTGGCGGGCCGATGAAGGTGATTCCCTCTGCGGCGCAGCGACGCGCGAGCTCAACGTTCTCACTGAGGAACCCGTACCCGGGGTAGATGGCGTCGGCGCCGGAGAGCTTGGCGACGCGGATGATCTCGTCGATGTCGAGGTACGCCTTGATGGGGTGCCCCTCGACCCCGATCAGGTAGGCCTCGTCCGCCTTGACGCGGTGCTCGGACATGCGGTCCTCGTGCGGGAACACCGCCACCGTCTTTGCGCCGAGTTCGTAGGCGGCGCGGAACGCGCGCACGGCAATCTCGGCTCGGTTCGCCACGAGGACTTTGGAGAACATTTACTTCCCTTCGACGGTGGCTTCATCTTGCCAGGTTTCAGCGCGCTTACTAAAGCGGCCCCGCACCGTCGCGGGAGGTGAGCACAGTATGCCCGACGCCGTGTTTCAGGAGCGCTTCAGACCCGGCCGATTCATGGGTTCAGGAGGCGTTCGAACGGCGGGCGCGACGCTCGGCAAGCTCATCGACGACGCCGGTATCGGTCGCGACGTCCGCCTCGCCACGGTCGGCGGGCAGCTGGGACAGCGATCCCTCGAGTTCGCGCCACACCTTGCCGAGCGCGATGCCGAACACTCCCTGGCCGCCCTGCACGAGGTCGATCACCTCGTCGTTGGACGTGCACTCGTACACGGAGGCACCATCGGACATCAGCGTGATGCGGGAAAGGTCCTCGACGCCGCGTTCGCGCAGGTGCTCCACGGCCGTGCGAATCTGCTGAAGCGAGACTCCGGAATCGAGCAGGCGCTTCACGACGCGCAGCACGAGGATGTCCTTGAAGCCATACAGACGCTGGGTTCCCGAGCCGGTCGCGGACCGCACCGTGGGCTCCACGAGCCCCGTCCGGGCCCAGTAGTCGAGCTGTCGGTAGGTGATGCCCGCGGCCTTGCACGCGGTGGGACCGCGGTAGCCGACGTTCTCATCGAGGTGCGCGAGCCCGTCGTCGAACAGGATGCCTTGCGCGCCCTCACCCACACCGGAGAGGTCGATGCCAGCCGTATCAGTCACTGCCTCTCCTTCACGTTGTAGTTCAACGTTATGGCCCGGGGTTGACCGGGTCAACGACCGCGGGCTTTCACGGTACCGCGTGTCGCGCCGCACCGGAACTACACCACGGTAGTTATCGACGCAAACTGCCCCTGACACAAGCCCCGAACACCGCGATCGCGGATTCCGAGAGCTCTCGGGCGGATTCCTCGGCCTCCCCCCGCCTCTCCCCTGCCGCGCACGGGGGCGACCACGGCGTCGGCCCTATCCGCCTCTCGCCGCGCGGAGAGGCACAGCGACCGCAGTGAGCGGACGTCGCCACCCGCCGCGAGGTACGCGCCGCTCGCGACCACGAGGTCAAGAACGTCCCTCTCGAACGCGCCGGGCACCGACTGGCGAATGACTCCCGCCTCCGCCAGCTGGGCCACGACCTCTTCGCTCACGCCCGCGCGCGAAGAGAGCTGAGGGATCGTCAGGTAGTCGTCGTCCTCGCCGTCGATCGCGTGCGGAGACACCCGCTCGTGCATCGTTCCCTTGTCGAGGGCATCGAGGTGCTGCGCGATCACGGTCAGCGGGCGGTAGTGGTCGCGCTGCTGCCGCAGCACAAACCGCACCCGCTCCACGTCCGCGGCCGAGTACTGGCGGTATCCCGCGGGCGTGCGCCCCGGGCAGACAAGGCCCTGCGCGTCGAAGAAGCGGAGCTTGGAGGGGGTGAGCGCGGGAAACTCGGCCTGGATGAGCGCGAGCACGTCGCTCACGCGCAAGAGCGGTTCGTGGGACAGCGCGTGCGGCCAGCGGCCGGTCAGCACCTCGCGGTCAATGCCAGAGGTTGCAGCGCCGGAATTGGCGCTGTCGAGCGCCCCGTGCGAGGCGGCTGCCGAGCCGCTCATGAAGCGGGGCGGCCGGCGTGGAACGTGAGGCGGTACTTGCCAATCTGCACTTCATCGCCATCGTGGAGCACGGCGTCGGTCACCGACTGGTGGTTCACGTAGGTGCCATTGAGGGAACCCGCGTCCCTGATCGAGAACTGCGAGCCCTTGCGATCGAAGACGACGTGCTGGCGGCTCACGGTGACGTCGTCCAGGAAGATGTCCGAGTTGACGGAGCGCCCCGCCGTCGTCGAGTCCACGTCGAGCAGGAAGCGGGCTCCCTGGTTGGGGCCGTAATGGACGATGAGGAGGGCGTGCTCGGGCCCTAGCGCGTCGACGGCGGCCTGGTCCGCGGCAGACAGCCTCCCGGGTGCGGCCTCGTCGGTCGCGGCGTCGATCGACATGGTGCGCTCAAGAGGAGACTCGTCAAACGTCATGGCTGGCTCCCTTCTCTGTTGCAAGTGTAGGCGGCGCGCCGTCACCGGGGTGGCTAGCCGCGCGGTTGCGCACGTCCCTGACGTAACCGAGCCCGGCCGCCCAATACAGCACCGCGGCGCCGGCCGCTCCGATGATCGCGACCGTGTGCAGCCACTCCCAGTCGGGGGAACGCCACCGCCGCAAGGTAGGCGAGCGGCAAGAACACGTAGAGCAGGGCGGTCGCCCACTTCCCAGTCATCGTCACCTGCGGGGAACCGACGTTCCGAGAACGGCCCCACAGCAGCGCGATCCCCACCACGATGTCGCGCGCGAACAGCACGCCCACGAGCCACCACGGGATGATCCCGCGCAGACCAAGGCCGAGCACAACGGCCAGGGTGAGCAGTCTGTCGGCCGTGGGGTCCAGAACGCGACCCAACTTCGTGACCTGGCCCCAGCGTCGGGCAAGGAAGCCGTCGAGGAAGTCGCTGATGCCCGCGGCGGCGAGCGCCGTGATCGCCCACCCGTCGTGCTCGGTGACGAGAAGCCACGTGAACACCACGATGAGGACTATCCGCACCATCGAGATGATGTTGGGAATGGTCCAGACGGCGTCCGACGGTTCGGCGGGATTGGGCGGCGGGGTCACGCCGCCAAGTCTAGGGTCGCGTCAGTCGCTGCCATCCTGCGCGGCGAGAACCTTGTCGACCGTGGCCGCCGCCGTCTGAGCGGCCTCGTCCTCGCTCGCGCCCCGCGCGAGCTCGTTTGCGCGAATCTGCTCAAACGCCTTGTGGCGGCGATCATCCTTGTCAGTCATGGCACACCCCTTTCTTCCTCCGACGCTACGCCGGGCACCGGAGCGAGGCAAGGCGGCGCTACTGGCCGATCGGCGCGGCGGTGTCGTACTGGTCGATGACGTCCTGAATGCGGTCGAGGGCCGCCTGGTCGAGGCCCCCGTCTCCCGTGACCTTGATCCACGCGTAGAAGGTCGCGTCGGCGTAGCGGTGGCGGCATCATCCGGGACGCCCTCTGCCATCGCCATATCCGCGAGGCCCTGGAGGCCCGTCACGAGCGGGATGAAGACCATCTGCTCCGAGATGTCCGGTGAGCGCTGACCCGCAGAGAGCCACTCCGGCTTCTTGTAGAAGATGGACCAGTCCATCCACACCACGGGATCGTTGCCGTGCTCGAGGTACGCGATGCGCGGAGCGGCCCAGGTCCCGTCGAAGTCCCTCGCCGCGCTCGCATTGGGGAAGAACTGCACTTGCGGCACCGACGACACGACGGGCCAGGTGACGGGGGTTCCGGGATCGCGCATGGCGCGCAACTCGTGCGAGAGCGGCGTGATGGCCGGGGTGCCCGCGAAGACCGCGCCCTCCACCCCGTCGACCATCGCGTCAACGGTCCCGAAGGTCTCCTGGAGCGCCTGGGCCCCCAGGCTCACGCCGTACACGACCAGCTGCGGCCTATGGTCCGCGGGCAGCGCCTCCCACCATGCGTGAACTGCTTCGTAGAGCGCCTTCGTCCCCGCGACGGACTGCTCGGGGTGGAAGATCGAGCTCACCCATGAGGGAGACACCGAGTACTGCGCGGCGACCATTGCGGTGTCGCCGCCGTGAAGGTACTCGATGGAGTCGATCGCCTGCGGCTCCAGCCAGCCGGTGCCGGTCAGCCCTGGCAGAACGACGATCGCCCTGTCTTCCGCATGGGTGCGTTCGAGTTCCCTGACGGCGAGCTGCGCGCGCTCCGCGTAGGTGGGCGCCGAGTTGAGCCCAACGTAGATGCGGATGGGCTCGATGGCTGGCTCTCCGGTGACCTCGGCGATCTGTGCGGCGCTCGGTCCCGAGTCGACGACGGACCGACCCTTGGACCCGACGTCTGCCCAGTTCACGAGCGAGCCAGGGCCTCCGGATCGCAGCGACGAGGTGGGCTGTGGGTACGCAGGATCCATCGTGTTGTTGCGCACGTCCCACCTGGAGTCGAGGAACAGCACCACGCCCGAGGAGACGACGAGCCACGCGAGCAGCACGCCAAGCGCCATGACCCCGGTCGCCGTGAGGGTCGCGAGCGTCCCGCCCGATCGCCTGCCCCGCGCGGCGAACAGGTGCCCCGTGCGAACCCGCACGCGTCGGTAGAGGCGCGCGATTCCTCTCCCAATGGCCACGCAGATCCCGGCGACGGCCACGGTCACCGCGAGGAGTCGCCAGCCTTGCGCCGAGTCGAGGTCGTCCCACCCGACGGCGGCCCGCACGCCGTTCTGCCACTGGGTGGCGAAGTGCAGCATGATCACGAATAGCACCGCCCAGACGCCAGCGATGATCGCCCAGCCCCAGACCGTGAGCCAGTCGTTCCGCCACCGCACGGCCCACCGCACCACCTGCCACAGGGCCACGCCAAGCGCGTATCCTCCGGCGAAGCTCACGCCGGAGACGGCGCCCTGGTAGTACCAGGGTCGAGGCAGCATCGACGGCGTCATGGACAGCGCCACGAAGACGAGACCCACGAGCACGCCGCCGTAGTCAAGGCGGGCCCAGCGCGGGTAGGTCATCGAGGGCTCCTCATGTGTGCGTCCCGGCCCAGGCTATCCAAAGCGCGCCGCGGTCTGGGCACGCCTTGCTGTGTCATCCCAGACCGCGGCCTAGGCTGTTCACCATGTCCGACGCTGAGTTCCCCGATCGCCACGTCGCCACGCGCGTCGCGATCGTGGGCGCGGGGCAGGCGGGTCTTGCGGTCGCGTACTTCCTGCGTCGCGCGGGTCTGCTTCCCGGGCAGGACTTCCTCGTGCTCGACGCCGGGCCCCGTTCCGGCGGCGCGTGGCAGCACCGCTGGGAGTCGCTGCGCCTCGGAGACACGCACAAGGTCCACGACCTGCCGGGGATGCACGAGATGGGCCTCACGTTCGATGACGCTCCGCGAGACCGTCCGGCCCGTGATGTCGTGGCCGCGTACTACTCCATGTACGAGAAGCACTTCGATCTGAGGGTTGCGCGGCCCGCGGCCGTGACGTGGGTGGACAGGACCGATGACGGCTATCGCCTCACTCTCGAGCCCGGCGGGCCTTTCGACACCCTCGACGCGCAGGTTCTTGTGAACGCGACGGGCACGTGGACCAACCCGCGCGTTCCCGCGATCGCGGGGCGCCGAGAGTTTGGCGGGCTCCAGGTCGCGACGCCGGAATGGGTCAGCGCCGAGCCGTTCCGCGGCAGGCAGGTCGCCGTCGTGGGCGGTGGCACCTCGGCCCTCGGATTCCTGGACGAGCTCGCCAACGTCGGCGCCACGACGCTCTGGTACACGCGCCGCGAGCCGGTGTTCGTCGACGACGAGCCGTGGCTTTCCGAGACGCGCGGTGCCCGTGCCGTCTCGCTCCAGGACGCCGCCGCCCGCTCCGGTGCCATCCTCCCCTCGATCGTCTCCGTGACGGGCCTTGCCCGCAGCTCGCTCGTGCAGCGACTCGAGGCGCGCGGCCAACTCCAGCGGCGTCCGATGTTCCGCCGCGTCGTCGCCGACGGCGTCATCGAGCAGGACGGCACCTTCACCTACGTCGACGCGATCGTCTGGGCAACGGGCTTCCGTGCGGAGCTGCGCCACCTCGAGGGCCTCGACCTCGCGGGCCCCAGCGGTGCCATCACGGTCCAGCGCGGACAGGTAGTCACCGAGCCGACGATCTACATGGCCGGCTACGGCCCCCAGGCGAGCACCGTGTCGTCGAATCGGGCTGGCCGCACCACGGCCAAGCTGATCCTCGGTCAGCTCGCGGAGCGCGCTGCCGCCAACTCGACCGCCTGAGCCATCGGGCTTGGCGTGCCGAATCGGTGCGCGGTCATGGAGATCGCCTGCTCGCGCACGAACGGGAACAGCTCAAGCCGGGCCGACGCCGTGACCGGGTCGTCGAATATCGTCACCGAGGCGGTTCTCGCCTTTGCTGGGATCTCGCCAAGCGCGCGCACCCTGGCGAACCGCTCGGAGGTGACGCGCTCTGCCCACTCTTCGTCGCCCTCCGCGGTGACCACGAGGCCCCTGGATTGAAGCTCCTCGGCGAGAGCGGCGTCGGGCATGCCGGCAAAGGTGACGCGAGTGCCCGGCGACGCGACGGCCGCAGCGGCCGCTAACGCGCGCACGTCGCCAGGTGCCGCGTCGTGGCCGACGCGGATCTCGGTGAGCGCGGGCACGTAGCGCAGCACGTTGCGTTCGCACGCGAGTCCGCTCTCGTCTGTCGCCGCGAAGTCGGTGGCCATCGCCTCGGCGAGCAGCGTGTCCCACCCCGTGAGGTCCGATGGGGTCAGCGGGGCCCAACCGGTGAGTCGCTCCACGTAGTGCGGCCCTCCCGCCTTGGCGCCGGGCCCCACCGCGGAGCGCTTCCAGCCGCCGAAGGGCTGGCGCCGCACGATCGCGCCCGTGATGCCGCGGTTGATGTAGAGGTTGCCGGCGTCGACGCGCGCAAGCCAATGCTCGATCTCCGCGGGGTCGAGGCTGTGCAGGCCAGAGGTGAGGCCGTAGTCGACCGCGTTCACGACCCCGATGGCGGCGTCGAGGGTGGGCGCGGTCATGACCGTGAGGAGCGGGCCGAAGTACTCCGTGAGGTGCGCCTGCGCGCCGAACTCGACGTCCGTGCGGATTCCGGGAGACCAGAGCGTCCGCTCTTCGTTGAGGGGCTCGGCTCGAGCATCCAGCTCTCGCGGAACCCAAGCGTGGTCAGCCCCTCGAGGAGTTTGCCGCGCGGCGGCTCGATGACGGGCCCCATCTGACTCTTTAGCGTCCCCGGTGTACCGACAGCGAGCGAGGACGCGGCGTCCTTGAGCTGGGTCAGGAACCGGCGCGAGTGCGCCACGGAGCCGACGAGCACAACCAGCGACGCGGCCGAGCATTTCTGACCGGCGTGGCCGAAGGCCGACTGCACCACGTCGCGGACGGCGAGGTCGAGGTCCGCGCTGGGGGTGACGATGATCGCGTTCTTTCCGCTCGTCTCCGCGAGCAGGCGGCCCCCAGGGCGCAGACGGGAGAAGAGCTCCGCGGTCTCGAAGGCCCCTGTGAGCACGATCTGGTCCACCCGCTCGTCCCGCACGAGCGCGGAACCCACCGGGACCTCCTCGCAGTCGACGAGCTGCAGCACGTCACGCGGGATGCCGGACGCCCACAGCGCGTCGGCGAGCACCGCCGCGCAGCGCCTGGTCGCCGGTGCGGGCTTGAGGATGACCGCACTGCCCGACGCGAGGGCCGCGAGCACGGAGCCGCCCGGAATCGCGACGGGGAAGTTCCACGGTGGCGTCACCAGCGTGACGGGCCTGGGAACCGGAGTTGCGCCGGTGATGGCCGCGAGGTTTCTTGCGGACTGCGCGTAGTAGCGCGCGAAGTCGACGACCTCGGACACCTCGGGGTCGGCCTGGTCGATGGTCTTGCCGGCCTCCGCCGCCATCACCTCCACGAGGGCGGTGCGCTCGCGTTCGAGCGCCTCCGCGGCCGCCTCCAAGATCGCGGCACGGTCTCCGGGCGCCACCCGACCCCAGCGCTCCCCCGCCGCGACCGCCCTCGTCACCACGGCGTCGGCCGCGTCGACGTCATCCACCCACGCCGCGCGCACCGTCTGCTCACCAAGACGTGAGCCCGGAACCTTGCGCGCGATGTCCGCGGCCCAGCGCCTGGACTCCGGTATCGAGGGATCGGTGTCCGGCTGGTTGCAGAATCCCGCGTGAGAGGAGCTCACCACTCCCCTGTGTCGCGCCGGGATCTCGTCGTTGAGCTTTTCGAGCGAGGCCCTGAACCGGGTCTCCTCGGTGGCGACGGCGTCGGGCTGCGTGTCGAAGCGGAACGCGGAGCTGAGGAAGTTGCTGGGGTTGGCGACCTCCTCGAGTCGGCGCACCAGATACGCGATGGCCACGTCGAACTCCGCGGGCGGCACCACCGGGGTGTAGAGCCGCACGGCGCCCACGTCCTTGGCGACCACTGGGCCAACGCGTTCGGCCATGCCGAGCAGCATCTCGACGTCCATCGCCTCGGCCACTCCGCGCTCAGTCGCGAGGAGCCACGCGAACGCGAGGTCGAACAGGTTGTGGCCCGCGATGCCGATGCGGACCGCGGCGGTGTGCTCTTCGGTGAGCGCGCGAGACAGGATCCGCTTGTAGCTCGCGTCGGTCTCCTCCTTGGACTCCCACGTCGCGAGCGGCCAGCCGTGCCACTCAGCATCGACGCGCTCCATGGACAGATTCGCGCCCTTGACGAGGCGCACCTTGATGGGCGCTCCCCCGCTTGCCACACGGCCCGACGCCCACTCCAGCAGGCGGTCATACGCACCGAGGGCGTCCGGCAGGTAGGCCTGGAGCACGATCCCGGCGTGCAGCTGCGAGAACTCGCGCTCGGCAAGGAGTCGCGTGAAGACCTCGATCGTGAGGTCGAGGTCCCTGTACTCCTCCATGTCGAGGTTCACGAAGGTTCCCGTGCGGGAGGCCGCCTGGTAGATGGGCCGCAACTGGTCGCAGATCGCGACCAGGGCGTCGTCGAATCCCCAAGGCGAGTGAGGGGCCACCACGGAGGACACCTTGAGCGACACGTAGTCCACGTCCGGTCGTTCGATGAGCGCGATGGTGCCGTCGCGGCGTTGGCGGGCGGACTCGTTCCCGAGGACGGCCTCGCCGAGAAGGTTGACATTAAGCCTGACGCCTTGATTGTGGAGGCGGCGTAGGCCCCTTGTGAGCCGAGCCGGTCGGGCGTCGAGCACCAGGTGGCCCACGAGTGCGCGCACCACGCGGCGCGTGATCGGCACCGCGATCCAGGGTGCCACGGGCGCCAGGCGCGCGAGCGACAGCGCGGCGCGCATGGGGCGTGAGAGGAAGGGCGCCGGCATGCGTGCGGCGGCCGCGAGGTTTCGCGCAGCGACGTGCGAGTCCTCTGGGCGGATGGTGCCGTCAACGAACGCGACGGCGAACGCGAGACCCTCGGGATCGGCGACGAGTCGTGCGAGGCGCCTGCTCGATGCAGACTCCCTATGGCTATGGGCTTCGGCGAGCCACGAGTGAACGCGCGCGACCGCGGCGTCCGCGACGGCGCTGTCGGCAGTGACGGTCATAGTGCCAGTGTGCGGCGAGCGACCATGAATAAGAAGCGATGCTTCCTTAACAATATTGTGCGGCACGGCTTAAACTGGAGAGATGCTGGACCTTCACCGCCTTGCCCTGCTGCGCGAACTCAGCCTGCGAGGCACCATCACCGCCGTTGCGGGCACCACCGGGCTGTCCGCATCCGCTATCTCCCAGCACCTCTCGACCCTGGAGCGAGAGGCAGGCGTGCCGCTCCTGCGCCGCTCGGGCCGGGTCCTCACACTGACGCCCGCAGCCGAGAGGCTCGTGCACCGGACAGAGGAACTCCTTGCAACGATGGAGCGCGCGGAGGGCGAGCTCGCCGAGACGGGCAAGGCGGCGGGCACCGTACGGCTGGCGATCTTCCAATCGGCCGCGCTCGCTCTCCTCCCCGGCGCACTCCTGCACCTTCGGGAGCGGTATCCGGACGTGAGGGTCGTGGCCACGCAGCGCGAGCCCGCGGCCGCCCTCGAGGACACCTGGGTGCGCGACGTCGACCTCGTCGTGGCCGAGGAGTATCCGCACCACGCCGCGCCGCACTATCCCGGAGTCGAGCGCGTCCCGCTCACGCACGATGAGATTCTGTTGGCCGTAGGCCGAGACGTGAACGTCGTCACCCTCGCCGACGCGGCGGGCCTTCCCTGGGTGATGGAGCCGCGGGGAGCGGCCTCACGCCACTTCG
Source organism: Demequina sp. (assembly GCA_024707205.1). Lineage (NCBI taxonomy): Bacteria > Bacillati > Actinomycetota > Actinomycetes > Micrococcales > Demequinaceae > Demequina > Demequina sp. Next base: position 2,367,137 of record JANQAD010000001.1, read on the forward strand.
CGGAGCAGCAGTGCAGGCTCGCCGGCTTCGAGCCCGATGTCCGCTTCGAGACGGCGGACCTGCAGACCCACGCACAACTCGTGGAGAGCGGGCTCGCCGTGGCGCTGATCCCGGGGCTAATGTGGCGCGGACGGACCATCGACGCGCACGCGCGCGGCTCCCAGAGCGGCCTCACAGGACGGTCTTCACGGCCGCGCGTGGCTCGTCCCGCAGGTCGGCGGCCGTGAGCGCCGTCAGGGCCGCCCTGCTCCAGGCGGCGCAGGCTCTGACCCCGTAGGCGCCGCGAGGCGCGCCGCGAGCAGCGTGCCGCCCGCCACGAGCGAGGGCATCGCCACCACCGCCGCAAACGGGATGAGGCACGCCAAGTAGCAGGTGACGCCGAAGCCCAAGGTGAGAGAGCGTCGGGCAGCCGCAAGCCGCCTGCGCTCACGGAGCGTGGTGATGCCAACTCGCGAGAGCGGGTACGCGGTGAGCTCGAGGGTCAGCAGCGATCCGCCGACGACCGCCGCGAGGACGAACGCCGCCGCCGAGCCGACGACGGGGATGAAGCCGAGGGCGAAGCCAGCGATGCCAACCACCAGGCCGAACGCGAGCAGACCCAGCCCCTCGCGGATGCCGCGGAGGGTCGAGCGCAGCCACGGCTGCTCATCCGCGGTGAAGACCAGTCCCGCCCCTGGAGCGACCCGATCGGCGATCGCCTCGAAGAAGGGCTGCCCGATCAGCAGGGTCACCGCGGTGAAGGTGAAGACCGCCAGGAGCGCGCTTCCGCCGATGATGCCCACGGCGACGAGCGCGACGATGAGGCCGTTGGGCGTGGGGTCGCCGGTGACCGCGCTCGCGATCCCCCGCGACCAGTCGTCGACCCACACGGCGATCGCGACGAACACCCCTACGAGAAGCAGCGCCGTGATCGCACCCGGAATGAGACCGAGCATCATGAGCCGCGGCGAGGACCGCCACACGCGAAAGCCGGCGCCGGCGAGGCGAAAGCCCTCGATCACGCCGCGCCCTGGCCTCCGCACGGTGGCCAGCCTAGGGCCGGATCAGGCGAGCGTGGCCTCCACGAGCTCGATAGGTACGGCGCGCAGCGCCTGCGACACGGGGCAGTTCGCCTTTGCATCGAGAGCGGCCGCCGAGAAGGTCTCCTGGTCGATTCCCGGCACAGTCGCCACTACTGCTATCTCGATGAGCGTGATGCCCTCGCCCGGCACGAAGGTGACGCGTGCGTCGGTCGTCACGGCCGTGGGCGGGTTGCCGGCCTTCGCGAGCCCGTTGGACAGGGCCATTGAGTAGCAGGAGGCGTGCGCCGCGGCGAGGAGCTCCTCCGGCGTGGTGGTGCTGTCGGCCCCCTCCGATCGCGCCTTCCAGTTCACTGCGAACGTGCCGACGCCCGACGCGAGCGTCGTCGTTCCCGATCCGTCCGTGAGGCCCCCCGCCCACTCGGTGCGCGCTGTGCTGATCATGTGTCCTCCAGGTGCTCGCCGGCGCGGCCGCGCCGTGCTCGGTCCACGGTAACCCGGCGGGATAGATTGCCACCAACGGAAGGAGACACTTTGGCGGTACCGGTGATCGGCATCTCGAGTTACCTCGAGCGTGCGAAGAGTGGCGTGTGGGACGCGCAGGCCGTGTTCCTGCCGTGGGCCTACGCGGCCCCCGTGGTGGCAGCCGGGGGCGCGGTGAGCGTCCTGCCTCCTCAACCGCCAACGCCCGACGCTGTGGCTGGGGTGCTCTCCTCGATAGACGGGCTCTACCTCGCCGGGGGTTACGACGTGGATCCGGCGACGTACGGCGCGGAACCCCACGCGGAGACCGACGAGCCACGTCGCGACCGTGACGCGTGGGAGGCCGCGCTCTTCGATGGCGCGTGCGGACTAGGGCTTCCGGTGCTCGGCGTGTGCCGCGGTGCACAGCTGATCAACGTGGCGCGAGGCGGCACCCTGGTTCAGCACCTCCCCGACCGGCTCGGTCACACCGGCTACCAGGGCGGGGATGCCGTGTACCGGCGCGTTGGGGTCACCGTCAGCGAGGGCTCCTTGCTGGCAACCATGCATCCGCGTGAACGCGAGGTGCCCATGTATCACCATCAGGCGATCGACAGGCTCGGTTCCGGGCTGACAGTCTCTGCCGTCTCCATAGACGGGGTGATAGAGGCCGTGGAGGACCCTTCACTCGCGTTCTGCGTGGCCGTGCAGTTCCATCCCGAGCGCGATGACCTCACGGGGATCTGGGATGCGTTCGTCGCGGCGGCAGCCGCCTACAGGAAGGCTCGCTCATGATCGTGATCGCCCTCGTCTTCGCGTCGCTAGCGGCGCTCATCCACGTGTACATCTTCTGGCTCGAGTCGTTCGCGTGGACAACGCCGCGGGGCCTTGCCACGTTTGGAATGTCGGCAGAACAGGCCGCTGCCACCAAGGAGCTCGCCTTCAATCAGGGCTTCTACAACCTGTTCCTCGCGGTGGTGAGTGCGGCGGGGGTGGTGACCACGGCCGTCGGCCATGAGGGGCCGGGGGCGGCGCTGCTAATCGCGGGCTGCGGGTCCATGGTCGCGGCCGGGCTGGTGCTGCTGATCTCGTCGCCGTCCAAGGCGAGGGCCGCGCTGGTGCAGCTTGTAGCGCCGGCGCTGGCGCTGCTTTTCTTGGGGATCGGCGCCCTCAGCTAACCGTAGTACCGCCCCGGGCGGTGATTGATGGCGAGCACCAGGTTGAGCACCAGAGCGCCCACCACGGACCAAGCCAGCGTCCACAGGTCCACAAGGGCGAGCGACGCGATCACGACCACCACGTCAAGCGCCCCCTGCACATAGCCCGCCCTGATGCCGTGGCGCTCCTGCATGTACGCGGCGAGGATGCCGAATCCGCCCGCGGAGGCGCCGTGGCGGAAGAGAACCAGCATCCCCATGCCGATCGCGAGGCCCGCGAAGATCGCGGCGTAGGGCGTCGCCACGTGGCTCACGTCGATGTAGAGCCGGTGCAGCCCGGTGCCGATCGAGATCAGCGCCACGGTCACCAGGGTCTTGACCGTGAACCGCGGGCCAAGGCGTCGCCACGCGAGGTAGTAGAACGGCAGGTTTACCACGAAGAACACGAGGCCGAGTCGCCACCCGGTCGCGTACGTGACGAGGAACGAGACGCCGGCAAGGCCGCCGCTCACGCCGCCGATCGTCTTCAGCAGGAACATGCCCCAGGAGACGAGGAACGCGCCCGTCACGAGCGCGATCGCGTCCTCCCACAGCGCATGCTTGCGCACCGGCGCCGGGGTTACTAGAGCTTCCACTCGCCCATCATGCCGCGTCAGGAGGGCAGGCCCGCGGCGAGCTCGCGGAACACGTCACCCGCCTCGGCGAAGATCGCGAGCGGGGCCGATTGGCCAACCCAGAGCGACAGCAGGTCGGCCTGGTCTCGCTTCGCGGCCTCGGCGCGGAACTGACCCGTGAGCCAGTTCTGCGCGGGGAACGGGAGCTGCGGCTCCGATTCGGCTACCCGCATGGCCCGGTTCGGGACCCCGCGCGAGAGGCGCCCGCTCATCGCCGTCGTCAGCACCGTGTCGTGGGCGGCGGTGCCCAGGATCGCGCGCCGGTATGAGGCGCAGATCGCGGACTGCTGCGTCCTGAGGAAGGCCGTGCCGACGACCACTCCCTCGGCACCGAGGGCGAACGCGGCCGCCACTCCCCTACGATCGGCGATGCCGCCGGCGGCGAGCACGGGCACGCGCACGGCGTCGGCGACCTGAGGCACCAGGCTCATGCTGCCCACAAGAGCGCCCGCGGGGTCGTGGAGGAACGACACGCGATGGCCCGCGGCCTCGGACCCGCTGGCAACGATCGCGTCCACTCCCCCGGCCTCGAGAGCGAGCGCTTCCGGAACGGTCGTCGCCGTCGCCACCACCGCGATTCCCTCCGCGTGCGCGCGCTCTATGACGTCCGCGGACGGAACCCCGTAGACGAAGCTCAGCACGGCCGGCCTGGCCTCGATAGCCGCGTCCACCTGCTCCTCTATGGGGGGTAGGAAGCGCTCGGGGAGCACGGGTTGCGCGTCCATCTCCTCGAGCAGCTGCCCGACGCCTGGGCCGGGTGTCACGTCGACGTCGCCTGGGGTCACCTCGTCTCCGCGGGGCAGCCACAGATTCAGCGCGATGCTCCCGGTTGTGCGCGCTCGCAGCTGGGCCGCCGTGTCCGCGATGCGTGCGGCGTCATACCCGTAGAGGCCATAGGACCCTACGCCCCCGAGATCCGCGACGGTGCCCACGAGCTCCACGCTCGAGGCTCCCCCGAAGGGGCCAAGGACTATCGGCAGTTCACTGTTCAGCAGTCGCGTCAGCCGCGTCATCCCTCTCCTCGGTTCGTATGTCCCTGCCGCAGCGCCAGCATGTGGTCGCGGGACCTTCGTTGATCGCTCCGCACTCACACACTTCGGAGAGCCAGCAGGCGTCGCTTCCGTTCACTTCAGCCGCTCCAGCAGCGCCTCGCGCAGCACCACGGCTTGGTTCACGGCGGGATCCTTAGCCGCAAACAGTAGCGTGACCACGGGGTTGGCCTCACACACGGTGACGAGCTCATCCAGCCCGGTGCGGCCGCGAGTTCGGCGCGATAGCGCGCCGCGAACTCCTCGAAGAGCTCGGGGTCATGGTGAAACCAGTTGCGAAGTTCCGCGCTCGGCGCGACGTCGGTCGCCCACAGGTCGAGCGGGAGCCGCTCTTTGCTGATCCCCCGCGGCCACAGCCGATCCACGAGCACGCGGAAGCCGTCAGCCGGCGACGGCGCGTCGTACACCCTTGCGAGCCGGATCTCGGTCATGTGGAGCTCCCCGCGCTCAGCGCGATGCGGCACAAGGTGGGGTCCACGAAGGGCTCGATGTCCACGCTCCAGGTGCCCACGCCGTCGGCCCTGTCCGCGAGGCGCTGCGTGAGGCCGAGGTGAAGGGCGCACACGACGCGCGGTGACCGGCGTGCCGCCTCGCGGAACGGGCAGCCATGGAGATCAAAGCCGCTCTCCGTGCGTTCCGGCGCGAAGCCGCGCACGGCGAGGACGCGCTCGATGGTCTCCGGCGCATCGCCGGTCACGTCGGAAATCGCGTCCGCCCAGGCTCGCCCCGCCGCGAGGGCGCCGTCGGGGCCGGTTCCGCTGTCCACGAGGTCCGCTAGCAGCGCTATGAGCGAGTCGCGAGCGGAGTCGGCGTCGATGAGGGCATAGGCGAGCTCGGGACGCCCGCGCGCGCCCTTGGGCGCGTGCGAGATGCGAACGGCGGTGCCGCCCGACACGAGCCTGTCGAGGTGGTACCGCGCCGTCGTCACGTGGACCCCGAGGGCGGCGGCCAGCCACCGAGCGGTCACGGGCGCGCCGTGGCCGCGCATCGCCTCGACCACCGATTCCTGCATAGGATTGACCGTAACATCTTCCGCTTTAATCGTGAGGCACTATGTCCCATCTAGTGATCCGCCCATCGGTGCTCTACGTAGGCACCCCCGTCATGCTGCTGGGGTCCACCAACGGCGACGGCACCGCCAACCTGGCCCCAGCGTCGTCCTATTGGGCGCTTGGCCAGATGCTTGTCATCGGCCTTGAGGATGGCGGGCAGACCATCGACAACGTGACGGCACGCCCAGAGCTCACCGTGAACTTCCCCGGCCCCGAGCTGTGGCCCGCGGTGGAGCGCATCGCGGACACGACTGGGCGCAGCCCTGTGCCCGCAGAGAAGGCGCACCGCTACGCGCACGTGGCGGACAAGTTCGCGGCCGCAGGTCTCACGCCGGAAGCGGCGGATCTCGTGGCCCCTCCGCTCGTGGCCGAGTGCGCGCTGCAGCTAGAGGCGCGCGTGCTGCGCATCACCAAGGGACTCGAGGGGTACTCCATCGTGGAGGCGGAGGTGGTGCGGGTTCACGCGGATCCGCGGATCGTCGCCCCTGGAACGCAGCACATTGACCCGCGCGCGTGGGAGCCCACCATCTACAGCTTCCGCCACTACTTCGGCATCGGCAAGGAGCACGGGCACAGGCCGACGAGCGACACCGCGGGCGCGCATGCGATGCACGGGGAATCTTGAGCCGCGAGACGCGTTGTTTCTGACATGACGACTCTCGCGGACTTCAGTGCCGACCTGTTGCACGGCGGGCACAAGGATCTGGGCGACTACGTTGGCAAGGTCGTGCTCGTGGTGAACACCGCGAGCAAGTGCGGCAAGACGCCCCAGTTCGAGGGTCTCCAGAAGCTCTTTGAGGAGTTCGGGCCCGACGAGTTCGTGGTGCTCGGCTTCCCCTGCAGCCAGTTCGCCGGTCAGGAGTTCGACGACGCGGATGCGATCGGCGAATTCTGCCAAATGAACTACGGCGTCACCTTCCCCATGTTCTCCAAGATCAACGTGAACGGGCGCCACCAACACCCGCTCTACAAGTGGATGAAGCAGCAGAGGCACAACCGCCTCACGGGCGTGATTCCGTGGAACTTCACCAAGTTCCTCATCGACAAGCAGGGCAACGTCATCGCGCGCTACTCCCCCGACGACCTGCCGGCAACCCTCGTAGGCGACATCCGCGCCGCCCTGGACGCCTAGCGCCAGCGCTAAGTCTCAGCAATCTCCCAGGCCGTTCGCGGCCGAGTCCAGGGGTGCGTTCATAGCGTCGACCGCATGAGACGTCCCCTCGTGAAGTCGATCCTCGGATCCATCGCCCTGCTGCTGCTTGCCGCGGGCATCGTGGTCTACTGGGCGCTCGATCGGTACGTCTTCGACCATGTAGAGGTCTCGCACGCCAGCGCCTACGAGGCACAGCAGAGCGCGGACGCGGCCTCCAACGACACCGACCTCGCCGAGCCGAGCGTCACGTACACCAAGCACACGCTGGAGACCGCCAGCGGCACGGTGACCTACTACGTCGCCGACGTCACCTTCAGCGACATCACCCAGCTCAAGTCAGCGTTCGCCAACGACGAGTTCGGCCTGAACATCACGGAGGATCCGAGCGACATTGCGGCAGATGTGGGCGCCGCTTTCGCCATCAACGGCGACTACTACGGCTTCCGCGACACCGGCATTGAGATCCGCAACGGCGTCATCTATCGGGACTCCGGGGCGCGCACCGGCGCGGTCATCTACCGCGACGGCACCATGGCGATCTACGACGAGACCGCAACCTCGGCCCAGGAGCTCGTCGACGCGGGCGCGTGGCAGACGCTGTCATTTGGCCCCGCCCTTGTCGACGACGGGGAGATCGTCTCGGGGATCGATGAGGTCGAGGTCGATACCAACTTTGGCAACCACTCCATCCAGGGCAGCCAGCCGCGCACCGCCATCGGCATGGTCAGCGCCAATCACTTTGTTTTCGTGGTCGTCGACGGCCGCTCGAGCGAAAGCTCGGGCGTCACGATGACGGAGCTCGCCGAGATCATGCAGTCGCTCGGTGCCACGGTCGCCTACAACCTCGACGGCGGTGGCTCCTCGGCGATGGTCAGCGACGGTGAGCTCGTGAACAACCCGCTCGGCAAGCACCGCGAGCGCGGCACCTCAGACATCCTGTGGTTCGAGTGAGCGGGCGGGTGTCGCCGTGTGGGTGCTGATCCCCTCCTATGAGCCCGACGCTCGCTTGCCAGAGCTCGTCTCTCGCCTCGCCCCGTGGTCCCGCGTGGTCGTGGTAGACGACGGATCAGGGGAGGCGTACGCGGAACTGTTCGCAGCGTCGGGCCGGCTTGGCGCGGTGGTCCTGACCCATCTCGAGAACGAGGGCAAGGCGGCGGCCCTGCGGACGGGGTTTCGCTGGCTGCTCGAGAATGCGCCGGGCGAGACGGTGGTGTGCGCGGACAGCGATGGCCAGCACCTTCCCGAGGACGTGCGCGCTGTCGGTGCATTGGCGTCGGAACGCCGGGCCGCGGGTGAGGCGGACGGCATCGTGCTGGGCGCACGAAGGTTCGATGTGCCGGTGCCGTTGCGGTCGCGATTCGGCAACTCGGTGACCTCGTGGCTCGTGGCATCGGTCACGGGCAGGCGCCTCACGGATACGCAGACGGGGCTCAGGGCGTACCCGCCGGGGCTCCTTCCGTGGCTTCTGACCGTCCGCGGCGAGAGGTTCGCCTATGAGCTGCGGATGCTGCTGGACGCGGCTCGGCAGGGCGTGCCCGTGGTCGAGGTACCCATCGAGACCGTCTACCTCGACCACAACGCGTCCTCGCACTTCCGGCCCATTGCGGACTCGTGGCGAGTGCTCCTGCCGATCCTGCTGTTCGCCGGATCGTCGCTCATCGCCTTCGGGCTCGACACCCTGCTGTTGCTGGCGCTCTCGGCCCTGACCGGTAGCCTCGCGGTCTCCATCGTCGGCGCCCGGCTCGTCTCCGGAACGGTCAACTTCACGCTGAACCGCCGCACCGTCTTCCGCTCCACAGGGCGCCTTGGGCCGCAGATCGCGCGCTACGCGGCGCTCGCCGCGGCACTGCTGGTCGCTTCGTACCTCGGACTCTGGGCGCTCACCTCCGTTGGGCTCCCGCTGCTGGCGGCCAAGGTCGCTACGGACCTGACGCTGTTCGCCGCCTCCTACGCCGTGCAGCGCACGCACGTGTTCGGCCGCGTGGGGGCGCACCGCCAGGCTTCCGTAGAATTGCCCGAATGCGCGAAGGAATCGACCCCGACGACCTCGAGGTGACCCTGCGCGTGCTCGCGTCGCTCAAGGAGGTCGGCGAGGACCACCCGGACTTCGTCACCGTGCGCAACGCCACGGCCCACATGATCAAGGCCGTCAAGCAGCAGCGCCGCAGCGACCGCAGGGCGGCGATCTATGAGGCAGACAAGGCGGTCGTGGAGGCCACGGCCACCGGCGCGCCAGACCGCATCGACGATGAGACGCGGGGCATCACGCTCACGGCGCAGGCGGCCGTGCCCACCGTCGGCACCTTCGCCAAGGCGCGCCCGTGCTACATCTGCAAGCGCAAGTACACGGTGGTCGACGCGTTCTACCACCAGTTGTGCCCCGATTGCGCTGCCCTCAGCCACGCCAAGCGCGAAGCCCGAGCGGACCTCAGTGGGAAGCGCGCGCTGCTCACGGGCGGCAGGGCGAAGATCGGCATGCACATCGCGCTGCGGCTGCTGCGCGACGGCGCGTACACGACCATCACCACGCGCTTCCCTCGCGATGCCGTGCGCCGGTTCTCCGCCATGCCCGACGCCGCCGAGTGGCTACACCGCCTGCGGGTGGTGGGCATCGACCTGCGCGACCCCTCTCAAGTGGTCGCGCTCGCGGAATCTGTGGCCGCGGACGGCCCACTCGACATCCTCATCAACAACGCGGCGCAGACGGTCCGACGCTCCCCCGGCGCCTACTCTCCGCTCGCCGATGCGGAACTGGCTCCCCTCGAGGCGGGCCTGTGGCCGGAGGGCCGGGGTCCGGAACTGCTCACGCTCGGACGCACCAGCGACGTGCACCCGCACTCGATCGAGGACGCCGTCGCCACGCACCCTTTGCTCGCGTCCGCGAACGCCCAGCGTCTCACCGCGCTCGCCTTGGCCCCCGGATCCTCTTCGCTCGCGAAGCTCGCGGACGGCACCGCGATCGACGCCGGAGGCCTCATTCCCGACCTGCACCACACCAACTCTTGGGTGCACGCGCTCGGCGATGTGGACGCGCTGGAGCTGCTCGAGGTCCAGCTGTGCAACAGCACGGCGCCCTTCATCCTCATCAACGCGCTGAGGCCGCAGCTGGCCACCGCGGCCCGCGGGGCCCGCAGCGGCCGCAGCTACGTGGTCAACGTGTCCGCGATGGAGGGGGTCTTCAACCGGGGATACAAGGGTCCTGGTCACCCGCACACGAACATGGCGAAGGCGGCCGTGAACATGCTCACCAGAACCAGCGCGCGCGAGCTGTTCGAGGCCGATCGCATCCTCATGACGAGCGTGGACACCGGCTGGATCACCGACGAGCGCCCCCACCCCACCAAAGTGCGGCTCGCCGAGGAGGGCTTTCACGCTCCCCTCGACCTCGTGGACGGCGCCGCGCGCGTCTACGACCCCATCGTCAGAGGCGAGCTCGGCGAGGACCTCTTCGGCGTCTTCCTGAAGGACTACAAGCCTTCGGCTTGGTAGTGCGCCACGACGCGCTGTCGAATCCATCACAGCGGGCGTGCCTGGGTGAGGACTTCCCCCGGCCGGTAGGTAGAGTCCCGGAGTGTGAGCAAGGGTGCCACGATCGCCGGGCTGAGACTCGGCGCCGCCGCCGCCATCGCCACCAGTCTGTGCTTCCAGGCCTGGGCAGACCTCACATATGGGACATTCACGTGGGCGGAACTACCCGTCTACTTCACCCCACTCGCAGCCCTCGCTGCCATCGCCGCGCTCGTCTGCGCCGCACTCAACGGTCCGCACGAGCCGCGCTGGGTGGCCCTGCTTCGCGTCAACGCCGCCACCTACGCCGTCATCACCGGCGTCGTCTACTGGGCGATGCTCGCCCACTTCGGCCACCCGACGTTCCCGTGGGCGAACGCCATGATCCACGGCGGCACCGGCGTGATCCTCGTGGCCGACTGGGTGCTCGTGGGCCAACGGGAGCGGCTCCCGTGGCACACCCTGTGGACCGTCTTCGCGGTTCCCGCGCTGTGGCTCGGTTACATCGCCGCCAACGAGGCGCTCGGCGGCCGCATCCCGTACCCGTTCCTCGACCCCGCCAACGGGTTCGGCAGGCTCGCGCTCACGGTTGCACTGCTGGTTACCGCGGGCCTTGGCGTGGTGAGCGCGCTGAGGCTGTGCACGGGGGCGCGCCTCTTCGCGCGGCACTCAGCGCCCGCACAATAGTCGGGTGCGCCTCTGGTCCCTCCATCCGAGCCAACTCGACCGAGCTGCGCTCGTCGCATGCTGGCGAGAGGCGCTCTTGGCGCAGGCCGTGCTCGCCGGCCGCACCCGCGGCTATACGCGCCACCCGCAGCTCGATCGATTTCGCGCGACCGAGACTCCCCTTGAGACGATCGGCCGCTACCTGTCCGCCCTCGCGGATGAGGCCGATGCCAGGGGTTACCGCTTTGACCGAAGCCGAATCGACGCACCAGGTGAGGCGAACGCCCAGCTGACCGTAGCGTCGGGCCAACTGGAATTTGAATGGGCGCACCTTGGCGCAAAGCTCGCGGCCCGCTCTCCCGCGGATGCCCGACGCTGGGCGGGCTCAGCGCCGAGGCCTCACCCCCTCTTCACGGTGGTTGTAGGACCAACGGAAGCGTGGGAGCGTCCCTGACGGCGGGATACTGGTCTCACGGGCCGACGCTGGGTTGGCTGGAACGAAAGGGTCACCGTGCGCGCGCTCCTCAAATCGGCGGCTGGGCCGGGTCTGCAGCTCACCGAGGTGCCAGATCCCACGGCCGGCGATGCGGACGTGACGATCCGCGTGCTACGCACGGGCATCTGCGGCACGGACCTGCACATCGAATCTTGGGACAACTGGGCCGCGTCGACGCTGGTGCCGCCCATCATCCCCGGGCACGAGTTCTCCGGCGAGGTCGTGGCGGTGGGGCGTTCGGTGCGGGACGTCCACGTTGGCGAGATCGTCTCCGGCGAGGGCCACATCGTGTGCGGCACGTGCCGCAATTGCCGCGCGGGGCGCCGGCAGATGTGCAACCGCACATCCGGTTTGGGGGTCAACCGCAACGGCGCCTTCGCCGAGTACGTGGTGCTTCCGGAGTCCAATGTGTGGGTCCACCACGACGAGATCGACCTGGATCTCGCGGCGATCTTCGACCCCCTCGGCAACGCGGTCCACACCGCGCTCAAGTTCCCCCTCGTGGGCGAGGACGTGCTCATTACCGGGGCCGGGCCCATCGGCCTCATGGCCGCCGCCGTCGCGCGGCACGTTGGTGCGCGGTTCATCGTGGTCACGGATATCTCGGAGCCGCGCCTCGAGCTCGCGCGGCAGGTGGGCGCCGACCTCGTCATCGATGTCTCGAGCGAGCGCGTGGCTGATGCGCAGCGGCGCCTCGGCATGCGTGAGGGCTTCGACGTCGGCCTCGAGATGAGCGGGCAGCCGACCGCGCTGCCCGAAATGATCGACAACCTCACCCACGGCGGCCGCGTGGCGATGCTGGGCCTGCCAACGGGCCCCATCGACGTGGACTGGGCCAAGGTGGTCACGCACATGCTGACCATCACGGGGATCTACGGTCGGGAGATGTTCGAGACCTGGTACGCGATGAGCGCCATGTTGCAGACCAGCGCCGAACTGCGCGCCGCGCTCGACACCGTCATCACCCACCGCATGCCCGCCCGGGACTGGGAGCAGGGCTTCGCGACGGCCCGCACCGCGCATGCGGGCAAGGTGGTGCTCGACTGGACCCAGGCTTTCGACTGACCGCCGGTTTTCGACTGACCATCTGAAGAAGGGATCGCCATGTACGGAGCGATGAAGGAGCGGCTCGCGACAACGCTCGAGGAGATTCGTGAAGCAGGCACGCTCAAGGGCGAGCGGCCGCTAGCGGGCGCGCAGGCCGCGCTCGTCAGCACTGGCGGTGCCGAGGTGCTCAACTTCTGCGCGAACAACTACCTCGGGCTCGCGGACGACCCCCGCATTGTCAAGGCCGCGCAGGGCGCCATGGATGAGTGGGGCTTCGGCCTGGCGAGCGTGCGGTTCATCTGCGGCACGCAGGAGCTGCACGTGGAGCTCGAGCGCCGCGTGTCCGAGTTCCTCGGCACCGAGGACACGATCCTCTTCTCCTCATGCTTCGACGCGAACGGCGGCGTCTTCGAGGCGCTGTTCGGCGCCGAGGACGCGATCATCTCCGACGAGCTCAATCACGCGTCGCTCATCGACGGGATCCGGCTGTGCAAGGCCCAGCGGTTCCGCTACCGCAACCGGGACCTCGGCGACCTCGAGGCGCAACTGGAGGCAGCGTCGGGCGCCCGCCAGATCGTCATCGTCACGGACGGCGTGTTCTCGATGGACGGGTACTTCGCGCCGCTGGAGGGAATCTGCGACCTCGCCGAGCGATACGGCGCCCTGGTGCTGGTGGACGACTCGCATGCGGTGGGCTTCATCGGCGCCAACGGCCGCGGCACGCCCGAGCTGTTTGGCGTGGAGCGGCGCGTCGACATCTATACGGGAACCTTCGGCAAGGCGCTCGGCGGCGCCTCCGGCGGGTACGTCTCCGGGCACGCGGAGATCATCGCGCTGCTGCGGCAGCGCGCCCGGCCCTACCTGTTCTCGAACACCGTGGCGCCGGCCGTCGTCGCCGGAACCCTCGAGGCTCTGGACCTGGTGGCGGGCGGCGCGGAGCTCCGCGCTCGAGTGGCGCGCAATGCGGCGCTGTTCCGCTCGCTCATGGCGGATGCGGGGTTCGATCTGCTGGACGGCGAGCACGCGATCGTGCCCGTGATGTTCCGCGACGCCGCGCTCGCCGCCCGCATCGCGGACCGGATGCTCGCGCTCGGCGTCTACGTGGTGGCGTTCTCGTATCCGGTGGTGCCCGTTGGCAAGGCGCGGATCCGCGTGCAGCTGTCCGCGGCGCATTCCGAGGACGACATTCGCCGCTGCGTGGAGGCGTTCACCGCGGCTCGCGACGCGGAACTCCGCTAGCGGCGCGCTCCGAACACCGCGTACGCGAGCGGGAGCACAGACGCCGCCATCATCCAGGTGCCGAGCGCGGGCTCGTGCGCGTGCAGCACCGCGCCGCCAACGAGCAGCCCAACGAAGATGACGGAGCCGACGGCGCGCTTCACGAGCCTCTCGACCCGCTCCACGGCCGCCTCCACCTTGGGCACCGAGATGGGCAGGGTGCCGTCCTCGAGCCGCGTGACCACCTCGTCGAGCCGTGCGGGCAGCTTCCACGCCACCTGCACGTTGCCCACCGCCTGCTTGGCGAAGTCGTTGAGGAGATTGCCGCTCTCCTCGCGCAGGAGCTGCTGCGCGTAGGGCTCCACGGAGTCCCACAGGTTGTAGTCGGGCTCGAGCGAGCTGCACAGCCCGGACGTCAGCGAACCCGCGCGGCCGATCAGCAGGAAGTTCTCCGGGAGCTGGAAGGGCTGGGCGAGCAGCACGTCGCCGAACTCCTCCGCGAACTCGCGAAACTCTCGCGGGTCCACCTCCTTGAGGTCGGCGAAGCCCATCCCGCCAAACCGCGCGAAGAGCTTGGTGAGCACGCGCTCCAGCTCGTGCGTGTCCGCGCCGGGCAGCAGCACGCCTGCTCCCTGAACCGCATCCACGATGCCCTTGCCGTCGCGGGCTGCGGCGGCGATGAGCAGTTTGCGCAGGTTGGAGCGGAGCGTGGGCGGGATTTCGCCCATCATGCCGAAATCGACAAATACCAGGGACCACGCCGGCCCAACGCTTGGTTCGGGTGAGGGCGCGACGAACAGATTTCCCGGGTGTGGGTCCGCGTGGAAGAACCCGTGGGTGAAGAACTGGTCGAACATCACCTCGGCGAAGCGGTTGGCGACGTCCTTGGGCTCGATGCCGGCCGCGATGAGCGCGTCCTTGTCGATGATCTTGATGGCGGTGACGTCCTCGAGCGTCAGCACCCTGCGAGTTGTGCGCTCCCACGCCACCGCCGGCACCTTGACGTCCGGCGCGTTGGCGAAGTCCGCGGCGAAGCGCTCGGCGTTCGCCGCCTCATGCAGGTAGTCGATCTCCTCGCGGCTCGTGGCCGCGAATTCCTCGATGAGGGCGGGTGCGTCGGCGCGCTTGGAGACCGCCTTCAGGCGCTGCAGCCAGCGCGCGATGCGGCGCAGGGCCGCGAGGTCCACGTCCACCACGGCGTCGATTCCCGGCCTCTGCACCTTGAGCACGGCCTGCGTGAACCCGGCGTCCGCAGCGTCGGCCGGGCTGAGGGTGACCCGGTAGACCTGGCCGAGCGAGGCCGCGGCAACGGGAGTGGTGTCGATCTGCGCGAAGACGCGCTCAAACGAGACGCCGAGCTCCTGCTCCGCGAGTTCCTTGATGTCGGGGAACGGGACTGCCGGCACCTCGTCCTGGAGCCCTTCGAGCTCCTTCGTGAGCTCCGGCGGCAGCACGTCGAGGCGGGAGCTCATGTACTGGCCCACCTTGATCATGAGCCCGCCAAGCTCCACGGCGAGCGCGCGGAACTTCCTCGCGAAGCGAATCATCCGCTCCGACCGGTTGCGCTCGGCGACTCGGCGCAGGCCGATGACGGGCAGCACCAACTCGAACCACCAGGTCACCGCGAGATTCCACGCGGCGAACCTGATGATGCGGCGGTAGCGCGCGCGACCGCTAAGGCTCACTGCGCCAGGATCGCGTAAATCTTGCGGCGCGTCTCGTCGAGCAGGTCCTTAGCCTGTTCCTTCTGCTCGGACGTACCCGTCCGGGCGACCTGGGAGACGGCCTGTGCGAGGTCCAGGCCCGCCTTAGGTAGCGGGCTGTGGGGTGCGGCGGCCTCGAAGGCCTCCTCCTTGGCCCATGGGGTGTCGTCGACGACCTCCGCCGCGGCCTCCTTGCCGGTCTCGGTTAGCTCGTAGGTCTTGCGGTCCTGCTCGACCTTTGCCGTCACGAGTCCCTCGTCGGCCAGCATCTGGAGCGTGGGGTAGACGGAACCGGCGCTCGGCTTCCAGCGGCCGTCCGTGCGCTCCTCGATCTGGCGGATGATCTGGTAACCGTGCATGGGCTGCTCGGTCAGGAGCGACAGGATCGCGGCGCGCACGTCTCCCCTGCCCATTCGGGTGCTGACCTTGTTGCCGACGCTGCCCACCTTGTTCTCGAGCGCCGAGCGCAACTGGCTCATGGCGTCGAGCATGGTCTCGGCTGCAAGCTTGGTGTAGGTGCCGGCGCTCTCGCTCGGCGTGGACTGCTCGGTCATGACAAACCTCTTCTCAACGACTGTCGAACGATAGTGACCGACATATCGCTAGGCTCGCACCTTTTGCACGAATTGGCAAGCCGGGCGCCCGCTGACTAGAAGGGTGCAAGCAGCGGCACAAGGATCACGGCGACCACGAGGACGACGAAGGTGAAAGGTACGCCGATGCGCACGAAGTCTCCGAAGGTGTACCTGCCAGGGTCGACCACCAAGGTATTCACGGGAGATGACACAGGGGTCATGAAGGCCGACGAGGCTGCGAGAGCGACGGTGATCGCGAACGGAATGGGCGAAACCTCGAGCTGCGCCGCCGTGGCGATCGCTATTGGCGCCATGAGGATCGCCGTTGCCGTGTTGGAGACGAAGAGCCCGATGACCGCGGTCGCCACGAAGAACACGGCGAGCATCACCCTGGGCGCGGCCCCGCCGAACGCTCCGACCAGTCCGTCCACTACGAGGTCAACACCGCCCGTCTTCTCCAGCGCGATCGCGATCGGAAACATGCCCGCGATGAGAAGCAGCGTCGGCCAGTGAATTGCCCTGTAGGCGCTGCCCATGTCGATCACGCCGAACGCGCCCATGAGCACCGCGGCAATGAGCGCCGCGATCACGTTGGGGACGATTCCGCTGACCATGAGCACCACCATCAGCACCACGGCGCCCACCGCATAGGGCGCTCGTGGGGCGGCGGGCGACATTTCCCGCACCTCCACGGGCAGGTCAAGCGCAACGTAGTCGCTCGCCCGCAACTGGAGCGCCTTGATCGCGTTCCAGCCGCCCGCAACCAGGATCGTGTCGCCCATGCGCAGGTCGTAGTCGGAATACGAGCCATGGCGGGCCTCACCGCCGTGCCGCACACCGAGCACCGTGAGGCCGTACCGTTCGCGGAAGCGCAGGTCCCGCGCCGAGCGGCCGATGGCGCGCGACTCTGGAGTGACGATGAACTCTGCCATTCCCACCTCGCGCGAGAAGCGATCGTAGAAGCTTTTCAGGCGCGCCCTGTCCCCGAGCCCCAGCACCTGAGCCTGCTCGTCGCTCAGCTCCGCATTGATCACGAGCGCGTCACCCGCACGTATGCGCGTCTCCGGATCCACGAGAAGGGTGTCGCCGCGGATAGGCCTGGTGCGCACGATCGCAAGCACCGATCCACGGGCAGGCGCCAGATCTACGTCGGCGAGTTTCTCCTTCACCAACTTCGACGCGCCGGCCACGCGGTATCGATGGGTGCGGGCCTCGATCCCAAAGTCGTCAACAAGGGAAGTGAACGTGCGGCGAGACGTGGCCGCGGCGTCGGGCGTGCGCGTAGCGAGCCTGCGGTGCGCGAAGAGCATATAGACGATGCCGAGGGCGAGTACCACGAGCCCATATGGCGTGAGCGTGAAGAAGCCGAGCCCCCACCCCGCGCGCCGCAGTTCCGCATCGATCACCAGATTCGGCGTGGTCGCGATGAGCGTGAGCATGCCGGAGATGAGAGCCGCAAAGCTCAGCGGCATCATGAGCTGGCGCGCCGACAAGCCGGTTCGTGCCGCTATCGACAGCACAACGGGGATGAAGATCGCGACCACCCCAGTTGAACTCATCACCGCTCCGAGGCCCGCAACGGACAGCATCAGGAGCACGATGAGGCGGCCCGTAGAAGCGCCGGCGCGCGCTGCCAGCAGGTCCCCTAGCCGATACGTCACGCCCGTGCGCGCCAGACCTTCGCCCACCACAAACAGTGCCGCGATGAGCAGCACATTGGGATCGGAGAATCCCGAGAGCGTCTCGTCGATATCGAGGATCCCGAGCACGGGAAGGGCGATGATGACCAGAAGCGCCACGACGTCCATGCGCGGCCGCCCTGCGGCGAACATCGTCACCGTCGCGACCAGCAGCACGCCGACGATGATGAGATCGGTGTTCATCGTGCCGCCCCGCGAGTCACTCCGCCGCGCCGCCCACGGGCCCGACCTTCTCGATGTAGCACTTGCCGCACAGCGACTCGTACGACGCCTGCTGGCCGTCGATCGCCACCTGGGCGCCGTGGCTCACAAAGTGCCCGTCCACGATGCGCGCGTTGAAGATCGCCTTCGATCCGCAACGGCAGATGGTCTTGAGCTCCTCGATCGAGTGGGCGATCTCCATGAGCCTGCGTGAGCCGGGGAAGGAGACCGTCATGAAGTCGCCGCGCAGGCCGTAGCAGAGCACGGGGATGCCACCGGTGACGGCAAGGGTGAAAGCCTCGTCCGCTTGCGCGGGCGTGAGGAACTGGGCCTCGTCAACAAAGACCGCGTCGATCTCCGACAGCGGCGCCAATTGCTCGAGGCGCCCGACTAGCGACTCGTCTGCGCCAAGCAGGATGTCCACGTCTCTGGTGATGCCGATGCGCGAGGACACGGCCTTCCCCGCCTTGGTGTCCATTCCGGGCTTGACGAGCACCGGGCGCTGATCGCGCTCCTCGTAGTTGTACGCGGCGGTGAGCAGCAGCGCGGACTTCGACGAGTTCATCGCGCCGTAGCGGAAGTAGAGCTTGGCCATTGATCCCTCTCAACCGAGCTCGACGAGCTCAGTGGTGTCATCTGTGGGCAGCGTGTCGACCACGGCGCGTATTTCCATGTCCTCGAGGGTGACCTCGCCGTGGTGGGTGGACACGAAGGCAATGTCGGACGCGTCGCGGCCCGTGGCGATCCGCAACAGCGAGTGCCGCGGCGCGAGCGCCGTGGCGTCGATCGCGTACCAGTGGCCGTCAACGTACGCCTCGCACACCGCGTGGAAGTCCATGGGGGCGAGTCCGGGGGCGTAGACGGAGACCACGCGCGCGGGGATGTCGCGCGCGCGCAGCAGCGCCACAGAGAGGTGCGCGAAGTCGCGGCACACTCCCCTGCGGCTCAGCAGCGTCTGGACGGCGCCATCGGTTGGCTGGCTTGAGCCGGGGATGTATTCGAGCCGCGAGCCGACCCAGCTCGAGATGGCGGCGAGCAGCGCGTGCCCCTTGAGACCGGCGAACTCCGCCTGGGCCGTGGGATACAGCGTGTCCGAGTCGCAATAGCGACTGGGGCGCAAGTAGAGGATGCCGTCGAAGTCTCGGAAGGCGGGCGGTTCCGTTCGCCCGTCCACCTCGGCGGAGTAGCGCACCGACATGCGACCGGGGCCTGCGTCGATGGTGTGCAGGCGGCTTCCATGGTGGTCGGTGAGCTCGGTCACGAGCGCCGGCTTGCCGTCGATTTCGACGACCAGCTCGTCGTCTACGGCGAGTCCCTCGCCGCGTGCGACGGCGATGGACAGGATCAGGCGCGCGGGCTCGAGGACGTTCAGCGTCAGGTCTGCGGCCACGGAGCGATGCACGGGCCAATCGTGCCACGCGCGCGTATTGGGCGGGTACCCGTCACGCCGGGGCCAAAGAGCGCCTAGGTTTATCGCATGAGCGCTACGGAAGACGACGAGACAACCTTCGAAGACCTCGGCCTCGAGGGGACCATCCTCAAGGCGCTGAAAGACGTGGGCTACGAGACGCCGTCGGCCATCCAGACGCAGACCATTCCCCCACTCTTGGCCGGGCGCGACGTGGTGGGACTTGCTCAGACGGGCACGGGAAAGACCGCGGCCTTCGCCCTGCCCATCCTGGCCCGACTCGACCTGCACCAGAAGGCGCCGCAGGCGCTCGTGCTCGCGCCCACGAGGGAGCTCGCGCTCCAGGTGTGTGAGGCATTTGAGCGGTATGCGTCGCACCACAAGGGCGTGCACGTGCTTCCCGTGTACGGCGGCCAGGGCTACGGCGTGCAGCTGTCCGCGCTGCGTCGCGGGGTCCACATCGTCGTAGGCACGCCCGGCCGCATCATGGACCACCTCGACAAGGGCACGCTGGATCTGTCCCAGCTCAAGTACCTGGTGCTGGACGAGGCAGACGAGATGCTCAAGATGGGCTTCGCGGAAGACGTGGAGACCATCCTCGCCTCGACGCCGGAGGACAAGCAGGTGGCGCTGTTCTCCGCGACCATGCCGGCGCAGATCCGGCGGTTGTCGGCGAAGTACCTCCGTGACCCGCAAGAGATCACGATCGAGCGCAAGACCACCACGTCCTCGACCATCGCGCAGCGCTACCTGATCGTGAGCTTCGCCCAGAAGGTCGACGCGCTGACGCGCATCCTCGAGGTGGAGAACTTCGAGGCGATGATCGTCTTCACCCGCACCAAGAACGACACGGAGACCGTTGCCGAGAAGCTGCGCGCGCGGGGATTCGCCGCGATGGCGATCAACGGCGACGTTGCGCAGGTGCAGCGCGAACGCACCATCAAGCAGCTAAGGGAGGGAAAGCTCGACATCCTGGTCGCGACGGACGTCGCCGCGCGCGGGCTCGACGTGGAGCGCATCAGCCACGTGGTGAACTTCGACATCCCCATCGACACCGAGTCCTACGTGCACCGGGTTGGCCGCACGGGCCGCGCGGGCCGCGCGGGGGACGCGATCAGCTTCGTGACCCCGCGCGAGCGGCGCATGCTCGGCGCCATCGAGAAGGCGACTCGCCAGCCCCTCACCGAGATGCACTGGCCAAGCGTCGATGACGTCAATGCGACTCGACTCGCCCGCTTCGACGCGTCCATCACCGCGGCCCTGGGGCAAGAGGCGCGCGTCGCGCGCTTCCGCGACATCATCGCGCACTACGTGGAGCACCACGACGTCCCCGAGTCGGATGTCGCCGCTGCCCTCGCCGTCGTGGCCCAAGGCGAGACTCCCCTGCTCCTCGATCCACAGGAGGAGCCAAAGGCGCAGGCCTTCGCCCCCGACAAGGGGACCGGCACGCGAGAGCCAAGGGAGCGTCGGGCACCCGCAAGCGGCTTCGCCACCTACCGCATCGCCGTTGGCAAGCGGCACAAGGTGGAGCCGCGGCAGATCGTTGGCGCGCTCGCCAACGAGGGCGGGCTCGCGCGAAGCGACTTTGGCGCGATCAAGATACTCCCGGACTTCTCGCTCGTTGAGCTGCCGGCCCAACTCCCGCCCGAGACCTTCCGCAAACTGAGTGGCACGCGCATCAGCGGCAAGCTCATCGAGCTGCGGCTCGACACCGGCCCCGGGGGTCCCCGCGCGGGTCGCGCCGGTGCGCCGCGCAAGGACCGCAAGCCCCGTCACCCTCGGTCATGAACGCTCCCGTCATCGGTATCACGAGCGTTCTGGACCGCGCCCAGTCTGGAGTGTGGGACACGGAGGCCGTCTTTCTGCATTGGCACTACGGGGAGGCGTTTGTGGCCGCGGGCGCCGCGGTTGCCGTCCTCCCGCCGCAGCCCGCGCTGCCCGACGCCGTTGCTGCTGTCCTTGACGGCATCAGTGGGCTTGTGGTCACCGGTGGCGCCGACCTGGACGCCGCGCTCTACGGCCAGACCGAGCACCCCGACAATGACGCTCCTCACCCGATGCGAGACGAGTGGGAGTTGGCGCTGACGCGCGGGGCTCTTGAGCGCGGGATGCCGTTCCTGGGGATCTGCCGCGGGTCGCAGGTGCTCAATGTGGCACGGGGCGGCACGCTGATTCAGCACGTGCCGGACGTTGTGGGACACAAGCGCCACGAGGGCGAGGGTGACCGGTTCGGCTCCATTGGGGTGTCCACGATTCCCGGCACGCGTGTGGCGGAGCTGCACCCCGCGGAGTCCGTGGTGCCCGTCTACCATCACCAGGCGATCGACGCGGTGGGCGAGGGGCTCGTTGTGAGCGCGCGCAGCGAGGACGGGATCGTCGAGGCCGTCGAGGCTCCGGGTGCGCCATTCTGCATTGCTGTCCAGTGGCACCCGGAGGAGGACGACCGCACCGCGCTCTTCGAGGCGTTTGTCGCGGCGGCGGCTGCTTACAGCGCGTAGTGCAACTTTCGCGCCCCCAGCCAAGACACGAAGCGAAAGTGGGATGCTGAGGCCATGATCGACGTGATCGTCGTTGGCGCTGGCGTCGCCGGGCTCACCGCGGCGCGACTCCTGACCCGCGAAGGACGCTCGGTGGTGGTGCTCGAGGCGCGCGACCGCATCGGGGGCCGCGTGTTCACGGACGGCTCGGGGACGCATCCCACAGACCTGGGCGCGTCGTGGATCCACGGCGTGAACGGTTCGCCCGTCGCCGAGGCCGCGCGAGCGTTTGGAATGGAAACGCACGAGTTCACGGTTGGCGGATACCAGGTGGATAGCAGGCCCATCGCCAACTTCGGGCCCGACGGCGCGCGGCTCTCGGCAGAGGCGTCCGCCGCATTTGCCGCCGACGTGCATGCCCTGGACGCCTCGCTGATCCATGTTGTCGCAGACTCCGCGCCCATCGCGTCGTACCGCGACGTCACCGAGGACGCGCTTGCGTCGATGGGCTGGGATGCGGAGCGCACCCAGCGGGTGCGCGAGTACCTCGAGCACCGGAGCGAGGAGCAGTACGGCGCGTGGATCGAGGACCTCGCGGCCCACGGGCTCGACGACGACTCGATCGACGGCGACGAGGTGGTCTTCCCCGATGGCTACGGCCGTCTCGCCGAAGGTCTCGCGGATGGGCTGGATATCCGGCTTGGGGCCATCGTGACGCGGGTTGAGTGGGGGCCCGACGGCGTGGTTGTGCAGAGCTCCGGCGGTACCGTTTTGGCGGCTTCCGTCATCGTCACCGTGCCGGTGGGCGTGCTGCAGTCTTCGGAGTTCGTGATCACTCCCCCGCTGCCTGGGGAGGTCGCGGGTGCGCTGTCGCGCCTCACCATGAACTCCTTTGAGAAGGTGTTCCTGCGCTTTCCGGAGAAGTTCTGGGACGACGGCGTCTACGCGATCCGTCAGCAGGGCCCCGAGGGCCGCTGGTGGCACTCCTGGTACGACCTCACCGCCCTCCATGGTGAGCCCACCCTGCTCACGTTCGCCGCCGGTCCCGCCGCTAGGGCGGTCAGGAGTGGACCGACGCGGACGTCGCCGAGTCCGTCATGCAGCAGTTGCGACGGCTGTACCCCGCCACGGCAGTCGAGCCCGCCTCGGCGACCGTGACGCACTGGCAGGACGACCGTTTCGCCCTCGGCTCGTATGCGTTCATGATGCTCGGCGCCGCGACCGAGGACCACGATGTGCTCGCCACGCCCGTAGGCGGCGTGCTGCACCTCGCGGGAGAGGCCACGTGGACCGACGACCCGGCCACGGTCCCCGCGGCCATGCTCTCCGGTCATCGTGCCGCGTGCAACGTGCTTGGCCGCGAGGTGCCCATCGAAGGGGCGTGGGCGCGGAGCGCTGACAAGGCTCCCGAGTGACGGCCCGCTGGGTGCGCGCCGCCGGCTGGTGGGCGTCGGACTACAGCTACGTGCTGTACTGGCAGGCTCGAGGCGCAATGGCGCGCCTGGACCCCGCGGAGCTGCGCCAGGGCGACAAGGCGCCCATCCTCGTCATCCCGGGCGTCTACGAGTCCTGGAAGTTCCTCACACCGCTGATCACGGAGCTTCACGACCACGGCCACCCCGTGTACGCGGTCCCGGCGCTGAGGCTGAACGTGAGGCCGGTTCCCGAGTCCGCGGCCGTGGTGACTCGCTTCCTCGACGAGCAGGACCTCCACGACGTCACGATCCTCGCGCACAGCAAAGGCGGACTCATCGGCAAGCAGGCGATGCTCCACCCGGGCAGTTCGCCCAGGGTGCGCGGCATGGTGGCCGTGGCCACGCCGTTCGCGGGCTCCGTCTACGCCAAGTACATGCTCGCGCCGAGCCTGCGGATCTTCTCCCCAAGGACGTCCATCTGCGTGCCCTGGCCTCGGACGAGGCTGTCAACTCACGGATCGTGTCCGTCTACGGGGCCTTCGACCCGCACATTCCCGCGCGCAGCGCGCTGCCGGGAGCGAAGAACGTGGAGCTGGAGACCGGCGGGCACTTCCGCATCCTCGCGAAGGCCGCGGTGCTGGAGCAGGTGGAGCTGCTCGCCGGAGCCGAGGGGTGACCGTGGAATCACAAAGGGCCGTCCACCAGAATCATCCCTGGTAAACGGCCCACACAACGTCGGGCTGACAGGATTTGAACCTGCGACCCCCTGACCCCCAGTCAGGTGCGCTACCAAACTGCGCCACAGCCCGTGACAGCCTGATAATGCTACCGGACTCCCGGAGCGTCCTGGAACACGGACGCACGGTCACGCCCCGCGTCCTTCGCGTCGTAGAGCGCGGCGTCCGCGCGGCCGAGCACCTCGGAAAGGGTCAGGTCCGCCAGGCACTGGGCGACGCCGAAGCTCGCGGTGGGGAGCACGTGGCCCAGCGCGTCGGGCCCGGCGGCGAGCCGTTCGCGGATCTCCTCAAGCCGCGCCAGCACGGCCTCCTCGCCAAGGTTCTCGAGCACAAAGCCGAACTCGTCGCCGCCAAGGCGCCCAATGGCGTCGGACGAGCGAAGGGCGCCGCGGGCGACCTCGGCGAAGCGTTGCAGGGTGCGGTCCCCCGCCTGGTGGCCGAACTCGTCGTTGATCGGCTTGAAGTTATCGAGGTCCGCGATCACAAGCCACGACTGGCCGGAGCGTCGACCGCCGGAGCCGGCGATCGCGTCCTGTGCCCGCGCCAGGAACGAGGTGCGGCCCAGGAGGCCCGTCAGGTCGTCTTCAGCGGCTCGGCGGCGCAGCGCCCGCGTGCGCTGATCCCAGCCGATCGCGGAGACGGAGAAGGTCACCGCCACGAGGCAGATGAGCAGCGTGACGGAGGTTGTCGAAGAGCCAACCGCGCCGGTGAACAGCGGGTGGTCACTTCCAAGCCCCATGTACAGCGCGAACCTCGCGACGTACAGCACGCCAAGCACGGTGGCCGCGATGCCGCTCACCGCGAGAGCCGTGATGGCCTCGCCACTGTCGCGAGCGTCGGGCTCCGAACGGCGCTGCGCCCACGCGCCCCAAACCTCCCAGGCGCCAAGGCTGAACCCGGAGGCCATCAGCGCGAACAGCAGTCCGTTTCCGGCCCAGATGTTCGTGGACGGCTGATCGAAGCACGCGACCACCACCGCGAGAATTGGCGCGACCGCGAGCAGCCACACCGGATTGGGTCGCTTGCGCAGCGATCGGGTGGCGAACCACACGCAGATCGCACCCACGACGGAGACGAATGTGGAGCTCGGATTCGTGTACACCTGGAGGTCCGTGCCATTGGCCAACAGGAGCACCGAGCTCGCCGCCGCGCACAGCAGCGCGATGGTCCACCAGCCAGAGAAAGGCGAGTGTGTTGGCCGGTAAACACCCAAATAGAACAAAGCGAGCACCGCGAGAGACACTATTCCGAGCATCAGCCTCAGAGTCTCGACATCGAACACAGCCAAAGGCTACAGGCCCCCAGAAGCACGTATTCTCATGCCATGGCACGCGTGCTCCTCACGGGCTTTGAGCCCTTCGCAGACGCCCGCGCAAACTCGTCGTGGGACGCGGTCCAGATGCTCGCCGACACGTGGTCGCGGCCTCACGAATTGGTGGTGCGTCGCCTTCCCGTTGTCTTCGGTTCCGGGGGCCGACGCTTGGTTGAGCACGTTGCCGCGCACACGCCCGACGTTGTGGTTGCGGTTGGCGTTGCCGAGGGCCGTTCTGCGGTCACCCCGGAACGCGTGGCGGTCAACCTGCGCGACGCGCGCATCCCCGACAATGCCGGGCGCCAGCCGGTCGAGACGCCGTGCGTGGCCGGTGGCCCGGCCGCGTACTTCTCGACCCTGCCCGTGACCGCGATCGTGTCCGCGCTCAAAGACGCCGGCATCCCGGCCGAGCCGTCCATGACCGCGGGAACCTACGTGTGCAACGACGCGTTCTACGCGCTCCAGCACGCGCTGGTTGGGCTGGGCGTATCGTCTGGCTTTGTGCACGTACCCGCGTCTCCGCAGATGGAACTGGGCCCCGACGTGCCCACGATGGCCACCGGCGTCATCGCCCGGGCGTTGGGGATCGTCATCGATGCCGCAGTGGAGGCCCGCTCGTGATCGCGCTCACCTGGGTGATCGACGTTCCGCTCAACAGCGACATGGACGCCATCCGCGCCACCGCCGAGTCCACCGCCGAGGCGCTCGAGGCCTCCGCCGGGCTGCTCGCGGGAGTGACGGCCATCTCGGTGGCTGGCGTCGACGACTACGTGCGCAACTCGGTGGCGATGCTCACCGTCTGGGCGAACACCTCGCGCATGGCGGAGTTTCTCTGGGGCGACGCAACGGCGCAGGTCGAGCGAAAGCTGGCCCGGCCGTCGGCCCGTATTTGGACGGTGAGCTCGGTGCAGCTCAACCGCGCGATCTTCAGTGGGGTGACGCACGCGGGCCTCTATGTGCGGCCGCGCATGGACGGCGGGCCTATCTCGTCGATCGTCGCGGGCCAGCGGCAGGCGGCGGCGCGGGCCGCGGCCGGGCGCGCGAACGCGCTCACGTGCCGGGGACTCGACCCGAATACCTGGGAAGACGTGAGCATCGACGCGTGGCGCGGGCGGCCGCGCTCCTACAACGGCCGGCTGTTCTCCGTGGTTCGGGCGGTCGCCAACCCCGCGCAGAACCATCCCTAGGAGGTCGCGATGGCCGAGCTCAAGACACAGAAGACGGACGTCCCCGTCGCGGATTTTCTCGCGGGCGTGGAGCCCGAGAAGCGGCGGGTCGAGGGTGAGCGGCTCCACGCGATCTTCTCGTCGGTGACCGGCGACCCCGGCGTCATGTGGGGCCCGACGATGGTCGGCTACGGCGAGATGACCTACACGTACGCGTCCGGGAAGACGGGCGTGTGGTTCCCCGTTGGCTTCGCGCCGCGCAAGGCGAAGCTCTCGCTGTACGGACTGCGCGAGACGGCCGAGCAGCAGGAACTGCTGCCCGCGCTTGGGCCACACACGGAGAGCATGGGCTGCGTCTACGCCAACCGGCTCGACGCCTTGGACGACGACGTGCTGCGGCAGCTCATCGCGCTTGGCTTCGCGCGCAAGGACTTCCGGGGCGTGGACTACCCGGGCCAGTCCTAGGCCCGACGCTGCGGCTGGCTAGCGCTTCTTGCCCCGCTTCTCGCGCACTCGCACGGACACCTGGATGGGCGTGCCCTCGAAGCCGAACTTCTCGCGCAACCGGCGCTCGAGGAAGCGTCGGTACTGCGGGTCCAGGAAGCCTGAGGCGAAGATCACGAACCGCGGCGGCCGGTTTGATGCCTGAGTCGCGAACAGGATCTTCGGCTGCTTGCCGCTGCGCACGGGGTGCGGGTGCTCCGCGACGATCTCGCCGAGGAACGCGTTGAGCTTGCCCGTCGAAACACGCTGATCCCAGCTCGAGAGCGCGAGGTCGATGGCGGGCACCAGACGGTTGGTGTGCCAGCCGGTCTTCGCGGAGAGGTTCACGCGCGGCGCCCAGGGGATGCGCACGAGGTCGAGCTCCATGGAGCGTTCGAGCAGGTAGCGCTCGTCCTCGCCTACGAGGTCCCATTTGTTGACTACGAGCACCAACGCCCGGCCCGCGTCCACCACCTGCTGAATCACGCGCGTGTCCTGCTCCATGAGCGGCGTCGATCCGTCGATGAGCACTAGGGCCACCTCGGCGCGCTCGATCGCCGTGCTCGTGCGCAGGGACGCGTAAAAGTCGGCGCCCGACGTCTGGTGGACGCGGCGTCGGATTCCCGCAGTGTCCACGAGCGTCCACATCCGGTCGCCGATCTGCACGAGCTCGTCGACGGGGTCGCGCGTGGTGCCCGCGACCTCGTTCACCACCACGCGGTTGGTGCCTGCGAGCTGGTTCAGCAGCGATGACTTCCCGACGTTGGGGCGGCCAACGAGCGCGACTCGCCTTGGCGCGCCCTCCGGGACGGTCTCGTCCTCGAGCTCGGTTGGCAGGGCGGCGATGCACGCGTCCAAGAGGTCGCCCGTGCCGCGACCGTGGAGGGCCGAGACGGGATATGGCTCGCCCAGCCCGAGGTTCCACAGCGCAGCCGCCTCGAGCTCGCCCTGCGGTCCGTCCACCTTGTTGGCGCACAGCACTACGGGCTTGTTGGCCTTGCGCAGCAACCGCACAACGTGCTCATCACTCGAGGTGGCGCCAACTGTCGCGTCCACGACAAAGCAGATGGCGTCGGCCATGTCGATCGCGGCCTCCGCGGCCTGGGCAACGCTGAGGTCGAGGCCCGTGACGTTGCGCTCCCAACCGCCGGTGTCCATGAGCAGGAAGTCCGTTCCCGCCCATTCCGCCGGGTAGGTGACGCGGTCGCGCGTGACCCCAGGCGTGTCCTCGACCACCGCGAGCCGCTTGCCGATGATGCGGTTTACCAGGGTGGACTTGCCCACATTCGGTCGCCCGACGATCGCGAGGATCGGCAGCCGCTCCTGGGTCTCCTCGAACTCGTCGCTGAGGGTCGCGAGGTCGTCGTCCGTGAGCTCGTAGGCCTCGAGGCCCGCGCGGAGCGCCGCCTCGCGCTTCTCGTCGAGGCTCTCCTCCGGATCGCTCTCGTGGGGTTCGGGAAAGTCCTCGCTCATGGCGCCTCCGTATTGGCCCGACGCTGTCGCAAAGGGTCGTCCTTTGGCAGCACCAGGTCGGTGGTCGCCAGGGTCTTGTCGAGTTGGCCGCGCAGGGCCGCAGCTACCTGTTCCGATGCCGCGGTCTGACGGGCGCGGCCCTTGAGCTCCGGGGGCAGGTCAAGCTGGATGGGCTCGCCGAACTCGACGAGGATGCGGCGGCGCGGCTTTGGCCACAGGTTCACGCTCTCCCCCGGCAGGCGGGTGCCGAGCAGCGCGGTGGGGATGATCGGCGCGCCGGACTGGACCGCGAGCCATGCGGCTCCGCCGTGGACCTGTTGGGCCGTGCCGCCGCCGCGGGTTCCCTCGGGGAACACTCCGACGATGTCGCCACGTCTCAGCACCGCGAGACCCTTGGCGAGCGCGCTGCGGCCGTCACCCTCGACCGGGATCTGGGCGGCGCCGTGCAGCAGCGGCTTGAGCGGTCCCTTGAACATGTCAGCGCGGATCAAGAAGTAGTTGAGGCGCGGGATCACGCCGTGGACCACCGGGCCGTCGATGAAGCCAACGTGGTTCACGACCACGATGCCCGGGCCCTTCTTGGGGATGTTCTTCTTGCCGCGCACCTCGGTGTTCCACAGCCCGCGGGCGAGGCCACGCCCCACCCAACGCGACCAGCGCGGGCCCCAGTGTGTGGGCACCTTCTTGCTCATGCGTTCACCAACGCGATCACGGCGTTGACCACCTCGTCGATGGTGAGCTCGCTCGTGTCGATCGAGTGCACGCCGTCGGCCGCCATGTGGAAGTTGACCACTGTCGAGTCCTTGGCGTCACGCCCAAGCACCGCCTCGCGGACGGTGGCCTTGTCGGCCCCCTCACCCGCCCGTCGGGCAACCCGAATGTCTTCGTCGGCCGTCAGGAGAACCCGAACCGGGGCGTCGGGCGCGATGACCGTGGTGATGTCGCGACCCTCGGCGACGATGCCGCGGCCCTCGCTGAAGCCGCCCTCTAGCTCGCCGGCGATAACGTCCCGCTGCATGTGACCAAGTATGTTCCGGGCCTCGAGGTTGGTGGCGATCTTGGACACGGTGAGGGCCACGGAGTCGGTGCGGATCAGGGAGGAGACGTCCTCGCCGTCGAGGATGACGCGCGGGTTGGCGGGATCGAGGCGAAGCTCGACGTTCATGGTCTCGACCATGGCGGCCACGTCTGACTCGTTCGAGAGGTCCACGCCCTCGCGAAGGCAGTACAGGGTTCCGACGCGGTAGGTGGCGCCCGTGTCGAAGTAGGCGAGCTTGAGGCGGCGGGCTACTTCCCGCGCCACCGTGGACTTGCCGGTCCCGGCGGGCCCGTCGATGGCGATGACGATGCCGCTCACGAGCGCACCACCTCCCAGTTGTTGGCTTCCAGGGCCTCTACCAGGGTTGTCGCGCTTCCTGGGAGCACAAAGAGCGTGGTGAGGCCGACGCTCTGGCGCGGCGAGTGCTCGATGGAGATGTCCTCGACGTTGACGTTGACCGCGGCGGTCTCTTGGAGGAGGCGCACGAGCTGGCCGGGCGTGTCGGGGACGATCACCGTGACGCCGGCCCAGTCCCGGGGCGCACCGCCGTGCTTACCTGGAATGCGATCTACTTCTAGGCGGCCGCGCTCGATGAGGTCGGTGAGGGCTTCGCCGATGTCGTCGGCCTCGCGCACGTCCTCGAGGTCGCCGATGATGTGGTCCAGCGTGGCGACGAGGTTGTGTCGGTTGAGGCGGGCGATGTCGGCCCACATGCCGGGCTGGCTCGCCGCGATCCTTGTGACATCCCTGAGGCCTTGGCCTGCGAGGGCGATGTCGTCCGGGTGCAGGGTGCCGAGGGCCGCGGCGACCGCGCTCGCCGCGACTTGCGGGGCGTGGCTCACGCGCGCGACCGCCGCGTCGTGGGCCACGGCCTCCATGAACACCACGTCCGCCTGGAGCGCTTCGGCGATCGCGGTGACTCGCTCCACCGCTGCGTCGGTGGCGCCGTTGCGGCAGATCACCCACGGGCGCGCCTTGAAGAGGTCGCCCTGCGCGGCGAGCGAACCGGAGATCTCGCGTCCCGCCATGGGGTGCGAGCCCACGTAGCGGTCGCCAAAGCCGGTGTCGTGCGCCGCTTGGGCAATCGGTGACTTGACGCTCGCAACGTCGGTGACCACAGCGTCGGGCCATGTTGCCAGGGCCTTTGCCACTACCTCTGGGGCGGCCGACGGTGGGGCGGCCACGATCACGACGTCCGGTTGGGCGTCACCGAGTTCGCCGCCGGCGCCGAGCGCGGGCGAGGCGGGCGGTCTCGGGGTCGACGTCGTCGACGGAGACGTCCCAGCCTTCGGCGGTGAGGCCGATGCCGAGGCTCGCGCCGATGAGGCCGGCGCCGACGATGTGTACGCGGGTCATGACTACTGCGCGAGGTCCCTGCGGAGGGACGCCGCCTCATGGAGGTAGACGTGGCTGATCTCGTCCCGGGGAGTGTCGAGATGGGCGTGCATCATGACGCGGACCACGCGCGGGAGGGCACCGGGGACGGCCATCTCCTGCGCGCACATGAGCGGGACGGCACCGAAGCCGAGCTCGCGGGCGGCGGCGGCCGGGAAGTCGCTGACGATGTCGGGCGTGCAGGTGAAGAACACGGAGATGACGTCGTCGATGTCGAGGTTGTTGGCCGCGACGATGGCCTCGATGAGCTCTTTGGTGCGCTCGTGGAGGTGGCTGCGCTCGTCTGCGTTGAGCGTGGTTGCACCACGGATAGCGCGGATGGTCATGGGGGTAATCGTATCGGGGGCGCGGAGACCGAGCGTCGCCATCGCTGGCCTACGCCGCGGCATGCGATTCGACGATGACGCCCCACTCAACGTAAAGCCACGTGCCGTCGAAAGATAGGCGTGCGTAGTCGCTGGAGACCGACCCAGGTCTGAGGGCCCAAGCGAATACCGTCGCCGAGGGTGGCATGTACTGGGCGTACAGCTCGCCGACAACAAACGGCAATTGGCGACCCGGTATGACTTTTGCGGCCCCATCGAGGCGAACCCTACGAAGCCGTCCGTCCCTCATTGTCGTCGCCGTCATTGCGCCAGGTTGCCTGATGCCAAATCCTGTCTCCCCCGCTTCGCCCCGCGTCCCAAAGGCGACACTCGCGCCAGAGCCGGTGACAAGACGCCAGGGGCTCCTCGTTTGGAGGAACTCGGTCTCGTCATGAACCTGAAGTTCTAGCAGCGGCTGTGGCACAGCGCGAAACTGCACCACGTCGTATCCACCGTCGAAGTCTGAGAACCACGCCGTACACGTTCCCGAATCCGGTGTGCGATCCCACCTGACGGCCGCATCGGCCCGCCCCTGCGGGTCGCGAAGAGCGGCGACGTGTACGTCGCGCCCTTGGTTTCCGCCCGAGCCAGGCAAGAAGACAACCGCGAAGTCGCCCTTGTCGGAGTCCGGGCGATGTAGAAGTTGAACGCCGCCCGACTCTGCCAAGACTTCGCCCTGCGACGCGGAGTCGGGTGTCACCGGCCGCCTGCCAAAGGCCAGCGCTTCGTACGGCGGACTTCGCCAATCGGCATTCCGAATCGGTCGCCGAACCACTTGAGGTGCTCTGCCGACGTCTTGTCCCAGGCTCGTGAGCTGACGAGTTCCACAGCGCGTTCCGAATAGGTCGATGGCAGGTGCGCCTCGGTCGCAACACGCCAAGCGGCGGTCACACTCTGCGCCGGGACTGCTCCGCGCGGAACGGGAAACGCTCCGTCAAGCAGCGCGTCAACGAGTCCCGAAGCACCATCGACCTGCGCGAGATATGGAAAGACGAATGAGCGAAAGTCCTCGAGCATCGTCGATGGCCCGTTGGGGAGCGCTGACGTTGTAGCGGCCAACTGCTTTGTGCGCAGCCTGCCAAGTCGAGATATACACCAATGCGTGGTCGGGTCCCTCATGGAGACCAAGCGCGACCTCGACGTCGGTGACAAGGGGCATGTCTAGTGAAGACGGTGCATGAACGTAGACAGTCCCCGCGAGATCACCCCGCGTGAAGACTACGCCGTCATCGACTTTGGCGTAGTTCGGAGCACCAAGCAGTTCCTGCAGCTCCGCCACTGCCGAAGCGAGCGGTTCGCGACGAATCCAGGGCGACACCTTCACAGGAATTCCTACAACCCAGCAGCCTGCTGCAGCTTGCCGATCTCAGACGGCGACAGCTCCCGGGTCTCCCCCGGCGCGAGCGTCCCCAGCCGGATGGGCCCAAACTGCGTCCGCACCAGGTCGATCACCGGGAATCCAACGGCGTCCATCATGCGGCGCACGATGCGGTTGCGACCCTCGTGCAGCTCCACCTGCACCAGCGACGCGTCCTTGCCGATGTCCAGGATTGCCGCGCCCGTGCAGCGCACAGGGCCGTCGTCCAGATCAACGCCAGCGCGCAACGTCGTCGCCAAAGACCGCGGCACCTGCCCGCGCACCTTGGCCACGTAGATCTTGTTGACCCCGAACGAGGGGTGTGCGAGGCGGTTCGCCAACTCGCCGTCGTTCGTGAGCAGCAGCACACCGGTGGTCTCGGCATCGAGGCGGCCAACGTGGAACAGCCGCTCGGGGTACTGGGAGACGTACTTTTCCAGGGAAGGCCGGCCCTCAGGATCGCTCATCGTCGAGACCACGCCGCGCGGCTTGTTGAGCACAATCGTCAGCGCCGTCGAGTCCACGCACACGCGCTCACCGTCCACATCGATCGCGACAAGGTCCGGGTCAACGCGAACGCCAAGCTGCGTCACCACCTCGCCGTTCACGCGCACGCGACCCGCCTCGATGAGATCCTCGCAGGACCGACGCGACCCGACCCCTGCAGAGGCCAGTACCTTCTGCAGCCGGATCCCCTCCGGGCGGTGTATTTCGAGTTCTTCCATCAGGACGCCTCGTCGATCGACGCGAGGTCGGGAAGGAACGGCGCGAGCGGCGGCAGCTCGTCCAACGACCCCAACCCAAGCCGCTCGAGGAACTGGGTGGTCGTGCCAAAGAGCACTGCACCGCCCAACTCCCCCACCTCCGTGATGAGCCCGCGCGCGCTGAGCGTCTTGACAACGGTGTCCACGTTGACGCCGCGGATCTGCGACACCTGCCCGCGCGTCACCGGCTGCCGGTATGCGATCACGGCCAAAGTCTCGAGCGCCGCCTGCGAAAGCCGCGCGGACTGGCCCTCCACGAGGAAGGCGCCAACAGCGTCGGCGTACAAGGGCGACGAGTAGAAGCGCCACCGCCCGTCCGTGGCGCGCAGCTCAAAGCCGCGCGGGTTGTCTGGGTTAGCGAACTCGTCGCGCAGGGCTTCAAGCACAGAAAGGACCGACGCTTCCGGCACCTCGAGCGCGGCCGCCAGGTCCGCGGGGGCAACGGGCTCGTCGACGACCATGAGGATGGCCTCGATAGCGCCACGTACGTGTTGCTCTTCGCTCATGAGCGCTCTGCCTCCTCTACTAGGTCAACGTCGTCGAATTCCCCTGATACGTCCACGTCGCCGCTCCCGGTCCAGCGGATCGTCAACTCGCCTAGCGAGCGTGCCTGCTCAAAGGCAACCGCGGCCTCCCTGAAGAGCTCAAGCAGCGCCAAGAACCGGGCGACGACAACGTTGACGTGGTCAGCGTCGGCCACCAGCTCGCGGAAGCTGAGGGCACCCTCGCGCTGAAGCCGACCCACGATGATAGCCGCCTGCTCGCGCACGCTCACCACCGCGCCGTGGAGGTGGGCGGTGGAGACGAGCGGGGCGTCGGGCTTTGGCTGGAGGGCGTGCGCCGCAAGCTCCGCCATCATCTCCGGGGTCGCGAGCCACACGAGCTCCGGCAAGACCATGGCGAAGTGCGGCTCGAGGGTGACGTCTCTTGGAGTGCGCGCGGGGGCGCCGAGGCGGCGGTCCAGGTCGGCGGCGACCTCCTTGAAAGCGCGGTACTGCAGCAGCTTGGCGAAGAGCAGGTCGCGGGCCTCGAGGAGTTCCAGGTCCTCGTAGTCCTCGACCTCGCCCTGCGGGAGGAGGCGGGCGGCCTTGAGGTCGAGGAGGGTTGCGGCGACCACGAGAAATTCGCTTGCTTGGCTGAGGTCCCATTCGTTCTCGTGCGCGGTGATCATGGCAAGGAACTCGTCGGTTACGGCCGCAAGAGAGACCTCGGTGATCTCCATCTGGTGCCGCGAGATCAGGGACAGTAGCAGGTCAAACGGCCCTTCGAAGTTGTCCAGGTGGACGTTGAAACCGCCGCCCCCGGACTCAAGCAGTTCTGCGGTCATCGCGCTCAGGCAAAGACGCCGCGGGCCACCAGCTCGCGCGTCAGCTCGCGGTACGCGTTGGCGCCCGTGTGGTTTGGCGCGTAGGTGGTGATGGGCTCGGCGGCGACCGTGGCGTCGGGGAACTTCACGGTGCGGTGGATCATCGTCTCGGTGACCTTGTCGCCAAAGCCGTCGCGCACGCGCTCCACCACCTCGTGGCTGTGGAGGGTGCGGCCGTCGTACATGGTGGGGATGATCGCGTCGATCGTGAGGCGCGGGTTGAGGCGGTCCTGCACCTTGGTGATCGTGTCGACGAGCAGGGCGACCCCGCGCATCGCGAAGAACTCCGCCGCGAGCGGGATGAGCACGCCGTGGGCCGCTACCAGGCCGTTTACCGTCAGCAGTCCGAGCGAAGGCTGGCAGTCCACAAGGATCACGTCGTACTCGTCCTCAACGGGGCGCAGCGCGCGTGCGAGGGCGCTTTCCCTGGCCACCTCCCCAACCAACTGCACCTCTGCCGCGCTCAGGTCGATGTTGGCGGGAAGCAAATCCAAGCCTTCCCAGCGAGTGGCAACGATGACGTCCTTGGTCTTGGGAGCGTCGGGCCCCGTGCGCATGAGGAGGTCGTAAACGGTCGTTTCCAGGTCGTTTGACTGTACGCCGAGGCCCGCGGAGGCGGCGCCCTGCGGGTCAAAATCCACGAGGAGCACGCGACGCCCGTACTCGGCGAGCGCGGCCGCGATATTGACCGACGTCGTGGTCTTGCCGACCCCGCCCTTCTGGTTGCACAGCGCCACGACGCGCGCGGGGCCGTGACCGGTGAGTGGGGCGGGCACGGGGAAGTCGGTCACGTGGCCAACCTTATCGCGCGCGGCCGGCCCGACGCTCGTGTTGGCTTGGCTGGCTTGGCTGGGTTTTTCTGTGGTTTGCCTGGGGTGTTGACACGCGTCCCCCGGTGGGCGTCACCGGGGTGTTTTCCACATTTGGCAACGTTTGGATAACGCTTGGTGTTTAGTGACGCCGGAGGGACTGTTTTTGTCAGACCCCGCTGATGAAGTGGTGACATGCGGATCTCGCTTCAGATGCTTCACTCTCAGCTCGCCGGACTCGGCGGGCTCGAGGGCGTTGACCCGCATGCGCTCACGGGCGATGAGGCCGTCGAGTGGCTGCGTGGTGTGGGCGAGCTTGTGCAGTCCGCGCAGAGCATCGCCAGCGCATTGACCGTACGCATCAGCGAACTGTCCACGGGCGAGGACCGCACCAAGCGGTTCGCGCGCGCCAAAGGGTTCAGCGACGTCGGCTCCTTCGTATCCGAGGTCGCTCAAGTGCCGCGCGGCACCGCGGGCCAGCTGGTGACCTTGGGCGGCGCCATGGCCGACGCTGATTCCGGCTCGGACGGGGGGTTCATCATCGGCGCTGCGGAGCCGGTGCGCGGCTCGCCCACTGAGGATCACCTTCCGCTCTACGGGTGTCTGACCCAAGCGGTCGCGCGGGGATTCTCGGTGGAGAAGGCGGCGGTGATCCGTGGGACCCTCAAGTTGATGGCTGGCGCCACGCCGGAGATCGAGCGGTCGTTGGTGGAGCGAGCCAGGAAGCGCCCGGTCAGCCGGGTGCGGGTGATGTGTCGCACCGAGTTTGAGCGCGTGGACCACGACGGGTACCTGCGGCAATTGAAGTCGATGCGCAAGGACCGGTACCTGAGGATGTGGGACCGTGATGACGGCATGGTCGGGATCCATGGGTGCCTGGATCCGATCACCGCGATCCCCTTGCGCACCTGGATCGAAGCCCAAACCCGCGACGGCATGCTCAACCAACGCGACGTGCCCGACGAGGAGCGGCTTGACGCCGGTCAACTCGCCGCTGACGCCTTCGCGGAGCTCGCGGTGCATCGCATGGGCTGCCAGGACGGGCCCAAGGCCTCACAAACCACCGTCGTGGTGCACGCTGCCGCCGAAGACGTGGTCAACGGCACCGGGCCGATGTACTGCCACGGGTACGCCGGTCCCCTGTGCCTGGAGCTGCTCGGTCAGCTCGCATTCGACACCCAGGTCATGCCCGCGGTCACCGGAGCGGGCGGCCTCGCCCTGTTCCTTGGCAGGGCCACAAGGTTCTTCACCCCGGCGCAGAAACTCGCGATCGCGTTGCGAGACGGCGGATGCGCCCGCTGCGGGGTGCCCGTGGCGCGCTGCGACGTTCACCACATCAAGTTCTGGTCACTCGGCGGACCCACGGACATCGACAACGGCGTGCTGCTATGTTCCGGCTGTCACCATCGCTTGCATGACTTCGGCTGGGAGATCGAGGTGATAGCGGGCGAGGTCTGGTTCATCCCACCCGCCTCGGTGGACCCCAGGCGAGAACGAATACCAGCCTGCGCCACCCGCTCCCCCACGCCCACGGGATGAGCGGGGCGTCAGCCTGCCGGCTTCCTGGGTTCTCTGGAGCGCGGGTGCGCGGTGTCATAGACCTCGCGCAGAGAGTCCTGAGTGACGGCCGTGTAGATCTGCGTCGTGGTGACGTTGGCGTGGCCGAGGAGCTCCTGAACCACGCGGACGTCGGCGCCGCCGTTCAGCAGGTGCGTCGCGAAGGAGTGGCGCAAGGTGTGGGGCGAGACATCGGGGATGCCAGCACGCTCAGAGGCCGCGCGGAGTATGGCCCACGAGCTCTGGCGAGAAAGCCTGCCACCGCGAGTATTGAGGAACACCGCCGCATTTCCCTTGCCACCTTGGGCCAACGCCGGGCGGCCACGCACAAGGTAGGCATGGAGCGCGTCGGCTGCGTACGAGCCAAGCGGCACCACCCGCTCCTTGCGGCCCTTGCCGCGCAGGAGCACGGAAGGGCCGTCGGGCGAGAGCGAAAGGTCGTCAACGTCCAGGCCTGTGGCCTCCGAGATGCGGGCGCCGCTGCCGTAGAGGAACTCCAGGAGCGCCCGGTCGCGCAAAGGCACGGGCCCGTCGCCCACCGAGGCGTTCTCGAGGATTGCGGTGACCTCGTCGGTAGAGATGGGGTGCGGGAGCTTCTTGGGGATGGCCCTGGGGCGCACGGCGGCCGACGTGTCCGCGGGAGTCCATCCCTCGAGCGCCGCAAACCGATGGAACCCTCGCACCGAGACCACGATGCGAGATGCGGAGGATGGGGCGAGGGCCGGCAGAGGGGCGCCGTCGGCGTCGAGCACCGGCTTGCCATCGGCGTCGACGGGAGGCTCGCCGAGTGACTGGGAGAACGCGGCGATGTCCTCGCGCGTCACCTCGGCAAGCGAGCGGCGTCCAAGTGCGCTCAAGAAATCAAGATACCGGGCTAGATCCCGCCGATACGCTGCGATCGTGTTCGAGGACAGCCCACGCTCAACGGTCACGTGCGCAAGGTAGGCGTCGCGCTGCCGGGAGAGGTCCATGGGGCGCGCGAGCCGGGACTAGAAGTGCCAGACGGTGAGCGCGTCGGGCAGGAAGGGGTCCACAAGGATCGCGGCGAAGACCACCGTGAGGTAGGTGATCGAGTCCCGGAAGAGCCGCATCTCGTGCAGCTTCTTCTCGCCGCGGCGCGCGCGCGAGAGCAGACGCACCGTCCCGGCCAAGAACCACGCACCAGAACCAGCCGCGACCGCCAGGTAGACCCAGGTCATGCCCGCAACCGGCACCAAGAGCAGCGTCGTCGCGATCATCGCGACCGTGTAGACGACCATCTCCACCGCCACGCGCCGCGCGGTAGCGACAACGGGGAGCATTGGCACGTGTGCCTCGCGGTAATCGCCCGTGAACTTCATCGACAGCGGCCAGTAATGCGGCGGCGTCCAGAAGAAGATGATGAGGAACAGCAGCACCGGCGTCCACGCGAGCGACTGAGTCACCGCCGCCCACCCGATGAGCACGGGCATGCAGCCCGCCGCGCCGCCCCACACGATGTTCTGCGGCGTGCGGCGCTTGAGGATCATCGTGTAGCCCACGACGTAGCCGAGGATCGCGAGCACCGAAAGCACGGCCGCCAGCGGCGAATCAACGACAAACCAGAACCACGCCGTCGAGATCACGGACAGCGCCCACGCGAATACCAGGGCGCCTCGCGTCGAGACGGCGCCGGTCACCAACGGGCGGCGCTTGGTGCGCTTCATGATCGCGTCGATGTCCCGGTCGAGGTACGAGTTGAACGCATTCGCGCCGCCCGCGGAGAGCGCCCCGCCAACCAGGGTCCACAGCATGAGCCACGAGCCCGGCCAACCGTCCGCTGCCAGGACCATCGTGGGAATCGTGGTCACGAGAAGCAGCTCGATGATGCGCGGCTTCGTGAGCGCCACGTAGGCGCCAACGGTGCCGCGAACCCCTGCCCAGCCGTGGGCCCGCGGCATAGCGGACTCAGGCGCGATCAAAGGGGTTGGCACGGCAACCATTCTACGCGGCCAAAGAAGCCAGCCAGGGCACCACCCAGGCCCGACGGCCCGCTCACCACAGCGTCGGGCCGTGCCCTTCGCGAGGGGCGGCTGGGAACCCGCTGCGGGAATACGGAGGCCCCACGCTTCGCTAGGCTTGGGAGGCGTACCCGAACCTGCCATTGGGAGCTTTCCATGACCTTCGCCTGGACTGATGTTGACCGCCGCGCCGTAGACACCCTGAGGATTCTCGCCGCCGATGCCGTGCAGAAGGTGGGCAACGGCCACCCGGGCACCGCGATGTCCCTCGCGCCCGCCGCCTACACGCTGTTCCAGAACGTCATGCAGCATGACCCGGCGGACCCCCACTGGCTCGGGCGCGACCGCTTTGTGCTGAGCTGCGGCCACTCGTCGTTGACGCTGTATCTGCAGCTGTTCGCGACCGGGTACCCGATGACCCTCGACGACATCAAGTCGCTGCGCACCGAGGGCTCGCAGACTCCAGGCCACCCCGAGGTGCACCACACCCCCGGCGTGGAGATCACTACGGGCCCGCTGGGCTCCGGAATCGCATCCGCGGTTGGCATGTCCATGGCGAGCCGGCGCGAGCGCGGCCTGCTGGACCCGGACGCCGCACCCGGAGCGTCGGTCTTCGACCACTTCATCTACGTGCTCGTGAGCGACGGCGACCTGCAAGAGGGCGTCTCCGCGGAGGCGAGCGCCATCGCCGGCGTGCAGGAGCTGGGCAACCTCATCGTCATCTGGGACGACAACAAGATCTCCATCGAGCACGAGACGCCGATCTCCTTCGACGAGGACGTCCTGGAGCGCTACGACGCCTACGGGTGGCACACGCAGCGCGTCGACTGGGTGACCCCGGAGGGCTACCGCGAGGACCCCAAGGCGCTCTTTGACGCGATCGAGGCCGCGAAGGCCGAGACCGGGAAGCCGTCCA
Organism: Demequina sp.; assembly: GCA_024707205.1. Taxonomy (NCBI): domain Bacteria; kingdom Bacillati; phylum Actinomycetota; class Actinomycetes; order Micrococcales; family Demequinaceae; genus Demequina; species Demequina sp. Next base: position 2,406,834 of record JANQAD010000001.1, read on the forward strand.
TCATCGCGCTGTCCACCATCATCGGCTGGCCGGCCCCCACCAAGCAGGGCACGGGCGGCGTGCACGGCTCAGCGCTTGGCGCCGACGAGGTGGCGGCCACCAAGGTCGCGCTCGGCTTTGACCCGGACAAGGACTTCGTCGTCGAGCCCGAGGTGCTCGAGCACACCCTCAAGGCGCGAGAGCGCGGCGCCGAGGCCCACGCGGCCTGGGAGGAGCGCTTCGGCACCTGGGAAGAGGCGAACCCCGAGCGCGCGGCGCTGCTGAATCGCCTCCGCAACCACGAGTTGCCCCAGAACTGGGCGGACGTGCTCCCCACCTTCGAGGAGGGCGCGTCGATCGCCACTCGCGCTGCGTCGGGCAAGGTGCTGACGGCCCTGGCTCCCGTGCTGCCGGAGCTGTGGGGCGGCTCCGCCGACCTCGCCGGCTCCAACAACACCACCATGGAGGGCGAGCTGTCCTTCCTGCCCCCGCACCGCTCCACGAAGTCGTGGGAGGGCACGTGGTACGGCCGCACGCTGCACTTCGGCATCCGCGAGCACGGCATGGGCGCCATCCTCAACGGCATCACGCTCCACGGCCTCACGCGCGCGTATGGCGGCACCTTCCTCGTCTTCTCCGACTACATGCGCGGCTCCGTGCGCCTCGCGGCCGTGATGGGCATCCCCACGACGTTCGTGTGGTCGCACGACTCCGTAGGCGTTGGCGAGGACGGCCCCACCCACCAGCCCGTGGAGCACCTCGCGGCCCTGCGGGCGATTCCAGGGCTCGACGTGGTGCGCCCCGCGGACGCCAATGAGACCGCCGCCGCGTGGAAGGTGATTCTCGAGACCGCCGACCGTCCCTCCGCGCTCATCCTGTCCCGGCAGAACCTCCCCGTTCTGCCCGGTACCAGCGCCGACGGCGTGGCCAGGGGCGCCTACGTGCTTGCGGGCGGCGACGACGAGGCCGACGTGCTGCTCATCGGCACCGGCTCCGAGGTGCAGTGGGCGCTCGGCGCTCGCGACCTGTTGGCCGAGAAGGGCATCAAGGCGCGCGTCATCTCGATGCCGTCCGTTGACCGCTTCGAGCGCCAGGACGACGACTACCGCGAGTCCGTGCTGCCCCGCGCCATCAAGGCGCGCGTGTCGGTCGAGGCCGGCTCCAAGCTCGGCTGGCGCGAGTTCGTGGGCGACGCTGGCCGCATCGTGGCCATCGACCACTTCGGCGAGAGCGCGGACGGCGCCCTCCTCATGAAGAAGTTCGGCTTCACCGCCGAGAACGTGGCCGCGAAGGCCATCGAGAGCCTGGAGGCAAGCAAGTGAGCGCGTTCCTGAGCACGTGGGTCGGCGTGGACGACACCGCCCACGTCGCCGTCACCGTCACCGGAGAGGCCGCGGAGGCCGTCGGCGTTCACACCCCGGCCCTCGTGGCCGACGCTGTGGCAAGCCGAATCGCCGCCAAGGACTTCACGCTGTGGGGCGAGGAGGCGGAGGCCGAGTCCAAGATTCGCCTTGGCTGGACCGAGCTGTTCCAGACGACCCGCTCGATCCTGCCCCAGCTCGCCGAGCTGGTTGCGGCGACGCGAGCCGAGGGCAAGACGCGGGTGGTCCTCGCGGGCATGGGCGGCTCTTCGCTCGGCCCTGAGGTCATCTGTGCCACCTACGACGCGCCGCTCGTGACCCTCGACTCCACCGATCCCGATCAGGTGCGCGACGCCCTCGACGGCGACCTCGAGTCCACGATACTTGTGGTGTCGTCGAAGTCCGGGGGCACCGTCGAGACCGACTCCCAGCGCAGGGCCTTCGAGTTCGCCTTCGAGCAGTCGGGGCTCGATCCCCGCCAGCACATCGTCGTGGTCACCGACCCCGGCTCGCCGCTGCACAAGGCCGCCGTTGACGCCGGCTACCGCGCCGTGTTCCTCGCCGACCCAAACGTGGGTGGGCGCTTCTCCGTGCTGAGCGCCTTCGGCCTTGTGCCCTCGGCCCTCGCGGGAGTTCCCGTGGAGGAGATCCTCGACGAGGCCGCGGCCGTCGCGGACTCCTTCGCCGAGGACAACGAGGCCAACCCCGCGCTCGTGCTCGGCGCCGCGATGGCCGGATCCACTCGCGACAAGCTCGTCTTCAGCGACGTGGGCTCCGGACTGGTCGGCTTCGCCGACTGGGCCGAGCAGCTCATCGCCGAGTCCACCGGCAAGAGCGGCAAGGGCATCCTGCCCGTCGCCGCGGAGGTCGACTCGCCCGACGCCTCGCTGCCCGACGTGCTCGACACGCGCCTCGCGCCGCTCGACCAGGAGGTCGACAGCCCGGACAACGGCATCGTGGTCGCCGGCACCCTCGGTGGCCAGTTCCTGCTGTGGGAGTATGCGACCTCAGTAGCAGGTCGATTGCTGGACATCAGCCCGTTCGACCAGCCCAATGTCGAGTCCGCGAAGGCCGCGTCACGCAAGTTGCTCGACGCCCTCCCGGAGCCAGAGGCCCCGCTGTTCGTCGATGGCGGCATCGAGATTCGCGCCCATAACCTTGACCTCAGCGGGGTCAGCACGGTGGCCGACGCTGTTGCGGCTTTGGAGGCGCAGTTGGGTGAGCGCGGCTACCTAGCCGTCATGGCCTACCTGGACCGGGAGGCCAACCCGGCCCTCCCGTCGGTCCGTGCCGCGATCGCCGCCCGCACCCAGCGCCCAACGACGTTTGGCTGGGGTCCGCGCTTCCTTCACTCGACGGGCCAGTTGCACAAGGGGGCGCACCGATCGGCGTGTTCCTGCAGGTCACCGGCACGTTCGCCGAGGACCTCGAGATTCCCGGAAGGCCGTTCACGTTCGGCCAGCTGATCGCCGCGCAGGCGCAGGGCGACGCCGCGGTGCTCGCGGAGCACTCGCGCCCCGTGCTGCGCCTCAACCTGACGGACGCGGCGCAGATCGACGCCGTGGCCGCCATCCTGAAGGGGTGATACGTGTCCAACCCGTTGCGTGATCCCCGCGATCGTCGCCTCCCGCGGATCGCCGGATCCTGCGGCCTGGTGATGTTCGGCGTGACCGGAGACCTTGCCCGCAAGAAGCTCATGCCGGCCGTGTACGACCTCGCGAACCGCGGACTGCTCCCGCCCGCCTTTGCGCTGACCGGCTTTGCCCGGCGCGACTGGGACGAGCAGGACTTCGCCGAGGTGGTCCACGACTCGGTCAAGAAGTACGCGCGCACGCCATTCCGCGAGGAGACCTGGGAGCAGCTCTCCCAAGGCATCCGCTTTGTGCAGGGAACGTTCGACGATCCCGAGGCCTTCGCGCAACTGCGCCGCACCGTCGAGGACCTCGATCGGGAGCGCGGCACGCACGGCAACCACGCGTTCTACCTCTCGATCCCGCCCTCCGCCTTCCCGCAGGTCATTCGCCAGCTCCGCGACAGCGGCCTGAGCGACCCCAAGGAGGGCACCTGGCGGCGCGTCGTCATCGAGAAGCCGTTCGGGCACAACCTGGCCTCTGCCAACGAGCTCGACGCCGTCGTCAGCGAGGTGTTCCCGCCGGACTCCGTGTTCCGCATCGACCACTACCTGGGCAAGGAGACGGTGCAGAATCTGCTCGCGCTCCGCTTCGCGAACCAGCTGTTCGAGCCCATCTGGAACTCCCAGTACATCGACCACGTGCAGATCACCATGGCCGAGGACATCGGCATCGGGTCCCGCGCCGGCTACTTCGACGGCATCGGGACCGCCCGCGACGTGATCCAGAACCACCTGCTGCAGCTCTTCGCGCTCACCGCGATGGAGGAGCCGGCCTCGTTCGACGCCGCCGACCTGCGTGCGGAGAAAGAGAAGGTGCTGCGCCAGGTCAAGCTGTCGGACGACCTGGCTGAGGGCACCGCTCGCGGCCAGTACGCGGCGGGCTGGCGCGGCGGCGAGAAGGTGGGCGGCTTCCTCGACGAGGACGGCATCTCCCCCGACTCGATTACCGAGACCTACGCCGCTATCAGGCTTGACGTGCCGAACCGCCGCTGGGCGGGCGCGCCGTTCTACCTGCGCGCGGGCAAGCGCCTTGGCCGCCGCGTCACGGAGATCGCGCTGGTCTTCAAGAAGGTGCCCATGCCCTACTTCCAGCAGATCGAGGGCTCGGACGTGGGCGCGAACGCTCTCGTGATCCGCGTGCAGCCAGACGAGGGCGTCACGCTCAAGTTCGGCTCCAAGGTTCCCGGCACCACGATGGAGGTGCGCGACGTCACGATGGACTTCGCCTACGGCAACGCCTTCACCGAGTCGTCCCCCGAGGCGTATGAGCGCCTCATCCTCGACGTGCTGCTCGGCGACCCCCCGCTGTTCCCGCGGCACGAGGAGGTGGCGCTGTCCTGGGAGATCCTGGACCCCATCACGGAGTTCTGGGCCACTCAGGGCCAGCCAGAGCAGTACCGTTCCGGCACGTGGGGCCCGGCGAGCGCCGACGCGATGCTCGCCCGCGATGGACGCGTCTGGAGGCGGCCATGATCATCGAGCTTCCCAACACCACGACGGGTGAGATCAACAACGCTCTCGTCAACTCCCGCAAGGAGGGCGGCGTCGTCACCCTGGGACGGGTCATGACGCTCGTCATCGACGCCACGGGCGCTGACGCGGAGGACGCAATCGCGACCGCCAATGTCGCGAGCCGCGAGCACCCGTGCCGCATCATCGTCATCTCTCCCGGCGACGCACCTGAGGCCCGCCTCGACGCCGAGATCCGCGTTGGCGGCGACGCCGGCGCCTCCGAGGTGGTGGTGCTGCGACCGTCGGGCGTGCAGGCCAAACACGAGGACACGCTCGTCACTCCCCTGCTCCTTCCCGACACGCCCATCGTCGTGTGGTGGCCCGCAGGCGTGCCGTCCGACACCTCGCGAACCGGACTCGGCAAGATCGCCCAGCGCCGCATCACGGACAGCAAAGGCGAGCAGAGCCCGTCGGACACCCTGCGGGACCTGGCCGCGTGCTATCGCCCCGGCGACACGGACCTCGCGTGGTCGCGGGTCACGAACTGGCGCGCGCTGCTCGCCTCCGCGCTCGATCAGGTGCCCGACCAGCACGTCACTAAGGCGCGCATCCACGGCGACACGAACAGCCCGTCGATCCTCTTGCTTGGCGCGTGGCTGCGAGACCGCCTCGGTTGCGAGATCGAGGCCACGTACGACGACGCCGCGCAGGGCCTCCAGCACATCGTGCTCGAGACGCCAAGCGGCGAGATCGGCATCTTCCGGCCCGATGGCCACAACGCAACGATCGAGCAGCCAGACCAGCCCTCGCACACCATCCCGCTTCCCGCGCGCTCGCTCAATGAGTGCCTCGCCGAGGAGCTACGGCGCTTGGACGACGACGAGGTCTACGGCGAGGTGCTCGCCGCCTACGCTGCGGGTGTGTGATGACGCGTCAGGTGGTCGTATATCCGGACGCGGCGACGGTTGCGACGGCCACGGCCGCTCGGCTGATCATTGAGGTCACCGACGTCCTCGCCCACAAGGAACGGGCCGACATTGTGCTCACCGGGGGCACGGTCGGCACCGCAACACTTGCGGCGGTGGCAGACAACCCGTTGGCCGAGTCGGTTGACTGGGACTCCGTGCACCTGTGGTGGGGCGACGAACGCTTCGTGGCGTCAGGCGATCCTGACCGCAACGAGGGGCAGGCTCAGGAGGCCCTGATCTCTCGCATCCCGATTTCCGACGCCAACGTGCACCGCATGGGCTCCACCAGCGACTTCGATACCCCCGAGACCGCCGCGGCCGCGTACCACGACGAGCTCGCGCACAACGGCAACCCCGAATTCGACGTGCTCATGCTCGGCCTCGGCCCCGACGGGCACGTCGCCTCGCTCTTCCCTGGTCACCCCGTGTTCGAAAAGGGCTCGGCGACCATCAGCGCCGTGCACGATTCGCCGAAGCCACCGCCCACGCGGGTCACCCTGAGCCTCGGCACCATCAACCGCGCCAAGAAGGTCTGGGTGGTCGCAGCCGGCGCGGAGAAGGCGCACGCTGTGGCCGAGTGCCTGCAGGGAAACGCAGCGTTCCCTGGTGGCGCCGTGCGCGGGACCGTAGAGACCTTGTGGCTCATCGACGCAACGGCGGCCGCCGAGGCCTAGGGCGCCGTGGGCTTCAACGTCGCCGCGGACGCCTACGGGCAGTTCATGGGGCGGTACTCGGAGCCGCTCGCGGAACGCTTCGTTGGCGGACTCACTCTCACCCCCGGATTGCGGGTGCTTGACGTTGGGGCCGGGACCGGAGCCGCGACCGCGCTGTTGGCCGAGGCTCTCGGGCCAGGCTCGGTGGTGGCCGTGGAGCCTTCTGGGACGCTGTCCTCCGCGCTCCGCGAGCGGCTGCCTGGGGTGGAGGTGCGAGCGGACGCGGCCGAGTCGCTGCCCTTCCTCGATGGTGCGTTCGACCTCACCATCGCCCAACTGGTGGTGCACCTCATGGCCGATCCGGCGGCTGGTCTCGCGGAGATGGCGAGGGTGACGGCGCCCGGGGGCACGGTCGCCGCGTGCGTGTGGGACTTCGCCGGCGGCAGGGCGCCGCTCTCGCTCTTCTGGAGCGTTGTTCGCCGGCTTGACCCTGGCGCTCTTGACGAGAGCGGCCTCGCGGGCGCCGGCCAGGGCCAGCTGGAGCAGCTCTTCGCGGCAACGGGACTGCATTCCGTGAGCGGCGGTGAGATCACCGTGGAGGTGCCGTACGGAGACCCCGAGCAGTGGTGGCACCCCTACACCCTCGGCGTTGGCCCCGCGGGTGCCTACGTGGCAAGCCTCGAGCCCTCACGTCGCGAGCGACTGCGCGAGGCCGCGCTCGAGGAGCTGGGCGACGGTCCCGGATCAATAGCCGCGACCGCGTGGGTAGCCCACGGGATCGCGCAGTGACCTAGCTGATCTTGCCTGCGAGCAGGTCGCGGCCGTCGGCCTGGACGCCGGCGCCCTCGGGGAACTCGACCGGGGGCAGCAGCTCGTCGATGCGGCGAATGATCGCCTCGATGTTGAACAGGTCCGGCTTCTCGTAGAGGGTCTCGCCGTTCGCGCGGAATGTGAAGACGCCCTTGCGGCCCGTCTTCAGCGACACGGACTCCAGGCGGTTGCCGAATGTCTCGAGCAGCCTGGTCTGGGCGTCAGTAGCACGCGGCAGGTAGCCGCACGGCACGCAGTACTCAATCTCAACGTTCATCATGTCCCTCTCAGCGGATCTTCAGTCAGCGGCAACGACGGCGGTGCGACGCGCACGGAGGGCCTCAAGGGCCTCGTCAAGCAGGGCCTCGCCCTCCTGGTCCGTGCGTCGCTCCTTCACGTATGCCAGATGCGTCTTGTACGGCTCATTGCGGAGGGGCTCCGGCGGGTTGTCCGCATCGAGCCCGGCGGGCAGCCCGCACTTGGGGCAGTCCCACTCCACGGGGATCTCGGAGTCCTCGCCAATCGCGAAGCTGGGGCTCGTTACGTGCCCCCTCGCGCAGTAGTACGAGACCACTTGGCGCGGAGCGGATTCGCCCCGCTCGTCCTCCCCCATGGGGCCCGCGCCTACGCGCGAGCCACGAATCGCACTGCCACCTGCCACGGCAACTCCTCAGTCTTGCTAGAACCGCTTGTTGACGGTTACGAGAATCGCGCGATCAGCCCGAGCAGGACTACGACGAGTCCCCAGAAGATGGCGACGCCCCACGTGATCCGCGTGAGGTTGCGCTCGCCAACCGCCGACGACTGGATGCCGGACGCGAGCCCGCCACCGAACATGTCGGTGATGCCGCCGCCACGGCCGCGGTGGATGAGCACGAGTCCGATGAGGAGCACGCTCGTAATGGCGAGCAGCACCCACAGGACGTTCTCGAGTAGATCCACGGTTCTCCCTTGCTTGGAACGGCTTCAAGGATACCTTGCGCCGCGCACAGCTTAAGTGCGCGGCGCCACGGCACTCCCCCTAGAGCCCTACGGCGTGGTCCCGGAATCGGGCAATCTTCGCGAATTCCTCAGGATCGAGGCTCGCGCCGCCGACGAGAACGCCGTCCACGTCCGCCTCGGCCATGATCGCGGCGATGTTGCCGGACTTCACCGATCCGCCGTACAGCACGCGAACCGAGTCGGCGACCTCGCGGTCGTAAAGCTCCGCGAGCCGGCCGCGGATGGCGCCACAGACCTCCTGCGCGTCTGCCGGAGTCGCCACCTCGCCGGTGCCGATCGCCCACACGGGCTCGTAGGCGACGACGATCTGCTTGGCGCGCTCCGCCGGGAGCCCTTCAAGAGCGCCGTCGAGCTGGGCGAGCGTGTATTCGACCTGGTTCCCGGCCTTGCGGACGTCGAGACCCTCGCCGATGCAGAGGATGGGCGTGATGCCGTGGTCGAAGGCGGCCTTCACCTTGGCGCCGACCACGGCGTCGGTCTCGCCGTGATAGTCGCGCCGCTCCGAGTGGCCCACTGTCACGTACGAGACGTTGAGCTTCGCCAGCTGAGCGCCGGAGACCTCGCCCGTGAACGCACCAGCGGTCTGCGCTGAGATGTCCTGCGCGCCGACCTTGACCTCGAGCTTGTCGGCGTCGACGAGCGTCTGAACCGAGCGGATAGAGGTGAACGACGGGAGCACGACGACCTCGACGTCGCCGAAGCTGTGCTTCGCGTCCTGCAGCAGCCATGCGAGCTTCTGCACGGTGTGCGTGGCCTCAAGGTGATCGAGGTTGAGCTTCCAGTTGCCCGCGATGAGGGGGGTGCGTGCCATGGATCAGGCCTCCAGTACTTCCAGGCCCGGAAGGACCTTGCCTTCGAGCAGTTCGAGCGACGCTCCGCCGCCCGTAGAGATGTGGCCGAACCTGTCCTCGTCGAAGCCGAGCAGGCGCACGGCGGCGGCGGAGTCCCCGCCGCCGACCACGGAGAACCCGTCGGAGTCGATCATGGCCTGCGCCACGGCCTTGGTGCCCTCTGCGAAGGCGGGGAACTCGAACACGCCCATGGGGCCGTTCCAGACGATCGTCTTGGCGTCGAGGATCTTGGACGCGAACAGCGCGGCGGACTCAGGGCCGATGTCGAGGCCCATTCGGTCCGCGGGGATCGCGTCGGCGGAGACCACCACGGCGTCCGCATCCGCCGCAAAGCCCGCAGCGGCGACGATGTCCGTCGGCAGCACGATCTCCACGCCCGTCTGTTCGGCGGTTGCGAGGTAGCCCCTAACGGTCTCCAGCTGGTCCTCCTCGAGCAGCGATGCGCCCACCTCAAAGCCCTTGGCCTTGAGGAACGTGAACACCATGCCACCGCCGATGAGCAGGCGGTCGGCCTTCGTGAGCAGGTTGGCGATGACGCCAAGCTTGTCCGAGACCTTGGAGCCACCGAGCACCACCGCATACGGGCGCTCGGGGTCGGACACCGCCTTGCTGAGCGACTCGACCTCCTTCTGGACCAGCAGGCCGGCTGCCGCGGGCAGCAGCGTCGCCACGTCGTAGACCGAAGCCTGCTTGCGGTGCACCACGCCGAACCCGTCGGAGACGAACGCGTCGGCGAACGCGGCGAGCTCGGCGGCGAGAGCCTCGCGCTCGGCGTCGACCTTGCTCGTCTCGCGAGCATCGAAGCGCACATTCTCGAGCATCGCGACGTCGCCGGGCTGGAGCGCCGCAACGGTCGCCGCGGCAGATTCCCCAACCAGGTCGTCGGCGAGCGTCACGGGCTTGCCGAGCAGCTCGGACAGCCGTGCCGCAGCCGGGGCCAACGAGTACTTCGCCTCCGGGGCCCCTGCCGGACGCCCAAGGTGAGCGGTCACGATGACCGATGCCCCGGCGTCGAGCAGCTTCTGAATCGTGGGTACCGAGGCGCGAACGCGGCCGTCGTCGGTGATCGTGGTGCCATCGAGCGGGACGTTGAGGTCCGAGCGCACGAGCACCTTCTTGCGGCGAGATCGCCGAGCGAGTCAATGGTCTTGAGCATGATGAGTTCCTGTCCTGACATGAACACGGCCGCACACGTCAAGCGTGCGCGGCCGTGCCCATTTAGTCCTGTTTAGAGACGCTCGCCGACGTATTCCGTCAGCTTCACGAGGCTCGTCGAGTAACCCCACTCGTTGTCGTACCAGGCGATGATCTTGACGAGGTCGCCGCTCACCTTCGTGAGCTTGGAGTCGAAGATCGACTGGTGGGGGTTCGTGATGATGTCGGAGGACACGATCTCGTCCTCGACGTACTCCAGCGTGCCCTTGAGCGGGCCCTCTGCGGCGGCCTTGACCGCGGCGTTGACCTCCTCGACCGTCACCTCGCGCGAGGCCGTGAACGTGAGGTCCGTGGCCGAGCCGGTGATGGTGGGAACGCGGAGCGCGAAGCCGTCCAGCTTGCCCTTCAGCTCCGGCAGCACGAGCGCCACGGCCTTCGCCGCGCCGGTCGAGGTGGGAACGATGTTCTGGGCGGCGGCGCGTGCACGGCGAAGGTCGCGGTGCGGGCCGTCCTGGAGGTTCTGGTCACCCGTGTAGGCGTGAATGGTGGTCATGAGGCCGCGCTCGATGCCGATCGCGTCGTTGAGGGCCTTGGCCACGGGGGCGAGGCAGTTGGTGGTGCACGAGGCGTTCGAGATGATGTGCTGCGTCGCGGGGTCGTAGTCCGTGTGGTTCACGCCCACGACGAACGTGCCGTCGTCGTTGCTCGCAGGGGCCGAGATGATGACCTTCTTGGCGCCGGCGTCGATGTGCGCCTTGGCCTTCAACCCATCGGTGAAGAAGCCCGTGGACTCGATGACGATGTCCGCACCAAGCTCCGCCCAGGGCAGGTTGGCGGGGTCGCGCTCCTCGAGAGCGCGGATCGCCTTGCCGTCGACGTAGATGTTCTCGTCGTCGTACGTGACTTCCTTGGGGAAGCGGCCCAGCACGGTGTCGTACTTGAGCAGGTGTGCAAGCGTCTTGTTGTCCGTGAGGTCGTTCACGCCGACGATCTCGATGTCTGCGCCCTCCGCGATGATCGCGCGGAAGAAGTTGCGTCCGATGCGGCCAAAGCCGTTAATACCGACCTTGATGGTCACTTTTGTCTCCTCGACTCGTGCCACTTCTGACACGGTTGGTGTTGGATGCTTGCGCACCTCGGCGTGCGCTGGGGGACTCCGCCAAGGCGGGCCACTGCTTGAAGCCTACTACCTAGCCGAACGCCGTACGGCGCGACATTAGTCCCGGTTAAGGGCTATTCCTCGACCAGCATGTCGGCTGTGAGGAACGCCTCGGTGTCGGGAATGCCGAGCTCCTCCGCGCGCTTGTCCGCCGTCGCGAGGAGCCTCCTGATGCGCCCTGCGACCGCGTCCTTGGTGAGGGGCGTCTCCGCGTACTTGCCGAGCTCCTCGAGCGAGGCCTCCTTGTGCGCGAGGCGCAGCTCCCCGCCTCGCGAAGGTGGTCAGGCACCTCGTCGCCGAGGATGTCGAACGCACGCTGCACACGGGCCGACGCTGCCACCGCGGCTCGCGCGGAGCGGCGCAGGTTTGCATCGTCGAAGTTGGCAAGGCGGTTGGCGGTTCCGCGCACCTCTCGCCTCGTGCGCTTCTCCTCCCACTCGATCACCGAGTCGTGGGCGCCGAGGCGCGTGAGCAGCTGTGCGATCGCATCGCCGTCGCGGATCACCACGCGGTCGACTCCGCGCACCTCGCGCGACTTCGCCGAGACGCCAAGGCGCCGCGCGGCGCCGACGAGGGCCAGAGCGGCCTCGGGACCGGGGGACGTCACCTCGAGAGCGGATGAGCGTCCGGGCTCGGTGAGCGAGCCGTGGGCGATGAACGCCCCTCGCCAGGCGCCGATCGTGTCGTCGATCGCTCCCCCAACCACCTGCGGCGGCAGCCCGCGAACGGGGCGGCCCCTGTGGTCCAGCAGGCCCGTCTGACGCGCAAGCGACTCGCCCTCCTTGACCACCCGGACGAGGTAGCGGTTGCCCTTCTTGAGGCCGCCGGAGACCACGATGATGTCGGATCCGAGGTTGAAGCACTCCTGGATGAAGCTTCTGAGGCGGCGCGCCCCTGCGGCGGTGTCCAGTTCCGCCTCGATGACGATGCGGCCGGAGACGATGTGCAATCCGCCGGCGAAGCGGAGGGTCGTAGCCACCTCCGCCTTTCGGGCTGAAACCTTCTCGACGGCCACGCGGGCAAGTTCGTCCTTCACCTGTGCGGTCAGCGCCATGCGGATATCCTGCCACTCATCCCGCGACCCGGTTGCCGCTGACCGGAACCAGAGCGAAGGCCCTGGCGTATTGCCGCGAGAGCTCAGCCTCGTCGTGCCTGTCGATCGCGTCGCGCGCGGTGAGCGGTGCGACGACCAGGCGGGAGCCCCACTCGCCCACTGCCTGGGCAAGGCGACCGTCCGCGGCCTCCGCGGCGTCGGCAAGCACCACTGCGGGCCTGAAACCCGGCGCGAGCCTGCGCAGCGCCTCAACCTCATCGGCGCGATGCATGCCGCGCGTCTCGATGTCCTCATCCGAGATATTGAGGGTGAGCACCGCCCTCGGCGACGCCGTCACGAGAGCCTGGTGAACGTCGGGCACAAGAAAGTGTGTGAGCACGGACGTGTACCAGCTGCCCGGACCGAGCACCACGACGTCCGCGGAAGCGATCGCCTCGAGGGTCGCCAGCGGCACGTGCGGCGCCTCCGGGGCGATCGAGAGCCCTGCTATGCGGCCGTCGGCCGACGCCACCGCCACTTGACCGTGCACCGTGGCCGGGCCGTCGGACCCGTCAACGACCGCGCTGATCTGGATCGGCTCATCCGAGAGAGGAGCACCCTGCCGTCCGCGCGGAGCAGCCGGGCAACCCAGTCGAGCCCGCCGACCACGTCTCCAGTGTGCTCCCACAGTGCGGTGATCAGCAGGTTTCCCACCGCGTGGCCGTCGAGGTCGCCCTCCGAGGCGAATCGGTACTGCAGCACGTCGCGCCAGGTCGTTCCCCACTCGGTGTCCTCGCAGAGCGCGCTCAGCGCCATCCGCAGGTCGCCAGGAGGCACCACGCCGAACTCGTGGCGCAGCCGACCAGAGGAGCCGCCGTCGTCCGCGACGGTCACGATGGCGGTGAGCGACTCCGACACGGGCCGGAGGGCCCGCAGGCTCGTGTAGAGACCGTGGCCTCCCCCGAGCGCAACGACGTGCGGCAGCGGCATCAGCGCTCCCGGTCGCGGTGGGTCACCCGCACGGGCATGCCATGCCTGCGAAGGCGTTCCGCAAGGGCCTCGGCGATCGCGACCGACCTGTGCTTGCCGCCCGTGCAGCCGACGCCGATCGTCACCGAATGCTTGTCGTGCGCGCGATAGTGACTGAGCACGTTGGCGAGGAGTTGTGCGTAGTCCTCGACGAACGCCGCCGCGCCCTCGGAGGCGAGGACGTAGTCGCGGACCTCGGGGTCAAGACCCGTGAGCGGGCGCAATTGGGGCACCCAGTGCGGATTGTGAAGGAAGCGCACGTCCGCGACGAAGTCCGCGTCCGCGGCAGCCCGTTCTTGAACCCGAATGTCACGATGTTGACCGTGAGCGGGGTGTCCTCCGCGCCCACCTCGGCCGTCACGACGTCCCGCAGCTCGTGGACGTTAAGCGCGCTCGTGTCGATGACGGTGTCTGCTCGTTCGCGCACCGCGGCGAGGAGCTCGCGCTCGCGCATGATGCCCTCGAGGATCGTGCCGTCCTTCTGCAGGGGTGTGGCCGCCGGGCCTCCTCGAAGCGGTGCACGAGGGTGTCGTCCGACGCGTCGAGGAACATCAGGCGCACCGGCACGCCCCTGGACTCGAGGTCATCGATGACCGCCTCGATGTCGCCGAACAGTTCCCGCGCGCGGACGTCGACCACGGCGGCGAGGCGATCGTCCGGGCTGCTGCCCACCATCGCGACGAGCCCGCCAAGCATCTGAGGAGGAATGTTGTCGACCACGTACCAGCCATGATCCGCCAGCGCCGCCGCCGCTCGCGTGCGTCCGGCACCCGACATCCCGGTCACGATGACGACCTCCGAGGCGGCCTCCGGGGCGTCGAACTCTGGGCGCGGAATGCCCGAGGGGAACGTCTCAGGGGGCACTTCGTCCGTCATGTGTCCAGCATGCCAGGTGCCGCGTCATTGGCGGCACCGCCGTGTAGCGCCGAATGGATGCTGCGCGCCGTGCCCGCCCCGATTCCCGGCACCAGCGCGAGCTGCTCTACGGATGCGGCCTTCACCTGGGCCAGCGAGCCGAAGTGCGTGATCAAGGCCTTCGCGCGAGTCACGCCCACGCCGGGGATCTCGTCCACGGCGGACGCCTTCATGGCCTTGGTCCGCTTCTTGCGGTGCTTCGAGATCGCGAAGCGGTGCGCCTCGTCGCGCACCCGCTGCAGCAGGAACAGCGCCTCCGATCCGCGGGGCAGGATGATGGGGAACTCCTGGCCCGGCACCCACACCTCTTCGAGCCGCTTCGCGAGACCCACGACGCTCACGCCCGTGATGCCCAGCTCATCGAGCACTCTCTGAGCCGCGTTCGCCTGAGGCAGCGCGCCATCGATGACGATCAACTGGGGTGGATAGGCGAACTTCGCGGACTCGCGCTCTTCCAGCGGGAGCGCGGACTCCTCGAGGTATCTCCTGAAGCGCCTCCGGATCACCTCTCCCATTGCCGCAAGGTCGTCCGCGCCGTCGGGAATCGAGAACTGCCTGTAGTGGGCCTTCTTGGGGAGCGCGTCCTCGAACACCACCATCGAGCCCACCTGGTTGGTCCCGGACGTGTGCGAGATGTCGTAGCACTCGATGCGCAGGGGCGCCTCGTGCAGCCCAAGGTTGTCCTGGAGCTCCTGAAGGGCCGCCGAACGTGCCGTGAGGTCCGACGCACGGCGCATCCGATGCTGCTGCAGCACCTCCTGCGCGTTCCGCCGTCCAAGGGCCGCGAGCTCCGCCTTCTTGCCGCGCTGGGCCGGACGGATTTCCACGCGCGCGCCTCGGACGCCGCTCAACCACTCCCCAACACCGGGCGGGACCGCGACGGGGACGATGATCTCGGTGGGAATGTCGGCGACATCTGCGTCGCCGTACGCCTCCTGCAGCAGCTGCTCGGTGAGTTCGGCTGTGCTCAGCGGATCCGGCTTGTCGACGACCCATCCGCGCTGCCCCGCGATGCGACCGTCGCGGACGACGAAGACGTGCGCGGCCGCCTCGAGATCTTCATCGACCACGGAGAAGACGTCGACATCGCTGCCCGCGCTCAGCACCACGGCATTGCGTTCCAGCACCGACCGGAGCGCCGTGAGGCGGTCGCGCGCACGGGCCGCAGCCTCAAAGTCCTCGCGCTCGGCGGCGGCTGTCATCTGCTCGGTGACGTCCCTGATGATGCCCTTGGCATCGCCGGCGAGAACCTCGCACACCCGCTCCGCGAGCTTCCGGTGATCCTCGGGGCTGATGCGGCCAACACACGGGGCGGCGCACTTGCCGATATACCCGAGCAGGCACGGGCGGCCCTGCCGCTCCGCCTTCTTGAACGTCGCGGGCGAGCAGGTCCTCATTGGCAGCGCGCCAATCAGCGTGTCCACCGTGTCGCGGATCGCCCACGCGCGCGCGTACGGTCCGAAGTAGCGGACCCCGGGCTTGCGCTCTCCCCGCATCACGAGCATGCGCGGGAACTCCTCGTTCATCGTCACCGCGAGATACGGGTACGACTTGTCGTCCTTGAACACGACGTTGAAGCGCGGGTCGTACCGCTTGATCCAGGTGTGTTCGAGGATCAGCGCCTCGACCTCGTTGCGCACGACGGTCCACTCGACGGACGCCGCGGTTGTCACCATGAGGCGCGTGCGGGGGTGCAGCGAGGCAAGCGGCTGGAAGTAGTTCTGCAGCCGCTGGCGCAGGTTCACCGCCTTGCCCACGTACACCACACGGCCCGACGGGTCGCGGAACCTGTACACGCCGGCGCTCGTGGGAATGGTCCCCGGCTTGGGAAGGTAGTCGGCCGGGTTCGTCACGCTTTCAGCCTACGCGCGGGATACGACGCGCAACCGTCACGCCGCCGCGCTCGTGGCGAGCAGCTCCGCGAGGAAACGACCCGTGTGGCTCGCCGAGTTGGCGGCCACGTCCTCCGGGGTGCCCTCGGCGATCACGAGACCACCGCCGTTGCCGCCCTCTGGGCCCATGTCCACAACCCAGTCTGCAGACTTGATGACGTCCAGGTTGTGCTCGATCACGATCACCGTGTTGCCCTTGTCAACGAGCCCCTGGAGCACGCCGAGGAGCTTGCGCACGTCCTCGAAGTGCAGTCCGGTCGTCGGCTCGTCGAGCACGTAGATGGTGCGCCCCGTTGACCTACGCTGCAGCTCGGATGCGAGCTTCACGCGCTGCGCCTCGCCACCGAGAGAGAGTCGGCGCGGGTTGGCCAAGTCGAACGTAGCCGAGGCCCACGTCAACGAGAGTGCTGAGATGCCTCGAGATCGCCGGAATCGCCTCGAAGAACTCGGCGGCCTCCGAGATGGGCATGTTGAGCACGTCCGCCACGTTCTTGCCCTTGAAATGCACCTCGAGCGTCTCGCGGTTGTAACGGGCGCCCTTGCACACCTCGCACGGCACGTACACGTCGGGGAGGAAGTTCATCTCGATCTTGAGCGTGCCGTCCCCAGAGCAGGCCTCGCACCGACCGCCTTTGACGTTGAAGGAGAAGCGGCCGGGCCCGTACCCGCGCACCTTGGCCTCGGTGGTCTCGGAGAACAGCTTCCGGACCCGATCCCACACTCCCGTGTAGGTCGCGGGGTTCGAGCGCGGGGTGCGGCCGATCGGCCCCTGGTCCACGTGGACGATCTTGTCGAGGTGCTCGGTGCCGGTGATGCGCGAGTGACGGCCTGGCACCTGACGCGCTCCGTTCAGCGTGTTCGCAAGCGAGGTGTACAGGATCGTGTTGACGAGCGTCGACTTCCCGGATCCCGAGACGCCAGTCACCGCGGTCAGCACCCCGAGCGGGAACTGGACGTCGATGTCCTGCAGGTTGTGCTCGCGCGCACCCACCACGGTGAGCGTCTTGCCGTCATCGATGGGCCTGCGGACGTCCGGGAGCGGGATCTCGCGCTTTCCAGAGACGTATTGGCCCGTCAGCGAGCGATCGTTCGTGAGGAGCGCGTCCACGGTGCCCGAGTGAACCACCTCTCCCCCGTGCTCGCCCGCCCCGGGGCCGATGTCGACCACCCAGTCGGCGGTGCGGATCGTGTCCTCGTCGTGCTCGACGACGATGAGGGTGTTCCCCAGGTCCCGAAGGCGGGTGAGCGTCTCGATGAGTCGGCGGTTGTCGCGCTGATGCAGGCCGATGCTCGGCTCGTCGAGCACGTACAAGACACCCACCAGTCCCGAGCCGATCTGCGTGGCGAGGCGGATGCGCTGCGCCTCGCCGCCGCTCAGCGTTGCGGCCGCGCGCGACATGGTCAGGTAGTCGAGGCCAACGTCGAGCAGGAAGCCTAGGCGCGCGTCGATCTCCTTGAGAACCTGCACGGCGATCTGCCGTCCGCGCTCGTCGAGCTCGGCATTCTCGAGGAACTCGCGCGCGTTCCGTATCGAGAGGTTGCACACCTCGGCGATCGACTTGCCTCCAACGGTGACCGCGAGCACCTCCGGCTTGAGCCGCGTCCCCTCGCACACGGGACACGGGATCTCCCGCATGTAGGCCTCGTACTTCTCGCGGGTCCAGTCCGACTCCGTCTGACCGTGGAGGCGCTCGAGCCACGTGATGGCGCCCTCGAAGCCCGTGGTGTACTGCCGCTCGCGACCGTAGCGGTTCTTGAAGCGCACGTGCACCTGATAGTTGTTGCCGTACAGCACGGCCTTCTTCGCGTCGTCGCCCAGCGTGTGCCACGGGGCTTGCATGTCGAAGCCAACCTCGTGCGACAGGGCCTCGAGGGTGCGGCCGAAGTAGTCGGACGAGACGCTCGCCCACGGTGCCACCGCCCCCTGCGCGAGGCTCAGATCGGGATCGGGGACCACGAGATCAGGGTCCACCTCAAGCTTCACGCCGATGCCCGTGCATTCCGGGCACGCACCATAGGGGGCGTTGAACGAGAAGGTGCGCGGCTCCATCTCTTCCAAGGTGAGCACATGGTCGTTGGGGCACGCACGCTTCTCGCTGTAGCGTCGGGCGGGCGAGTCACCGTCAACGGGGTCGATGATGACGAGGCCGTCCGCGATGCGCAGCGCGGTCTCCACCGAGTCCGTGAGCCGCTGACGGATGCCGTCCCTCGCGACGAGGCGGTCGACCACGACCTCCACGTCATGCTTGAGCTTCTTCTCGAGCTGCGGCGGCTCGCTGAGTTGGACCGTCTCGCCGTCAACGCGCGCGCGGGCGAAGCCCTGGCTCTGAAGGTCTTCGAAGAGGTCCTGGTATTCGCCCTTGCGGCCCCTCACCACAGGGGCGAGCACCTGATACCGGGTGCCCTCCGGCATCGCGAGCACGGAGTCCACGATCTGCTGCGGGGTCTGCGAGCGGATCTCCTCGCCGCACACCGGGCAATGCTGGGTGCCGACGCGCGCGTACAGCAGGCGCAGGTAGTCGTAGACCTCGGTGATGGTGCCGACGGTGGAGCGCGGATTGCGGTTCGTGGACTTCTGGTCGATCGACACCGCGGGCGACAGCCCCTCGATGAAGTCCACATCCGGCTTGTCCATCTGGCCTAGGAACTGGCGCGCGTACGCGCTCAGCGACTCGACGTAGCGGCGCTGCCCCTCCGCGAAGATGGTGTCGAAGGCGAGCGATGACTTCCCTGACCCGCTGAGGCCGCTGAACACGATCAGCGCGTCCCTGGGAAGGTCGAGGTCGATGCCCTTGAGGTTGTGCTCGCGCGCGCCGCGCACGATCAGCCGGTCATTCACACGGCCATGCTACGTGGAAATCCGTTCGAACGCATGTTCGAATCGCGGTTGATTCCCAAGGGTCTTGGTGACGGAAGGGGCAGATGTTACCTAGTTGAGGCTCATCTGAGTCACACGAGTCACACCCGTCACATTGACCCTTGGGAGTCATTGCGGCCGCGGGTCGCTATGAGGCTTGCCACCGCCGCAGTGCCGACCACCACGATGATCACCACGAGCGACACCCAGGTGGGCATTTCGGGAATCGCGTGGATCGGCTCGCCGCCGTTGATGAACGGCAGGGTGTTCTCCCGCAGCGCCTCGAAGATGAGCTTGATGCCGATGAACGCGAGAATTACAGCGAGCCCGTACGAGAGGTAGATGAGCCTCGCGAGCAGCCCCTGCACCACGAAGAACAGCTGCCGCAGTCCCATGAGCGCGAACGCGTTCGCCGTGAACACGATGTAGGGATCCTGGGTGAGGCCGAAGATCGCCGGGATCGAGTCCAGCGCGAAGAGCACGTCGGTGGTGCCGATCGCGATCATCACGATCAGGAGCGGCGTGATGAAGCGCCTGCCGTTCTCGCGCACCATGAGCGCCGGCCCGCGGTAGTCGGTCGTGGTGGGGAACACCTTGCGCACCCAGCGGGTGATGCGGTTCTCCTTGTACTCGACGTCCCCCTCCTCCGCACCGCCCTCGCGGGCAACGGAGAACGCGGTCCAGATGAGGAAGATCCCGAAGAGGTAGAACACCCAGGTGAATGCGGCCAGCGCCGCGGCGCCGACGGCGATGAAGACCGCGCGCAGTACGAGCGCTATCGCGACGCCGACGAGCAGCACCCGCTGCCGATAGAGCGCGGGAACGGCGAAGCGCGTCAGGATGACGAGGAAGACGAACAGGTTGTCGACGCTCAGCGACCACTCGGTGATGTAGCCCGCGAAGAACTCCGTGGCCTTCTGCGCGGAGTTCCACGCGATCATGCTGAGACCGAAGATCGCGGCGAGCGAGATGTAGAAGAGCGTCCAGCGCGTCGACTCGCGGAAGGTTGGCTCGTGCGGGTTCCGCACCACGAGGAAGTAGTCGAAGACGAAGAGCCCGACGACGGCCGCGACGGTGATCACCCAGACGGCCGTCGATTCCACCAGCCCATCCTAGGGGCGGCCGCCCAGACACCCTCGCCTACTGTGCACCGAGCATCTGCCGCAGTTCCTTCTTGAGTTCCGCGATCTCGTCCCTCAGCCGCGCTGCCAACTCGAACTGCAGTTCCGCGGCCGCCCCACGCATTTGCGCAGACAGGTCCTCGATGAGTTGCGTGAGCTCCTCGGCAGGGCGATCGGCCATGGGCGTTCGCGCGCCCGACGGGGTGGGTGCCTTCTTCGCTTCCTTGAGGGTCTTCGCGGTGTCGGCTTCCTCGCGCGCGAGCATCTCGGTGATGTCGCCGATGCGCTTGCGCAGCGGGGTGGGGTCGATGCCGTTCGCCTCGTTGAACGCGATCTGCAGGTCTCGCCTGCGGTTGGTCTCGTCGATCGCGGACTTCATGGAGTCGGTGATGACGTCCGCGTACATGTGCACCTCGCCGGAGACGTTTCGCGCCGCGCGACCGATGGTCTGGATGAGGGACGTACCCGAGCGCAGGAAACCCTCCTTGTCCGCATCGAGGATGCTGACGAGCGAGACCTCCGGAAGGTCGAGCCCCTCCCGGAGCAGGTTGATGCCGACGAGGACGTCGAAGCGACCCATGCGCAGTTCGCGAAGCAGCTCCACGCGCCGCAGCGTGTCCACGTCCGAGTGCAGGTACTCGACGCGCACGCCGCGTTCCGCGAGATAGTCGGTGAGGTCCTCCGCCATCTTCTTGGTAAGCGTGGTGACGAGTACCCTCTCGTCGCGCTCTACGCGCAACCTCACCTGCTCCAGCAGGTCGTCGATCTGGCCCTCGGTCGGCTTCACGACCACCAAGGGGTCAACGAGCCCGGTGGGCCGAATGATCTGCTGAACCACGCCGTCGGCCCGTTCCAGCTCGTACTGGCCCGGCGTGGCCGAGAGGTACACGGTCTGCCCGATGCGGTCCTGGAACTCCTCCCACTTGAGCGGGCGGTTGTCCAGGGCTGAGGGAAGCCGGAAGCCGTGATCCACCAGGGTTCTCTTTCGAGACTGATCGCCGTGGAACATCGCCCCGATCTGCGGCACCGTGACGTGGGACTCGTCGATGACGAGCAGGAAGTCCTCGGGGAAGTAGTCGAGCAACGTGTGCGGCGGCGTTCCCGTCTCGCGCTGCTCGATGTGCCGCGAGTAGTTCTCGATGCCAGAGCACGTGCCCACCGAGCGCATCATCTCGAGGTCGAAGGTGGTGCGCATCTTGAGCCGCTGCGCCTCGAGCAGCTTGCCTTGGCTCTCCAGCTCAAGCAACCGCTCGCCCAGCTCCTGCTCGATGGTCGAGATGGCGCGGAGCATGCGCTGCTCGCTCGCGACGTAGTGGGACGCCGGGAAGATGTGCACCTGCTCCTTCTGAGCGATGACATCGCCCGTGAGCGGATGCAGCGTGTACAGCGCCTCTATCTCGTCGCCGAAGAACTCGATGCGGATCGCCTGCTCCTCGTACACGGGGATGATCTCCACCGTGTCTCCACGCACGCGGAACGTGCCGCGAGTGAATGCGAGGTCATTGCGCGAGTACTGCATCTGCACGAACTCGCGCAGCAGCGCGTCACGGTCCAGGGTGTCGCCGACCGCGAGCGTCACCATCCCGTTGATGTACTCCTCGGGAGTGCCGAGGCCGTAGATGCAGCTCACCGATGACACGACGACAACATCGCGCCTGGTCAGCAGCGAGTTGGTCGCCGAGTACCGCAGCCGCTCCACCTCCTCATTGATCGAGGAGTCCTTCTCGATGTAGGTGTCCGTCTGCGGAACGTACGCCTCCGGCTGGTAGTAGTCGTAGTAGCTCACGAAGTACTCGACCGCGTTGTTCGGCAGGAGCTCGTGGAACTCGTTGGTGAGCTGCGCGGCAAGCGTCTTGTTGTGCGCCATCACGAGCGTTGGCCGCTGCAGCCTCTCGATGAGCCACGCCGTCGTCGCCGACTTTCCGGTTCCCGTGGCGCCAAGGAGCACCACGTTCTTCTCCCCCGCCTGGATGCGCGCGGCAAGGTCATCGATCGCGGCCGGCTGGTCGCCGGAAGGCGTGTACTCCGAGATCACCTGGAACGGGTTCTCCGCGCGGCGCAGGTCTGACGTCATGCGTCAACCGTACGCCGGGGCACTGACATGGCCCTTCAGTGGGGCACGTGCTCGAGCCAGAAGGCGTCGACCTGCGCGGCAAGCTGCTCAGGCGAGCCAGAGCCGTCGAGCACGACGTCCGCCACCGCGGCCCGCTGCTCGTCCGTGGCCTGCGCCTCGATCCTCGCCACGGCGTCGGTCCGCGTCATGCCGCGAGTGGCGATGAGCCGCTCCACGCGCACGTCCTGCGGAGCTGCGACGGTGACGACCAGGTCAAAGTCGCCGCCTTGGCCCGTCTCCACCAGCAGCGGGATGTCATGCACCACCACATCGACGCCATCGAGCCGTGCCTGCCTGTCAGCCGCCAGCGCCGCCGCGATGACGTAGGGGTGAACGATGTCGTTGAGTCGCGCTCGGTCCGCATCGGTCGCAAACACGATCCGGGCGAGCGCCGGGCGATCCAGCTGCCCATCCGCGAGCACGGCATCCCCGAACATGGCCACGATGTCCACGAGCGCCGCAGAGCCGGGCTCAACGACGCGTCGCGCAAGCACGTCGTGGTCGATCAGGCGGGCGCCGAGCAACTCGAAGCGATGAGCGGCCGTCGACTTTCCCGCCCCTATTCCCCCGGTGAGGCCTATGCGCAGCATGCTCGGCATCTTCCACGGCCCGACGCTGTGGGCAAATTCCAGCGGAAGGTTGCCACAGCGTCGGGCATGACAAGGGGCCCGCCACCAGCGGTGACGGGCCCCTTGGCGTAACGCAGAGCGTTAGTTGCCGGTGAGCTTCTCGCGAAGCGCGGCGAGGCGCTCGTCCGAGGCCAGCGTGCCCTCGGAGGAGTCCTCGTCGTGAGAGGAGTACGAGGTGGCGGAGCCGCCCTCGCTCTTGCCTGCGCGCTTCTTGGGAGCGGGCGCGGTCGCCTCTGCCTCCGCGGCCGCAGCATCCTGCTTCGCGACGAACGCCTTGTGGGCCTCCCAGCGCTCGTGAGCACGCGCGTAGTCCGCCTCCCAGGCCTCGCGCTCGGCGTCGAAGCCCTCGCGCCATTCCTGGGTCTCGGGGTCGAAGCCCTCCGGGTACTTGTAGTTGCCGGCAGCGTCGTACTCGGCGGTCATGCCGTACAGCGCAGGGTCGAAGTCCTCGCCGTTCGGGTCGACGCCCTCGTTCGCCTGCTTGATGGACAGCGAGATGCGGCGACGCTCGAGGTCGATGTCGATGATCTTGACGAACACCTCTTCATCGGCGGAGACGACCTGCTCGGGCAGCTCAACGTGGCGCACGGACAGCTCGGAGATGTGCACGAGGCCCTCGATGCCCTCGAAGACCCGAACGAACGCGCCGAAGGGAACGAGCTTGGTGACCTTGCCGGGCACGATCTGGCCGATCGCATGGGTGCGCGCGTACACGGCCCACGGGTCCTCCTGCGTGGCCTTGAGCGACAGGGACACGCGCTCGCGGTCCATGTCGATCTCGAGCACCTCGACCTCGACCTCCTGGCCCACGTTGACGACCTCGGTGGGGTGGTCGATGTGCTTCCAGGACAGCTCGGAGACGTGCACGAGGCCGTCAACGCCGCCGAGGTCGACGAACGCACCGAAGTTGACGATCGAGGACACGACGCCCTTGCGGACCTGGCCAGGAGCCAGCGCGGTGAGGAACGTGGAGCGCACCTCGGACTGCGTCTGCTCGAGGAAGGCGCGGCGCGACAGGACCACGTTGTTGCGGTTCTTGTCGAGCTCGATGATCTTCGCCTCGATCTGCTGACCGATGTAGGGGCCGAGATCGCGCACGCGGCGCATCTCGACGAGCGAGGCGGGAAGGAAGCCACGGAGGCCGATGTCCACGATGAGGCCGCCCTTGACGACCTCGATGACCGTGCCGGAGACGATGCCGTCCTCTTCCTTCACCTTCTCGATCGAGCCCCAGGCGCGCTCGTACTGTGCGCGCTTCTTGGACAGGATGAGGCGGCCTTCCTTGTCCTCCTTGGTGAGAACGAGGGCCTCGATGGTGTCGCCGACGTTCACGACCTCGTCGGGGTCGGCGTCGTGGCGGATGGACAGCTCGCGGGCGGGGATGACGCCCTCGGTCTTGTAACCGATGTCGAGGAGGACCTCGTCACGGTCGACCTTGACGATGATGCCTTCAACAAGGTCACCGTCGTCGAAGTTCTTGATGGTTGCGTCAATCGCGGCGAGGAAGTCTTCGCTCGAGCCGATGTCGTTGACGGCAATCTGGGTGGTCTCGGGGGTGGATACGGACATTAAGGAGTAGCTCCGATGGATGGGGGATTCGGTATGAATATGGACGTGGCCGAAGGGCGCGCGAGGGCGCAAAATGGCCAACGGACATCATACCCTGCGTGCGTGCCCACGCACAATGCCGGCCCGACGCTTCCTACAGGTCGCGCGCGGTGTCCAGCAGCTCTTGGGGCACCCACTTGGTCTTGCCCATCATCACCTCGAACGGCTTGAGCACGATCTCCCCCGCCTCGAGGGCCGTGAACTTGCCGCCTTCTCCGCTCGTGATCGCGTCGATCGCGGCCACCCCGAACCGGGTGGCGAGGAGCCGGTCTGCCGCCGTGGGGATCCCTCCACGCTGGACGTAGCCGAGCACCGTGAGTCGCGTGGGGAAGCCCGTCGCGGCCTCGATGGCCTTGGTGATCTCATGCCCGATGGATCCGGCAATGGGATTTCCCTTGTCGTCGATGGTCGCCTTGCCGGTCCACGTGGAGCCCTCTGCGGGAATCGCGCCCTCTGCGACGGCCACGATCGAGAAGTTCTTGTAGCGGTGGCGGTGCTTGATCTTCTTCGCGATGACGTCGACGTCGAACGGCTCCTCGGGCGCCAGGATGATGTCCGCGCCCCCGGCGATACCAGCGGTGACGGCGATCCAGCCGGAGTGACGGCCCATCAGCTCCACGACCATCACGCGGTTGTGGGACTCCGCCGTCGAGTGCAGGCGGTCGATGGCTTCCGTAGCGATGGTGACGGCCGTGTCGAACCCGATCGCGGCGTCGGTCCCCACCACGTCGTTGTCGATGGTCTTGGGAATCCCGATCACGGGCAGCCCGGTGGCCTGCGAGACCTTTCCCGCCGCCTTGAGGGTGCCGTCGCCGCCGATGCAGATGAACCCGTTGAGCTTTTCATTCTCAGCGGTCTCCTTGACGGCCTCCATGCCGCCCTCGACCTTGTGGGGATGGCAGCGGGCCGTGCCGAGCATGGTTCCGCCGTCCACGAGGATCCCGGAGACGTCATTGCGCGACAGCGGCACGGCGTCCCCGCGAATCACGCCCTCCCAGCCGTTGCGGAAGCCGACTATCGAACTGCCGTGCTCCGCTGTCCCGCGCTTGACGACGGCGCGAATCGCCGCGTTGAGCCCGGGACAGTCCCCTCCGCCGGTGAGGATTCCGATCCGCATGTGCCTGCCTTCAGTGTCCTGCGGTGCGCCAGTTGGCACCGACTCCTACGTTGACATCGAGCGGCACGGAGAGCTGGGCAGCACCGCTCATCTCGTCCCTGAGAATGGTCTCGACCGCCTCCCTCTCGCCGGGAGCGGCCTCGACCACGAGTTCATCATGCACCTGCAGCACCTGCCTTGACGACAGCCCTTCGTCCTGAAGCCTCCGGTCCACCGCCAGCATGGCGCGCTTGATCAGGTCCGCGGCACTCCCCTGGATGGGCGCGTTGAGCGCCACCCGCTCCGCGATCTCCCGACGCTGGCGGTTGGTGGACGTGAGGTCCGGCATGAAGCGACGGCGGCCGAAGATGGTCTCCGTGTAGCCGACGGAGGCCGCCTTCTTGACCGAGGCGCGCAGGTAGTCACGCACTCCCCCGAATCGCTCAAAGTACTCATCCATGAGCGCCTGAGCCGCGGGAACATCGAGCGACAGCTGCTTGGACAGCCCGAACGCCGACAGTCCGTACGCAAGGCCATAGGACATCGCCTTGACGTGCGAGCGCATCGTTGGGGTCACGTCCGCGGGATCGACGCCGTACACGCGGGAGCCGACGAACCGGTGCAGATCCTCGCCCGACCTGAACGCCTCAATGAGCGCCTCGTCGCCGCTGAGGTGCGCCATGATCCGCATCTCGATCTGCGAGTAGTCGGCGGTGACGAGCGTCTCGAAGCCCTCCCCCACCACGAACGCCTCCCGGAGCCGGTGGCCCTCCTCCGTGCGAATGGGGATGTTCTGCAGGTTCGGGTCTTTGGAGCTGAGCCGCCCCGTGGACGCGACCACCTGGGAGAACGTCGTGTGGATGCGCCCGTCGGATCTGACGGACTGCGCGAGCGTCTCGATGATCTGGCCCAACTTGGCCGCGTCGCGGTGCGCGAGCAGTGCCTCAAGGAACGGGTGCTGCGTCTTTTCGAACAGGTCGGACAGGGCGGCGGCGTCAGTGGTGTATCCGGTCTTGATCTTCTTGGTCTTCGGCATGCCGAGACGATCGAAGAGCACCTCCTGGAGCTGCTTGGGGCTGCCCAGATTCACGCGGTCGCCGTCGAGGGCCGCGTACGCGTCCTCCGCCGCTCGGTCCGCTCGCGCCCTCGCCTCATCGGCGAGCATCGCGAGATGCGCGGAGTCCACGGCCATGCCGGCAGCCTCCATGTGCGCGAGCACGACCACGAGCGGCAACTCGAGCTCCCGGTAGAGCTCGAGCATCCCTCTCGCCTCCACCTCGGGCTCAAGCACCTCGGCGAGGGACCACACGGTCGCCGCACCCTGAGCGGCGCGGGCCGCCTGGGGCGTGCCGAGCCCAAGGTCGAGTTCCCCGTCGCCGGCGCCCGTCTCGAGTTCCACGCCCAAGTAGCGCTGCACGATCGACTCGACGTCGAAGCCGCGCTGATCCGGATTCACGAGGAAGGCCGCGATCTGGGTGTCGCCAACGACCCCGCCAAGCGAGTAGCCCCGCGCGGCCAGCGCGTGCCACGCGTCCTTCGACCCGTGCAAGACCTTGGGGACGTCAGCGTTCGCAAGCCACTCGCCGAGCGCGGCATCCTGAGCGGGCGTCAGCCCGGTCAGATCGAGCCCAAACGCAACCCCTGGCGCCCCCGAGACCCCAATCGCCCATGCGTCGGCGTCGGCCCCTTGCCTGCCCTCAACGTGCACGGCGCAGCGACCCGACTGGGCGACGATGCCGTCGAGCGCCCCATCGGTGATGATCTCAAGCTCAACGGCCTGCTCCGCGGGCGTCTCGGCCACGCCCTTCGCGAACGGCAGCAGCTTGTCGCGCAGCGTGCGGAACTGCAGCGTGTCGCACACCGCGTGGATCGCGGCCGCATCGCCTCCCTCATACTCGAGGTCCTCGACCGGGACATCGATCTCAAGGTCCGTGAGCAGGTGATTCAGTTGACGGTTGAGCCGCACCTGGTCGAGGTGGGCGCGCAGGCTCTCGCCCGCCTTGCCTGGGACGTCGTCGGCGGCCTCGAGAATCTGCTGGAGCCCGCCGTACGTCGCGACCCACTTCGCCGCGGTCTTTGGCCCGACGCCGGGCACGCCTGGGAGGTTGTCGCTCGTCTCCCCCACGAGGGCCGCGAGATCGGGGTACTGGTCCGGTCTCACCTCATATCGCTCGAACACAGACTCTGGCGTGTAGTGCACGAGGTCGGAGACGCCCTTGCGCGGATAGAGGAGCGTGACCGTGTCAGTGACGAGCTGGATGGTGTCGCGGTCGCCAGAGACGACGAGCACCTCCATGCCGGCCTCGCTGCCGAGGCGGGCGTAGGTGGCCAGGAGGTCGTCCGCCTCGTAATTGGGGCGGTCGAGCGCCGCGACCCCGAGCGCCGCGAGCATCTCGCGGATGAGGGGAACCTGCGGCTCGAAGTCGGGCGGGGTCGCATCGCGTGTGCCCTTGTACGAGGGAAGGATCTCGGTGCGGAACGTACCGCCCGGAAGGTCGAACGCGACGGCGATGTGCGTGGGCTTGTGCTCCCGCATGAGGGTGGAGAGCATCGTGGTGAAGCCGTAGACGGCGTTCGTCGCGGTGCCGTTCTCGGTGGTGAAGTTCTCCACCGGCAGGCCAAAGAACGCCCGGAACGCCATCGACAATCCGTCGACGAGAAGCAGTGTGCCTTTGGTGGATTCGCTCACAGATGCCAACCTATCCTCATGAACGCCGAAGACGCCGTCCTACAGTTCCCGGGCACGCTCATTGAGCGCCTCGGCATCGAGATCCTCTCAGTGACCGCTGACACGGTCGTCGCGACCATGCCGGTGGCGGGAAACACCCAGCCGTACGGGCTGCTCCACGGCGGCGCTTCCGCGGCCCTCGCGGAGACCGTCGGCTCGCTCGGCGCCATGGCACACGCGGCGCCGAACGCGATCGCCGTGGGCGTGGATCTCAACATCACCCACCACCGAGGGGTGACGGAGGGCGCGGTCACGGCAACAGCGTCGGCCCTGCATAAGGGGCGAACGGTAGCAAACTACGCGATCGCGATCACCGACGACCAAGGAAGACTCGTCGCAACCGCGCGGCTGACGTGCGCGCTCAAAACGCGCGCGTAACACTAGGGGTCTAGTGTTGGCGCAACTGGCACAAGGAGGAGCATTGACGCAGGCGGCTGGCGGGCTTCTGGCGCGCAACCCCGTGCTGTGGCGGATCATTGGGGCAACTGTCGTTCTGGGGCTGATGGTGTTCGCGTTCGTGCAGACGGCAGCGGCGACCACCGGCGACGAGGCAACCGTCGCCCCCGGAACGAACAAGTTCCTGCAGACGATCCTCCAAGGCACCATCTACGGGCTCCTCTTGGCGCTCGCTTCCGTTGGACTCTCACTCATCTACGGCACCACGGGCCTCAGCAACTTTGCGCACGGCGAAGCTGTGACCTTCGGTGCGGCGGTCGCCTATGTTGCGATCACCAAGATGCACGCCCCGCTGTGGGCCGCGATCGTCATCGCGGTGGCGATGGGCGGCTTCGCCGGCTGGTTCCTCGACGTATCGCTGTGGAAGCAGCTGCGGCGCCGCGGGATGCCCATCATGCAGCAGATGATCGTCTCGATCGGTCTCGCGCTGATCCTCGTGAATCTCATCCAGATCTGGATCGGGCCCGACCGCCTGCGCCTGATCTCCGCAACCGCGAAGATCCATCGATTCGGCCCCATCAGCTTCAGCAGCACCGACGTCATCGGCGTCGTGATCTGCGTCGTGGCGCTAGCCGGCGTCGGATTCTTCCTGATGCGCACCCGGCTTGGCCGCGCTACCCGGGCCGTGAGCGACAACCCGGCCCTAGCGTCGGCCACCGGCATCTCCGTCAACCGTGTGATCCGGATCGTGTGGATCATGGCGGGCTGCCTTGCGGCGCTCGCGGGGCCACTCCTGGCTCTCTACAACGACACTCTCGACTTCATGCTCGGCGCGAACATCCTGCTGCTGATGTTCGCCGCGGTGACGCTGGGTGGTCTCGGTCAGCCGTTCGGCGCGGTCGTTGGCGCACTGGTGATCGGCATCGTCGCCCAGCTCACCACCGTGTACGCGCCCACGCCGGACCTCAAGTACGCGGCGGTCATGGCGATCCTCATCCTCACGCTGCTCGTGAGACCACAAGGCATCCTTGGACGGAAGGAGCGGGTGGGCTGACATGGACTTCAACGACATCCTGCAGATCGTCATCTCGCCCACCACGGCGGCGTTCGCGCTCGCCGCGATCGGCCTCAACTTCCACTACGGCCTCACCGGGCTGCTCAACATGGGCCACGCGGGCTTCATGCTCATCGGAATGTACGGGTACGGCATTTCGGTCTCGCACGGCCTGCCAGCCTGGCTCGCGCTGATCATCGCCATGCTCGGCGCCGTCCTGTTCGCCCTCCTGTTGGGATGGCCGACGCTGCGGTTGCGAGGCGATTACCTCGCCATCGTGACCATCGCCGCCGCGGAGATCGTGCGCATCGTCGGGCGCAGTCAGTGGCTCAAGGAGTGGACGGGCGGCAACACGGGCATTCGCGGCAAAGACTTCAAGGGTCCGTTCGAGGCCCTGTCGCCGTTCCCCCCGAAGCTGATCCGCATCGGTCCATGGCAGTTCCACGGCACGCTGTCCAACTCGTGGTGGCTGCTGGTCGTTGGCTGGGCACTCGTCGCGGTGTTCGCGCTGCTGTTCTGGCGGCTCAAGTCCAGCCCGTGGGGCCGCGTGATGCGCGGCATTCGCGAAGACGAGGACGCGGTTCGCTCGCTCGGCAAGAACGTGTACTCGTTCAAGATGCAGTCGCTCGTGATCGGCGGCGTGATCGGCGCGCTCGGCGGCATCGTGTGGGCGCACGCGAACGCCATCTCGCCGGACTCCATGGGACGCACCACGACGTTCTGGATCTGGACCATGCTGCTGCTCGGTGGAGCGGCGACCGTCTTTGGGCCCATCCTCGGATCGTGCCTGTTCTGGGCGCTGTTCGTGGCGATCAAGCAGCTGGCGCCGTTGGCGCTGCCGAACCTGCAGGGAACGCAGGTGGAGCCGCTCGCGCTGGCGTTCGTCGGCCTTGGCCTGATCCTCCTGATCATCTTCAGACCCCAAGGCATCCTGGGCAACAAGAGGGAGATCGCGATCAATGGTTGAGATCCCGTCGTTCGAGCACGTCGAGGCTAAGCCCGGCGCCCCCAAGCCCGACTCCATCCTCACCGCCGACGGCGTCATGCGCTCCTTCGGCGGTCTCGTGGCGGTCAATGTGCAGCACTTTGAGGTGCAGCGTCACTCGATCACCGCACTCATCGGCCCCAACGGTGCTGGCAAGTCGACGTTCTTCAACCTGCTCACCGGGTTCGACACGGCGCAGGAAGGCCACGGAACGTTCAACGGCCGCCCGCTGCGCGGCATGTCCTCGGCGCAGGTGGCGCGCGCGGGAATGGTCCGCACCTTCCAGCTCACCAAGGCGCTCAGCCGCATGACGGTGATCGAGAACATGCGCCTTGGCGCGCAGAACCAGGGTGGCGAGAACTTCGCGAGGGCACTGCTCCCGCCGCTGTGGCGGAGCCGCGAGAAGGAGATCACCGAACAGGCGGAGGAACTCCTCACGCGCTTCAAGCTGATCGAGAAGAAGGACGACTACGCCGGCTCGCTCTCTGGCGGCCAGCGCAAGCTCCTCGAGATGGCGCGCGCACTCATGTCGAAGCCTGAGATGGTCATGCTCGACGAGCCCATGGCCGGCGTGAACCCCGCGCTCACCGAGTCCTTGCTCGAGCACATCGTTGCCCTGCGCCAGGACGGCGTGACCGTGCTGTTCGTGGAGCACGACATGCACATGGTGCGTCGTATCTCCGACTGGGTGGTGGTCATGGCCGAGGGCCGCATCATCGCCGAGGGCAATCCGCACGAGGTTATGAGGGACCCCGCGGTGCAGGACGCGTACCTTGGCGCCCACCACGACACCGACCTATTCGAGGAGCGCTCGTGAGCGACGCCAACGTCATCATCTCCGCTGACAACCTCATCGCCGGCTACGTGCCGGGAGTGAACATCCTCAACGGCTGCTCGATGGAGGTCCGCGAGGGCGAGCTCATCGGCATCATCGGCCCCAACGGCGCCGGCAAGTCGACCTTCCTCAAGGCGCTCTTCGGCCTCGTGCCCGTGCGCTCCGGCATCGTCACCTACGACGGCGAGGACATCACCAACAAAAAGGCGAACGAGCTCGTCACGCGCGGCATCGGCTTTGTGCCCCAGACCCAGAATGTCTTCCCCTCGCTGTCCATCGAGGAGAACCTCGAGATGGGCGCCTACCAGGCCCCCAAGGAGTTCTCCGAGCACCGCGACAAGATCTTCGAGCTGTTCCCCGTGCTCAAGGACCGGCGCGGACAGCGTGCGGCTCACTGTCCGGCGGCGAACGCCAGATGGTGGCCATGGCGCGCGCCCTGATGATGGATCCCAAGGTGCTGCTGCTCGACGAGCCGAGCGCCGGCCTGTCCCCCGCGCGCCAGGATGAGACGTTCGTTCGGACCCGCGATATCAACCGCACGGGCGTCACTGTGATCATGGTGGAGCAGAATGCCCGACGCTGCCTCCAGATCTGCGATCGCGGTTACGTTCTGGACCAGGGCACGTCGGCATACACCGCGAGCGGCCAGGACCTCCTGAAGGACCCCAAGGTCATCGAGCTGTACCTGGGCACGTTGGGCGCCTAGGCGTCAACCGCGCAAAGCTGTCTTCACGCGCCGCAGCTGTCGCCCCGCGCGTAGCCCGGCTGGAATGGTTGCTCGGTGTCGCGAAAATGCGATTTGGACGCACTCAGAGTCCATTCGAGGCGCCCGCAGGATGACCCCGCAAACGAAGAGGGCCCCCGGATTGCTCCGGGGGCCTTCATCGTGTCAGCTTCGCTGGCGTCGGGGAGGCTACTTGACCTCGCCCTCCTGAGCGGACTGCCAGACGGGAACGTTGTTCGCGTCGAACTTGTAGATGCCGATGAAGGCGCTCGAGGGGTCGTTGTCTGCGTTGAACGGACCAGACCCTGCGACCGTCTTGTAGGCGATCTCCTTGCCGTCCTGGAGCAGTGCCAGGCAGTCGGCGTAGGAGGCGCACTCCTCACCACCGGTGGCACCGGAGACGGCGGCCATGTTGGCCTGGATCGACGCGCCGTCGGTCTTGCCGGCCTTCTGGGCGGCGAGAGCGAGCAGGATCGTCGAGTCGTAGGACTCAGGGCCGTACGCGAACGACGTCAGGGGCGACGGGGCCACCGAGTTGAGGCGGTCCTGGAAGTCCTGAGCGGGGAACGCGCCAGGAATCGTGCCCTGGGCACCCTCGAGGACGCCGGGGTCGAAGTCCTTCGAGTAGTCGGCCGTGTTGCCGTCGACCATGTAGATGTTGGCCGCCGGGTAGCCCGCCTCAACCAGCTTGGGGACGATGCCCTTGGTCTGGTCGAACGCGATGATCACGAGAGCGTCGGGGTTCGTCGCAAGGGCGTTGGACACGATCGAGTCGAAGTCCGTCTCCTTGGGGTCGAACTCCTGGCCCGACTTGCCGTAGGTGATCGTGGCGCCACCGGCCTCGGTGGTGGCCTGGATCACGTCACGAAGCGAGGTGCCGTAGTCGTCGTTGAACACGAGGACAGCGATGTTCTTCTTGCCATCGGCGAGCAGGAGCTTGCCCATGACGTCACCCTGGATCGTGTCCGGCGGTGCCACGCGGAAGTAGAACGGCGAGTAGCCGGACAGCTTCGTGGACGTGTTCGCGGGCGAGATCTGCACGATCGACGCGGCCGCGATGGTGTCGACCACGTTGAGCGAAACCGTCGAGGACGCCGCACCGACGATGCCGCCAACGCCATCGCTGATGAGCTTGTCAACGGAGGTGCTCGCCACCGTGGGGTTGTCAGCGTCGGACGAGTCGGTGTGAATGACCTTGACGTCCTGACCGTTCACGCCGCCAGCCTCGTTGATGTCCTTGATCGCCAGGTCAACGCCCGCGATCTCGGGCGGGCCGAGGAAGGCGAGGCTGCCCGTTTGGGGAAGCAGCGAGCCGATAGTGAGGGCCGATCCGTCTCCACCAGGAGCGGGAGCGCCAGTGTTGCCACTCGGCTCGTCGCTCGTGGAGCAAGCGGCAAGGGCCAGCGCTGCTACGGCGGCAAGAGCCGACCCGCGCGCGATGGTGTTCCAACGTGCCATGTTGTTTCCTCCATGCCGACGCCGAAGCGCCAGCCGATAGCCCAGGAGACCCTCCCCTGCGCGTTATAGGAAACGCTAGCGCGCCAAAGTTTCGCTAGTGCGTCGGCATAGTCACGATTTCTTTACCTAAGCCACGCCGAACCAGGGGCGATGGGGCTACTTGCCGCCCATTTGCTCGATAACGGCCTCGGCGACCTCGCGCATCGTAAGGCGACGGTCCATCGAGGTCTTCTGAATCCAGCGGAAGGACTCCGGCTCGTTGAGGGTCATCTTCTCCATCAGGATGCCCTTGGCGCGCTCGACCTTCTTGCGGGTCTCCATGCGCTCGTTGATGTCCGCGATCTCGAGCTCGAGCGCCCGGATCTCGGAGAATCGCGACGCCGCGATCTCCACGGCGGGAATCAGGTCTCCAGGCGTGAAGGGCTTCACGACGTAGGCCATCGCGCCCGCGTCGCGAGCGCGCTCAACGAGCTCCGTCTGCGAGAACGCGGTCAGCAGTACCACCGGCGCCAGGCGATCCTTCGCGATCAGCTCCGCCGCGGTGATGCCGTCCATGACGGGCATCTTGATGTCCATGACGACGACGTCTGGCTTGTGCTCCTTGGCCGCCGCGACCGCCTCTTCGCCGTTCGCCGCCTCCCCCACGACCTCGTAGCCGCCCTCGCGGAGCGTCTCGACAATGTCCATCCGGATGAGCGCCTCGTCCTCGGCAACAACGGCGCGGCGACGCTTGGGGGTCACGGTTTCTGGGGTCTCGGTCACACCCGCTAGCCTAATAGGCGCGCCCCGATAGCCCAACCGGCAGAGGCAAACGGCTCAAACCCGTTCCAGTGTGGGTTCGAATCCCACTCGGGGCACCGATTGGAGTACCGATGGAGTTCCGCGCAGAGGTGGAGCCCAACGAGAAGATGCGTGGGCTCGAGGTTCCGTCCGACGCCGTGGCCGGCCTGGGTGCCGGCGCTCGGCCGCGGGTGCGGGTCACCGTCAACGACCACTCATGGTCAACCCGCATAGCGATCATGCGCGGGCGGAATCTCATCGGCCTGAGCAACGCGAATCGCGCCGCGGCCGGCCTCACCGTTGGCGAGGTCGTGACCGTCCGCATCGAGGTTGACGACTCCCCCATCGTCGTCGAGGAGCCCCGGAGCTCGCCACCGCCCTTGGCGCCGATCCCGCGGCCCGTGCCGCATTCGATCGCCTCACGGACTCTCAGCGCCGGCAGGCGGCACGCGTCATCTCTCAGGCAAAAGGCGAGGCAACACGGGAGCGGCGCGTCGCCGCCCTGCTGAAGACGCTGGCAGGCGACGCTGCGGGACAAAGCGGAGGGAGCGTCGGGCATGCCCGACGCTCCCCTGGCTTGTGTGCGAAAACTAGCCGCGAACCTGGCCCACCTTGTGCACGAAGATCGAGTTGGTGGTTCCCGGAACGCCGACGGGAGTGCCGGACACGACGACGACGTAGTCGCCCTCGACGGCGCGGCCAGAGTCCTTGAGGAACGTATCGACGAGGTTGACCATGTCGTCGGTGGAGTCCACGTGATCGACGAGTTCGGCGTCGACGCCCCACGACAGGGCGAGGCGCTTCTGCGTGTGCGGGTCCGGCGTGAAGGCGATCATGGGGGTCTCCGGGCGCAGGCGCGACATGCGCAGCGCGGAGTCGCCGGACTGCGTGAAGGTCACGATGTACTTCACGTCGAGCACGTTGGCCACGTCGGCGGCGGCGTGCGTGATGGCACCGCCTCGCGTCTTGGGCGTGGTGAGGTACTTCGCGATGCGCGTGAAGCCCTTCTCCTCGGTGTTCTTGATGATGCGGGCCATCGTCTCGACCGTGATGAACGGGTACTCGCCAACGCTCGTCTCTCCGGACAGCATGACCGCGTCAGTGCCATCGAGGATGGCATTGGCGCAGTCGGAGGTCTCCGCCCGGGTCGGCACGGGGGAGTGCGTCATCGACTCGAGGACCTGGGTGGCGACGATGACCGGCTTCGCGTTCGCGCGGCACAGCTCGATTGCGCGCTTCTGGACGAGCGGCACGTCCTCCAGTGGCAGCTCGACGCCGAGGTCGCCGCGGGCCACCATCACGCCGTCGAAGGCATCGACGATCTCTTCAAGGTTGTCGACGGCCTGAGGCTTCTCGACCTTGGCGATGACGGGCACGACGCGCCCCTCCTCGGCCATGATCCTTGCCACGTCCTCGTAGTCGGCCGCAGAGCGCACGAACGACAGCGCGATGAAGTCCGCGCCGATGCCGAGGCCCCAGCGCAGGTCCTCCTCGTCCTTGTCGGACAGGGCGGGAACGGACACGGCAACACCAGGGAGGTTGATTCCCTTGTTGTTGGAGACGGGGCCGGGCACGACGACCCTGGTGACCACATCGGTCTCCGTCACGGCCGTGACCTCGAGGCGCACCTTGCCGTCGTCGATGAGCAGCGAGTCACCGACCTTGCAGTCACCCGGAAGGCCCTTGAACGTGGTCCCGCAGATGTCCTTGGTGCCGACGACGTCGCGAGTGGTGATCGTGAACACGTCGTCGATCGCGAGCTCGTGGGGACCGTTCTCGAAGCGCTCGAGGCGGATCTTGGGCCCCTGCAGGTCCACGAGCACCGCCACGTTGCGGCCGGCCTCCTCCGCGGCCTGGCGCACGTTGGCGTACACCGCCTCGTGCTCCGCGGCGCTGCCGTGGCTGCGGTTGATGCGGGCCACGTCCATGCCGGCGGCGACGAGCTTTCGCATGTTCTCGAGGGAGGCCGTTGCAGGCCCGATGGTGCAGACGATCTTCGCGTTACGCATGTTCTCCAACTTAGTCGTTGTCTGGCAGAGGGGTGTAGGACTTAAGCGCGCAGGGCGACCGTTCGCGCGGTGATAGGGGCGGGAAGCTCGGTGCCTCCGGTGAGGTACTCGTCGATCGCGGCTGCAGCAGCCCTGCCTTCGGCGATCGCCCACACGACGAGCGACTGGCCGCGGCCGGCGTCGCCCGCGACGAACACGCCGTCCTGGGGGGTAGCGAAGCGCGCGTCGCGAGAGAACGCCTGGCGCTCGTTCACGACCACGCCCAGCTGCTGCGAGATGAGATCGGCCTCCGGACCGGTGAAGCCCATCGACAGCAGCACGAGGTCAGCGGGAATCTCCCGTTCCGTGCCCGGCGCGGGGCCGCGCATGCCATTCGGCATGACCTCCGTGGTCGCAACGCGCAGCGCGGTCACGTGGTGGTCCTCGTTGCCGACGAACTCGACGGTCGAGGCGAGGAACTGGCGCTCGCCGCCCTCCTCGTGTGAACTCGACACCTCGAACAGGAGCGGATGCGTGGGCCAAGGCTGGTTCTTCGAGTCACGCTCGAGCGGTGGCTGAACGCCGATCGCGAGGGTCGTGACGGACAGCGCACCCTGTCGCAGCGCGGTGCCGAGGCAGTCGGAACCGGTGTCTCCACCGCCGATGATGATGACGTGCTTGCCCTCGGCGCTGATCTGGTTGGGCACCGGGGTGCCCTCCGCCTCGTGGTTGCCCTGGGTGAGGTAAGGCATCGCGAAGTGGATGCCCTTCATGTAGCGCCCGGGGATCGGAAGGTCGCGCGGCACCGAGGCGCCGGTGGCGACGAGCACGGCGTCGTACCTCGCGCGCAGGTGATCCCACGGGATGTCGCGACCGATGTCCACTCCCGTGCGGAAGACCGTGCCCTCCTGCTCCATCTGCCGCACGCGGCGGTCGATGTGGTGCTTCTCCATCTTGAAGGCGGGCACGCCGTAGCGAAGGAGGCCACCGACCTTGTCGGAGCGCTCGTACACGGCAACGGTGTGCCCGGCGCGCGTGAGCTGCTGCGCGGCCGCGAGGCCCGCGGGCCCCGATCCCACGACGGCGATGGTCTTTCCCGTGTGGCGCTGAGCGATCTTGGGAGTTACCAGGCCCTTCTCGAACGCCTTGTCAATGATCGACACCTCGACGTTCTTGATCGTGACGGCAGGCTGGTTGATGCCGAGCACGCACGCGGTCTCACACGGCGCGGGGCAGATGCGGCCCGTGAACTCCGGGAAGTTGTTCGTGGCGTGGAGGCGGTCGATAGCGTCGCCCCACTGGTCGCGCCACGTGAGGTCGTTCCACTCGGGGATGAGGTTGCCGAGCGGGCAGCCTTGGTGACAGAAGGGGACGCCACAGTCCATGCAGCGACCAGCCTGGCGCTTGAGGACCGTCTCGTCCTTCGACAGGTGGTCCTTGACGTCGTGCCAGTCCATGAGCCGCACCGGCACGGGGCGGCTCGCGGGCAGCTCGCGCTCGCGAGTGGTGAGGAATCCGCGGGGATCAGCCACCGGTCACCTCCAGGAACTCGGCCCAGGCACCTGGGGCGGTCAGGTCGCCACCCGTCTCCTCGAGGTCGACGAGGGCGTCGCGAACGCGCGCGTACTGCGCTGGCAGCACTCGCGTGAATCGGGCCGACGCTGCCGGCCAGTCCGCGAGCAGGTCACGTGCCGTTGGGGAGCCGGTTTCGGCGAAGTGCTTCTCGATGAGCGTGCGCACGATCGTCTGGTCTTCGGCGTCGAGCGCGCCGAGTGTGAGCTCGCCGGCCGCGATCGCTTCGGCGTTGACGCGGGACGCGCGAAGGTCAAGCACATAGGCGGTGCCACCGGACATGCCCGCGCCGAGGTTGCGGCCCGTGCGGCCCAGAATCACCGCCGTGCCGCCCGTCATGTACTCGAGGGCGTGGTCCCCAACGCCTTCGACCACCGCGGTGGCGCCCGAGTTGCGCACGCAGAACCGCTCGCCCACCTGTCCGCGCATGAAGAGTTCGCCGCTCGTGGCGCCGTAGGCGATGACGTTGCCCGCGATCACGTCCTGGGAGTCGTCGAGCATCGCGGCGCGGTCGGGGCGAACGATCACGCGACCGCCGCTGAGGCCCTTGCCCGCATAGTCGTTGACGTCGCCGAAGATTCGCAGCGTGACGCCCTTGGGCAGGAACGCGCCGAAGGACTGTCCCGCGGTGCCGGTCAGGTTCACGCTGATGGTGTCGTCGGGCAGCCCGACGCCCTGGTAGCGGCGCGTGACCTCATAGCCGAGCATGGTGCCCACCGTGCGGTTGACGTTGCGCACGGTGGTCTCGATGACGACGGGCTCGCCGGTCTCGAGCGCAACCTGCGCTTGCCTGATGAGCTCGTTGTCGAGAGCGGCATCGAGGCCGTGGTCCTGCTGCGTCGAGTTCTTGAGCGCCGAGCCCGCAGCCGGCACCGCGAGCACGGGCGCCAGGTCCAGGCCCTGCGCCTTCCAGTGCTGCACGGCCTTGCGGGTGCGGAGCACCTCGACGTGGCCGACGGCCTCCTCGATCGAGTGGAAGCCCAGCTGCGCGAGCAGCTCACGCACCTGCTGCGCGATGAACAGGAAGAAGGTCTCGACGAACTCGGGCTTGCCGCTGAAGCGCGCGCGCAGCTCGGGGTTCTGGGTGGCCACGCCGACCGGGCACGTGTCGAGGTGACACACGCGCATCATCACGCAACCGCTCACGACGAGCGGGGCGGTGGCGAAGCCGAACTCCTCGGCGCCGAGCAGGGCCGCGATGACGACGTCGCGACCCGTCTTCAGCTGGCCGTCGACCTGCACCACCACGCGGTCACGCAGCCCGTTGGCGACGAGCGTCTGCTGG
Organism: Demequina sp.; assembly: GCA_024707205.1. Classification (NCBI taxonomy): domain Bacteria; kingdom Bacillati; phylum Actinomycetota; class Actinomycetes; order Micrococcales; family Demequinaceae; genus Demequina; species Demequina sp. The sequence continues at coordinate 2,445,955 of JANQAD010000001.1, forward strand.
GTGTCGGCCAGGCCGATCTCCCATGGCGCGCCCGCGTGCTTGAGCGAGTTGAGGGGCGAGGCGCCCGTGCCGCCGTCGTGGCCGGAGATGAGCACGACGTCGGACTTGCACTTGGCGACGCCCGCGGCAATGGTGCCGATCCCGACCTCGCTGACGAGCTTGGTGTGGATGCGCGCCTCTGGGTTCGCGTTCTTGAGATCGTGGATGAGTTGCTTGAGGTCCTCGATCGAATAGATGTCGTGGTGCGGCGGAGGCGAGATCAGGCCGACGCCAGGCGTGGAATGGCGCGTGGCCGCTACCCACGGATACACCTTGGTGCCCGGCAGCTGGCCGCCCTCGCCCGGCTTGGCGCCCTGCGCGAGCTTGATCTGCAGGTCCTCCGCGTTGACGAGGTATTCGCTCGTGACGCCGAACCGGCCGGACGCGACCTGCTTGATCGCGCTGCGGCGCTCGGGGTCGTGCAGGCGCTCCGGGGACTCGCCACCCTCACCGGTGTTGGACTTCCCGCCAAGGCGGTTCATCGCGATCGCGAGGGTCTCGTGGGCCTCTTGAGAGATGGAGCCGTAGGACATCGCCCCAGTGGAGAAGCGCTTGACGATGTCGCGGATGTGCTCCACATCCTCGATCGGGATGGGTCGGCGTTCGGAGTTGAACTCGAGCAGCCCGCGAAGCGTCATCAGGGTGCGCGACTGGTCGTCGATGAGGTCCGTGTACTCCTTGAACACCTCAAACTGCCTGGTGCGCGTCGCGTGCTGGAGCTTGAACACCGTCTCCGGGTTGAACAGGTGCACTTCGCCGTCGCGTCGCCACTGATACTCGCCACCGGTCGCGAGGCGCTGGTGCGGGGGCCGCTCTCCGCTCAGCGGATAGGCGTCCCGGTGCCGCCTGGCCACCTCTTCGGCGATGACGTCGAGGCCGATCCCGTCGATCTGGCTTGGCGTGCCGGCGAAGTGCTTGTCCACCATGGCGCGGCTCAGGCCGATCGCCTCGAACACCTGGGCTCCGCGATACGACGCGATCGTGGAGATGCCCATCTTCGACATCACCTTGAGCATGCCCTTGCCGAGCGCCTTGATGAGGTTCTTCACTGCCTTCTGCGCGGTGATGTCACCCAGGTACCCGGTCTTGGCGAGCTCCTCCACCGTCTCCATGGCGAGGTAAGGGTTCACGGCGGCGGCGCCGTAGCCGATGAGCAGCGAGATGTGGTGCACCTCGCGCACGTCTCCGGCCTCAACTACGAGCGACACCTTGGTGCGCGAGTGGTTCCGCACAAGGTGGTGGTGCACGGAGCTCAGCAGGAGCAGCGACGGGATGGGCGCGTGCTCCTGGTCGGAGTCGCGGTCGGAGAGCACGAGGAAGCTCACGCCCTCGTCGATCGCGTCGTCCACCTCGCGGAAGATCTCGGTGAGCCGACGCTCAAGGCCGGCGCCGCCCTCGTGGACGCGATAGCGGCCCTTGATGGTGCGCGCGGAGAAGATCCCCTTGAGACGCGGGTCGGCGTCGACGTGGATGATCTTGGCGAGCTCGTCGTTGTCGATCACCGGGAAGTCGAGCACGAGCTTGCGCGCGTGGGTGGGGTCGGATTCGAGCAGGTTCGGCTCGGGCCCGATCGCGCCGGAGATCGACGTCACGAGCTCCTCGCGGATCGCGTCGAGCGGCGGGTTCGTCACCTGCGCGAACATCTGCGCGAAGTAGTCGAAGAGCAGCCTCGGGCGCCCGGACAGCACGGCGACGGGCGTGTCAGAGCCCATCGCGCCGAGCGGCTCGGTTCCGGTCTTGGCCATCGGCGCGAGGAGAACCTTGAGCTCCTCCTCGGTGTATCCAAAGGTGCGCTGACGGCGGTTCACGGAGTGCATCGAGTGCACGATGTGCTCACGCTCGGGAAGCTCGGCGAGGCGAACCGTGTACTCGGACACCCACTGCCCGTAAGGCTGTTCCGAGGCCAAGCGGGTCTTGATCTCCTCGTCCTCGATGATGCGGCCGGCCGCCGTGTCGACGAGCAGCATGCGGCCGGGCTGCAGTCGGCCCTTGCGCACCACGGTGGCGGGGTCGATGTCGAGCACCCCGGCCTCGGAGCTGAGCACCACGAGGCCGTCCGCGGTCACCCAGAAGCGACCGGGACGAAGCCCGTTGCGGTCAAGCACGGAGCCGATCACGGTGCCGTCGGTGAACGTCAGCGACGCCGGACCGTCCCATGGCTCCATGAGCGAGCCGTGGTACTCGTAGAACGCCTTGCGCGCGGGGTCCATCTCGTCGTTCTTCTGCCACGCCTCAGGGATCATCATGAGGATCGCGTGCGGAAGCGAGCGTCCACCGAGATGGAGCAGCTCAAGCACCTCGTCGAACGACGCGGTGTCAGAGGCCGAAGGGGTGCACACCGGCATGAGCTCGGCGAGGTTGCCGAGCAGCTCCGAACGGAGCGTGCCCTCGCGGGCCTCCATCCAGTTCCGGTTGCCGCGGACCGTGTTGATCTCGCCGTTGTGGGCGATGAGGCGCAGCGGCTGCGCGAGTGGCCACGACGGGAAGGTGTTGGTCGAGAAGCGCGAGTGGACCAGAGCGAGCTCCGAGGCGAAGCGCTCGTCCTGAAGGTCGAGGAAGACCTGCTCGAGCTGGTAGGTCGTGAGCATGCCCTTGTAGCTGATCGTCCTCGCCGACAGCGAGGCGAAGAACGGGCCGCCCGCGTTCTCCGAGCGCTTCCGCACCCGGTACACGCGGCGATCGAGGTCGATCCCGGCAGCGCCGCCCGCGGCCACGAATACCTGGCGGAACACGGGCATCGCGGCGCGCGCGGAGGGACCGAGCGATTCGGGGTCGACCGGAACGTCACGCCAACCGAGGACACTCACTCCCTCGGAGGCAGCAGCGGACTCGAACCCGGCCACCTGCTCGTCCGCACGGCTCGGCTCCAGGAACGCGATGCCGACCGCATAGGTGCCCACAGGGGCAGGTCGAAGTCCACGACGGCGCGCAGGAAAGCGTCGGGAATCTGGGTGAGGATTCCGGCGCCGTCGCCGGTCTCCGTCTCTGCGCCAACAGCGCCGCGGTGCTCGAGATTCTTGAGTGCAGTGAGTCCGGCCTCGACGATGTCGCGCCCCGCGGACCCGCGCAAGGTGGCAACGAACGCCACGCCGCACGAGTCATGCTCGTACGCGGGGTCGTACAGCCCACCTGCATGCAGGTGATCGCGAAGCTCCGCGGCCATTACACCGTCCTTCTTCGCCGCGGGCGTGCGCCAACGGCTCCTTGAGGTTTCGGGGCGCCGTCGACCCGTCGTTCACACGGGTACACAGCGTACCGCGTAGGGGTGGCGGACAAGAATCTCCGCTGGTTCCACGCGAACGTCGGTGAACTTACCCGTCGTCGCCGGCCCCTGCGGGGGCATCGGCGCTGGGCTCGGCGGGATCACCGCCTGCGTCTGCTGAAGAGGGATCGCCTCCATTGGCAGGGACCGCCGCGAGTTCGTTGCGCGGCACGTGCACGGACAGCCGCCGCTGCCGTGTCCCCAGCCAGAAGAACACAATAGTCGACGCAACGAGCGCGACGATAGACACAAACACGTTGAGGCGAATTCCCCAGAAGTAGTGAGCGTCATCGATGCGCACCATCTCGATCCAGAGGCGACCGGACGTGTACACCACCACGTAGAGCCAGAACACGCGCCCGCCGCGCAGATCGAAGCGCCTGTCGAGGTAGACGATGAGCGCGGCCCCAGCGAGGTTCCAGATGAGCTCGTACAGGAACGTGGGGTGGAACGTGTGATACGCGCCGAAGCCCTCAGGACGGAAGGCCGGGTCGACGTACAGTCCCCACGGGAGGTGCGTGGGACGCCCGAACAGCTCCTGGTTGAAGTAGTTCCCGAGCCGGCCAATCGCCTGGGCCACGAGCACGGCGGGCGCTGCGGCGTCCATGAAGGTCACGAAGCTCACGCCTTGGCGGCGGCAGCCAATGTAGGCACCGAGAGCGCCAAGCGCTACCGCGCCCCAGATCCCGAGCCCGCCGTTCCAGATCTTGAACGCGTCGAGCGGCCTGCCGCCCGCACCGAAGTACTGGTCTGGCGACGTGATGAGGTGATAGATCCGCCCGCCGATGATGCCGAACGGCACGGCCCAGAACGCAACCGAGCCCACAACCTCCTTCTGACCGCCCCGCTCAACCCAGCGTCGGGTGGTGTACCAGATGGCGAAGAAGATGCCCGCGAGGATGCACAGCGCGTACATGTGGATGGTCAGGGGACCAAAAGTGAAGGTGCTCCAGCCCGACGGCGGGGCCGGGATATACGTGTGGGTCACCGTGCGCTCCTCACGCCTTGGGCGAGCTCCGCGACCTTGGCCCGGAGGGCGTCCAGGGCCGCGGCCTCATCGGGGTTGTCGAGAAGGGTGCGAACAAGCGCGGAGCCGACGATGACGCCGTCGGCATAGGCGCCAACTTGCGACGCGTGCTCCCCTGTGGTCACGCCGATCCCCACGCACACGTGCGAGGCACCTGCCGCGCGCGAGTCGCGCACGAGGCGCTCGGCCGCCGTGCCGATCGTGGCCCGCTCCCCCGTCACGCCCATGACCGCCGTGGCGTAGAGGAAGCCGGTGGTGGCGGCGACCGTGAAGTGAATGCGCTCCTGCGTGGAGCTTGGGGCAACCAGGAACGTGGTCTCGATCCCGTGCCGCCGCGCGGCGGCAAGCCACTCGTCGGCGTTGTCGGGGGTGAGATCGGGCAGGATCACGCCCGCCCCGCCTGCTGCCGCCAGGTCGGCGGCGAAGCGCTCGAGACCGTATTGCAGCAGCGGGTTGAAGTAGGACATCACCACGGCGGGTGCTCCCGCATCGACGGCCGCGCGCACGCCGGCGAAGACGTCCCGAACGCGCACTCCTCGCTGCAGCGCGGCCTCGGCCGCCTCCTGGACCGTGGGACCGTCCATGCTCGGATCTGAGTACGGCAGGCCAACCTCGACGCCGTCGACTCCCGCCTCGACCATCGCCGCGATCGCTCTGCAAGAGCCGTCGAGGCTCGGGTATCCCACGGGGAGATATCCGATGAGCGCCGCGCGCCCCTCCGCCTTGGCGGCGTCGATCGCCGCAATCATGCTCTTCACGCGTCCGCCTCCAGCAGCCCGAACCACCGTGCGGCCTGCTCCACGTCCTTGTCCCCGCGCCCGGAGAGGCTCACGAGGATCGTCGCGTCCTCCCCCAGCTCGCGACACAGCTTGATCGCCCCGGCGAGTGCGTGCGCGGACTCGATAGCAGGCAGGATGCCCTCGGTGCGGCTCAGCAGCGCGAACGCGTCCATGGCCTCCGCGTCCGTGACGGGCCAGTACTCCGCGCGGCCGATCGCCGCGAGCCATGAGTGCTCGGGGCCCACGCCGGGGTAGTCGAGGCCGGCGCTGATCGAGTGCGACTCGGTGATCTGGCCGTCCTCGTCCTGGAGGATGAACGAGCGCGAGCCGTGCAGCACCCCTGGGCGCCCGCCGGTGATGGTCGCCGCGTGTCGGCCCGTCTCCACGCCGTCGCCCGCGGCCTCGCAGCCGATCAGCCGCACGGGGTCATCGAGAAAGGCGTCAAAGATTCCAATCGCGTTGGAGCCGCCGCCCACACACGCAACCACAGCGTCGGGCAGTCCGCCCAAGGCGAGCAGCTGGGAGCGGGCCTCGGCGCCGATGACGCGCTGAAAGTCGCGAACCATGGCGGGGAACGGGTGCGGGCCCGCCGCCGTGCCGAAGATGTAGTTGGTGCTGTCGACGTTCGCGACCCAATCGCGGAACGCCTCGTTGATCGCGTCCTTGAGCGTGCGTGAGCCGGAGGTGACGGGAATGACCTCGGCGCCGAGGAGGCGCATGCGGGCCACGTTGAGCGCCTGGCGCTTGGTGTCCTCCTCGCCCATATAGATCACGCACTCGAGATCCATGAGGGCGGCCGCGGTGGCGGTGGCGACGCCGTGCTGCCCGGCTCCCGTCTCCGCGATCACCCGCGACTTCCCGATCCGCTTGGTCAGCAGCGCCTGGCCCAGCACGTTGTTGATCTTGTGCGATCCGGTGTGATTCAAGTCCTCACGCTTGAGGATGACGCGTGCTCCGCCGGCAGCGCGGGCGAAGCGCGGCACCTCGGTGACGATCGACGGCCGCCCGGTGTAATCGCGGGCGAGGCGATCGAGCTCCGCCTGGAAGCCGGGGTCTAGGCGCGCCTTGTCGTAGGCGTCTGTGAGCTCGTCGAGGGCCGCGACCAGCGCCTCAGGAACGAATCGCCCGCCGAAGTCGCCGAAGAACGGCCCAGGGGCCGCTTGGAGCGAACCCGTCACGGGCGTACCGAGCGCAGCGCGGGGTGGGCGCCCGCCGCGACCATCTCGGCAACGGCTTGGCGCGGATTGTCGTCCTTGACGAGCGCCTCGCCAACGAGCACCGCATCCGCGCCCATGCGCGCGTACTCGACCACGTCGTGGCTGTCGCGGATGCCGGACTCGGCCACGCGCAGGATGCCGTCGGGGATCGTGGGGGCCACCCGCGCGAACGTGTGCCGGTCAACCTCGAGGGTCTTGAGGTTGCGGGCGTTGACGCCGATGATGCGCGCGCCGGCGTCGGCCGCCCTCAGGGTCTCTTCGGTGTCGTGAACCTCCACGAGTGCGCACATGCCAAGGGAATGAACGCGCTCGACGAGGCTCTCGAGGGCCATCTGCTTGAGGGCCGCGACGATGAGCAGCACCATGTCTGCACCGTGGGCGCGAGCCTCCCACACCTGATACGGCGTGACGATGAAGTCCTTGCGCAGGATCGGGATGTCGACCTTCGCACGCACCGCATCGAGGTCGTCGAGGGACCCGTCGAAGCGACGCTCCTCGGTGAGCACGGAGATGACCGACGCTCCCCCAGCCTCGTACTCGGTTGCCAGTGACGCGGGGTCGCTGATCTCGGCGAGCTCGCCCTTCGACGGGCTCGCGCGCTTGACCTCGGCGATGACCGCGACCTCGTCACGAGCGAGGATCTGGCGGGCGTCGATTGCGCTGGGGAGCCTCGAGGCGCGCTCCTTGAGCGCATCCATCGACGTCAGCTGCTCGCGACGAACTAGATCCTCGCGAACTCCCGCGACGATGCTGTCGAGCACACTGGTCCCCGCCTCTCCCATGGCCCTATGGTAGCGCCGCGCGGAGGGGCCTCAGACCGCGGGGCGACCACGGCGTCGGGCCCGCTACGGGGCGAGGTACGAGGCGAGGGGACCTACGTTGCGCAGGACCCAGAAAGCGAGCACAAGGCCGGCAAGTGCCCAGTAGACGGCGGGATGTAGCCGTGGCGGCTGCCAGTTCCGTCCCGCGGCGTTGCCGGCCCACCAGGTCAGCGCGACAAGCGTGACGGGAATGACGAGCAGGATCGCGAGAGCGTTGAGCGAGATTGCGCCGACGATGTCGCCGTGGAGCAGTTGATGGACGGCTCGAAGGCCGCCGCAGCCAGGGCAGTAGATTCCCGTGGTCGCGTACAGGAGGCAGGCGGGGAACGCGCCGGATTCGAAAGGATTGCGGACGTACGTGTAGAGAGTCGCCGCACCGAGCGCGACCGCCGTCGTAACCGGACCCGCTAGGCGAGTGCGGAGCGGAGCGGCGGTCGCGCTCGTGGTCACATCAGCCGCCGAGCGAGGAGAAGGCGCCGGAGGTGAAGTTGTAGATCAGACCGAGGGTGCCGAGCACCGAGCCGATGATGCCGAGGATGAAGCCGACGTTTCCAAGATTGCCGTTGGTGGCGAGGCCCGCGGCCGCGGCCTTCTTGGAGTTGTTGCCCAGGATGATCGCCGGGATTCCGGCGAGGATGCCGCAGCACAGGATCGAGACGATGCCAAGAACGAGGGCCCAAACGCCCAGGTTGTTCTTGCTCGTGTTTCCCTGTGGCCCGTAAGCACCGGGCGGCGGCGGAGGAACCGGCGGAACCGCGGGCGGCGGCGGAGGCGGCGGAGGCGTCACTTCAGACATAGGTATTTCCCCTTCGTGAGTCGGCGCCCGGGACGGCGCCGTGGGGTTACCTTAGCGGCTGGCCGTGACCGAGCGCGCGAAGAACGGCGCCCGCGATGAGGGAAACCACCGCGAGCGCGACCCCGATCCACGTCACGATGTCGCGCTCGAGCATCATGCCAACGCCAATCACGATCGCCGCGATGACGAGGCCGGAGTTCAGCACCCAGGCCGCAACGGTCATGCCGTGGTTTGCCGCGGCCGGGTCCGGAAGGTCCTGCGGCTCGAGTTGGACGCTTGACATGGGGGCTCCTTGTACGAAAATCGGTGACTGCCTGCGGAGATTCTAGCGTGGCGAGACGCGCTCGAGACGGGAGGCGACGCGCACGGCTCGAACCATCGCGGCGGCCTTGTCGCGGGTTTCCTGCGCCTCGCGCTCGGGCACGGAGTCTGCGACGATCCCCGCCCCCGACTGTATGTGCGCGACTCCTTCCCGGATGAGTGCGGTGCGGATGGTGATCGCGAAGTCCATGTTGCCCGCGAAGTCGAAGTACCCCGCAGCGCCGCCGTAGAACGCGCGCCTGACTGGCTCGATCTCGTCGATGAGCGCGATCGCGCGGGCCTTGGGGGCCCCGGAGAGGGTTCCCGCCGGGAACGTCGCGGTGAACGCGTCAACGGCGGTGTGCTGCGGCTCGATCCGACCCACCACCGTGGAGCAGATGTGCATGATGTGGCTGTAGCGGTTCACCGCCATGAACTCGGTGACCTCCACCGAGGTGGGCTCGCACACCTTCACGAGGTCGTTGCGCGCGAGATCGACGAGCATGATGTGCTCGGCGATCTCCTTCGGGTCCTCGATGAGCTCCGCGGCGAGCGCCTTGTCCTCCTCCGGCGTCGCCCCGCGGGGCCGTGAGCCGGCAATGGGATACGTGCGCATCTGCCCCGCCTGCAGCGCTACGAGAGACTCCGGGCTCGCCCCCACGATCGCGAACTCGCGGCCCTCCCGATCCTCGATCTGGAAGTAGTACATGTACGGGCTCGGGTTGATGGTGCGCGCCACCCTGTACACGTCCAGCGGATCGCCGTCGAACGGCACGTCGAAGCGCTGAGAGGGCACCATCTGGAACACCTCGCCGTCGCGAATGGCGCCCTTCGCGAAGTGCACGGCCTCCTCGAACTCCCCCTCGGCACTGCGCGGGTGAATGGGCGCCTCTGCACCCTCGGCGAGCACAGAGACGTCCCCGGCGTCGGCGGCTGCGAGCGCGCCCTCCATGGCGTCGACACGCCGGACGGCGTCGTCGTAGGCCGCATCGATTCCCGTCTCCTGCGCGTCCGCGTTCACCGCGTTCGCTATGAGCCACACGCTGCCGTCGTGATGGTCGATCGCCGCAACGTCGGTCGCCAGGGCGAGCACAGCGTCGGGCACATCGATGTCCTTCGGCGCCTTCTTGGGCAGCGTGGGCTCCCACTGGCGGATGATGTCCCACCCGATGACGCCGACCATGCCGCCCGTAAGCGGCGGGAGGCCCTCAATAGGCTCCGACTGGAGCTCGGCGAGCACGCGGCGAATCGCGTCGAGCGGAGCGCCGTCGCTGAGGCCAACGGGGACCTCACCCGCCCAGTTGGCGTCGTCTCCATCGATGGTGAGCGTGGCGCGCGAGTGGACCCCAACGAACGACCAGCGCGAGCGAGAGCCATCGGGCTCCGCAGACTCAAGAATGAACGTCCCCGGCCTGCCGCCTGCGAGCGCTCGGTACACGGCGACGGGGGTCAGCGAGTCCGCGAGCACGCGGCGGACCACAGGGACCATCCGCCGGTTGGCGCCGAGAGCCACGAACTCATCTCTCGAGGGCCAGGTCTCGCCCCACTCCACCTTCACCGCGCTCACGCAGGCACCCCGGAAACGGCACCAAGGTCTCCCCCGGCGTCGAAGCACGAGCGGGCGCCGGTGTGGCACGCGGGCCCCGCCTGGTCCACCTTGATGAGCAGCGCGTCACCGTCGCAGTCGAGGCTCACCGACACGACTCGCTGGACGTTGCCCGACGTGTCGCCCTTGCGCCACAGTTCCTGGCGCGAACGGCTCCAGTAGACGGCCCTGCCGGTGGTGAGGGTCTGCGCGAGGGCGTCGTCGTTCATCCACGCGACCATCAGCACCTCGCCCGTGTCATGCTGCTGCGCCACGGCGACGACGAGGCCGTCTGGGGTGCGCTTGAGCCTTGCTGCGATGTCGTTGGCGAGCATGGCGCTTATCTTTCCACGTGCGCGCGGGCGCCCGTCACGCCCTACGGATGCGGCGTGCCCAGAGCTACGGCCGCCTGCTGCCCGAGCACGGCGAATCCAAGTGAGGCGCCCAGTCGCTGCGAGGGCTCGTTGCCCAGGCGAGAGCGCCACTGGGGCACGAGGCCTGCGTCGTGCGCCTCGGAGACAGCGACGGCGGACACCAACCGCGCGAAGCCCCGACCGCGCAAAGCAGGATGGGACACCACGCCGACCTGCGCGACGCCCTCGCCCCACCGTTCGTAGCCCGCAATCGCGGCCACCTGTCCCGAGTCCGTGATCGCGGCCCACCGGTCGGGCATGTCTTCGAGGCCGCCCTCATGCCACTCGGCGTCGGACACCGCGTCGCGGAGCTCCTCGACCGCCGCACCGTCGGCGGCTTGGATGCCGTCGCGCGGGGCGCCACCGAAGCCACCGTCACGGAAGGCGATGCTCGCGGTCCCGATGGGCTCCGGATCGCACCTCACGAGGCGCTCCATGAGCCTCGTCGTGGACAGCAGCTCGTCCGCGGGGAGGCCCGCGATGGCAGACAGGGCGGGGAAGGGCGCGACCACCACGGTCGCGGCGCGAATCCTCACCGCGACGAGCGCCGGCAGGTCCTCGCGCTGGACGGCGTGAATCCCCGCGGTGCGCATCGTTGCAGGAGGCACGCCAACCTGCTCGGCCCACGCCGCTACAACGCGAGACCACGCGCCAGGCGACAGGACACCTTCGTCCTCCGAGTGAGCCACGCTCCCCATGGTGCCAGCAGGGATGCGGTTACTGCGGGAACCTCGCCCGATTTGTCTCAGTCGCGCGTCTGCGACACCCAGGCCGCGTACAGCTCCGAATAGATGCCGCCGGCATCCACGAGCTCCTTGTGGTTGCCCACCTCGACGAGTTCGCCCTGCTCCATCACGCCGATGAGATCCGCTCGCTCCGCGGTCGACAGCCGGTGCGCAATGACGACGGACGTGCGGCCCTGCATGAGCCCCTCGAGCGCGCGCGAGATGCGCACCTCGGTGGCGGGGTCAACTGCACTCGTCGCCTCGTCGAGGACCAACAGGTCGGGATCGCGAAGGTAGGCGCGCGCGATCGACACGAGCTGCCTCTCCCCCGCGCTGAGCAGCTCGCCGCGCGGTCCCACGTGCGTGTCGAGACCGTCGGGGAGCGTCGCGAGCCACGACTCGAGACCCAAAGACTCAAATGCCGCAAAGGCGCGGCGCGAGAGGTCGTCGTCGGCAGCGTCGGGCAGGGCGTACGCAAGGTTGGTGCGGATGGTGCCGTCGAAGAGGAAGCCCTCCTGCGGCACCACGGCGACCGACCGCCGCAACGACGACATCGGCACGTCTCGCAGGTCTACACCGCCCACGCTGATCACGCCCTCGTTCGGGTCGATGAACCGCGACATGAGGCGCGCAAGGGTGGTCTTGCCGGAACCCGTCTGCCCCACGAGGGCGATGCGCTTGCCCGACGGCACGGTCAGGTCGATCCCCTTGAGGACTTCGGGGCCGCCTGGGTAGGTAAGCCGCACACCCTCGATCTTGAGCTCGCCGTGGCCGTGCGGGATGGGGGTGCCGTCCTCGCCCGGATCGGCGATCGTGACCTTGGCGTCGACGAGCTCGAGTACGCGCCGCCAGCCGACCATCGCCCGCTGCAGTTCCGCGAGCATCTCGATGATCCAGTTGAGCGGGCCGGAGAACGTGTATACGAGGAACGGGAACGCGACGACGGTACCCACGGTCATGTCGCCGTTGAGGGCGAGCGCGGTGCCGCCGATGAGCGCGAGGCCCGTCGCGATCGACTGGGCGAGGACGCCGGACGAGCTGTTCGCGGCCGAGAGCATTGATGCGCGGCGCTCCGCCTTGAGGATCTGATCGATCTGCTCCCCGAGCCGCGCCCGCATGCGCTGCTGCACGCCGTAGGAGCGGATGGTGGCGATGCCGACCAGCTGCTCCGAGGTCGCGGCGAGCAGGTCGGCCATCATGATGCGGACCCGCTGGTAGGCGCGCCGCACGCGGGGCTGCACCCACAGGAGGGAGGCCACCGCAGGGATGAACGCGAGAAGCACCAGCAGCGCGAGCTTCCACGAGTAGAAGCACATGACGACGAAGACGATGCCCGATTCGAGGGCGGCGATCAGCATCGCTGCCCCCGTCCACTGCATGAGGTCGCGCATGGTGTCGACGTCGCCCGTGACGCGGGAGACATAGCGCCCGCGGGCCTCTTCGTTCTGCGTCAGCACAGACAGTTCGTGCACCTTGGAGAACGCGTCGACGCGGAGGGTCGCGAGACCGGCCTCCGCAGCCCCGACCATGCGAGTGCGCACTCGCCACGCCACGACGGCAGAGATCAGCAGCACCACGACGCCCGCGAGTGCGTACTTCACGACGACGGTCGTGTCCACGCCCCCAGGGGCGAGGAGTCCCTTGTCAGTGATGCGCTGCGTGAGGAACGGCACCGCTGCCTGACCGGCCGCGGCGACGGCGGCGAGGGTGAGCGTGACGCCGAGACCCTTGCGGAACTCCGGGCTGACCTCGAAGCCGCGGCGGAAGGTCTCTTTGAGGCGGGGCTGGTCGCTCATCCGATGTACCCCGCTTCCTCTTCTGCCTGACGCTTGGTGTCTTCCTCGTAGGCGAGCACGAGCTCGCGGTAGCCGGGGTCGCGAGCGAGCAGGTCGGCGTGCGGTCCCGCGTCGATGACGCGGCCCTTGTCCACGTGGACCACATGGTCGGCGAGCAGGATCGAGGCGAGGCGGTAGGCGATGATCAGCACCGTTGGCCCGTTGCCGTCCTTGCTGAGTCCCGTGAGGATCTCGCGCTCCACGCGCGGGTCCACGGCGCTCGTCGCGTCGTCGAGAACGAGGATGCGCGGGGCGCGAACAAGGGCGCGCGCGAGCGCGAGCCGCTGCCTCTGCCCACCAGAGAGGTTCATGCCGCGCTCGTGGAGTTCGGCGTCGAGCCCACCGATCTGCTCCACGACGTCCGTGACGTTCGCGCGGCGAAGCGACTCCCAGATCTCCTCGTCCGCGAAGTCCTCGCCGAGTGTCACGTTGTCGCGCACGGTCCCCGCGAACACGAAGGCCGTCTGGGGCGCGAGCGCCACGTGGGACCCGAGCTCAGCGATCGTAGACAGGTCGATGTCGTCGAGCGTGATGTTGCCGCTCACCGGTCGAGCGAGCCGCGAGGCGGCGAGCGCGACCGTGGACTTGCCCGATCCCGTGGCGCCCACGAGTGCCGTGACGGTTCCGGGCTCAAGGTGCAGCGAGACATCACGGAGGATGACCGCGAGGTTCCCCTCGCCGTCGTCGGCTCCGATGTCGGCGCCATCGAAGCTCATGGTTCCCGCGCCATCGCGCTCCACGGCGACGTAGCCGGGCTCGTCTACCTCTGTCGCGGCCTGCGCGATCTCGCCGACGCGGCGGAAGGCGACGAGGGCGGACGGCATCTGCCCCAGCACCCAGCCGAGGCCGCGGATCGGCACCGACAGCAAAGTCACGAGGTAGATCGCGGAGACGACGTCGCCGATCGTGACCGCCCCCGCCGCGGCGCGGTACGCGCCGACGATCATGAGCGCCACCGAGCCAAGCGGCACGACGACGTCCATCATCGGCTCGAACCAGGCGGAGGTGCGGCCCGTGCGCGTGTCCGCGTCCCTGAGCCCCTTCGCCACAACGGCGAAGCGCGCGTTCTCCTTCTCCTCCGCGCCGAGCGCCTTGACGACGGTGCCGCCCTCGAAGCTCTCGTGCGCGATCGTCGAGACCTCGGAGCGCAGCGACTGCCCCAAGTCCCAGCGAGGCGTGATCACGCGCTCATAGGCGTAGTTGATGACAAGGATGACCGGGATGACGGCCAGCGCGGTGACCGCAAGCCACACGTCCATGGAGAACAGCGCCCAACCGGCGGCGAACATCATCACCACGGACCCCGCGGCGAACGCGAACGGATGCAGCGTGTTGGTGGCGGTCTCCGAGTCGGACGACATCGCGGACAGCATGCGACCCGGCTGGTTCGCCCTGTGCCACCCGAGGGGAAGAGACGCGAGGGCGTCGGCAACCACACGGCGGTGACGGGCGCCAACGCCCGCTACGGCATTGCCCTGGAACGCGCGCCGCAGGTACACGAGGATCGCGTTAAGGATGCCGATGAGCAGGAAGACGCTGCCGGCCATGATGATCGCGGTCATCGGGTCCTGCGTGTACTCGCCCCACACGCCCTGAATCGGCTCGCCGCCTACCCCAGGGATCACCACCTCGTCGGTGATGGTTCCCAAGAGGCGGCCGAACACGACCGTGGACAGCGAGAAGATCCCGGCGAAGCTGATGGACAGCGTGAAGCGCAACTTCTCCGTGCGCAGGGCGTGCATCAGCAGTTGCCCGGCCTTGTTCATGAAGCTGCCGGAGAGCTCGTAGTCGGCAGCCGTGGTCCGTGTGCTCATCGAACGTCGATTCCCGCGGCGCGCATGTGCTCCTTGACCTCGCCGATGGTCAGCGTGCCGAAGTGGAAGACGCTCGCGGCGAGCACTGCGTCCGCGCCGGCCTGGGCGGCCGCGACGAAGTCCTCCACGCGCCCGGCGCCGCCGGACGCGATGAGCGGCACCTTCACCACGTCGCGCACCTCCTTGATCATCGTCACATCAAAGCCGCCGGTGGTCCCGTCGGCATCCATCGAGTTGAGCAGGATCTCTCCCGCCCCAAGCTCCTCGCCCCGGCGTGCCCACTCGATCGCATCGATCCCCGTGCCGCGGCGCCCGCCATGAGTGGTGACCTCATACCCACTGGCCGTGTGCACCCCGTCCCCACAGCGTCGGGCATCTACGGACAGAACCAGCACCTGGCTGCCGAAGCGGCGGGAGATCTCGGCGATGAGCTCCGGGCGCGCGATGGCCGCGGTGTTCACGCTCACTTTATCCGCGCCGGCGCGCAGCAGCGTGTCGACGTCGTCCGCCGAGCGCACGCCACCGCCCACCGTAAGCGGCACAAAGACCTGGTCGGCCGTGCGGCGCACCACATCGACCATCGTCTCGCGGCCCGACGCCGAGGCTGAGACATCGAGGAACGTCACCTCATCTGCGCCTTCGGTTCCGTACCGCGCGGCAAGTTCGACGGGGTCGCCGGCATCGCGCAGGTTCGCAAAGTTGACGCCCTTGACCACTCGGCCGGCGTCAACATCAAGACAGGGAATGACCCTCACTGCAACGCCCATCACTCGACCGGCGTCCATACGTCGAGGATGTCTACGACGAACACGAGCGTGCCCTCTTCGGGGTAGCCGAACTGCGGCGGCGCGACAACGAGCACCTGCGATCCGGTGGTCTGGTCGAGAAGCGCCTCATCGAGAGCCGGAATCAGCTGCCCAGTGCCGAGCTGCGTGGAGAACGGCGCCGTGTCCTCCGGCCACGAGGACGAGTACTCCGTCCCGTCCTTCCAGCGCACGGCCTTGTAGTTGACGAGGATGTAGGAGCCGTCCTTGACCTGAAGTCCGTTGCCCTGAATGAGCGTCTCCGACTGAACGGTCGTCGGCTCCTTCAGGTCATCAGGGATGGTGATCGTCGGCTCACCCGTGTCCTTGTCGACGGTCACGGTTGGCAGGTCCGTTCGGGGCTCGATCTCGGTGCCGACCGCCCGATCCGACAGCACGTCGACGACGAGCGCGACCGTTGGCTCCGGTGCGGGAGCGGCGCTCGAGCCTCCCGGAGTCAGCGTGCCCTCCTTGGTGGCGGGCGC
Source organism: Demequina sp. (assembly GCA_024707205.1). Taxonomy (NCBI): domain Bacteria; kingdom Bacillati; phylum Actinomycetota; class Actinomycetes; order Micrococcales; family Demequinaceae; genus Demequina; species Demequina sp. The sequence goes on from JANQAD010000001.1 coordinate 2,461,856, forward strand.
GACCACGAGAACGCGCATGCCGACGTTGCCGTCGATCAGCAGGTCGTAGAGGTTGTCGCCGAGAACCTCGCGCGCGAGGACGTAGGAGCGCGGGAGCCCATCGAACGTGTTGACGATCTCCGAGCCGTCGGAGAGCGAGACGCCGTACACGTCGAGCAGCAGCGGCTGGTTGTCGACGAGAGGCGCCCCATCGCCCTCGAACACGACCTTGCCTTGGGGCTCGGTGAACGTCTTGCCTTCGGGAAGCGTGATCGTGGGCGCGAGTCCGTCCGAGACGCCGATCGAGATCTCGTCGATGTCCGCCGAGGTGTCGCTTGCGGTCGCGTCTGGGCTCACCTTGGAGCAGGCCGTCAGGGTGAGCAACGCCAAGGCGACGGCCGCGAGGGCACGAGCGCGCATGAGCGTCCCTTCCAGGGGGTTGGTGGAGGAGCGTCCAGTATACGGAAATCAGGCTATGGCCAACGACTCGATGAGCTCGTCGACGCGCCCGTCCGCGCTGCGGAACGGGTCCTTGAGGAGCACGGTTCGCGACTCCTCACCCGTGACTTTGAGATGCACCCAGTCCACGGTGTAATCACGACCGGCACTGCTCGCCGCCTGCACGAACGCGCCGCGCAAATGAGCCCTGGTCGAGGTCGGCGCCGTGGTGGTCGCACGCTCAATGCGCGAGTCGTCGATCACGCGCTTGACGAGTCCCTGCGACTGAAGGCGGTAGAACAGGCCGTGCTCCGGGGAGACGTCGTGGAACGCGAGCTCGAGGCGGGCGAGGCGCGGGTCGTCGAGACGGCAGCCGAGTCGCTCCTGGTACCGATTGAGGATCTTGAGCTTGATCGCCCAGTCGAGCTCAGTGTCGATGAGCGAGAAGTCCTGGTTCCGCACGGCGTCGATCCCCGTTGCCACAGATCCAGGACCCGCTCGACCTCGTCGGTGACCGCGATGATGCCGCCGAGGTGTCCGCGCACCAAGTCCAGGTACGCCTGCTGGACCTCGACCGCGGTCAAGTGCCCCCCGTCGGCCAACTCAACGGTGGCCTTGCCGCCCAGGTCGTGCGCCACATCGCGGATCGCCTGCATCTCGCGCGCCAGGGCCAGTCCCGGCATCCTCACGCGCGCCTCCATGAGCCGCAGAATCAGGTCCGTTGAGCCCATCTTCAGCAGCGTCGTCGGCTCCGCCATCGTGGAGTCGCCGACGATGACGTGCATGCGGCGGTACAGCTCGGCATTGGCGTGCGGCTCGTCTCGCGTGTTGATCATGGGGCGAGACCGCGTTGTCGCTGAGCTCATGCCCTCCCACATGTGGTCCGCGCGCGGCGAGAAACTGAAGTGCGCGCCCTGCGGGGTGCGCGTGACGCAACCGGCGCCCGTCACAATCTGGCGCGTCACCAGGAACGGGAGCAGCTCGCTCGCGAATGCCTTGAAGTCGGCGCGGCGGCGCACCAGGTAGTTCTCGTGGCAGCCGTAGGAGTTCCCGGCGGAGTCCGTGTTGTTCTTGTAGAGGTGGATGGTGCCCTCAACGCCCACGGCGCGCAGCCGCTCCTCGCCGCCGGCGACGAGTCTCTGCACGATGCGTTCCCCCGCCTTGTCCAGCGCGATCAGGTCCGTCAGGTTGTCCGCCTCCGCGGTGGCGTACTCGGGGTGCGCGCCCACGTCGATGTACAGCCGCGAGCCGTTCGTGAGGAACACGTTGGAGGACCGCCCCCATTGCACCACGGAGTGAAAGAGGTGGCCCGCGACCTCCTCGGGCGTGATGGGTCGCGTGGTGGCGGTGTCGAGGTGGAGCCCGAACTCGGTCTCGAGCCCAAAGATGCGGCGGGCGGGGTCAACCTCAAGCGGCGGCGGGACGTCTGGGCTAATCATGTGGGCTGCTGCTCACCGGCTTACTGTCCGCCCTTCTGCACGAACGAGCGCACAAACTGCTCCGCGTTGACCTGCAGCGAGCCGTCGATCTCGTCGAGCAAGGCGTCGAGAGCGTCAGTGCTCTGCGCGGGCGCCGCGGGCGGCGGCGCGTCGTCGGGAACGTCGTCGTCGAAGGAGTCCTGGTTGACGCTTTGCTGAGGCATACGGCCACTCTACCCGCGCAGCAACTCGTCAAGGAGGGGGTGGCTGCCCGACGCTGGGTCGTCCAGGTGCACCACCTCAAGATGGCCGTGGGCCTCGTCGCGGTCGAGGACGACGGTCGACCAGCCTGCGGCGTCGACCACGTCCGGGAGCGCGGCGATGACGGCGCCGCGAAGGTACGCGCGGGTATCGCTCGGGGCGGTGGTCATCGCGGCGGCGACCTCCGCGTCGGTCGCGAGGCGCTCCACCTGACCCGCGGCGGCGAGCCGAGCGGACAGCCCCGTGCCGAGCTGGCTCCACACGATGTCGCTCGCCACGATGCGTGGGTCGTCCCAGGGAGCGTCCTTGCCGTCCTGACCGTACTTGGAGCGCATGCGGCCGAGCAGCTGCAGCTTGGCGACCCACTCCACCTCTCGCGCGGTCTCGAAGATGTCCCTGCCGAGCCGCTCAAGCAGCGACTCCCAGCGCGCGACCACCTGGGCGTCGGTCGCATCCGCGACGTATTCGCGGGCGATCTCGAGCAGCGCCCGCTGAATCTGGAGAGCGGTGGCGAGAGTGCCGTCGGCCAGTTGCAGCGTCTCGCGGAGCGTGAGGTCACGCGAGACGCGCTGCACGTCGCCGACGGGCTCGGCCAGCACGAGGGCGTCCAGCCGTTCGTCCTCGGCCTCAATGGCGGTCAGTACCAGGGATGTCGTTCCGAGCTTCATGAAAGTGGCGACGTCGAAGGTGGTGGCGTCGCCGATGATGATGTGGAGGCGGCGCCAGCGCTTGCGGTCCGAGTGCGGCTCGTCGCGAGAGTTGACGATGGGGCGGCGCAGCGTGGTCTCGAGGCCAACCTCGGCCTCCATGTAGTCGGCTCGCTGGGAGATCTGGAAGCCCGGCAGCTCACCGCGCATCCCCAGACCCACTCGGCCCGCGCCCGTGTACACCTGGCGCGTCACGAGGTGCGGCGTGAGACGCCGCGCCAACAGGTCAAAGTCAACATCGCGGCGGATCTGGAAGTTCTCGTGCGTCCCGTAGCTCGCGCCCTTGCCGTCGACGTTGTTCTTGTAGAGGCTCACCTCGGTGCCCTCCGCGGCCGCGAAGGCCGCAGCGGCCTCGAGCGCGATCGCGTCCCCGGCGCGGTCCCAGACCACGGCGTCGCGCGCGTTGGTGACCTCGGGCCCGCTGTACTCGGGGTGAGCGTGGTCAACGTAGAAGCGCGAGCCGTTGGTGAGGACGGCGTTGAGGTGCGCCGGGTCCTCCCACGACCCGCGGCGCCGGCGCAGCGTCACCGCGTTCGCCTCCGCGTTGAACTCGTGGGCGTCGGTCAGCAGCTCCGGGATCACGTGAGTCCTTGGCAGCCTCCGGCCCCGCTGATCCATGAGCGGATCCTCGCCGCCATAGTCCCAGCGGGTGGTGCGCTCCCCCGCCCACGCGCGGCACCCGCTTACTAGCAGGGATGACAGGAGAATGGGGTTGGCGCGGGGGTCCGCGGGATCGGTGATGCCGTACTCGGTCTCGAGACCGACAATCCGCATCAGGCGCCGCCGAGGTTCTTGGCCGCCACCGCCCTCGCCTCGGCGAGCTCCTGGTCCGCGGCCCACCGCAAGTGATCGGCCTTGATGCCGCGCGACTCACCTGCGACGGCGGCTTTGATGGCTGCGGTCTTCGCGCGGTCGACGACGTTGCGCACCAGGGCGCCGGAGACGAAGTGCTTGGCGTCCGGATGGGAGAAGATCTGATCCACGGCGGTGGCGGTGAGCGCGCGCACGGTCGCGACGCGGTCGCTCCCGTGCCGAGCAAGCTCCTCGCCGTTGAGAGGGAGGTCCGGAGTCAGATAGATCGAGAAGATGTCCGCCGCTCCCGCCGCATCCGGCCGCGCGACCTCGATCTTCACGTCAAGGCGGCCCGGCCGCAGGATCGCGGGGTCGATCATGTCCTCGCGGTTGGATGCGCCGATCACGATGACGTTGCCGAGGGCCTCGACGCCGTCGAGCTCGGTGAGCAGCTGCGGCACGATCGTGGTCTCCATGTCAGAGCTCACCCCTGAGCCGCGGGCGCGGAACAGCGCCTCCATCTCGTCGAAGAACACGACCACCGGAGCGCCGCTGTGCGCCTTGGCGCGGGCGCGCTCAAAGATGGTGCGGATGTAGCGCTCGGTCTCGCCCACGTACTTGTTGAGCAGCTCCGGGCCTTTGACGGACAGGAAGTAGCTGCGGTCCGTTCCCACTGCCTCCCCAAGCGAGTGCGCAACGGCCTTCGCGATGAGCGTCTTTCCGCAACCGGGAGGGCCGTAGAGCAGCAGGCCGCGCGGCGGGCGCAGGTTGTGCTCCTTGTACAGCTCGGGGTGGCGCAGCGGCAGCTCGATGGCGTCGCGGATGCGCTCGATCTGCGGGCCGAGGCCGCCGATGGAGCGGTAGTCCACGTCCGGCACCTCCTCGAGCAGCAGCGCCTCGACGCCCGTGCGCTCCACTCGCTCGCTCGCGAGTCCCGTGCGCGGGTCGATGATGACGGTGTCGCCCTCGTGGAGCTTCGCGTGCGCGTTTCCGCCGATGAGCTCCACGACGCGCTCGTCCTCGCCGCGCGCCACTACGAGCACTCGCGTGTCGTCGATGACCTCGCGAACGATCGCGGCCTGGCCAACGCGCTCGGGATCCGCGACGTCGACGATCACGCTCATGGCGTTGAGCAGCACCTCGTCGCCGATCTGCGGCTGCTTCTCGAGAGTGGGGAGCACCGCGACGCGCATACGGCGGCCGTTCGCCACCACATCAGCGTGCTTTCCCGCCCACGCCACGAAGGTCGCGAAGGTCTGCGGTGGGGCCGACGCCTCCGCGAGCTTCTCCTTCATCTCGCCGAGCTGATCGCGAGCGAGGGTGAGGAGGCGCTGAAGTTCTGAGTTGCGCGCCTCCAGCGACGCGACCCTGCTGTCGTTCTCCACGGTCATTCCTCCGTCACGTCCCTTCTCACCTTGCGTATCTTCCGCTCGCTGATGGCCCTCTCGCCGAGGTCCTCCGGCGTCCATTCCTCGTCTACCGGGTACGCGCCCTTGGCGGGCCGACGGTGGCGCAAGGGGGCCTCGACGCCAGGGGCCATTCTCCTCGCCGTGATGAGAAAGCCGGTGTGCCCCTGCATGCGGTGGTCGGGGCGGACGGCGAGTCCCTCGAGGTGCCATGTGCGCAGGAGCGTCTCCCAGGCGCGCGGCTCGGTGAACTCGCCGTGCTCGCGCAGCTCCTCGGCCACCCTGCTGAGCTGAGTGGCGGTCGCGACGTAGGCGAGGAACACGCCGCCCGGAACCAGGGCGTCGGCCGCCGCGTCAATGTTCTCCCAAGGCGCGAGCATGTCCAGGATGATGCGGTCCACACTGTGGGGCTCTAGTTCTGCCACGCGATCGGCGAAGTCGCCGATCTGCAGCGTCCACGCGGGGTGAGGTCCGCCGAAGTGGTGCTCAACATTCGCGCGGGCGATGTCCGCGAAGTCCTCGCGGCGCTCTATTGAGATGAGCTCGCCGCCGTCACCAACCGCGCGTAGGAGCGACATCGTGAGCGCGCCGGAGCCGACGCCGGCCTCGACAACGCGCGCTCCGGGATAGACGTCCGCCATCTGGATGATCTGACCCGCATCCTTGGGGTAGATCACGGCCGCACCCCGCGGCATCGACATCACGAAGTCGTTGAGCAGCGGGCGAAAGGCCTGGTAGACGGTGCCATTGGTGGACGTCACGACCGAGCCGTCGGGCTGGCCGATGAGGTCGTCATGCTTGAGCGAGCCGCGGTGGGTGTGGAACGTCTCCCCCGCGTGCAGCAGGACGGTGTGATAGCGCCCTTTGGCGTCGGTCAACTGCACGCGGTCGCCGTTGCGCAGCGGGCCGCGGCGCGCGTCGGCGCCGGTAGGGGTGGTCATAATGCTCAAGTCTATTGCGCGGGGGTAGGGCCACTTGAGCCGCTACTGGAGTGCGGAGAGCACGTCGGCTAGGCGAACGACGCCCACAACCTCGTCGCCGTCCATCACCGCCCAGGAGTCCGTGCGCCCGTACCATTCCCGCAGGCGCTCGATGAGCTGTTCGCCCGCGAGGTCCGAAGCTACGACGGCCCCGCGGGGAAGCGGGGTCGTGACGGATTGCAGCCCCTCGTGCTGGCGCTGCTGCTCGGGAACCCGGTTCATCGTCTCCATCGTCGCGACGCCTGCGGGCGCGCCGTCCGCGGCGAGAACGATCGCGAAGCTGGCGTTCCGGGCAGTCGCGGCGTCTCTCGCGGTCCCCACGGTGGCCGTGTACGGCACACCCGCGGCGGCGAGCATGAGCGTCGCGACACTCGCCGACTCGCGGCGCTCGCTGCTGTCCACCGCCCTGATCGCCGCGCTCGCCGATGGCCAGATGACGCTGAACAGCAGGAACGCGAAGGCCACATTGACGAGGTTCACGCCCTTGCCTTGAAGCACGGGGTACCCGACCGTGAATATCACAACGACGACCGCGAGCACGCGGCCGGACCAGCCGGCGACGCGAGTCGCCTTGAGGCGATCGCCGGTCGCGGACCACACCACGGCCTGCAGCACCTTCCCGCCGTCCATGGGGATACCAGGGAGGACGTTGAAGACGGCGAGCAGCACGTTCGCCCACACGAGCCACTGGACCACCGCCGCGGTGGTGCCGGTGAGAATGCCTGCCTGCAGCGTCGTCCAGGCTCCCAAGGCGACCACCGCATTGGCGAAGGGGCCAGCGATGGCCGTCACGCCGGAGACCTTGGGGGTCAGATCGCGGCCGTCAAAGCTCGTGACGCCGCCCCAGAGCGTGAGCTGAATGGTGTTCACCTTGCGCCCGAACGCCCATGCCGCGATCGCGTGTGCCAGCTCGTGGATGAAGACGGATACGAACAGCAGGACCGCGAGCAGCATCCCGAGCGAGAACGCGTGTGGCGTGACCTGGCCATCGCTGGAGCCGGAGTAGATGAAGGCGAGGACGAGCAGCATGAGCAGCGTCGACGGCTGAATGAGGATCTGCGCGCCCCTGATGGACCCGAGCCGGATGCCGCGGCCAGGAGTAGTCCGCTGCGGGGTTGGGCTCGCCATGTGGATAACCGTAACCGTTGGCGGGTCCGTGTCTGCCCACGCTTCTATGGTTGCCCCATGAGCGAACGCGCCCCAGCACTGTCCCCCTCGCGGGCCGGCGACTTCACGCAATGCCCGCTGTTGTATCGCTATCGCGCGATCGACCGCTTGCCCGAGCCTCCGTCGGCGGCGGCCACGCTCGGAACCCTGGTGCACGCGGTCCTTGAGGACCTCTTCGAGCTGCCCGCGGAGTCACGAACGGAGTTCGCGGCGATCGAGATGCTGGTGCCGCGCTGGGATCGGATGCTGCAGGAGCGTCCGGAGTATGGCTCACTTCACCAGTCCGACGCTGCCGAGGCTCAGTGGCTCGGCGACGCCAGGGAGCGCTTGCGTACGTACTTCGAGCTGGAGAACCCTTCGCGGATCGAGCCCGACGGCCGCGAGCTGTTGGTCGAGACGCAGCTCGAGGACGGTCCGCTGCTGCGCGGGATCATCGACCGGCTGGACGTGGCCGCCGATGGGTCGATCCGCATCATCGACTACAAGTCAGGGCGCTCCCCCGCTCCTGGCTACGGGCAGAAGGAGCGCTTCCAGATGCGCTTCTATTCGCTCGTGGTGGAGCGGCTGATGGAGCGTCGGCCCGCCTTGGCACGGCTGCTGTTCCTGCGGGACGGCGTACACGTGGACCTGCGGCCGTCGGACGAGGACATCGCGGCCGTGGAGCACGAGATACGGGAGGTGTGGCGGGCCATCGTGGCTGCCGCCGAACGCGGAGAGTTCCGGCCCAAGAAGTCGAAGCTGTGCGGCTGGTGTTCGTTTCAGGCCATGTGTCCCGAGTTCGGCGGGACGGTGCCGCCGTTGGATCCCGACGCCGTGGAGGCGGGGGTTGGGGTGCGGCCCACCAGAATATAGACATTGGTAGACATGGCGCCTACCCTGGATAAATGAAGACGATCACGGTGGCTGAGCTGCGACAGAACCCGACCGAGGCCCTTGCCGAGGTCGAGGCCGGAGAGACGTACGTAGTGACGCGGCATCGGCGGCCAATCGCTCGCCTGGTGCCGGTTGACCGGTCGCCCTTGGTGGTGATCCCGGCGAGGAACCCCAACGGACCCAGGTTGGCGGACCGGCCCAACATGCCTCGCCGCACCTACGCGGAGACCGAGGCGCTCCTGGCCGAGATGAAAGAGGATCGATGAGGTACTACCTGGACACGTCGGTCGCGGTGCACGCGATCGACGGTGAGGCCGGTGCCACGCGGTGGTTCGACTCTGCCACGGAGTCCGCGGAAGTAGTCTCCTCGCGCCTGCTGCAAACGGAACTGACCCGCTACCTGCGGAGGGAGGGCCTGCCGGTGGGTGAGCGAGCCGGAGTGCTCGACAAGACGGGCATGGCCGTGGTGGATGAGAGCGTGCTCGCATTGGCCGAGTCCTTCACGCCGCACGTCAAGACCCTTGACGCGATCCATCTCGCGACGGCACTCGCCTTCGGCAGCGACACCGTGATGGTGAGTCACGACGCGAACGTGCTGCGGCTAGCGGAGGAACTGGGACTGCGGACGCTGGATCCGGTCTCCCGGGCGTAATCCGCCCGGTCGGGGCGTGCCAGAGTGGTCCTCATGAGTGCAACGACGCCCTTCAGCTATCTCATCGTCGGCTACGGCTGGCGAGCACCCTTCTTCCTCAAGCCCGCGCGCGAGTTCCCTGGCACGTTCCGCGTCGCCGGCGTAGTCGCCCGGCGCGAGGAGGCCCGCGACGACGCCGCGCGCACGTGGGGCGTGCCCACATTCGCCACGCTCGACGACGCGCTCACCGCGGAGCGCCCGGACTTCGTCATCGTCTCGGTCAGCTGGGACGCCGCCCCTGGCATCGTCCGCGACCTCGCCGCCCGCGGCATCCCCACGCTGTGCGAAACGCCGCCCGCCCCGAACCAAGCCGAACTGGAGCGTCTATGGGACGACGTGGGAGAAACGGGCCTGGTACAGGTGGCAGAGCAGTACCCGCTCTACCCCGGCCACCTCGCGCGCAGGGCGGTGATCGACTCGGGCGCGATCGGCACCGTCAACGAGGCCGAGGTGTCCTCGACGCACATGTATCACGCAATGGGGATCATCCGGCAGATGCTCGGCGTGGGCTTTGAGGGCGCCGAGATCCGCGCGATTGCAGACACGCACGACCTCGCGACTCCCATGACGCACGCGGGTTGGGCCGCGGACGCCGCGCCCTCCCCCGCGAAGACCGTCCGCGCGCTCATCCGCTTCGAGGGCGGCAAGGTCGCCACCTACGACTTCACCGACAACCAGTGGTGGAACCCGCTGCGCCAGGACCGCATCGCGCTGCGCGGCTCGCTCGGCGAGATCGTGGACCTGCGCGTCACCCAACTCACTGGCGCTCGCACGTTCGTGACGTCCCACCTGGAACGGCGGCACACGGGGATCGAGCTCAACCTCGAGGGCAACGACCTGGACCACATCTCGTGGGGATCCCAGGTGGTCTACGACAACGCGTGGCAGGGCGCGCGCTTCTCTGATGATGAAGTCGCCGTCTCGAGCCTCCTTTCGCAGGTGGGCGCCTGGGCACGGTCCGACGCTCCCCCGCCCTATCCCCTGGCGCAGGGTTCGCAGGACTGGGCTTTAGCGCTCGGGATTGAGGCAGCGGCCGAATCGGGCGAGACCGTGCTGGTTGGCCGGCAGCCGTGGGCGGGCCAGTGAACGGCGTCTCCGCGTTCGATCGCCGGGTGTTGGGTGCGACCGGGCTCGAGGTCACGGCCGTGTGCATCGGCGGTGGGCCGCTCGGGTCGATGCCGGGCGCCTTCGACTACGACACGCCTGCAGAGCGAGGCGTCGCCACGGCCGTTGCCGTCCTTACCAGCCAGTTCGGCTTCCTCGACACCTCCGCCGGCTACAACGAGGGCGAGTCCGAGCGGCGCATTGGCGAGGCGCTGCGGCGCGTGGGAGGGCTGCCCGCCTCGATCGTGCTCGCCACCAAGGTGGACCCCGACTTCGTCACCGGCGAGTTCGATGGCGCGGCGGTGCGGCGATCCTTTGAGGGCTCGCTCGAGAGGCTGGGCGTGGACCGGGTGGATCTGCTGCACTTCCACGATCCCGAGCGGATCGCTTTCGACGACGCGATGGCGCCGGGCGGGGCCGTCGCCGAGCTGGCGCGCATCCGGGATGAGGGCCTGGCCGGCCACCTCGGCGTGGCGGGCGGACCGGCCTCGCTCATGGCGCGCTATCTGGACATCGAGGTGTTTGAGGTCCTCCTCACGCATAACCGCTGGACCCTCGCGGATCGCAGCGCCGACGCCGTCATCACCCAAGCGCACGGCTCCGGCTATGGGGTGATCAACGCGGCGCCGTTTGGCGGCGGCGTGCTGGCCCGCGGCTGGGACGCGGTGCGCGGCTACTGCTATGGGCCAACGAACCAGGCAACAGAGGAGGCGATCAAGGCTGTGGAGTTGATTTGCGCGGAGGTGGGTATCCCCTTGGGTGCCGCCGCCCTGCAGTTCTCGACCAGAGACCCACGAATCGACTCGACCATCGTGGGCGTCTCCCGCCCCGAGCGACTCGCGCAGATCGAGGCGTGGGCCGCGTTGGACATCCCCGGCGACGTGTGGGAGGCCCTTGAGGCGGCGTCGGGCAGGGACGCCGGGCTAACGAACTGACCCTCCCGCCGGTTTAGGCAGCTCAGTCCTGCTCATGGTGCGAAATGGCCGGCGTCTAGGCACTCCAGTCCGGGGCTCCGGACTCCAATAGGACTGGCGTGCCTAGATCGCACGCACGCGGCCCGCAAATCAGGACTGAGCTGCCTAAACGGAAATCAGCCCAGGCGGTCGATGACGTGGCCCGCCGCGATGTCACGGACATCCTCGACGGTGAGGCCCGCGAGCGTCGCAACTCGGCTCAGCCCATCGCGTGCCTCGATCGGAATGAGGCGCTCCACCCCAACGGTCCGCGCCCCTGAGGCCAGCGCCGACGCGACGCCCGCGATGGAATCCTCGAACGCCACACACTGCGTGATGTCCACCCCCAGGCGCTTCGCGGCCACGAGGTAAGCCTCGGGATCTGGCTTTCCCTTGCTGACCTCATCCCCCGTCACCACCACCGCGAACGCCTCCGGCACCCTCGCGAGCAACGCGTCAGCCAATTGGCGGTATGACATGGTGACGAGCGCACACGGGATGCCCGCCGCGAGCACCGCGTTGAGCAGATCGAAGGCGTCCTGCTGCCAGGGCGCCCGCTCGCGCACTTGCATCGTCACGCGATTGATGAGGTAGGCGATGATGTCGTCGAGCGGCATGAGGACGCCGCGTTCGCGCAGCACCTTCGCGGATGATTCGAGGGAGTTTCCCACGAGCTGCAGTCCGTCTTCGTGCGTCCAGGCAACGCCGAACTTGGCGCACAGCTCGGTCTCGGCGGCGATCCAGTACGGCTCGGAGTCAATGAGCGTGCCGTCCATGTCCCACAGCACGGCGGCCGGCACGTGAGTATTCATAGGGGTCCAGTCTAGGTGGGACCACCCGCCCAGCATTGCGTCGCATTTCCGCGATATACAGGGGGTGTCATGAACGCCACTCCCGCCACGGACCTCGTCATTCACCGCTTCGGCACGCCCGGCGCGCCGGTTGCCGTGCTGCTCCACGGACTCACGGAAGCCGGGACCACGTGGCCGGACCTGGTGGCGCGGTGGGGCGATCGCTGGGAACTGCTTGGAGTGGATCTGCGGGGCCACGGCGAGTCTCCGCGCTTCACCGCCGGGGAGCTCACGCACGCGCCGGAGGTGATGCACGCTGACGCCGTTCACGTCCTTGATCTGCAGGCCTCGCCCGTGGTGCTCATGGGGCACTCGCTCGGCGGTCTCGTTGCGCTCTGGGCCGCCCTGGATAGGCCCGACGCTGTGCGGGCTCTCGTACTTGAGGATCCCGCGCAGCCGGTTGCGGGCCGTGTCCCCTACCCCGAGTTCGTGAGATCCAATGAGGAGTTCCTCGACGAGATGACCGACCCGGCGAGGCGAGTGGCGAAGGTGGCTGCGATGCACCTCGAGACGCGCTGGAGCGAAGCGGAAATCGACGCGTGGGCAGCGTGCAAACCCCTCGTCGACCGCAACTACGTGCGGGAGGGCCTCTACTTCGACGACTCCGAATGGGAGTCGCACTTTGCGGCCCTCGCGGTCCCCACGCTCGTGGTGGTGCCGCCGACCAGCCCGATGGCGCCAGACATGCGCCGCGTGCGGAACCCTTCGGTGCGCAAGGTGGTGGTGCCGCGCTCGGGCCACTGCGTCCGCCGCGACCAGCCGGACCGCTTTTTCGGCGCCGTCGAGGAGTTTCTGGGTGGCGTGCCGGTCTAGGCTGGATGGATGGAGTTCGACCCGGACAACGTCCCCATCCCGGAGACCGAGACGCTCGTCATCGCGGCGTTCGAGGGCTGGAACGACGCGGGCAATGCCGCCTCCGCGGCGGTGGACCATCTGATCGACGTGCTGCGCGCCAAGGAGCACGCCACGCTGGATCCCGAGGACTACCACGACTTCCAGGTCAATCGCCCCGTGGCCTCCCGCGACGTGCACGGCGATCGCATCCTCACGTGGCCCGGCACCGTCATCTACACGGCCACGTGGCGCGGCGAGAAGACGCGAAAGATCATCCTCGTTCGCGGCATCGAGCCGTCAATGCGCTGGCGACAGTTCAGCACCGAGGTGCTCGACCACGTGCGCCAGTTGGGCGGCACGTCCCTGCTGACGCTCGGCGCGCTGCTCGTCGACTCGCCGCACACCCGGCCGCTTCCCGTGTTCCTCACCTCAGAGGACGCCGACGCTCGTGCCCGGCTCGATCTTGACCGCTCCGATTACGACGGGCCCACAGGGATCGTGGGCGTGCTGGGCCACGACGCTCAGCACCGCGGCCTGACCACGTACTCGCTGTGGGTGGGCATCCCCCACTACATCGCGCATCCGCCGAGCCCGATGGGAACGGTGCAGCTGCTCGGGCAGATCGAGCTGCTCCTGCGCGAGGAGCTCGAATACGGTGGCCTCGCCGACGACGCGGAGGCGTGGGAGAACGGTGCCGACGAGCTCATGGATGAGGACGAGGAGATCGCGGCCCACGTGGCGCAGCTCGAGTCCATGGTGGACGAGGCCTCGTTGCCCGAGGCCTCCGGCGACGCCATCGCCGCCGAGTTCGAGAAGTACCTGCGCCGCCGGGACTTCGGCAAGTAGCCGAACGTTAGGTCGCGCTGATGGTGCCCGTCGCCAACAGCGCCACGATCACGAGCGCGAACACGATCCGGTAGATCACGAACGGCATGAACGAGCGGTGCGTCACGAACCTCAGGAACCAGGCGATCACCGCGAGGCCCACGAAGAACGCGACCACCGCGGCGATGAGCGTGGCCGCCAACCCGGGTGCGCCGGGCGCCTGAAGCGAGTCCCACTCGGTCGCCAGCTCAAAGAGCCCCGAGCCGAGCACAGCCGGAATCGCCAGCAGGAACGAGTACCGCGCCGCGGCCTCGCGGGTGAGTCCCAGGAACAGCCCGCCGGAGATGGTGCCTCCCGAGCGGGAGACGCCGGGGATCAGCGCTAGCGCCTGCCAGAATCCCAAGGTCACTGCCTCGCCGCTCTTGAGGGACGCGAGCTCGCGCTTCTTGGCGCCGACACGGTCGGCCCACGCCAGCACCAGGCCGAACACCACCAGCACCACGGCCGTGAGGTAGAGGTTCCGGAACGCCGTCTCGATCACGCCCTTGAGCAGCACCCCCAGAATGACCACGGGAAGCGAACCAATCACGATGTACCAGGCCAAACGAGCGTCGGCCCGGTGCGCGCCAAAGCGCGAGCGAGCGTCGGACCCGTCGCGACCGATCAAGGCGAGCCACCACGCGGAGATGAGCCGCGCGATGTCGTGGCGGAAATACAAGAGCACCGCGAGCTCGGTGCCGATCTGAATGATCGCGGTGAACGCCGCGCCCGGGTCCGCGCCGTGCGGCAACAGCGCGCCCACCACCCGGATGTGGGCGCTGGAGGAGATGGGCAGGAACTCGGTGAGGCCCTGAACGAGGCCAAGAATGATTGCTTCCCACGGCGACATGCGAGCAAGGCTAACGCCCGCGAGTCGCTGCGACCGGCACCGCGCCAGCAGGTAGCGTCGCGTCCATGCAGGTGCGGCGCGTCGGGACAACGGGCTTGGAGGTCTCGGCACTTGCGTTGGGAACGATGACGTGGAGCCGTGACACCGACGCCGACGAGGCCGGCGAGCAGCTGGACCTCTTCCTCGACTCTGGCGGCACTCTCATCGACACGGCGGCCTCGTATGCCGACGGCGGTGCCGAGTCCCTGCTCGGCGACCTCCTTGGTGGCTCGATAGCCCGCGCCGACGTGCAGATCGTCACGAAGGCCGGGATCCGCCGCACCGCGCAGGGCGGGATCATCGACTCGTCGCGCGACACTCTTCTCGACACGCTGGATGCGAGCCTGGGACGTCTCGGCACGGACCACGTTGACCTGTTCCTCGTCCACGTCTTCGACCCCCAGACCCCGCTAGACGAGACGCTGCACGCCCTCGAGATCGCGGTGAACTCGGGCCGCGCCAGGTACATCGGCGTGAGCAACTTTCCCGCTTGGGCCACGGCCGCGATGGCCGCGCGGGCCACCGGCAGGCCCGCGCTTGCCGCCGCCGAGGTCGAATACTCGCTGCTTCAGCGCGGCATCGAGCGGGAGCTGGTCCCCGCGACCGAGGCGCTTGGGCTCGGAATCCTCGCCTGGTCCCCCCTTGGCCGTGGCGTGCTCACCGGGAAGTACCGCGCCTCCATCCCCGCGGACAGCCGCGCCGCGAGTGATCATCTCGCCGGGTTCGTGGAGCCCTACCTCTCGGACAGGGCCGGCGTCGTCGTCGATGCCGTGGCGACCGCGGCCGAGGGCCTCGGCGTCTCGCCGCTCGAGGTCGCGCTCGGGTGGGTGCTCGCGCAGGACCACATCGCCTCGGCCATTGTTGGGGCGCGGACCGCGGCCCAGCTCACCGCGAGCCTCGCCGCCGCCGACAACGACCTGCCCCACGCGATCGTCGCGGCGCTGAGTGAGGTGACCGAACCTCACGCCGGATACCCGGAGCGTCGGTAGTGCGGGCGCGTGCGTCCCTCCTTGAGGCGGCAAGCGCGCGCGGCTGTGGCTTGGCTCCCTACGACCTGAGGTCAAACTCCTCGATGTCGTCGTCCAACTCGTCGTCGTCCTCGACGGCGTGCGGGTCCAACTCTTCGTCGTCCCCCTCGGGGTCGCCGTCGGCCGCCGCGTCGTCCTCGAACTCGTCGTCCTCGTCGAGGATCATCGGAAGCCCCTCGGCGTACTCGACGTCGAGGGCATCCTCGTACCGATCAAAGGCCTCGGCGAGCGCCTCGTACGCGTCATCGACCATCGCGTCCTCGGGGGACCGCCGGTTCTCGATCGCGTCCAGGTGCCTCTCCAACGCCGCGGTCAACAGCAGCAAAGCCTCGCGTGCATTCGCGCTCATAACAATGACGGTACCTGCCACTACGCTGAAATGGGAGGGTTGATGGAAAACTCACGCCAGCCAAAGGGCCACGTCGTGTCTCCGGTGAGGGACCGTCGGGCGTCCGCCACACGCTTCGAATGGCGAGTGGTGGACATACCCGCGGACGTCTCGCGCGCCGACGCCAGGGCCATGCTCACCGACCACGCCGAGTTCGGCGCGTGGGAGTTGACGCGCAGCGTCCTGTTCGCTGGGGGCGCCCGACGGGTGTGGTTGCGCAGGCGGACCATGCGGGTTGTGCGCACGGACGCTGCGTAGTTGCTCTGCTGGCTCAGCAGTCCCTGAGGAAGGACTCGAGCACGCGGGTGCCGAAGGTCAGGGAGTCGATGGGGACGCGCTCATCGATGCCGTGGAACAGCTTCGAGAACTCGAGCTCCTTCGGCAGGCGCAGGGGCGCGAAGCCATAACCTGTTATTCCTAGCCCCGCGAGGTGCTTGTTGTCGGTGCCGCCCATGAGCGAGTACGGCAGCACCACGGCCTCGGGGTCGTCGAGCTGGATGGCCGCAATCATGCGGTCTACCAGGTCGGACTCGAAGGGCGCCTCGATGTACGGCTCGGTGATGTACTGCTCCACCTTGACGTTGGTGCCCGCGAGTTCCTCGACCTTGCGGAGCACAAGCTCCTCCTGACCCGCGAGGAACCTGGTGTCGACGAAGCCCGTCGCGGTGTCCGGGATGACGTTGGTCTTGTAGCCGGCGTCCATCATCGTGGGGTTGGAGGTGTTGCGGATCGAGGCGTCGACCATGGCGCCGATAGAGCCCAGCTGACCGATGATCGCCTGGAGGGTCGCGGGGTCCGTCGCGTACTCAACCCCCAGGATCTGGGCCGTTCCGCGCAGCAGCCGCTCCACCGTCGGGCTGATCTCGATGGGCCATTCATGGGTGCCGATACGTGCCAAGGCGCCCGCGAGGTGAGTGACGGCGTTGTCCTCGTGCACGAGCGAGCCGTGGCCCTGGCGGCCGGTGCCGACGAGGCGCAGCCACTGGATGCCCTTCTCGGCCGTCTGAACGAGGTAGACGCGCTTGCCCCGCACGTCGATGGAGAAGCCGCCGACCTCGGAGATCGCCTCCGACGCGCCGTGGAAGTCGTCCGGGTGGTTCTGGACCAGCCACTTGGCTCCCCGCGCGCCACCGTGCTCCTCGTCGGCGAAGAACGCGAGCACGATGTCACGCGCGGGCTTCTTCCCCGCCTTGATGAGCCGGCCTGCGGCCGCGAGGTACATCGCGTCGATGCCCTTCATGTCCACGGCACCCCGGCCCCAGATCATGCCGTCCTTGATCTCGGCCCCGAACGGGTCCACGGACCAGTCCTCCTTGAACGCGGGCACCACGTCCAGGTGGCCGTGGACCACGAGCGGCGGGCGCGTTCGGTCCTCGCCCTCCCACAGCGCGGTGAGGCTGGTGCGGCGGGGCTCGCTCTCCCGCAGGACCGGGTTGAGCCCAAGGTCACTGAGGTAGGTGGCGACGTACTCGGCGACGTCCCGCTCGCCTGGGCCGTCGACGTCCCCGTAGTTGGAGGAGTCGATGCGGATGAGGTCCTGGGCAAGCTCGATGACGTCCGTTTCAGGCATGCCGCCAGGCTACCCGGGGTGACTACATCGCCATGAATCCGTTGGAGATCACGACCGCGAGCACCGCGAGCCCGCCGATCGCGAAGAAATACACGATGCGCCGGTACCCCGCCTTCCACGCGGCGACGCAGATGCACGCGATCGCCCCCGGGATGAGGGCCAGCCCGTAGCGGCCCGTGACATTGGGGAAGTACTGGGGAACCGCCGTGTTCAGGTACGCCTGAACCTGCACGATCGTGGGATAGATGAAGACCCCCGCAAGCACCATCCAGCCAAGAGAGCGGCGGGCGGGCTCCTTCGCGCACGCGACGATCACGGAGAAGACCGCGCCGATGACGATGATGTTGAGCAGCCGCGTCCACGCGAGCATCAGCGCCACGTCAAGCGGCGGTTGCAGGTAGTACTCCGAGGCGAGATTGATCCCGCTGAACGCCGTCTCGAGCCATTCGGACCCGGGCAGGCCGGTAACGTCCCTCGTATTCAGGCCAACTAGGGGGTTGGTCCAGTACGGGTCTCCCCTCCCCCCTTGCAACAGCTGCCACAGGCCGTAGGGCACGAGCACCGCGAGCGCGATTGCGAAGGGCGCCACGAGGTCCGCCCGGTGGAATCGCCGGACCCGCAGGTCGCGCACGAGCCGGAACACGATGAGCAGGGCGATCGCGATGAACGGCACCGCGGTGATTGTCTTGGTGAGTCCGGCGAGAGCCGTCAGTACGGCGGGCAGCATCCAGCCGCGATAGTCCTCCACGAAGAGCTTGGCCGCGAGCCACACGGCTGCGGCCCCGAAGATGGCCGCAGCGGCGTCGGGGTTCACCGTGGTGGACGCGTGCAGAATGCGCGGGAACGCGGGGAGCAGCAGCGGCGCGATGACCGCCGCCGCGGGGTCGATGCGCCAACGCCTCAGCGCCACGTAGAGCATGAACATGCCGCCGGCGAGCCAGCCGATGCCCATGAGGCGCGCGGCACTGACGAAGTCGATGCCGGGGAAGATCGCGTCGACGGCGCGCGCGGGGAGGCCCACCACGGCGTAGTACAGCGGCGGGTGCGCGAAGTTATAGTTCTGGCCGTCGTAAGGGAAGGCCCAGGCGCCCTCACCCGAGCCGCAGTCGGGCAGCTCATAGCCCTCCTGGCCAACACACGCCCAGTGGTCGAGGATGGGCTGCGCGATCGCAGAACCCGCTCGCGGCAGCTGGAAGTGCGCCACCTGCCACGCGTAATCCGCGTGAGTCGGCTCGTCGATGCGGCTCAGGGCCTTGCCGGGGCCGAACACCACCGGAATCACGATCGCCGACGCCACGATCACGTAAATGACGGCGATGACGATGCGGGAACGAGGTGTGTCGTGGAACTTCGCGATCCACTCTTCTGTCGCATGAATCCACCGTGACGGCGCGAACCTGCTCGGCTCTGCGGTGGAGACGGACACGGGCTCTCCCTGGAGCTATGCGCACAATGGCGCCGCGTTCAAAACCCGACGTGATGAGGTGCGGCACGGGGGCCGCCGCGTACGTCGTGTCCGGAGGGGGACTTGAACCCCCACGCCCGTTAAGGGCACTAGCACCTCAAGCTAGCGCGTCTGCCATTCCGCCACCCGGACGAGGTGAACCAGGGCCCGCTGGGGCGCCCTAGCGCGAAGGAAATGTTAGCACGGGCCGCGCGGCCTCCTAAGCCAGCCACAGCGTCGGGCCGCGGTGGCGCCACCCCCGTTTGGCTCCGCACGGTACGTGTGACGCGAGTGGCGCGTGTGACGAAGCGGTGTGAGCGGGGACGCGCGCCGCCGGTCCCACCCGTCACTGCTTCCGTGCGGAGCCCACGGGGCCGGCGGAGCCCACGGGGCCGGTGGGGCCCGCGGGGCCGACGCTATGGCCACCGCCGCAGGGCCGTCGCCTTGCGCGGGACCCAAGTCCCCCGTCGGACGTGCTGGGCGTCACTAGCGTCACTAGAGGTCCCCCTGACCTGCGACGTCGGTGTCGCCCCGGAGCATCCCATGCCTACGCACTTGTACCTTTCGCTGATTCCGGAGGCCCTGATCGCCTCCATGCTCGAGCCCGAGGACTTTGGGCTGTACTACGCCATCGGGTCCGCGAAGCGCTCTCGGGGCCAGGCGGTGTACTTCTCGCTCGACCGCGACAAACTGCCCGTTGGCGCGTTCCCGCTCGCCGAGATCGACGCGAAGTGCGTGCCGCACCCGGACGGGCGGCCCAAGACATCGGTGTACGCCTCCATCTATCGCGTCCTCGAGCGCGTGCCGCGCGAGGCGCTCAAGGCGCTGCACCTGGCCACCGACGACGGGCGCGTGCTCACGATCAAGGCCTCGCCCTTCATCCCGGACGGCGAGAAGAGGAATCACCTCTACCAGGAGTTCTGCCCCGTTGGCCCCAGGGTCGTGTCCCGGCTGAATCCCGCGGAGTTCGCGTCCTTCATCACCGACGTCACGCAGCCCATCAACGTGCCCCGCATCGTGTTCGCGGAGCTGACTCTCGGCAACCTGAAGAACGACCCCAACCATCAGGACATCGACAACCTGCCGTATCCCAACATCGGGCACCTGCGGGACTGCCTGCACCACCTCGATGCGGGCGGCTCCCCCACCAAGACCGTGCTGCGCCAGATGACGGGCGAGGTGCTGTTCCGCACCATCCGCAACGGGTTCTTCGTTGGCGATCCCGCCGGAATCACGGCGTTCTACCTGCCCACTCGCGACGAGCTGGAGCGGGAGCACCTCGCCTGGTGGCGCTCGGCCCAGTCCACCTTCGGCCACTGAGAGAGGTCCTTGACACATGCCCAGCTGGTTCTGGATCGTTCCCGTCGCCTCGCTCATGGCGCTCGGCGCCGCGTACTACTTCTTCCGACAGATGATGAAGGAGTCCGAGGGCACGGAGACAATGACGCGCATCGCCGCGCACGTGCGCGCGGGCGCCATCGCCTATCTCAAGCAGCAGTACAAGGTGGTGGGCATCGTGCTCGTGTCCCTCACCGCGGTGTTCGTCGTGCTCGCCTATGTGCTCCACATGCAGAACCCGTGGGTGCCGTTCGCGTTCCTCACGGGCGGCATCTTCTCCGGGCTCGCAGGCTTCATCGGCATGCGCACCGCCACCTACGCGTCCGCCCGCACGGCGAACGCGGCGCGAGAGTCGCTCAATCGCGGGCTGACCGTCGCCTTCCGGTCCGGTGCCGTCATGGGGCTGACCGTGGTGGGCCTTGGGCTCTTCGACATCGCCGTGTGGTTCTTTGTGCTGTCACGCGTGTACGGCATCTCCGATGGTCACCACATCGTCATCATCACCACCACGATGCTGACCTTCGGCATGGGTGCGGCCGTGCAGTCGCTCTTTGCCCGCGTGGGTGGCGGCATCTTCACCAAAGCGGCCGACGTCGGGGCCGACTTGGTGGGCAAGATCGAGGCTGGCATCCCTGAGGATGACCCCCGCAACCCCGCGACGATCGCCGACAACGTGGGCGACAACGTGGGCGACGTCGCCGGCATGGGCGCCGACCTCTACGAGTCCTACGTGGGCGTCATCCTCGCCTCCGCGGCGCTCGGCGCCGCCGCGTACCTAGGGAGCGGCACCGACGCTCAACTCAGCGCCGTGGTCGCCCCCATGGTGATCGGCGCGCTCGGCACGCTGCTGTCGATCATCGGCGTGTTCCTGGTGCGAACCCAGGAGGGAGCGTCCCCCAAGGAGCTGCTCGCCTCGCTGGGCCGCGGGGTCAACGGCGCGGCCGCCATGATCGCGCTCGCCTCTCTAGGGGTGCTGCACCTCATGCACGTGCCCAATGTGTGGGGAACGTGGCTCGCGCTGCTCGCCGGCCTGCTCACTGGAATCATCATCGGCCGCGCGGCCGAGTACTTCACGTCGCAGGGCTACGCGCCCACCAAGCGGATCGCCGCGGCGTCCAAGACCGGGCCGGCCACGGTCATCATCTCCGGGGTTGGCGAAGGCATGCTCTCGGTGGCAATCCCCGTTGGCGCGGTGGTGACGGGCACGGCGCTCGCGTACTTCTTCGGCTCCGGGTTCGGGTTCACCACGGACACGATGGGCGCGGGACTCTATGGGATCGGCATCGCCGCCGTGGGAATGCTCTCCACGTTGGGCATCACGCTCGCCACCGACGCCTACGGCCCCATCGCGGACAACGCGGGCGGCAACGCGGAGATGAGCGGCCTGCCGCCCGAGGTGCGGCAGCGGACCGACCTCCTCGACGCGATCGGCAACACGACCGCGGCCACAGGCAAGGGCTTCGCCATCGGCTCGGCGGCGCTCACGGGCATCGCGCTGCTCGCGTCCTACATCGAGGAGGTCAAGATCGGCATCTCCCGCGTACTGGAGCGGGGCGGTGACTTTACGTTCCCAGATGGCTCAACCATGGCGTCGGGCGCCCAGGATGCGCTGCGGGACCTGTCCCTCATGGACATGATGGAGCGCTTCCAGGTGGTGCTCATCAACCCCAAGGTGGTCGCCGGAATGTTCATTGGCGCGATGCTCGCGTTCGTGTTCTCCGGCATGACGATGAAGGCCGTTGGACGCGCCGCGGGTCAGATGGTGGACGAGGTTCGCCGCCAGTTCCGTGAGATACCAGGCATCATGGCCGGCACCGCCGAGCCCGACTACGCCCGGTGCGTCTCGATCTCCACCAAGGCCGCGCAGCGGGAGATGATGCTGCCGTCGATCCTCGCGATCGCGACGCCCATCCTCATGGGTCTCGTGTTCGGGGTTCCGGGCGTGCTTGGCCTCCTCGCGGGAGGCGCGGTCGCGGGATTCTCGCTGTCGATGTTCATGGCGAACTCCGGCGGCGCGTGGGACAACGCCAAGAAGTACATCGAGGAGGGCCACCACGGCGGCAAGGGCTCGGACGCCCACAAGGCCGCGGTCATCGGCGACACGGTTGGAGACCCGTTCAAGGACACCTCGGGCCCGTCGCTCAACATCCTCGTGAAGCTCATGTCGATGGAGGCGATCGTGGTCGCCGGGGTCACGGTGGCGATTCACCTGCTTTGAGCGTCTTGCCTGCCCGACGCCGCGGCCGGGTTCGGCGCCCACCTGGCCCCAGCGTCGGGCAAAGGCAGGGACCACGTGAACGAACGTCCCTGTGGAGCGTGAATTCTCAGGCTCCACAGGGACGTTCGCGCGTTCAGTCCCTCTAGTTGCCGAGCGTCAACTCAGGATGCTGACGCCTCCCGGGCCCACGAGCAGGCCGAGCACGATCAGTACGACGCCCCACAGGACGTCCTTCTGCACGATCCGCACGATCCCGGCGATAACGAGAATCACGGCCGCAATGAACAAAATAGTGGTCCACATGGTGGCTCCCTTGTTCGATCTGGTCTTGCTTCTGTCGTTAGGGGCAACCGCCGCGGGTCGTGGGACTATTCCCCGCCCATGAGCGCGAGCAGCGGGCAGGGACGCTGTTTCAGCAGGTAAATGGCCTGTTCGGAAGTTTTCTGTGAGAGCCCGCTCTGGAGCTCTTCCCACGTCTGCGGGCACGCGACAGTTGGCCTCAGCCGCCCCCTAAGCGAGTAGGGGGTGACGGTGGTCTTCGCGGCCCTGTTCTGGCTCCAGTCGATGAGGATCCGACCCGCCCGCACGGCCTTACGGATGTTCGTGACGACCAGGTCCGGGCGCTCCTCTTCGAGAGCGGACGCGAGCGCGTGGCCGTACTCGGTGATGGTGTCCGAGTCGCGCTTGCCGTCGAGCGCGCCGTACAGGTGAATGCCCTTGGACCCGCTCGGCACCGGGACGGTCTCGATGTGGTCGTCGCGGAGGCGATCTCGAAGCAGCACCGCGAGTTCCACGAGCTGCTCGGCGGTGGCACCCTCACCAGGGTCCAGGTCAAAGACGATCCGGTCCGGGTTCCGCCTCGCCCCGCGCGGGCCAAAGCGCCATTGCGGCACGTGAAACTCGAGCGCGTTGTGCTGCACGTAGAACGCGAGCACCGCGGGCGAGTCGATGAGCGGGTAGGCGTTGGTGTGGTCGTCGTGCTCGATCGTGTGCGTGTGAATCCAATCGGGGGCGTCGTTGTCGATGTCCTTGTGAAAGAACACCTTGCCGGGCTTCTCTGCCGTCCCGACGCCGTCCATCCAGCGCTTTCGCGTCACCGGCCGGTCTTTGGCGAGCGGGATGAGGGCCGACGCCACGGCCAGGTAGTAGTCGAGCACGCCCTGCTTGGTGAGGCCGGTTGAGGGATACATGACCTTGTCCGGGTGCGTGAAGCGCACGTCGCGGCCGTCAACCTTCACCGAGTCCGTCATCCACCCATCGTGCGCCCCAATAGGCCCTAGCGGAAGTCGCGGCTCTTGCTCGGCACCTTGAGGCTGAGCGGCGCGATGTGCTCGGCGACCAGGTTGGTCGCGCCGTCCGCGCGCTCGATCATGCCGCGAATGACGAGCGCCGGGGAACGCCTGGCGACCGCCTGGTACCGCTTCCACACGGTCTGCGAGCAGATGACGTTGAGGAAGCCCGTCTCGTCCTCAAGCGACAGGAACGTCACGCCCTTGGCGGTGCCTGGGCGCTGGCGGTGGGTGACGACTCCCGCGACTCTCACGCGACGATCCGACTCGTGCGCGATCACGTCGCCCACGCGCAGCACGCCATTCGCGTCGAGCCCCTCGCGCACGAACACCGTGGGGTACACATCCGCCGAAACCCCCGACGCCCACACATCAGCCACAGCCATCTCCACATCCGTCATACCTGGTAGTTGCGGGGCTTCCACCCCGGTGACGACGCCGGGCAGGGTGTCCGGCCCCTCTTGCGACAGCACGCCCGACGCCCACAGGGCTTCTCGCCTCGTCACGCCTAGGCTCTCGAGGGCTCCGGCGGTGGCGAGGGTCTCCCATTGCGCGGTGCTCAGTTTCACGCGGCGGGCCATGTCGAGGAGCGAGGCGAATGGGCCGGCGGTGCGGGCATCCACAATGGCCTGCGCCACCTCCGTCCCTATCCCCCGGACCGACGCCAGCCCCATCCGCACAGCGAGGGTGCGATCCACGTTGACCAACCCGGCCATGTCCTGGCGCACCTCCCCGGGAATCTCAAACGGCGACTCGAGCCGCTCGACCACCGCCAAAGCCTCCGAGCGCGAAACGCACGGCCGCAGGATGACCTGGCCATGGCGTCGGGCATCCGCGGCGAGCGACTGCGGCGAGTAGAAGCCCATGGGCTGCGCGGCCAAAAGCCCCGCGTAGAAGGCCGCGGGCTTGTGGACCTTGAGCCAACTGGAGGCGTAGACGAGGTACGCGAAGCTGAACGAGTGGGACTCGGGGAAGCCGAAGTCGCTGAAGGCCTTGAGCTTGTCGAAGATCTGGTGGGCAACGTCCGCGGTGATACCGCGCTCGTTTGCGCCCACCATGAAGCGCGCGCGGAGGGCCTCCATGCGCTCGGGGCTGCGCTTGGAGCCCATCGCTCTTCTGAGTTGATCGGCCAGCGCGCCGTCGAAGCCCGCACAATCCATCGCCATCTGCATGAGCTGCTCCTGGAACAGCGGGACGCCCAGGGTCTTGCTCAGGGACTTTTCCAGCAGCGGATGCAAGTAGGTGATCTCCTCGCGACCCCGCGCGCGATTGATGTACGGGTGCACCGAGCCGCCCTGGATGGGACCGGGGCGGATGAGCGCAACCTCAACGACGATGTCGTAGAACTTTCGTGGCCTCAGTCGCGGGAGCGTGGCCATCTGCGCACGGGACTCCACCTGGAACACGCCCACGGTGTCCGCGGCGCACAGGAGGTCGTAGACGGCCTGGTCCTCTTGCGGGAGGTCGTGGAGGCCGAGCACGGTGCCTCCCGATTGCTCCCCCTCGGTCTCGCGGATGTACCGGAACGCGTATTTCAGGGCCGAGAGCATGCCAAGGCCAAGGAGGTCGAACTTCACGAGGCCCGCGTCCGCGCAGTCGTCCTTGTCCCACTGCAGCACGGTGCGGCCGGGCATGCGCGCCCACTCCACGGGGCATACGTCGATGACGGGGCGGTCACACAGCACCATGCCGCCGGGGTGGATGCCCAGGTGTCTCGGGAGGCGCATGAGGCGATCTGCCAGGTCCAATACCGGTTCCGGGATGTGGTCCAGATCCTGCGCCGGAGGAGGGTCCGGCCACATCGCGTCACGCTGCTGGGCCGCCCACTGCTCTTGCGCCTCCACCGGCACCCTGAGCGCGCTCCAGCGGTCTATCGACGTTGACCACGCGTCTTGCTGCCCGACGCCGTAGCCCAGTGCCCTTGCCGCGTCACGTACCGCCGAGCGGGGTCGGTATTGGATGACGTTGGCCACCATTGCGGCATTGATGCGCCCATGGCGGGCGAAGACGTGCTGGATGACCTCCTCGCGGCGGTCGGACTCGATGTCGACATCGATGTCTGGTGGGCCGTCGCGCTCGGGGGCGAGGAAGCGCTCGAAGAGCAGGCCATGCGTCACGGCGTCGACCGCGGTGACTCCCAGTGCGTAGCAGACGGCGGAGTTGGCGGCGCTCCCCCGTCCCTGGCAGAGGATGTCGGACTTGCGGCAGAACGCGACGATGTCGTTGACGATGAGGAAGTAGCCGGGAAAGTCCAGGGCCTCGATGACGGCGAGCTCGTGCTCGATCTGCTTCCATGCGCCCTTGACGCGTTCCCTGTCTGGGGGCCCATAGCGCTCTCTTGCGCCGCGGTAGGTCAGCTCCCGCAGCCACGTCGCCTCGGTGTGCCCCTCCGGGACGGGGTAGGGCGGGAGCTTGGGGGCGACGAGGGAGAGGTCGAAGGCGCATTCGGCGCCGAGCCTTGCCGCCGTGGTCACCGCCTGCGGGTGGCGGCGGTGCCGGTACATCATCTCCCCCGCGCTGCGGAGGTGTTGGCCTGGACTGCCGGGCAACCAGCCGTCCATGTCGTCGAGACTCGAGCGCGACCTTATGGCAGACAATGCCCCTGCTAGATCGGCGTCACGGGGGTTCGCGTAGTGGGCGTTCGTGGTGGCCACGAGTGGCAGCTGGGCGTCGAAGGCCAAATCAGCCAGGGCGTCGGCCACCTCCGAATCAAAAGGCGAGCCGCTGTCTGTGATCTCCACCGCCACGTTGTCGCGCCCAAACAGGGCCACGAGTTTGTCTAGTTCTGAGCGGGCGGCGACCATCCCGTCGGCCGTGACGGGTGGGCCGCCGAGGACGCCGCCGCCTAAGGCACGGCGAACGGAGCCTTTGCGACAACCTGTGAGGATGAGGAACTCGCCGCCGCCGGCCTCCGCGAGCCCCTCGAGCGTGTAGTGCGAGCGGCCCTTCTCGCCGGTGGCGAGGTGTGCCAGGCCGATCGCGCGGCTGAGGCGCGCGTAGCCGGCGGCGCCGCGTGCGAGCACCACCAGGTGCTGTGCGCGGGGGTCGGGAGCCTCGGTGGGGGCGTCGAGGATCGGCCGCCCGCGATTGTCGCTAAGGGCGAGGCTGAGCTCGGAGCCGAACACGGTTGGCAGGCCGATGGAGCGTGCCGCCTGGGCGAATCTGACAACCCCGTACAACCCGTCGTGGTCGGTGATGGCGAGCGCACTGAGCCCCAAACGGCCTGCTTCCGCCGCCATCTCCTCCGGCTGGCTGGCCCCGTCGAGGAAGCTGAAGGCCGTGTGCGAGTGCAGCTCGGCGTAGTCGATGACCTCCATCAGCGCGCCACCAGCGATCCCATCCATTCGAACATATGTTCGATTATGGCACTTGCACGTGACACCTGCGACTGCGCGAAGTCTGCGAGCCATCGAACCTCGGATCGGCAAAGATAGAACGCATGGCGGCCTTTGACGAAGATGCAATCTTCACCCACCCCCTCGACTTCGAGTTGGCGGGTGGGCCAACGCTGTTCTGGCGTGCGGAGGTCTTGGAAGCCGCAATTTCATGGCTTGGCGACAACGGCTACGACGTCGTCTCACTCGTCGCAGCCGAATGGGGTGAGCCGGCGCAGATGCACCGAGATCTGGCGCACGCCCTCAGTTTCCCTGCGTACTACGGCAACAACCTCGACGCTCTCAACGACTGCATGTTCGGTGTCGCGTGTGGGGAATATGGCATAGGAGCCGAGGCGGCCGGACTCGCACTAGTCCTAAGGAACTTCGATGGGTTCGTGCGGGACGACAGAGCCACCGCGCACCTAGCGCTTGAGATCTTCGCAGGTCAAGCGGCGTTCGCCATGCGTTTCGGTCGGAGAATTCTGATCTTGCTGCAATCCGACGACCCGAACCTGGTCCTAGATCCAGTCGGTGCGATCACACCGCGTTGGAACGGACGCGAGTGGCTCGACACTTCCAGAGAGCTGTAACTGAGAGAAGTTCACCGGGGTGCCGTTCCTGCGGATTCGCTCAACCGTCCGTCCAGGGGTTCATGACGGCAATCCCAGCGCCCTCAAAGTGCTTGACGTTGCGCGTTGCAAGCGCGTGGCCACCCGTTGCCGCTATCGCAGCGATCTGGACGTCGAGCGAGCCGGAATTCATCCCCGCCGCCTCTAGTGCGGCGCGGATCGTGGCGAATGCGAAGGCTTCCAGCTCCCCGAAAGACAGCACAGGAATGCCCGCGAGGCCCGCGTCGAGAACTGCTGTGAGCGCCCGCTTGCGTACGCCCTCGGGCAGCCTCGCGACTCCATAGCGCAGCTCCGCGACCGTGATCGCGGTTGTGGCGACCTCGGCACTGTGTTGCGCAAACCACGAGGTCACCGCCTCATCAGGCTCGGTGCGCATCGTCTCGCTGAGAACGTTGGTGTCAAGGATGATCACGGTCAGTCGAACTCAACCGGTTGGGTCACCTCGCGTGCCGGAATCTCGAGCTCAACGCCACCCAGTGCGCGGATCTCAGCCATCGCATCGAGCCACCGTTGACCGGCATTGGCACCCTGGGACGCGACGGCATCTTGAAGAATCTCCCTCACCTCAGCCTCCATGGAGCGGTCATGCCGGGCCGCGCGCTCCTTGAGCGCGCGCCTGGTCTCCTCGGGCAGATTGCGAATCGTCAGTGTGGCCATGGCTTGCCTCCTGACAGCAATGCTAGCATTGCTAGCGCGCATCCGTTCGGTCTTGCTAGTCATACACCGCCTCGAGCATCCACTGCCCGCCCTTGAAGGCCACGAGTACCGCTCGATCGCCGAGCGACACCTGCAGGTACGCCCCCTGGACGCGTCGCCGCTCCACCACCGCTGCGCAATGGGCCACGGCCCCGCCCACGCCTCCACGGGCCGCGGCCGGTCCCACACCGGCGCCTTCACTTGCCCCACATGGCCCGACGCTGGGTGCCGGTTCGCGGCGCGCGCTCGCTCGTCGTTGGGGTCGGCTTCGAGGCGCACCCACGTTGGCGGCGCGCTGATCGCGAGGCGGCGGTCGACGGTCACGGGGGTGCCGCCCGCGTCGAGCACCTCAACGGGGGCAGGGGTGGCGAGCACGGTCGCGGGCGCCGGATCCGGAATGCCCCCTGGCCAAGGATGAGCGAGCGGCCGGGACTCGGCCGCCTCTTGACCCCAAGGCAACGCCAATACCCGCTCTCGCGGAGATCGGCCGCCTTGCTCGCGAACGGCGAGCACACCGTCGGGCCCGAGCAGACCCTGGACGCGCTCAAGCGTGCGCTGCGCGCGCGAGTCCGCGCCGGAGACGCCGCCCCACAAATAGGACTGCTCGGATCCCAAAGGCACCACGTCCTCCGCGACCACGCCCAGACTCGTCAGCCCCGAGCGCTCCGGGCCCTCCGAGGTGCCGCTCAGCCAGCCCTCGAGCTGCCAGCGGACGCGGTCGGCCATGTGGTTGGCGAAGGCGCCCGCCCTTGCCCCAACGTCAGTGCGCCACACCCGCTCCAGTTGCTGACCGCGCTCCGTACCAGCGACGATGCGCACCTTGCCGCAGCGCATGCCGGCATCGAGCAGGGCGGCATCCAACCGCTCGGCGAGCAGGCGTGCCACGGGGACGAGCTGCTCGGAATTCTGGGCGGGCTCTTCGAAGACGTACTCGACCGCGATGTCCTCCTCCGCGCGGCGCAGCACGGGGGTGCGACATCCTCGCCGCGAGCGACGCGATGCGCCCACGCGCCAACCGGCCCAAAGCGCGCGAGGACGTCGGGGAACGGCAGCGCCGTGAATGCGCCGAGCGTCTCGATGCCGAGCCGCGTGAGCACGGAAACCAGGTCCTCCACCGCCTCGCGCTTGGTGCGCTCCATCGCCGCGAGGGCGAGCGTGCCGATGGGGTGTGGCGCGAGGAACGCCGCCGACTCCCCCGCTGGGATGAGCACAGACGCCCTGGCCGCGAGCACCGCCGCGAGCAGGCCGTCGGCCGCTCCTACTGAGCTTTCGCAGCCGGCGAGCTCCGCGACCGCGCTGACGAGCGCCTCGGCGAGCGCCTCCTCAGAGCCGTGGAAACGTGCCGCGCCGTCCGCGGGGATCATGAGCATGCCCGGCCGCGAGATCTCGACGCCCGCGACCACGTCCTCGGCGGCGGCCGCGACGGCCTCGAAGGCACGGGCGTCGCGGACCTCGTCGTACGGGAGGATCGTGATGTCGGGGCATGCGCGCTGCGCGAGGCGCTTGCGCTGGCCGCGCCTGACCCCGGCGGCACGGGCGGACGCCGAGACCGCGACCATGCCGCGGCCGTAGAGCACCGCGGCGGGCGCGCTGGGGCTCAGCCCGGCCTCCGCGGCCGCGGCGACGACGGGCCAGTCGGGCACCCACAGCACGGCGCGGCGGGTGGTGGCGACCACGGGGGTGGTCATGGCGCGCTCCCTGCCGCGCGTCACTGCCGAGCCGTTCGAACATGTGTTCGATTATGGCATTGGCCAGTGACATCGACCAGTCCTACGTGAAGTGACTACCCAATCGGATCACACGTCTGATAGTTCGGATCGCTGGCATGAGCCTCCCAATCCTCCATCGAGAGGTTGTTCAACTCCGTGCCAGTCATATCAGCGTCGATCTGGTATCCGTGTTCCTTTAGGCAGGCTCGCACTTCGGGGGTGTCCCACTGGTTGTTGTAAGCATCGACCACGGTGGGCTGGTCGGCGAACGCAGCGCTGGCCCAGTTGTCAAAGCGCATGGAACAGTCGTCCATGACCTCGTTGGCCGTCTTGTCACTCATGCCATCCGGCTGAACCGAGAGGTAGTAGGGGATCCGCAGACCTGAACCCGGCACAACTTCACGCGGGTCCTTGTCCATCACCGTGAATCCTGCATCCCTCAGGCATTGCTTGGTGAGTTCGGCCAGCTCATTGAGGTCCTCGAACGTCACCTCTCCGCGATCACGCGCACGCTCGAGCACCTCAATCTGTTGCTCGTCGGCTCCGTTTGCCTGTGCGGCTTCGACGTACTTGGCGATAGACATGCCGCCTGTTGATGAACTCGGTTGCGGCCCATCCGCACCACAGCCAGCAAGAACGATCAGTGATGCTGCAGCCAAAGTGCCTAGCGCGCGTCTAGACACTGAGGATCTTGGAGGTCGGATTCCCAAGGAAGTCCCAGTAGTGCTTCGACTGAGAGAGCGTCGCCGACACTTGGTGCAACTTGACGCCGGACGTAGTGCCGAAGTTCTCGGGGGAGTCCCATGCATAGACACTCCCGCCCACGTAGATCCTCGACGAGATCTTGACGACTCCGCATGAGCCGTTGGACGCGGTCTTCGCCGTGGAATGATTGGGGCCGTCGTTCACGTTGCTGATTGGACGGTCAGTTCCGTTGCAGTCGATCGTCCCAGAACCTGCACTCGCGGGGCCCGCAACGAATGCAACCCCCAACAATGCAATAACGACGACACTTCCGGCCTTCCGACCGAACCCCATCGGGCGAACGTTTGCTCGCATGTCAGTTACCTCTCTCTCGTGTTCATGCCCCCCCCCTCAGAGAGGCCTTGCCCGAACCCGTGATTGGGCTCGTCTCTGCACCGTACCGCCGATCCGGCCCCGGCGCATGCTGAGACTGAAGCTAGTCAGATTTGCGGCTTGCGCCCATCCGGTGGCCGGATTTAGGTACGGCCTCATGGTCATCGGAGAAGTGCGCGAGCCGCCGCGATGATCTCATCAATCGTGAGCCCAAGCTCCGGATTCGCCCTGAGCTCGGCCACCCGGCGCTCGACCTCTGCCTGCTACTCGACAGTGGGTACTGCGATTCCTGCATACCGCTGCCGCACGGCCTCTCCTGAGGTGCCGATGGCCTCTCCAAGCTCGCGCCATGACAGCCCGGCCTCGCGCCCCTTGGAGATCGCGTCCGCCAAATCTTTCTCAGCCTGCGCGCGACGGAACGCCGCGAGTTTGACGACCATCAGGGGTGGCATAGGGGCGTCGAAGTCCTCGGGATTCGGCTCGTAGGCTTCGAACGCATCCGCGAGCGAGTCCGCGTTCGCGATGAGATCTTCAAGCGAGCGAGGCATGCTGCCATTCTAGGCTGGCGACAAGTTAACTTGTCAAAGCGGTTCGGTCCGATCCGAGAGCATCGAGTGCGTCTCGCTCTGGGTCGGAAGCTTGCGAGCCGCTGCGATCGCCTCGTCTATCGTCATCCCCAGTTCAGGATTCGCCTTGAGTTCGGCCACCCGACGCTCAACCTCGGCCTGCTGTTCAGGGGTGGGAGCTGCGAGCGCGTCGCGAATCACCTCGGAACGCGTTCTCCCCTCGCGTTCCGCTCGCGCATCGAGCACCGCAAGTTCCTCTGCGGTGAGGCGCAGCGTGACCACCGTCGACGGCTCGTTTCCGCGACCCGGGCGGCCACGGCCGCGCTTCTTCAGTGCCGCAACGTCGTATCCGGCCTCAGCCTCGTCGGCCCAGGCCGCAATCTGCTCGTCGGTGACAGGTGCCCCGCTGATGCCCTCGCGCTCGTCCATGCCTTTAATGTAATACGATATTGCAACCGCTTCTAGTCCCTGCCGCGTCACGCCGCCCCCTCCAAGCTTGCCTGCCCGACGCTGGCTCGGCTTTCGCTCCGCAGCATCACGTCGGCGTCAAGCACCAGGGCGACGCGCCGGGGCTGGCCTCCCGCGCGGGAGGTCACCTCCACGAGCAGATCCCGAGCGCGCAGTCGGCCGTCACCCGCGCCGAGCCCTCGCCAGGCGGACTCGACAACGGCCAAGTTCACGTGTGCCCCATCCCACGGGCCGGCACTGATGAGAACAGCTCCCCGCTCTCGCGCGCGAGCAGCCAACCGCCGCCGATCCGCGTCGTTGAGCGCGAGCCGCGGTCCCAGCACCACCACCTCCATGCCGTCGACGCACGCGCCCGCAACGGCCGGTGCCTGCGCCCCCGGATGCGGAACCAGCGCGAGCCGCGCGAGCTCGATCCCCCTGCGCGCGGCCGCGACCACGCCAACGCTCGGCATCCCGATCATCGCAGTCCACGAGCCCTCGCGAGACGCCTCCGCCACCAGCGCGAGCACCAGGGACGTCGAACCCTGCACCGCGACCACCTGGCCGCGACGGAGGCCGGTGGGCAGAGCGTCGGACAGTGCGGGGGCAAGGGGAAGCGTTGGCGCGTCCCAACACTCCCTACTAGTACCAACCCGCGTCTGCACGGCGGCGAGCGCCGCCCTGGCCTTCTCGAGGCGCGCGGACTGAAGAGTGGCGTCCATGACCCCTCCCATCATTCGAACATATGTTCGATTATGGCACCTGGGTGTGACATGCGCGAGCCCGAGGCCAGCGCCCCTGCTCGGGCCGCGGTTCTGAACCGGATCTGGCTGGTTTCAGCGCAACATCAGGCCAGAAACACCTCGAATCCGGCTCAGGGCTGCGGGGGAAGGTGGGGCCGCTGGGGAAGGTCGCAGTTGCAGAGGTGCCGCCGGGTGCCGGTGCTACGCTGACCCCCAGAATGTAAGCGCGTACATTCACCTGCAAAGACGGAGGAACGGTGACGACCGAAGCACGGCCCACTCATCGGCGAACGGCCGCATGGATCGCCGCCGGCGTGATCGCCCTCGGCGCCGCAGGCATCGCGGCCGGCGTCCTCGCGACCAGCGCCGACGCAAGCCCCCACGCCGTGGCCCCAACCCGAGCAGACGGCACCACCGACAACTCCTTCTACTTCGTCATGACCGACCGCTTCAACGACGGCGACCCCTCCAACAACGACGGCGGCCTCGGCAGCGATCCCCAAGTCAGTGGCTACGACCCCACCAACTCGGGCTATTACCAGGGCGGGGACCTCAAGGGCCTCGAGGACAAGCTCGACTACATCCAGGGCCTTGGCGTCAACGCCATCTGGGTCACTCCCCCGTTCACCAACAAGGCCGTGCAGGCGGAGGACCAGTCCGCCGGCTACCACGGCTACTGGATCACGGACTTCGAGAACATCGACCCTCACCTCGGCGGCAACCAAGCGATGCAGGACCTCATCGGCGCAGCCCACGACCGCGGCCTCAAGGTCTACTTCGACATCATCACCAACCACACCGCGGACGTCATCGGCTACGACGGCGGCGACCGGATGCCCTACATCAGCACGGACGCCTCGCCCTACAAGGACGGCGAAGGCAACGCCTTCAGCCCCAGCAACATCGCGGGGTCCGACGCTTTCCCCACCTTGAGCGCCGACACCTCCTTCCCCTACACGCCGGTGCTCGCACAAGGCGAGGAGACAGCCAAGAACCCGTCCTGGCTCAACGACGTGACGATGTACCACAACCGCGGAAACACCACCTATACCGGGGAAGACGCCCTCTTCGGCGACTTCTCCGGCCTCGACGACCTCTTCACGGAGAACCCGGCTGTGGTCAAGGGCATGACGGACATCTACGAGGGCTGGATCAAGGACTTCGACGTTGACGGCTTCCGCATCGACACCATGCGGCACGTGAACGACGAGTTCTGGCAGAGCTTTGGCCCGGACGTGTTGAGCTTCGCCCACGACCAGGGCAAGAAGGACTTCTTCATGTTCGGCGAGGTCTATGACACCTCTCGCGCCAAGACCAGCCACTTCACCACCACGGCGGACCAGCAGGCCGTGCTCGACTTCCCCTTCCAGGACGCGACGCGCGCCTTCGCGTCCCGCGGCAACTCGGGCGAAAAGCTCGCGGACTTCTACGCGGATGACGACTGGTACACCGACGCCGACTCCAACGCCTACGAGCTGCCCACCTTCCTCGGCAACCACGACATGGGCCGCTTCGGCGGCTTCCTCCAGGCGGACAACGCCACCGCAAACGCGGACACGCTGCTCAGCAAGTACGAACTCGCCAACGACCTCATGTACCTCACCCGCGGCAACCCGATCGTCTACTACGGCGACGAGCAGGGCCTTACCGGCGATGGCGGCGACCGCGCGGCGCGCCAGGTCATGTTCGGCACGCAGATCCCCGAGTACACGGATGACGTCCTGATCGGCTCCATCGCCACGCCCGCGCAGCCGGTCTTCGACACGTCACAGCCGCTCTACACACAGATCGCCGCCCTCAACAAGCTGCGCGCCGACTACCCCGCGCTCGCCACCGGCGCCCAGATCACGCGCTACGCGGACGCGAACGTCTTCGCATTCAGCCGCTTCGACCGCGACGAGCGCCGCGAGTTCGTGGTCGCGCTCAACAACTCCTCGGACGCACAGACCGTCACCATCCCCACCTGGGGCGGAACGTTCGCCGCCGTCTACGGCGACGTCGGTGACAGCGCTCTCGCGGGCACCGACAGCAGCGTGACCGTGACAGTTCCCTCCTACGGCGCCGTGGTGCTCCGGGCCGACGCTACCCTCCCTGGCACGGACGCTCCCCAGATCTCGCTAGAGAAGACGCAGGTGCCGGCCGACGACCAGGGTCGCCTTCAGGTCACGGCCGACGTCACGGCCGAGTCGTACGCAGAGGTCAGCTTCTGGCGCCAGGCCACCAACCCAGACGGCACCGACGGCGAGTGGACCTACATCGGCACCGACGACAACGCCCCCTACCGCGTCTTCGACAACGTGAGCGGCATCGCCCCTGGCACGGACGTGCACTACGTGGCCGTGGCGTCGGACGGAAAAGGCCACGACACGAAGAGCGAGGCCATCGATGCAACGGTTCCCGCGCCGTCGGTCACCCTCGTGACGCCCGCCCCGGGCGACCTGCTCGGAGACACGCCGCTGGTGGCCGCCGAAGTGTGGCCGGACCGCGAGGGAACCACCGTCGAGATCCAGCGCAAACTCCCCGGAGGCGACTGGGAGAAGGTGGGCACCGACGACACGGCGCCCACGTACGCCGCCACGGACGATCTCACGAGCGTCGCCCCCGGCCAGGACGTCCAGTACCGCGCGGTCGCGACGCAGGGCGACATGACCGTGGAGTCCGCGATCTTCGCAGGCAAGTCGGGCGCCGCCGCGCAGCCTGCCGAGGTCTCGCTGCCGGGCACGGTGAACTCCGTGATGGGCTGCGGCGAGGACTGGGCGCCGTGGTGCGACCAGGCGCAGCTGACGCTCGACGACGCCACCAACCTGTGGTCGATCACGGTGGATCTGCCCGCCGGAGACTACGAGTACAAGATCGCGATCAACCGCTCGTGGGACGAGAACTACGGTGCGGGCGGACTCAAGGACGGGCCCAACATCCCGCTCGCGCTCACCAAGGACTCGACCGTGACGTTCACCTACGACAACACCACCCACCTGGTCACGGAGACAGGAGCGGGCTAGCGGTCGCGTAGCTCCCACATCGCCACCGCGGACGCCGCGGCAACGTTGAGCGAGTCCACGCCCCCGCGCATGGGGATGGTGACGGTGGCGTCCACATGATTGAGCGCGCGGCTGGTGAGCCCGTCGCCCTCGGTTCCCAGCACCAGCGCCACACGCTCATGGCCCGACGCCGCGAAGACATCGAGCGGAACGGCACCCTCTTCCAAGGCAAGGCCCGCGACGACAAACCCCAGCTCCCGGAGCTCATCCAAGGCGCCGGGCCACGTCTCAGCCCGCGTCCACGGCACCTGGAATACGGTGCCCATCGACACCTTGACCGAGCGACGGTAGAGCGGGTCCGCGCATTCGGGAGAGACCACCACGGCGTCGGCCCCAAGGCCGGCGGCGGAGCGGAAGATCGCGCCAACGTTCGTGTGATCCACGATCCCCTCGAGCACCACCACGAGCCTCGCAGAGGCGACCAGGGCACCCAAAGGGGGCAAGACGGGGCGGTGCATCGCCGCCAACGCGCCGCGGTGGACGGCAAACCCCGTAATGGCCTCGAGCTCGGAGTCGGAGCGAACGAGCACCGGTGTACCGAGAGGAAGCAACGGCGACACCGAATCGACCCACTTCGGCGAGCACAGCACGGACCGCGGCACGTGCCCAGCCGCCACGGCGCGCGCGATGACCTTGGCGCCCTCCGCCATGTACAGGCCGCGCTCGGCCTCGAGCGATCGCCGCAGCGCGACGTCGGTCAGGCCGCGATAGTCCGCGAGAAGAGCCTCTTCACTCACGATGACTTCCAAGGGTCTGAGTGAAAGACGTGACGCGTGTGACGGCCGCTCTCGCGAACGGCGTCACACGCGTCACATTGGTCACTGTGACCCTTGTCTGTCGACCGCTCACGCGGGCGGGGCTTGGCCCTTCTCCGCCTCGGGGTCGAACGGCTTGCCGGAACCGGTGCCGTGCGACTCGGCATCCGCGGTCACGCCCTCCGCGAGACGACGCGCCTCTTCGAGCGCCTTGCGCGGGTCCTCGAGCGCGGAGGTCAGTGCCGACTTTCGCTTCGAGGCAGCCCCAGGGTCGCGCTTGAGCGGCTCGGCACCGTCCTCGTAGCCGAACCCGGCTGCAACCGCCTTGAGCGCGCCCGTGAACTCGGTGGGCACGAACCAGATCTTGTTGGAGTCCGTCTTGGCGATCTCCGGAAGCATCTGCAGGTACTGGTACGCGAGCAGCTTGGAGTCCGCGTCACCCTCGTGGATGGCGTCAAACACCTGCAGGATCGCGCGCGCCTCGCCCTCCGCGCGCAGAATCTTGGACTGGGCCTCGCCCTCCGCATTGAGGATCGCGGACTGCTTGTTGCCCTCTGCGGTGAGGATCGCGGACTGCTTGACGCCCTCGGCGTTGAGGATCGCCGCGCGACGGTCGCGCTCGGCGCGCATCTGCTTCTCCATCGAGTCCTTGATAGAGGCTGGCGGCTCGATCGCCTTGAGCTCCACGCGGTTCACGCGAATCCCCCACTTGCCCGTGGCCTCGTCAAGCACG
Source organism: Demequina sp. (assembly GCA_024707205.1). Lineage (NCBI taxonomy): Bacteria > Bacillati > Actinomycetota > Actinomycetes > Micrococcales > Demequinaceae > Demequina > Demequina sp. The sequence goes on from JANQAD010000001.1 coordinate 2,499,111, forward strand.
CCACGCAACTGACCGTTGATCTGGTCGCGGCTCGTGAGCGTCTGCTCCAGGTCCATGGTGCCGACGATGTTGCGGAGCGTAGTCGTCGTGAGCTGCTCCACACCGGTGATGTAGTTGGCGATCTCGTAGACGGCCGCCTTGGGGTCCGTCACCTGGAAGTAGATGACGGAGTCGATGTCCACCACGAGGTTGTCGGACGTGATGACGGACTGCGGCGGGAACGAGTAGACCAACTCACGCAGGTCCACCTTGTGGCGCACCTTGTCGAAGAACGGGATCAGGAAGTGCAGGCCGGCGTCGAGCGTGCGGCTGTACCTTCCGAGCCGCTCCACCAGATACGCCTGCGTTTGGCGCACCACCACGATCGCCTTGGCGATTGCCACGATCACGAAGATCGCGAAGAACAGAACGACGAAGACCCACAGCCAGTCGGTGACGTCAGTCATGAGTTACCCCTCCTCACTTACATGTGCCGACGGCACGTCTGCGGGCTCCACGATTGCCATGGCCCCCTTGATCTCTACAACGGTCGCGTACGCGTCCGCGGCCACGGCGCCCTCGCGAGTGCGAGCGGTCCAGACCTCCCCGTTGAGCTTCACGCGACCGGTGCGCGTGGTCACCTCGTCAAGAGCGACGGCCGTGCGGCCAACGAGGGCCGCGGTACCCGTGGACATCGCGCCGGTCTTGAAGTGCCGCATCAGCGCCGGGCGCAGCACGAACAGCAGCAGCGCGGACGCGATCGCGAACGTCGCGATCGACGCCCACAGCGGGAAACCGAGCAGCGACACTACTCCGGCCGCGAGCGCGCCGCCGGCAAGCATCGCGAACGTCAGGTCGAGGGTGAAGATCTCCGCGATCCCCAGCAGCATCGCCCCGATGAACCACCACAGCGATGGATTCATGACTGCCTCCTTACCCCTAACCTATCCTGCGCGTCGGGCGGTGTAGCGCCCACCGTCGGACAGCAGCTCCACCGGCATGGAATACGTAGTCGAGAGGTTCTCCGCCGTGAGCGTCTCCGCGAGCGGGCCAGCCGCCACAACCTCGCCGCCGCGCATCAGCAGGACGTGCGTGAAGCCCACGGGGATCTCCTCAACATGGTGGGTTACCAGGATGATCGCGGGAGAGCGCCGATCACCGGCGAGTTCCGTGAGCGCCGCGAGCAGTTCCTCGCGGCCGGCAAGGTCCAGGCCTGCGGCGGGTTCGTCGAGGAGCAGGAGCTCCGGGTCCGCCATGAGCGCGCGCGCGATCTGCACTCGCTTGCGCTCCCCCTCGCTGAGCGTCCAGAACTCGCGCTCCGCGAAGTCCGCCATGCCGAACGCGAGCAGCAGCGCCGCCGCCCGCTGCTCGTCAGGCTCCTCATACTCCTCGCGCCAGCGCCCAGTGATGCCGTGCGCGGCGGTCATCACCACGTCGCGCACCTTCTCCTCTGGCGGAATCCGGTCCGCTAGCGCCGCGCTGGAAAGACCCACGCGAATGCGCAGCTCCTGCGTGTCCGCCTCGCCAAGCACCTCGCCAAGAACGCGCGCCACGCCGGCCGTGGGGTGCGAGCGGGCACCTGCGATCGAGATGAGCGAGGTCTTCCCAGCGCCGTTCGGTCCGAGGACCACCCAGCGGTCCGCGCCATCGACGTGAAGGTCGACTCCGCGCAGGATCTCGTTGCCGTCCCTGCTGAGCGCCACGCCTTCGAACGCCAGCACCTCAGTCATACGGCGAGCCTATCGAAGAATGGACTGGTAAAGGCCCAGCGTACGCTCGCCGATGGCACCCCACGAGAAGTGCTCGCTGGCCCTTGCTCGCCCTGCGGCTCCCATGCCCGACGCTCGCTCGCCATCGAGCGCGACAGTCGCCAGGGCGGTGGCCAGGTCGGCGACGAACCGGTCTGGGTTGAGAGGGGTTCCCGTGCCGTCCGTGAGTTGCTCCAGCGGCACCAGCAGGCCGGTCTCGCCGTCGACGACGACCTCGGGGATGCCGCCGGTCGCGGAGGCCACTACCGGCAGGCCAACGGCCATCGCCTCGAGGTTGACGATGCCGAGCGGCTCGTAGATCGAGGGGCAGACGAACACGGTGCACGCATCCAGCACCGCGATGAGCTCCGGCCGGGGAAGCATCTTCTCGATCCAGATGACGCCATCCCTGTGCTCCTGCAGCCGCGCCACGGCCTCGGAGACCTCCCTGGCGATCTCCTGCGTGTCCGGCGCGCCCGCACACAGCACCACCTGGATCTCGGGCGGCAACTGCTCCACCGCCCGCAAGAAGTACGGAAGGCCCTTCTGCCTGGTAATTCGCCCAACGAAGACCACGGCAGGGCGAGAACGATCGATTCCCCACTCGGCGACCACAGCGTCGGCCCGTGCGCGGTCCTCATCAGAGACCGGCGGGGCCCATGACGCGACGTCGATGCCGTTGTGGATCACGTGGACGCGGGCCGGATCCACCGCCGGGTACGCGCGCAGCACGTCGGCGCGCATTCCGGCGCTGACGGCGATGATCGCGTCCGCGGCCTCGTACGCGGTCTTCTCGATCCAGCTGGAGACGCGGTACCCGCCGCCCAGCTGCTCGGCCTTCCACGGGCGCAGCGGCTCAAGCGAGTGGGCGCTCAGCACATGCGGCATCCCATAGAGCGTCTTGGCGAGGTGCCCCGCCATGTTCGCGTACCAGGTGTGCGAGTGCACCAGGTCCGCCCCCTGCAGTCATGCGCCATGGGCAGGTTGTGCGCGAGCACGTCGAGAGACGCGTCGCCAACGCCCCCACCGAGCGCCTCATAGCCCGTCACCCCGGGCTCGTCCCTTGGACCGTCGAAGGCGCGGACGCGCACGTCGATGTGACCCCGCAGCACGGCGGCGAGCTCGGTCACGTGGACGCCGGCGCCGCCATAGATGTGGGGCGGATACTCCCTGGTCAGAAGGTCTACTCGCATGTCCCCAACGCTAGTCCTGTCAACACGCTCCGGGGCCCGCCACAGGTCCCTCCCGCCGCCTATGCTGGGGACATGTCAGCGCCAAAGGTCCTCGCCATCGTCCTCGCAGGGGGTGAGGGCAAGCGCCTGATGCCGCTCACGGCAGCCCGCGCCAAGCCCGCGGTGCCCTTCGGCGGCACCTACCGCCTCGTCGACTTCGCGGTGAGCAACGTCATCAACTCGCGGTACCTCCACGTGATCGTGCTCACCCAGTACAAGTCGCACTCGCTCGACCGGCACATCGCGCGCACGTGGCGCCTGTCGCCGCTGCTCGGCAACTACGTGGCGCCGGTGCCTGCGCAGCAGCGCCGCGGTCCCCACTGGTACCTGGGCAGCGCCGACGCGATCTACCAGTGCGCGAACATCTTCGAGGACGAGCGGCCGGACATCGTGGTGATCGTCGGTGCCGACCACGTGTACCGGATGGACTTCTCGCAGATGGTGGACGCGCACCAGGCTTCAGGGGCCGCCTTCTCGATCGCGGGCATTCGCCAGCCCATCTCGCTGGCGCCCGAACTTGGCGTCATCGACATCGATCCCGAGGACCCGAGCCGCGTGCGCGCCTTCCTGGAGAAGCCGCGAGACCCGGCGGGCCTCGCCGACAGCCCCGGCGAGGTGCTCGCGTCGATGGGCAACTACGTCGCGGACGCGGACGCCCTCATGGAGGCGCTCGCCAAGGACGCCGACCGCGTCGGCTCCAAGCACGACATGGGCGGCGACATCGTCCCGTACTTCGTGGAGCGCGGCGAGTGCGGCTTCTACGACTTCCGCCACAACGACGTCCCAGGGTCCACGGATCGCGACCGCAACTACTGGCGCGACGTGGGAACCCTCGACTCCTACTTCGAGGCGCATCAGGACCTGATCGCGGTCTCGCCCGTGTTCAACGTCTACAACCACGAGTGGCCCATGCATCAGGGGCTCATCACCGCTCCGCCGGCCAAGTTCATCCACTCCGAGGAGGGGCGCCTTGGCCACGCCGCGGACTCGATCGTGTCGCCCGGCGTGATCGTCTCCGGCGCCACCGTCACGGGTTCCGTCCTCTCTCCCGGCGTGCGGCTTCACTCCTGGTCAACCGTGAGCGACTCCGTGCTCCTCGATGGCGTCGTGGTAAACCGGCACGCGCAGATCCACCGCGCCATCGTCGACAAGAACGTCATCGTCGAGGAGGGAGCGCGCATCGGCATCGACCGCGAGTGGGACCTGCAACGAGGCTTCACCGTGACCGAGTCGGGCATCACCGTCGTTGCCAAGGGCACCGTGGTTTCTTCATGACCCGCCTCCTGGTGATGGACGTCGATTCCACCCTCATCACCGCAGAGGTCATCGAACTCATCGCCGAACGTGCGGGCACTCGCGCCGAGGTGGCCCGGATCACCGAGGCGGCAATGCGCGGAGAGTTGGATTTCGCCGCGTCCCTCAAGGAGCGCGTCGCGACGCTCGCAGGGGTTCCAGGGACGGTGTTTCAGGAGGTCCTCGCGGAGGTCGAGTTCACGCCCGGCGCCGTCGAGCTCGTCGACGCCGCGCAAGGCGCCGGGTGGACGGTGGCGCTCGTGTCCGGCGGTTTCGCGGAGATCGTCGGCCCCCTCGCGCAGACCCTGGGGATCACGCTGTTCCGGGCCAATCGCCTCGAGGTGGCCGACGGCCGTCTCACCGGCCGCACGGTGGGTCCCGTGATCGACCGCGAGGCGAAGGAGCTCGCGCTGCGAGAGTTCGCCGCGGATCTCGGAGTCGCGCTGCAGGACACGGTGGCGATCGGGGACGGCGCGAACGACCTCGCGATGATGGCGACCGCCGGCCTCGGGATCGCGTTCAACGCCAAGCCCGTGGTCCAGGCTCAGGCGGACGTCGCCATCACCGAGCCGCGCCTCGACGCCGCGCTGCCTTACCTGGGGCTGTAGCGACCACCTCTTTTTGCTGCTGGTGGATTCTGCCTGCTGTTTGGCCGCTCGGTCTCCAGATGGTGGATCCCACCCGGTTCTGACCCTTATTCAGGCGGTATCCACCATTAGGGCGTCTTCGTGGTTTGGCGTTATGCGGGCCAGTGCACGTCCACCGCGAATCCTGCCGCTCGCATCGCCTCGATGAGGGCGAGCGTCTCGCGCTGCCAGCGGCCCCGCATCTCGGCGGGCGTGCCGTCGCCGCCTAGGCGCAGCGCCTCCGCCATTCCCCTGGCCACCTTCGCATTGCCCGACGCTGTTGGCTCCTTGCGTACCCACGTCCCCGTGTCCACGTCGAACGCCTCGCCGTAGAGCCCCGACTCTGGATCCCACAGGTGCTCTCTGTGCATGCGGTACTGCATGTCGGCGGGGGCGAAGTCGCTGGTAGACACCAAGAAGGGCACCACCTCGGCGATCGCGTCCGCCCACACCTCACCCTCGTGGCCCGGGTAGTACAGCACGCCGCTGTCGTGACGCGGCGCCCACCTCAGCAGCTGCCAGCGGTGCTCCTCGCGAGGGTCCTCGGGTGCGTCAGAAGTGGGCATGCGATGAGCAGATGGCCGTCAGCACGGCGCCGTGCTGCGTAAGCCCGGAGAGCGCGCCCTCGAAGTCGAGCAGCGCCGCAGTCCCCGTGGGAAGACCCTGAGCGATCCGCTGAAGCGCCTTCGTGTTGGATCCCGGTCCCGCGAGCCACGCCGCCGCGGCGGAGATCGTCGGCTCGTGCCCAACGACGGCTATGGCGCCCTCGTCGTGGACATCGCGAAGCAGGCCGATGAGGCCCCCAACGTGAGTCTCGTATAGGGCGGGCTCGGTGGAGGCCGCAGCGGCGGGGAACGTCGGCTGCATGAGCCGCCAGGTCTGCTGGGTGCGCACCGCGCTCGACACAAGCGCGCGCGAGATCTCAACCCCGGCGTCGGCCAGAGTCACCGCGAGTGCCTGTGCGGAGGTGCGGCCCTCGAGGGTGAGCGCCCGGTCGTGATCGTCCAGGCCGGGACGAGGCGCCTCGGCCTTCGCGTGACGCACGAGCACCAGGCGAGTCATGCGCTCAAGCGCCCATCGCGTGCACGCCGCCATCGACGTGAATCATCTCGCCGGTCGTTGCGGGGAACCAGTCGCTGAGCAGCGCGGTCACCGCGCGAGCCGCCGGCTCGGTGTCATCCGAGTCCCAGCCGAGCGGGGCGCGCGCATCCCAGTTTCCCTCCATCTGATCGAAGCCGGGGATGTGCTTGGCCGCGGTCGTCTTGAGCGGACCGGCGGAGACGACGTTGCAGCGCACGCCGTGGGGTCCCAGATCGCGAGCGAGGTAGCGGTTCACGGACTCGAACGCCGCCTTCGCGACGCCCATCCAGTCGTAGACGGGCCACGCGTAGCGCGCGTCGAAGGTGAGGCCCACGATCGAGCCCCCGCTCGACATGAGGGGCAGCGCAGCCTCGGCGAGCGCCTTGAGCGAGTACGCGGAGATGTTCAGCGCGACCGCGACGTCCTCCCACTGGCCAGCCATGAAGTTGCCGCCCATGACCGACTGCGGGGCGAAGCCGATCGAGTGCACCACGCCGTCGAGGTGCGGGACGTGCTCGCGGACCGAGTCCGCGAGCGTCGCGAGCTGCTCAGGGTTGGTGACATCGAGCTCGACAACCAGCGCCTCCTGCGGAAGGCGACGGCCCATGGACTGCGTGACCTTCAGCGTGCGACCAACGCCTGTGAGCACCACTTTGGCGCCCTCCTGCTGGCACAGCTTCGCCACGTCGAACGCGATCGAGGCCTCGGTGAGCACGCCGGTGACCAGAATGTTCTTGCCTTCAAGAATGCCCATAGTTTCCTCCTGTGAGTGAGCGTAGTGCCGCGGCGCAGCCGTGGTCTTTGTCAGTGGCCCATGCCGAGGCCACCGTCAACGGGGATCACGGCCCCGCTGACGTAACCGGCTGCGTCAGACGCAAGAAAGAGAGCAGCTGCCGCAACGTCGTCAACCGAGCCGAAGCGTCGGGCAGGAATGTTGGCCTTGTACTGCGCAACCAGGTCATCGCCGAGTTCCGCGGTCATCGCGGTCTCGATGAAGCCGGGCGCGATCACGTTCGCAGTGATCCCGCGCGAGCCGACCTCGCGCGTGATGGACCGCGCCATCCCGACGAGTGCGGCCTTCGATGCGGAGTAGTTGACCTGGCCGGGGTTGCCGAGCAGCCCGACAACGGAGCCGATCATCACGATGCGACCGTACTTCTCGCGCATCATCGAGTTCACCGCGCGCCGCACGGTGCGGAACGTGCCCGTGAGGTTGACGTTGATGACGTCCTCGAAGTCCTCGTCACTCATGCGCATGAGCAGGCCGTCCTTGGTGATGCCGGCGTTCGCGATCAGCACCCGGACGCGGCCGTGCCGTGCCTCGAGCTCGTCGAAGGCGGCGTTGACGGAGTCCGAGTCCGAGATGTCGCCGATCGCGCCGTCCACGCCCTCCGGAAGGTTTCCTCCGCGGTAGATCGTCGTGACGGTGTCGCCCGCGGCGACGAAGGTTTCCGCGATCGCCCTGCCGATGCCGCGAGTGGCGCCCGTGACCAGCACGTGTCGTGTCATGCTGGCAACGGTAGCCGAGCGCGCGCACGGCACACGAATCAACGCACGGCAGAGCGTTATCGAAGCGATACGATTTTCGGGGCCTAGGTACCCGTAACCCCTGCCACAATGTTGATAGTGTGCGCAGGACAGTTCGGCAGATGCGCAATGACGCGAACAAGGGAGTACGCATGACCATCGAGGACGCTGTGTCAGTCAAGGGGGCGCGCAAGCGCATTTCAAGGACGCTCGGCTTTGGACTCGTCGCCGGCGTCGCAGCCCTCACCCTCGCAGGCTGTGGTTCGGGCGACACCTTCATCGACGGTTGGTGGGACAACGGCGACCCGGTGCTGGTGCCGTCAAAGTCGAGCCTGTTCGACGCGGACGGCCAGCCGATGTGCAACGCGCCCACAGCCTTCGGCACCCTCGAGACCCGTGCCCGCTCGTACTCAGAGACCGGTGGCGTAGTCAACGCCTTCCTCTTCGAGATCGCGAATCCTGAGACGGACCCCGCCACCGCGAGCACCGCGAAGGAGCGAAACAGGCTCGAGGTGCTCCAGAAGAGCCCCGAGGCGATGTGGCAGCTGACGTTCCCGGCGTTCGACAAGGAACACGGCATCAAGACGCCGGAGGACATGCGCGCCGTCAAGACGGAACTGCAGGAGCACATGCCCGATCTCCTCACGGAGGGCGGCGTCACCGCATACGTCAAGGTTGACGACCAGTGGATCGAGGGGCCGCAGGGCCACTTCTCTGTTCGCCGCGCGGACGATCCAGAGAGCTACATCAAGGACAACAAGATCAACACCACGTTCAGCGGCCTCACGAACACCTACTGGGTGGCGCAGAAGGACGATGGCACCGAGTACCTCCTCGTTCGCAACAAGGAGACGGGCGTGGGCACCCTCATGCGTCACGGCGCGGACGACATCATCCTCGACTCCGCGACCGAGTCCTTCACGCGCTACAACGTTGAGAACGAGTCCACCGGAAACAACCCGGACCTCTCGCTCACCATCGTGAACGACCAGTGCCTTCCCATCGACGGCAAGCAGGTCTCGCGCTACTGGGTGTACGACTACGAGCTCCTCGACGGCACCGAGCAGCAGCCGAACGTCATCAAGTAGGCCCCTCGCCCCCGTTAGCATCGTGGGGTGTCGTCCTCGACGCGGGTGAACCGCGCGCTCACCGTCGCTGGCATCGTCGCGCTCGCGCTCGCCGTGAGCGTCGCCGCGGTATTCCTCGGGCGCTGGCAGTGGCACCGCCACGAGGGACGCGCGGAGCAGATCGCGGCTTTCGAGGCCGGCCAGGCGTCCGCCCCGGCTCCCCTTGGCGACGTTCTGCCCGACGGCACGGTCACCTTCCCAGATGACGCTCGCTGGCGCACGGCGACGGTTTCCGGCTCGTTCGACGCCGGCAGCCTCACGTGGCTGCGCAACCGACCTGTCAACGGCTCCCCCGCGACGCACGCGCTCGCATGGTTCATCACGGACGATGACCGCGCGCTCCTCGTCGACGCCGGTTGGGTCGAGGCGGAGGCCTCCCAGAAGCCCTCACTGCCCACCGAGCACCTTGAGCTCACCGTGACGCTGCGGCCCGCGGAGGACGACAACGGGACGCCAGGGACTCGCATCACCCCTGATCAGATGCCGGAGGCTCCCGCCACGGAGGTGCCAGGCTACGGGGTGCTCGCCACGGCATGCCAGGACCCGTGCGGAGCGCTGCCCGGCCTAGCGATCACTCCGCTGCCGGAGCTCAGCCTTGGCCCCCACCTCGCGTATACCGTGCAGTGGTACATGCTCGCGGTGGCGGCGCCCATCGTCGCGGTGCTGTGGATTCGAAGAGAACTGCTGGGAGAACAGGCGACGCCGGCGGTCACCAAGCCCAAGCGTCGGGCAGGCCTCAGTGACGAGGACATCGAGGACGCTCTCTAGGCGAGCGTCACCAGATCAAGGTAGGACGGGTTCCACAGGTCCTCAACAGCGTCGGGCAGCAGCAGCACGCGCTCCGGCTCCAGGGCCTCGACGGCACCCTCGTCGTGGGTCACCAGCACCACCGCGCCCTCATAGGTGCGCAGCGCCCGCAGGATCTCCTCTCGCGAGGCGGGGTCGAGGTTGTTCGTAGGCTCGTCGAGCAGCAGGACGTTCGCCTGGCTGACAACGAGCGTGGCGAGGGCCAGCCGAGTCTTCTCCCCACCGGAGAGCACTCGCGCCGGCTTGTACGCGTCATCCCCCGCGAACAGGAACGAGCCGAGCACCGAGCGCACGGCCGTGTCGTCGAGATCGGGCGCCGCGTGGCGGAGGTTCTCGAGCACCGTGGCGTCGAGGTCCAGCGTGTCGTGCTCCTGCGCGTAGTAGCCAAGCTTGAGTCCGTGACCGGGCTCGACCTCTCCCGTGTCAGGGTCCTCAACGCCGCCGAGAAGCCTCAGGAGGGTCGTCTTGCCCGCGCCGTTGAGGCCAAGGACCACAACGCGGGAGCCACGATCGATCGCGAGGTCCACGTCGGTGAACACCTCAAGCGACCCATAGGACTTTGACAGCTCGCTCGCCCGCAGCGGCGTCTTGCCGCACGACGCTGGGGTTGGGAAGCGCAAGTGCGCCACCTTGTCCTTCACGCGCTCCTGCTCCACGCCCGCAAGCATCTTCTCCGCGCGCTTCATCATGTTCTGGGCGGCTACCGCCTTGGTCGCCTTGGCGCGCATCTTCTCGGCCTGCGCATTGAGCGCCGCGGCCTTCTTCTCCGCGTTGTCACGTTCGCGGCGGCGCCTGCGCTCATCCGCCTCGCGCTGCTTGAGGTACAGATCCCAACCCATCGCGTACTGGTCGATCTCCCCCCTGTTGGCGTCCAGATGGAAGACCTTATTGACAACCGTGCGCACCAGGTCGACGTCGTGGGAGATCACGATGAGGCCGCCCGAGTAGGCACTGAGGAACTGGCGCAGCCACACGATCGAGTCGGCGTCGAGGTGGTTGGTCGGCTCGTCGAGGAGTAGCGTCTGAGCGTCGCTGAAGAGGATGCGCGCCAGTTCCACGCGCCGTCGCTGGCCGCCTGAGAGGGTTCCGATGGGCTGGTGCAGCACGCGGTCATCAAGCCCGAGGTTCGCGGCGATGCGGGACGCATCCGCCTCCGCGGCGTAGCCCCCTGCCGCACGGAAGCGCTCCTCGAGCCGCGGGTAGCGCTCCATGGCCTTGTCCCTGACCGCCTCGTCCTCGCTCGCCATGTCGTGCTCTGCCTGGCGCATCTTCGCCGCGACCGTCGCGAGATCCCTGACCTCGAGGATGCGCTCCATGGCGAGCTGCTCCAGGTCACCGGTCCGCGGGTCCTGTGGCAGGTAGCCGATAGTACCTTTGCGGGCGATGTGGCCCGATGTGGGCTGGGCTTCGCCCGCCAGCACCTTGGTCAGAGTGGTCTTCCCCGCGCCATTGCGGCCCACCAGGCCGATCCTGTCCCCTGCCGCAACCTGGAAGCTCGCCGGGCTCAGCAGCACTCGCGCCCCGATGCGCAACTCAACGTCCTTCGCCGAGATCACCTGTTCTCCTTGCCACGCCGAGCGCGATTTTGTCGATGTTCAACAACGTTTTCGCCGATTGGAGGCCCTTGAGGCTGGGATCTTTGTACGGACGCTATTGTTTCGCCATCCATTATCCCAGGAGGAATTCGTGAGCCTGCGCCGTCATCTGACCGGTCAGAACATCGCCCTTGTCACCGTCTTCGCGGGGTTCATCGCCGCGTCCACTCTGTGGGGCGGGGTCGAGTTCGCCGCCGGCGTGCCCTTCACCCTGCAGACCTTCGCCGTCCTTCTCGCCGGCGCGGTGCTCGGGCCGTGGCGCGGGGCCACTGCAGTGCTCATTTACCTCATCCTCGGCACCGCGGGCCTCCCGATCTTCGCCGGGCACACGACCGGCGCGATCGCATGGCCGAGCGCCACCGCCGGCTTCCTCATCGGCTTCCTCCCTGCGGCGTTCGTGACCGGCTGGATCGTGCGCGGCCTGCGCCGCCGTGCGCTCCTGACGTTCACCGGCGCGTTCGGCGCCGCCGTCATCGGCGGACTCGTGGTGCTGTACCCGATCGGCTGGGGCTACGTCGCGTGGAAGGCCGGACTGGACTTCACCGCGACCGTCGTGGCCGCCGCCCCCTTCGCCGTATTCGACCTCATCAAGTGCGTGTTCGTGGCGCTGGTAGCGACCGCCGTGCACCGCGCCTACCCGTGGATCTTGCCTGCCAAGCCAAAGGCGACGTCCGACGCTGTGGCTGCCCAAGCGTCGGGCGTCGCCGAAGGCGGTATTACGGGCGAGGCAGAAGAGGCCCTCGCTACCGCCTAACCTTGACTCATGATCGAGTTCAAGGACGCGGCTGTTACCGCGCCCGATTCGGGCGTTCCGATCCTCGATCCGACAACCCTCACCCTCACCGAGGACCGGATCAGCATCATCGGGGCCAACGGCTCAGGCAAGTCGACCCTCGCGCGGCTCATCAACGGACTGGTGATCCCCGTCAGCGGCACGGTCACCGTGGATGGGCTCGACACCGTCAAGCACGGTGCGAAGGTTCGCCGCAAGGTGGGCTACCTCTTCACCGACCCCACCTCGCAGCTCATCATGCCTACGGCGATCGAGGACGTGACCCTGTCGCTGCGGCGCATCATCGATGACCGCAAGGAGCGCAATCTCGCGGCGCTGGCCGCGCTCGAGGAGATCGGGCTCGGCGACAAGGCCGACGTCTCCGTCAACGCGCTCAGCGGCGGCCAGCGGCAGCTGCTGGCGCTCGCCGGCGTGCTCGCGGTGACGCCCTCGATCATCGTCGCGGACGAGCCGACGACGCTGCTTGACCTGCGGTGGCGCGCACACGTCGGCGCGCTGCTCCGCGCCCTTCCCGTCCAGCTCATCGAGGTCACCCACGATCTCGACAGCGCTTCGCGCGCCGACCGCACCCTGCTCGTCGACCGCGGCGCCGTCGTCTTCGATGGGGATCCGCGCGAGGCGATCGCGCTGTATCGCGACCTGATGTTCGGCCGCGTCAAGGACACGCAGGAATGATCTCGCTGCTCGGCATCTACCGGCCGCGACACACCCCGCTGCACCGGGCGTCGGTGGGGTTCAAGCTGGTGCTGCTGCTCGCGGCGACCATCTGCGTGATCGTGGTGGACGACCCGGTGACGGCGTGCGGAATCGCGGCCGCGTGTCTGCTGCTACTTCTCAGCACCGCTCCGCCGCCAAAGCCGACGCTGCGAGGGCTCCTGCTCATTGCGATCATGGCGGGCATCACCGTGATCTTCCAGGTGTGGCGCGGCGAGTACGCGAAGGCGGTCGATACGGCCGCGGACATCGTGGCGATCTCCGCCCTCGCGCTCGCCATCACGTGCTCCACGCCCATGGAGGAGGTCCTTGACGCGATCTCCACGCTCGCACGCCCCATCCGGCGCATCCTGCCCCCAGAGACGCTCGGGCTGATGTTCGCGATGACCCTCCGCGCGATTCCCGAGGCTGCCCGCCTGCTCGTGGAGGCGCGCACTGCTGCTCGCGCCCGCGGACTCGATCGCAGCCCCCGGGCCATCCTCATTCCCGCGGCCACGCGGTCCGTCGGATTCGCCCTGCAGTTGGGTCAGGCGCTGCACGCGCGTGGAATCGCAGAGGAGGCACCACCGGATCGCAAGCGGAAGCCCTCGCCTGCCGCGGAGCCAAAGCATGAACCCGGCACGAGCCGCCGCGCGCGGCGCAGGGATACTCTGAACCCGTGACGTTCAACGACAACGCAAGCATCAACTCCGGCCGCGTCCAGCGGCGCAAGGGGGCGCTGGCGGTGGAATCGCCATCGGCGGCGGCGCGGGCGGCATCGTCATCGTGCTGCTGTTCCTGCTGTTCCAGTTCATCGGCGGTGGCGACGCCACGAGGCGCGCTCAACGGGCTCACCAACGACACCCAGGATCAGACCACTGACGGCGACTACGCCGCGGCGTGCGACACCGGCGCTGAGGCGAACGCGTCTGCGGACTGCCGCGTCGCGGGCACGATCACCTCGCTAGACGACTACTGGTCCGACGCGATGCCCGCGCTGGGGCGCAATCTCGATCTGCCGGGAATCGTCGTCTTCGATGCGTCCACCTCGTCTGCGTGCGGCACCGCATCTTCGGCAACAGGGCCCTTCTACTGCCCGACCGACCAGACGATCTACCTCGACACCGCGTTCTTCAGCGAACTCGAGAACACCTATGGGGCGAGCGGCGGCCCGCTCGCCCAGATGTACGTCGTTGCGCACGAGTACGGGCACCACATCCAGAACGAGCTTGGCGTGTTCAACGTCGCTGACACCTCGCAGACCGGTGAGGACTCGGACTCGGTCAAGGTGGAGCTCATGGCCGACTGCCTCGCGGGCGTGTGGGCCGGCCACGCGGCCACCACCCAAGGCGCCAACGGGGTCACGCTCATTCAGCCGCTGACCGAGCAGGACGTGAATGACGCGCTGTCCGCGGCGGCTGCCGTTGGGGACGACCGCATCCAGCAGCAGGCAACGGGGCACGTCAACGAGTCCGCGTTCACCCACGGCTCCGCAGCGGAGCGGGTCAACGCGTTCAAGACGGGCTACACCAAGGGCACCGCGACGGCCTGCGACACCTTCGGAGTAATCGGCCGCTGACTCCCGGCCTGACCCGGCTCGCCCCGCCGCGCTCTCCCACCCGCCCGTCATGCCTGCCCCCGCGCTGAAATGGGCTCTGAGTTTCACGAAAACGCGACTTGGTGAACCTAGGCGTACATTTGGGGCGGCGTCACACGCCTAGGGAGGCGACGAGGTCGCGGACTCGCGCCTCGATCTCATCGCGGATGGGACGCACGGCGTCCAAGGACAGCCCGGCGGGGTCGTCGAGCACCCAGTCCTCGTAGCGCTTGCCCGGAACGTACGGGCACGCATCGCCGCAGCCCATGGTGATCACGACATCCGCCACCTGCACGTCTGCAAGGTCGAGGCGGCGAGGGGTCCCGGCCGAGATGTCGATCCCCACTTCCGCCATCGCAGCCACCGCTACCGGGTTGATGGCATCGCCCGGGGAAGAGCCCGCCGAGAGAACATCGATCCGGTCGCCCGCGAGCGAGCGCAGGAAGCCAGCGGCCATCTGCGACCGTCCCGCGTTATGAACACAGACGAACAGCACTGACGGTCGGGCCATGTTGACTCCTCGGGAAGGTTGATGGGTGGCCGCCGCCCGCGCGCTGGCGGCGGCCGGGCGGGATCTAGCTGCAGCAGCCGGGTGGGCAGCACCCGTCGTCACAGTTCAGCATGACGGTCCCCTTTCTGCATCGATGAAGGTCGATGCTTGCGCATCGTGACTCACTACATCGACGTTTGTCAATATATACGCCATACTGACCCCATGAGGAACCTCGAGGTGCTCTCCCCTGTCGCCTGTTGCACGCCGCTGGTGGGCACGCCGATGCGCCGCGCCGACGCCGAGTCCGTGGCGCGGGCGCTCAAGGCCTTGGCGGATCCGGCTCGTGTGCAGATCATCTCGATCGTGGCGTCGCACGCCAACGCGGAGGCGTGTGTGCGACCTGCAGGACGCACTCGGGCTGTCCCAGCCCACGGTCTCCCACCACTTGAAGGTGCTGGTAGATGCCGGGTTTCTCTCCCGCTCGCAGCGTGGCACGTGGGCCTTCTACGCGCTGGTCCCGGGTGCGCTCGGGACGGTTGCCGCCGCCCTTGCCGAGCCGGCGGCCGTAGCCGAACTCGTGACCGCCTAGTCCTCGTCAAGCATCGCGACGAGCCGCGTCGTGGTGCGCCAGTTGCGAATGGTCATGTGGCGATAGGGCACGGTGCCGACCACCGAACTCATCTTGGACCGCGTGCGCTGCGCGCTGAGCCTGCGGAAGTACACCGCGCCCTTGCCCTCCCACGCGGTGTCCACGCCCTCCCGGATGCCGAAGGCGGCCAGGGCGTCCGCCGTCGACGTCCGCGGGTGGAGGAACGCAACGTCGTAGTGATACTTGTCAGGCTCTGTGCCGAAGCCAGCCGGAGCGTCGGACACCGCGAGCCGCAACGTCTCCGAGGAGACGGCCACGACCACGGTGGCGACGCCAAACTCGCTCTCGAGCACACCCTCGACGGCGGCCGCGACGCTCATCTCGTCTCGCCCGGGAGCCGCGAGCAGCACATTCCCAGACTGGATGTACGTGCGAACGCCCTCGAAACCGGCGGCGTCAAGGGCGCTGCGCAATGCCGCCATGGGCACGATGTTGTTGCCGCCAACGTTGATGCCGCGGATCAGCGCGACGTGCGTGGCGACGGGCACGTGCTAGACGTTGAAGCCGAGCGCGCGGAGCTGCTCCCGACCGTCGTCGGTGATCTTGTCGGGACCCCACGGCGGCATCCACACCCAGTTGATGCGGAAGCCATCAACGAGACCCGAGAGGGCCGCGGACGCCTGATCCTCGATCACATCCGTGAGCGGGCACGCGGCCGACGTGAGCGTCATGTCGATCACCGCGTGGCGGTTCGCGTCGAGCTGGATGCCGTAGACGAGGCCGAGGTCAACGACATTGATCCCGAGCTCGGGGTCGATGACGTCGCGGAGGGCCTCCTCGACGTCCGCGGCATTGGACGGCGTTGTAGCAGTGTCAGTCATGGCTGCCTCCTTCTGTCGAAGCCTGAGCCTTCACGAGCGCGTCCCGCAGGGCCATCCAGCCCAGCAACGCGCACTTGATACGGGCAGGATACTTCCCCACTCCGACGAACGCCGTAGCGTCGCCGAGCAGGTCCTCGCGAAACTCGTCAAGGGGCTCACCCCTGTTGCTCATGAGAGCCCGGAACGCCTCGTAGGTGACGTCCGCGTGCTCAAGGCTCTCGCCCTCGACGAGCTCGCTCAGCACCGACACCGACGCCTGCGAGATGGAGCACCCGGAGCCCTCCCAACTCACCGACGCCACGGTGTCCCCGTCCACACCGACGCGCAGGCGCACCTCGTCGCCGCACGTGGTGTTGACCTGGTGCGACTCGCCGACCTGCGGCAGGTCAAGCGTCACGAGCCCGCGCCCGTGCGCCTCCCGCGCGTGGTCCATGATGACCTGCTGGTACATCTGTTCAAGGTCGCTCATACGGTCACTCCAAAGAAGCTCGGCACTGTCGCGAGCACCTCGAGGAAGGCGCGCGCGTCATCTTCGCTGGTATACACATGGCCCGACGCTCTGGTTGAGCCGGTGAGGCCAAGTCGCCGATGCAGGGGCTGGGCGCAGTGGTGGCCAACGCGCACGGCGATGCCGCGGTCGTCGAGCACCTGGCCCACGTCGTGTGGGTGAACGCCGTCGACGGCCACGGCGGCAAGGCCGAGCACGCCATGGGGCGCCGTGACCGGCCCCAACAGCCGCACACCGGGGATCTCTGCGACCCCCTCGCGCAGAATCGCGCCGATGCGCCGCTCGTGCTCCGCGACGTTGCCCATGCCGAGCGCACCCAGGTACTGAGCCGCAGCGGCCATGCCAACCGCCTGCGCCACAGGCTGAGTGCCGGGCTCGAAGCGCTGCGGGGCGTCGAGGAACGTGGTGGTCTCCATCGTCACGATCCTGATCGCGGAGCCGCCGTAGATGGATGGCGGGAGCGCGTTGAGCAGCTCCTTGCGCCCCCACAACGCGCCCACGCCGGTTGGGCCCAGCATCTTGTGGGCGGAGAAGGCGGCGAAGTCCACACCCAACTCCCCCACCGAAACCGGAAGGTGCGGCACGGACTGGCACGCGTCGAGGACGGTGATGGCGCCCACCTCGCGGGCACGGCGGACGAACGCGGCGACATCGGTGATGACGCCGGTCACATTCGACGCGTGCGTGAATGCGACGATGCGCGTGCGCTCAGTGATGACGGTCTCGAGCTCCTCGTAGCGCAGCGTGGCGTCGTCGTTCGCGCCGATCCAGCGCAGCGTGGCGCCCGTGCGCGCGGCCAACTGCTGCCACGGGATGAGGTTCGCGTGGTGTTCTGACTCGGTGACGACGATCTCGTCCCCCGCGCCCAAACGGAACCTCTCAGCGTCGGACCCTCCCAAGCCGTCGGTCGCCGCGGCGAAGCCGTTCGCCACCAGGTTGAGCGCCTGGGTGGCGCCGGGAGTCCACACGAGCTCGTCCGATGGCGCCCCAATGAAGGCGGCGACCTGAGAGCGCGCGGTCTCAAAGGCGTCGGTCGCCTCCTCCGCGAGCAGGTGCGCGCCGCGCGCTACCGCGCCGTTGTGGAACTGGTAGAAGTCCGCCTCGGCGTTGAGCACAGCGTGCGGCTTCTGGCTCGTTGCGCCCGAGTCCAGGTACACCAGCGGCTTCCCGTTCCGCACCGTGCGGGTGAGGAGCGGGAAGTCGCGGCGGACGTCGGGAAGCATAGCTGTGATCAGGCGTCGACCAGGAACCGGTCGTAGCCCTCGGCCTCGAGGCGAGCGGCGAGCTCGGGCCCGCCCTCTTCCGCCACGCGGCCGGCCACGAACACGTGGACGAAGTCGGGCTCGATGTAGTTCAGGATGCGCGTGTAGTGCGTGATGAGCATGACGCCGAGGCCCGTGTTGGCCTTGACGCGGTTCACGCCTTCGCTCACGATGCGCAGCGCGTCCACGTCGAGGCCGGAGTCGGTCTCGTCGAGGATCGCGATCTTGGGCTGGAGCAGCTCCATCTGGAGGATCTCGTGGCGCTTCTTCTCGCCACCGCTGAAGCCCTCGTTGACGTTGCGCTCAGCGAACTCGGGGTCCATGCGCAGCGCCTCCATGGCGCCCTTCACGTCTTTGACCCACGTGCGCAGCTTGGGAGCCTCGCCGTCGATCGCCGTCTTAGCGGTGCGCAGGAAGTTGGTCACGGACACACCGGGGACCTCCACCGGGTACTGCATCGCGAGGAACAGGCCCGCCTTGGCGCGCTCGTCAACCGTCATCGCGAGCACGTCCTCGCCGTCAAGCGTGACGGTGCCTGCGGTGACCTGGTACTTGGGGTGACCCGCGAGCGAGTAGGCGAGCGTGGACTTGCCGGAGCCGTTGGGGCCCATGATGGCGTGCGTCTCGCCGGAACGGATGGTCAGGTCCACACCGCGAAGGATCTCCTTGGTGCCCTCGGGGGTCTCGACCGTGACGTGCAGTCCGCGGATCTCGAGGGTGTGTGCGGGCGCGGTTTGAGTTGGCTCGGTGCTCATGTCAGCTCCTTGGTAGAGGTCGTGGGGTTGTCCACGTCGACGAGCACGCGCTCGCCGTCAATGCGGACGGGGTAGGTGGGAACGGGTGTGATGGCCGGGAACTCCTGGGGCTCTCCGGTGCGGACGTCGAAGCGCGAGCCGTGTGCCCAGCACTCGATGAGGCAGCCCTGGACCTCGCCCTCGGACAGGGACACCTGGCCGTGGCTGCATTCGTCGCCTATGGCGTAGAAGTCGCCGTTGTCGGTGCGGACCACCGCTACTGCAACGTCTTGGCCCGATGCTTCGGTGAGCTCGGCGAGCATGGCCGTGCCTGGCTCCATGTCGGTCACCAGGCACGCGAACTGGTCACTCATCGCCACCACCGACCGTGGCCAGCTCCTCCTCGACGTGTTCCAGCTCGAGGTCGATCTCGCGCATGAGCCCCTTCTCCACGGCCGGCACGCCGATCTCGCGGATGAGGTCCGCGAAGAAGCCGCGAACGACGAGCTTGCGGGCCTGCTCCTCGCTGATGCCGCGAGAGCGCAGGTAGAACATCTGCTCGTCGTCGAAGCGACCCGTGGCGGACGCGTGTCCGGCGCCCTCAATCTGCCCGGTCTCGATCTCGAGGTTGGGCACCGAGTCGGCGCGAGCGCCGTCAGTGAGCACCAGGTTGCGGTTGAGCTCGTACGTGTCCGTGCCCTCTGCGGCCGCGCGGATCAGCACGTCGCCGATCCACACCGTGCGGGCCGTGGCGCCCGCGAGCGCGCCCTTGTAGGTGACGCGCGAGGTGCAATGCGGCACCGCGTGGTCCACGAAGAGCTGGTGTTCCTGGTGCTGGCCGGAGTCCGCGAAGTACAGGCCGAACAGGTCGACCGTGCCTCCCTCTCCCGCGAAGGCGGCGGACGTGTTGAGCCGCACCACCTTGCCGCCGAGGGTCACCACGGTGCCGCGCAGGTGCGCGTCCCTGCCCAGCCGGGCAACGACCTCGCTCGCGTGAATCGCGTCGGACTCCCACTGCTGCAGGAACACGATGTTCGCCTTGGAGCTGTCCGCGAGGTCGATCGACACGAACTCCGAGTAGTTCGCCGTGCCGCGACGCTCCACGATGACCGTGACGTCCGACCGCTCGCCGATCTCGATGAGCAGGTGGCCGCGAACGTCCTCGCCGGCGCCCGTGAGGGTGACGGTGATCGGCTCCTCGAGTTCGGTGCCAGGGGCGACGCTCAGCGCCATGGCTCCCCCGCTCAGGGCAACGGCAACGGCCGACGCTCGATCACCGGGGGCGCGTACGGAACGGGCCTCGGCGTCGGGCTGGGAAACCTCGGTGAGGGTCACGCCCGCGGGGAGCGGAGTGGTTGCCCATGCGAGGTGACCTTCGCCGCCCTCGAGCGCGAAGAACCGCTTGAGGTCGCGCACTGGCGAGAAGCGCCAGTTCTCCTCGCGGCCCGTGGGCACGGGGAAATCGCTGGGGTCGAATGATGTGGGGCGGTCGGCTCGCGAGGAGTCCGGGAGCGCGCCATGAGAATGGTCACCCGCGAGCGTTGCGCGCGAGTGATCGGTGGTGATGGTCAACCGACGGATCCTTCCATCTGCAGTTCGATAAGGCGGTTCAGTTCGAGCGCGTACTCCATGGGCAGCTCGCGCGCGATCGGCTCTACGAAGCCGCGCACGATCATGGCCATGGCCTCGAACTCGGTCATGCCGCGGGACATGAGGTAGAACAGCTGGTCCTCGCTCACGCGAGAGACGGTGGCCTCGTGTCCCATGTGGACGTCGTCCTCGCGGACGTCGACGTACGGGTACGTGTCCGAGCGGCTGATCGTGTCCACGAGCAGCGCGTCACACAGCACGTTGGACTTGGAGCCCTTGGCTCCCTCGAGCACCTGCACGAGGCCGCGGTACGAGGTGCGCCCGCCGCCGCGCGCCACCGACTTGGAGACGATGGAGCTGGAGGTGTTGGGGGCAGCGTGCACCATCTTGGCGCCCGCATCCTGGTGCTGGCCCTCGCCCGCGAAGGCGATGGACAGCGTCTCGCCACGAGCGTGCTCGCCGAGCATGAAGATCGCCGGGTACTTCATGGTGACCTTGGAGCCGATGTTGCCGTCGACCCACTCCATCGTGGCGCCCTCTGCGGCCGTGGCGCGCTTGGTGACGAGGTTGTAGACGTTGTTGGACCAGTTCTGGATGGTCGTGTAGCGCACGCGGGCGTTCTTCTTGACGATGATCTCGACGACGGCGCTGTGGAGCGAGTCGCTCGAGTACACGGGAGCCGTGCAGCCCTCGACGTAGTGAACGTAGGAGCCCTCGTCCGCGATGATCAGGGTGCGCTCGAACTGGCCCATGTTCTCCGTGTTGATGCGGAAGTAGGCCTGGAGCGGAATCTCGACGTGCACGCCCGGGGGCACGTAGACGAACGAGCCACCCGACCACACGGCCGTGTTGAGCGAGGCGAACTTGTTGTCGCCCGGCGGGATGACCGTGCCGTAGTACTCCTTGAACAGCTCCGGGTGCTCGCGAAGGCCCGTGTCGGTGTCGAGGAAGATCACGCCCTGCGCCTCGAGGTCCTCGCGGATCTGGTGGTAGACAACCTCGGACTCGTACTGGGCGGCGACGCCCGCGACGAGGCGCTGCTTCTCCGCCTCTGGGATGCCCAGGCGGTCGTAGGTGTTCTTGATGTCCTCCGGGAGCTCCTCCCAGCTGGTGGCCTGCTTCTCGGTGGAGCGCACAAAGTACTTGATGTTGTCGAAGTGGATGCCACTGAGGTCAGCACCCCAGTGCGGCATGGGCTTCTTCTCGAACAGGTTCAGGCCCTTGAGGCGGAGGTCGAGCATCCACTGCGGCTCGTTCTTGAGCGCGGAGATGTTGCGGACCACCTCTTCGCTCAGGCCGCGCTTTGCACTCATGCCGGCGGCGTCTGAGTCGTGCCAGCCGTACTCGTAGTTGCCGATCGAGGCGATCGTTTCGTCTTGCGTCATGGGGACGCCCTGGGTGGGTGCGCTCATGGTCAGCCCTCCTTGCGGGTGGTGGTGGCGACGGGGATGGTCGCGGCGACTGGGATGGTGGTAGTGCACACGTGAGCGCCACCCGCGAGGGTGGACAGCCGCTGTACGTGAACGTCGAGAATGCGGGAGAAAGTCCTTGCCTCCGCCTCGCACCACTCCGGTGCGGATTGGGCGATGGACTGAACGGGGCAATGGCCCTGGCAGAGCTGCACGGTGACCCCACCCGGCCCCGGGCGAACGGATGTTGCGTAACCCCTCTTGCCCAGAGCGTCGGACAGTGCCTGGACGCGAACCTCCATGGGCGCGTCCTTGGGCACGGAGGGGCTGAGGTCGGCCTCGAGCTGCGCGGACTTGGCCTCCACGAACGCCTCGAGCTCGCCATGCTGGCGCAGGAAGCCCATGGCGTCCACGGCGACCTCCGCATAGGCGGAGGCGAGCGCCTGCTGGCCGTCCGCGGTGGCGACGAAAGAGCGCGCGGGGCGGCCGCGGCCGCGGGCGAGATGGCCCGGCTGCTCGTGGTCGGTGATGTTGCCCTCGTCCTCGAGCGCGGTGAGGTGGCGGCGGATGGCCGCGGGGGTGACGTTGAGCTCGTGAGCGAGCGTGGCTGCGGTGATGGGACCGGCGGTCACGATGAGGCTGAGCACACGATCCTTGGTGGTGTCGGCGGTCATTTTCCTCTCCCCTGACGGCCGTGCTGCGTGCGGCCATCAATTAACCAACATCTTCTTGCCTAAATACGTTCCCCGCAAGCAAGGCGAGCCTTACCTAAGCACGGATCTGCTTTAGGTGCTACAAGGTGCTACTTTGGATGCGTGGCATCCATCAACCAACGCGAGCTGCGCAACAACAGCGGCGAGGTGATGCGTGCCGTGCGGGCGGGCGAGACTTTCGTCGTCACGGTGCGGGGTGTCCCTGTCGCGACGCTCGCTCCGATCTCCGCGGGAGCCGTGCCGGACATCGCTCGGCCCGCGACCACCCGCCTCGATCCAGCGCAGTTCACGCGCGTGAGCCTCGCCGAACCGACGGCAGCGCTGCTCGACGACTTGCGCGGCGACCGATGACCCATTGGTACCTGGACACCTCCGCCGCGCTCAAGCTGCTCGTCGAGGAGCCGGAATCAGCGGCCTTCGCGGACTTCATCGCGAGCGAACAGCCGGAACTGGTGTCGTCGTTCCTCCTCGAGACGGAGCTGCGGCGCGTGTCCCACCGCCAACCCGCGGTCACCCAGGAGGCTGTGACCGGGCTGCTCGCCGGCGTCGGCCTCATGGATCTGCCGGCAAGCCTCTTTCGCGAGGCTGGGCTGCTACCCGGCGACACCTTGCGGTCTCTCGATGCCCTTCACCTCGGTTCCGCGATCCGCGCAGGGCTGGATTGCGTGCTCACCTATGACGCGCGCATGAGCGATGCGGCGAGGAACTTGGGCTTCACCGTGCTCGCGCCGGCGTGAACCCTTCGTCGCTCCGGAACTGGCCCACGGCTACTGCGACAGGGTGACGAAGCAATCCATCTGCGCATTAGTACCGTTGGCGGCCGCAGCTGCCAGTTGGTCGTTCACCGCTTGGTGGACCGCCTCCGCGAGGTCGTCCCCAGTGAGCCCCTCGAAGTCGACTTCAGTGCCCTCCTTCTCAAGGCAACGCGCGATCTCCCCGGCTTGAACTTCGAGGTGGGCGTTCTTTGCGGCGACCGAGCTCGGCTGCAACTGGTAGATGGCCTCGATCGCCTCGGAGTTGCGGCGGATGCATTCATCCGCAACGGGGTTGCCAGTCTCGGGACTCTCATAGAAGTAGGTAACGATCGGGTAGCCGCCCGAATCGTCCGTGGGATAGCGCTCCACATGGAATCCCGCGTCGCTGATGCACTCCAAAGAGGCGTCGATGGCGGCCGAATACTGTTCGAAGGTCAGTTCCCCCGCCTCTCGCGCGCTCTTGAGGGTCGCAAACTGTTGCTCACTGAGCCCCTGGCCCGTGGACCCCCCCACGAAGGAATCGACCAACTGTGCGAACGCGCCCTCGCTGGGCGCCGGCAGTGGCTGCTGGGCAGAGCACCCGCTCGCAATCATGGCAAGAGCCAAGAGCAAGACCGACGCGAGTCCGCGCGCGGACGACGCTGTCATGGCGTAGCAGCGACTCGTTGATGCAAAGCCATCGGAATACCCCCTGGGAGTGTCGCGCCACGCGGCGCGACGTCATCTGAACACTATTGGACGACAAGAGAACGCGCGCCTGCAAACCCTCGCCACCACCCTAGAATTGGCGGGTGACCGACGCCGTGGAATCCCGCCGTATGCCCCTTACCAGGGCACTCGACTGGATCACTGGCCACGCCCGCGCGCTGACCGTTGCCAACATCTTCACCCAGGGCGCCATCATCGTCACGGGCGCCGCGGTGCGCCTCACCGACTCCGGACTCGGCTGCTCCGACTGGCCCTACTGCGAGCCCGGCGAGTTCACCCCCGAGTTCCATGAGGCCACGAGCTACCACCCGTTCATCGAGTTCGGAAACCGCACCATGACGGGCCTTCTGATGGTGGTCGCGATCCTGATGGCCATCGCGGTCTGGCGCGCGAAGCCCAGCATGCGCTGGTGGGGACTCGTCCCCGGGTTCGGCGTGATCGTGCAGGCGGTGCTTGGCGGCATCCTTGTCCACGCAAACCTCAACCCGTGGCTCGTCGCCCCGCACCTTTGGCTCTCCGCGGGCCTCGTGTGGATCGCCGTCTACATCGCCTTGCGCTTCCGCGATGCGCCACGCCGCATTGGCCGTCCGCTCGCCGTGCTTCGCCTCGCCAACCTTGCGCTGTTCGTCGTCGTGGTCTTCCTTGGCGCGCTCACCACCGGCGCCGGCCCGCATTCAGGGGACCCAGATGCGACCACACGTCTCGCGCTGGATCCCGCCGAGATCGCGAAGGCACACGCGGGCTCGGTGTGGCTCTTCGTCCTCACTCTCGCCGCGCTCATCTGGCTCATTCGCCGCGATCGCTCCGCCGCCGAGCCCGAGGAGGTGCGCAAGGCCTGGACGGTGCTCATCATCGCGACGCTCCTGCAGGGCGTCATCGGCTACGCGCAGTACTTCCTCGGCCTTCCCATCGTGCTCGTTGAGCTTCACCTCGTTGGCGTGGCGATACTCAGCGCCGCGATGGCCGCCTTCTGGCACCTCGCACGGCCAGTCACAAACGGGTAACGGTTTCCTACCAGCGGTTGGAATGCCCGACGCTCTTGCCAGGCTTGCGCTCATGAGACACCTTGCGCTCGTGCTAGTTCTGGCCATCAGCTTGACCGCCTGCTCCGCTCCTGCGGCTGAGCCAAGTGCCCAGCCGACCACGGCGTCGGGCTTTGTCGTCACCAGCCCCGACTTCGCTGACGGCGGCGAACTTGCCGATTGGGCGACGGCGAACGCTTATGGCGGCCAGTGCGTCGGAGACAACCTCAACCCGGCGCTCGCCTGGACAGACGCTCCAGAGGGTACGCAGTCGTTCGCGATCACGCTCATCGACCGCAGCGCGAGCAATTACATCCACTGGGTGCACTTCGACATCCCAGGTGACGTCACGGGTGTTGCGCGCGGCGGCAGCGACGAGTTGGGCGGCGAGGATGGGACCGGGAACGAGGCTCCTGGCTACTTTGGCCCATGCCCACCGGGCCCCGACCACCGCTACGAGTTCACCGTCTACGCGCTTGACGCCACGCTGGGGCTTGAGCCCGGAGCCAATTTCGTGGACGTCAAGAAGGCGATCGACCAGCACGAGCTCGCCGAGGCGAGCATCTCAGGGATGAGGTCCGGCCCGGCGTAGCGGGCGCTAGTGCTCTCCCCTGGCGGGTGGGCGCCGCCATGGCGCGTCCGCGGGCCTGAGCGTGGAGAAGTCCGTCCGCATCGCCGCATCGAGCGCGAAGGCGCCCAGAAGCAGCGTCGGGCCAGCAATGTCCGCGCGCCGGATCGCGTTGAGGATCGACGGCACATCCACCCACGCGCCCACCATGTCCCGCTCCTCATCGGCGCGCTCGTGACGCTCGTCATCGGCCACGGGCGTGAGCTCGCGCGCCAAATAGACGCGGATCCCCTCCGAACTGCCGCCTGGGGACGTCAGGAAGTCGATCAGCACGTCCCAGCGCGCCGCGGTGAGGTCGGCCTCCTCGAACAGTTCGCGCTTCGCGGCATCCAGCGGGTCCTCGCCGCGCACGTCCAGCAACCCAGCCGGAGGCTCCCACGTCTCGGTGCGGACCGGGTGCCGATACTGACGCACCAGGTAAACCTGGGATTCGTCGTTGAGGGCGATGATCGCGACGGCGCCGGGGTGGTGCACATAATCGCGGGTCACGACCCCCGATTCGCCGAGGTCAACCAGGTCACTCGTGACGTCCCACACGCGTCCCGTGAACGACCGGCGCGAGTGCAGCACCTTGCGGCCGCCCACCTGGTCGGCGAAAGGCACGTAGTCAACGTCCGACGCTGGGGTGGTTTTCGCTTCGGCCTCGGCCGGTTCTTCGGGCAGTTCGGTCTCGGCGACCAGCTCCTCGGTTCCGGACTCCTCGGTAACCCGCTCCTCGGCGACCTCGACCGCGGGCTCAGCCGCAGCGTCGGGCACCGCGTCATCTACGGGCACCGCTTCGGAGGGCACAGTGCCCTTCTTCTTCGGCATATCAGGCCGTGGCCGGCACGGACGCGTCCACCGGCTCCACGGCCGCGGACTGCCGCTCGAGCGCAGCGCCGATCAGCCCTGCGAAGAGCGGGTGCGCCCTGGTGGGGCGGGACAGGAACTCGGGGTGGGCCTGCGTGGAGACGTAGTACGGGTGCACGTCGCGAGGGAGCTCCACGAACTCGACGAGCTGGCGGTCGGGCGACTCGCCGGACACGACGAGGCCCGCGGCCTCAAGCTGGGCCCGGTAGTTGTTGTTGACCTCGTAGCGGTGGCGGTGACGCTCGCCAACCTCGGTGGCGCCGTAGGTCTCCGCGATCACAGAGCCGGGCTTGAGCACGGCCTTGTACTCGCCGAGGCGCATGGTGCCTCCCATGTCCCCCTCGCCGCCGACGATCGCGAGCTGCTCCTCCATGGTGGCGATGACGGGGTGCGGCGTGTCGGGGTCGAACTCCGATGACGACGCACCCTCAAGCCCAAGGACCGTGCGCGCGTACTCCATGACCATGACCTGCAGGCCAAGGCAGATGCCGAGCGCGGGCACGCCGTTCTCGCGCGCCCAGCGTGCGGCACCGATCTTGCCGTCGACCCCGCGCACGCCAAACCCGCCGGGGATGAGCACGGCGTCCACGCCGCCGAGCGCGGCCTGCGCGCCTTCGGGCGTCTGGCAGCGGTCGGAGGCCACCCAGCGAATGTTGACCTTCGCCTTGTGGTGGAAGCCGCCCGCGCGCAGCGCCTCGCTCACGGAAAGATACGCGTCCGGGAGGTCGACGTACTTTCCGACGAGGGCAACCTCGACCTCCTTCTTGGGCCGGTGCACGCGGTCGAGCAACTCGCCCCACGGACCCCATTCGACGTCGTGGAAGGGCAGGTCGAGGCGGCGCACCACGTACGCGTCGAGGCCCTCGGAGTGCAGCACCTTGGGGATGTCGTAGATGGACGGGGCGTCAACGGCGTTGACCACGGCCTGCGTGTCTACATCGCACATGAGCGCGACCTTGGACTTGACCGACGCCGTGACCGGGCGGTCGGAGCGGAGCACCAGGGCGTCGGGCTGGATGCCGATGCTGCGCAGCGCGGCCACCGAGTGCTGGGTGGGCTTGGTCTTCTGCTCGCCGGACGGCCCGATGAAAGGCACGAGCGACACGTGCAGGAAGAAGACGTAGTCGCGGCCGACGTCGTGGCGCACCTGGCGCGCGGCCTCGAGGAATGGCTGGGACTCGATGTCGCCTACCGTGCCGCCGATCTCGGTGATGATGACGTCCACGTTGGGGCGGCCTGCGCGCGCATGCGGCGCTTGATCTCGTCCGTGATGTGCGGGATGACCTGGACCGTGTCGCCCAGGTACTCGCCGCGGCGCTCCTTGGCGATGACCTGCGAGTAGACCTGGCCCGTCGTCACGTTCGAGGAGGCGCTGAGATTGACGTCCAGGAAGCGCTCGTAGTGTCCGATGTCGAGGTCCGTCTCGGCGCCGTCGTCGGTGACGAACACCTCGCCGTGCTGGAACGGATTCATGGTGCCGGGATCCACGTTGAGGTAGGGATCCAGCTTCTGCATCGTCACGCGGATTCCGCGTGACCTGAGGAGGCGGCCGAGGCTCGAAGCCGTCAAACCCTTCCCGAGGGAGGAAACAACGCCTCCGGTGACGAAGATGTGACGGGTGACATGGTCCTGACCGGACGAGTATCGAGTTCGCTCCACGGAACTCCAGTTTACCAGTCCCGGCCGACGCCGTGCGAGGGTGGCGCGCCGACGGTTGGCTTGGTCATGGGTCAGGTGTCGGTGCCGAGGCCGGAAATGAGCTCGTCAGCGTCGCTCGCGTCGTAGTTCCCGGAGATCCCACCGGCCGCCTGAATCGCGGCCCCGGTGACCGCCCAGCCGCCATAGAACGTGGCGGCATTGGTCACCGTGGTCGCTCCCGCCGCCTCCCCCGCCGTGGCGCCCGTGAACCCGACGACCGTGCCACCGGACGCCGCGACGAACGCGCCCGCGAGGTCGGAGACATCGCCACCTGGCGCCACGAGCAGGAACATATCGGCCACCCCGGAGCGGTCCCCCGTCACCAGGCCTGCGTCCTGCAGCAGGGACCAGAGCGTGTCTGCGCGCTCCTGACCGGCGGCGTCGAACTCTCCGCCGGAGGCCAGGGGAGATTGCGAGGGCCGCCGAGAGCACCTGCGGGGTCGTGGAACCCTCCGGCGGGTTCGGCAGCGAGGCGGTGATCTGCTCCGCGAGAGCATCCCTGAATGGCCCGCGGTCCTCCGCAGTCCACTCCTTCGTGACGGCTACTGACGCGGTGATGACGGCCCCCGCCGTCTCGAGGCGGGCCGATGCCGCGCTCAGATCCTCGTCCGTGGCGTCCGCCGTGCGGACGAGCGCGATGCTGTGGCCCTGCAAGCGCGCGCGAACGGCCGCGGGGCCCGCGACATCAGCGAATTCCCTGCCCTGCTGCGCATCGGCCTGTGCGGCGGCCGCGTCGGCCTGCGCGCGCTCGAGCTCCTGCGCGTTGTCAGAACCGCTGAACAGGCCTTCGCTGAGCAGCCCGGAGCCGACGAGGATGCCGATCGCAAGCGCGAAGACCGCGAGCGCGCCCACGAGGAGCCTGCTGCGCGCGCTCATGCCGTGCCCCCGAACCACCCGGTGACCGCCGTCCACGCGTCCTGCACCCATGCGCGCACATCGTCGATGGACCACAGCGCGATGGCCAAGGTCGCGAAGGCGAGCACGAGCACGGTCCATACAAACAGCAGCGAGTGCCGATGCCGGTAGGTTGCCGCGATGACAGAGGCGTCCGTTGTGGAGCGGCGGGTCACGAGAGCCGTGAGGAACGCGCCGATGCCCACGTCCGGCTCGGCGCTGAGCACGTCGACGGCGCCCTGCCGACGGCCGGCGACGACGATGACCTCGGCCCCTGCATGGTGCGCTGCGAGCGCGGCAAGGTCGGCGCTGCCGAGCGCCACATGAGCGACGTCGTAGCCGACGCCCATCGCCTCGAGGCGAGACCCGACGCCCTGCTCGCCCTCGGGCACGATGACCCTGGCCTGAGCGAGCGCGGACTCTGGCGCCGATTCGATGCCGCCGATGATGACCGCCGGCCGCAGGTGCGCTGCGAGGCACGCGTCCACGGCACCACCTTCGGAGATGACGATGGGACGCCTGTCATTGATGAACAGCCGCAGCGCGCTTAAGTCAGCCGCCGTCGTTGGCGAGTCCGCCACCACAAGCACGATGCGGCCCGCGACATCGATTCCGAGGCTCGGCAGCCCAGCACCCTCAAAGAAGAGCTGCCCCTCGCGCTCGAGGCGCTCGATCGCGTGCGAACCGAACACCGCGACCTGCACCTTGAGGTGATCGAGCGCCGCGGTGTCTGCGGCAACGACTCGCTCCTGGGTCAGTGCCGTCCCGGTCGCGATCACCGCGGCCCCGCGCATGACCCGGTCAGCCGAGAGAGTGAGCATCGTTCCGTCGCGCAGCGCGAGCACGGCAGGTCCCGCGCCGTCGATGACCGCGAGTCCCGCCCGTAGAAGCGTGCGGGCCCCCGCGGCCGGCTGCCTGCCGGACGCCGTGCGCTGCGCGTTCACGACGGCGACGACACCCGCCGCGGCGAGTGCCTCCGCGTCCGCCTCGCGCAGATCGAGCACGTCGATGATCGCGACATCGCCCGGCTTCGCCTTCGCAATGAGCTCGCGCAGGTGCGTTCCGCTCCTCGCCGGACCGGTCACGGCACCCACCGTCGGAATGGCCTCCGTGGAGGCGTCGGCGCGCGCGCCAACGTCCTGCGGTGGTTCAGCCATGGACGTCATCGTCCCACGGACGAGGCCTCCAGAAGTTCAATCGCGTGGGCCCTCGCGGCACTTGACGACTCTTGGCCGGAGAGCAATCGGGCAATCTCCGTAATCCGGTCATCGCCGAGTACAGAGTGGACCTGGCTGCGCGTCACCACGCCGTCCGTCGCCTTCGCTACGACGATGTGAGCGTCCGCGAATGCGGCCACTTGCGCGAGGTGGGTGACCACGAGCACCTGGTGGGTCTTGGCGAGCTCGGAGAGCCGTTGACCCACCGCGAGGGCGGCTTTTCCGCCTACGCCGGCGTCGACCTCGTCGAAGACGAAGGTGTGACCCGGATGGGCCGAGCGGCCCGCGAGCGCCACCTCGATCGCGAGCATGATGCGCGAGAGCTCTCCCCCGCTGGCCGCGTCGGCGACGGGGCGGGGAACGGCCCCAGGGTGGGCGGCAAGGGTCATGGCAACCGCGTCGGCGCCCGACGGGCCTGGCTGGGTTGGCTCGATCGTCACCCCGAACTCGGCGTCGGCCATGGCAAGCTGCGCGAGTTCCTTCGCGACCGCGGTCGCCAGGGCGTCGGCGGCGGCGCGGCGTCCGCCGGAGACGCGCGCTGCGAGGTCCACGACGCGAGCCTCGCACCGGCGCTCGTGCTCGCGCCGGTTCGCGAGCGTCTCGTCCCATGCGTCATCTGCGGCAACGGTCTCTCTCGCTCGCGCGGCGTGGGCGAGCACCCCATCGAGATCGGTGGAGAGCCGACGCTGCAGGCCGGCTATCGCGGAGCGGCGGGTGTGCAGCTCGTCGAGGCTCGCGCCGTCCGCGTCGAGCCCGTCGAGGTACCGCGCCAGCTCGGTCGCGAGGTCTGCGGCGCCGTATCGGAGCCCGGCGATGCGCTGTGCGAGGTCCTCCAGGACGGGCTCGTGTCTCGCCGCGCCGGCGAGCGCCCGCGCGGCAGCGTCTAGCACGCCGATGGCGTTGACCTCGTCGTCGCCTGCGAGAATCGACTGGGCCGCTCCGGCGGCGGCGCGCACCTCGGCTGAGTTCTCCAGCACCGCGATCCGGGCGGCGAGCTCGTCGTCCTCGTGCGGCTGTGGGTCAACGGCGTCGATCGCCTCAAGATCCGCGCGGAGAGCCTCGATCACGGCCCTCTGCGTTGCGGCGCCCGACTCCATCTCGGCCAGGGCCGCGCGGGCATCCGCCCAGGCAGACCAGGCCTCGCGGTACTCGGACAGCACCGCGTCGTGGTCGGGACCCGCGAACGCGTCGAGAGTAGCCCGCTGCTTCGCGGGGGTCCTGAGCCTCACCTGATCCGCCTGACCGTGCACGGTAACCGCGTTCTCGGCAAGTTCGGCGAGCAGCGATTGCGGCACGGTCCGGCCGCCGAGCGTCGAGCGTGAGCGAGTGGTGGCACCAACGGTCCGCGCCACGATGACTGTGCCGTCGTCCTCAACCGCGGCGCCGGCGTCGGCAGCCAACCCGGCCGCAGCGTCGGGCATATCGAGGACCGCTTCGGCGACGGCCTCCGGGGCGCCCGCGCGAACCGTCGCGGCGTCTGCCTTCGCGCCAAGGATGAGTCCCAGTCCGGTGAGCACCATGGTCTTGCCCGCGCCGGTCTCTCCCGTCACGCACGTCAAACCCGGCCCGAGCGGCACGCGCGCGGACTCGATGACGCCAAGATTCTCGATGGCGAGTTCGTGCAGCACGCTCAGCCGTCCTGGACGGGGCCGCGCCAGCCGTTGATCGGCAGCGAGAACTTGCGCACCAAACGTTCGGTGAAGGGTGCGTCGGACATGCGCGCAAGCTTGACGGGCTGCGTGCCGCGGCGCACCTCTACCCTGCCGCCCCGCAGCACGTCGATGCTCCTGGAACCGTCGAGGACCACCTGCGCCTCGGACTCGGACCGTTCCGTGACCTCCACGGCGAACCACGACTCCGGACCCACAACGAGTGGGCGCGCAAGAGCGCGTGCGCGGCGAGTGGGACAAAGAGCAGCGCGTCCACGTTGGGCCACAGGATGGGGCCGCCCGCGCTGAACGCGTGAGCGGTGGAGCCCGTGGCGGTTGACACGACCACCCCGTCGCAGCCGAATGTCGAGACCGGTCGCCCGTCTACCTCGACCGCGAGTTCCACTGTGCGGCGCAGGTTTGCGCGCTCCACCGTCGCCTCGTTGAGGGCCCACCCGGTCTCGGTGTCGCCGTTTGGCTGCTTCACGAGAACCTCTAGCGTGTTGCGCTCCTCGACCGCGTAGTCGCCGGCGACGAGGCGCTGGATCGCGTGCCGAATGTCCTCGCGCTCGGCCTCCGCGAGGAACCCGACGTGCCCGAGGTTGATGCCCAGGAGCGGCGTCCCGGTGCCGCGCGTGATGCTCGCCGCGTGGAGGATCGTCCCGTCGCCGCCGAGGACGACGGCTGCCTCGATCGGCTGGTCGGTGCCCGGCTCGAAAGACGTGCAGATCTCGATGCCCTCGGCCTCGAGCGCGCGCGTCACAAGGTCGCCCGCATGCGCGGCATCGGCGCGGTGCGGATTGACCACCACCAGCATCCTGCGGCTCACAGGCGTCCCTTCGTCACGTGCTCAATCGCGGCCGCAAGGGCCGCACCGGTCAGCTGCGGCCTGCGGCCGTCGTCCCTAGCCTGCCACGCGAGCGATGCCCAGACGAAGAATTCCACGTTCCCAGTGAGTCCGGGCAGCTGCGAGCGCTCCAGCCTGTGGATAACCGCACCCTCATGTTCGAGCGCGGCGGCAACGGCCGCCACGGCGGCCGCGTGGTCGTCCGGGCGCGTCACGACGCCTCCAGCGCCCAGCTTTTCGCGGCCCACCTCGAACTGCGGCTTCACCATGAGCACCAGGTCGCCCGACGCCAGGGTTGCGCACAGCTGTCGCGTCACCAGGGTGAGGGAGATGAAGGACAGGTCCGCCACCACGAGATCGATGGGGCGCGAGAGTATGGACGGTTCCAGGTCCCTCAGATTGAGGCCCTCGATACACGTGACCCTGGGGTCGGTCCTGAGTTCGTCCACGAGCTGCCCGTGGCCCACGTCGATCGCGGTCACGTGCGCGGCTCCCCGTTCGAGCAGGACCTGGGTGAAGCCTCCGGTCGAGGCTCCCGCATCGAGGGCGCGGCGACCGCTCACCGCGAGACCGTCAGCGGCGCACGCATCGAGCGCGCCGATGAGCTTGTGCGCCGCGCGCGAGACGTAGCCGTCATCGTTGACTGTCAACTGGGCGTCATCGGCGACGTCCATCGATGCGCGAGTGAGCACGGCGTCGTCAAGCGTCACGGCACCGCGCTCGATGAGGTGTTGCGCGTGGGTGCGCGACCGTGCGAGCCCGCGTGCGACGAGCACGCGGTCCAGGCGCGTCAGCTCTCTTCGCGCAGGCGGTTGCTCAGCGCGTTCTGCACCTTGTCAAAGAAGTCGGCCTGCTCCTCGAGGTCCTCGGGGAGCTCGGTGACGGCCTCAAGCGCCGCCTTGACCTCCGCCGGGTACTCGACGTCGGCTACGGACTCGCGCGTCTCGTGGATGTCGCTCATATCAGGAGGCTACCCCCAAGTGTGGAAGCGTCTCAACCAGCAACTTCTCTCCGGCGTCCGTGGCGGCCCATGCGGCGCAGCACGCCGCGCGGACCCTATCGATCGCGCTTCCCCCGTCGACCAGGAGACGACCCTCGACCACGTGCGCTCTCGCCTCCCCAACGTGCCACCAGTTTCCGTCCTGTCGCGGCGCCGGATGAGTCTCAGCGAGGGAGCGCAGATCAGCGCCGATGTACGAAGGTCGATGCTCCGGCGGGGCGGTGAGGGTCTCCTTCACGTCACTGACCCCGGTGAGGACGAGCAGGCCGGGGATGCCGGCGGCGCGAGCTCCCTTGAGGTCGGTGTCGAGCCGGTCTCCGATCACGAGGGGCCGCTGCGAGCCCGCTCTCTTGGCGGCGAGCAGGAACATTCCTGGTTCCGGCTTGCCTGCCGCTGGCGGGGTTACCCCGGTTGCCGTGACCACGGCGGCCACCAGCGAACCGTTGCCCGGCGCCATGCCGCGCTCCGTGGGCAGGGTGCGGTCGAGGTTGGTCGCGAAGTAGTGCGCGCCCGCATTGATCGCGTACGCGGCCTCCGCGAGCTCCGCCCAGCCAATGTCCGGCGAGTAGCCCTGGATCACGGCCTCGGGATGATCGCCAGCGCCCTCCACCACGGCAAAGCCTTCTGCCTCCACGGCAGTGCGCAGCCCCTTGCCGCCAATTACCAGCACCTTTGCACCAGGCGCGCAGTGCTCGGCGAGCATCGCTGCCCCCGCTTGCGCCGCGGTGAGGATCTCCTCGTCCACGGCGGGAATGCCCAGGTCGGTCAGATGAGCGGCCACCTCGCCCGGTTCGCGCGACGCATTATTGGTCACGAAGACCAGCCGCATGCCCGACGCGCGGGCCGCCTTGAGAGCTCCGGGCGCAGTGGGGATGGCGTTGGGTCCCTTGTAGGCGACGCCGTCGAGGTCCACGAGCGCTACGTCGTAGGCGGTCTCGAGGGGGCCATCGGATCCGATGAGGCTCATGCCGGGTGGTCCTCGTCGAACGTGTCGTAGACAACCACATCCTCGTCCTCGGCGCCCGCCGGCTCGGAGTCCTTGGGCGGCTCAAGCGCGTCGGCCTCGTCGTTGCGGCCGAGCTCACGCAGCACGGTGGCCGTGGCCTCGTCGATACGAGCCCGCAGCTCCGGATCGGAAGTCGAGAGGCGCTTGAGCGATACGAGCGCCGCCTCCTTGTCTCCCATGTCGGCGCGAGCGCCAGCCACGACAATCGCGAGCTCGATGCGACCAGCCGGAGTAAGGCTTGCGGCCTCCGTCTCCTGCGCGAGCGCGATCGCGCGCTCAGGGCGCCCCAGTCCACGTTCACAATCGGCCATGAGTGGCAGATGCTCGCTCGAGCCGTTGAGCCTGCGAACGGTGCGGAACTCTCTCAGCGCCTCCACATACCGGCCAGTGGCGTATGCGGTCAGTGCTGCGGCCTCGCGGACCACGTCCACGCGGCCACCGCGCGAGGCGGCCACCATTGCATGCTGATATGCGAGCTCGGGATCGGACTCGAGCAGGTTGCCAGCCATGATGAGGTGGCGACCGACGTCTTCCGCGTTCTCCTTGCTCAGTGTTCGGAGCCGCGCGCGCACGGTGCGATCGAGCTGCCCGTAAACGATCTCTTCCGGGATCTCCGGTGCCGGCGGGCCCGTCTTCACGGGCTTGTCGGCGCGCTGGCCTCCGCGCTGGTCCCCGTCCTTGCGTGGTGGCCTTGCGCCATGGGGAGCGTCGGTGCGGCGCTTGTCGCCGTCGGTGCGGCGCTTGTCGCCGTCCCCGCTGCGCGGCTTGCCGGCATACCCACGAGTGTTGGGTGCCCCGCCGCGGCCGGAGGATCCGTTGGGGCGCGGTGCACGAGAGTCGCGCGGGGCGCGGTCGTTCGAGGCCATCTTGCTCCGTTCAGGTGTGCAGTTATCGTACGCAGAAATGACGAAGGGCCGCCCATCGTTGGGCGGCCCTTCGTTGAAAGAATGTCCCGCAGCGACCTACTCTCCCACACCTTCGCAAGTGCAGTACCATCGGCGCTGAGAGGCTTAGCTTCCGGGTTCGGAATGGGACCGGGCGTTTCCCTCTCGCTATGGCTGCGGAAACTCTATGGAGATATATCAGTTGCCCGACCGTATCTCGGGAACCGCACAGTGGACGCGTAGCAAATCAATAAAATCTGAGGTAGGTCAAGTTATCGGCCTATTAGTACCGGTCAGCTTCAAGGGTCTTTAGTCCCCTCTTCCACATCCGGCCTATCAACCCGGTGGTCTGCCGGGGGGCCTCTCGGGCCGAAGCCCATGGAAATCTCATCTTGAAACAGGCTTCCCGCTTAGATGCTTTCAGCGGTTATCCCTTCCCAACGTAGCCAACCAGCCGTGCTCCTGGCGGAACAACTGGCACACCAGAGGTTAGTCCACCCCGGTCCTCTCGTACTAGGGGCAGCCTTTCTCAAATTTCCTGCGCGCGCAGCGGATAGGGACCGAACTGTCTCACGACGTTCTAAACCCAGCTCGCGTACCGCTTTAATGGGCGAACAGCCCAACCCTTGGGACCAACTCCAGCCCCAGGATGCGACGAGCCGACATCGAGGTGCCAAACCATGCCGTCGATATGGACTCTTGGGCAGGATCAGCCTGTTATCCCCGGGGTACCTTTTATCCGTTGAGCGCTGGCGCTTCCACTTGCCACCAGCGGGTCACTAGTCCCGACTTTCGTCCCTGCTCGACCTGTCAGTCTCACAGTCAAGCTCCCTTGTACACTTGCACTCGCCACCTGATTGCCAACCAGGCTGAGGGAACCTTTGGGCGCCTCCGTTACTTTTTGGGAGGCAACCGCCCCAGTTAAACTACCCACCAGGCACTGTCCCTGATCCGGATTACGGACCGAGGTTAGATATCCAGAGTGATCAGAGTGGTATTTCAACGATGACTCCACCAATACTGGCGTATCGGCTTCAAAGTCTCCCACCTATCCTACACAAACCACACCGAATACCAATACCAAGCTATAGTAAAGGTCCCGGGGTCTTTCCGTCCTGCTGCGCGTAACGAGCATCTTTACTCGTATTGCAATTTCGCCGAGTTCGCGGTTGAGACAGCAGAGAAGTCGTTACGCCATTCGTGCAGGTCGGAACTTACCCGACAAGGAATTTCGCTACCTTAGGATGGTTATAGTTACCACCGCCGTTTACTGGGGCTTAAATTCAGAGCTTCGCCAAAGGCTGACCCTTCCTCTTAACCTTCCAGCACCGGGCAGGCGTCAGTCCGTATACATCGTCTTGCGACTTCGCACGGACCTGTGTTTTTAGTAAACAGTCGCTTCTCTCTGGTCTCTGCGGCCCTCAAACGCTCAGGAAGCAAGTTCCGTCACGCCTCAGGCCCCCCTTCTCCCGAAGTTACGGGGGCATTTTGCCGAGTTCCTTAACCACGATTCTCTCGATCGCCTTAGTATTCTCTACCTGATCACCTGAGTCGGTTTGGGGTACGGGCGGCTAGAACCTCGCGCCGAGGTTTTTCTTGGCAGCATAGGATCACCGATTTCCCTCTAAAGAGGTCATCTTCAGGTCTCAGGCCATGTGAGCTGCGGATTTGCCTACAGCTCGCCCTACACCCTTAAACGTGGACAACCATCGCCACGCTCGGCTACCTTCCTGCGTCACCCCTGTTAATACGCTTGCCTACTACAGATTCGGGTCGTGCGCGCCACAGAGATTCCCCGAAGGGTGCACCTGCTTTGGGCACTTAGCATTATCTGATTCGGCATGGGCGGTTCTTCGCCGGTACGGGAATATCAACCCGTTGTCCATCGACTACGCCTGTCGGCCTCGCCTTAGGTCCCGACTTACCCAGGGCGGATTAACCTGGCCCTGGAACCCTTGATCATTCGGCGGACGGGTTTCTCACCCGTCTTTCGCTACTCATGCCTGCATTCTCACTCGTGTGGCGTCCACGGCTGGGTTACCCCGCCGCTTCACTCGCCACACGACGCTCCCTACCCATCCACACGCTTGGATCCGAAGACCAGGCAGTGTGTGAATGACACAACTTCGGCGGTGTACTTGAGCCCCGCTACATTGTCGGCGCGGAATCACTTGACCAGTGAGCTATTACGCACTCTTTCAAGGATGGCTGCTTCTAAGCCAACCTCCTGGTTGTCTGGGCAACTCCACATCCTTTCCCACTTAGCACACGCTTAGGGGCCTTAGTTGGTGTTCTGGGCTGTTTCCCTCTCGACTATGAAGCTTATCCCCCACAGTCTCACTGCTGCGCTCTCACTTACCGGCATTCGGAGTTTGGCTGACGTCAGTAATCTGGTAGGACCCATCGGCCATCCAGTAGCTCTACCTCCGGCAAGAAACACGCAACGCTGCACCTAAATGCATTTCGGGGAGAACCAGCTATCACGAAGTTTGATTGGCCTTTCACCCCTATCCACAGCTCATCCCCTCGGTTTTCAACCCAAGTGGGTTCGGCCCTCCACGCGGTCTTACCCGCGCTTCAGCCTGGCCATGGATAGATCACTTCGCTTCGGGTCTAGACCCGGCGACTCAAACGCCCTATTCGGACTCGCTTTCGCTACGGCTACGCCACACGGCTTAACCTCGCCACCGAGCACTAACTCGCAGGCTCATTCTTCAAAAGGCACGCTGTCACCCCTGCTAGGGAGGCTCCAACGGATTGTAAGCACACGGTTTCAGGTACTATTTCACTCCCCCTCTCGGGGTACTTTTCACCCTTCCCTCACGGTACTGATTCGCTATCGGTCAGTAGGTAGTATTTAGGCTTATAGAGTGGTCTCTACGGATTCACACGGGATTTCTCGGGCCCCGTGCTACTTGGGATGACTCTCAGGAGTCCGCGCAATTTCGTCTACGGGGGTAACACCCTCTGTGCCGGGCCTTTCAATGCCCTTCGACTATTACGCGGATTTTTGACTCCTTGGTAGATCGGCAGATCTACCAGAAAGGTCCCACAACCCCGCTAACGCAACGCCTGCCGGCTATCACACGCTAACGGTTTGGCCTTTTCCGCTTTCGCTCGCCACTACTCACGGAATATCTCTTCCTGTCGGTACTGAGATGTTTCACTTCCCGACGTTCCCTCCACTCGCCCTATGTGTTCAGGCGAGGGTCACTGGACATGACTCCAGCGGGGTTTCCCCATTCGGACATCCTCGGATCAAAGCTCGTTTACCAGCTCCCCGAGGCTTTTCGCAGGTTACAACGTCCTTCTTCGGCTCCTACTGCCAAGGCATCCACCATGTGCTCTTAAAAACTTGACACAAAATTACAGATTTCAAAGATGCTCGCGTCCACTGTGCAGTTCTCAAGGTACGGGTGGGCCCGCCTACCACTGGCGCCTACGTGGTGTGATCCACGCGGTTCATCCAGATCCGACGGTCCGTCCGGCCGATTCAATCGGCCCGAGGTTGAGCCAAATTTCGATCCCTCAGGACCCAACAGTGTGCCATGTGGCGGCGCTTGCGTTGCTGCGACCGTTCCAGCCCCGAGGGGCGTACTAGGACGAGCGCTGCTGCGCTGTCACCACGTCGATGTTCCATCCATGAGCTCTCGCCGGCCTGCGTTTGAGGCCGATACGAGTTATGGACAGCTCGAAAGC